>CAVZZH010000030.1:0-38218 GCA_963779695.1 uncultured Solirubrobacterales bacterium
CGCCGGAGGTCGCGGGTTCGAGTCCCGTCGCTCCCGCTTCACGTTCTGCCTGCAGGGAGGTTCGTTGAGGCAGATACTGGCGTCCTTACTGATGACGCGAGGACGGGAGCGTAATGCGGCGCATTGAAGTCGTGGCTCGGTTCCACGGGAGGGCGACTCGGCGCTCGGGTGAGCCGCCGCGGAGCGAGCCGCAGGCGACGAGCGTCTCGGTCGAGGTGCGGACGTTCGACGGCAGGGCGTTTGACCTGGAACGAGTCTCATATTCGAACCGCGTCACTCATACGAGCGATTCAACGTTCTCGGAAATCGGAACGATCAGGTTTGGCGAGGCTGGCGACGAGGTCGATATTGAGACCGCGGGCGATGGAACTGTGGGGGCGTCGCCAGACGTTGATCTCAAGCACGGGGCCGTTGTCTATCGAATCGTCCGCGGCCGCGGACGATTCGCCGGCGCGAGTGGATTGATCACGTCGAACTTCTTGATTCAGGCTGCCTCCGGCGAGTTCGAGGAGCAGCAGGTCGCGGTCGTTTTCCTGCCCTGAAAGAGGAGCGGCTCACTCGGGGAATAGGCGAGTCACGGTGCCTGCGTCGCCGTCGACGCGCAGCCGGTCGCCGGTCTTGATCGTCTCGGTTGCCCTGGAGACGCCGACGACGGCTGGAAGCCCGTATTCCCGCGCGACGATCGCAGCGTGGCACATGATCCCGCCGACCTCCGAGATGGCCGCGACGGCCTTGCCAAATAGCGGGGTCCAGCTCGTCGACGTTGAAGGTGCGACGAGGATCTCGCCTTCCTCGAGCCGATCCAGTTGGGTGGGATCGAGGATGACACGCGCGAGACCTTCGACCGATCCCGGCGACGCCGCGACCCCGGTCAACAGACTGTGCTCGTCCGACGCCGAAAGCCAGCCGCGAACGCGCTCGGTGGTCATGCCCCAGAGCATGATCATCATCGGATCGGTGATTTCGGGCGGCGCTTGTCCAACGGCGGGAGGGGCGGGCCAGCGCTGCAGCGCCGCGAGCTTCGCCTTCCGTCTTGCGACGATCGGCGGCCAGTGGGCGGGCCCCCGTACCGGCCCGACGCTGCCGGCGCTCCAATGCAGCCGAAGCTCGTCCAGCGCCAGTCTCACCTCGTCGGGTCGCAGGTAGAAGATGTCGTCCAGCTCAGGCAGGAAACCGTGACTCGAGAGCAATCGGCCGAACGCACGCACCTTGTTCCAGAAGACCGTGAGATAGCGGTGATCGACGTAGAAGTTGTGGTTCTCGACGAACGGAAAGACCATCCGTGCCAGCGTAAGACGCCGATCGAACTCGCAGCGTTCGTCGTCGGGCAGCATTGATCGGTAGTCCTCGGTGATCCGTTCACGCTCGGCGGCCAATTCCGCGCCAGGGCGGGAGATGTCTTCGCCCCGCTCGAGCCGCTCGATGTAGGAGCCGATGATCGCGATCGGAAGCGTCGTGTCATCGATCCACGAGCGGTGATGGCTGGATAGGCCACTGCCGTACGAGAAGTAGAACCAAGGGTCTTTCGTCTCCTCGAAATCCGCAGCCCACCGTGCTCCTGACTCGGTCCTGGGCAGAGCCTCGCGGAGCTGGGTCTCATTCGCGGCGGCCTTCACCTCGCCGGCCACGCCGAGCTCGAGCGCCAGAGCGGCAAGCCGTCTGAGCTCATCATCCGGCCGCAGGTTCAGGACCTCTATCCCCGAAAACATCCCCGCGATCGCCTGATCGGTGATGTCGGGAAACGCCTCCTCGCAGAACTGACAGAAGCCCAGGTAGGCGGCATAGCCCAGATTGAGGAACTCGAAGTGGTACTGCCAGAGGCGGTCGAGACTCTCAAACAGGCGGTCGAAGGCAACCAGGAGCGCGTGGGCCGACCCCCACCCGCGACCCTCTGTGACGACGGCCTCGTCTTCGTACTCGGGGAGACTCGGCACGTCGAGCCTCATCAGCCGAACGGTGGCATCCTCTACCTTCTCCCGCCAGCTGGCGTAGAGCTCATCCCAATGCTCGTAGTAATGGCCGGCCCGCTTCGCGAACAGCTCTGAGCGCCTGCCGAGGGCCGCCTCGTCGATCACCACGTTCGCGCTCAGGTACTCGTAGCCGTTCAGCAACCGAAACTCGACCCCGAGCGATGGGGGCACGGCGAACAGTCGCGCGTTCGCCTGATTCAGGGCGACAACCGCGCACTCAACTACGGCCGCATCAAACGGCCGCAGCGCCTCGGGCCAATGCAAGGAGTCCTGAAACCAGAAGCGGTCATCGTCGAAGTCGCGGCGATCCGCGCCGAAGAGCAGGTGGTAGGGATACATCTCCTCCCACCCCTCGCCCCCGGGAGGACTATTCACGTTGAACGGGCTCTGAAAGCTCCCGTGCGACGTGTGCCCCGTCGGCGAGTCGTCCGACCCCCGCATGCTGCTCATCGCTCCCTCTCCTTCCTCGAAGCCGCAAGTATCTCGTGACAGGCGCATGATGATCGGTGCGCGTCGCCTGGGACTCACCGTCCCGTGCCGAACGCGGCTGCAAGCCGCTCATAGCTCAGCGATGCGATCGCTCGGACGTACCGTCGCTGCTCTGCGGTGAGCGAGGCCAGAGTCGAGTCGACGCTCGGGAGCCGGTCCGTGCCGAACGCGGCGCTCAGCTGTGCCGGGCTCAGGGACGCAATTCCGGTCACGTACTGCCGCTCCCGCGGTGTCAGCGCCCGCAGCACCGACGTTTCGGTGGCGGTCCCCTGCCTGACCGCGTGACCTCCGGAGTGCGACGTGATCGCCCACGCGGCGACGGCGAGGACAGCGGCAACGGCTGCGATCAGGATCAATCGGCGAGATGGGCCGAGCCGGGTGGTTCTCGGGATGGATGTGGACATCGACATCTTGTTGCTCCTTGGGTTGGGTTCGATCAGCACGGCGGGGACGATCCGGTCAAACGGCAGGCCGGCTCTGCGGTTGGCGTCGGCGACGGCTGCCTCCGACGGGCCTTCGAATGCGCAGAAGCAGGCCTCGTCGTCGATGCACGATCGTCGAGCCGAGGTAGCTCACGAGCGATCCCGCGTCGTGTAGCGCCTCGCTCGCGAGTGGCAGCTTGGACAGCCCCGATAGGAGGTGGCTCCGCCCGAGGCCGGGTAGGTAGCGCTCGACGACATAGACCATGGCGCCGACGCTACGGCTCAGGGAGGTGTGCCCGAAACCGGAGAAGCCCTAGGTTTGGACTGGTTCGTCCACCGGATTGGGGACGTCAACCACACGAGCGGCAAGCCGGGCCGCTAAACCCCCGCGCGAGCGGATCCCGAGCTTGCGATACACGTGTGAGAGATGCGCTTCCACTGTGCTCACGCCCATGAACAGGGCAGCCGCGATCTCCTTGTTGCTAAGTCCCTCGGCCGCCATGGTCGCGACGCGCGACTCGGTCTCGGTCAGTTCGTCGCCGCTGGCCCGCCGGCCGCTTATCCGCTTCAGCTCACGGCGCGTCTTCTCGGCCCATAGCCGTGCGCCCAGGTCTTCGAAGATCCCGACAGCCTGCTCCAGCGCTTCCCTCGCAGCCTTCTTCTGCAGCAATTGCCGGCGCACCACACCCAAACACAGCAACGTCCGCCCGCGCTCTAGCGGGTAAGGCGAGCCTTCGAGCTCAGCGAGCGCGCGCTCGAGGATCGTCCCCGCATGCCCCGTGTCTCCTTCGGCCGCGGCGAGAAGCCCGCGGCAACGGAAGGCCGCGGCGAGCGCCCAGCAGCTTCCCAACCGCTCGGCGTGCTGCTCGTACTGCACGAGGTACGCGGTTGCTCGCTCGAGGTCGCCCAGTCCGATCAGCGTCTCGATCGCATCCGCCCAGATCGGGTTGGTCGGGTCGTCCATTCCCGCCGCGTGAAGCCGTCCCGGCAGCTCTCGCAGGAACTCACCCGCTCCCGCGAGGTTGCCGCTGGCAAGCTCAAGGCGCCCCAACGCACCGAGGCTGGCAACCGTGAAGAACTCATTCGAGCTCGCTTCCGAGGCGGCGAGCCCCTCTGCGGCCGACGCGCGAGCCTCAGCCGCCAGACCGAGGTCCGCCTCCACCACCGCCTTGACCCGCCCCACCCAGGCGCGCGTGTGCAGATCCTGCGTTTGCTCGCCCAGCTCGTAGGCCGCGGTGGCATGATCCAGAGCTCGCTCGAGCCGGCCGGCAAGCCACTCGACCATGCTCAGGGTCCATAGCGCCACCACGCGGGTGGCCTCATCGCCTCGTGCTCCGGCGGCTCTCTCGATGTCCTCGAACATGCCGCGGGCGCGATCTAACTCGCCGAGGCGCGTGAGCAACCGACCGAGTGGAACGCTGGGGCTCTCCCGGTGTCCAAGCACGAGCCCGAGGCGTCGCTCGATCTCCACGCCTCGTTCCAGCAGGCCCGGCGTGACCTCACCAGACCACGTCTCCACCTGTCCGAGCCGAGCGATCGCCACCGTCAGCAAGTGAGGCTCGCCCGTCCGCTCGGCCATCGCGAGCGCCTCTCGCGCATCGCGCAGAGCAGCCGTGATGTCGAGCTGGAACAAGCGAGCCCAGGTGCGCAGAGCGAGTATCCGCGCGGACCGCACATCGTCGCCCACCGCCTGCGCGAGCGCCTGATCGCACAGCTCGGCCATCCGTCGCCGGCTCGGCCCTGAACGTCGACGCAAGCGAGTACAGGACGTCGGCCCGCTCGAGCCCCGGCGGGACCTGCTCGAGAAGCTCGGTGAGGATCCCGAACGCCCGTTCTCCATCGCCGGCAAACTGGTGAAGGTCCGCTGCCCGCAGGCGACGCGCGCGGGCACGCGCAGAGCGGCTGGGGGAAAGCTCGGCTGAGAGCTCAGACAGCTCGGCAGCTGTGGCCGCCGCGCCTCGTGCAGCGGCCTGCTCGGCGGCACGATCCAGTTCGTCGGCGACGGCGGCGTCCGGTCCGTCCGTGGCGAGCGCAAGGTGACGGGCGCGTTCCTCTACATCGTTCACGACTCCTGCCAGCGCCCGATGGACTGCGCGGCGCTTCGCCGGCAACGCCTGCTCGTAACAAATCGAGGCAAGCAGGGGATGGGAGAAACGCAGGCGTGAACCGTCGAACGCCACGACCCCCTCGCGCACCGCCGCGTCCAACGCCTCGAGCACGGAATCCCGCTCGGGGCTCACTGTCGCAAGCAACTCAACAGTCGGTCGGGCGAGCGCCGCGGCGCAAACGAGAACGTCCACCGTGTCCGCAGGCAGCCGCGCAAGGCGGCCACCGAGGAGCTCGTGCAAGCTCTCCGGCACGCGCAGGCCCCCGCCTGCTACTCGCCGCGAGGGAGTCGCGATGAGGTCACGGCCGAGCTCGAGCGCAAAGAACGGGTTTCCGCCCGACGCATCACTCACCCGGGCGAGCTCCGAGCGCGTCAATTCCAGCCCAAGCCGTTCCTTGAGCAGTCGATACAACGCGGCCAGACTCAACGGCTCGAGCCACATCCGTTCGTAGCGCTCCTCCCGAAACGCATGCTGGGGCTTGAAACCTGCCTCAGCCCCGGCGGCCTTGCGCAGCGTCGCGAGCAGGCCAACCGGCTCCTCGCGCAGGCGCCGCAGCGCGATCTGAAGCACCGCGGCGGAAGATGCATCCAGCCACTGGAGATCATCCAGTCCGAGCACGACCGCGCTGTCCTCGGCGAGCACGCGAATCACGTCGAGCAGCGCCAGCCCGACAGCGCGCGGATCAGGAGCCACCTCGCCCGGCGTCGCGAGCAGAAGCGCTACCTCGAGCGCGTCTCTCCGCGGCGCTGACAGTGACGGAGACACCTCGTCAAAGACCGGCATCAGCAGATCCGACAGCCCAACAAACGACAGATGAGCTTCCGCCTCGACGCTCCGGTGAACCAGTACCCGGCTCATGCCTCGCGCCTCCTCGACCCCCTTCTCCCAAAGCGCCGTCTTGCCAATCCCCGGCTCGCCGGCAACAACCAACGCCGCTGCTCCGCCATCCAGCCCGTGGAGGAACTCCCGAATCTCACCGACCTCGCGCTCTCGTCCGATCAGCCCCATTGCACCCATGCGCTCTGCGATTGTCACGCGTAGCCGCCACAAATGCCAGGAATCGCAGCCGCAGCCCGACGAAAGCAGGGCCATCGCCCCGAGTCGGTCGCGGTACCCCGATCCTGACCCAGAGGAAAGTCTCTTCTCCGTCGTTCAGAGATCCTGCATCGGCCCGACAAGTGATCTGTGCGTGGCCCAATAGTGGCCCAAACGTCCCGGCGAGTTCGCCTGCGAACGTTGGTCATGGGCATGCTTAAGGAGCAAGAAGCGCCGGTATTTCGGGCGATTGTCGTCCTAGCCCGTCAGCGGTCGCCATCCGTGGTGTGGCCTGTCACGCCGGAGGTCGCGGGTTCGAGTCCCGTCGCTCCCGCTTCGCGATCTTGTGCAAACCGTTACAAGATCTTCCTGACCTCCGTCGCGCAAGCGTCAGGGCGCGACAGCTGTCGGTTAGTGCGCCATCGGCTCGTCAACACCGAGGCCGAGCAGCGTTCGAACGTGCACCGCGGCTTCCTGCGTTGCATCGAGCTCACAGCACTCGGCACGACCGTCGATCACGGCGAGGAACGCGCCGATGATTGCGGGATCGAACTGGCTGCCGGAGCAGCGACGCAGCTCCTGGCAAGCGACATCATGCGCCACTGCAATCCGATAGGAGCGGTCCGTCGTCATCGCCTGGTAGGCGTCGCATACGCTGATGATCCGCGCACCGAGCGGTATCTCTGTGCCGCGCAGCCGGTCGGGATAGCCCGAGCCATCCCAGCGCTCATGACTGGCGCGGACGACACGCGCAACGCCGCGCAGCGCCGGAGCGCCGTGAAGGATTCGCTCGCCGAGAATGGTGTGGCTGTGCACGAACTCCCAGTCGCTTTCGCTCAGTTGGCCCGATTTGTTGAGTATCGCGTCGGGGACCCCGACCTTGCCTATGTCGTGCAGCTGGGCAGCTCGCGTGATGTCGTCGAGCGCCTCCCCGCCCAGTCCGAGCCGACGCCCCACCCTCCGTGCGAGATCCGCGATATCGCTCGCGTGCTCGTCGAGCTCAGGCTGCTTGGCGTGCATCGTGCGCAAGAGGACCTCGCCGGCCTGGCTGCGCGCCGCAATCGCTCGGCTTGGCTTATTGGCATACATGCGCTCGTCGGCGATCTGGAGCGCATGCTCGGCGTTATCGGCCTCGTGCGGCAGCAGCACGACGCCGAGCGACGCATCGATGGTGAACCCGGCACCGGTCTCCGCCAACGCGGCGGAGGCCCTTCGGATCACCTCGTCCGGCGCGAGTCCCTTCAGCTCCACGCGCGCGCAGAACTCATCGCCACCGAGTCGATACGCGCGGCCGCATCCGTCGACCGCTCGCTGCAGTTTTGTCCCAAGACGCGCGAGCAACGCGTCGCCGGCCAGGTGCCCGAAGGTGTCGTTGTAGTCCTTGAAGCCGTTGAGGTCGAAGAGGAGGAGCAGCGAGGTGCTGCCGTCGCTTCCATCCCTGAACGCGCGGCCCAGATCCTCGCCGAGTCTGCGGCGGTTGCCCAGACCCGTCAGCGAATCTGTCATCGCCTGCTCGCAGATCGCGTGATGGGCGATGATCTCGGCCGCCGATAGCTCAGCCTTGCTGGCCAACTCGGAAACGAGTGCGATTTCGACCCCTTCGAACGCTCGGCCGACGCGTATGAAGCGGAGTGACCCGGTGATCACGCCTGGCGATGCAGCGACACGCATCGGCACGGTCAGCGTCCACGCGCCCGCCTGGCCGATCTGAGACTGGGCGGCGGAGTCTCGGCCCATCGTGGCTTCGCACTCGAGCATGCGCAACCACTCCTCAGCGCCCGCAACGAGCTGCTGAGGAGATGGGCCGTAAGCGAGCTCCAATCGACCAGCCGTTGCGTCGACCGCTTCGATCGACCCGTGGAGGAGGATGTCCAGCAGGCCGCTCAGCTCGAGCTTGGCCGCGAATGCGTCACCGAGCCGCCCGACGGCCGATTGCAGCCGAGCACGTTCCCGCTCGACAAGCTTGAGCCGTTGCTGGGCCTGATCGATGCGCCGGCTGCGCTCACGTGCCAACCACGCGAGGAGGAACACGATCGGCAGTACGAACAGAATCGCGAACTCGCTACGACGCATGGCGATTGCCGTGAGGAAGCCGAGCGGCGCCAGGGACGCGTCTGCCACCCATACGATCGCAATGACCTGCATCTGGACGCGGAACTCGAGCACGACACCGGAGAGCCGCGTCCGGACGACAGAGCTCGTGAGGTCGACGACGCAGCCGGCTGCGAAAGCGGCAACCACCAGCGGCAGTTCGCCGAAACCGATCGTCGGCGATCCGGCGGCGAGCAGCACGAGCGCGGGACCTATCGCGTGCCATGCGTCCGGCAGCGCCGAAAGGACCCGCCGGGGCCGCACGTGACCGCGCGCGCAGTCGAATGCATTCCCGATCACCAGCCCGAGACCAACGGCGACCGGCACCGCCGCGGGCGGGAGCATCACAAGCATCGGGATGAGGATCAGCTCGGTCGGCACAACGTACCCAGCGCCCACTGCGAACTCGACGCGACCGACCACGGCGTAGACCGCGATGAGCAGAGCTGCGAGCTGAGGACTCAACGCAGACAGACCACCCCACAGCAGCAGCGCACCGGCGGCTGCAACGAAGAGGGCTCCGGCAGTGACGTCGACGATCAGCTCGCGCTCAGACGCGGCACGCTTGCGACGCTCCCAGCTGCGCTCGAGCAAGCGCTCGATCGCCGAATGCGGCGCGTCGATTGAGAATCCCAAGCTGCTCATGCGCGATACCAGTTCCCGCTGGTGAGAACCCGCTCCTCAGCCGGAGCGGTAGGGGTCGACGTAGACGTCGTCGATCTGCCAGCTGCCGGTCTCCGACGGCGCAGTGAACCTCAACGCCACTGAGATCGTGCGTGTATCCGGCAGTGCCCCGGCCCCCCCGTCGATCGGGTCGGTGGGCGCCCACCCGGGTATCGAGCCGTCGGCGGGTATTGAGCCGTCGGCGAGATCCGCAAGGGGCACGACGACCACGCGGTACCGCCTCTGCACAAGCGCATCGACACGGAGATCGCTACCCACGTCGAGCTGCTGCGCGAAGAAGCGGATGCTCGACATCGAGTTGTCGACGCAGAAGTACGGCGACGTTGCGCTGCCTCCGCTATCGATTCTCAGCGACTGGCTGTCGTCGCTGCCGTTGACCTGAAACGGCTCATTGCCCGACGTCAAGCTCGCGTTGTCCAGGCGCCATCCAACATCATCGGACGATCCCTCGAACGAGCCTCCTGGGACGAGGAAATAGCCGTTCGCGTCACTCCACTGCAAGAACGGCGTGGCCACCGGCTGGGCTGGACAAGCCGCAAACGCCGCGCCTGTGCTCGCGAGAAGAGCGAAGCAGGTCAGCGCAGCGATGCGATGAATCGCCTTGCGCGCGCGGAAATGGATGACCAAAGGCATCAGGAACCTCCATCAAGGCGGGCCGTCCGTGGCGCACGAAGTGTCCGTTCGCCGCGAGCCGCCTTCTTGGTGAGACCCAAGATGCTGCGTCCGGCTCCCGGGAGTGGCGTGAGCGTGTGGCTCTCTTCTCTCTCTCCTCATCGGCACCGGCGAAGCCAACCTTTAGGACCAAAAGAAAATTCGTCGAAATTGGACGTTTGTACTGGGGTCGTCATACACAACCTTCCGGCGGATGCGTGTGCTCCGTATCCGCCGAGGGTGTGACGGCGCCGGATTTCGGCGCATTGCTCACGCGCGGGGAGCGACATCGGATCAGCTAGCCGGGGAGGTCGAAGCCGACCCAGTCTCCGTTCGGATTCGTAGGTGGCGCGGCTCCTTTCCGGTCGGCGTTGATCGCGCGGGCTGCCGGGCGCTCAGCAGAACTTCGCGTCAGGCCAAGCCCCTTGACGACCGAGAGTGCCGCAAAGGACCGAGCGTGCTTTCCCGGGGGGTGGGTCCACCACGTTTCCGAGGCCTCGCAGCGCCGGCGGCACTCCTGAGCTCTCCGGCGCGGCGGCGTTCATACGTGATGAGGTAGCCGAAGAACCACAGGAACGTAATCAGGTTGTAGCCGATAAGACACAGGCTGATGATGACTAAGTCCATCGTGCTGCTCGCATGAGGGCCGTTCGCGGTGGCCAGCAGATCGAGTGATCGAATCAGACCGGCTACCGCGACACCAACAACGCCCCAGAGCACGACCTTCAGCCAGGTGCGCTCCGATTTGGGGGCGAGCTTACGCGACACGCTGAACTTCTTCTGAACTCTGATCACTCCCCATAGCCCCGAGATATGGGCGACAGCATTAGCCATCATGTAGGCCTCGGTCAGGATCGGGTGATACGTGCCACGGCTAAACACATAGGTCAGGCCGATCGAGAAGATCGTGAAGGCCAGCAAGACGTACGACGCCACAGCCCAATTGATGGTGACCGGGCTGGCCACGGACATCACGCAGGCGACCGGCAGCAAGAACGAAGCCACCTTCTGCACGCCCAGCACGTGAGCCATGGTCGCGTTTACATAGTTGAGGCGCTGCTGCCAGGTCAAGCCACGAGCTCGCAGTGGTGAGTCGGGTGAGCGGATCAACAGGCCCAGCGAACCGGCCGCCCATCGCCGCCTTTGGCGAAAGAACTCCTTGAGGCTCTCTGCCTCCAGTCCGACCGCCAGTGGCTCGGGTACAAACACCGACTTCCAGCCTCTCGCATGTAGGCGAAGCGATGTGTGGATGTCCTCAGTGGCCGTGCCAGTGGCAAATCCGCCGATACTGTCGAGAGCCGTCCGACGTATCACGGCGCTCGTCCCGACGAAGAAGGCGCTGTTGAACCGGTTCTTGGCGGGCTGGATGACGTTGTAGAACGTTCCTTGTTCAAACCATCGGCCTTTGGCTGTGCGGCGAAAGACAAAGCTGCCGGTGTTGTGAAAGCACTGTGGCGACTGTACGAAGCCAACCCGCGGGTCGTCAAAGTAGCCCAAGGTTCTTTCCAGGATCTTTGCTTTGGGCACATGGTCGGCATCCAGGCACAGAATGAGGTCAGCCGTAGAGTGAGCGAGGCCGTTGTTCATGTTGCCCGCCTTGGCATGAGGGTTATTCTCGGGCGCGTAGTAGTCCGCCCTCAGCCGCCGAGCCATCTCCGCCACCTCGGCTCGGTCGCCGTCGTCCAGCACAAGCACCCGGCCGACGCCGCGGATGCGTTTCGCAGCATGGACTGTCATCTCCAGGACCGTCAGCGGCTCGTTGTAGGTTGGTATGAAGACGTCGACGTGACGAGTCGCCAGTCGTGCCGGCCGGTGTATCGGCACCTCGACCTTGTGGAGGATCCACAATGAACTCACGGTCATGAAGATGCCGTAGAGCTCCGCCGCATAAATGATCGGCCCAAACCACACATCCCAGTTGACGATGACCGTCCGCCAAACGAGATAGGGCCCCAGAAGCACTGCGTAGAGGCCGAGGAGCCACGAAAACCAAGCTGGCGTGTCGGCTTGCCGAAATCGCACCTGGTAGTCCGCAGCGCCAGCTGACGCCGCCGAAGTTGTCTCAGTTCCTGCCCGCGGTCGGCTCATCCCGCGCCCTTTCGGTTGGTCGGCATCGGTCTGCGTTCGTGATACTGAGCGAGACAAGCCGCCCCGCACAGGCCCCCTAGGTGTGGTGCTTCTGCCACCACCGAGAGCCCGACCGTGTCTCAACCTGGCGTCGCGACGCCTGCGGTGACCCGGTTTGGCGGCGCGCCGCGCCGCGCCGCATTGCCCAGCGCGGGTGTCAGCTGCCGGTGAGGGCGGCCTCCAAGACTTGCCTTGCGATCGGCGCGGCGGTGGTGCCGCCGAACCCTGCGCCGACGAGCATCACGGCGACGGCGGCCTGGGGGCGCTGGGCTGGTGCGAACGCCACGAACCATGCGTCGGCGTCTTTGGGATTGGTCGAGTTGGGGCGAAGCTCGGCGGTCCCGGTCTTGCCGGCGACTTCGATCCCCGGGATCGCAGCCGCGGTGCCGGTGCCTGAGTGGACCACGCTCACCATCATCGCGCGCACTTGGCGAGCGACCGTCGGCGAGAGGATCCTCCGCGCGCGTACCGGGTCGATCGTCGCGACGCGCGGCTCGACGCGCCGGCCCTCGAGCGCGATCGTGGCGGCCACGCTGGCCATCTGCAGCGGTGTCGCGAGGTCGCGATCCTGACCGATCGCCGCGGCGCCGAGCGCGAGATTGTCGCGCAGCTGTGACGGCGGGGAGATCGTGCTCGGTTTGGCCGCCGGGATCCTCGGCTGCTGCCCCACCCGAACGCGCGCGCCATCGCCACCAGTCGCCTGGCGCCGAGCTTTGCGCCAAGCGGCGCGAACACCGAGTTACACGAGACCGTGAACGCCTCGGTCAACGATCCCCCGCAGGCCTCCCCTGACGCGTTGCGGAGCTGCACCCCGGACAGCGTTGCAGCGGTGCGGATCGGGTAGTTGCTCGACGGCGTCGCGATCCCTGCCTGTAGCGCGGCGGCGGTGGTGATGATCTTGAACGTCGATCCGGGAGGTTGCGGTGCGGACACGGCGAGTCCGGCGAGCGCCTGCACGGCGCCGTCGCGCGGGCGGATCACGGCGACGCCGCCGAGGTGCTGGCCGAGCGCGGCGGCCGCAGCGGACGTCAGCCTCGGGCGGATGGTTGTCTGCAGCGGCAGGCCGCGGACCAGCGGCGCCCGCGCGATCACGCGCACGCCGAACAGCAGCTGCTCGGCGGGATGTCCGGCGAGCCTGAGGCTGTAGATGCGCTCAAGGCCCGTCGGGCGGGGATCCGCCTGCCCGGCGATCGAGGCGCCGAGCGCCGTCGCGTCCAAACGCGTCCCATCGGCGGCCAGGATCGGCGCGCGGGGCGGTGCCACGCCGACGCGTCGACGCACCCGCTCAGCGCGGCGCAGGCCCGGCAGTCGCAGCGATGGATCCCAGTCAATGCCCGCGCTGGAACCGCTCCCCGACACCGGCAGCAGGATCGTGCCGTGCAGCGTCCCGAAGTCGGCCGTCCGCACGCGGACATCGACCGCGATCGTGCCGTCGTGCTCGCCGCCGAGACGCCCGGGGATCACGGCGCGCACGCCGGCGGCGCGATCGCTGGCCCGGTACGCGGTGACGAATCGCGCCTCGGGATAGCTCGCTTGGGCGCGCGACGTCAGCGTCTGCCACATCGCCCCTGAGTCCCCACGCGCCCACGCGCTCACAAACCGCTCGGCGGCCGCGCGGCGACCGCCGTCACTCTCCGCCAGCGACCGCCACACCACCACGCCGAGCACAACCATCGCGAGCACCACGGCGCCGAGCAGCACCGGACCCCACCGCCGTGGCGGGCCGATCTGACCTCTGCGCCCTCCCAGTCCCCGTCGCTGGCGCGACCTCCCGCCGACAAGGAGCACGGACCCCGCCCGCCTCCCCGGAACTCCATAGCGCGAACGACGACGAGCCATCACACCTCCGTGACGAGCGAGTGTCGCACACGCGACTACCGATCCAGAATTGCGCGCCCGCGCTCCGCGCCCCCGCCGCGGGTCCGGAACCAGCCCCTGTTGCGCCAAGCAGCCGGAGACCACCGCGACGACAACACCCGCGAGCAACCGGCGTTTTCAGAATCGCCGAAGCTTGGGTCGGATTGCTTGACCGGTTCGGGCATGAGTTGGGGGGATCGCTGCTCAGGGGGAAATGCGTCAGCAGCGGGGGCGGGCAATCGCAGCTGAGGATCGCGCGCTATTCGCGAGCGAGCATCGCTGCGGCTTCGCGTTCCAGATCGACGTACGGCTCGCCGCTGACATCGACCGCGACGCGGTTGATGGTGCCTCCCGTGAACGCGTGCGGGTGAGGGCCCGGATAGTCGTCGGTGACGGGCTCGCCGGCGTCGCGTCCCACACACAGGCCTTCGCCGGCGATCGAGAACTTGCCGGGCTGAGTCTTGATCCGCTGCTCGCCGACCTTGGTCTCGCCGTGGTAGAGGGACAAGATCCCGGTCGACACACCGGGCGGGTCCTCGCCGTCTTTCACGAAATTGGCGGCCAGGATCAGGTTCTCGCCGACGGGCACGTCCTCACTGCCGACGATCTTCTGCTCGAAGTGGCCGACCCAGTTGTAGACGTAATGCAGGCGGTTGTCCTTGATGTAGAGCGCGTGCCCCCCGAATCGCGAGCCGTGGGCGAACAGGACGCCCTCGGCGCCTGGGGCCGGGATGTCGACGAGCGCGCCGATCGCGTATGAACGGTTGCGGGTGTTGACCGCTTGGGACTCGGCCACCTCCGCCAGGTCCGGGTAGTAGACGTAGCGGTTGCGCGCGGGGCTCAGCACTGGACGCGGGGTCGTGAGGATTTCGAGGGCTGAGCGGTCATCGAGTGGGAACGCTCCGTTGCGGCCGGCTTCGGCGTACCAGAGGCTGACCATCTCACTGAGCCGCTCGGGTTCCTGGTCCGCGAGGTTGTTCAGCTCGGCCCGATCGACGTCGGTGTGGTACAGCTCCCACGTATCGGTGCCGAAGTGGCTCCAGCCGCTGATCGTCGGATGGGTGGTCACGGCCTTCCAGCCGTCGTGCCAGATGGCCCGGGAGCCGAGCATCGAATAGAACTGAGTCGCTCGCGCACTCGGCATCGTCCCGTGGTCGAAGCTGTACCGCATGCTGATGCCGTCGAAGTCGCTCTGCGTGTGACCGCCGATCGCCTGAGGTGGCTCGACGCCGAGACAGTCGAGGATCGTTGGGACGAGATCGATCGCATGGTGGTACTGCTCGCGGATCTCACCCTTCGCCGCGATCCCGGCTGGCCACGAGATGATGCACGGGTCGCTCGTGCCACCGTTGAATTCGTAGCGTTTCCACATCTTGAACGGGGTGTTGAAGGCCATCGCCCAGCCGTTCGGGTAATGGTTGTAGGTCTTCGTACCACCGAGCTCGTCGAGCATCGCGAGGTTCTGCTCCATCGAGTCCGGGATGCCGTTCGCGATGTTGTTCTCGTTCACCGACCCGTTCGGTCCGCCCTCGCCGCTCGCGCCGTTGTCGGAGATCAACACGATCAGCGTGTTCTCACGCTGTTCGGTCTCCTCCAGGTAGTCCAGCAGCCGCCCGATCTGGGCATCGGCGTGCGCCATGAAGCCCGCATACACCTCGGCCATCCGGCAGAACAGTCGCTGCTCCTCGGCCGACAACGAGTCCCACGGTCGCGTCATGTCCAGTGGCGGGAAAGGCTGCCCGTCGGGGCCAGTGTGGTCGGCGATCGGGTTGATCGGCGGCACCTCGGTGTTCGCCGGGACGATTCCGAGTTCTTTCTGGCGGGCGAGCGTCTGCTCACGGATCGCTTCGTAGCCCATGTCGAACTGGCCCTTGAACTTGGCGATCCAATCTTGCGCCACGTGGTGCGGCGCATGGCACGCCCCTGGCGCGTAATACAGGAAGAACGGCTTCTCGGGCGCGACGACCTTCGCGTCCCTGATGAACTCCAATGCCTTGTCGGTCAGGTCCTCGGTCAGGTGGTAGCCCTCGGCCGGCGAGCGGGGTGGATCGACGAGATGGCTGTCGTACACGAGGTCCGGATACCACTGGTTGGTCTCCGCGCCGAGGAACCCGTAAAACCGTTCAAAGCCGCGGCCGGTCGGCCAGTTTCGCCGCGAGGATGCGAGGTTCATCTCCGACTCCGGGCAGAGATGCCACTTCCCGACCATGTAGGTGTTCCAGCCGGCCTCTCCGAGAATCTCCTGGATCTGCCCGTTCTCCGGCGGGATCACCCCGCTGGCGTTCGGGAACCCGATCGCTGCCTCGGTGATGCAGGCCATGCTGTTGCGCGTGTGATTGCGCCCAGTCAGCAGGCACGAGCGGGTCGGCGAGCACAGCGCGGTCGTGTGCATCTGGGTGTAGCGAACGCCGTCCCCGACGATGCGATCGATGTTCGGGGTCGGGACCGGACCGCCGTAGCTGCTCAACACCGAAAAGCCGACGTCGTCCAGGACGATGTACAGAACGTTCGGCGCTCCCTCCGGAGCCTTCGGCGCCTCGAACGGAGCCCAATCTGGCACCGAGTCACGGATATCAACGTTGATGACGCCCTTGAACCGCTCGCTCATGGTGCCAGCCTCACATATCTCGGCAGAGGGGAAGAAATCGCGCAGCTGTCGCGCGACTTGACCGTGGCAAGCGCACGACGGGCAAGCATCACCCGGATCGGGTGATCTCGGCCGGATCGCCCTGTACTCGTAGGACAGCGCGTCTGCCAGAGCGCCGAGGATGGCCATTCGCCGCGTTCTCCAGGCGCGCGACGTCGCGATGCACCGCGTCCTTGTCGGCCAACACCGCCGGGCCGACGCAATTGGAGAAGACAATGTGGGCCAACGACGGCGTGTTGAACAGCCGCATCGCCAGGTCCGGAAAGTCGGCGACATCATCAGCCCGTCCAGGCGTCGCCAGCGCTGCTACCGGCCTGGCAACACGTCGCGTACGAGTCTTCAATAGCGTAATACGCTGCGACGGTAGGGAGATGACAGGGACGACGCTGATCATCGGTGGAACGAGTGGCCTCGGGCGACACCTCGCCGAGCGTTGCGCGCAAGGTCGCGAGCGCGTGGTGATCACCGGCCGGGACGCAGGCCGCACCGAAGGCGTCGCCCGGGAGATCGGAGGATCGGCGTCCGCCGCCGCCGTCGATCTGACGGCGCCGGCCGACATCGGGAATGCGCTCGGCGCGATCGAGCGCCTCGACCGGCTCGTGCTGGCGGCGATCGACCGTGATTCCAACAGCGTCCGCGACTACAGCATCGAGCGGGCGATGCGGCTCGTCACGCTCAAGCTCGTGGGCTACACGGAGGTTCTGCATTGCCTGCACTCACGGATGCACGAGGACACGTCCGTCCTGCTGTTCGGCGGCCTGGCGAAGGACCGTCCCTACCCGGGATCGACCACCGTGACGAGCGTCAACGGGGCCGTCATGTCGATGGTGCGGACCTTCGCCACCGAGCTGGCGCCCGTGCGCGTCAACGCGCTTCACCCCGGGATCGTCGGTGACAGCCCGGCGTGGGCGGGCAACGCCGAGATGCTCGCGCGCGTCAAAGAGCGGACTCCCACTGGTCGCCTGGTGACGATGGACGATGTCACCGATGCGGCGCTGTTCCTGCTCGGGAACCCGGCGATCAACGGCGTGAATCTTGCTGTCGACGGCGGCTGGGTAGTGATGTGAGCGATCAGCGCCGGCGGTTCCACGTGCAGCGGCGCGGTGAGGCGGGCCCGGAAGTCGGACCCGGCTGCATGGCACTCACCGCTCAGGCGGAAGGCGTCGGAGTGACGCCACTCGTGGGGTCGCACGTTGGCTCCGCGCACACGGGTTGGGCGCGGTGGACGCTGGCGCCGTCCGGGCAGACCGACACGCATCTGCACTCGTTCGAGCAGAGCTTCTTCGTCCTCACTGGCAATCCGCTGCTGAGCGTCGACGGGCGCAGCTACCGCCTATCCCCCAACGAATGCGGGCTGCTGCCCGTCGGCGTTCCCCACGCGTGGAGCAACGCGACGGCCTCCGACGCTGTCTGGCTTGAGGTGAGTACCCCGGCTCCGCGCCTCTCCGGGCCTCCCGACACGTTCCGGACGGGCGGGCCTGCGCGCCTCGACGGTCCGTCGCCCCCGCTCGACATCCGGGATCCGCGCACGCGAACTTTCTTCCGCCTCGGTTCAAGCGACATGGACCTCGATCGCCTCAAGATCGGCGCCGCAGTCGATGCACCGACTGTCTCGGCCAGCATGGCCACCGCGCTGCTGGCTTACAGCGGGATCGCGGTCAAGATGCTCGTCGACCAGCGGCTGGGAGCGGTTCTGCATCAGATGTTCATGGTCGAATACGAGCCGGGCGGGGTGGCGCAGCCCCACGACCACCCGTTCGAGGAGACCTACTACGTGCTCGACGGCGAGGTCGATGCGAGCGCCGACGACGAGCAGTTCACGCTCGGGCCAGGCGATCTCTTCTGGACCGGCGTCGGATGCATCCACGCCTTCCACAATCGCAGCGGCGGGCGAGTTCGATTCCTCGAGACGCAGTCGCCCCAGCCTCCCGCCAACTACTCGTACCGTTTCAACCGCGACTGGGACTATCTCGCCGGAGCAGCTCGACCGTGGCGGAACTCGCTGACCGGCGTGTTCGTCGCGGCCTTCAGCGGGACAGCGGCGGTGCGAGGCGGCTCAGCGAAACATCCCGCGGCGATACAGCTCAGTCGTCGCCACATTCCATCGGCGCAGCTGCTCGGGCGAGAAGAACGGAGCACCGAGCTGGTCGTCGAGCGTCGTTTCGAACAGCAGGGTCGCGATGTTGAAGATCACGAGGTGGAGCGCCGCCCACTCGATGTCAAGATCGGAATGGAGCGATCGCTGCTTCGCGAGCCGCTGCATGTTCGTCTGAATGACGGAGACGAAGGCGGCGAAGACGCGCCGCGCGGCGGGATCGTCCTCGACCAACGCGCGTCCGACGTACCGGAGCGCAGTGGGGTTGGCGGCGACGAACTCGGTGATCCGGTCGCCAGCCGCCTGAATCGGATCCTCTTCACCGTCGTCAGAGAGCTCGGCAAATGCATCCTGCACGATCCCCGTCACGTATTCGTTCACGGCGTCCCGCAGCTTCGCCTTGGTGCCGAAGTGATGCTGGACGAGCCCCGGAGACGTTCCTGCGGCTTCGGCGATGTCACGGATCGAGGTGGCCTGCGGGCCTGCCTCTGCGAAGCGCGCCAGCGCCGCGTTGCGGATCCGGGCCGCTGCCGTCAGGTCTGACTGGGGCACCGAGCGGACGTAGGCCGCGGAGCGCTGTGACGGCTTGGCCATCGTCGCCCAGAGGATATGGGCAGTGAGCCGCGAGCGCTGCGTGTTCGAACCGTCCGATCCGGCGATACTGCCTCGGTGCCCGCCCACACCCGGACCCATCGCGACACGTGGATCGACGCCGGTCTGCAGGCGCTCGCCTCCGGGGGCCCTGACGCAGTCCGCATCGAGCCCCTCGCCAAAGAGCTCGGGGTGACAAGAGGCGGCTTCTACTGGCACTTCGAGAGCCGCGAGGCGTTCCTCGGTGAACTGCTCGACGCCTGGGAGCACCGGTCGACCAACGCCGTGATCGAACGGGTCGAGGCGGAGGGAGGCGACCCCCGCGAGCGTGTCCGGCGAGCGGGCATCGAGACGTTTTCCAAAGACCTCGTACCGATCGACCTCGCGGTCCGCGATTGGGCGCGTCGTGACGCTGCCGTCGAGAAGCGACTCAGGCGGGTCGACGACCGACGGATGGCCTACCTACGCTCGCAAATCGCGACGTTCTGCTCAGACCCTGATGAGGTCGAGGCCAGGAGCATGCTCGCCTTCTCACTCGCGATCGGCAGGCATTTCATCGCGGCCCGACACGACGGCCGGCGAAGAAGCGACGTTCTTGACCGGGCGCTTGCGCGCATCCTCGCTTGATGCGAAATATACGGCGCTGTCTGTTTGATCACAGCGCTCGCACGCTCCGCGGAGCAGGGAGAGGACGACACGCCCGTGCACGGGCTCGGTGGCCGTCCACATGGCACGCGCGAGAGCGTTCTCGTGCGCGACGAACGTGCAGAACCGCACACCGCGCGCCTCGCGCTTGAACATCAGCTCGGCTGGCATCCCGACGCGCGACCCCGCCCCGAGCAGGACATGGTCAGGCGTGCCGACCCGCACCGTCCACCCGAGGATCGACCGCGGGTGGCGCGACAGTTTCAGACCGAGGGCCAACCATCCCGTAACGAGGCGCGCACGGAGGTCAGGCGGCGCATCGGTCAGCACCAGGCGAGCCCAGCGCTCCGCCGGCCAACGGCGAGGATCCGGCACGCGCATCAGGAACGAGTCGGCGTAGTCGACGCGATCCAAGGAGCTCAGCGCGTGCAGATGGTGAGGAACGTCGAGTTGTCGGGTGACGAGTTCCGTATTGGGTGTCGATTGATCCATACAGCACTGTATCTTTGCACGGCCCGTCGCGATCGTCAACCCAGGGTCACCCCTGCCATCCCCAAGGCCCGGGGTGCGCTGGCAAGGCCCGAGGTGCGCTGGTCCAATATGGATGCAATAATTTACGATACGCTTGTATCGTCGACTCAGCCAGACCACCCGTTGCGACAGAGGAGCGCGATCATGGACCGCCAGAAAGTGTTCTTTGAGAGTGCAGGCATGCGCTGCGCCGCCTGGCACTACCAAGGTGACAACAGCGCCTGCATCGTCATGGCGGCCGGCCTGGGCGTTCCGAAGGAGCCCGGCACCAACCTTCTCGCGCAGCGATTCCACAGGGCCGGTTTCTCCGTGCTGGCCTTCGACTACCGGCGGCTCGGCGAGAGCGCCGGGAACCAGCGGGGGCTCGTCCGTCTCGGGGAGCAGATCACCGACTTCGAGGCAGCCGTCGGTTTCGCGCGCACACTCCGGGAAGTCGATCCTCGCAAGGTCGCCATCTGGGGCTTTTCGGTGTCCGGCGGTCACGTCTACAAGGTCGCGGCGCGCATGCCCGACCTCGGTGCGGCGATCGTTCACGCCGGGCTGTCGGACGGTCTCGCGGCGACGCGGTACGCCCTGAGGTTCGTCACGCCCGCCGTGCTCCTGAGGATGAGCCTCCTGGCGGCCGGCGATGCGATCGCCACGCGGCTCGGCCGCGATCCGATCCTCATCCCGCTCAACGCCCCCCGCGGCCAGATCGCCTCGATCAACACGCCCGACGCCCAAAACGGCCCTGATGCCCTCAGCCCGAACGGGCGGTATGACGACGTGTGGCCGAAGACGGTCGCCGCGAGTTCAGCGATGCGCATCGGCTTTTACCGCCCCGGCCGCGAGGCGCCACGCATCCAGGTTCCCCTGCTCGTGCTCGAGTTCCAGGATGACGGCGTGACGCCGCCCGGTCCGGCCGCGGTGGCCGCTCGGCGCGCCCCACGGGGAGAACTCGTGCAGTTGCCCGGCGGGCACTACGCGGCGATGACCGACCAGACCGATGCCGCCGTGGATGCCATCGTGGAGTTCCTCAGCCGGCACGTTCTCGACCGGGCGCCAATGCCGGAGCGCGAGCCGGTCGCACCACGCGGGGGAGCCCTCAATTCCGGATGAGGTGAATGGCCAGCGCGGCAAACCGCTCGATCGCCTCGACGAGCGCGTCGTCCGGCGTGTCCTCCTCACGGGTGTGACTGACGCCGCCCACCGATGGCGCGAACACCATCACCGTAGGGATGCCCGCGCCCGCGAGCGCCGCTGAGTCGTGGAGCGGACCGGATCGCAGTGGAGCACCGCCATCCGTGAAGCGCACCGCCTGCTCGACGAGCGCCGGGTCGAAGTTGACCGGCGCGATCGACCACAGTCCGATCCCTGAGAGCTCACATCGGTGTCGCCTCGCCGCCGCCTCGATCTCGGCACGGGCGGCGGTCGAGAGCTCCTCCAGCCGCGAGGCGTCCTCGTGCCGGAGATCGAGGGTGAACGCGCATTCGGCCGCGATCGCGGTGGGGATGCCGGGACTCGCCGCCAGCTGACCAACGGTCGCAAGCCCGTTCGCCGAGTCCACCCGGCCGCTGATCGCCGCAATCGCTTCGGCAGCGGCGCGCACGGGATCTGCACGGAGCGTCATCGGCGTCGCGCCCGCGTGGCCCGAGCGCCCCCGCAGCACATACCGAGCGCGGGTCACGCCGAGGCAGCCCGCGACCGCCGCGACGCGACGCCCGCTCGCCTCGAGGATCGGACCCTGTTCGATGTGGAGTTCCAGCGCGCAGGCGACTCCGCCGAGTTCCGGGACGCGCGCCCCGAGCCGCTCAGCGTCAAACCCGAACTCCGAGACCACCTCGGCCGCGGATCGACCGTCCGCGTCGCTTAGACGTTCAAGCTCGGTGCGGGAGAGCGAGCCGCACGCGGCCGACGAGCCGAGCAACGATCGACCGAAGCGGACTCCTTCCTCGTCCGCCCAATCGACGAGGGCCACGGTGCGATGCCGCGGGCCACCGTCGTCAGCCACCACGCGCAGCACCTCGAGCCCGGCGTGGATACCGAGGACGCCGTCCAGCCACCCGCCGCCGGGCACGCAATCGGTGTGCGAGCCGAGGAGCACGCTGTCTGCGGACTCTCCGTCGAGCACGTACCAGCGATTCGCGAACGCGTCCGACGAAATGCGCACGTCCGGCACCAGCTCCCGCGCGAGCGCGTCCAGGAGCGATCGCTCCTGACGCCACACGGCGCTCCACGCCACGCGCTGCCCGCCGCTGCGGGTGTCGAGTTCCCGGAGCCGTGTCACGACGGCGTTTGCATCAGGACCGACCATCGAGGTAATAGTCTCGGTTGCATGCACCCCGGAGAGCAACTCGGCGGCCCGGACGGCGACTTTGTGATCGTCGAATGGCGGGATTCCGGAGACTCCGAGTGGGAGTGGATCGCACCGCTGCATGTCCACCATCGCGATGACGAGGCGTGGTACGTGCTCGAGGGCGCGCTCAAGTTCCGGATCGGCGACGAGATCGTCGAGGCCGGGCCAGGCGAGGCGGTACTCGCACCGAAGGGGACACCGCATGCCTACGGCAACGCGCATCGCGGTCAGCCGGCGCGGTACCTGCTCGTGATGACCCCGAGGATCCGCGCCCTCGTCACGGCGCTGCACGAGCCGGGCGCCGGCGACTACGCGGCGATCTTCCGCGCCCACGAATCCGAACTCCTGAGCTAGTGCGCCCCACCGGCGAGCGGCGACCGAGGCGTGACGAGCGAATCAGCACCACCTCTGTTCCCGCCGGTCGAGCTCGGCGGCGGAATCACGGTCACGGCGCTGACGGACGCGATCGCAGATCACCGCCGCCCGATCGAAGCATGCTTCCCGGGCGAGCCGGCCGCCGGCTGGCCGACCGTCAAAGAGCGCTATCCGGAGACCGTGAGCGCCGACGGGCACTGGCGGCTGCCGATCAATCTGTTCCTGGTGCAGACGCCGGCGCTGACGGTACTCGTCGACGCCGGTGTCGGCTGTGAGCGGACGATCGCAGCCGACGTCTTCCAGGTCGTCGGCACTCTTCCGGGGCAGCTCGTGCGCTGCGGCGTGGCCCCGGATGACGTAGGCGAAGTCGTGTTCACGCACCTGCACGAGGACCACATCGGGTGGGCCGACGACCCCGACTCCGGGTTGCCGACCTTTGCCAACGCCACGTACCGCGTGCACGCGCGCGAATGGACGGCGAACCACACCGGCGAGACGCCCGACTGGGTCGTGCAGGCGCTTGATCCAGTCGAACGCCACGGCCGGATCGGACTGTCCGAACCCGGCGCGCTGACCGATGCGATCGAGATGGTGCCCCTCCCAGGGCATACGCCTGGTCACGTCGGGCTCGTGATCACCGGCCCCGATGCGCGGGTGGTGCTCGTCGGTGACGCGTTCAACCACCCCCACCAGGTGACCGAGCCACAGCTCCCGTCGATCGCCGACTTCGACCGTGACCAGGCCACGGCGACCCGACACGAGATTCTCCGCCGGGCCGCGTCAGGCGACTGGCCGCTCCTGGGGAGCGCCCACTTCCCCGGCGCCTGGTGGACCGTCGCATCCGAGGACGACCAGCTGCGCCAAGGGGGCTACCTCACCGCCGTGTTCAAGGCGCGGACGGCGATGCCCGGATAGTCGAGCACCAGGCCCGCCTCGTCGTAACGGATCGTGCAGGCGAAGTCGAAGCGAGGTGCCTCGTACTCATACCGCGCCGCATGGCCCTCGTCGGGAAGCCGGCGGTAGCGCTGATCGAGCCGCTCGACGACCAGGTCAGGAGCTCGGACGTAGACCGCGGGCGCATCTGCCGCGTCGCCGGTCCGCAGGCCGAGCCGCCGGACAGGAAATGCGTTGGTGAGGGCCGAGGACCCGAGGTCGACGTCGGCGCAGCCGTCGACCTGAGCCACGTGGTGACCATTCGCGCACCAGCGACCGCGTTCGTCGCACGTGAGCTCGACGCGAGCGTCAAGTCCTGAAGATTGACTCGTGACGGTCGCGCTCCGGCTCCGCCCCTCCAGGTCGAGGACGAGCCGGTAGTCGACCTGCCAGGACTCGCCGTCCTCGGTCGCGACGGTGACCCCCTCAACCACGAGCCCGTCCGGGCGACACACGATCCGCGCGATCTCGAGCCCCGACCGCGCGCCCCGGTGGATCCAGGCGGCGCACGGCGGGAGCTCAGCGAAAAGTCATCGTCGGCGTGCGCCAGGTCCAGCATCGCGCGCTGCTCATCCAGCGTCAGGCGCCGCCAGCGGTCATGCTCCTGATGCCAGACATACACATTCACATCGACGACGCTGCGCACGTCGCGGAGGGCATCGACCGCCTCGCGGGCAGCGACGTCGTCGGCCAGCAGCTCGCGGGTCATCACGTCGAGCACGCGGAACCGATGGGGCGCCGCGGGCTCCGGCTCAGCCGGCTCGACCGCTGAGCGCCGCTTCGGGACAAAGACCGGCTCCACAGGCCGGTCGCGCTGCTCGCGCCGCTCCAGCGGCACCATCTGAGCGCCGGTGCCCTTCGTCCCGGTGTGGAGGATCCAGGTCTTTGCCATACCTCCACGATAGAACTCGCCCACACCGCTGTGAGAGCGAGGGCCGGGCGTAAGCTTTGACCGAGAGGTTGGAGTTGCCCGACGCCCCCGTCCAAGACGCTTCCCGCAGATCGTCCCAACGCCCCCACAGGCGCGGGTGGGCCGCTGTCGCGATCGCGATCGCGCTTCCCGCGATCCTGGCCGCATGCGGCGGCGGCCACTCGACCGCCGACCACGGCAGCGCCCAGCAGTCGACGGCCCAGACCACGACCACCGCCATCCCGGTGCGCGTGTCGATCACGCCGACCTCGGGCCATCTCGATGCGAAGCCGGGCCGCGGGATCACCGTCACGGCGGCCGACGGGAAGATCACCCACGTCTCGGTCCTCTCGCATGGAGCGCCGGTCACCGGCAAGCTGAACGCCACCGGGACCCGGTGGCACAGCCGCTGGGCGCTCGACGTCGCGCAGCGGTACACCGTGGTCGTGACCGCTGTCGGTGCGAGCGGTCAGCCCGTCACCGAGAAGAGCTCGTTCCGAACGTTCACGCCGACCCAGACGTTCGAGACGAGGATCGTCGAGGGCTCCGGTCAGACGTACGGCGTGGGGATCCCCATCGTCCTCTACTTCAGCCGCCCGGTGACGAACCGCGCCGCGGTCGAGCGCGCCCTCACGATCAAGACATCAAAGCCGGTCGTCGGCTCGTGGTACTGGGACATCCCGTGCAACATGGCGCCGGCCTGCGTGTACTTCCGGCCCAAGCATTACTGGCGGCCGCACACCCGGATCAGCTTCGTCGGTCATCTCAACGGGGTGCAGGCCGCGCCGGGCGTCTACGGCCACCACACCCTCACGCAGTCCTTCGCGATCGGACGTTCACTGATCGTCGTCGCCAGTACGTCGCAGCACTCCATGAACGTGTTCCGCGACGGGAAGCTGTTCGCGCACTGGCCGATCAGCAGCGGCCGCCCCGGCGACGACACGCCCAACGGCCGATACCTCACGATCGAGAAGGCCAACCCCGTCCAGATGACCGGCCCCGGCTACAGCATCTCTGTGCCCTGGTCGGTGCGGTTCACGTGGAGCGGCGACTACCTCCACGATGCGTACTGGTCGGTTGGCGAGCAGGGCTTCACGAACGTGAGTCACGGCTGCATCAACATGTCGCCGGCGAACGCCGAGACCTATTACAACCTGGCGGTTCCGGGCGATCCTGTGACCGTCACCGGCAGTCCGCGGGCCGGGGAGTGGGGCAACGGCTGGACGATGTGGTTCTTGTCCTGGAAGCAGTGGGTCCGGGGGAGCGCGCTGCACGCGGTCGTTCACGCCGGGCCCCGCGGCAGCCGGTTCGTCAAGGCCTGAGCGGTCGTCTCAGGCGGCGTAGTCGTAGAACCCGCGCCCGGTTTTCCGCCCGAGCCGCCCAGAGGCGACCATCCGCTTGATGAGTGGCGGCGGCGCGTACTCGTCGCGCTTGAACTCGTCATACAGGGAGTTGCAGACCGCGTAGAGCACGTCGAGGCCGATCAGGTCGCACAACGTGAGCGGCCCCATCGGGTGACCGCACCCGAGTTTCATCCCGGTATCGATGTCCTCACGGGAGGCGAATCCGGTTTCGAACATCCGCACCGCCGACATCAGGTACGGCACGAGCAGCATGTTGACGATGAAGCCGGAGCGATCCTTCGTGTGGACCGGCTCTTTGCCGATTTCGTGGACCAACTCCTCCGCAGCCGCGGTCACCTCGTCAGAGGTGTCAAGCGCGAGCACGATCTCGACGAGCTTCATCACGGGCACCGGCGAGAAGAAGTGCAGCCCAAGCACTCGCTCCGGGTGCGTCGTCGCCGCGGCGAGCTCTGCGATCGGAATCGACGACGTGTTCGACGCCAGGAACTGCGCGTCCGGTAGCGCCGAGTCAAGCCTCGAAAACAGATCGCGCTTGATGTCGACGTCCTCGATCACGGCCTCGATCACGGCATCGGCGCCCGCTAGGTCCTCAAGCCTGGTTGTGAACGTCACGTGCTCGAGCAGTTCGTCCGGGGTCTCCTCGCCGAGCTTGCCGCGGGCCGCCGCCTTGGCGAGCGACGCAGCGATGTGTTTCCGCGCGCGGTCAAGTGGCTCCGGGGCAGGTTCGTAGAGAAACACCTGACGGCTGGCTGTGATCATCGATTCCGCGATCCCCGACCCCATGAAGCCGGCTCCAGCGATTGCGACAACAGAAACGTTCATAAGTGACGTACGAGCTCCTCGTTGGGACTCGGATCGTATAGCCGCTCGATCGCCCGGGCGAGCCCGAGCGCCGCGCGCACCGGTCCGCCGGTCGGGAAGTACCGTCGCCAGCCGTATGCGAGCACGCGGTCGTGAACGACCTCATAGTGGTAGCCCTTGCCGTCCGTCGTGAGCCAGTCGCACACCTCCCCCGTCAGCAGCGCGGCCGCCGATTCCGATGCGCTCGCCCGCACCCGGAACGCGCCATGAAGCGCCGGGTGCGGCACGGTCACCTCGGGAAGCCGGGCCGATTCGGCGCGTCGCATGGGCCCGCGGCGCTCAAGCGCCACGCGTCCGTCGATCCGACGTGCCGTCGCTACGACCCCGGCGCTGTAGTTGTTGGCGACCGACTCGTGGTCGGCGGCAAAGTACCTGCGGTTGAGCGCGACGTCGAACCGCCACACCTGGCGGCCGTCCAGCTCCGCGTGGCGCGGCGAGCGAAGCTGACGTGGGTCACGGAGCGAGCGGGTCAGACCGAAGGGAATCCCGAGGAGCGCCCGCAGCTCGTCGTCGGATGGTTTTGTCCACTGTGCCATGGCGCCATCGTCGCCGAGGGTGGAGCTCCGCCCCAGGGATGCCCGCCGCATCGTGGTGGCGGAAAACCGACGCCATGACGGCGGCTCGCCCCCAACCCCCGGCACCGCGCCACCTGTCAGGCTGGTGCCATGCCCGCGCGCGTGCTGATCGTCGATGACCACGAGCGATTCCGCCGGACCGCGCGCCGCACGCTTGAAGCCGCCGGATGGGACGTTGTCGGCGAGGCGGCCGACGGTGCCGGCGCGATCGCAACCGCGGCAGCGATCGACGCCGACGTCGTCCTGCTCGACGTCGGGTTGCCGGACATCAGCGGGCTCGAGGTCGCGCGTGCACTCAACGCTCGTCTGCCTCGGCTCGCGGTCGTTGTTACCTCCACCCACGAGTCCTCCGACTACCGCGAGCTTGCGCTCGCACACGGAGCGCGTGGGTTCCTGCCGAAGGCCGCGCTGACCGGCCCGGCGCTCGATGCCGTGCTGGCCACCGGCTAGGCTTGGGCTCGCCAGTTGGCGGAGGGACCACGCTGGGCGTAACCGGGAACACCTTGATGCTTCAACGAGCGGTGGCAGCGGCGGTTAGCACCGCGGCGGACGCACGCGATGCCTATGCCCGCGCGATCCAAGCGATCGCGACCGAGCTCGGGTGGTCGTTCGCAGCCGCATGGGAACCCTCGGAGGATCCGGACACGTTGCGCTGTGTCGCGCTGTGGCACCTGGGAGACGTCCGGCTCACGGCGTTCGGCGCGCTCACTGATGGGCTGCCCCTGCACGCCGGCGAGGGCCTCCCGGGACGCGTGTGGCTCGCCGGCCGGCCGCAGTGGGTCAGCGACTTCGCCGCCGACCCGGAGCTGCCACGCCACCAGGCCGCGGCCGACGCCGGCCTGCACGCGGCCGCCTGTTTCCCCGTCCGCAGCGAGCGCGGACTCGTCGGCGTGATCGAGTTGCTCGGCGACGAGCCGCTTGACGTTGACGCAGATCTTGTCGATGCGTTCGAGCTGCTCGGAATGCAGCTGGGGCAGCTCGTCGAGCGGCAACGAGCCGAGGCCGCCGGCCAAGCCGTCGCGCAGCGGCACAAGGCAACGCTCGACGCCGCGCTCGACTGTGTCGTCACGATGGATCACCGTGGACGCGTCGTCGAGTTCAACCCGGCGGCCCAGCGGACGTTCGGCTACCGAGCTGACGATGCCGTCGGGCGAGAGATGGCCGAGCTGATCGTCCCACCCGAGCTGCGTGTCGCCCACAGGACCGGGCTCGCCAGGTATCTCGCGAGCGGCGAGCCGCAGGTGCTCGACCGCCGCATCGAGATCGAGGCCATCCGGGCCGACGGCACCCGGTTTCCGGTCGAGCTGACCATCACCCGGATCGACGTCCCCGGTCCGCCGACGTTCACCGCGCACGTTCGGGACATCACCGATCGACGGGCGGCGGAACGTGAACTCAAGGCCTCTCGGGCCAGAATCGTGGAGGCCGGCTATGACGCCCGCCGCCGGATCGAACGCGACCTGCATGACGGCGCACAGCAACAGCTCGTGACGGCGACGATGAACCTCCGCGCCGCTCGTCAGTGCCTCGACGCCGACACCGCGCAGGCGGCCGAGCTGCTCGACGAGGCGGCCGCCGACCTGGCGGCCGCAATGGACGAGCTGCGCGAACTCGCGCGCGGCATCCACCCCGCTGTCCTTACCGAGGGAGGACTCGAGCCGGCGCTCCGCGGCCTCGTCCGCCGCAGCGCCGTGCCCGCCGTGCTCGTCGAGGCGCCCGTCGTACGGCTGGCGGCGCCGATCGAGGCTGCGGCCTACTTCGTCGTCGCCGAGGGGTTGACCAACGCCGCGCGCTACGCGAACGCCCACCTCGTCGAGATCCACGTCACGCTGCACGACGACCAGCTACTCGTCGAGGTCCGTGACGACGGCGTCGGCGGCGCGGACGCGGTGACCGGCAGCGGTCTCCGCGGGCTGGCCGATCGCGTCGCGGCACTCGACGGGTCGTTCACGGTCCACAGCGCGGCCGGCGATGGGACGACGCTGCGCGCGTCACTGCCGTGCGGCGGGGGGCTGTCATGCGCGTTGTGATCGCGGAGGACTCCGTGCTGCTGCGAGAGGGCGCGGTCCGCCTCTTGGAGGGCGCGGGCATCGAGGTCGTCGGACAGGCGGGCGACTCCGAGGAGTTACTCCGCAAGGTGCGGGCGCACAAACCGGACGTCGCGATCATCGACATTCGGATGCCGCCCGGACAGTCGGACGAGGGCATCCGGGCCGCCGCGGAGATCCGCTCCAGCATGCCCGGAACCGGGATCCTGATCCTCTCCCAGTACGTCGAGGAGCACTACGTCCGCCCGCTGCTCGAGGACGGCGCGGCTGGTGTTGGTTACCTACTCAAGGACCGCGTCGCGGACGTTGACACGTTCGTGCGCGCGGTCGACCGGGTGGCGGCGGGCGAGGCGGTGCTTGATCCCGAGGTCGTGAGCGAGATGATGGGGCGACGACGGCCAGAGGGGCCGCTTGATCGGCTCACCCCGCGCGAGCGCGAGGTGCTCGAGGCGATGGCTGAGGGCTTGACGAACCGCGGGATTGCCGCACGGCTGTTCCTGTCCGAGCGCGCCGTCGAACGTCATGTGACATCGATCTTCGAGAAGCTCGGACTCTCGGCGCGGCCTGATGGACACCGCCGCGTGCTGTCCGTTCTTGCGTTCCTGGAGCGCTGAGCGCCGGCAGCGGCCAGCCGCCGGATCCTGTCGGTTTTCCGCCATCACGAGCGTGCTGGCCACCATGGTCGCGTCCGGGAGCCGATGCGACGCTCCCGCCATGCACTTCACGACAGGGATTCGCCTCACCTCAACATTGGCCCTCCTCGCGTACGCCGTCACCGTCGCGCCGACGAGCGCACTCGCCACGAACCGCTACGTCGGCGTCGGCGGCAGCACAACGGATCCAGCCTGCAGCGATCCTGCGCATCCGTGCGACCTGGAGCACGCAGTCACCACCGTCGCGGCGGCGGGCGACGACGTCACGGTACAGCCGGGCCACTACGACGTCCCGTCTTCGCTGTCGGTCGACCGTCCGATGACGATCCACGGGCAGGCCGACGCGCCGCGTCCGACGCTCACTCTCGGCGGCTTGAACGACGCACCGAACGCCGGCCAGCCCGTGCTCCGCTACCTCGATCTCGACCTTTCCAGTGCGCACATGTTCTTCGGACGTGGTGTCGCGGAGCAGCTGATCGTGGTCGGCGGCAGCGGAACCTGCACGCTCTCAGGCACGCTCGTGTTCCGTGACAACGTCTGCGTCGCCGTGGATTCGGGCGGCCCTGCCGTCGACGTCGAGACCAACGGCGGCAGTGAGTCGTTGCAGCTGAGCAACGACACGCTCCTGGCAACCGCTTCGACCGGGGTCGCGATCACGGTCGCCACCCAGGCGGCGGGTGGATCCGTCACCGTCAACCTGCTCAACACGATCGCGCAGGGCGGGCCGGCGGGCGCCGACATCGTCGCGACGACCCTGGGGACGGGCACCGCGACCGTCAACACAAACCATTCCGAGTACACCAAGGTCGTCCCGAGCGGCCCCGGAGCAGCGATCAACACGAGCGTCACCGACCAGCACACCCCGCCGGTATTCGTCCCGGGGTCCTACCGGGAAGCGGCGACGTCCGTATCGACGATCGGGAAGGGAGCGGTCGACCCGGACAACGGCCCGTTCGATCTCGACGGCGACCTGCGCACGACGGGGGGCGTGACCGACATCGGCGCCGACCAGTACGTGACTCCGCCCTCGGTGACCGCCCTCGCGGGCTCGTCACACGACGGTCACGGCACGCTCACGGCGACCGTCGACACGCACGGCTCACCGACGAACTACCTCGTCCACTACGGACCGACGCCGGCGTACGGGTCGGCGTCCGCCACCCTCTCGCTGCCGGCGTCCGCCTCGCCGGCGGCGGTGTCGATTCCGCTCACCGGGCTGACCCCTGGCGCGACGTACCACTTCGCGATCACTGCAACCAACAGCGCCGGTACGACGACGACCGCGGACGCGACGTTCACGGACATCGTGACGCCGCCGCCACCGAGCAGGCCGCCCTCAGGCGGAGGCACCAAGCACCTGATCGCACCCCAGGACAGCGCGCTGTCCTTCACCCACTCATCCTTCGCCGCCCGTCGAGCACGCACCACGATCGGCGCGCGCCGCACCCGAACCCCGTTCGGCACGTTGATCACATACACCGACTCCCAGGCCGCAACGACCACGTTGACCGTCCAGCGGCGCGTTCGCGGCGCCCTACACAGGGGACGATGCACCGCCGTGAGGGCCGGATCTCACGTCGGCCGCCGCTGCTGGCGGTACGTCAACGTCGGAACGGTGACCCACCGTGATCGCGCCGGGCAGAATCGGGTCGGGTTCACCGGATCGGTCCGCGGGTACGCCCTGTCCGCCGGTCACTACCGGATGACCGCGGTCCCGGTGAGCGCCGGCGGCATGCGCGGGCGGCCGCACACCCACGCGTTCACCGTCGTGTCGACCTGACGCTCACGGACGCGGAGTGCGACCGGCCCGAGGGCCCGGTCGAGCGCAGCGAGGCCACAGCGGCGCCATTTGCTCGCCCCGCACAAGACGTTCACAACACGATGCGCCGAGTACCGGCACTCTAGGTCCGTGACCGCGACCGAGGCGACCGAGCAGCAACAGGCCAAACGGGACGAACAGGACGACCGCCCGCCGCGCCGTAGGCTCCAGCTTGCCCTGCTGCTGGCGACCCTCGCCGCCGGTGCGGCGTTGGTCGCGCTCGTACCGGCGTTGCGCCACGCGGTCACGCTCTGTCTGAATGGCGACTTCGCCGGCCTGCGCGACTACATCCGCGGCCTCGAGGCCGGCGGGGTGCTGCTGCTCCTGGCACTGATGCTCGTCCACGCGGTCATCTTCTACCCAACCGAGTTGGTCACGGCGACTGCCGGGTTCGCCTACGGCTGGCTCCCGGGGCTCGCGCTGTGCCTCGTCGGGTGGACCCTGTCGGCGCTCGCCTCCTACGCGATCGGTCGCCGGGTCGGTGATCCGCTCCTGCGGTCGGTACTCGGTGACCATTACCGCCGCTTCGAGCGGGCCGTTCACGGCGCCGACACCGTCGTGTGGCTCAGCGCCCGGCTCATTCCCGTCGTCCCGTTCAGCTTCGTCGGCTATGCAGCCGGCGCGGCCCGGTTCAGCCTCTGGCGGTTCACGTGGACCTCCGCGGTCGGCTTCGTTCCGCTCACCGCGGCCGTCAGCTATCTCGGCTCCGAGGCCCGGACGCTCTCGCTGTCGAACCCGCTGCTGTGGGGCGCTATCGCGCTGATCATCGGCCTGCTCGTCGCCGGCCACCTCGTCGCGCGACGCAGATAGACCTCGCCCAGCGTTCTGACGTAATTCTCACGTTCGTCTCTCAGCTCCCTCACAACTCGGGAGCACGATCTAGCGCGTCCCCCAGAACCAACCCCTAGGAGAGACATGAAGAATCTGAGATCGACGCTGATGACCGGGGCCGCCGTCGGCGCGGCCGCGATTGGAGGCGGCGCGATCGCCTCCGCCGCCACGTCATCGACGTCCACGACATCCACCACGAGCTCCAGCGCCCCGACCAGCCGGCAGGCGCCGGCGAACATGCCGGCCCACGGGACCGCTGCGCACGAGGACGCCGAGAAGACGGTGACGGGCACCGCGGCCGACAAGGCGAAGGCCGCAGCGATCAAGGCCGAAGGCGGCGGCACCGCCGGTACCGTGACCACCGACTTCACCGGTAGCGGGTACGAGGTCACGATCACGAAGACGAACGGCAGCAAGGTCGAGGTTCACCTCGACAAGTCGTTCAAGGTGATGCAGGGCCCCGGGGCCGGTATGCACGGTGGCGGTATGCACGGTGGCCCTGGCATGCCTGGCGGCTACGGCGCGCCAAGTGGGTCCGGCGCCCCGAGCGGCATCTCGGGCTAGATGCCCCCCGCGCGTGACGAGGGCCGGTCGGCCGGCCGCGCCCTCGTCACCCCGATCGTTCCTCAGAACGTTTGCGCCGTCGGCCGGATCAAGATCTCATTCAGGGTCATCCGCTTCGGCCGGCTGACGGCGAACGCGATCACCTCGGCGATGTCCTGCGCCGTGATCGCCGTGCGTTCGTACATCTGCTCGGCCTGGCGCTTGGTGTCCGCGTCGGTGATGTGGTCCGTCAGCTCGGTCGCCACCGCGCCCGGTTCGATCAGCGTGACCCGGATGTCGGGCTGCAGCTCCTGACGCAGCGCCTCGGACCAGCCGTTCATGCCCCACTTGGTGGCCGCATAGACCGCGTTCCCCGGCCGGGCGAACCGACCCGCAACCGACGAGATGTTGATGAGGTCGCCACCGCCGTCGCGCAACTGATCGAGGAACACCTCGGTGGCGGTCATCGCGCCGAGGAGGTTCGTCTCGATCATCCGCCGGTGCTCGGCGCGCTGCTCCGAGCTGAACGGCCCGAGCAACATCTGGCCCGCGTTGTTGACAAGGACGTCGGCGGCCCCGAGCTCGGTGCGGACGCGCTCCGCCGCGGCGACGACGGAGTCACGGTCGGTGACGTCGGCTTCGATCGCGAGGCTGCGGGCGCCAAGCTCGTCGGCGAGCGCGGTGATCCTGTCGGCTCGGCGGGCGAGCAGCGCGACCCGGTATCCGTCGGCCACGAGCGCACGGGCGGTCGCCTCGCCGATGCCGGACGACGCGCCGGTGATGACCGCGATCGGGCCGCGGCTGTTCTCAGTACTCACAGGAATGTCTCCTTTGCGTGGGATGCCTTCAGCACGGTCCTACCCCTCACGACGTCGCCCACAGACAAAAGCACTCAAGTCCAACCGGCGACGTCCGATTAGACGGGGTAACACGCTCTCCCCGGCACGCGCGCCGGCGAGCGACATAGATAAGGGACAGTCGACATGGAGTCGGCTGAACGCACACAATCAGCCATCAAGGAGATGAGCACGTGTCCCTCATGATCAACACGAACATCGATGCCTTCGACGCGCATCGGAACCTCGTCAACACCGAGAACCAGCTGTCGAAGGCGATGCAGCGTCTGTCCTCGGGCCTGCGCATCAACAGCGCCGCCGACGACGCCGCCGGCCTTGCCATCAGCCAGAAGCTGACCAGCCAGGTCAACGGTCTCGGTCAGGCACAGCGCAACGCGCAGGACGGTATTTCGCTCGTGCAGACCGCTGAAGGTTCCCTGAACCAGGTCCACGCGATGCTCCAGCGCATTCGTGAGCTCGCCGTGCAGTACCAGAACGGCACGCTGGCGGCCGGCGACCAGCAGGCGATCCAGTCTGAGGTCAACCAGCTGCAGTCCGAGATCGACCGCCTCGGCACGGTCGCGCAGTTCAACAGCATCGCGCTGTTCACCGGGTCCGCGCAAGTGGTCAGCTTCCAGGTCGGCGCCAACGACGGCGAGCAGATCTCCGTCACGACGATGTCGATGGGCGCCATGGTCGGCGCGATCAGCCTCGGCAGCACCACGGCGCTCGCGTCACTCGACGGTTACATCAACAACGTGTCCGCCCAGCGGGCCACCTTCGGCGCCGTCCAGAACCGCCTCCAGTACACGCTGGACAACCTCACCACGTATCAGGAGAACGTTTCGGCGTCACTGAGCCGGATCCGTGACGTGGACATGGCCTCTGAAATGGTGAACTTTTCCAAGGAGCAGATCCTCCAGCAGGCTGGCACCTCGATGCTGGCGCAGGCCAACTCGGCCCCACAGGCTGTGCTCAAGCTCCTGCAGTAGTCGTACCCCCTCTCGATGGTTGGCTCAACCATCTGACACCGCACACACGCCCGGCGACTCTTCGCCGCCGGTGCCCGCCCCCCGACCTGGGGCGGGCACCTGTCGTGCGGCGGTCGATCAGCCGGGGATACCAGGCACGGGCGGAAGCCCCACGATCCACCCGGTGTAGCCCGCGAAGCAGTCATGTGCCTTGGAGCCGTGGCCGGCGGGCCAGTTGACCCCATCGTTGTAGAAGATGTCGGCCTCCTGCCCATCCTTGGCGATCTCGGTCGAGCTGCTCGCGCTGCCGACCTGATCGAAGTCGCCCGGATTCAACGGCGTCGCCGAGCTGGTGTCCAGCGCGTCGCTGTTCGTGTGAATGTTGACCTTGGTGCCGGCCGGCGACGGCCCCGTCCCGTCGAGATCAGCCGTCGTGTTCGCGGTGACATCGAACGTGACCTGGTTCTGGCCGGTCTTGTCCTTCGAGCACGTGGAACTGAACGTGAAATGACCCTGGCGGCCGAGAACGACCGTCTGCCCCGCGCTCAGGAACTTCTCGCCGTGCGAGTAGGCGAGGTGCCGATACTGCAGGAAGAAGCTCGGGGGCTGACCGCCGAGGTGCTTGGCGTTGTTCGCGTTCGCGACGACAACGGCCGCGACCCCGGTCCCTCCGAGCGCGATGAAGAGCGCGACGGTACTCACCAGCATCGCCGGTGAGATACGGCGCCCACTGGGTGACTTCATAACTACCTCCTATGTCGATGTGGCGCCTCCACGCCAGCATCCAGCGTATGCCACCCACTCACGATGAGAATCTGCTTAGGGCCATGCGCGCGCCCCGGTTGAGCGGGACTTGGCGCGGGACGATCCAGCACTTACGATGTCGCCATGAGCGACGAGAGCATCGCGACGCGCATCGAGCGCCTGGTCGCGGAGGAGCATGAGCTGCTCGGCCGAGAGGAATCCGATCGCACCGCCGAAGGATCACTCGAGACCGATCGCGAGCGGCTGGACGCGGTCAAGGTCGAGCTCGACCGCTGCTGGGATTTGCTGCGCCAGCGCCGCGCGCTGCGCGACGCCGGAGCCGACCCGGACGACGCACACGTCCGGGACGCAGGCACGGTCGAGCGCTACCTCCAGTAGACGACCCGGTCAGTTCAGCGTGAACTGCCGGTGGTAGGCGGTCACCTGGCCACGGATCTCGACCACGACCATCACCACCTCTCCGCACGCGCGACACCGAATCACGGCGCCGGGCGCGCGAGCGTAGACCGCCAGTTCGGCCACCATCGAGCGGGTGCCACAGTGCCCACACGTGCCCTGAGCCGTCGTCATGTCCTCGCCGAAGTACTCGCACAACGCGCCGGCGACCGCGTTTCCATCGACCGCTTCCATCCTCAGCTCGCCTCCGTCCTCGTCATGTGCCCGATGCTCCGAACCGCTCGGTCCTGATCCGCGCTGGGTCGTGTCCGCCGTCGACGAGCGTCTGGGCGACCACTTCCACAAACGCCGTCGGTCCGCAGACATAGACGAGCGGGCGGTCCGCCGGCGGCCAGGCCACCGCGCGGAGCAGCTCGCCGTCGACCCGACCCCGGTGGCCGGTCCAGTCATCCGGCGCATCGCGCGTGAGCGTGATCTCGACGTCGACGCCGCCCGCGTCGGCCCATTCCATCAGCTCATCGCGGAAGATCACCTCGCCAAGCGAGCGCGACGAGTACAGCAGCCGCGGCGTCACCGCCCGTGAGCCGGCCGCCCAGTGGCGGAGCATCGCTCGCAGCGGCACCACGCCGGACCCGCCGGCGACGAGCAGCAGCGGGCCGCCGAGCGCCTCCTCCCAGACGAAGTACCCGCCGATCGGCCCCCGCAGCTCCAGCTCGTCACCCGGTTGCAGATCGTCGACGAGGTACGGCGAAACCTCTCCATCGTCAAGGCGCTCGACGGTCAGCTCAAGGCGCGGATCCTCAGGCGCAGAGGCGATCGAGTAGCTGCGCTGGGCCTGGTAGCCGTCCTCGGCCGTCAGCCGTACATCGACATGCTGCCCCGCTCGGTGGCCGCGCCAGCCAGGCACGTCGAGGACGATCGTCTTGGCGCGAGCGGTCTCGTCGACGAGCTCGACGACCCTCCCGAGTTGCCAGGTCAGTCGCCCTGGTATCGCTGCTCGAGCCATGGGTCCCCGTGGTTGTGGTAGCCGTACCCTTCCCAGAAGCCCGGCTCGTCGTCCGGCGTCAGCGTCAGTCCCCGGACCCATTTGGCGCTCTTCCAGAAGTACAGGTGGGGCACGAGCAGCCTCGCCGGCCCGCCGTGCTCAGACTCGAGCGCCTCGCCGCCGTACTCGTAGGCCACCCAGGCGCGGCCGCCGGTGATGTCCTCCACGGCCAGGTTCGTTGTGTAGCCGCCGTCGGACCACGCGGTCACGTACTCGGCCTCGGTGTCGACCCCTTCGAGCAGCGTGTCGACCGATACCCCCGTCCACGTCGTGTCGAGCTTCGACCACTTCGTCACACAGTGGATGTCGACCGTGATCGTCTCGGAGGGCAGCGCCATGAACTCATCCCACGGCCACGACACGGCCTCGTCGACGGCGCCGTGGATCGTGAAGCTCCACTCGTCAAGCGGCGTGTGCGGCGTGGGACCGGCGCTGAGCACCGGAAAGTCCGCCGTGACGTACTGGCCCGGCGGCACGCGGGACGGATCGGCGACCGGGCGGCGCCGTCCGCCGAAACCCCGGCTGATCGGAGACATAGCTACTCCACAGGTTGGCCGTTCGCCGTCAGCTTAACCTCGATGTTGCCGCGCGTGGCATTTGAGTACGGGCAGACCTTGTGAGCGCCCGCGACGAGGCGTGACGCCTGCTCCGCATCATCAACGTGCGGCAGCGAGACGTCGAGTTCGACCGCGAGCTTGAACCCGCGCTCTTCGGTCGGCAGCAGGCTGACCTTGCTGCCGATCTCCACGTCGCCGACGTCGAGCTTCTCCCGGCGCGCGACGGCCCCGAGGGCGCTCTCGAAGCAGGACGCAAACCCGACCGCGAACAGCTGCTCGGGGTTCGTGCCGCCGCCTTGGCCACCGAGCTCCGGGGGAAGCCGAAGCTGAACGTCGAGGGCTCCGTCGGTGCTCGCTCCGTGGCCCTCCGCCCGCCCGCCCGTGACCCGGGCTTCTGCCGTGTAAATGACCTTGGCCATGCCTGCTCCCTGTCCGAGTAGTTGAGAGCGCAAGATTAC
>CAVZZH010000031.1:0-78391 GCA_963779695.1 uncultured Solirubrobacterales bacterium
CGGCAGCGCGGTGGCGCCGACCGATGGGTCAAAGCCGCGGTCGGAGCGTCGATTGAGCTCGGCGACGTATTCGGCGATGCAGTACCGGGCATCCGCGTGGTCCGGGTCGACGGGCAGGATTGCGACACTCGCCGCCATCAGCAGCCGCTCGACCTCGCCCATGGCGGAGACCAGTCGCTCCTGCTGGTGCGCGCTCAGCGGCTCGAGCAAGGATTCGGCGAGCCGATCCGAGCTTCGGTCCAGCGCGGTGCGCTCGCGCTGCTGGCTGGGCGGAGAGCCGCGCGACGCGCCGTCGCCGGTCATCCTTGGCCGCGCTCACGGTCACCAGCCCGGCGGACTGAAGTGAGCCGAGCAGCCGGCTCGCATAGCCCGAATCGCAGCCGAGGCGCGCGCGCAGCAGCCGCACCTCGCAGCCGTCGGGGCCGATCTCCCACAGCAGGCGGGCCTCGCCGAGCGGGCGTCCGCGTCCGAGGAAGCGCTCGTTCAGCGCACCCACGCGCTCCGTGACGACGCGGTTGAAGCGACGGACCTGTGTCACCATCGCGTCCGGCATTTATCTGACCTTAGTCAGCTAATCGGCGTCTGTCAACGCACGCAGCCGGGCCGTCGCCGAGTGCTGGCGAGCCAGATAGGCGATCAGCCGCTCGTGATCCTCCACGCGGACCGTCTCGAACGCGAGCGCGCACTGGTCGGGTTTCGGCGCTCGGGCGACACGGGCGGTCCCCTCGACCGTCGCATCGCCGGGACCCAGGGTCAGCTGAAAGCCGAGATGGGCGTCATCGGGCACGCCGGAGGCGGTCACGAGCATGCCGCCACCGCTCACATCGACCGTCCATGTCTCGATCGGCGGCGCGTTCTCCGGCAGGAGCGTCACGGGCAAGGCGACGGCGACGCGGTCGAACTCGCGGCGCTCGTCGCGCAGCTCGGCGTCGGGGAGGTCAGGCAGTCGGACGACAGGCTCGGGGCCGGTGCCTTCGGTGCCTTCGGTGTCCTCCCGGCGGATTCGGGGCCACCGGCCCCCACGGCGCCGCTGGCAGCGCCCTCGCGTTCGGCGAGCGCCGCATCCACCGCAGCGAGGAGGGTCCGGCGGTCAAACGGTTTGGAGACGAATCCCTTGGCGCCGAGTCGGAGCGCCTTCGTGACCCGCTGTGCGGGTCAGCCACGCCGAGCAGATGATCACACGCGCGCGCGGATCGAGGTGACGGAGCTCCGCCAGCGTGGCGAGGCCGTCGCGCCGCGGCATCACGAGATCGAGCGTCACGAGGTCCGGGCGGAGCGCGAGATAGCGCTTGATCGCCTCATCGCCATCGCCGGCCTCGGCGAGCACTTCGTGACCGGCGCCGCTCAGGATCTCTCGCACGAGCGTGCGAATCAGCAGGTTGTCGTCGACGACGAGGATTCTCGCCATGGTGTCGGCTACCTGATCAATCCGCGGGGTATCTCGCACGGCCCGCAGTATGGCTCGCCCGCGGCATCCCAGCTCGCCCAGCTCCCCGCCGCACCGCGCGTGCCACACCGCATGCGCCATCAACCGATCGGTTGATACCGGCTCCACCACCCCCGGGCGCATTTAGAGCCGCGCGGTCGATGTCGCTGGGCGCTGCGCTCGCGACCATCTCCTCATCACCGAACGCGATCAGGAGAAGGTCATGTCGATCATCGAAATCCAGCATCTGCGCAAGCGCTACGGGGACACGGTCGCGCTCGGCGATGTGTCCCTGAGCATCGAGGAGGGCGAGATCTTCGGGATTCTCGGACCCAACGGCGCCGGCAAGACCACGCTCGTGGAGTCCATCTCCGGGCTGCGCCGGCCCGACGGCGGCAGCATCTCCGTCGCCGGCCTGGATCCGCTGCGCCAGCGCGATCAGCTCCGTCAGATGCTCGGTGTCCAGCTCCAGGAGTCGGCGCTGCCGGACAAGCTCCGGGTCGGCGAGGCGCTCGAGCTCTACGCCTCCTTCTATCCCCATCCGGCCGACAGCGACCGCCTGCTCGAGATGCTCGGGCTGGCCGGCAAGCGAAACACCCGCTATTCACGGCTGTCCGGCGGCCAGAAGCAGCGGCTGTCGGTGGCGCTGGCGCTGATCGGCCGGCCGCGGATTGCCGTTCTCGACGAGCTGACCACCGGGCTTGACCCGCAGGCCCGGCGCGAGGTGTGGGCGCTGATCGAGGAGATCAGAGCCAGCGGCGTGACGGTCGTGCTCGTCACTCACTTTCTCGAGGAGGCCGAGCGGCTGTGCGACCGCATCGCGGTCATCGACGACGGCCGCGTGGTCGCGCTCGACACGCCGGCGGCGCTGGCCAGCCGGCAGGGCGCCGAGCAGGCGATCCGCTTCGAGCCCTCGCGGCCCGTCGACGACGGTCAGCTGTCGTCGCTGCCGGGCGTCCAGAGCGTCGAGCGCCACGGCGCGCAGCTCGTGGTCAGCGGGACCGGCGACCTGCTCGGCACCGTCGTCACCGCCCTGGCTCGCGAGCAGATCATCGCCCAGCACCTGCGCGTCGAGCAGGCGAGCCTCGAGGACGCCTTCGTCGCCCTCACCACCCACCAATCCGAATCAGACCATCGCTAGGAGCCCCCGATGTCCGCCCTTTCCGTTTCCACCCCGCCCCGATCCGCCGTTTGCCCAGCTGCTGCGCACCGAGGGCAGGCTGTGGCTGCGTGAGCCGATGGCGCTGTTCTGGGGCGTTGTGTTCCCGACTCGTCCTGACCGTTGTCTTCGGCCTCGCCTCGAACAAGCCCCAGCACGAATCTCGGTGGCCTGCGCTTGATCGACGTGTACGTCCCGACGCTGATGGCCTTCGTGCTCACGATCGTCGCCGTCTCGGCGCTGCCGTCGATGCTGGCCGCGCTACCGCAACATCGGCGTGTTGCGGCGGATGTCGACCACGCCGGTGGCGCCGTGGCTCCTGCTCGGCGCCGACGTGCTGGTCAACACGCCGCATCATCGTCACCGCGCTCGTGCTGATCGCCGTCGTCTCCGGTCGTGGCCTTCAACGTGTCGCTGCCGAGCCGTTCCTCGGGCTTCCTGCTCGCGCTCGTGCTCGGCGCGGTGGCGATGCTCGCGCTCGGCGGCACGGTCGCCGCGCTGGCGGCAAATGAGCGCATCGCGCAGATCATCGGCACGCTGCTGTTCTTCCCGATGATGTTCTTCGCCGGGCTGTGGGTGCCGCAGCAGCAGATGGGCGCCGGGCTGCGCGAGGTCAGTCACTACACGCCGCTCGGCGCACTCGTCGCCGCGCTTGGGGACACGATGCATGGCAGCTGGCCGGCGCTCGCGCATCTGGCCGTGCTGGCCGCCTACGCCGCGATCTTCGGCGTGGCGGCGGCTAGATTGTTCCGGTGGGAGTAGACACGCCGCAGTCGTTGCGCATGAGCACACGCAAGCTCAGCATCGCAGCCGGTGGGACGGGCGCGAGATGCCCCTGCTCAATGTGCTGCCGTACGTGCTGCTGGTGATCGCGACGGTGCTCGCGGTCGGGATCGACTACGGCGACTCGCACGAAGCTGATCGTCGATCTCGTCGGGGCGGCCGCCGCGGCGGTGTGGATGCTGTGGTTCGTCACGCTGCATCGCCGCTGGCGCGACCGCCGGCGGCTGATGGTGGTGTTCTTCGCCGGGCTGGTCGTGATCAGCGCGGTGCTCGTGCTCAACAACCCGGTGTACGGGTTCTTCAGCTGGACCGGATACCTCTGGCTCCACGAGGTCGTTCAGGGGACGCTGTCGGATCGTCGGGTTGGTCGCGGTCGCCATGGTGACGGGAACGTCGCAGCACGGCGGCCCGCCCGCGGCGACGGTCGGGAGCTGGGCGAGCTGGGTGGCCGATCGTCGGGCTGAACGTGTTCGTGTACAGCGCCATCGGGTGGATGATGGAGCGGCGTGATGAGGAGTACGCGATGCGGGCGAAGATGGTCGAGGAACTGACCGACGCCAACGCCAAACTCGAGGCGTCGATGCGCGAGAACGCGGGGCTGCACGAGCAGTTGCTCGCGGGGGCGCGCGAGGCGGGCGTGCTCGACGAGCGCCAGCGGATGGCGCGTGAGATCCACGACACCCTCGCCCAGGGGCTCGTCGGGATCATCACCCAGCTCGAGGCCGCCGCTCCGGGCGGGACCGCCGCGCAACGTCACACCGACGCGGCGCTCGAGCTCGCCCGGGAGAGCCTCGCCGAGGCGCGCCGCTCGGTGCAGGCGCTGGCGCCGGCGCAGCTTGAGGAGGTTCGCCTCCCGGACGCTCTCGCGGCCGTCGGCGCCCGGTGGTCCGGCCTGACCGGCGTGGTCACGCGGACGACGACCACGGGTACGCCGCTCGCGATCCGTCCGGAGGTCGAGGTGGCGCTTCTGCGCACCGCCCAGGAGGCGCTGGCCAACGTCGCCAAGCACGCCCGGGCCCGCACCGTCGCGTTGACGCTCTCCTACATGCACGACGTCGTGAGCCTCGACGTGCGGGATGACGGGGTCGGGTTCGCCGCCCCGACCGATGCGTCCGCCGAAGCGCCCGTCACAGCGCCCGTCAAAGCGCCACCCACCGCGCCGCCGACCGTCCCGGCACCGGCCGGGGCAAACGGCGGCTTCGGTCTCACGGCGATGCGCCAGCGGATCGAGCAGCTCGGCGGCGAGCTCGCGGTTGAATCCGAGCCGGGCGGCGGGACGACGATCGCCGCGAGCATCCCGGTGGCCGCCGGATGACCGACCCGATCCGCCTGATGATCGTCGACGATCACCCCGTGGTCCGCGACGGCCTCACGGGCATGTTTGCGAGCGAGGACGGGATCGAGGTGGTGGCCGAGGCGGCCAACGGGGCGGACGCGGTGCGGCGAGCCCGCGCGCTGCGGCCCGATGTCATCCTCATGGATCTGCGCATGCCTGAACTCGACGGCGTTTCGGCGATCTCGGCGCTCGCCCGGGAGGGGGTCGGCTCCCGCGTGCTCGTGCTCACGACGTACGACAGCGACGGCGACGTGCTGCCCGCGATCGAGGCCGGCGCGACTGGGTACCTGCTCAAGGACGCCCCGCGCGCGGAACTTCTCCGCGCCGTGCGCGCCGCTGCGGCCGGGCAGTCGGTGCTCTCCCCGGCGGTCGCCTCGCGGCTCCTCACCCAGGTGCGAGCGCCCGCCGCCGAGGGCCTCAGCGAGCGCGAGCTCGAGGTGCTGACGCTCGTCGCCCGCGGCGCGACGAATCGCGATGCCGCCCAGGCGCTCTTGATCAGCGAAGCGACGGTCAAGACCCACCTGCTCCACATCTACGCGAAGCTGTCGGTCAGCGACCGCGCCGCCGCCGTCGCCGAGGCGTTCAACCGCGGGCTGCTCACGCCGGAAAAGCGTTAGTGGACCCCGTCGGCTGGATCCCGCTCGAGGGCGCCGTCAACGCCCGGGTCGTCGTTCCCGGCGTGCTGTTGCGCTCGGACAACCTCCAGTCGCTGACCCCCGCCGACATCCGCCGGCTCGTCGAGCAGGAGTCGCTCGAGCTCGTGGTCGACCTTCGTACCGATGTCGAGGTGGAGCTTGAGGGACCGGGTCCGATCGCCCGTGAGCCGCGGGTCCGCATCGAGCATCGCTCCCTCTACCCGGCGTCAGGTGGGAACACCGACCTTGAGGCCGCGACGGTCAAGCCCTGGGGCGACCTCGGTCCCGACGACTTCCCGGCCGAGCGGCCGGTCGTGCGGACGTACATGAATTACCTGGCAGCGCGGCCCGATTCGATCACCGCCTCGGTCCGGGCGATCGCGGCCGCCGATGGCGCGGTCCTCATCCACTGTGCTGCGGGCAAGGACCGCACCGGAGTCGTCGTCGCGCTGGCGCTCGATGCCGTGGGGATCGACCGCGGAGGCGATCATCCGCGATTACGTGGCCACCGCAGCGCGAATCGACGCAATCCTCGAGCGCCTGGTGAGCTCGCCGACCTACCGGGAGGAGCTCGAGGGGCACGATCCGCAGCAGCACGCGCCGGTGGCCTCGACGATGGAGCGGGTGCTCGAGCTCGTCGACGAGCGCTTCGGTGGTGCCGCCGCGTGGCTTGCCGGGCACGGGCTCGAGCCCGGCGAATTCGCGCAGCTGCAGCAGCGGCTGACCTCGTAAGTATCGTTTGGGCGTGCCGTTCTTCGGACACAAGAGCCGTCGCGAGCGGGAGTGGGAGGAGGTCCGCGCCTCGGCGCAGGAGGACCTCGTCGCCCTCGGCGACGACATCCGCGCGCTCGACATCGACATCTCGATGCCCGATGTCTCGGAGGAGGCGAAGCAGCGCTACGAGCAGGCGCTCCAGGCCTATCAGCGGGCGAGCGACGTGTTCGATCGCGCCAAGCGGCCAGAGGATCTCGCGCCGGTCAGCTCGACGCTGGAGGAGGGCCGATACGCGATGGCCTACGCCAAGGCCGTGCTGGAGGGAAGGCCTCCACCGGAGCGGCGGCCGCCCTGCTTCTTCGATCCTCGCCACGGCCCGTCCACCGAGAACGTGCAATGGGCACCCCCCGGTGGGACGGCGCGGGAGGTTCCGGCGTGCGCCGCCGACGCGCTGCGGGTCAAGGAGGGCTTTGAACCGCACGGCCGGCAGGTGACCGTCGACGGCCGACCGACCGACTACTGGAATGCGCCCCGCCATTACGGGCCGTGGGCCGGCGGCTACTTCAACGGCTTTGGCGGCGGGCTGCTGTCGTCATTGCTGATCGGGTCGGCGCTCGGGGCCGGGCTCGGGCTCGGGGCCGAGGCGGTCGGTGACCTGTTCGACGGCGACGGCGACGGCGACGGCGATGGAGACGGCGATGGAGACGGCGATGGGGATGGCGATGGAGACGGCGGCTGGGGCGGCGATGGTGATGGCGACTTCGGCGGGGACGGCGGCGACTTTTAGTCGGCGCGCGCCTCGGCGTTCGTCGACCAGTACCGGATGAGCCGGCGCGCGTAGGCCGAGGTGTAGTCCTGGAGGCCCTGCAGCAGGGTCACCTCAGTCGGGGTCAGGTCCGGGTGCCACAGGTCGACGATGAGCACGATCCGCTCCTCGTCGGTGTCGTTCCACGCCTCGTGCTCGAAGAAGTCATCGAACACGAGACACCGCCCGATCTCCCACCGGCGGGTCTCGTCTCCGACGCGGATCGCACAGTCCCCGTCCGGCACCTGGAGCGGGAGATGACAGCGGACGCGCAGATTGGTCGGCCCGCGGTGGGCGGCGATGTGCGTGTGGGCGCGCATCCGTGAGACGTAGATGAGGCCGGCGGCACCGCGGATCGCCGGGTAGGTGTCGATCCCCCGCATGGTCACCGGGCATTGGGCGCAGACGTCATCGTGGCGGCGCCCGCGCTCGTACAGGAACGCGACGTCCCACTCGCCACGGCGCCGGATCCGCTCGCTCTCGCGCTGGAAGCGGGCGCCGTCGAGCCCGAGCAGTTCGTCGCGGATCTGAGGGAAGTTCGCCTCCAGGTACCCGACGAGCGGGAAGCGGTCGGGGTCATGGAATGGTTGGCTCGGCAGCTCGGGATACGGCGCACGAGTGTCGGCAGTCAGCGCGTCGACGTACGCGTGAAAGCGCGGCCGCCCGGACGATGGGTCGCTCGGCGCCGCGCGGCGGTCACCCGCAGGGTCTCCCACGACGGCGTCAAACAGGGCGATCGGGTCGGCGAGCTCGTCGACCCCGGGGTGCGCTCGCGGAGTCATCAAGGCCTCGACCACCGCCTCCCACTGGCCGTAGGTGAGCCGCTTGTCCCAGGAGGTCCCGAGCCCCGTCAATCGCTCCCTCGCGGTGGCCGCCCAGGCGCGTGCGGCGGAGAGGTCGCCCTGCCCTGCCGACAGCACGGCAAGCCACGCGCACGGCTCGGCGATGACCGGACAGACCGCCGCCGCGAGCCCGAAACGGCTGATGCGGGCCGCCAGGTCGTCGGTCCGGTTGACCGCGTCACGGTAGGTGGAGCGCGCGAGTGCCTCGTCCTCGGCGGAGAACGTCGCCAGCGCGCTCAGGAACCGCGGCGCCGTGATGCGGCGGTCGCCGTCGAGCAGCTCGCCGAGCTCGACGAGCCGGAACAGCCACCGGCCGGGCGAGTGATCACGGGACTGAGCCTGGTCGGCGAGGTTCGCCATGTGCAGAAGCACGAGCGCGTCGAGCTCGTCACGCGTGGGCGGATCGTCGCCGCGCCCTCGCCCTCGCCCTCGCCCTCGCCGGCAGTACGGAGCGGGAGATCGGGGGCCCAGTGACGCGTGCCGGCGAGCAGCGGCCCGCGGGGCGTCAGGCAGAACAGGTACGCGAGCCGTTCGGCCTGCTCGCCCGCGGCGGCGGCGAGCTCGGACCGCGCCGTGAGCGGCACGAGCTGTTCGCCGTAACTGTCGGTTCCGTACACGCTGTGGATGAGGGCCGCGTGCTGGAGCCACTCGGGCTGCCCCCACCGGCGCACGATCGCGGCCGTGCCGAGCAGATGGTCGAGGAGCGACCGCTCGCCGGCATGAGCGAGCGTCTGCGCTCCGCGGGCGTGCAGCAGGTCGACGAGCCGCGACGGAGCGGCGATCTCAGCCATCGCTCGCCGCGGAGTCGGTCTCCTGGGCGGCACCGGTGAGCACGACCGCCGTTCGGCCAGTACGCAGCGAGGTCCCGTACCGGGAGAGCGCCGCAACACCGGCGGCGCCGGCGGGCTCAACCGTCAGCCCGAGCGTGTCCCGGATGAGTCGCTGCGCAGCGCGCAGCTCATCGTCGTCGACGAGCACGATGCCATCGACGAGCGCGCGTACCCGGGCGAGTGACTCGGGAACCGGGTCCGAGATGGCGAGCGCGGTCGCGATCGTGTCCGTGCCGGGTGTGGTGACGATGCGCCCCGCGTCGTAGCTCCGCGCCATCGCCGGGGCGCCGGCGGCGCACACGCCGATCACCGTCGTTGCCGGATCGGTCGCCTTGAGCCAGCGGGCCACGCCGGAGATGAGCGCGCCGTCGCCGATCTGCACGAGGACGAGGTCAAATCGCATCCGCTCGGCGGTCAGCTCGACCGCGATCGTTCCCGCGCCCTCCGCCATCGCGGGGCGCTCCCCATCGACAACGAGCAGCCGGTCGTCACGGCCCGCCGCGTACTCATGCGCGCTCACGCCGGGGCACTCGACGAGCTCGACGTCCGCGCCGAGCGCCCGCATCCCGGCACGCTTGCCCGCGGGGACATCAGGGGAGACGAACGCGTGCACGGAGGCGCCGCGCGCTCGGGCCGCGTAGGCCAGGCCCTGGCCGAAGTTGCCGGCCGTGGAGCACACCCAGGTCTGAGCAGGATCGAGCTGCTCGGCGAGCAGCCATGTCCCGCGCCCCTTGAAGCTCCCGATCGGGGTCTCGGTCTCGTTCTTGACGACGATCTCCCGTCCGAAGGTGCCGGAGAGTGCGTCGCTCACGCCCTGGGGGGTGTCCAGAAACGCCGGATCGATCCGGTCAACCGCGCCCGCGATCCCGGTGAGCGAGATATCGATGTCATCGTCGCGTTCCATCAGCGCACACCGGACGGTGTCACACCTCGATCGCTCGCTCGTCTGAGCCGACATCCGGAGGCGAAACCTTGAGTCCGCAACAATAGTCGTATGACTCCACCCAAGACGACTTTTCCCGAGACCCATGTCGATCTGCTCGAGGCGCAGGTCGCCACCCTCGCCACGATCGGCGCCACGGGCTACCCGCAGATGACCGAGGTGTGGTTCCTGCATGACGCCGGCGAGCTGAAGATCTCGCTCAACACGTCCCGACGGAAGACGCGCAACCTGCAGGCGCGCCCGCAGTGCGGGCTGCTCATCGTTGATCTGGAGAACCCGTATCGCTACCTGGAGGTCCGGGGCCGAGCGCGGATTGAGCCGGACGACGACTACACGTTCGCGCGGAAGGTCGGCGAGAAATACGGTGCCGATCTCAGCGAGCACGACGGTCCAGGCGACAGCCGCGTCGTCGTCACGATCGAGCCGGTCAACGTGTACGCGGTCGACATGAGCGCGTCGTAGGCCGCGCGTTCAGGAACCGAAGACGACGGGGTCACGCGGGACGCGCGCCGGGTCGAACTCGCTGAGCAGGTCGGCCGCCGTGGCGACCTGGTCGCGCCCGGCGGCGAGGTCGAGCGTGTGGGCGAGGAGCGCGAGCGTGTGCGCCGCCGGCTCATCACGGTCGGCAAGCGTCGCGGCGCCGTGACGCTTGGCGAGCCGCGAGCCGTCCGGGGAGAGCACGAGCGGCACGTGGGCGTACGCGGGCGCGGGCAGTCCGAGCAGCCGGCCGAGCACGATCTGCCGCGGCGTCGAGCTGACGAGATCGGCTCCCCGAACGACCTCGGTGATGCCCTGGTCGGCATCGTCGACCACGACCGCGAGTTGATACGCGGTGACGCCGTCCGCTCGCCGCACCACGAAGTCGTCGACGACGCCGTCGCATTGGCCGAGCAGCCCGTCAACGAACTCGACGCGTTCACCGTCGGCGCGCAGCCGCAGGGCATATGGCCGGCCGCTGTCGATCCGCGCCTGTCGCTCGGCGGCCGACAGGGCGCGGCACGTGCCCGGATACGCTCCCTCAGGCAGGTCGCCGTGCGGCGCGGACGCCGCCGCTCGGATCTCGGCGCGTGTGCAGAAGCACGCGTACAGCCGACCCTGCGCCTCGAGCTCCGCGAGGGCGCGCTCGTACAGCGCGCCACGCTCCGACTGGCGGACGACGGGCCCGTCCCAGTCGATCCCGAGCGCTCGGAGATCATCAAGCTGCCCACGCTCGAACTCTCGCCGTGAGCGCTGGGGATCAAGGTCCTCGATCCGGACGAGAAACCGCCCCCCGTGGACGCGCGCGAACAGCCACGCGACGAGCGCGGTGCGGAGGCCTCCCAGGTGGAGCGGTCCGGTCGGTGAGGGGGCGAAGCGTCCGTCGTGTGTCACGGAGACATTGTCGGCGCAGAAGGATGACGCTTGACCGGCACCGGGTACGCGGACGAGTTCCAGCTGGCACCGCCGCCGCCCGACGCCGGTTAGCTGTGGCTGCGGGCGCGCTGGAGGGTGAGGAGTTCGGCTGCGATGGCGAGGGCGAAGGCGACGACCCCGACCGTCCCGAGGACGGTCCATCCCTTGTTCGCGCTGTCGATGACGAGCGCGACCAGGCCGATGGTCATGCCGACGACGGCCACGATCCGACGAAATGAGGCGGTCATGTGCGCTGTATCGCCACAATCGGCGTCGAAGTTGAGCCGTTGCGGCCGCCGACGTAGCCGGCGCCGGTCACATGCTGCCGGTCGGAGCGCCCCGATCCGGTGATCGAGGCGCTCGGCGCGTTGCCCGGTCAGGCGCGCTCGTAGAACTCCAGGCGCAATGAGCTCGGGTCAACGCCCCCTTCGCCCATCGCCTCGCGCAGCTCGGGGTTCTCAAAGAAGGCATGGGCCTCATCGGCGCTGCCGAACTCATGCATGACGAGCACGCTGTTGGGGTTATCCGCCGCCCGGTACACGGCCTGGTCGGCGACTCCGCCCCGGGCCTGCAGGCCCGCGACGCTCTCGTAGACACGCCGCCACGCGTCGTAGTCGGCCACCGAGTGCAGCACGAAGCTGGTCGTCATCTCATCTCCTTGGTCCTGGGGCGACGGTGCCCCCCGTCGCGGAGATGTGACCCTAGTTCACTCGCGGCCCGGAACACAACTGCCGACGCCTATCCTCCGTGATGCATGACATCGGCGCGACACGACATCGAGACCCGTGATGACTGTGAGGAACTCGTACGTGCGTTCTACACGCGCGCGCTGAGCGACGCCGTGATCGGCTTCATCTTCACCGACGTTGCCCGCCTCGACCTCGAGGCCCACGTCCCGCGGATCACGTCGTTCTGGGAGACGATCCTGCTCGGCGCCCAGTCATATTCCGGTGGAGCGTTTCGACCGCACGCGATCATCCACGCCAAGGTGCCGCTTCGCCGCGGGCACTTCGAGCGCTGGTTGTGGCTCTGGCAGACGACCGTGGATGAGCTGTTCGCAGGCCCGCGGGCCGAGCTCGCCAAGGCGCACGCGGCGCGCGTCGCCGCCGCGTTCCACGGACGCCTGGACGCAATGTCCGCGGCGGCGGATGCAAGCGATCTGGCGAGGATGCCGGCCGCGGATGCCGAAACTCCTCTCACGATCGTTCACTCGCGATGAGGTGTGAGCCCCAGGTTCAGCCCGCCCCGAGCAGCTTCCCCTTCTGAGACTCGAATTCGGCGTCGCTGAGCACGCCTCGGTCTCGGAGATCGGCGAGCTTGGTCAGCTCATCGGCGACGTCGACGGTTGGGGCGGCCGGATGCTTCGCCGGACGTTCCCGGATCACCGTGCCACCGGCGGTCACGCGCCGGGTGCCCTCCGATCGCAGCTCGGCGTCCCGCGCTGCGCCGAGCGCTTTGAGGTCGACGGTGACGCGCTTGGAGTTGTGCGGGCTCACGTACACGGGCACGGTGTCGCCACTGCGCAGATGGGCGCAGACATACAGCGTCGTCTCGTACGGGTCCTCGCCGGAGACATCGACCTGGAGTCCGTACTTCCAGACCGACGGCGCGCCGATCCCCTCGTATTCGCCAGCGGACATCGCCCAGCTCGTCTCCTTGGCGGTGAGGACCTTGGCCGTTCCTTGGGTGCCGCGCTTGACGAGGCGGCGATCGCCATAGCGCATCACGGCGACCCACAGATACATCGCGTACGCGAACGAGGAGAGCCACACCACGACGTAGGGAACAAGCACCGCCGGGCCACCGCTCGGCGCGACGACCGCGAGCCCGACGATCCCGACAAGAAACACGACGAAGGCGATCAGGCTCATCCGTCCGACGTTCATCTGGTCCACACCCCTTTCGGGCCCGGTCGTGAGGGTGCGGCCCGGGCCGCCGACATCATATGCCCCACTCGGGCGATGCGAGCGCGGCGAGCGTGGCCAGGACCGCCCCGATGCGGTTGACGACGCCGAGTCGGTCGTAGATGGCCTCGAAGTGCTTCTCGACCGTACGCGGGCTGATCGTCAGCGCATACGCGATCGATGCCGCGGTCCGGCCCTCCAGCGCGAGCGAGAGCACTTCGGCTTGCCGCGGCGTGAAGCCCAGGGTGCGGATGGTGGTGGCGTCAATGGTCATGTGGAGAGCACACCGGATCTGGGCGGCGCGCACAGTGAGATGTGGGCACCCGTGATGTGACGTCGATCACGTCGGGCGGCGATCCATCCGCCGGCTCGGCGGCAGCAATCAGAGGGCGGCGTAACGGCTCAACGCGTCAAGGTCGCTGATGACGATCCGGCGCCGATCACCAGCCAGGCATCCGAGCCCGCGAAGCTGGGCGAGCGCGCGGTTGACCGCCTCCCGCGAGGCGGCGGTCCAGCTCGCCAGATCCTCCTGGCTGAGCGCGACCCCGAGCACGACCCCATCGCCGGCTTCGGTGCCGGCCTCGGCGGCGAGCGACACGAGCCGCCGGGCGACCCGGCCGAGGACGTCGTGACCGGCGAACTCGAGGCGCTGGTCGTCGGCGGCGCGGAGGCGATCGGCGGCGACATCGAGGAGCACCATGGCGAGCGCCGGGGAGCGGCGCACCGCCGCGCGGAGGGCATCGGCCGGCAGGGCAAGCGAGCGCACCGCCTCGAGCGCCCGTACGGTCGCGGTCCGGGGCCGTCCGGCGACGGCCGCAATCTCCCCGATGAGCTCACCCGGTCCCGCGATCGACACGAGGATCTCACGCCCGCCTTCGCCGAGGAGCGACACCTTGGCCCGTCCCTCGAGCAGTACGTGGGCTGCGCCGGCGTCATCGCCGCGGTGAAAGAGAACGTCGCCGCGGTCGTAGTGGCGGGCGATCGCGAGCGCGCGCAACGACGTCCGTTCGCGCGCATCGAGTGCGGCGAAGGCGACATCGAACCCGTCGGGCATGACGGGAGCGTAGAGCGTCATGACCGTGGCTCAGGCGCCTCGGCGCACGATGTTGAGGAGCTCCTCGCCGCGGCACCAACGAGCGAGCTGATCGCCGGCGAGCGCGGCCGCGGCGGCGCCGCCGGCCGGAGAATCGCCGGCGATGTGGGGCGTCAGCGCCAGCAGTCCAGGCGCCCGCCACAGCGGGTGCTCGTCTCCGAGTGGCTCCGGCTCGACGACGTCCAGCACTGCCCGCAGACGGCCGCCGTCGAGTTCGGCGAGGAGCGCGTCGGTGTCGACGACCGGTCCGCGCGCCGCGTTGATGACCACCGTGCCATCCGGCATCCTCGCCAGCGCCTGCCGTCCGATCAGACCGCGGGTCGCATCGGTCAGCGGCGCGAGGATGACGACGGCGTTGGCCTGCGGTAGCAGCGTCGGTAGCTCGTCAGGGCCGTGGAGATCATCGTGGGCGTGCGAGCCGACTCCGATCACGCGGGTGCCGAGGGGCTGCAGATATGTCGCCACGCGCCGCCCGATCGAGCCCATGCCGACGATGAGCACGGTCCAGGCGCCCAGGTCCTCGATGACGCGCGAGCGGTCCCAGGCCGTCGCCCCCGCGTATTCGAGCAGGCCCGTGGACGCCCCCAGCAGAGCGCCAAGGACCCACTCGGCGACCGGCCCGTCACGCGCGCCACGGGCGTTGCAGAGCGTCGCCTGCGGCGGCAGGCAGGGCTCGATGCGGTCGGTGCCGGCGGACAGTACCTGGACAACCGCGAGCCGCGTGAGGTCTCGGAATTCGCCGAACCGCGCGGCCGTCCCCGGGGTCGGCACGACGAAATCGACATCCGAGAGGTCGAGCGTGTCCTCGAACGAAACGACTTCGACCTCCGCGGCGCTCGATCGCGCACGGCGTCGATGGCGACATGGGTGACGGCGGCTCGGCGGTCAGAGCGCTCCATGATCATCCCGAGACGCTACCCCGATCACCGCGTGCCTCAGCGCTTGACGTGGCCCGAGGAACCGACGGAGGTCGTGAGCGGGCGGACCTTCCGCGTCACGGTGTCGACGCCGACGAAGCTCCCGGCGAAACCGAAGATGTACATCGGGTTGAGGCGCTTTGGGCCGAGCGGGTTGCGCAGCGTGACGTCGAAGAACTTGCCTCGGTGACCCGCCCGCCGGACGAGCGCGACCGCTTGCGTGAGGGTCATCCGCGGCGCCTTCGCCCATCGCCTCGCGCAGCTCGGGGTTCTCAAAGAAGGCATGGGCCTCATCGGCGCTGCCGAACTCATGCATGACGAGCACGCTGTTGGGGTTATCCGCCGCCCGGTACACGGCCTGGTCGGCGACTCCGCCCCGGGCCTGCAGGCCCGCGACGCTCTCGTAGACACGCCGCCACGCGTCGTAGTCGGCCACCGAGTGCAGCACGAAGCTGGTCGTCATCTCATCTCCTTGGTCCTGGGGCGACGGTGCCCCCCGTCGCGGATGATGTGGACCCTGAGTTCACTCGCGGCCCGGAACACAACTGCCGACGCCTATCCTCCGTGATGCATGACGTCGGCGCGACACGACATCGAGACCCGTGATGACTGCGAGGAACTCGTACGTACGTTCTACACGCGCGCGCTGAGCGACGCCGTGATCGGCTTCATCTTCACCGACGTTGCCCGCCTCGACCTCGAGGCCCACGTCCCGCGGATCACGTCGTTCTGGGAGACGATCCTGCTCGGCGCCCAGTCATATTCCGGTGGAGCGTTTCGACCGCACGCGATCATCCACGCCAAGGTGCCGCTTCGCCGCGGGCACTTCGAGCGCTGGTTGTGGCTCTGGCAGACGACCGTGGATGAGCTGTTCGCAGGCCCGCGGGCCGAGCTCGCCAAGGCGCACGCGGCGCGCGTCGCCGCCGCGTTCCACGGACGCCTGGACGCAATGTCCGCGGCGGCGGATGCAAGCGATCCGGCGAGGATGCCGGCCGCGGACGCCGAAACTCCTCTCACGATCGTTCACTCGCGGTGAGGTGTGAGCCCCAGGTTCAGCCCGCCCCGAGCAGCTTCCCTTTCTGGGACTCGAATTCGGCGTCGCTGAGTACGCCTCGGTCTCGGAGATCGGCGAGCTTGGTCAGCTCATCGGCGACGTCGACGGTTGGGGCGGCCGGATGCTTCGCCGGACGTTCCCGGATCACCGTGCCACCGGCGGTCACGCGCCGGGTGCCCTCCGATCGCAGCTCGGCGTCCCGCGCTGCGCCGAGCGCTTTGAGGTCGACGGTGACGCGCTTGGAGTTGTGCGGGCTCACGTACACGGGCACGGTGTCGCCACTGCGCAGATGGGCGCAGACATACAGCGTCGTCTCGTACGGGTCCTTGCCGGAGACATCGACCTGGAGTCCGTACTTCCAGACCGACGGCGCGCCGATCCCCTCGTATTCGCCAGCGGACATCGCCCAGCTCGTCTCCTTGGCGGTGAGGACCTTGGCCGTTCCTTGGGTGCCGCGCTTGACGAGGCGGCGATCGCCATAGCGCATCACGGCGATCCACAGATACATCGCGTACGCGAACGAGGAGAGCCACACCACGACGTAGGGAACAAGCACCGCCGGGCCGCCGCTCGGGGCGACGACCGCGAGCCCGACGATCCCGACAAGAAACACGACGAAGGCGATCAGGCTCATCCGTCCGACGTTCATCTGGTCCACACCCTTTCGGGCCCGGTCGTGAGGGTGCGCTCGGGCCGCCGACATCATATGCCCCACTCGGGCGATGCGAGCGCGGCGAGCGTGGCCAGGACCGCCCCGATGCGGTTGACGACGCCGAGTCGGTCGTAGATGGCCTCGAAGTGCTTCTCGACGGTACGCGGGCTGATCGTCAGCGCATACGCGATCGATGCCGCTGTCCGGCCCTCCAGCGCGAGCGAGAGCACTTCGGCTTGCCGCGGCGTGAAGCCGAGGGTGCGGATGGTGGTGGCGTCAGTGGTCATGTGGAGAGCACACCGGATCTGGGCGGCGCGCACAGTGAGATGTGGGCACCCGTGATGTGACGTCGATCACGTCGGGCGGCGTTCCATCCGCTGGCTCGGCGGCAGCAATCAGAGGGCGGCGTAACGGCTCAGCGCGTCAAGGTCGCTGATGACGATCCGGCGCCGATCACCAGCCAGGCATCCGAGCCCGCGAAGCTGGGCGAGCGCGCGGTTGACCGCCTCCCGCGAGGCGGCGGTCCAGCTCGCCAGATCCTCCTGGCTGAGCGCGACCCCGAGCACGACCCCATCGCCGGCTTCGGTGCCGGCCTCGGCGGCGAGCGACACGAGCCGCCGGGCGACCCGGCCGAGGACGTCGTGGCCGGCGAACTCGAGGCGCTGGTCGTCGGCGGCGCGGAGGCGATCGGCGGCGACATCGAGGAGCACCATGGCGAGCGCCGGGGAGCGGCGCACCGCCGCGCGGAGGGCATCGGCCGGCAGGGCAAGCGAGCGCACCGCGTCGAGCGCCCGTACGGTCGCGGTCCGGGGCCGTCCGGCGACGGCCGCAATCTCCCCGATGAGCTCACCCGGTCCCGCGATCGACACGAGGATCTCACGCCCGCTTTCGCTGTGGAGCGACACCTTGGCCCGTCCCTCGAGCAGTACGTGGGCTGCGCCGGGGTCATCGCCGCGGTGAAAGAGAACGTCGCCGCGGTCGTAGTGGCGGGCGATCGCGAGCGCGCGCAACGACGTCCGTTCGCGCGCATCGAGTGCGGCGAAGGCGACATCGAACCCGTCGGGCATGACGGGAGCGTAGAGCGTCATGACCGTGGCTCAGGCGCCTCGGCGCACGATGTTGAGGAGCTCCTCGCCGCGGCACCAACGAGCGAGCTGATCGCCGGCGAGCGCGGCCGCGGCGGCGGCGCCGGCCGGAGAATCGCCGGCGATGTGGGGCGTCAGCGCCAGCAGTCCAGGCGCCCGCCACAGCGGGTGCTCGTCTCCGAGTGGCTCCGGGTCGACGACGTCCAGCACTGCCCGCAGACGGCCGCCGTCGAGTTCGGCGAGGAGCGCGTCGGTGTCGACGACCGGTCCGCGCGCCGCGTTGATGACCACCGTGCCATCCGGCATCCTCGCCAGCGCCTGCCGTCCGATCAGACCGCGGGTCGCATCGGTCAGCGGCGCGAGGATGACGACGGCGTTGGCCTGCGGTAGCAGCGTCGGTAGCTCGTCAGGGCCGTGGAGATCATCGTGGGCGTGCGAGCCGACCCCGATCACGCGGGTGCCGAGGGGCTGCAGATATGTCGCCACGCGGCGCCCGATCGAGCCCATGCCGACGATGAGCACGGTCCAGGCGCCCAGGTCCTCGATGACGCGCGAGCGGTCCCAGGCCGTCGCCCCCGCGTATTCGAGCAGGCCCGTGGACGCCCCCAGCAGAGCGCCAAGGACCCACTCGGCGACCGGCCCGTCACGCGCGCCCCGGGCGTTGCAGAGCGTCGCCTGCGGCGGCAGGCAGGGCTCGATGCGGTCGGTGCCGGCGGACAGTACCTGGACAACCGCGAGCCGCGTCAGGTCTCGGAGTTCGCCGAACCGCCCGGCCGTCCCCGGGGTCGGCACGATGAAATCGACATCCGAGAGGTCGAGCGTGTCCTCGAACGAAACGACTTCGACCTCCACGGGCGCTCGATCGCGCACGGCGTCGATGGCGACATGGGTGACGGCGGCTCGGCGGTCAGAGCGCTCCATGGTCATCCCGAGACGCTACCCCGATCATCGCGTGTCTCAGCGCTTGACGTGGCCCGAGGAACCGACGGAGGTCGTGAGCGGGCGGACCTTCCCCGTCACGGTGTCGACGCCGACGAAGGTCCCGGCGAAACCGAAGATGTACATCGGGTTGAGGCGCTTGGGGCCGAGCGGGTTGCGCAGCGTGACGTCGAAGAACTTGCCTCGGTGACCCGCCCGCCGGACGAGCGCGACCGCCTGCGTGAGGGTCATCCGCGGCGCCTTCGGGATGTCGACGTCATCAAGGAACGGCGCGGTATATCCGGTGAGGCGCCCGAACTGCTTGGGCGCGGGGCCGTAATAGATGGTCGCGCTGCGGATCTTCTGGCGCGTCGCCTGATTGTTGAATACGAATCGCCATGCGATGACACCCGCCGCCGAGCTCACGCCCCGGCCGCCGAAGCATCCCTGCAGATTGCACCCGCCGCCCCGAGTGATGCCGTCTGCCTCGAGCACGACGGCTTTGGCGAAGCGTGGCCGCTGCGTCGCCCGGACGATCGTGACCGCGCGCCGGAACAGGGTCGTCACATCTGGGATCCCGCGGGCGGCTGAAGCGCTGCGCGCGGGTGCGCTCCCGGTCGGCAGCGCGACAGCGAGGATGACGGTGACCGCCACGATCGCGCTGAAGGTCCGCTTCCGCACCGGGCGCACCCTAGCGCCCGGTCGCCGCGGGTGCCAGCGGCGGGCCGGCCGGCGTCAGGCCAAAGTCGGCGTACGTGGAGGTCAGTGCGGACACGAGGTGGTCGGCGGAGAACCGCGCCGTGAAGGTGTGCCTGGCCTCCGCCTGAAGGCGGGCTCGGAGCTGCGCGTCGGTGCACAGGCGACTCAGTCCCGCCGCGAGTGCATCGACGTCTCCGGGCTTGACGAGCAGCGCATCACGCTCATCGGTCACGTCCTCAGGAACCCCGTCGACATCTGAGGCGAGGATCGCGGCACCGGTCTGGAGCGCCTCGAGCAGTGATACCGACCCGCTGCCCTCCTCCAGCGAGGGGAGGACGAAAACGTCAGCATGCTGAAGGTAGGGGAGCACGTCGTCGACGTGGCCGGTGACCGCGACGCTGGCGGACAGACCAAGCTCTCGCACGAGCGCCCGGTGCGCCTCGAGGAGCGGTCCCGGACCGACGAGGCATGCGCGGACGGGCGTTCCGGCTCTCGCGAGCCCGGCCAATGCACGGATGAGGATGTCGATGCCCTTGCGCGGGTCGTGCCGCGAGACGCTGACGATGAGCGGTGCGCTCTCCGGTCGCAGACCGCTGATCGCCGGCGGCACCGGGGTCGGGTCCCGGGCGTCGGGCCGGAACGCGAGCGGGGCCGCATAGGGCAGCCGCCGGATGTCGAGCCCGGGCCCGCAGGCCGTCTCGACGAGCCGGCGGACGGAGTCGTAGTTGACCAGGAGCCGCGCCGAGCCGCGGTATCCACGCCGCTCGGCCGGCGCCGCCACCGTCCGCACCCAGCGGTCTGAGACGCGGTACCCGAGCGCTTGCCGAAGGCCATGGGGTGACGTGAGCCCGCCCACCTTTGCCCGGGATTCGTGATCGAGGGTCGTGTAAACGCTCGCGATCGGGACCGCTCGCACGCCGCGGCGGGCGAGGATGCGACTGGCGGCGACCCCGGCCGATGCCCACGCGCCGAAGCTGTGAATGACGTGCGGGCCCAGGGCGCCGGCGAGGTGGCGGCTGATCGCGGCGACGAGCGGCGGCTCGTGCGCGGCGGCAAGCAGCGTGTGGCGCAATCCGATCGGCGACGCGATCCGGTGGAGGGTGCCGAGCCCGGAGCGCTCGATCCGGGGCGGTGGGCCGATACAGAACACGTGAGGCGCGAATCCGGCGCGCGCGGCGGCGCGGGCATGGGCGGCCACCAGGGTCCGGTGCCCGCTCACTTCCTCCAGGGGATCGGTGCCCGCGATCAGCACGAGGCGTGGGGCGACGTCAAGAATCCGCAGGCGCGACGCGCCACCAGCCGGCACGCAGCGCGTGCCATCTGCCCACCCTCCGGCCTTCATGCCGCCCCGAGCCTATCGGTCACCCGGACGCAGTGGCCAGGCCGCGGGTTTTGCGAGGATCACGTCATGAGCGTGTTCGAAGGGTTCAGCCCGAAGGTTCGTACGTGGTTCACGGGCCTTGAGGCCGACAACAGCAAGGCGTACTTCTCCGCCCATCGCGGCTTCTACGACGAGGCGATCCGGGGACAGATGGAGGCGATGCTTGACGAGCTGAGCGTGACGTTCGGCGGTGAGGTGAAGCTCTTTCGCCAGAACCGCGACATTCGCTTCTCGCCCGACAAATCGCCGTACAAGACGAACACCTACGGGCTCCTGCGTGGGTCGGACCTCGCGCCCCAGGGTCTCTACGCCTCGATCTCGGCCGACGGGCTCGTAGCGGGCAGCGGCTTCCATGTGATGGCGCGCGATCAACTCGAGCGATACCGCGAGGCGGTCGCCGGCGCCGCGAGCGGACGTGTGCTCGAGGCCGCGGTGACCGAGGCCGTCGGCGCCGGCCTCGAACTGTGGGGCGAGAGCCTGCGCACCGCGCCGCGTGGCTACCCGAAGGACCACGAGCGGATCGACCTGCTCCGCCGCAAGAGCCTCTCGCTCGGAGCAAGGATGAAGGCCGGGCGTGGCATCGGGCGGGATGCCGCGCTGGAGTTCGTCGCCGGCACCTGGCGCGCCGCGCGGCCGGTCACGTCGTGGCTCGACAACCATGTGGGCCCCAGCACGATGCCCGCGGGCAGATGAACGCGCGGTCGACGCGCCGGACGTCGTGGCCGCCGGGGCGGCGGATAGCATCGCCGCGATGCGTGAGCGGCACGGACGATGGCCGGTCGTCGCGGCGGGCGCGCTCGGCCCGGTCAGTGCCCTCGCCGTGCAGGAACCCGCGGTCCGCCCGCTGGCCGCGCTGCTGTGGCACCAGACGGAGGAGTGGGTCTGGCCCGGCGGGTTTCTGCCGTGGATGAATCGCGAGGTGATCGGCTCGGACGACGACGAATTCCCGCTCGACCGACGAGCCGGGTTCATGATCAACGTCGTCTTCGGCTGGGGCTTCAGCGCGCTGACGGCGGCCGGCCCGAGCGCCGCCGCACCGGCCGCGCTCCTGTACACGAGCCATCTCGGGAACGTCGTTCTGCACGTCGGCTGGGCGATTCGCAACCGGCGCTATGACCCGGGAGTCATCACGGCGATCCTGACGCTTGGCCCGACCGGGTTCGTCGGCCTGCGCGCACTCGCCCGTGACCCCGAGGTCTCGCGCCCAGCGCTGCGCGCAGGCGTCATCGGCGGCATCGCCATGTCGGTGGCGTTGATCAGTGGGCTGAAACGCCGTCAGCGTCGGAGCTGACGGGACTGACCGGCTCTGACGGTCGTCGTCCTCAGACGGCGGGCGTCTCGTCCTGAAGCGCCGCGATCCCGAGCCCGGCGGCGACGAGCGCGGTCGTGGTCACGAGCACGGTGGCGTGCTTGGGCAGCTCGCCGCGGCGGCCGGCGAGCAGTCCCGCGACCGCGTCCGCGAGGTCGCAGGCCACCCCGAGCCGCAGCCACTGGGCACGGTCTGATCCCGAGCTCGAGCTCGTGCCGAGCGCGAGCGCAACGTCGCGGACGCCGAACAGCCGGCCGAGATACGGGGCCTGCGGATTGCCCGCCGGGTCGAGGCCGAACATGCGGGCGGAGAGCCGCGGTGCGAGCCAGGCGCCGGCACCGACGGCGGTGCGGAGCCCGACGAGTCCATTGACGATCTGTTCATTCATGGCGGAGGAGCCTAACCCGCGTGAGGCGCTCCGCGCAACACTGAGCCGGTCCCTACCGCCGCCGAAATGGGTAACACTGCCCGGGACATGGCTGACAGCGCAGAGCTGACCGCCGAGGCGCCCCACGACGTGGGCCCGAGTCCGGACGGACCCCGTGGCGGGATCGACCGTTGGTTTCAGATCGGGACCCGCGGAACCACCGTGCGCACCGAGGTCATCGGCGGCGCCACGACGTTCCTCACGCTCGTTTACATCGTGTTCGTCAACCCCGCGATCCTCAGCGCGACGCCCGACCTCCACGGGATGCACCTGCAGTTCGATCAGGTTCTCGCCGTCACGGCGTTGTGCGGCGGCCTACTGACGGTCGCGATGGGCGTCTTCGGCCGCTACCCGTTCGCGCTCGCCGCGGGCCTCGGCCTGAACGCCTACGCCGCCGCGGAAGTCGCCGCGCACCGCGTCGATTGGCCGTCGATGATGGGCATCTTCGTGATCGACGGCGTCATCATCGTCGCGCTCGTCGTCCTCGGGTTGCGGGAACGGATCGTCGACGCGATTCCATTCGATCTGAAGCTCGCGATCGGCATCGGCATCGGCGCGTTCATCACGGTCGTCGGTCTCAAGAACGCGGGATTCATCGTCGAGGGTGGGAACCTCGGCACGCTGGCCCCCCACTTGGGGACGTGGAAGATCCTCGTGTTCGCCGTTGGCCTGTTCCTCACCTGGACGCTGTACGACCGCGGTGTCCGCGGCGCACTGCTGGTCGGCATTCTCGGGGCGACCGTGCTCGCCACGGTGATCAACGCGATCGACGGCTACCACATCTGGACCGACGGCACGGCACGGCTGCCGCGTGGCGCCTGGCTGACGACGCCGGACCTCGCGCTCGCCGATGGCAGCGGCGTCGCCTTCGACTTCGGGCGGCTCGGGTTCGGGGTGGTGGCGGTGATCCTCGCCGTCGTCATGTCCGACCTGTTCGACAACGTCGGCACGACGGTCAGCGTGGCGCGCAACGCCGGGATCCTCGCCGCGGACGGCCGCCTGCCGAGGATCAAGACCGTCCTTGGGATCGACGGCTTCGCGGCGACGCTCGGCGGGTTCATGTCGGCCTCCTCGAACACGACCTTCATCGAGAGCAACGCCGGCGTCACGGCGGGCGCGCGGACCGGGCTGGCGTCGGTCATCACCGGAGCCCTGCTGCTGCTGTGCATGTTCATCTCGCCGATCGCCGGGATGATCCCGCCGCAGGCAACCGCTCAGGCGCTCGTGATCGTCGGGGTGATGATGTTTGGGCTCGTCCGCGATCTCCGCTGGGACAACAGCACCCCGCTGGCGGTGTTCTTGACGATCATCGTGATGCCGGTCACCTACAGCATTGCCAACGGGGTCGGCGTCGGGTTGCTGCTCCACACCGTCACTGAGCTGCTCCGGGGCCGGCGCGTGAGCATCATCCTGATCATCTTCAGCGGCTTCTTCGTCTGGTACTTCCTGCACGGCGCGATCTGACGCTACGGGACGATCCGCAGCGGCACGGTGAACGGACCGCCGGCGCTCGCCGTATTGGTCGCCATCTCCGGCGCCGTCACGCGATGTTCATGGCGCTGAGTGCGACGGCAGCCGGCCGGGCGAAGTGAACCCGAGAATGAGTTGGGCGGTCTCGATCGGAACGTCGAGCTGCGGGGCGTGGCCGACTCCGTCAAGCACGACCCAGTCGGCGTGTGGGAGCCAGTCGCTCCGGTAGCGGGCGGCGGCGGACGGCCACGGCAGCAGTCGGTCTTCGGTTCCCCACGCGATCCGGACCGGACAGGTGATTCGCTCGGCGTCGAGACTCCAGCCAGACTTCAGCACGGCGTCGATTGCCGGCCCGGCGGCCGTGCAGCGGGCGATGCCGACGAGCTGATGCGCGAGTAGCGCGGCCGGGATGTGCTCGTAGTTGACCGTCTGGAGCATCGTGGCGCGGCGCCGCCCCTCCGGGCTGGCGACGAGTGCGTCGGCGCGCGGAGCGAGTGCCACGGCCTGGGCGTGGAGCGAGCGCTGAGCGCCGAGCAGCTCCCGGTAGGAGTCGTCGCCACGCGCCCATCCGCCCGCCGGCGCGAGCGCGACGACCGAGCGGGCTCGGCCACGGGCGGCCAGCTGGAGCGCGACAAAGCCGCCGAGCGAATTGCCAACCAGGTGCGCGGTCTCGATATTCGCCTCATCAAGCGTGCGCTCGACGAGCTCGGCGAGCGTTGTCGTCGTGACGGTGCCTTCAAGCGGCGGCCCGCCGGCGTGCCCGGCGAGAGTGAGCGCAAGCACGTCGTGCTGGCGCTCGAGCGCGGGCAGGACGAGTTCCCACACGCGCCACGTATCCAGAAATCCGTGCAGGCACACGAGCGGAGCGCCGTGTCCCGCGCGGTAGGAAGCGGTGAAGGGTGCGATCTCGATTGCCGGCCGCACCCTACGCCGAGAGGGCCGGCGCGGCGCGGCCGCGTATGGTCACCTCACGCATCGGTGAGGTCGAATACGTGCCAGGCGTGGTAGTCGATGCCGCGGCGATCAGCCCGCGCGTGCACTCCCCAGGAGGTGGAGCCAAACGCGCCGGACTGGTTGGGGAGCGCGTCCGCAGGGAGGGTCACGGTGAACGGCAAGCTCATGCCCGCCTGGAGCGTGCCGGTCGCGAGCGGACTGGCCGTGGAGACGGTGCGATCGACCGCGTGGTAGTCGGCGGTCCAGTCGCGGTACTCGAGGGCGACCGTCAGCTCACGGGCCTCGACCGTCTCGGCGATCTGGACCGACCCGGTGACGGCGTCCCCGGGCCCGAACGCGGGTCGATCGAGCGTGATCGCCAGATGCGGCGTCGCGGGATGCGGCGTCACGGCGCCACCCAGATCGGGACGTCCTGAGAGGCGTCGAGTCCATGCGCATGGCGGTCACGCAGCGCGACGTGCCACGCCCAGGAGACCGCACCACCCTCATACGAGAATGGCGAGTTGGCGGGCACCGTGAAGCGGACGCTCTGCTGCTGTGTTGCGCGATCGAGCTCGTTCCAGGTGGCGAACGCGTCGGTCGTTTGCAGCACGCGCTGCTCGTGAGAGCCGTTCTGGGTGTACGTGGTCGTCTTGATGTCGTAGTACTCCGTGCAGAGCAGTCCGAGCTCGAGCTTCTCGCCGAGCTTGTCGGTGTTCGCGATCACGACCGTCGCGGTCACGATGCCGCCGCGTCTGGCCTCGATCGGCTCCACCCGTAACTCGAGGTGGTGCGCTTGGCGGGGGTGTCGGCGCCACCAGACCCAGACGACCAGCAGCATGAGAACGACTGCGGCCACGATGAAGATGACACCGCCGGTGCGGGCGCCGGACGGGCTCTTGGCCTTGGAGGCCGTGGCGAACAAGATGACCGCCCCGGCCGTCATGCCGAGCGCGCCCAGCGTGAGGACGATCATCCCGATCGGTGCGCCGCGGTTTGCCCGACGGCTCTGCGGCCCCGGCGGGTGCCCTGGTGGAAGGTGGTTTCGCCCCTGGCGGAAAGCTCCCTGCCGCGCCATCGGCGCACTCTAACCGAGCACGTAGATCCCGTGGACGTGTGTCTCGACGCCGGGCAGATAGCCCTGTGGACCGACCACGAGCAGTCCGTCGGTCGGCGTCGCGTAGCAGCAGGAGCTACCGGTCCGGGAGGAGGCGGATCCGCAGAACGTGACGAGTCCACCCCGCACCGCGTCGCGGTAGATGACGACGCCGCCGGCGGCCCGCCGCGCGGATCCAACCCGGAAGGTCACCGTCTCACCGGCACCGACCGCCGGCGGGGGTGCGAGCACCCACGCGTCGTTCGCTCCGTGGCACGCGCTGACGAGCATCAGCGGATGTCCCGTTTCGTTATGGAACACGACCTCGTAGGAGCGCCGCTCGAGGTCGTCAGCCGTGCTGCTCCCGATCGCACTGCGGTCCGTGGTGAACCCTGCCGATGTACTGATCATGGTGTCTCCTTTGCCTGTCGTGTCTCTCAACACAACAATTCCCCCGGCGGTTGCGGATAACCATCGCTCGGCGGGAGGAAGAGGAGGATGATCTGACCTCCTCCGATCGGAGGAGGCTGGCGCGACTGCGGCAACGACGCCGGTAAGGTGGTGCTCAGGGAGCGACCCGTGTGATGAATCTGGTTCAACGCCACACGATCGCGTTTGCGCCGGTGGCCGTGGCACTCGCCGTGGCACTCGCCGGGTGCGGCGCGGCCGGTCAGCAGGGCGGGCGCTCGACCGCGACCGCGGATCCGAATCCGCAGACCGCGAGCACGCCCCAGCCCCATCCGCAGGCCGTCGAACCGACCGCCGGCGTCGGGGCGTCCTCGGCTCCGGCCGGCGAGGGCGGGACCGTGGTCGGCGACGTCAACGCGCATGCGCCTCCGCTCGCGGAGGTCAGGCGCGAGCTGCAGCGCCTGAACCTGTGCGGCGGGGTGACCAACGCCGCCAATGCGGCGCCGGTCGTCGCGTCAAAGGCGCTCGGCTTCATCCCTGACCCCGGTACGAGTCAGACCCAGGGGCAGCTCCCGCTGCTCACCGCCCGGCTCGATGCCCTCGGCAAATCGCTCGGGGTCACGATCTACGGGATCAGCGGCTATCGGACGCCGGCCCACAGCGTCGCGGTGGGTGGCTTCGCCGATGACCCGCACACGAAGGGTCTGGCCGAGGACATCGGGGTCGGGAGCCTGCTCCGCTCGAGCGCCGCGCAGATCAGCGAAGCCGAGCTGGCACGGTTCGGGCTCTACCGGCCGTTCGATCCCTCGAACGATCCGAGCAACACCGAGGTCAACCACATTCAGCTCATTCCCTCGGGCGGAGTCACGACGCCCGCCCAGTCGGCGACGCGGTGGGACCCTGATCCGACCTGCCGCTAACTACGGTTGACCGCGCACGTCGGCGGGTCGATTGGCGAGGTATGGGTGAGAGCTCAGGGTCGCAGCTACCCCTCGGGCTGACGGAAGAGATGCGGACGACCGTGCTTGAAAACCTGAGCGACGGCGTGTACTTCGTCGACCGCCAACGCCGGATCCTGTACTGGAACCGCGGAGCGGAGCGGATCACCGGCTTCAGCAAGGACGAGGTGCTCGGCCGCCGGTGCAAGGACAACATCCTCAACCACTGTGACGACGCCGGAACGGTTCTGTGCACCCACCATTGCCCGTTGCTGGCGACGATGCTCGACGGCGACCAACGTGAGGCGCACGTCTACCTGCACCACCGCGACGGTCATCGCAAGCCGGTCTGCATCCGGGCCTCCCCGATCCGCGACGCCGACGGACGGATCGTCGGCGCCGTCGAGACGTTCCACGACGACAGCGCGCTGTTCGACTCCCGCCAGCGCGCGCTCGAGCTCGAGGAGGCGTCGATGGTCGATCCGCTCACGGGCGTCGGAAACCGGCGGCTCGGCAAGGCGACGCTCGCCGGCCTGATCACGCAGTCCGACAGCTACGGACGGTCGTTCGGGCTCGTGTTCGCCGACATCGACAGCTTCAAGCTCATCAACGATCAGTACGGACACGAGATCGGCGACGAGGCGCTCCGCGCGGTCGCCCACACGCTGTCCGACACGAGCCGCACCTCGGACGCGGTCGCACGCTGGGGCGGCGACGAGTTCCTCGTGCTCGTGGCCGACGCGCGGCCGAGCACGCTCGAGCTGATCGCCGAGCGGGTGCGGGCACTGGTCGAGCGCACCCAACTGATGACCGACGGCCGTCGTGTGCCGCTCACCGTGTCGGTCGGCGCCACCGTGGCGGTGCGCGGGGACACCGCGAAGCGGATCGTCCAACGAGCCGACGCGCTCCTGTACGCGAGCAAGGCGGCCGGGCGTAATCGGGTCACGCTGGACCCGGTCAGCCCCGTCTGACGCTCAGCCCGCGACGACGTGCGCTGCGTCTTGGGAGGCGCGGACAAGCAGGACGGGCCGGTCGCTTTCGCGCAGCACGGTGGCGGAGGTCGACCCCATCAGCACGGTGTGGAGCCGGCCGTGACCGTGGAAGCCCATCACGATCAAGTCGCAGCGGCATTCGTCGGCGACCTCGAGGATCCGCTTGGCAGCCCGGCCGGTGACGACGCGGGACTCGACGCTCACGGTGTCAGGCAGCGACTCGATCGCCTCGCGGAGTTCCTGGACGTATGCCGCTTCGTTGTCGGTGACGAGGGTTGGGGCACCGACCCCGACCGCGTGGCGCGGTGGCGGGACGACGCTGATGACGATCAGCCGGGCGTGCTGATCGCACGCGAGCGTCGCCGCGTGGTGCAGCCCGGCGCGGGCATCCGGCGAGCTGTCCAGGGCGACGAGGATCGTGCAGTAGCAGCCCATGGGCGAGGGGCTCAGGCCGTTTCGCTCGCGAGCGACGGCGCGGGGCCGGCGTCCGCTCCGGCTTTGGAGGGGCGGGGGACGAGGGTGCTGGCAACCGCGGCAAGCGCGCAGGCGAACGCGGCGACGAGGAAGGCCATCGTGAAGCCCTGCTCGGTGGGGGCCGCTCCCGCGACCACGGTTCCGGCGATGATGCTCGCGCCGATCTGTGCGCCGACGGAACCGCCGAGGCTGCGCATGACGGTATTCATACCGGTTGCCACCCCCGTCTGTTCGGGGCGCACCGCGTCCACGATGAGGTTCGCCAGGGACGCGAACGCGAGCCCGATGCCGACGCCGAGGATTCCGGCGGCGACGTAGATCTCCCACGGCTGGTCGTGGGCAAAGGCGAGGATCAGAAACGAGATGCAGGTGGCGATCGAGCCGAGGATGAGGGGCGCGCGGGCGCCGATCCGGTTGGTGATGCGCCCCGCGATCGGGCTCGTCACGAGCATCATCACGGTGGAGGGGACGAGGAATAGTCCGGCCTGGGTGACGTCGGCGTCGAAGCCATATCCGGCCGACGGCGGCGTCTCGACGAACTGCGGGATGAGGATGAACGAGCTGTACATCCCGGCGCCGACGAGGAACGCTGCGGCGTTGACGGTCCACACGCCGCGGATCCGCATCATCGCCATGTCGACGAGCGGCTCGGCCGCCCGCTGCTCGTTCACGATCCAGGCGACAAGCAGCCCGGCGGCGCCGACGAACAGGCCGACGATCCGCGGGCTTCCCCAGCCCCAGACGGGTCCCTCGCTGATCGCGACGAGCAGGCACGTGAGCCAGCCGGAGAGCAGGATCGCGCCGACCCAATTGATCCGCCCGGGTGACTTGATCGGCGACTCGGGGACGAACAGGACCGTGGCGATGGTCGCGATCACGACGAACACGAGCGGGATCCAGAACAGCCAGTGGAACGAGAGGGCGTCGATGATCGGCCCGGCGAGCACGATCCCGAGTCCACCGCCGATCCCGAGGATCGCCGAGATCAGGGCGATCCCCTGCGCAACCCGGGCGCGCGGGAACTCGTCCCGGATGATCCCGAAGGCGAGGGGGAAGATCGCGCCGCCCGCGCCCTGGATGACGCGCGCGAGGATCATCACCGTGATGTTGTTGGCGAGCGCTGCGAGCAGCGTGCCGCAGGCCAGCACGAGCAACGTCGCGACGAGCGTGTGCTCCTTGCCGAACATGTCGCCGAGCCGCCCGACGATCGGGGTGAGCACCGAGGCGCTGAGGAGGTATGCGGTCAGCACCCACGCGCCCTCGGTCGCCGACGCGTGCAGCTCCCGCTGAATCACCGGCAACGCCGGCGCGACCATCGACTGCAGCAGTGCGTACGTCATTCCGCCGAGCGCGAGGACGAGGAAGGTGAGCCAGTAGTGCTGGCGCGCGGCGACGTCGTGGCCCTGGCTCATCGCGACCGATCCTCCAGCCGCTCGATCATCCCGTCGAGGATCTCGACGGCGCGGGCGAGCGCGCCGATGTCGTCGTCGTCAAGCATCGCCATCTCCTCGCGCACGAGCGCCCGGAACTCGGCGCGCACCTGATCGAGCAACGCGGAGCCGGCCGGCGTCAGCTCGACGAGGACCGCCCGGCCGTCCAGCGGGTCAGGTGTGCGTTTGAGCCACCCGCGTTCCGCCAGCCGATTGACGAGCAGCGTGATCGCCGGCTGAGTGACGCCCTCCCGGGCTGCCAGCTCGGTGATCCGGCGGGGCCGTTCGGAGACGACGTACAGGACGCCCATCTCGGTCCGCGAGATCGGCACCGTCGTGTGCGCCATGAACAGCCGTGAGATCGCAGCCGCGCGGATCGGGAGCGCCTCGGCGATCTCCTCAGAGCGCGGGTGACGCGGCGGTGGACCGTTCCATGAGGCAAAAATATTAGCTGCTAATGGTTCCTCGGTTTCGCGCGCTGTCGTGCGAAAAGGTGACTGCTTACGGCGCGGCGGGCACGACCGCGACCGGTCCGTCCCCGTCGGTGGCGCCGTCGAGCGCAGCCGTGTCGAACCGCGGCTCGTCGAGCCGCTGCACCGACGGCATCAAGTCGAGGAACGCGTCGGCCGGCTCCAGGAAGTTGGTGCGCTCGGTCCGGTAGTGCATCGGGACGACCCACCGGGCGCCGAGGCGCTGCGCGATATCGACGGCGGCGGCGGCGCCGATCGTCGGCCCGTCCCCGATCGGGACGAACAGCAGGTCGACCGAGCCGAGCGCCTCGGCCTGCTCCGGCCGCAACTCGGCCTGACCGAAATCGCCGAAGTGGCAGACCCGGACGCCGTCCAGGTCGAAGGCGAAGATTGTGTTGGGTCCGCGCTCGGTCCCGGCCGCGGCGTCGTGTTCGGAGGCGACGGCGAGCACCTCGCCGATCGGGGACTCGAGACGGCCCGCCGTCGAGCGCAGGACGACCGGCGAACCGCTGATCGCCTCGACGCCGTTGTGATCGAGATGCTCGTGGGTGACCAGCAGGAGGTGGGCATCGACGCCGGTGATCGGCGGGTAGTCGAACTGCAGCCCGCGTGACGCGGCAGGCGACATGTCCCCGAAGGGGTCGATGAACACCGTCGTGTCACCTGCGCGGAGCGCGAAGGACGACTGGCCGTACCACTCAACGTGCATGTTGTTTCTCCGGTTCGGGGTGGGCGAGCGGGTAGGGCCGCGCCGGCGGCGCGGCGGGATGGGCGTCGGGCTCGTCAGCATGCCAGTAGCGGCCGCCGCGCATCAGCGACGCCGCGGCGGCGACGAGGCAGGCGACGATCGCAAATGCGAACGCCTCACGGAGACCGCTGCGGAACGGCGCTGAGATGAGATGGGGAAAGAACGCGCGGCCGGTGACCGTGGCCTGCGCGTGAGCGCTCAGGCCGGCGAGCACGTGCGGCCCGAGCAGATGCTGGATCGGGTTGTAGCCGAGGAACGCGGCGAACAGGATCGAGACCGGCGGCAGCGTCGCGACGTGCCCGGCGGCCGTGGCGGACACGCCGTGGGCCTCGAGTCCGGAGGTCATCGCGTGCGGGAGAGTGGAGGACAGCCCGGCGATCATCAGCGTGAAGAAGATCCCGATCGAGATCACCTGGGCGGAGTTCTGGAAGGTCTGGTTCATGCCGCCGCCGGCGCCGCGGTCCCCCTTGGGCAGGCTGTTCATGACCGCGGCGCGGTTCGGGGACGCGAACATCCCCATCGAGATTCCGTTGAGCGCGAGGATCGCCGCGAACAGCGGATACGGGAAGTCGGTGGGCAACAGCAACAGCAGCCCGAAGCTCACGGCCGCGCCGATCATCCCCCCGGTCGCGAACCAGCGGGCGCCGAAGCGGTCGGACAGGTAGCCGGACGTGGGGCCGGCGGCGAGCATGCCGAGGGTCAGGGGCAGCATGTAGATCCCCGCCCACAGCGGCGTCTCGGTGAAGTCGTAGCCGTGGAGCGGGAGCCAGATGCCCTGTAGCCAGATGATCAGCATGAACATCAGCCCGCCGCGGGCGACCGCCGACAGGAACGTGGACAGAGTCCCGAACGTAAACGCGCGGATCCGGAACAGGGGCAGGCGGAACATCGGGTCGCTCACCCGGCGCTCGACCATCACGAACGTGATCAGGCACAGGATCCCGGCGCCGAACAGGGCGAGCACCCGCGGGCTGCTCCAGCCGGTCGCGTGGTGCCCGTAGGGGCGGATCCCGTAGGTGATCGCCACCATCACGAACACGAGGCCCGCGGCGAAGGTCACGTTGCCGAGCCAGTCGACCGGACGGCGCCGCGGCTCCGAGCGCTCCTGGAGCTTGAGGTAGCCCCACACGGTTCCGAACAGGCCCACCGGGACGGAGATGAGGAACACGAGGCGCCAGTCGATTGGCGCGAGCAGACCGCCGAGGATGAGCCCGACGAACATGCCGCTGACCCCGACGATGTTGTTGATGCCGAGCGCCATCCCGCGTTGGTTGGCCGGGAACGCATCGGTGAGAATCGCCGCCGAGTTCGCGAGCAGACAGGCGCCTCCGACTCCCTGCACGATGCGGAAGACGATGAGGTAGTCAGCGCCGGCGCGGCCGGTGAGCCAGTCGATCGTCAAGAGCAGCGACGCGACCGTGTAGATGACAAACCCGAGGTTGTAGATCTTGACGCGACCGAACATGTCGCCGAGGCGCCCGAGGCTGACGATCAGAACGCTCGTCACGACGAGGTAGCCGAGGATCATCCACAGCAGGTACAAGCTGTTCGACGGCACGAGCGGGTCGAGGTGGATGCCGCGGAAGATGTCCGGCATCGCGATCAGCGTGATCGACGCGTCAAGCGTCGCCAGAAGGACGGCGAGCGTCGTGTTCGACAGCGCGATCCACTTGTACCGATCGTCTGTCTCAGCCCGTGCCACGAAACCTAATTATACAGGCAACCTGTACAGTTCACCTGTCGATGGGGACAATGGTTCCGGCATGCCGAGCACAACCGATCCGGCTCTGACCGCGAGCGAGCTGCGCGTCGTCATCGGGCAGCTCATTCGCCGCCTGCGCCAGGAGCACCGCTTCCCGCTGTCCCACGGCGCGGTGCTCGGCCGGCTCGATCGTCAGGGGCCCCAGAGCGTGAGCGACCTCGCTCAGGTGGAGCGCGTGCGCCCCCAGTCGATGGCTCAGACGGTCGGCGATCTCGAGGCCGATGGGCTCGTCAGCCGTCGACCTGATCCCGATGATCGCCGCCGCGCGCTCGTCGAGCTGACCGAGGAGGGGATCGCGACGCTGACGGCTGACCGGCGCCGTCGCGAGGGGTGGCTGGCCCAGGCGATCGCTGACGACCTCGACGACGAGGAACGCGAGTTGCTTGAGCAGGCGATCGGCCTGCTGCGGCGCCTCAGCGAAACCTGAGTCGACGGGTGCGGAACAATGCCCCCAGATGAGCGCGATCCTGGGTGTCGGGATGGAGGAGCCGCCCAACCGTGGCGGCGCGTTCCCCCGCTTGAGCGACGAGCATCGCGACCGGCTGCGTGAGGTCGGCAAGGTTCGGCGGGTCGAGCCTGGGGAGGTGCTGTTCCGCGAGGGCGATGAGAGCTACAACTTCTTCGTCATCGAGTCCGGCGCGGTCGCGATCGTCGAGAGCTACGGCGCAGAGAACCGGGTCGTCGCGATCCAGGGGCCGCACCGCTTCCTCGGCGATCTCAACCTGCTGACCGGCGCGCGCGTGTACCTGACCGCGGTCGTCCGCGACCCCGGCGAGCTGATCGAGGTCGACGTGCACCGCATGCGCCGCCTGCTTGCCGACGAGGAGGAGCTCGGCAACATCGTCCTCAACGCCTACCTCGCCCGCCGCTCGGTCCTGATCGACGTCGGCGCCGGCGTCCGGGTCATCGGGTCGCGCTTCTCGCCGGACACCCGACGCCTCCGCGAGTTCCTCGCCCGCAACCGCATGCCGTATCACTGGGTCGACCTCGAGGAGGACGACGAGGCGGACGCGATGCTGCGGGCGATCGATGTCGCTCCGGCGGACACGCCGGTCGTGCTCGGCGCCGGCACCGTGCTGCGCAACCCGTCGACCGACGAGCTCGCCCGGGAGATGGGAATGGGCGCTCGCGGCGCGCCCCCGCCGTTGTGCGACGTCGTGATCGTCGGGGGTGGTCCGGCCGGTCTCGCCGCCGCGCTGTACGGCGCGTCGGAGGGGCTCGATACCCAGGCGGTCGACGCGATCGCGTTCGGCGGCCAGGCGAGCACGTCGTCGCGGATCGAGAACTACCTCGGTTTCCCCGACGGGCGTCTCCGGGAGCGAGCTCGCCGCCCGCGCGATCCTCCAGGCCAAGAAGTTCGGTGCTCGGCTCGTCGTCCCGGCGAGGGCGATCGGCCTCACGCGAGAGAACAACCAGTTCACGATCGAGCTTGACAACGGCGACGTCGTCAACGGCCGCACGATGATCGTCGCGACCGGGGCGCAGTACCGCAAGCTGGACGTGCCGAACCTCGAGCGCTACGAGGGTGTCGGCGTCTACTACGCGGCGACGCAGGCCGAGTCGAAGATGTGTGAGAACGACCCGGTGCTGGTCATCGGCGGCGGCAACTCGGCGGGTCAGGCAGCGCTGTTCCTCTCCCGGTACGCGCGCAGCTGCCGGCTGATGATCCGCGGCGGCGACCTCGGCAAATCGATGTCGCGCTACCTGATCGACGAGCTTGACCGCCATCCCCAGATCGAGCTGATGACCCACACGCAGGTCGTGGCGCTGCACGGCGAGAACGCGCTCGAAGCGGTCGTCGTCGAGGACACGCGCACCGGCGAGCGGCGCGAACTCGATGCGAAGGCGCTGTTCGTCTTCATCGGCGCCGAGCCGCACACCACGTGGCTTGACGGCAACGTCGCGATGGACGACCACGGGTTTCTGCTCACCGGGCGGGACCTCCGCGACGAGCAGCTGACCGGGTACACGGAGGACCGTCCGCTGTTCCTGGAAACGAGCCAGCCGGGGATGTTCGCGGTCGGAGACGTCCACTCCGGGTCGATCAAGCGCGTCGCCTCGGCGGTCGGCGAGGGATCGATGGCGATCAGGCTCGTCCACCAGCGTCTCGCCACGAGCTGAGCGCGGCTCATTCCGCCGCGCGCGCCAGCAGCTCCTCGAACTCCGGCGACTCGAACTCCCACACCGCGCGCTCCCACAGCGCCCGCGCCCACTCGATGATCTCCGGGTCCTGGGTGGCGCCGATGCGAATCGAGCCCCACAGGCACCACCCGTACTTCGACATCAGAGACCACAGGCGGGCGCGCGCGAGCTCACGCGGGCGAGACTCGCCGTGGTACTCGGTGACGAGCTGCTCCGCCTGCTCGGGGCTGAACTCGAGCTCGTTGATCGCGTCGCCGAGGTCGTACAGCGGATCGTTGTTGCCCGAGTACTCGTAATCGACGACCCACAGGTGGCTGCCCGGCCCATCGGACTCGATGAAGTTCCCCGGCATCAGGTCGTTGTGGCACGGTGCCGTGCGCTCGCGGGTATCGGTGAGGAGCTCACCCACGGTGCGGGCGCGGTCCGCGTAGCGCGCATAGTCAGCGGGCAGCGGATACCCGTTCTTGGTCACGATCTGCAGATACCGCGCTTGGACATCGACCATGTTGAAGTCCCGCGCGAACGGCTTCGCGCCGTGGAGCCGGCGCAGCGCGTCGGCGAGCGCCGAGACCCGGGCGCGGCTCGGCGAAGTCCGCAGGACTCATGGTCACGCCCTCGACGAAGCCCACGACGAGCGCCTCCGGTTCGCGCACCCGCGCGATCACCGGCGCGCCGACGCCGACCTCGGCGGCGAGCTGGGAGTTGCGGTGCTCGTTGTCGCGGTCGATGCCGAGCTCACCGGCCTGGGGCGCGCTCATCCGGACGACGTAGTCCCCGCTCGGTGTCCTGACGTGGAAGTTGCGGTTCGTCATCCCGCCGTCGATCGGGGTGGCGCTCACGTCAGCGCCGGTGAGCTCCGGGACCTGTGCGAGCACCCGGGCAAGGTCAGCGTCCATCGGCACTCCCTCCTTTCCGACCCAACGCCAGCATCTGCTCGAGTGCGGCGACGTCGAGTCGTTCGATGATGATGTCGGCGAGCTGCGATGCCGGGTCGTAGCCAAGACCGCGAATCGCGGCGACACGCATCCCGGCGGCCTGGGCTGCCTCGGCGCCGTCGGTCGCGTCTTCGACGGCGACGACCTCGTCGGCCGCGATCGGCGTCCCGCCTGCGTCACGGGCATTGATGTGCTCGAGCGCTCGGACGAATCCCTCGGGGTGAGGCTTGCCGTGTCGGACGTCATCGATCGACACGACCGCGTCGAAGTGGGAGTCGATGCCGGCGGCGCTGAGCACGTGCTCGATCTCCTCCCGGAACGCGCCAGAGGTGACCGCGAGCCGGATCCCTCGTGCCGCGGCCGCGCGGACGAACGCACGGGCGTGCTCGGCGATCGGCGGCTCCGCGGCGACGGCGGCCAGATATCCCTGACGCCGCGCAGCGACGAGCGCGTCACGTTCGGCGGCGTTGACCGGCCGCCCCGCGCGACGGATCGCCTCGCTGAACGCGAGGTGGTCCGGCATCGCCGCGAACTCACGGTGGTACTGCTCGACGGTCAGCTCGGCACCGGCGGCGGCGAAGCCCCGCACGTACAGCGGGGCGACGAGATGATCGTCCTGGGCGAGCGTCCCGTTGAAGTCGAGCACGATCGCTCGGATGGCGCCGTCAGCCACGGGTGCGCTCCCCCTGCGGGTCATACAGCGCATCCGGCTCGACCCGCGCGGGCACGAGGTCGCCGAACAATTCGACCGCGACGGCGGCCCCGGTCTCGAGCGCGGCGGGGAGCTTGGCCAGCGCGACCATCCGCCCGACCGTATAGCCGTAGGCGCAGCTCGTCAGTCGTCCGATCACGTCGGTCCCGGCGCGGACCGCCTCGCCGCCGTAGAGGGTCAGCGGTTCACCGTCGCCGATGGTGAGCGTGCGCAACCGGCGCTCGGGATGCTGGGCGGCGCGGCTCGCGAGCGCCGCCCGACCGATGAAGTCCGGCTTGCCCAGCGCGACGCAGAAGCCGAGCCCGCTCTCGTACGGGGTGTCCGACGCGGTGAGGTCGGTGCCGAAGTACCGGTAGCCCTTCTCCAGGCGCAGCGACTCCAGCGCGCGGTAGCCAACGGGCGCGATCCCGTAGTGCTCACCGGCGGCCATCAGACGGTCCCACACCTGCACGGCCCACGCGTCCGGCGCGTACAACTCGTAGCCAAGCTCGCCGACATAGGTGATGCGCTGGGCGAGGGTCGGCGCGCCGCCGTGGATCTCGATCTGGGCGGCACGCCGAAACGGGAGGGCCGCGTCTGCGACGTCGTCGTCGGTGCAGCGCGCGAGCACCTCCCGCGCCGCCGGTCCCCAGATCCCGATCACGGCGTACGCGTCGCTCACGTCGACGATCTCCACCGGCGCGTCGTCGGGGCGCCGGGCGAGCGTCAGCCAGCCGCGGTCGCTGTCGACGGTTCCGGCTCCGGTAACGACCCGGAAGCCGTCCTCGCGCAGCCGCGTGACGGTGACGTCCGCGACGATGCCGCCGCGGTGATCGCAGAACTGCGTGTAGATGACGCTGCCCACCGGCCGGTCGATCCGGCTGTCGCAGACGCGATCGAGCAGCGTCAGCGCTCCGGGACCACGAACCTCGAGCTTGCCGAACGAGGTCATGTCGAGGATCCCGACCCGCTCGCGGATGGCGGTGTGCTCAGCCCGGACGTGCTCGAACCACGGCGGCGTCGTGAACCCGAACGCCCGCTGGTCGGCGCCGCTGCGGCGCCACGGTCGTCCGGGCTCGAAGTGATCTGGCCGTTCCCAGCCGTTCTTGGTGCCGAACACCGCGCCAAGCTCCTGGGTGCGGGTACCCAGCGGACTCGGCCGCAGCCCGCGGCCCCACTCGTCGGCATCGAACGGATACCGGAGTCGGTAGTAGTAGCGATACGTCTCGCGTGCGGCGGCGGTAGCGAACCACGGGTCACGGTAGGCATCGCCGAAGCGCCACGCCCGGTAGGCGGTGACGTCCTCCTGCGCCTCGCCGTCGGTCATCCACTCCGCGAGCGCCCGGCCGAGGCCGCCGGCGCCGCCGAAGCCGTTGAGCGAGAGGCCGGCGGCGACCCAGAACCCGGGGGTTCCGGGCATCGGGCCGAGCAGCGGGTTCGCGTCGGGTGTCATCGCGTCCGGGTGCGCGAGCAGGCGGATGACGCCGGAGCGCTCGAGGAACGGAAAGCGCTCGATCGCGCCCTGCAACAGTGGTGCGAACCGATCCATGTCGGATTCGACGGGACGGGCACCGTGCTCCCAGGGGACACCATCGGTCCAGCGAGCGACCGGGTCGCCCTCGTAGCCGCCGATCAACATTCCGCCCGCTTCGTCACGCCCGTAGACGAGATGGTCGGTGTCCCGGAAGCACGGACTGTGGCGTGGCACCTCCTCGCCGGGGACCGCCTGCATGAGCACGTGCTGGTGGTCCACCGGTACCGAGGGAAACCAGGCGCCGACCATCGCCGCCACGCGCGGCGCCCACACGCCGGCCGCGTTGACGACGTGCTCTGTCTCGATCCGATCGTCGGTGGTGAGGACGGCGCGGACCTCGTGGCGCCGCCCGAGTTCGATCCCCGTGACGGCCGTGCGCAGCTTGAAGCGGACACCGGCCTCGCGGGCCGCGTCGGCGACGGCGTACGTCGTGATGTGAGGGTCGACGTGGCCGTCGTCGGGCATCCACACCCCGCCGTAGAGGCTCTCCGGGGAGGCGAACGGAAGTCGCTCGAGCACCTCCGTGGGGCCGATCAGCTCGGCATCAAGGCCAAGTGCTCGGGCGCGGCTCGCCGCTCGCTGCAGGTCCCGCAGGGAGTCCGGGCTCGAGGCGATGCGGACGCTGCCGACATCGTTGAACACACCGAGATCGCGGTAGACCGAGACGCTGTAGCGCCGGAAGCGCATCATCGTCGCCGACGGGTTGAACTGTGTGACGAGGCCCGCGGCGTGGTGCGTCGAGCCGCTCGTGAGCTCGCCTTTCTCGATCAGCAGCACGTCGCGCCAGCCGGCGCGTGCGAGGTGATACGCGACGCTGCATCCGGCGATGCCGCCGCCGATGACGATGACCTGTGCAGACTCCATGAGAGGCTTGCGACCCAGGCTATATTGGCGGCATCCGTTCAAGGACTGCGCCGACGCGCCGATGCTCTGAGCACACATCTGCACCCCGAGGCCGATCCGACAGGGAGAACTAGCCTTGCAGCGCACCAGCAAACACCTCGTGTTGGCGGCGATGATCTTTGCCGTCGCGATGATCTTCATCGATCAGACGATCGTCGCCCTCGCGATCCCGCATCTCCAGCGCGATCTTCACCTCACCCCGACCGGGGCGCAGTGGATCGTCAACGGGTACCTCGTCGCGATCTCGGCACTGTTCGCGCTCGGCGGCCGCGTGTCCGACGTCTTTGGCCGCCGCCGTGTCGTGATCATCGGCGTCGCGGCGTTCGCTACCTTTTCCGCGCTCTGCGGCGCCACGCCGACGGGCTCGATCGGCCAGACATGGATCATCGTGTTCCGCGTCCTTCAGGGCGCCAGCGCGGCGTTCCTGTTCCCGGCCGCCCTCGCCACGGTCGCCGCCACCTACGACGTCAGCGAACGTGGCAAGGCGCTCGCGATCTTCTTCTCGATCTCCGGGGGCCTCACGTCGATCGGCCCGATCGCCGGCGGGTATCTCACCCAGTGGACCTGGCGCTCGATCTTCTGGATCAACGTGCCGGTGGCGATCATCGCGATCATCCTCACGATCATCGCCAAGCCGAGCGAGGAGCGGCATCCGGGCCCGCTCGACATGCGCGGCGCGACGCTCATCAGCTCCGGCATGGCCGTCGCCGTGATCGGCCTCCAGCAGGCGGGCGTGTGGGGGTGGAGCAGCGCCGCGACTTGGGGCTGCCTGATCGTCGGACTGGGGTTGCTCGTCGCGTTCGTTCGCTTCGAACTTCGGACGCACGATCCGCTCGTCCCGATGCGCCTGTTCGCCAACAAGGCATTCGCGGTCGACAACGCCGTGCTGTTCCTGCTCTCGATCTGCTTCGTCCCGCTGTTCTTCTTCGCGAGCCTGTACGCGCAGGTGTCGCTCGGCGAGAGCGCCGAGAACGCCGGGCTCCTGCTGCTCGTGTTCTTCGGCGGATTCACGGTTGGCGCCCAATGGGGCGGCCGGGTCCTGGACAGCCGCGGCGCGCGACCGACCGTCGTGCTCGGGTGTGCGGTGGCGGCTGTCGGCTTCTACCTGTGGGGGTCCAAGCTCGACGCATTGTCGTTCGGCAAACAGTGGCCGTTCCTGGCGATCGCCGGCGCGGGTGTCGGGTGCGTGCTCGGCCCGGTCAGCACCGACGCGCTGAACCGCGCGTCACGCGCGACGTATGGCGCGGTGACCGGGATCACCCAGACGGTGCGTAACTTCGGCGGCAGTCTCGGACTGGCCGTGCTCGGCTCGCTGCTCATCACGCAGACGACCAGCCGAGTCGTCACCACGCTCGGTCACTTCGGCGTCCCGAGTGCCGCGGCGACGCGGATCGCGCACGCGATCTCTGGGGCGGCGGGCGCCGGCGGTGCCGGCGGCCGCGGGCAGGCGACCCACCAGGTCACGCACGCGCTCCAGCTCGACTTCGCCCAGGCGACCCGGATCGTCGTCTACGGCATGGCCGGGGCGATGGCGGTCGCGTTCATCGTGTCGCTCGTCGCGATGCCCGCCGGGAAGGCCGAGGAGGCGGTTGGCGAGGTGGAGTCGCCGGTCGCCGAGGCGGCCGCGCAGCCAGACGGCGTCGTCGCCTGACGGGCTGACCACCGACCGCTGGGACTGAGTGGTGCTATCGCACCACTCAAGCCCAGCGACCCCTGCCGCGGGTGCCGCGCAGCCGGCGGATCCCCGGCGTCTGTGACATGCGCCACACGTCGTTGCAGGGAGTCTCAAAACGTCCGCTGGCGTCGTCACGATGCCCGGCTCATGTCCGCCCGTCCAACATCGACCTCCGCCGGATTGCGGAGCTGGCAGACCCACGCGCTGGCCGAGATGGCGAGGTGGGAGCAAGGCCCTTTTCTCGTGTCGGCGGCGCCGGGGGCGGGCAAGACCCGCCCGGCGCTCGAGCTCGCCCGGCGCGAGCTCGCTGAGAAGCGGGCTCACTCGGTGGTGATCGCGTGCCCGACGGCGCCGCTGACCCGTCAGTGGGCTCGGGCGGCGAGCGTGCTCGGGCTCGAGCTGGCGCCTGACTCCGACACGCCCCGGCCGCCGCGGGGGTTCCATGGGGTCGCCGTCACGTACGCGCGGATCGCCAAGGCGCCGATGCGCTGGGCCAAGGCGGCGAGCTCCGGCACCCTGGTCGTGGCCGACGAGGCGCATCATCTCGGCGAGGAGCTCGCCTGGGGCGAGGGCTTCTCAAAGGCGTTCCGTGCGGCGGCGCGCTGGCTGCTCCTCTCCGGAACGCCGTTTCGCTCGGACGCGACGCCGATCCCCGGCGTCCGCTACGACCGCGACGGTCTCGCCGAGCCCGACGTGTCCTACACGTATGCCGAGGCTGTGCGCGATGGCGTCTGTCGGCCGGTGTGCTTCGTCGCCTACGACGGAACGCTGTCATGGCGCAGCGGTGATGACGTGATCGAGTCCAGCTTCGAGACGGTGCTGACGGCCCGGGAGGCGAGTCGCCGCTACCGGACCGCGATCTCAACCGAGTTGCCGGATGGCCTGCCCCGGATCCTGCGCGAGGCGCACGCCAAGCTCCTGGAGATCCGCGCCGCCGGCCACCGGGACGCCGGTGGGCTCGTGATCGCCGCCGACTCCAACCATGCCCGCCGGATCGCCGGGCTGCTGCGCGATGCGACGGGACGGTCCCCGGTCATCGTGCTCCATCAGGAGGCGCGGGCGGCGGCGAAGCTCGCGGATTTCACCCACTCGCGGGATCCGTGGATCGTCGCCGTCAACATGGTCTCCGAGGGTGTCGACATCCCCCGGCTACGCGTCGGCGTGTACGCGACCGCCGCCAAGACGCCGCTCGTCTTCCGTCAAATCGTCGGGCGGTTCGTACGGACGATGCCGGGGCGCCCGCTCGATCCCAGCTGGCTGTACATCCCCGCCGACCCGATCCTCCGTGACCACGCGGCGTCGGTCGAGACGGAGCTGCGGCATGTGCTCAAGCGCGCCACCGTCGAGGAGGGCTTCGATGATGCTGCGCTCGAGCGCGCGCAGCGGACGGAGACCGAGCCGAGCGAGGCGCTGGCATTCGTGCCGCTGAGCGCCGACGTCGCGCCGCAGATGACGCTGTTCGGGTCACCGGGCGGTGCGACGAGCGCCCCGGCTGCGGCGCACCCGGCGATCGTGACGCCGTCGGTGCCGTTGCCCGGCGAGGACGATCGGCCCCGCCGGGACGTGCCCGCCTTCGAGCGGCGGGCGCTGCTGCGCTCAGAGCGCCACCGGCTCGTCTCCGAGGTGCGCCGCCGCGATGGGACGAGCCACCGCGAGGTCAACGCGTGGCTCAACCGACGGCTCGGGATCGCCAGCGTCGAGAAGGCGACGCTTGACGACCTCGAGCGGTCGATCCAGCTGCTCGAGCGCAAGCTGAGCGCCCGGAGTTAGGGCGCTATGCAGGTGTACTAGGAACTGCGCGAGCCCGAGCGGACCCGGGAGCTTGAGCGCGACCGGCTGGCCGCGCGCGTTGACCGGCGCGCGGCTCGCGCGTGTTGATCGGGCGCTGCTTGTCTTACGTGAGCTGCTTCGCCGGGTCGTGGTCACGCGCTGCTCACGCGGGATCTCGCGGCGCACGACGTCCTTGACGAGCCGCACGAGTTCGGCGTCGAGGAACTTGGCCATCCGCTCCTCGTCCCGCCGGATGCTGCGAGCGAGCTGCGCCGTCTCCTTGTCACCGACCTCCGTGGCGAGCGTCTCGATCCGCGTGTAGATCGCGATCTCCACGTGCTCCTCCCGGAGCTCTTCCTGGGCGTTGCGCAGGTGCGTTTCGGCCTGCTCGGTGATGAGCGCGCGCGCCGTCCCGACCTGACCCTTGACCGCGGCGACCGCCTTGCCCGCGGCTTCGCCGACCGCGGTCGGGACCGCCGGGATGTTCGGAGCCGTCGTCGGCGTGCCGCCGAGCGTCTTGATGCGTGAGCCGACGCGACGCTTGTGATCGCGCGTCTCGCTCAGGTGCTGACGCAGGCGCTTCTTGTAGGACTGCTTCTCAGTGAGGACGATGTGCGCCTTGAGGTCGACCTCGAGTTCCGCCTCCTTGGCGTAGGCCTCGCCGAGCCACTGCGTGAGCTTGGTGTCACGCTCGTTGATGATCTTCTCGGCCATGTTTCAGGTACTCCTTGGTCAGTTGGATTGGTCGGGATGCGCGCCGGCGTTCTGTTTGCGCAGTTCACGCGTGACGGCGCTCAGCACCGTCTCCCTCTGCTTGTGCGTGCTCTCGTAGAGCTGGATTGCAGCGAGCTCGGCGAGTCCGGCGCGTGCCAGCTGGTCGACGACGTCCCTGGCGCCCAGGAGCGCGAAGCCCTCCCACGGCTCATCGACGGTCACCGACGCTCCCGCGCCGTCCTCGGCGCCCGGCTCGGCGATCTCCGCGACGAGCTCAAGGCCCTCCGAGACGTGCGCGGGCTCGAGTTCAAGCTCGGCCGTGGGCTCAGGTTCAGGCCCGGCGGCCGGGGCGCGGACCGGCTTGGCCAGCGGCAAAGGCGAGGTGCGACCGCGACGCCGGTCGCAGGTCTGGGACGGCGGTCTCCGCGCTGCGCGATGGCGCGGGAAGCGGGTGATCGTCGTGGCCCGTGACGGACTGCAAGGCGTCGCCGGCCAGCGTCATCCCGCGGGCTGCGACGCTCAGGGTCGTGTGTAATGCGGACCGGGTCACACGGACGCCGACGCGCACAGGTAGTGTCATGAGTTCGCCCACCATGGGTCGGTACTACCCCGGCGGTGACAAACAAACCAGCCCGGCGGAGGGGCGAGAGTCGAATTCTCTACTTATGGGTAAGACGGGTCGCGAGGTGAGGCACAGTGGTTGATCTTGATCCCCGAGCGCTGCTCGATCCGAAGCGTCTGCTCGATCCCAAGGCGCTCGTCGGCGGCGCCGCCAAGCTCGTCGAGCGCTTTGGTGACGAGGCGTACTTTGCGGCGCTGTGCATCCGCAGCGGGATGGTCGGCGTCGAGCTGCCCCACCGCGTCGCCCAGCTGGTGATCGGGTTTGAGCGCTACGGATTGCTCGCCGGCGCGATCACGGCCAGCGCCATCCGGCACGGCGACCGCACGGCACTGATTGACGAGCGGGGTGAGCTGACCTACGCCGAGCTCGACGCGCGCATCAACGCGCTCGCCAACGCGTGGCGCGACCGCGGATTCGAGGCGGGTGAGGGTGTCGCGATCCTGGTCCGCAACCACCGCGGGTTTCTCGAGTCGGTGTTCGCGGCCGCCAAGTGCGGCGCTCGCGTGATCCTGCTCAACACATCATTCGCCGGGCCACAGATCCGTGAGGTGGCCGAGCGCGAGGGCACCGACCTGCTCGTCTACGACGACGAGTACTCGGAGGTGCTGAAGGGGATCGAGGAGCCGCCCCGTGGTCGCTTCCGGGCGTGGACCGATGACGAGGACGACGCCCCTGAGGACTCGATCGAGGCACTGATCGCCGGCGCCTCCCGCGACGCGCCCCCGAAGCCGAGCGAGTCTCCCCGCGTGACGATCCTGACGAGCGGCACGACCGGCACCCCCAAGGGCGCGCCTCGCAGCGAGCCGCGGTCCCTGTCCCTGCTCGGCGGCCTCCTCAGCAAGGTGCCGTTCAAAGCGGGCGAGACAACGGAGCTGTGCGTTCCGATGTTCCACGCACTCGGCTTCATGCAGGCGATGGTCGGTGTCGGACTCGGCTCGACACTCGTCGTCCGTCGCCGGTTTGATCCCGAGCAGACGCTCGAGAGCCTTGCGGAGCACGAGGCGAGCGCGATGGTCGTCGTGCCCGTCATGCTGCGCCGGCTCGTCGACGTGGGCGAGGAGCAGATCAAGCAGCACGATCTATCCAACCTGCGGATCATCTTCGTGAGCGGCTCGGCGCTCGGCGCCGACCTCGCCGAGCGGGCGAGCAAGGTGTTCGGTCCGGTGATCTACAACCTGTACGGCTCGACCGAGGTCGCCTACGCGACGATCGCCACACCGGAGGACATCGAGGCGGACTCCTCAAGCGTCGGCCGCGTCGTGCGAGGCTCGGTGATCAAGATCTTCGATAAGGACGGCAAGGAGCTCCCCGAGGGCGAGAGTGGCCGGATCTTCGTCGGCAACCTGTCTCAGTTCGAGGGCTACACCGGTGGCGGCAGCAAGGACTCGATCCAGGGCCTGATGTCCTCCGGCGATGTCGGCCACTTCGACGAGAACGGCCGGCTGTTCATCGACGGCCGCGACGACGAGATGATCGTCTCCGGCGGGGAGAACGTGTTCCCGGCCGAGGTCGAGGAGCTGCTCGCCGGACACGAGTCGATTTCGGAGGCGGCGGCGATCGGCGTCGATGACGAGAAGTTCGGGCAGCGGCTGAAGGCATTTGTCGTGCTGAACAACGGCGCCGAGCTGACCGAGGACGATGTCAAGGGCTACGTCAAGGACAACCTCGCCAACTACAAGGTGCCGCGGGAGATCGTGTTCCTCGACGAGCTGCCTCGAAACCCGACCGGCAAAGTGCTCAAGCGCGAACTTCCCAGCGAAGACGACGGCGACGCAGCACCCAGAAGTTCTGACTAACGTCGCCTCGTCGCGCCGATTCGACTAATCTCCCGGCCAGTCCACGAATCCACCGCGGGAGGTAGAGAGATGGGCAGGACTGTCGCTGCGCGTGCAGGGCGCAGAGCGGCACTGACGATGGCGCTTGCCGGCACCATCGTTTGCCTCGGCGCCGCGCAAGCAAGCGCGCTGCCAAACGTCGGGAGCTTGTTGCACGCGCCGGTCACGGGTCTGCACGTTGACTTCGGCTGCGCGAACCCGGCGAATCACGGTCTCGTTGGTCGCGTGCTTGCGGCTGTGAGAACGACTGCCGGTGGCCCGCTCCGCTGCTTCTCGACGGCGATCGCCTCGAGTCAGGGCGCCGGGCCGGAGATCATGGCCGGCCCGACCGGGCTCGGTCCGACGCAGATCCAGTCGGCGTACAAGCTGACCGGCTTGAGCTCGGGCGGGCGCACGGTCGCGATCGTCGACGCATTTGACGATCCGAAGGCGGAGTCGGACCTCGCCACGTTCCGCAAGACATACGGTCTGTCGGCGTGCACGACAGCCAACGGCTGCTTCAAGAAGGTCAACGAGAACGGTGCGTCGAGCCCGCTGCCGAGCGGCGACTATGGCTGGGCCGAGGAGATCAGCCTCGACCTGGACGCCGTCTCGTCGGCATGCCCGGACTGCCACATCCTGCTCGTCGAGGCGAGCTCGGCCAACAGCCCGGACCTCGACAAGGCGGTCGACACCGCAGCGACAGACGCCGGGCGTCGCCTCCGTCTCGAACAGCTACGGCGGCAGCGAGTCGTCCTCGCAGCTCAGTGACGATTCGCACTTCAACCACCCGGGCGTCGCGATCACGGCGAGCTCCGGCGACTCGGGCTACGGCGTCAGCTGGCCCGCCTCGTCGCAGTACGTGACCGGCGTCGGTGGCACCACGCTCAGCACCGCGAGCAACGCCCGCGGCTGGAGCGAGACCGCATGGTCGGGCGCCGGCAGCGGCTGCTCCGCGTACGAGTCGAAGCCGAGCTGGCAGCATGATTCCGGCTGCGCGAAGCGGACCGTCGCCGACGTGTCGGCGGACGCGGATCCGAACAGCGGCCTCGGCGTGTATGACACGTACAACAGCTGCGGTACGAGCAGCTTCTGCGACACCCTGATCGGACTTGGCGTCGTCCAGGGCCTCGACGGGTGGGCGCAGGTTGGAGGCACGAGCCTCAGCTCGCCGCTGATCGCGTCCGTGTACGCGCTCGCCGGTAACGCCGCCTCAGTCACCTACGGCAGCTATCCATACAGCCACACGAGCGCACTGTTCGACGTGACGAGTGGCTCCAATGGCAGCTGCGGCGGCTCATACCTGTGCACTGCAGGGGCCGGCTATGACGGCCCCACGGGACTCGGAACGCCGAACGGAGTCGGTGGCTTCTAGGACCACGCCCTGGGGGACAGTTCCCAAGCTGCGCGGGGTTCGCTCACAGCGGTGAGCCCCGCGCAGGGGGCAGGTCTTACACTCGTGACGTGCTCATCCTGCCGCCCGGACACGCGCAGGCGACGGTCGCGCGTCGCTCGCTCAGCTCCCGGGAGAAGTGGATCCTGTCCGGCGTGCTGGCGACGACGCTCGCACTGGTGGTCATCGTGGTGATCTCAATCGCGACCGCGGGTCCGAAGTCCGCCAGCGGATGCATCAACGTGACGTCCCCCGGGTTCATCGGGGCCCAGCAGGTGTCCGGCTGCGGCGCCGAGGCCCGCGCCATCTGTCACTCAGCGCTCACCGGGAGTGGCTACACGCGGGGCCAGAACGCGGACGTGCTCGCCGCCTGCCACAAGCACGGCATCCCGGTCAACTAGTGGTCCACTAGCCTCCAGGCGCGATGACCGATCCGGCCGCCTTCCGCTCGCAGTTCCCGGTGTTCGAACGGCTGTCGTACCTCAACGCCGGGACTGAGGGGCCGGTGCCCGAGCAGGCCGTGGCGGCCGCCCACGCGCGCATCGATCTCGAAGCGCAGCAGGGCCGGTGCGGGCGTCCCTACTTTGACGGCGTGATGGAGCTTGCCGCGGAGGCGCGCACCGGGTACGCCCGGGTCCTCGGGTGCGAGGACTCCGACGTCGCGCTCACCGGGTCGACGACCGACGGTGTCAATACGGTGCTCGCGGGTCTTGACCTCCGCGCCGGCGATGAGGTGATCACGACCGACGAGGAGCATCCCGGACTCCTGGCCCCGCTGGCGCGGGCGCGACACCGCCACGGCATCACGATCCGCGTGGTGCCGTTCGCCGAGCTCCCCGGAGAGGTGAGCGCGACGACGCGGCTGATCGCCTGCTCACACGTCTCGTGGGTGAGCGGTCGGCTGATGGACGTCGCCGCGCTCACCGAGACCGGCGTGCCGGTGCTCCTCGACGCCGCCCAGGCGCTCGGCGCCATTCCGCTCGACGTCCGTGGGCTCGGCTGCGACTTTTACGCCGCGTCGGGACAGAAGTGGCTGTGCGGTCCCGAGGGCAGCGGCTGCCTGTACGTCCGCCCGGATCGCGTCGACGAGCTCCTCATTCCGTGGCCGGGGTACGGTTCGCTCAGCTCGGGCGACAAGGCGCTCGAACTCGATCCCGCCGACGGCGCCAAGCGATTCGATCATGGCTTCCCGTCGGGCCTGCGGAGCGCCTGGACACTCGCATCGCTGCGGATGTTCGAGTCGGCGGGGTGGGAGTGGGTGCACGACCGCGCCGCCACCCTCGCCGCGGGCCTCGCCGACCGGCTCGCCGAGCGCGGGCTCGAGGTGGGACCGCGCGGGCGGACGACGCTCGTCGCGTGGACGGCGCCGAGCGGCGATGCCGAGGCGGATGTCGCTCGCCTGGCGGCCGAGGGGATCGTCGTCCGGATGATCCCTTCCCACGACATGGTGCGCGCGTCGGTCGGGGCATGGAGCTCGGAAGCGGAGCTGGACCGGCTCGCGGCGCTCTCAGCGCCGTAGCCGCGGCGGTTGCACGCGGTAGGCACGTGTGCCACCATCGGCCGGCGCTCCCGGCCGGGGCGGCGATCAACATCGGCATGCAGCTCGGGCGCAGCACTGTCCGCCACCAGGACGTCACGGTCGCTGCGCTTCGGAGCCTGATCCGCGCCGAGCGCCGGGTGACGTTCCTGCTTGTGCTCGCCGCCCATGCGCAGGGTCAGTGACCCTCAAGGAGCTTGGGGTGGGGGCGCAGACGACGGATACGTTCAGCTACACGGCCGACGACGGTCACGGCGGAACCGGCACGGCGACGGTCTCGATCACGGTCACCGGCGTCAATGACGCGCCGGTCGCCAACCCCGACACCTATTCGACGCCGGCTGACGTGACCCTCAACGACGGCAGCAGCGTGCTCACAAACGACACCGACGCCGACGGCGACGGCTCACAGCGATTCTCGTCACCGGTCCGTCGAACGCGTCCGCGTTCACGCTCAATTCGACGGGACGTTCAGCTACACGCCGACGGCGGATTCACCGGGGCTGACACCTTCACCTACAAGGCGAATGACGGCACGGCGGACTCGAACACCGTCACCGTGACGATCAACGTCACCCCGTGATGCGCTGCGGGTGCGTGTAGACGTTGATGCGCGAGCCCCGCGCGAACCCGCACAGCGTGAGACCCCGATCGTCGGCCAGCGAGATCGCCAGCGAGCTCGGGGCGCTGACGCCGATGAGGATCGGTGCTCCGGCGACGGCGGCCTTCTGGACGAGCTCGAAGGACAGGCGGCCGCTCACGCACAGGATCCGTTCGCCGAGCGGCACGAGGCCGTCGAGGAGCGCCCGGCCGATGACCTTGTCCATCGCGTTGTGACGCCCGACGTCCTCCCGGGTGAACACGAGCGTCCCGTCGGCCTCAAACAGCCCGGTCGCATGCAGGCCGCCGGTCGACCGGAACGTCGGCTGGTCGAGGCCCGCCGGGAGCTGCGCGGCGAGCGCGCGAGCGATGGTCGGTCCGGGCGGGAGTGGGGCACTGTGGACGGCAACCTCCTCGAGCGCGCCCTTGCCGCATACGCCGCATGACGACGTGGTGTAGAAGCGGCGGCTGGTCGGGTCGCGCGTGAGCGGTCCGTGGACCTCGACGATGTTGTTGGCGAAATCCTCGGTCAGACCGGCCTGACGGGGACCATCGATCAGCCCTTCGCCGTGGAGAAAGCCGAGCGCGAGCTCCTCGTCGTGGCCAGGTGTCCGCATCGTCACGGCGAGCGCCTCGCCGTCAACTCGGATCTCGAGTGGTTCCTCGACCGCGACGACGTCCTCGACGCCGTCGTGTTCGACCTTTGCGTACGTGCTCGCCATCACGACCAAGCTTACGGAGCGAGGCCGCGGTGCAAGGTCGCTACGAGCCGGGCGAACGTCTCGTCGAGATCGAGCTTCAGCGCGAAGCCACCGCTGAGCTCCAGCGAGACGAACCCGTGCAGTGCTGCCCGGACCACCCGCACCGCGTGGATCTCGTCATCACCGCTCAGCCCGTACCCCTGCAATGCGGCGACGACGGCATCGACCGGCGCGCGAGCGACATCCGGGTCGGCGCCGAATGCCGGGGCGCGCTCGACGGCCGTGTACACACCCGGATGCTCCGCCGCGTACGAGCGATACGCGGTGGCGATCGCGCTGAGCGCCTCCTCGCCAGACAGTCCGGAGGCGGCGGCGGTGAGCCGCCGGCCGAGCTCCTGCGCGCCGCGCTCGGCGATCCGCCGCCGAAGGTCGTCGAGCCCCTCGACGTGGGCGTACAGCGACGGCGTGCGCATCTTCATGCGCTTGGCAAGCCGGGCGAGTGTCAGCTGGTCGAACCCGACCTCGTCCGCGACCATCCCCCCGAATGTGACGACCCACTGGGTGTTGTACCCGGAGCGCCCCATCACCCGCCGGCGCTGCTTGATCGCAGAATCCATCGCCGCGCCGGGCTCGCGGACCGGCTCACCGTGGCCGACGACGAGCAGCGTCGGGTCAAGGGCGCGCAGGGCGCGCGCCGACTCGAGGTCCTTATCGCGGTCCCACGTCGCCATCGTGGCCAGCGGGAAGCGCCAGTAGTAGTGGTTGGTGACCTGGGGGCTGCCGATGGTCGTGAACGTGTCGCCGCCGATCAGCGACCGGTCGCGCGTGTCCAGGAAGGCGCTGTGCCCCGGGGTGTGCCCAGGCGCCGACACGACCTCGAGACTGCCGACGCGGTCGCCCGGCTTCAGGCGAACATCGGGGGTCGTCGTCAGCTTTGGCCAGCTGCCCGGAAGCTTGCCCTCGACGACCTTCTCGCCGGCGTGGATCCGCGCGTCGAGTTCGGGCATGAGTACCTGGACGGCATCGCCGAGCCGCGCCTTCAGCGCGTCGAGCGAACCGACATGGTCGCCGTGCCCGTGGGTGAGGGCGATCCGCGTGATCGCGCCGCCGGCCGCCTCGGCGGCGCGGATGAAGTCATCAGCCGCACCCGGCATCCCGGTATCGACGAGCGTAAAACCATCGTCTTCACGCACGAGATAGGCGTTGACGAACCTGAACCGGGTGAACTGGGTGAGGGTGTCGGTGACGGCGGTCGTGCGCATCGGGTTCCTTTCGCGACAGATCGATAACCTAGTGTGCATAGGTTATAGCCTAATGACATTAGGTTTGTCAACTGCGCGAAAGGAACACCCCCATCGGCTGACCGAGGCAGGCGCCGATGCGGCCCGCCTCGGCCTCGATCGCGCGCTCCGTCGCTGCGTCTGCCGGTTCCTCGTCGAACAGCCGCACGCGCAGGGTGTCGCCGTCGGTCTCCCATACGCCGATCACCCGTCCGCCGCGGACCACGACGGGCGAAATCCAGCCCGCGGTCTTACTCACTTCAGAACGCCGCTGCGGCGCGAGCACCCGCGGATCGCCGGTTCCGGGCCCGAGCACCGCCTGGTCGAACCCGGGGAGGAGGCGCACGGTCGAGGACGGCGCGGTGTCGTGCAACTCGTCGAGGTCGCGTGCGCACACCCACGCCGACTCCCCCTCGACGTCGATCGTCGCGAGCACACCGGCCTCGCGGAGCTCTTCGAACCAGTGGCGGAGCTGGGCCTTCCGGGAACGCCCGCGCGTGAGCCAGGCGTCGAACGTTTCCGGTCGGGCCGGGCCGTAGGTCCCCAGGTATGCGGGGATCGCGGTGCGCGCGGCCGCGTCCGGCTCCGGAATCCCGGTCCAGTCAGTGAGCCACGACCGTGGGCTGGTGAACGTCACCCGGTTTCTGTGGCTCGGGCCGTTGCAGAGCAGTCCCATCCATGCCAGCGGCTTGAGCAGGGCGCCCCAGCCTGAGCGCAGGTGCTCGTCCAGTTCCCGGTGGCCGGCGCGGTCTGCGACCTCCTCGATCAACTCATCGCGCTCGAGCACGCGCCCGTCAAGGACCTCGGAGACGGTGGCGGCGAGCAGCGCGATCTCCGCCGGCCCGACCCCGAAGTTCCGTTGCCACGACGGCTGCTCCCACGTGCGAATCGCGCCCACGAGCGATAGAAACGCCCCGGCCTGGTCCGGGGCGAGCACGTGCAACGTCCCGCGCATCGCCCACGTCCGGAACACGCTTCGGTCGCTGAGGGCGCCGGCGAGGCTGCCCGGCTGAGGCGGAGCTTGGCGGACCGCGACGGCGAGTTCCGCCGCCGACGGGACCTGGGCTTGGACCCCGCACAGGGCACGAACGATTGCGGGCGCGCTGACCGACCCAATGGGGTCAAGCAACTGACGGCGGAGCCGCCAGGCGAGGGCTCGGTCCCAGGTAAGGCGCTGTGACATCTTCACGTACCGCCCGACCCTGGCCATCGGGCGTCACGCTACACGCTAAGGGCCGGCTCCGCCGTCAGTTCGACCTCGAACGGCAGCGCTTCGCGCAGCAGTTCTCCATCAGGGCCGACGTGATAGGCGCCGGTCCGCACGAGCGGCGGCGAGTACGCATGAATCGTGACCGCCGGACCGACCCCCGCGTGAAGCACCCGGTGGATGGCCTCCGGGGGCATGGAGAACACTGAGTCGGGGCCGATCGTCCGCGAGCGCGGAGGGCCACCGAGGGTCAGCCGATCCTCCTGCACGTTGCCGGAGATCACGGCGATGGCCGCAGCCGACTCGTCGTGGTCGTGAAAGCCGGTGTCCTGATCCTCGCTCCAGCAGATGACCCACGCGTTGACATCGGCGTCGTCCCAGATCTTCTCGTACACACGGGCGTCCCCAGAGTGGCGGACGAGGTGCCTCCAGCGATCCGGGCTGGCGACGAGTGAGCGCACGAACTCCTCGAGCTGTCCGACCGGCAAGCTCACGCCGACACTCCGAGCGACTGCAGGACACGGGACCCGTTCACCGTCGTCACCGGTTCAAGGCCGGTCGGGCGAGGCTCGACGACCGGCCGGTCCGAGCCGTAGACGAGCTGCTCTGGGCCGACGAGTCCGCTGATCGTGGCGACGGCGTCCGGCCCGTAGCTCGACGTGTCGTAGAACGTGCGCGGATCGCGGAGGTCGGGCGTGGGTCCGCCGCGCGCGCCGAGACGCTCGTACTGGAGCGGCGCGCAGCCGGCGAGCATCGCGAACAGAATCGTGAGCTCGGGGTGGTGCCGGCGGCCAAGGGCGGTGATCGTCAACCATGCGCTCTGCATCTGCGTGACGTAGTCGGTCAGGGCCCGCCACCAGAGCGGCTCGCTCAGGGTCGGCGTCTGCAGCCGGGTGCCGGGGCCAGGCCCCGGGTGGACGAACAGCGGCACGTGGCGAGCGGCGATCCGCTCCAGGACCGGGCCGATCGACTCGAGCGCGTCGGCGCCATCGAGTGCGGCGGCAGGGAGCGAGATGCCGACGCAACCGCGGGCGAGGCGGGCGTCGACATCCGCCGGGTCGGGGCGGTCGAGCGCGATTGGGCCCCAAGCGGCGAACTCGGAGCCGAGCCCGGCGACGCCACGCAGATGCGCCTCGATCAGCTCGTCGGCCTCCGGTCGTGGGAGGGCCTCGATGCCGATCGGGCTCGACAGCGCGACGAGCGCCAGGTCAAGACCGTCGACGCGGACGAGATCCGCTCGCCGCGCCGGCGCTTCGGACGCCGTGTCGATGATGTACGGCTGCTCACCGGCGCTGTGGACGGTCGTCAGGCCGCCTGCCCGCCGGACGAAGGGGAGTCGATCGCGGTGCTCAAGCGCATCGAGCAGCGACTCGGTCCAGATGTGTTGGTGGAGGTCGATCCGCATGACTCGTGGGTCCTCGCCAGGCCATACTGCACTAATTCAATTGAGTTTAGCAAGATGACCGAGCAGGAGCGCCGGCGACGTGAGCGCGAGCGTGAGTGGGCTCGGCTCGCACCTCCGGGAGCAAACTTATGCGTCGCGCGGGTCCAGACCGGGAAGCACCGTCGCCAAGGGAAGGAAGGAGGTGACCAGATGCTCCTGTTACTAGCAATCGTTTTGCTGATCATTGCGATCGCCGGCGGCGTGATTATTCACCCGGTGCTGTTCGCGATCGCGATCCTCGCGCTCGTAGCGTTCTTCAGCGGTCGTCGCGGCGCGCTCGGCTGAGCGGCGGGCTGACGATGCGACGGTCAGCCTGGGTGGGAGCGGGCTGACCGAGAACAGGACGGGGCCGAGGACGAATCCTCGGCCCCGTGGGAGAGGGGGTGAGTTAGGCCTTCGGGCAGCTGGCGAGCGCCTGCTGCTGTGCGGCCTGCGGGACCGACTGCTTGACGATCTCCTGGCAGACCTGAGCGGCGGCCTTGAGGACGCCCGCCTCGTTGCCGGACGCGGCCTGATCGCACAGGCCGGAAAGCTTCGCCTTGGCGTCGGCTGAGATGTTCGGCGCGGCGGCGATCCGCTGCTTGCACGCGGCGACGGCGGCCTTCACCGCCGGGTTGTTGGCAATCGCCGATCCGCCGGAGGACGGGGCGCTGCTGGACGACGCTGCGGCGGTCGTGCTCGAGCTTGTCGCTGGAGCCGACGACGAGGACGCCGTGCTGGAGGAGGAGCTGCTGCTTCCGCATCCGCCAATGAAGGCGGCGACCGCGAGCAGCGCCGTGAGTGTCTTGATCATGGCCGACACCCTAGCCGTCATCGCCGGCGCGTTCAGTGTCGGTTGAGGCTCGGTTCAGTCCCACCGTGTCGCAAAATGCGACGACGCCTACGCGACGGCCGGCGCGAGCGCCGAACCGAGCAGCGCGACCGCGTCGAGATCGTCGTGCGCGAGGTGCTGGCACATGACCCGGCTGACGCCCGCATCCCGTAGAGCGAGAAGTTGCTCCTGCGCCTGCTCGACGGTGCCGACGATCCACCCGCTCGGCACCGCATCGAGAAGGCCCGGGTTGCCGCTGATCTGGGCGACGTGGGCGCGCCGGCGGGCGAGTTCGGCCTCATCCTCACCGATGATCACGCCCGTCATCACCGAGAACGGGATCGGGTCGCGGCCGCGCTGGGCGCACGCGGCCTCGACGCGGGCGCGACGTTCGCGCACCTCGTCGACCGTCGGAAACACCGTGTTGTACTCGTCCGCGTAGTCGGCGGCGAGACCGGCGCTGCGCGGTCCGGCGAGGCCGCCCATGATGAGCGGCGGCCCGGGGCGCTGCACCGGCTTGGGCTGGGCCACGAGATCTCGCAGGTGGTAGTGACGCCCGTCGAAGCTGAAGGGGGCGTCCGCCCAGCTGCCTCGGATCACTTGGAGTTGCTCCTCCAGGAGCTCCATCCGAATCCGCGTCGGCGGGAACGGGAAGCCGTAGGCGTCGTGCTCGCGCTCGTGCCAGCCCGCTCCCAGGCCGAGCTCCACGCGGCCACCGGAGACGTGGTCGGCCGTCACGACCATCTTTGCGAGCGCCGAGGGATGCCGAAACGTCGCCGGCGAGACGAGCGTGCCCAGCCGTAGCGTCGTCGTGACGGCGGCGAGCGCGCTCACGGTCGCCCACGCATCGAGTGCAGCGCGCTCCGGGTGGGCGCCATCAAGATTGAGGTAATGGTCGGAGCGGAACAGCGCGGGGATCCCGTGCGCCTCGCAGGCCTGCGCGAGCGCCACCCACTGCGGCCAGCTCACGCCCTCCTGCCCTTCGATCATCAAGCAGAGCTGCATGCCGCTCAGAACGTGAACGCGGTCCGGCCGCCGCCGCGGATCAGAGCTTCCAGCTGTGCGCGGCCGTCGCCGATGACCGGGCCGCCGTGGGCGAGGAGCACGTTCTCGAAGTCGAGCTCTCGCAGCGCCCGCTCGAAGGACTCCAGCAGTCCCCGCTTCGTCCCCGGCGGGTCGTCCATCAGGGAGTCCGGGACGAAGCCAAGCTCTCTGCGCGGCCCACCGCGGACGAGGCCGTCGGCAAACCAGATCGCGCGCGCCGACGCGAGGTAGAGCGCCATGTCGTCGGGGCAGATGGCCCCGATCTTGAACGCGAGCAGTCCGCCCGGCAGCGTCTCGCCGGGTTCGAACGCGCTCACCGGCTCCCCGTGGGTGAACTCGTGCATCCCCGCGCTCACGCACAGCACTGGGCACCCATACCTCGCGGCGAGCTCGCCGCTGTGACGGTAGTGATGGCGGTTGGAGAGCACGATCGCGCTCGGCGGGGCGGGTCGGTCGGCGAACCACTCGATGCCCACATCCGGTGGCGCCAGCGGGTCGATGAGCACGCCGGCGTCGTCCAGCCAGTACGAGGACACCTTCATCCCGATGTTCGGGTGGACCGCGGTCCAGTGGTAGATGCCGGGCAGGATCTCGTCCATTCCCCGAAAGACTAATCCGACGAGCGATGAGTTTCCGCCCGGACGAATGTCACATCCATTTGAGCGCCGGCTGCGTAGAACCCATTAGAGACGACTGCCGCCGTCGCATCACCACCACGAACGATGATCGCCCCCGACCACGCCGCCGCCGAATTCACGCTGCCGACGCTCGAGCTCCGCTCGCTCGCGCGGCGCGCGATCGTACCCGTGGTCATTGGCGCTGTCCTCGCCGCGTTCGTGATCGTCGGCGGCCACCGCATCGGCGCGATCTCATCCGTCTTGCACCGGGTGCTCGGGGTGAACGCCTTCTGGACCACGGCCGGGATCGCGTTTGAATGCATCTCCGTCGCCGGTTACGTCGCCGTGCTCGCGCTGGTCGCGGGACGCGCCACATCCCGTATCGGAACGCGCGAGAGCGCCGAGATCACGCTCGCCGGAATGGCCGCGACTCGGCTACTGCCGACCGCCGGAGCCGGCGGAGCGGCGCTGACCGTGTGGTCGCTGCGGCGGTCCGGCCTGACCGCGGCGGGCGCGACCCGCACGCTGCTTGCGTTCCTCGTCGTCCTGTATTCGGTGTTCCTGCTCGCCATCGTGCTCGCCGGCGCGCCACTGGCGATCGGACTCGTGCACAGCGACGGCCCAGTCGCGCTGAGCGCGATCCCGGCCTTGGCGGCCGCGCTCGCGATCGCGCTTGCGCTCGGCTTCGCGTTCCGCGCCCGCTCCGGGAAGGCGGCGCTGATCGGCGGCGCCGTGCGCGACGCGGTCGCGCTCGTCCGCGCGCGGGACGCACGGCTGGCCGGCGCGCCTGCCTATTGGGCGTTCGACGCGGCCGTGCTGTGGTCGATGCTTCATGCGTTCGGCCACGCGCCGTCCGTCGCCGTGGTCGTCCTCGCCTACTTCGTCGGGCAGGTGGCGAACACGCTGCCGCTCCCCGGATCGGTGAGCGGCGGGATCGCCGGCGTGCTGATCGCGTTCGGCGTGCCGGCGGCGGTCGCGCTTCCGGCAGTCCTGGCGTACCGGACGATCGCGGTGTGGCTTCCGGTGCCGCTCGCGGTTGGCGCGCTCGCCCGGTTGCGTCGCACGGTCAACCGCTGGAGCGCCGAGGATGCCGCCGCGTCACGTACTGCGCTCGCGGACGACCTCCGTGGCGGACTTGTCCTCACGCAGGCCGAGGAACCGCGGATGGCGGAGGCGATCGTGGCGCGTCCACTCGGTGAAGCCGACCTCGGCGACGAGCTCGGGGGCAACCCAGGTCACATCGCGTTCACGGATCGATCCGGGATCGTCGAACGGGGAGCTGTCGGTGCGCAGCTCGCGCATTCGCCCGGCGAGCTCATGGAGCGTCAGCTCGTCGAATCCGGTCCCGACCTTCCCCGCGTACCGCAGGCGGTCGCCATCGAAGTACCCGACGAGCAGCGCGCCAAATTCGAGCCGCGAGCCCCGCGGCGCCGTGTAGCCGCCGATCACAAGCTCCTGCCCGTGCTCGCATTTGAACTTGAGCCAGTCGCGTGAGCGCGCGGCGGCGTAGCGGCTGTCCGCGCGCTTGGCGATCACGCCTTCCCATCCCTTGCGGCACGCCTCGCGGAAGAGCTCCGCGCCGGTCTCGTTGCGGTGCGGCGTCAGCCGGATTCCGTCCCTGAACGACAGCGCCGAGCGCAGCAGTGACTTGCGCGTGCGCAGGGGAAGCGAGCGGACGTCGTGTCCGTCGAGCCACACGATGTCGAAGACATAGAAGTACACCGGGACGGGCCGCTGATGGCGCTGCGCGAGCAGGGCAAAGCTCGTCTGCGATCCCTGAAAGGCGACGATCTCGCCGTCGACGGCGAACTCGGAGGACTCCTCCGCGGCCAGCGCGTCCGCGATCTCGGGATACCGAGCGTTCTGCGGCAGGTCGTTGCGGGAGAGCAACCGCACGGAGTCCCCGGCGCGGATCGCCAGACACCGAATCCCGTCGAGTTTGCGCTCGAAGATCCAGTCGGGGTCGCTGAACCGCTCGTCGGTGAGCACCGCCTTCATCACGGCGGCGTGGTCAGGCGGCGGCGCCGCCGAGATGAGCTCCCGCTGCTCGGCGGTCAGTCGATCAAGCGGACTGCTCAAGGCTCACGCCGGCCCACCGAGGATGCGGTCGAGCTCAGCCAGATCGTCGTCGCTCGGCGACCACGTTGCCGCAGCGGCGTTCGCCCGTACCTGGTCAGCTTTCGTCGCGCCCGCGATCACGGAGGAGACGACATCCCGCGCGAGCAGCGCGCCGAAGGCGACGTGCAGCAGCGACAACCCGCGCACCTCCGCGAAGCGGGTCAGCGCCTCGAGCTGGTCGAACTGCTCCGGCGTGGCCACCTGGTCGCGTCCCGCCAGTCGGGTGCCCGTGGGGGCGTCCTCGTCGCGGCGATACTTGCCGGTGAGGAGGCCGGAGGCGAGTGGAAAGTAGGGCACAAACCCGATCCCGAGTCGCTCGCACGTCGGGAGCACATCGCGCTCGGCTTCGCGAACGAGCAGGCTGTACTCGTTCTGGATCGCGGTGAACCGGGTGAGCCCGTGCTGCACCGCGATCGCGTCCGCCTCCTCGATCTCGGCGGCGCTGAAGTTCGAGGCGCCGATCGCCCGCACCGTCCCCGCCGCGACGAGCTCGTGGAGCGCGCCGAGCGTCTCGGCGATCGGCGTCTCGCCGTCCGGCCGGTGGTACCAGTAGACGTCGATCACGTCGGTGCGCAGCCGGCGGAGGCTGTTCTCGACCGCTTGGCGGATGTAGCCGCGCGATCCGCGCGGCCCCTTGCCGTCGCCCATGTCCATCCCGAACTTGGTCGCGAGAACGACTTGGTCACGCCGCCCGTCCAGCACGCGCCCGAGCTGCTCCTCACTCTCGCCGCGGCCGTAGATGTCGGCGGTGTCAAAGAAGGTGACGCCGGCGTCGAGCGCGGCGTCGACGACCTTCCGTGTGTCGTCAAGCGCGAGCCGGCGGCCGAAGTTGTTGCAGCCGAGCCCGACGATCGACGTCGGCAGGCCGTCGCGGCCGAGCGGGCGGGTCGGGAGTGGACTCATCGCGCCTCAGGAAATCTAACGCAGCCCCTGGCATGACCGTCAGCGGCGACACCGGAACCGCCTGCCACCAGGCGCCTGACGGGTAGGCTCCGACCCTCGGCGGAAGCAGCCGCCGACCGACCGCACATGTCCAACGGCGCCCAGGCACTCATCCGCACACTCGTCGACTCCGGCGTCACCGCGTGCTTCACGAATCCCGGGACCTCGGAGATGCATTTCGTGGCTGCGCTCGACGCGGTCCCGGAGATGCGCGGCGTGCTGGCGCTGTTCGAGGGGGTGGCCACCGGGGCGGCGGACGGTTATGCGCGGATGACCGATCGGCCCGCGGCCACCTTGCTGCACCTCGGGCCCGGTCTCGGCAATGGGTTGGCCAACCTCCACAACGCCAGGCGGGCGAAGGTGCCGGTCGTCAACATCGTCGGCGACCACGCGACCTACCACGCGCAATACGACGCGCAGCTGCAATCCGATATTGAGACCGTTGCCCGGAACGTCTCGTCGTGGGTGCGGACCTCGACGAGTCCAAAGACCGTGGCCACTGATGCGGCCGAGGCCGTTGCCGCGTCGTTCGGGCCGCCCGGCCAGGTGGCGACGCTCATTCTCCCCGCGGACGTGTCGTGGAGCGAGGGTGGCGAGCCGGCTCGGGCGATGCCACGCGCGGTCCCGCCGCGACCATCGACAGAGACGGTCGAGGCAATCGTCCGCGCCCTGCGGGGCGGCGGCCGCACGGCGATCCTGCTCGGCGGTCGAGCACTCCGCGAACCGGGGTTGCTCGCGGCGGCGCAGATCGCCGCGCTCACCGGCACGACGCTCCTCGCCGAGGTGTTCCCCACCCGGATCGAACGCGGCGCCGGGCTGCCGGCGGTCGAACGGCTTGCCTACGTCCCCGAGCTGGCGATGGTGCAACTCGCGGGCCTGCGTCACCTCGTCCTCGTCGACACCAAGCCGCCGGTGTCGTTCTTCGCCTACCCGGGCAAGGAGAGCTACCTCGTGCCCGATGGCTGCGAGGTCCATGAACTGGCCTCGCCGGACAGCGACGCGCTCGGCAGTCTCGAGGCCCTGCGCGATGCGCTGAGGGCCGGCCTCGGTTCCGGCGCCGGGGCCGGAACGCCGGCGCTTCAGAAGCCGGTGGCGCCGAAGTCGCCTCGTGGGGCGCTCACCGCCGAGAGCGTGTGCGCGGCTGTCGCCTCCGTGCTGCCCGAGGGCGCGATCGTCTCCGACGAGGCGCAGACGTCCGGCCTCACATTCGCCGCCGCCACCGCGGGGGCGCCGCGGCACGATGTGCTTGCGCTCACCGGCGGCGCCATCGGTCAGGGACTGCCGGTCGCCGTCGGCGCCGCGATCGCCTGCCCCGACCGGCCGGTGCTCGCGCTCGAGGCGGACGGGTCGGCGCTGTACACGATCCAGTCGCTGTGGACGATGGCGCGCGAGGGACTCAACGTCACCGTGCTCGTGTTCAACAATCGGTCCTACGGGATCCTCAACGTCGAGCTCGCCCGCGTCGGCGCGAAGGCCGCCGGACCGAAGGCGAAGTCCCAGCTCGACCTCAGCCGCCCGGACGTCGACTTCGTCGAGCTCGCACGTGGCCTCGGCGTACCGTCGGTTCGTGTCGACTCGACCGACCAGCTGCTCACCGAGCTGCGGCGGGCGCTCCGCGAGCCCGGTCCGCACGTCGTCGAAGCGGTGATCCCCACCGTGTTCAGCGAGCGGCAGCTCCGCGCGATGCCGCATGCGCTCCGCGCCCTCACCGCGCTGCCGCGGCCGTTGGCGGCGGCCGTCAAGCGACGGCTGTATCCGTAGCCCTCGTGCGAAGCGCACCGCGCATCACCGTGGTCGGATCGGCCAACGTCGACCTCGTCGCCCGGTGCGCGCGGCTCCCTCGGCCCGGTGAGACCGTGACCGACGCGGAATTTGAACGGATCCCGGGAGGGAAGGGCGCCAACCAGGCGCTGGCCGCGGCGCGCCTTGGCGCGGAGGTGCGCTTCGTCGCCTGTGTCGGCGCCGATGACCTTCCCCTGCGGACGCTCGAGCACGAGGGGGTCGACATCAGCGGCGTCGTGCGCGTTGCTGGGGAGACCGGGACCGCGCTCATCCTCGTCGACGAGACCGGCGAGAACGTGATCGTCGTCGCGCCTGGCGCGAACCGACGGCTGCGCGCCCAGGACGTCACGATCGGCGACCCGGACGCCGTCATCTGCCAGCTCGAGATCCCGCTCGAGGCGGTTCAGGCGGCCGCGGAGCGCGCATCGTTCTTCTGTCTCAACGCGGCGCCGGCGCGGGGTGAGCTGCCCCTCACCCCGGACCTGCTCGTCGTCAACCAGTATGAGTACGACGCGCTCGGCCGGCCGGGCGGACTGATCGCGCTCACCCGCGGGCCGGAGGGCGCCGTCCTGCTCCTGGACGGCGATGAGGTCGCGAGGGCAGTGCCACCGCGCGTCCAGGCGGTGGACGGGACGGCCGCGGGTGATGCGTTCACCGCGGCGCTGGTCGTCGGACTGGTGCAAGGCCGCGACCGTGTCGCGGCGCTCGAGCGCGCGTGCGCTGCCGGTGCGCTCGCCGCGTCACGTGCTGGCGCGCAGCCGTCGCTGCCGACCGCTGCCGAGCTCGATCACGCATGAGCCGGTCGTTTCAGGCGGGCGCGCGATAGCGTTCTCAGCCATGACTACGACTACTGACCCGATCGGCCGGTTGCGCGAGATGATCGGTGTCCAGCGCGGACCGAGCGCATGGCGAACGGTCTCGCAGGAGGACATCGACGGCTTCGCCCAGATCACCCACGATCACCAATGGATCCACGTCGACGTGGAACGCGCCAAGCGCGAATCGCCGTTCGGCACCACGATCGCTCACGGGAACCTGACGCTCAGCATCATCGACGGCCTGCGCGAGGAGATCTCGGCCCGCGACGCGTCCGACCTCGAGGGGATCGCACTCGGCGTCAACATGGGTTGGAACCGGGTTCGGTTCCCGGCGCCGGTTCCAGCCGGCAGCCGCGTCCGCATCACCGGCGAGCTCGTCTCCGTCGAGGAGAAGGGCAGCGGCTGGTGGGAGGTCGTCGACAAGTTCACGGTCGAGATCGACGGCGGTGCCAAACCGGCGTGCGTGGCCGAGAGCGTCGGGCGCGTGCTCCTGCGCACCGACTGATCGCGCTGAGACTGCCAGCCGGCCGAGCGCGCCACAGCGTGGGAGCGCAAATTGCCGCGGCGGCTCTGGCCGGCTGACGTTTGACCACGGTGCGCCGCCTGTGGCCGGCTGCAGACGCCGCGGCCGACCACTCCCATCACGGTAGGTCGCAAGCGCGTGCGCGTAATCGGCGAACTCCCCTCGTCGGCGTCCGTAGTTCCGCCGGTCACCACCTCGATGTGATCGTCAGCTGATTCGGAATCGCGGAGAAAGCTCGGTCGCCGTGCGCTTAAGCACAGGGTCGACCAGCCGAAGTTCATAGATATGGGACCAGCCCGGCGCATCCGGGGCCACGCGGCTGCCCTGCCGTGGCGCCAACTGCTCACAATCGCCGCTGGGATCGCGGTCATCGCTGCCATGGTCACCATCGCCGAGACCGCGCGGCGCGATGAGGAACGCCATCAGCGCATCCAGGTACTCGTCCAGCAGGTCCAGGCGACGAGCAGCGCCCTGGGTGAATTCGCCTGGGAGGCGGTCGCCGAGGCGAACGTCGGCGGCCGCGAGAACCAGCTCAACCCCGGCGCGGTGCTCAACGAGGGCCTGCGGATTTGGAGCTCGCTGAGCACGTCGATCAACGCCCTGCGAGCAGCCGACCAGAGTCCGCTCACTCGAGCACTGCTCCGTGACGCGAACCGGCTGTACTCGGCCGGCCTGGCGATGCTCCCAGCGCTCAACCACAACCCGAGCCCGAAGAAGGGGTTTGACAAGGCCCGGGTCGTGTTTACCCCGACGCTCGACGTTCTCGACCGAGATTCCGCTCGCGCGTCGGCGGCCCAGCAGGGGGTGGCCCGCGCCGCCGCCTCGCGCGCCGGCTTTGCCTATGTTGCGTCGCTGATCGTCGGACTCGTCGTCCTCGTCCTGCTCGGCCTCCAGCTGTACTGGATATCTCGCCGCTCGATCATCACCGAGGAGCGGCGAACGCTGGAGCGGCGCACGGAGGAACGGGTGCGCGCGCTCGTCGAGAATTCGAGCGATGTCATTACCGTCGTCGCGCCGGACCTGACGGTCAGATGGCAATCACCGTCGGTCGCCCGAACGCTCGGTCTGGCTGTGGAAGACGTCATCGGACGGCGGCTCACGAGCCTCGTGCACCCGGACGACACCCGCGGCTTAGAGAAGCAGCTCGCGTCCGTGACGAGCAGCGGCGGCGTCGCCACCGAGACCGTGCGCTTCCGGCACGCGGACGGTGGCTGGCGCCACCTTGAAGTCGTCGCCGAAAGCCGCCTCAACGATCCCGCGATCGAGGGCCTTGTCCTCAGCATGCGGGACATCAGTGAGCGCAAGGGACTTGAGGACGAACTGCGCCGGCGTGCGTTCCACGATTCGCTGACCGGCCTCGCCAACCGGGCACTGTTCGAGGACCGGCTCGCGCACGCCCTCGCCCGGGCGCGCCGGCACGAGCACTCGGTCGCGGTTCTGTTCCTCGACCTTGACGACTTCAAGACGATCAACGACAGCCTGGGCCACTCGAGCGGCGACGAGCTGCTGAGCGCTGTGGCCACGCGGATCGCCGACGTCGCCCGGATCACGGACACCGCGGCGCGATTGGGTGGCGACGAGTTCGCGGTGCTGCTCGAGTTGACCGACGGGAACGAGGAGGCTGAGCGCGTCGCGCGCCGTCTGCTGGAGGAGCTTGCCCCTCCGATCACGGTCGGCGATCGCGAACTGAGGGTCGGAGCCTCGATCGGCGTCGCCGTCAGTGACGGCGGACTCACGGTCGACGAGATCCTGCGTAACGCCGACACCGCCATGTACGCCGCCAAGGAGGCCGGCAAGGGCACGGTCCGCGTCTTCGAGACCGGGATGCACAAGCGCGTGCTCGACCGGCTCGAGCTGAGCGGCGAGCTCCAGCACGCGATCGAGACCGGCGAGATGGAGCTCGACTACCAGCCGATCGTCGAGCTGCAGCGGGGACGCATGGTCGGCTGCGAGGCGCTCGTCCGCTGGGCGCACCCGGTACGCGGCCGCCTCTCTCCGGCGGAGTTCATCGATCTCGCCGAGGACACGGGTCTGATCGTGCCCCTCGGTGCCTGGGTGCTTGACTCCGCGTGCGCTCAGGCGGCTGAGTGGCAGCGCCGGTTTGCCGACTTCGATCTCACGGTCAGCGTCAACGTCTCCACCCGCCAGCTCCGCGATCCGTCGTTTCCCGGCGCGGTCGCCCGCGCGGTCGAGGAACATGCGCTCGAGCCGGGTCTGCTGACACTCGAGATCACCGAAAGCCTCCTGCCCGACGACAGCGACCGGATCATCACCCTGCTCAAGAATCTCAAGAACGTCGGCGTGCGCGTCGCGGTGGACGACTTCGGCACCGGGTACTCCGCGTTGTCCCGTCTCCAGGCCTACCCGGTCGACGTCCTCAAGATCGACCGCTCGTTCGTGACCGGCATGGAGCAGGACGCCGGCAAGGCGCAGCTCGTGCGCGGCATCGTCAACCTCGCGGACAGTCTGCACCTGAGCATCGTCGCCGAGGGAATCGAGCGGTACGGTCAACTTGACCGGTTGCGGCGGATGCGCTCACCGCTCGGTCAGGGCTATCTGTTCTCCCCTCCGGTGAGCCCGAGGACGATCGAGGGCCTGCTTCTGAGCGGGCGGCCGCTGATCGATGATGCCCCGCCGCTCAGTCGCGCCGCCGTCGGGTGAGGGGCCGTCAAAAGGCGTAGGGTCAAATGCATGCCACAAGCTTCCTCATCTTCCTCCTCACCGGCCGTTTCGCCGCCGTTGTTCAACTGGGACGACCTCGGGCAATACAAAGCCGCCAAGCGGTTCCTTGACGGCTATCCGTCGGACGTCCGGACGTTCTTCTCCCCTGTCGACGACGTGCACGGGATGCTCACATCGCTGCTCCGGTCGACCCAGAAATCGATCGTGCTCAACATGTACGGCTACGACGATGACGAGCTCAACGACATCATCCTGGACAAGCTGACGAACGAGCACATCTACGTGCAGATGAGCCTCGACCGCTCACAGGCGGGCGGGGTTCACGAGAAGCAGCTGCTCTCCAAGTGGCAGAACGACAAGGTCGGCAACTCGATCGCCATCGGCGCGTCGACGAAGGGCGCGATCTCGCACATGAAGATCGTGATCATCGACGGCATCTACACGGTGCGCGGTTCGACCAACTGGTCACTCGCCGGCGAGCAGAAGCAGGACAACGAGCTCACGGTGCACAACAACGCGGTGATCGCGGCCGAGACTCGAGCCGAGCTCGACCGCAACCACGACGCGATGCTCAAGCAGATGGCGGCTCGGTCACCGAGCGCGCCAGCAGCGACGGGGTGAGCGCGTCCAGCGAGTCGAGCACGAGCGCCGCGAGCGCGAGCGCGTCTTGATCGGGCGGGAACTCCCGGTTCGGCACGGCGACGACGAGCATGCCCGCAGCGGCGGCCGCCCGCAGGCCGTTGCTGGAGTCCTCGACGCCGGCGGCGCGGCGTGGCTCGACGCCGAGCTGCCGTGCCGCCTCGAGATAGACATCCGGTGCCGGCTTGCCGCGGGCGACCTCGTCGCCGGACACGGTCGCCGTGAAGCAGTCGGTGAGGCCGGCGCCGCGCAGCGCCGCGTCGATGACCGGCCGATTCGCCGACGACGCGACGGCGAGCGGCCACCGTTCGGCGAGTCGCCGGACGGCCGGCACGGCCCCGGGCAGCAGCGGGAGATGCTGCTCGTAGGCCCGGATCATGTGGCCGACGACCCGATCGGAGATCTCCTGCGGTGCGAGCGGCACCCCGAGCTCGTCATGGAGATAGCGACTCCACTCATGCGAGCTCATCCCCATCATGGCCCGCGTCGCGCCGTCGCGCCACGTCCCTCCGGTCTCGGCCACGACGGCTCGCCGCGCGCCATCCCAGACCGTCTCGGAGTCGACGAGCACCCCATCGAGATCGAACACGACTGCGTCGAGCGTCATCGACTCTCAGTTATACGTGGTGCATCGCGGCCCAGGTCGCGGCGGCGATCCCGACGGCGAGCGCGGCGTCCGAGCGCGTGTCGTCCGGATGCGCCGCGACGTGCATGGCGATCGTCCGCTCCGTCCCCCACGTGATCCACGTCGCGGTCGTGTTCGCGCGGACGCGGTCCGAGGACCGTCGCACCGACTGCTCGCGAACGATCCGCTCGGCAACCAGCGTGGCGAAATCGTTGATCGCCGCGCGCCAGTACTCCTCGACCGCCGGCTCGTAGGAGGCAAGCTCGTTGACCGCACGCAGCAGCGGCGCGTGCTTGCGGTACTCCTTGATCAGCTCGGCGAGCGTTCGCTCGAGGCCCTCGCGCGTGCTGTGCGGGTCACGCACCCAATCCGCGGCGACGGTGAACAGGCGCAGCGTCGCGGATTCGCTGAGGCGAATGAGCAGCGACGCCTTGTCTCGAAAGTGGCCGTAGAACGTCGTCCGGGCCATGCCGGCCTCGGCGGCGATGCGCTGCACGCCCAGCGAGGTGAACGACTCGCCGCCGGCGAGCAGGCGCTCGACCGCCTCGAGCACCTGCTGTTCGACGATCGCTCGGTGGCTGTCGTCTCTAGCCGGGCGGGTGACTGACGGCATTCACGGCCGCTGGTTGCGGTTCCACTCGATCCAGCCGAGACCGGCTCGGCCGTCCGCCGCCGTGACCCGGCACATCGCCCGGGGGAAGTGCGAGACGCGACCGTCGGGTGCCTCGAGTCGGAGCGCGCCGAAGGCCAGCGGCTCGATCGCGAGCGCGAGTCCAGGCTCAGGCTGTGTGACGGTGACCATGGCGGACGAGATCAGCCCGTTGTCCTCCACCGTCTCGGTGTTCGTCGCCCCGGCGATTTCGGTGACCTCGCCGTCGCGCTGGATATAGCCGACGCCGAAGCCATCGAGCTCGGGGATCGTCACGACGTGAACGTGCATGCCGTCGTCGAGGTGCAACCCATTCCACATCCAGTCGTTCGCCCACCAGTCTCGGTTGCCCCACGAATGATCGCGCTGACCTGGCCCCGACAGGGTGTGCTCGTCGTCCCCGATGCGCAGGGTGCCCGTCACCCGGCAGGGGATCTCGTAGCGCGTGGCGACCCGCCACTGGTACGGGGTGCCTGCCGTGTCCCATGTGAGATCGAGCGCCACCTCGACCGGCGTCCCGGGCTCGCCCCGCAGCGGCGCCGAGTGATCGTCGAACGCCTGCCCGGTCGCGCGCATCGTCACCCGGTAGCGCTTCAGCGGCTCCTGGCACTCCTGCGCGGCGTCGATCGACTCGTGGTTGATCGCCTGGACCGGGTCGTTGGCATCGGGCAGCGGTGCCTGCGCATCGACGACCAGGATCGCCGGCCGGCCCGGGGCGACGATCGCCGCCGTATACAGCGCGTGGTCTTGGTTGGGGACCCGGCCGAGCCGCACGTAGACACCGAGCGTGGCGTCGTCGGAGACTGCGTCGAAATACCAACTCTCGTTCCAAGTCAGCTCGGAACCAGGCTCATGGCTGCCCTCATCGGTCGGGGACGGGACGAGTGCGGGCGGCTTGACCCCTGGCTCGGGCAGCAGCGACAGGGCGTCGAGGTCGATCACCTGCTGGGCGGCGCGCCCGAGTTGCGTCATGAACATGTCGTCGCCGCGGTCAGTGCGGACGACGACCATCGAGGCGGCGATCGCCATCAACAGACTGTGGAAGACTTGGCGGCGGTACTCCTCCCAGCAGGTCTCCCATGACAGACCGGCGGCCCCGTGCGCCAGCAGTTCGTCGTGGTAGAGGCGTACGAGCTCCTGCTCGTGAGCGCGGCGATCCTCGACCGACAGGCCCCCACCGAGGAAGTACGAGACGTCGAGCATCGCTGGGCCCCAGGAGACGGTCTGCCAATCGACGACGCGACAGCTCGCGTCATCGAACAGGAGATTGTCAAGCCGATAGTCGCCGTGGACGAGCCCGAGCGGGGCGCGCCGGTCCTCCGCCCAGGCGTCGACGGCCGCAACGAAGCGCTTGCAGACCTCCGCGTGCTCCGGCGTGATTCGGTCCGCGTAGCGCTCGAGAAACCCTGGCAGCAGCATCTCGAGCAGCGCCTGGTTGAGCGGTGACGGCTGATTGAGCCACGGCGCCGCGCCGAGGTGCGGGTCCCCGAGCACCGGTGCATGGACCCGGGCCAGGGCACGCAGCGCCACCCGCGCCTCGTCGACTCCGCAGCCGGCGATCTGATCGCCCTGCCGCGCGCCGACGATGTCCTCAAGCACGAGCGTGAACCAGCCATCGCCGTCGATCGCCGCGTACCAGCATTTCGGCAACCCATGCTCGATCCGTGCGGCGAGCTGCTGGTAGAACGAGATCTCCCTGGCGTAGGCGCCCATGCCCTGTCCGGTCGCCCGGCTCGTTGGATCCTCCGAGGCGAGCTTGACGACGACGGTGTCCTCATCGTCAAGGGTGACGCGATAGCACTGACTCATCTGCCCGGTGCCGATCTCCTCGACGTTGGTGATCGTCAGCCCGGGTCGCTTGAGGACCGCGGACAACCACGCCTGGCCGATCTCGTCCTTCGTTCGAATCGGCGCCGGCGCCGCCACCTCGCCGTGCTCGGTCGACGGGATCATGCTCTCTCCTTCTGGGCCGGGTCAAAGGTCACGGGCAGACTAGTGAGTGCGTTCGTCCAGGAGGAGGTGATCCGCCGGGCCTCGCCGGCGAGCTGCACGTTGCGCAGGCGTCGGGTGACCTCCTCAAAGATCACGGTCAGCTCGAGCCGGGCCAGGCCGGAGCCGAGGCAGAAGTGGCGTCCGCCGCCGCCGAACGCGTCGTGGTCCGGCTTGTCGCGGTGGATGTCGAAAACGTCGGGTCGATCGAACAGGGCCGCATCACGTGAGGCACTCGTGTACCACAGCACGACCCGCTCACCCTGGCGTATCTGCTGGCCGCCGAGCTCGACGTCGCGCAGCGCGGTCCGGTTGAACCACTGCACGACGCTGGTGTACCGAAGGATCTCCTCGACCGCGCCCGGGATCAGCGAGGGGTCGGCGGTGATCTCCTCGAGCGCCTCCGGGTGGCGCAGCAGCGCGAGCATCCCGCTCGACGTCGTGTTGCGGGTCGTGTCGTGTCCCGCGAACGCGAGCAGCGCGAAGAACACGAGCACCTCCGCATCGGTCAGCTTGCGACCGTCAACTTGCGCGTCGCGCAGCTTGGCGACGATCGTGTCCTCACGTCCCTCGGCCGTCTGTCGCTTGAGCTGTTCGTCGAGATAGCCACCGAGGCGGACGATCGCGTCAAACCCGGCGGCCGGCTCCGGAGAGCGCGTCGCCTCCTCAAGCTCGGTCGTGAACCCGAGGAACATCTCGTAGTCCTCGTCCGGCACGCCGAGCAGGTCCATCACCACGCCGAGCGGGATCCGCTGGGCGAGCTCCGGGACGAGGTCGGCCGCGCCGCGCTCGACGAACGCATCGATCGTTCGTGTGACCCGCAGCCGGACGGCGCCCTCGAGTTGGCGCACGGCGTGAGGGGTGAACGCCCGCTGGAGGATGAGCCGGTACTTCGTGTGCTGGGGCGGATCCATGTACAGGAGCAGATTCCGCGCGAACTCCAGCGGGGCGACCTGATCGGGATCGAGGAACACCCCGGCCTCGTGGGAGGAGAACGTGGCGAAGTCCCGGCTCGCCTGCGCGACCTCGGCGTGGCCGAGGACCGTCCAGCACCCGGTGCCGTCCGCCAGCCGGTTCCAGCGCACCGATGCCTCGGCGCGCAGTTCGGCGAGCAGCGCATGCGGCGGGCCGTCCACGTGCCACTGAGGGTCGAACAGATTGACCGTCTCCAGGCTGGTCGTGCCATCGGCGAGCATGGGTCTCCGACACTATGCCCGACACCCTGTCGATGTCAAGCGTGCGATCCTGTTGCGAATGGACCTCGGCCGCTTCGGCATCTGGACGGCGTACCGCGCGATCGGCGAGGAGAACGCCGGTGAGGCAGCCCGCCTGATCGAAGAACTCGGGTTCGGCACGGTGTGGCTCGGCGGCTCGCCGCAGGTGCCGGCGCTCCGGCCGTTGCTGGCGGCGAGCGAGCGGCTCGTGGTCGCGACCGGGATCCTCAACGTGTGGGCGAGCGATCCGGCCCAGGTGGCCGAGGATTACGCCGCGCTCGATGCCGAGTTTCCGGGGCGGGTCCTGCTCGGGATCGGTATCGGCCACCCGGAGGCGCAGGGCGAGTACACGAAGCCACTGTCGGCGATGCGCGCCTTCCTCGACGCGCTCGACGCCGCCCCGACGCCGGTGCCGCGGGAGGGGCGCTGCCTCGCCGCGCTCGCTCCGAAGATGCTCGCGCTGTGCGCCGAGCGATCGCTCGGCTCCCACACGTACTTCGTCACGGTCGAGCACACGCGGTCTGCGCGCGCGGCGCTCGGCCCGAGTGCGCTCCTCGCCCCCGAGCTCGCCTGCGTTCTCGACGCGGACGAGACGAGTGCACGGGCGACGGCTCGGCGATACGCAAAGCTCTACCTCGGGCTCAGCAACTACACGAACGCACTGCTCCGATCGGGCTGGACCGAGGACGACATCGCGGCCGGTGGATCGGACCGGCTGATCGACGCGGTCGTGCCCCACGGTCACGCCCGCGCGATCGCCGCCGCGGCGTCCGAGCACGTGGCTGCCGGCGCGAACCACGTCTGCCTGCAGACGGTTGGCGTCTCCGGGGTTCCGCGCGCCGAGTGGACCGCTTTGGCGGGCGCGCTCGAGCTCACGTAGCGGGCGTGGAGGCGCGTGCCGTCGCCCTCATCGAGCGGCACAATCACGTCATGGTCACACTCACCAGCGCCCACGATTTCTCCGCCACGCTGACGCGGTTGCAGGACGCCCTGAGCCGCCGCGGGCTGACGGTCTTCGCCCAGTTCGATCATGCGGCGGCAGCCCGCGAGGCGGGCATGGAGCTGCCGGACGAAACGGTTGTCGTCTTCGGTAACCCGCGCGCCGGGACGCCGCTCATGGAGGATGATCCGCGCGTCGGCATCGAGTTGCCGCTGCGCATGCTCGTGTGGGACGGAGGCGACGGGACCCGGCTCGGGTATGGCGACCCCCGGGAACTCGCTGGCAGCTATGACGTCGGCGGGCACGCCGAGACGCTCGCCGCGATGGCGTCGCTGCTCGAAGGTCTCGCCGCCGAAGTCGCCGGCTGCGCCGGCGCAGACCGGGCCGGCACTGACCGTGCGGCCCAGCTTGCGCAACGTCCATCCCGCGGCAGCGAGCATGAATCCGCGGATGATGAACGAGATCCCGATGAGCAGGGCGAGCGTCGTGACCCCGATCCCGGGGCTCGAAACGATCACGATCCCGGCGAGCATCTCGAGCGCCGCCAGCGCGAACGATGCCGCGCGGGCGCCGATTTGACCGAACGTCCGGATCAGGCGCAGCAGCCCGGCGACGAGCAGCCAGAGGCCGACGAGCAGCGCGATCGCCGTGAGCGCATGGGTCGGGTGCCGGATGAGGATGACGCCGACGATCGCGGTGATGACGCCGAAGATCGCGACCAGCGCCCGGTTCTCCTCGGCGTCGACGAGCGCCGAGGTGACCTCGACGATCCCGTCGATGAGGAGGAAGATCCCGGTCAGCACGGCGAGCGTGGCGAGGCTGATCGACGGAACAGCGAGCACGATGATGCCGGCGATCACGCCGAGCAGCCCGAGCAGCGCAAGCACCCACCACGCCCGCGCCACCTCCGCGAACTCCGTCGCCGCAGCCTCATTCATCTCGACGTGCACTGGCATGCCGGGGAGTCTCGCTGAGCGCCGCCGCTCCGTCAACGTTCGCGGCCGGCGCCGGGGCCGGGGGCGCCGTAGGTGGTTCCGTAGAAAGTACGGTTGGGCCGCTCTGGACGATGCCGAGAACAGTTGAGTACCGCTATTGCAAGGGCTTCCCTGGGGACGAAAAGGATGGATCGGATCTCGCCCGCCAGCGCAAAGGTTGCCGGGCCCGGGAACCGCCGGCGCCGGCAAACGCCGCCGGCGCCGCCAGCGCGTTCGGAGCTGTTCGTCGCGCGGCAGCCGATGTTCGACCGGCGGATGCGGGTCGCCGGCTACGAGCTGCTCTTTCGCGCTGGCTTCGTCACGGAGGCCGCCGTCGTCGACGACGTGGCCGCGACCGCCAACGTGATGCTCAACGTCTTCACCGAGATCGGTCCCGAGCGAATCCTGGGCTCGCGTCCCGGCTGGATCAACGTGTCCCGTGACTTCCTGATGCGTGGCTTGGCGAGCGTCGCGCCGCCGGGCATCATCGGTCTGGAGATCCTGGAGGATCAGGTGATCGATGACGAGTTCGTCGCCACCGTCGCCGAGCTCAAGGAGCAGGGATACCGGCTGGCACTTGACGACTTTGAGTACAGCCTGGAGGCCGAGCCGCTGCTCGCACTCGTCGACGTGGTCAAGCTCGACGTGCTCGCGCTCGGGCGGGAGCGCTTCTCCGAGCACGTGAGGCGGGCTCGAGGACACGGCCTCATCGTGCTCGCCGAGAAGGTCGAGACCCACGAGGACCACGACTACTGCATGGCTGAGGGCTGCGATCTCTTCCAGGGGTACTTCTACCGCCGGCCGAAGCTGTTTGCGCCGGCGCGGCTGAACGCCAACCGCGCGGCGCTCATGCAGCTCATTGCCGCGCTCCACGATCCGTACGCCGAGCTCCAGGAGCTCGAGCGTCTCATCGTTCGCGACGTGGCGCTCAGTGTCCGGCTGCTCCGGTACATCAACTCGGCGTTCTTCGGACTGCACTGCGAGGTGACCTCGATCGGGCAGGCGGTGGCGCTGCTCGGGATCGAGAACCTGCAGCGGTGGGCGACGCTGACGGTGTTCGCGAGCATCGACGGCAAGCCGGCCGAGCTCACGATCACCGCGCTGACCCGGGGCCGCTTCTCCGAGCTCGCCGGGGCGTGCATCCGCGGCGCCGAGCCCTCGCAGCTGTTCACGCTGGGACTGTTCTCGGTGATCGAGGCCCTGCTCGACACACCGATCGGGGAGGTCCTGAAGTCGATCCCATTCCCCCAGCAGATGCGCGATGCCCTCGTCGCCCACTCGGGTGAGATGGGCCGGTTGCTCGACTGCGTGATTGCGCTGGAGATCGGCGACTTCGTGCGGGCCGACGATCTCATCCCCGGCTGTGCCCGCGCGCACACCGAGGCGATGATCTGGGCCAACGAGGCCGCGGATCCGCTCCTCGGAAGCTGACCGCTGTCGGCGTAATACGCTGAGCCCCGTGGACGAGGACACGGGATCGGTGCTCTCACCCGGGGGGCGGCGACCGCCCTGGTCGCTCGGCGTGCTCGTCGGACGTGGCGCTCGTGGCGCTCTCCACCGGCCTCGTGTATCCGCTCAAGCAGGTGACGGCGGTCTCGTCGCTCGGCGTCGTCTACCTGCTCGCGGTCGTGATCGTTTCCGCGTTTTGGGGTGCCTGGCTCGGGATCGCGACCGCCGTGATGAGCGCCGCGGCGTTCAACTTCTTCCACATCCCGCCGGTCGGCAGGTTCACGATCGCCGACAGTCGCAACTGGATCGCCCTCGCCACGTTCTTCGTCGCCGCGATCCTCACGAGCACCGTCAGCGAACGTGCGCGCTCGCGGGCGATCGAGGCCGAGCGCCGGCGCGCGGAGGCCGACCTGACGTCGGAGATGGCCCAGCTGTTGCTCGCTCGGAGCGGGGTCGACGATGCGCTCGCGCTCATCGGGCGGCGTCTCGCGCAGATGTTCGAGCTTCCGTGGGCGACGATCGCGCTCGATGAGCAGCGCGGAGATGCGCGCAGAACGGCGATCCCCTTGGTCGCCGGGGGGCGCCGGCTCGGGACGCTGCTGATCCCGGCGGGAATCCCACCCCGGCTGACAACCCGGCTGCGGGAGCGGGTCGTGCCGACGCTGTCGGCGCTGCTCGCGATGGTGCTCGAGCGCGAACGATTGATTGCCGAGGCGGTGCAGACGGAGGGCCTGCGGCGGAGCGAGGCGGTGAAGACAGCGGTCCTGCGTGCCGTCTCCCACGATCTTCGCTCACCGGTCACGGCGATGGTCGCCGCGGGCGCCGCCATCCGGGCGGCGGATCTCAGTTCGGCCGAGCGCCAGGAGCTCGGCGGGCTCGTCGTCGACGAGGGCGCGCGCTTGGCGCGGCTGATCGACGACCTGCTCGACCTGTCGAAGCTGGAGGCGCACACCGCCGCCCCGCGGCTTGCGGAATGTTCGGTTGAGGAGGTGATCGACGCCGCGCTCGCTGCCCAACCGGCCGAGGCACGTTTCGACGTACGGATCGATCCGGACGTTCAGCCCGTCCGGGCCGACTTCGTCCAGATCGAGCGGGTCCTGGCGAACCTGATGGAGAATGCCCGGCGGTATTCAGATGGAGATCCGGTGATCATTCGTGCCCGTCCGGTCGGCGACCGCGTGATCGTCCGTGTGATCGATCACGGCCCCGGCATTCCCGCCGCCGACCAGGAGCGGATCTTCGAGCCGTTCTACCGCACCGACAGCGCCACCGATGCGCACCCCGGCTCCGGTCTCGGCCTGGCGATCGCCAAGGGCTTCGTCGAGGCCAACGGCGGCCGCATCTGGGTCGAGTCGACCCCGGGGAGCGGGAGCACGTTCGTCATCGAGCTCCCCGCGGCGGGCGGGGCCGGGGCGCCCGCGTGAACGCGCCCGGCGCCACCGGGCGGCGGATTCTGGCCGTCGACGACGAGCTGCAGATCCTCCGGGCGCTGAAGGCGACGCTGCGGAGCCACGGCTACGAGGTCGTGACCGCCGCGACCATGGAGGAGGGGCTCGACGCCGCCGCGCTCACCCCAGTGGACGTCGCGATCGTCGATCTCCTGCTCCCGGACGGCGACGGCATCGAGCTGGCCCGGCGGCTGCGCGAGTGGAGCGCGATGCCGATCATCGTGCTCTCGGCCGTCGGCGACGAGGAGGAGAAGGTCCGGGCGCTCCGGGCCGGGGCTGACGACTACGTGACCAAACCGTTCGGCCCGGCCGAGCTCGTCGCCCGGATCGAGGCCGTGCTGCGCCGGACGGCCCCCGAGCCCGAGAGTGCGCTCCTCGAGGTCGCCGGGCTCGAGGTCGACCTGGCCGAGCACCGGGTCCGCCGGGACGGCGAGGAGGTCCACCTCACCCCGACCGAGTTCGGACTCCTGCGGATGTTCGTCCGCAACCGCGGCCGCCTGCTGACCCATCGGATGCTCCTCAGCGAGGTGTGGGGCCCGGAGTACGCGGAAGACGTCACTGTGCTCCGCGGCCAGATCGCGAACCTGAGGCGGAAGATCGAGCCGCCGTCGGCCGCTCGCCGGCACTACATTCGCACCGAACCGGGCATCGGCTACCGGTTCGATCCCCGGTAGCGACGGCGTTTTTCGCCCGCGCGGCGGGCATCTGTACGCAATCTGTACGCCGGTCCGGGTTTTCTGTATGCGGCCTACACGACCGCGGGCCCATGATGCGTGCCATGGACATTGTCGCGGTTGTACTCGGCGTCATCACCTTCGCGGTGCTGTACGCGTTGATCTTCGGAATCGAGCGGATATGAGTCTGTCGCTCGCCGCGTTTATCGGCCACATGAGTGGCGCTGACTTCTTTGGGCTCGTCGTTTCCGTGCTCGTGTGTGCGTACCTCGTGTACGCGCTGTTGCGAGGAGAGAAGCTCTAATGACCTTCCTCGGCTGGGTCACCATCTTTGCCTTCGTGGCCATCCTCACCGTTCTGGCGTTGCCGCTGGGGCGGTACATGGCTGCTGTGTACTCGGGCGAGCGCACCTTCCTGGACCGGATCTTCCGCGGGCCCGAGCGGCTCCTGTACAAGGTCATGCGGGTCGATCCCGCGAAAGGTCAGGACTGGAAGGCGTACGCCAAGAGCCTGATCATCTTCTCGCTCGCCGGCTGGCTGCTGCTGTATCTCATCCTCCGCACGCAGACCCTGTGGAACTTCACCGGGCTCAACCCGCAGCATTTCCATTCCGCCCCGTGGAACGTCACTTTCAATACGACGTCGTCGTTTGTGACGAACACGAACTGGCAGTACTACGGCGGCGAGACGACGATGACCTACTTCAGCCAGATGGCTGGGCTCGCCGTCCAGAATTTCTTGTCCGCGGCGGTCGGTATTGCGGTCGCGGTCGCGGTCATCCGCGGCATCATCTCCCGCTCCGGTAAGAGCCTCGGCAACTTCTGGCAGGACCTCGTCCGCACGACGCTCTACGTCCTGCTTGCCGATCGCGTTCGTGGTCGCGCTCGTGCTCGTCTTCCAGGGCGCGATCCAGAATTTCTCGCACTACGTGACCGCGCACACGCTGACGGGTGGAGTGCAGACGATCGCTCAGGGCCCGGTCGCCTCCCAGGAGGCGATCAAGGAGCTCGGGACGAACGGTGGCGGGTTCTTCAACGTCAACTCGGCGCATCCGTTCGAGAACCCCTCGGGCTTCACGAACTTCGTCGAGATGCTCGCCGTGCTGATCATCCCGGCGGCGCTGATCTTCACGTACGGCCGGATGACCGGCCGCCGGCGCCAGGGCTACACGATCTACGGCGCGGTGATGGTCATGTTCCTCGGCGCGGTCATCGTCGCGTACATCGCCGAGGCCCACGGTTCACCGGCGCAGCACGCGGCCGGCTTGCACACCGGCGTCCTGCACGGTTCGGTCGGCGGCAACATGGAGGGCAAGGAGACCCGCTTCGGGATCGCGGGCTCGGCCCTGTTTGATGTCGTCACGACCGTCACGTCGTGTGGCGCGGTCAACAGTGCGATCGAGTCGTTCACCGGCATCGGTGGCGCGGTCCCGATGGCCAACCTGTCGGCCAGCGAGGTCATCTTCGGCGGCGTCGGCACGGGCCTGTACTCGATCCTGCTCTACGTCATCCTCGCCGTGTTCATCGGCGGGTTGATGGTCGGCCGCACGCCGGAGTATCTCGGCAAGAAGATCGAGGCGCGGGAGATCAAGCTCGTCGTGCTCGGTTTGCTCGCGACGCCGCTCCTCGCACTGTTCTGCACGGCGATGGCGGTGGCGAGCAAGGCGGGCCGCGCGTCGATTTTCAGTCCGGGGAAGCCTCAGGCGTTCTCTGAGTCCTTCTACGCGTATCTGAGCCAGGCGAACAACAACGGCTCGGCGTTCGCCGGGTACACCGGCTTCATCCAGCCGAACGCCGGCAACCTTGGCTCGCACGGGGTCACGTTTGCGAATCTGCTCGGCGGGTTCGACATGATGCTCGCCCGGTTCATTCCGATCCTGTTCGCGCTCGCGGTCGCCGGCTCCCTGGCAGGTAAGCGGGTCAGCCCGGCCGGCCTGGGCACGATGCGCACCGACAACCCGACGTTCGTCGTGCTGCTGATCGGGGTCATCGTCCTCGTCGGCGCGCTGACGTTCTTCCCCGCACTCCTGCTCGGCCCACTCGTGCAGGGCCTCACTGGACACCTCTACTAATCATGAGAAAAGACATCATCAGCTCAGCGATCGGGATCGTCGTCCTGACACTCGTGTTCGGGATCGCGTACCCGCTCGTCGTCACCGGCGTCAGCCAGGTCGCGTTCCCCGGCAATGCCAACGGTCAGAAGGTCTATGTCGGCGGCAAGCTCGTCGGCTCGAAGATCATCGGCCAGGGATTCACCGATCAGGTCGTCAAGAACGGCAAGCCCGTCGTGGACAAGAGCGGGAACCCGGTGACGGTCCCGGATCCCCGGTACTTCCAGTCCCGGCCCTCGGCGACCGTCCCCGCCTATAACGCCGCGGGGACTGCGTTCTCGAACGCGGGCCCGAACAACGTGGCCACCGAGCAGGCGATCGCCGCGAACATGCAGGCGTACCTCGCCCTCGAGAAG
>CAVZZH010000032.1:0-109998 GCA_963779695.1 uncultured Solirubrobacterales bacterium
CCTCATCGAGGAATGACATCGCCCCGCGGTTGCCCGGGGCACCCCTTTATCATCGGAGTCGATGACGATTTACGGTCGCGGCCTTCGGGTGCTGGCGATTGCGACAGTTGCCACGATCACCCTGGCGCTCGCGCTGGTGTTCTTCTACGCGCCACTCGACGCCGACCAGGGCTTCATCCAGAAGATCTTCTATATCCACGTGCCGCTGGCGATCGTCTCGCTGTGCGGGTTCATCTTCGGCGGGATCCTCGCCATCGGCTACCTGCGCACGGGCGACCGCAAGTGGGACATGCGCTCCTACGTGGCGATCCACATCGCGCTCGTGTTCTCGATCGGTGCCCTCATCACCGGCTCGATCTGGGCGAAGGCGTCATGGGGCCACTGGTGGGTGTGGAACGAGCCGACGCTCGTCTCGTTCCTGATCGTCGTGCTGCTGTTCGCGACCTATCAGCCGCTGCGCTTCTCGATCGAGGATCCTGAGCGCCAGTCGCGGTACGCGAGCGTGTTCGCGATCGTCGCCGGCGCGTTCGTCCCGCTCAACTTCATCGCCGTGCGGCTCGCCCAGGGGCTCGTCCATCCGCGCGTGCTGACCCTTGAGGGCGGCAATCTTCCCGGCTCGATGCGGCTCGTGTTCTACATCAGCCTGCTCGGGATCCTGCTCCTGTACGTGACGCTGTGGAAGTACGAGATGGCGGCCAAGAACGCGCGCGCACAGACCCGTGCGCTGCGCCGGATGCTGCTCGGCGACGACGACCTGCGACCGCTGAAAAGGAGCGCCGCCCCATCATGAGTGCCCTGTTCGCCGCCGCCCCTGCGCTCCCGCTGCACAGTGCCGGCAAGTACGTCGCGGGCGCCTACGTGGTGTTCGTCGCGATGATCCTCATCTACGTCTCGATCATGGCGATCCGGCTGTCGCGCAACGAGCGGGATATCGCCGAGCTGCGGCGCGACGTCGAGGCCGCCCGCACCGAGACGCCGGCGGCGACGACCACCGAGTCCGACCGCGAGACCGAGCCGGTCACATGACCGAGCTGCTGGCGATTGGGGTCTCCCACAAGACCGCCCCGGTCGAGGTCCGAGAGCGCCTTGCGCTGCCCGAGCAGCGGGCCACCGAGTTCCTGCGCGATCTCCGCGGCACCGCTGACGTCCTTGAGGCGGTGACGATCTCGACCTGCAACCGGACCGAGCTCTACCTCGTCGTGCGCGAGCCGGTGGAGGCGGAGAGCACCGTGCTCGGGATGCTGGCCGCGCAGGCCTCGATCCGCCCGACCGAGCTCGCGAGCGCGATCTACGCGCACCGCAACTGCGACGCCGCGCGTCATCTGTATCGCGTCACGGCGGGGCTCGACTCGATGATCACCGGCGAGAACGAGATTCAGGGTCAGGTCAAGCGTGCCTACGAGACCGCGCTGAAGCGGGAGACGACCGGGCCGATGACGAACCGGCTGTTCAACGCCGCGCTCGCGACCGGCAAGCGGGTGCGCACGGAGACCGGAATCGCCGAGCGGGCGCTCAGCCTCCCCGGGCGTCGCCGTCGCGCTCGCCCGCGAGCGGCTCGGCGACCTCTACGGCCGTGAGGTCGTGATCGTCGGCACCGGCGAAACGAGCGAGCTCACCGCGCGGGCGCTGGCCGACTCCGGCGGCCGGACCGTGTTTGTCGCCACCCGCCGGCACGACCGCGCGATCAGTCTCGCCAAGCGCTACCAGGGCCGCACCGTCGGCTTCGACGAGCTTCCGGCCGTGCTCGCCGAGGCCGATATCGTCGTCGCCGCCACGGCGTCGCCCCACCTGCTGCTCGAGGCGCGCGAGCTCGCCGAGGTGATGGCCGCGCGCGATCACCGCCCGATGCTCCTCATCGATCTCGCCGTCCCCCGCGACATCGACAGCGACTGCGGGGAGATTCCCGGCATCTCCCTGTTCGACATCGACGATCTTCAGACCGTGATCGCGCGCAACCGTCGCGTGCGTCAGGCCGAGGCGCGCAAGGCCGAGGGAATCATCGAGGAGGAGATCGGTCAGTTCGCGAGCTGGCTCGGCTCGCTCGAGGTGCTCCCGACCGTCGCCGCGCTGCGCACCCACGCGACCGAGCTCGCCGAGCAGGTCGTACGGGACAACGCCGGTAAGTGGGAGAGCGCCTCACCGAAGGACCTTGAGCGCGTCGAGGCGGTCGCCCGCGCCATCGTCAACCGCCTGCTCCACGAGCCGACCGCGCGGATGAAGGAGTTGCGCGACGATCGCGTCCACGCCCGCATGGCGCTCGTCCGCGAGCTGTTCGGACTCGAGAGCGACGTCGAGGGCGGCGATCGGGCGGAGACCGAACCTGAGGAGCTGGCGGAGGTCCGCGAGCTGCGCCGGCGTTGATCCGCGTCGGGACGCGGGGCAGCGTGCTCGCGCTCACGCAGGCACGGTGGGTGGCGGAGCGGGTCGCGGCGGAGACGGAGCTCGTGACGATCAACGCCACCGGGCCGATCGACGACAAGTCTCGCTGGGTGTCGGAGCTCGAGCGAGCGCTCGTCGAGGAGCGCATCGACATCGCCGTCCACTCGGCCAAGGATGTGCCGACCCAACTTCCGCCCGGACTCGAGCTGATCGCGATCCCGCCGCGCGAGGATCCGCACGATGCGATCTGCGGTGCCCCGTCGCTGACGGCACTGCCGAGCGGCGCCCGGGTCGGGACGAGCAGCCTGCGCCGGAGCGCCCAGGTCCGCGCGCTGCGCCCTGACCTCGAGGTCCTGCCGATCCGCGGCAACGTCGATACCCGGCTGCGCAAGCTCCGCGACGGCGAATGCGATGCGCTCGTACTCGCCGCCGCGGGACTGCACCGGCTCGGCCTGCAGCCCGACGGGGTCCTCGAGGACCTGGTGCCCGCGGCCGGCCAGGGCGCGCTCGCGATCGAGGCCCGCTCAGGCACGACCCTGCCCGAGCTCGTGGACTTCGAGGCGACGCAGGCGGTGACGGCCGAGCGCGAGCTCGTCCACGCGCTGGGCGCCTCGTGCAACACGCCGGTGGGGGCCCACGCGCGGGCGGGCGACGGCGGCCAGCTGGAGCTATCGGCCTGGGTGGGACTTCCCGACGGCACGGAATGGTTGAGCGACAGATTGTGTGGCGGCCCCGATGAGATCGGCCGGTTGGTCGCGGGACGTCTGCGGGTGACGGGCGCGGCCGAGCTGCTGAGCCGCGCCGAGCGGGAGCTGGCGCGATGACCGTGTACCTCGTCGGCGCCGGGCCGGGCGATCCCGGCCTGATGAGCGCCCGCTCGCTCGAGCTGATCGCCGCTGCCGACGTGATCGTCTACGACCGGCTCATCCCGGACACCGCGCTCGACGGCGCCCGCGCCGGCGCCGAGCTCGTCTACGCCGGCAAGGAGGGCGGCGGCCCGTCCGTCTCCCAGGATGACATCAACGGCTGGCTCGTCGAGCACGGCGAGGCCGGCAAGGAGGTCGTCCGCCTGAAGGGCGGCGATCCGTTCGTGTTCGGCCGCGGCGGGGAGGAGGCCGAGGCGTTGCGTGAGGCGGGGCTCCCGTTCGAGATCGTGCCCGGCATCACGGCGGGCGTCGCGGCGCCCGCCTACGCCGGGATTCCCGTGACCCATCGCGATTCCGCCAGCGCGGTGGCGTTCATCACCGGCCATGAGGATCCGACGAAGCCGGAGTCGGCGCTCGACTGGGCTGCGCTGGCGGCCTTTCCGGGGACGCTCGTCGTATATATGGGTGTCCGTCAGCTCCCGGCCATCACCGAGCAGCTGATCGCCGGCGGGCGCCCCGGCACCGAGCCGGCCGCGCTCGTTCAGCGCGGGACGCTGCCGGACCAGCGTTCGGTCGCGGCCACCCTGGACACGATCGCCGATGTCGGCCGGGAGGCCGGGATCAAGGCGCCGGCGATCGCCGTGTTCGGCCCGGTGGCCGCGCTCGGCGCGAACCTCGAGTGGTACCGCCGCCCGCCGCTCACCGGCCGGCGAATCGCCGTCACCCGGGCGCGCGCCCAGGCGAGCGGGCTCGCCGCCCGGCTGCGCGCCCTCGGTGCGTCGGTCGTCGAGACACCCGCGATCAAGATCGTCCCGCTCGACGGTCCGGCACCGGACGTTGGCCGTTACGACCTCGTCTGCTTGACCAGCCCGAACGGGGTGCGGCTGCTCTTTCAGCGGCTCGCCGCGGCCGGACGGGACGCCCGAGCGCTCGCCGGTGCCCGCGTGGCTGCGATCGGGCCGGGGACGGCGCGGGCGCTCGCCGAGCACGGGATCACCGCCGACGTCGTCCCGGAGCGGTTCGTCGCCGAGGGGCTGATCGAGGCGCTCCAGGACGTGCCGGTGGAGCGCGTCCTGATCGCGCGGGCCGCCGAGGCGCGGGATGTGCTCCCGGACGCGCTGCGCGAGCGTGGAGCCGAGGTTGACGTCGTGGCGCTGTACGAGACGGTCGCCGAGGATCTCGACGAGGAAGAGCTCGCGGCGGTCGCCGCCGCGGACTACGTCACGTTCACCTCGTCGTCGACCGTCCGCTTCTTCCTTGATGCGGCGGGGTCCGAGCTGAAGGATTCCGCGCTGCTCGTCAGCATTGGCCCGGTCACGAGCGAGACGCTCCGTGAGCGGGGACTCGAGCCGCACGTCGAGGCAGAGCGCCACGACATCGACGGGCTCGTCGATGCGCTGCTCGCCGACGCGACCCGGTCGTGATGGAACTCCGGGCACCGGTGCTCGGCGACGCTGACGCCGTGCTCGACGTGCTCGTTGCGCGTGACATCGCGGACACCGGCGAACCTGACTACACGCGAGAGGACCTCCTCCAGGAATGGCGGAGCAGCGAGGTCGACCTGGCGCGCGATGCGCGGCTCGCCGAACTCGACGGCCGGATCGTCGGGTACAGCGTCGTGCGTCGACCGGGCGCGATCATCGCGATCGACCCACGCTTCGAGGGCCGCGGTACGGGAGCTCCGCTGTTGGAGTGGGCGCAAGCGCGCGAGCGCGAGCAGGGTCGCGACATCCATCGCCAGTGGCTTGGGGCCGCAGATGAGGAACTGCGAGACCTGCTCATCCCCGCCGGCTACACGCATATCCGCAGCTACTGGCGGATGGTGCGTGGGCTCACGGGCCTCGCGGCGCCGGCGCCAGGCCCCGACGGCGTCAGCTTTCGTTCGCTCGATCTCGACGCCGACGCTGCCGCCGTGCACGCCCTTGACGATCTCAGCTTCTCGACCGTGCCCGACTACAACCCGTCGACGCTCGAGCAGTTCCGCGAGGAGCACCTCGCCGCCCACGACCACGACCCGGGGCTGAGCGTCATCGCCGAGGCCGACGGGGCGATCGCGGGGTTCGCGCTGACGCGGGTCTGGTCCGAGAAGCGAACCGGGTTCGTCGACGTACTCGCGGTCCATCCCGATCACCAGGGCCGCGGGCTCGCGAGCGCGCTGCTCCGTCAGGCGTTCACCGGCTATGCGGCGGCCGGGCTGCGCGAGGCGGAGCTCGGCGTGGCGACCGACAACCCGCGCGCGCTTGCCCTCTACGAGCGCGTTGGGATGCGCCGCAAGTTCCGCTTCGACGTCTACGAGCGCGCCGCCCGCTGACCTACCCGCGTCCGAAGATCATCATCACGTTCGGGTCGTCCGGGTCGACCTTGACCGTGACGTTGTCGCCGGTCGCAAACGGATTCGACGGATAGATGTACTGATTCATCGTCGCCGAATACGGCTCACCACCAGCGGGCGACACGGTGAGGGTGATGTTGTACTCGGTGCCGCCGGGCGTGTCGGTGTTGCCGGTCGACTCCATCGCGTCGATGTGGGCGGGCGTGTCGACGCCAACCTTGGTCAGCTTCTGGGCACGGTTGGCGAGATCCATCTGGCCTCGCGACGCCCCGACGCCGACCTTGTTGGTCATCGCCTGTGCCGATTCAGCCGCGCCCTTGAGCCGGTCCATGAAACCCATCTACGCCCTCCTGTGATTGCCGTTGTGATCGGCGCCGATCCCGCACGCCGGACGACACGTTATCCGCGTCTCACCGACAATGCCGGATCGTGAGCGGCCCGGTCATCACATTCCTCTCCGACTATGGACTCGCTGACCATTTCGTCGGCGTCTGTCACGCGGTGATCGCGGACATCTGCCCGGACGCGCGGGTGATCGACATCACGCACGGTGTCCCCCGCCACGACGTGCGGGCCGGCGCTCTGACCCTCCGGGGCGCGCTGCCGTACTCGCCGACCGGGGTGCACGTCGCGGTGGTCGATCCGGACGTCGGCGCCTCGCGGCGAGCGGTCGCGCTGCGACTCGCCGACGGTCGCATCCTCGTCGGCCCGGACAACGGACTACTGATGCCAGCCGCCGAGGACGCAGGGGGTGTCGTCGAAGCCGTCGACATCGCGCATTCGCGGTTCCGGCTCGAGCCGGTGTCGGCGACGTTCCACGGCCGTGACATCTTTGCCCCGGTCGCCGCCCGGCTTGCCGCGGGGGCGTCGGTGGCGGACGCGGGCACGCCGATCGACCCGGGGGCGCTCGTCTCGCTTGCGCTCCCGCGACCTCGATTCGAGGGCGGCGAGCTCGCCGCACACGTCGTGTACATCGACCGCTTCGGAAACGTCGCGCTCGACGCCGGTCATGACGAGCTGCCGGAGTCCGGGCTCAAACTCGGCCGCCACGCGCAGATACAGCTCTCGACTGGCGACGTCATCGACGCCCCGTTTGTGCGGACGTTCGCGGATGTTGGTGTCGGTGACACGCTGATCTACGAGGACGCCGATCGGCGACTCGCGCTCGCGATCGGCCATGGCGATGCGGCCACGACGTTCGGCCTGCGCCTTGACGACGAGCTCCGAATCAGGTCGGCGTGAGGCTCGGATCTCCGCGTGTGCACTTGCGCCGGATCGACTCGACGAACGTCCGCGCTCGGGAACTCGCCGCCGCCGGCGCGCCCCACGGCACGGTCGTCACGGCGGCCGAGCAAACGGCGGGGCGAGGTCGGCAGGGGCGCGTGTGGGTGGCGCCCGCGGGCCGGGCGCTGCTCTGCTCGGTGGTCATCCGCGACCCGCCGCGGCTGCTCCCGCTCGCGACCGGCGTCGCGGTAGCCGACACCGTCGAGGCGGTCATCGGCGGCCCCGACCGCACGGCGGTCAAATGGCCGAATGACGTGTGGCTCGATGGCCGCAAAGTCGCCGGCATCCTCGTCGAGGGACGCCCGCAGGAGGGGTGGGCGGTGATCGGGATCGGCCTCAACGTCGCGCTCCGCGAGGAGGATTTTCCCCCCGAGCTCCGCGACATCGCAACGACGCTCGGCCTCGGGCCGGACGCGATCGAGCCGACGCTCCGGCGGCTGCTGGAGGCGCTCGAGCGATGGATCGCCGCGCCGTCAGATGCCGTGCTGGATGGCGTCCGCGCACGGGATGCCCTCCTTGGTCGGCCGGTGCGCTGGGGTGGTGGGTCCGGGCGGGGTGGGGGCATCGACGGGGACGGCCGGCTGATCGTGCTCACCGAGGGTGGCCGCGTCGAGCTTGACGCAGGAGAGGTTCACCTGGAGCGCTGACGGCGGCGCTACCCCGTCAGCGCTCGCCGCAGTTGCCACACCGCGATCGTCAGCATCACCGCTGCGAAGCCGAGCAGCACCCCGATCTCGGGCAGGACGGAGACGAGGTCGCCGCCGTGCTTGACGAGCTTCGTAAACGCCTCGTTCGCCCAGGCGTGCGGTGTCAGATGAGCGAGCGCGCGCGCGGCGGGGCCGAACACCTCGAGCGGCACCATCGAGCCACCGAGCGCGGCGAGGCCGAGGCCGAGCAGAAGCGCTACCGGGCCCGCCTGTTGCTCGGAAGAGAACAGACTGCCGAGCAGGATCGCGGCACCCGTCGAGACGAGCGCGAACGACAGGATCACGGCGGAGGCTCCGAGCGGGTCGCCCCAGTTGACCCCGAAGAACAACACGCAGCCAAGGACGATGATCGCGGCCTGGATGAGCGCCACTGTGAGGCGACCGAGGAGCTCGCCGCCGACAATTGTGCGCATACCGGTGGGCGTCGACATCATCCGCCGGGCGATCCCGAGACGGCGGGTCTCGATCAGCCACACGGCGCCGTTGAGTGAATTGAGAAACACGAACAGCACCAGCTCTGTGCTCGCGCTCTGATCAAAGCGTCCCTGTGCGGTGCTGTAGACGCCGCCGCTCGGCGCCGTGAGCCGCACGACGACGCGCGGGGTGGTGGCGGCAGCGGCGGTGGCGTGCGCCAGCGCCTGATCGAACGGCACGCCGTGCTGACGCGAGAGTGCCTGGGCCGGAGCAAGGGTCGTGCCCTGGCTTGCGGCCACGGACTGCACCGTCGCGCGGAGCTGCTGGGCGACCGAGTTCGGGCGGCCGAGGTACGGGACCGCGGCTGTTGCGCCCGAGGAGATCCGGGCGTCGTAGTTCGTCGGAACGACGATGCCGGCATCCACCGTGCCGGCCGAGACGGCATGCCGGAGATCGCTCGCCTGGGCGTAGCTGACGAGCGACGTTGACGGGCGAGCGCGCAGGGCCGCGACGAACTGCCGCGCCAGGGGGCCGCGATCCTGTTGCACGATGCCGAGCCGTGACGTCGCGCCACCGCCAAACGCCGCGCCGAGCAGCAGGATGATGAGCATCGGCAGGACGAACAGAAAGAACACGTTCGCCCGCCAGCGAAGCAGCCGGCGCGTATCTGCGCCCGCGATCGCGATCATCTTCATCGCGCCACCAGCCGGTTCGCGCGGGTGAAGGCAACCCCACCCGTGATGAGCGCGAACGCGAGGATCGCCGCCACCGGTCCAAGCACGGCGCTCGCGCCGGCTCCACCGGCAAGGTTCCCGATGCCTCGCAAGAACCAGGCCTGTGGGGTGGCGAGGCTGAGCACCGCGATCAGGCCGCCCGCTTGCGCGACCGGGAAGAACGTCCCGCCGAGCATGCCAAGCACGAGGGCGACCATGCTCTGCCACGACTGCGCCTGATCCGGGGTCCGCGCGAATGTCGCAACGAGCGCCATCACGCCCGTGGCGGCGAGCACGCTCGCCGCGATCAGCAGAGCGACGCCGAGCGGGTTGCCCCACGTCGCCGAGAGGAGGAAGTGTGTCGCGACCGCGAGCACGACCATGCTCGCGAAGCCGAGGATCAGGCTCGTGAGCAGCTTGCCGCCGAGCACCGAACCGCGAGGGATCGGGGCGAGCATGATCCGTGCGAGCGTGCCGTCGCGGCGTTCGTCGAGGATGCTCGAGATACCGAACTGGACCGTGAAGAACACGAAGAACACGGCCATTCCGGCCGCGTAGAACGTCCCGGCGTCGAGCTGGCGGCTCTCCGTCGAGACGTCGGCGATCGTGATCGGCGCGGAAAGTCCCGCCGCCGACGCATGGACCCCGGCGCGGTTCGCGATGCGCAGGGCGTCGATGCGCGTCGCAAACGATGTCGCGATCGACTCGGCAACCTGCGCACCGATCGGCGCGTCGACGCTGCCGAGGACGCGGATCGACCCCGGCCGACCGGAGGCAACGGCCGCGCTCAGGCCGACCGGGAGCACGAACGTCGCCGACACACGGTTGGTGTCGGCCGCAGCCCGTCCAGCGGACAGTGTCGGCTCGGAGCGGATCTTGACGAGCCCCTGGTGCTCGAGCGGCCGCAGGGCCGCGCTCTCGAAGATCCGCGAGACGACGCCCGGTCCTGGTCAACGAGACCGAACGTGAACGTGACCTTCCCGCCGATCGCGTTGTGAAATATCAGACCGAAGATCGAGGCAAGCACGAGCGGTACGACCAGCGCGACGAGGATCGCCGAGCGATCCCGCATCCGTTGACGCAGGTCCTTGCCGGCGATGAGCAGCGCCGCGGACATGCCATCAGTCCCGCAGGGCCTTCCCCGTGAGATGCAGGAAGACGGCCTCGAGGTCCGGCTCGTCGACCTCGACCGAGCTGACCGTCAGTCCGGCGCGGGCGGCCGTGCTGAGCAGTTCCGGGAGCACCGTGCGCGCCTCGTCGACGATCAGGGCGATGCCGCCGTCCTTGGCGCTCGCCGCGCGCACCGCGTCGAGCGCATCGCAGGCGCTGGCGGCTGCCTGGAGATCACCGGTCCCCTCCAGCGTCACGCGGTCATGCTGCCCCACGAGGGCCACGAGATCATGCCGCGTGCCCTCGGCTTTGAGTTCACCGAGATCGATGATCCCGATGCGATCGCACAGCCGCTCAGCCTCCTCCATGTAATGGGTCGTGTACAGAACCGCCATTCCCTCGGCGGAGAGCTGCTCGATGCTCTCCAGGATGGCGTTGCGGCTCTGCGGGTCGACCCCGACGGTTGGCTCGTCGAGGATCAGCAGCTTTGGGCGATGCAGCAGCCCGATCCCAATGTTCAGGCGGCGCTGCATCCCACCCGAGTAGCCCTTCGTCGGCTCGTCCGCGCGCTCGCGCAGGCCGATCACGCCCAGCACCTCGTCGGTCCGCCTCTTCGCGTCGGCCGATGACAGGCCGTAGAGACGGGCGAAGAAATGGAGGTTCTCCTCGGCGGTGAGGTCCTGGTAGATCGCGAGGTCCTGGGGCACGTAGCCGATCGCCGACCGCGGCTCGATGCTCCGCGTCGTCAACTCGGCCCCGTCGATCAGCACCGTCCCGCCATCGGGCGCGAGCAGCCCGCACGCCATCGAGATCGTCGTCGTCTTGCCGGCGCCGTTCGGGCCGAGCAGCCCGTATGTCTCGCCGGACGCGATCTCAAAGCTGACCGCGCGCACGGCCTCGATCTGACCGAACCGCTTGCGCAGATCGTCGCAGCGCAACACGGCCTTCTGCGCCTCCATGCCTGCAGCGTTTCACGGCCTCTCACGGCCGCCATCGGGAGAATCACGACACGGCGCGTGTGGCGAACTACCGATGCGTTCAAGATGGCCGGGAGCCCGCCGATGCGCTTGGGGTGATGAGTCTTGAGGACGCGGTCGGCCGGATCCAGTCGATCATGACCACAGAGCGGGCTCTCGCGGATCCCGTTGCGTATCAGCAGTCACTCGCGGCGTCGCCCGCCGTCACCGCCACCGGGACGACGGGCGGATCGTCGTTCAGCAACCAGCTGAACTCGGCGCTCGCGTCGAGCAGCGGCGCGACCGGGACGACCGCTGCCACGGGAGGTGCCGTGATCAGCGGCGGTGGTACGCGCGTCCAGGCGATGATCAGCATGGCCGACTCGCTTGTCGGCAAGCCCTACGTCTGGGGCGGCGGGCACTCCGGCTGGGGAACCCAGTCCGGCTACGACTGCTCTGGGTTCGTCTCCGCCGTGCTCCACGCCGGCGGGTACCTGAGCCAGCCTGCCGACACGACCTCGCTGCCGAGCCAGGCCGGCATCCTCTCCGGCCCGGGGCAGTACGTCACGATCTACGACCGCGACGGGTCCGGCCAGGCCGGGCACGTGATCATCGAGATGGCCGGCCAGTTCTATGAGTCAGGCGGCGCGGCCGGCGCGTGGGGCGGAGGCGGCGGCGTCGAGAAGATCGGCCGTCCGTCGGACTCCTACCTGGCGACGTTCAACCGGGTGCTGCACCCCGAAGGACTCTGACACCGGCCGACAGGCGCCGAATGCGTCCCCTTCGGCCAGGCCGAGTCCCGCAGCAGAGTTCCGTTCCCACGTCGGGAACGGAGGCCCGTCGATCAGGCGGCTTCTTCCTCGGTCGAGGTCGGCCGGCGGCGGCGCCGGCGGGCCGGGCGGGCCTTGGCGATCGACTCGGCGACGGCCTCGACCTCGGCGGCCGGATCAGGCTCTGGCTCGGGTGGTGACTGCGGCTTGGGCGCTGACTGCGGCTCGTCGTCGTCGGACCCGTCGTCGTCGGAGCCGTCGTCGTCCAATGCGTCGTCGTCCGATGCGTCGTCGGCCTCGTCCGACACGTCATCCTCGGGCTCGTCGTCGCTCTCGGCGGCGACGTCCAGATCGTCGTCATCGTCGTCCTGGTCGTCGTCCACGTCGATCTCGACCTCGACGACCTCGACGTCATCCGGCTCGGCGCCTTCTGGTGTCACCCCGTCCTCGGCGACCGCGGCGACCGCGACGGTGCCCTCCTCCTCGCTGGCGCCATTGGCGCCGCCCTTACGCCGACGACGGCTCTTGCCGCGCCGGCCCTTGGGGAAGTTGCGGAGCAGCTCGCGGGCGAGCGCGGCCGGCTTGCGGGCCATCCGGGTGCGGGCGCCACGGAGTGCCTCCTCGGCCTCCGGCGTATGCGCGAGCGCCGCTGCGAGCAGCGCCGCCGACAGCCGCCGGTCCTCCTTACGGGCCGCGTGGACGAGCCGCCGGGCGTTACGGGCGTGGGCGGCTCCGGAGGAGTTGACGAGCAGCCCGAGCAGGCGCTTGGTCTCCGGCCAGCGCTGGACGGCGTACTCCTCGTGGACCTCACGGGTGTATTCGGCCATCCGCCAGATCCACGCGTTCGCCTGATCGCGACGGCCGATCCGTCGCTCGGCAAGCGCCTGGAGCATGATCTTGACGCCCTCCCGCCGCTCGTCCCGTGGCCAGCCGGCCATGATGTCGATCGAGGTATCGAACGCCTCGGCGTCGCGAGAGGCGGCGATTTCCTGAAGCGCCCGCAGCCGCAGCTGAGCGTTGCGGTTGCGCTGCACCGCGGTCAGCAGGAACCGCCGCTTGAGCTCGCCGCCGCGGTCGAAGTGGAGCATCGCCTTCGCCCGGCGCCAGCCGTTCGGCGCGACCCGGGCGCCTGCGAGTGCGGCCCAGACGTGCTGCTCGCCGTAATCGAGGTGCTCGACCGCAATCCGCCACAGCTCGCGCTCAAACACCTCGGCGCGCCGATCGGGGTCGGCGGTGACGGGCAGGACGCGGCGCTCGACCCGCACTCGGCGGCCGCGGCCCCGACGCACCGGGCCGACGACGATTGCGCCGCCGCGGTAGACGTCGCGGTCAAGCAGCGAGTGGAGCGTGACGACCGGGTCGTCGTGCTTGGTCGCGGGGTGCACGAAGTCGATGACGATGCCCGCTTCCTTGCCGGGATGGCGGCGTGTGACGCGGCCGACCCGCTGCTGGTAGATCCGTTTGGACGCGGTCGGCGCGAGGTGCATGCAGATCGTCGCCCGCGGGCTGTTCCAGCCTTCGGCGAGCAGCTGGGCGTTGACGAGCACGTCGACCTTGCCCGACTCGTAGTCGGCGAGGATCCGCGCCAGCTGACGTTTCGGCGTCTCGCCGGACACCCCCTGGGCCTTGATGCCGAGCTCCCGGAACGCCTGCGCGACGTTGTACGCGTGGCGCACACCCGCGGCGTAGACGACCCCTGGGACGCCGTTGAAGCGGGTCTTGTAGAGATCGGCGATCGCCATGTTGAACGGCGTCTGATCGAGCAGCTCGGCCAGCATCTCCTGGTCGAATTCGGTGTCCACCTCGCCGCGGCGCAGCGGCACCTTGGCGATCGTGCGCACGCCCGGACCCGGCGGGATCCGGATGCAGCGCAGCGGGGCGATGACGCCGCGGCGCGCGGCCTGCGCGAGATCGAAGCGCGAGGTCTGGGTCGGGAACAGGTCGGTGACGTGCCGGGCGATCAATGCGCCCGTGGCGGTCATGCCGATGAAGATCGGGCCGCCCCAGCGGCGGATTGACGCGGAGGTCTTCTCACCGAGGGCGGTGTGAGCCTCGTCGCAGATGACGATCGTGTAGGCGTCGGAGACCTTGCCGGCGTTGCGGACGAACCACTGGTAGGTCTCGACCGTCACCGGACCGTTCGCGGCGTCGCGGTCGCCGAGCAGCGGGGCGCTGATCCGGTCCCGGTAGCCGCGATCACGCAGCTCGCCGTTGAACTGGTCGACGAGGTTGCGCCGGTGGGTGAGGATCAGGACGCCGCCGGTGCGCGACGCCTCGACGAACCCGAGCGCGGCGACCGTCTTCCCGGCGCCGGTGGCGTGCTCAAACCAGAACCGCTTGTCGGCGTTCGGATCCTCGGGCACCTCCTGGACGTCCGCGTCGACCTCGCCGGTGCCATCCGACCAGTCCTGCGGCTCCTCGTCCTCGGTCTCGCCTTCCTCGAGCGCGTCATCCTCGCTCTCGCCGTCCGTCCGGGAGCACGTCGTCCTCGTCCTCTTCGCCGGGGATCGCAGCGGATGCGAGCTCGGTCGGCTCTTCGACGATCGGGGCGGCACCGTTGCTGCCGTTGCGTTGCGCCTCGGCGAGGAGCGCCGTGAGCGTGCCGGAGAGCGCATCGACCTGGTGGGCCGAGAGCACGGTGCCGTCGACGAGATGCGGCTCCTCGTCGGAGAGCATCCGCTCGAGTCCGAGCAGCATCGAGAACTGGCGTCGCCAGTCGATCGAGGGCACCTTGGCGTCGTTGTCGAGCTCCGCGAGCGCAGCGTCGAGCGCCCGGCGCCGCGCGGAGCCTGGGGACAGCGCGTCTTCAAGCGATTCTCCGTCGTAGACGAAGCGCTCTCGTGTGAAGAGCTCCGCACGCGCGATGGCGGCCGGACTCGGGAAAGGGGTGGAAGCACCCATAAAGATCAGATGGGAAATACGACTGAATCAGGAGCCGCGGCAGACTGCGCGTAGCGACTCAAGAGGCCTTCGGCGATGGCCGAAACAGCGAGGATTCCCTAGCAGCGGTTCCCCCCTCGCCGAACCTGTTTAAGAGGATAGCGACTATTTAAGCAGAGTGAAGACTCCCGGCTATGTCGGACGAACACGCTTCGTCGCTGTGGCAATCTGTTCGCTCGTGGGCAAACGCTCCGTCCTTCTCGTGTTGACGCTCTCCGCCGCGCTCGCCGCCGGATGTGGCACGACCGCGCGCAATGAAGCGCCGGGGCCCCAGCAGGTCACCACGGCCTTCAAGGGTTCTCCGCCGAGCCTGGCGGCGCTCCATGCCCAGGCCAACGACATCCTCGGCGGGGGACCGAAGGCGTTCAAGGCCCGGCTCGCCGCGCTGCACGGGTATCCGGTCGTCGTCAACAAGTGGGCGTCGTGGTGCGGTCCATGCCAGAGCGAGTTTCCGGTGTTCCAGAAGGTGGCGGTCGACTTCGGCCGGCGGGTCGCGTTCGTCGGGATCGACGGCAAAGATCCGGGCACGGGAGGGAAGGCCTTCCTGAAGAAGTTCCCGGTCACGTATCCGAGCTACGCCGATCCCGGCGAGGACATCGCGCGAGCGATCCAGGCGGCGACGTTCTATCCCCAGACGATCTACTTCGATCGCAACGGGAAGCTCGTCTACGATCACGCCGGCGCGTACGTCAGCGACAGCGCCCTGATCAAGGACGTCCGGCGATACGCGCTGGGCAGCGGATGACAGACACGCTCACCTACGAGGTTCGCCGGGTCCGGGGAGAGACGGAGATGGCGGCGGCGCTCGAGCTACGCCACGAGGTCTTCTGCGTCGAGCAGGGGGTCCCGGAGCGCGAGGAACTCGATGGCCGCGACGGCGAGGGCATCCACCTCGTTGCGGTCGTCGACGGTGACCAGGTCGTCGCGACGTGCCGGTTGCTGATGGTCGGCTCGACCGCGCAGTTCAGCCGGCTCGCCGTGCGCCAGTCCGCACGCCGCCGCGGAATCGCGACGGCGCTGCTCCGGGCCGCAGACCGCGAGACGATCGCCGCCGGCGGCAAGCGGCTGGTGCTCCACGCACAGACCTACGCTCAGGAGCTGTACGAGCGCGCGGGCTATCGGCCACGCGGCCGCCGGTTCACCGAGGCGAAGATCGAACACATCGCCATGGAGAAGACGCTCTAGTCGGTGGCCGATCTTGTCGGCGGCTTTGACACCGCGCGTCACGCGTTTGCGAGGCCTCGACTGGGCCGGACGCTTAGCAGGTCAGCGATGGCGCCGGGGCGCCCGGGCCGGCGCTCGGCGCGTCGACCGTACCGCTTGCATCGCCGCTGACCGCGCCGAGGTGCACGACGTACCAGACCCCCCGCCACGAGATCATCGAGGCGATCCCGAACGAGCGCACCGACCGCCCGTCCCGGTACACGACGCGGGCATTCGGCACCTCGTAGTAGCCGATCCGGTTGTAACAGGCGCCGGGCCCGACCCAGTGGGCATACCCAGCGGGCACGTCGACCCGCAGCAGCCGCGCGCGGGACCCGCCGGCCGACAGCAACGCGTGGGCCGCGCCGATGTCGAGCCGGAACGTCGCGACGAGGCGGTTACGCCAGTCCGCCCCGGGATCGCTGATCGCCTTCACCTGGGCGTAGGCCGCCTCCGGGAAGAACGCCGGGAGCGCTGCGGTAAGGGATTTGGTGCGGATCCCGCGCCAGAGGGCGTCCATCTCGCGGCGGAACCCGGCCGTGCGCGCCGTCGGCAGCTGATGGGTCTGCGGAAGTGAGCCCGGCGCGCGCCCTCGGTGGCGACGGTGCTTGCGGTGATGCCCCGGGCGTCGAGGAAGCCGCGGCGGTCGAGGTCGTGGCCGAAGTCGGAGTGGAGGCCGCGGCGCTCGGCGCCGGAGTCGACGACGACGCACCGCCGCCCCCGCAGCCGGCGAGCACGAGCGCGGCGAGAGCGACTGCCGAGCGCCTGAGGCGTTCATCGAGGAGGACCGTAGCGACGCGCTGCTACGGTCGCGCCCGTGAGTACTCCCGAGATCCGAATTGACCCGCTCACCGGCCTGCGCGCGATCGTCGCCGGGGCGCGCGCCCAGCGACCGGGCGGCGGGCTGAGCGCGACGCCGGCGCCGGAGCTTGACCGCGCCGAGGACCCGTTCGCGGAGGGCAACGAGGAGCAGACGCCACCCGAGGTCTACGCGGTCCGGCCGAACGGAGGTGCGCCGAACACGCCGGGATGGACCGTCCGCGTCGTTCCCAACCTCTACCCGGCGCTGAGCGCGTCGATCCCCGCCGAGCAGGTCGCGGACACGACCGCCGAGGGCGAGCCCGCCCCGAAGCCGGGCGCCAACGCGAACCGCGACCTGTTCTGGTCCACGCCTGCCGTGGGCGCCCATGAGGTGATCATCAACTCGCCCCGGTCCGTGATCTCGCTCGGGGAGCTGACCGTCGACGAGGTCGCGGCGGCGATGGACGTCTGGCGCGACCGGATGCTCGCCCATACCGGCGCCGCGTACGTGCACATGATCGTCAACGAGCGGCGTGAGGCGGGGGCATCGCTCCCCCACACGCACGGGCAGCTGTATGCCCTCGACTTCGTTCCGGCGGCGATCGCCCGGGAGCGGGAGCGCTTTGGCGCTTACTCGACGCGGACGATGGGCGGCAACCTGCTCGCCGACCTCGTCCAGGAGGAGGTGCGCAAACGCGAGCGGATCGTCGCGATCGACGACGACAGCGTGCTCATGGCGCCGTACGGCGCGCGCGTGCCCTACCAGCTGCTGCTCGCACCGCGGCGTCCGCGCCCCCGGTTCGAGGACGACGGACCGACCGGCGCGGCGATGCTCCACGACGCCCTGGGGCGGCTGACCCGCCGACTCGGGGCGATCCCGCCCCTCAACCTGTGGGTGCGCACCGCGCCACGGGGCGCGGAGGCATTCTGCTGGCGGATCGACATCCTGCCGCGGCTCACGCATCTTGCCGGGCTCGAGCTCGGCGCCGGCGTGAACCTCAATATCGTCGCGCCCGAGCAGGCGGCCGCCGAACTCCGGGAGGCCTGACGCAGATGCGGGCGCTCGTCCAGCGTGTGTCCCGAGCGTCGGTCGCCGTCGGCGACGAGACGGTGTCGGCGATCGGCGCGGGGCTGCTCGTGCTCCTCGGCGTCACCCATACGGACACCGCGCAGGACGCCGACTGGCTCGCCGACAAGGTCCGGGCCCTCCGTGTGTTCCCGGACGCCGAGGGCAGGATGAACGAGCCGCTTGGCGACCGCGAGCTTCTGTGCGTGAGTCAGTTCACGCTGTACGGCGAGGCCCGCAAGGGCAACCGGCCGAGCTACGTCGCGGCGGCGCGCCCGGAGCAGGCCGAACCGCTGTACGAGCGGTTCTGCGCGCGGGCGCAGGCCAAGCGGGGCGTGTTCGGCGCGATGATGGATGTCGAGCTCGTCAACGACGGACCGGTGACGCTGCTGATCGACAGCCCGGCGGGGAAATAGAGAGCGGGGCCGCTTCGACCGAAACGCACGTGAGCGGGGCGCGCGTCGACCAAAACGCACGAGAGCGGGGCCCGCATCGACCAAAACGCACGTGAGCTGTGGCGATCAGGCGAGCTTTCGTGCGTTTCGGCGATTTAACGACCGTTTCGCAAGAAAGCGCCGAGATCCCCCGGCGCTCACGTGCGTTTTGGTCGTTCACCGGCCGCTGTCGTGCGTTTCGGTCGTTCACCCGGCGCTCACGTGCGAAACGGTCGATCAGGGTCCCGCCAGCCGACCGGCGCGCCCTCCCGAAGCCCCACATCCCTCTCCTCTTCGTTGCCCACAACGCCCCGCCGACGCGAGCGGATCCCCGGATGTGGCCGCGTCTGCCGCCGCGCTACCCGAGCTCGTCGACGAGGTCGGCGACCGAGTCGACGATCCGCGACGCCCGGTAGGGAAACCGCTCGGCCTCGGCGAGCGTCGTCACGCCGCTGAGCACGAGCACCGTCTCAAGCCCCGCCTCGAGTCCGGCGACGACATCGGTGTCCATCCGGTCGCCGACCATCGCGGTCGTCTCGGAGTGAGCGTCGATCGCGTTGAGTGCTGAGCGCATCATCAGCGGGTTGGGCTTGCCGACGAAGTACGGATCGACGCCTGTCGCTTTGCTGATCAGTGCCGCGACCGAGCCCGTCGCGGGGAGTGGGCCGTCCACCGTCGGGCCGGTCGGGTCCGGGTTGGTCGCGATGAACCGCGCGCCGCCGTCGATCAGGCGGATCGCGCGGGTGATGCGCTCAAAGCTGTACGTCCGGGTCTCGCCGAGGACGACGTAGTCTGGGTTGCGCTCGGTGAGCGTGTAGCCGGCGGTGTGCAGCGAGGTCGTCAGCCCGGCCTCGCCGATGACGAACGCCGAGCCGCCCGGCCGCTGATCCTCCAGAAATCGCGCCGTCGCCAGCGCCGAGGTCCAGATGGCGGCCTCCGGGACGTCAAGACCGCTGGCGCGGAGGCGGGCGGCGAGGTCCCGGCGCGTGTAGATCGAGTTGTTCGTGAGCACCAGGAACGGCATGTTGAGCTCACTCAGGCGGGCGATGAACCGGTTCGCTCCCGGGATCAGGTCCTCTTCGTGGACGAGCACCCCGTCCATGTCCATCAACCAGGAGCGAATCTCGCGCTTGACCACGGGCGGACCCTAGCGTCTGCGCCGTGCGTCGGCGTTACGCGGCGGCCAACGCTCCGGCCAGCTCGGCGCCGTACTTGCGCACGAAATGCGCCAGCACCGGCTCGACCTGGCTGAGCAGATCGGCGTCAGGGGCGACGCTCGCGGTGAAGCCGGTGAGGTAGAGCAGGTTCTTGAAGAACAGGACGAGCTCTTTCGGCAGCCGGAAACGGGCGGCGGCGAGGATGCGCAGGATGCCGCTGAGCGCGGCACCGACCTCGTCGAAGCTGAGCGTGTGACCGCCGGCGGGATTGATCGCGTCAAGTTCAGGCTGCAGTTCGGCGGCGAGCGCGTCCCGGTCGACCCCGGGCGGCAGCGCTCCGAACAGCTCGAGGGCGTCGAGCTGACCGCCGGCGTCCATCCGTGCGAACGCGAGCATGAACTGCACGAGTTTGACACCAAGGGCCGCCCGCGCGCGGCGTACTGGGTGCTGCTCAACTGGAGTCGCGCCCATCCCAGCCGCGCGGCGCGGTAGGGCCCTCGAGCGCGCGCGCCCGGATTCGTGTTTCCGCAGGGCGCCGCTCCGGGAAGGCTCACCACGAAAGTCACGAACGTGATCGTGCCGAACCCCCAGACGCTCCTCCGGGGGTTCGGCATTCTTTCGTTTCGTGCGGAGCCGCGACACGGCGCCCCGGGACGGTTATGGTGCGCCGATGGCTGACGTGAGCGGCACCTACGACGAGCGGTTCGCCGGCGTCGCGGATGCCCTGGCACGCAACCTCGACGACGGGCTCGACGTCGGCGCCTCGGTCGCGGTCCTGATCGACGGCGAGCCGGTCGTCGACATCTGGGGCGGCTACGCCGATGCAGACCGCACGACGCCCTGGGAGCGGGACACGGTCGTCACCGTGTTCTCGACGACGAAGACGATGACTGCGCTGTGCGCGCTGATCCTCGCCGACCGCGGCGAGCTTGACCTCCACGCGCCGGTGTCGCGCTACTGGCCGGAGTTCGCGGCGGCCGGGAAGGGGGAGATCGAGGTCCGCCATCTGCTCGGCCACACGTCGGGGCTGTCGGGCTGGGACGAGCCGCTCGTCCCTGAGGATCTCGCCGATTGGGAGCGCTGCACCTCGTTGCTCGCCGGGCAGGCGCCCTGGTGGGCGCCCGGGACCGCGTCCGGGTACCACTCGCTGACGCAGGGCTATCTCGTCGGCGAGCTCGTCCGGCGGGTGAGCGGCGTGTCGCTCGGGGAGTTCTTCCGGGCGAGCGTCGCCGAGCCGCTCGGCGCCGACTTCCACATCGGCCTCCCGGCCGCGGAGGAACCCCGCCTTGCACCGTTGATCCCGCCCCCGGCGTCGCAGGCACGCACGGACGGGCTGCCAGAACTCGGCCTGAGAACCTTTGGCAACCCGGCGATCGGTGGCGCCACGAGCGCCGAGCCGTGGTGGCGCACCGCCGAGATCCCCGCCGTCAACGGCCACGGCAACGCTCGCTCGGTCGCTGCCGTGCAGTCGATCATCTCGTGCGGGGGAGAGGCGCGAGGTGTCCGGCTGCTGTCGACCGACGGGGTCGCCGCGATCTTCGAAGAGCAGTCCAACGGGCCGGACCTCGTCCTCGGTGTGCCGCTCCGCTTCGGCGTCGGCTACGGGTTGGCGAGCGAGACGATGCCGATGGGTCCCCGCAGCTGTTCATGGGGTGGCTACGGCGGCTCGCTCGTCGTCAACGACCTCGACGCGCGGCTCACGATCGCCTACGTGATGAACCGCATGGAGGCGGGAATGCTCGGCGACCGCCGCGGTGCCTCGATCGCGATGGCGACGATCGGCGCGCTGCTCGGAGGCGGCTGAAACGCGTGTACTACTCGGAGAGATCCCAGCCGAAGTACACCTCGGCGCCGCAGATCTGATCACCGCGGAAGGTGAGCACCTCGGTGTTGCGGCCGCGGCTGCCGTCGGGCCGGCGCGACTGGTAGGTCACGACGACCTCGTCGCCTGACTCGATCAGGCGCACGAACTCGAAGTCCATCCGCTGTCCGGCGCCGGGCCAGCATCGCTCGAAGTAGCCAGCGCGATCGAGCCCGACGTCCAGCGGACTTGAAAACGTGAAGTCGTCACTGAACACGCGCTCGACGACGCCGCGATCAGCATCCGCGAACGCCTCGTAGATGCTCCGCGCGATCTCGAGTCGGCTCTCGTTCGCCATGTCCCCACCTCCAGGGTCGATTGTCTCCTACACCTCAGACCACGCCACGCCGGCGTTCTCATCGCCGTGCGGCGGTCACTCCGCGGCGTCGCCAGACGGGACGACTTCCGGCGCGGCGGGCCCCGTCTTCGGCCGCCGTCGGCGAGCGCTGCGCCAGCGGGCGGGGGCGCGAGCGGCGTCCTCGTAGACCTCCCAGGTCGCCTGCGCGGCATCCGCCCAGGTCCAGGCGAGTGGTGGCGGGGCGGGCCTCGTGGCCGCCTCGGCGGCGGTGATCAGGCCGTCGAGGTCGTCGACGTCGCTCAGGCTGATCCGGCCCTCGAGCACCTCGCGCAGGGCGGGGACATCGCAGGCCGCCACCGGAGTGCCGCACGCCAGCGCTTCCACCGGCGGCAGACCAAAACCCTCATCGTCGCTCGGGAACACGAGCGCGTGGGCGCCGGTGTAGATCGCGGCCAGGTCATCGTCGCTGACCTCCCCGGTGAGCGTGACGTCGGGAAGCTCCGAGGCCCATGGCCCGGTCTCTCCGACGAGCACGAGCGGCATTCGCCGGGGGGTCCGAGCGAGGGCGGCGACGCGCTTGCGAGGATCAGGTGTACGCAGCCCTCCGACCCAAACGAGGTACTCCACGGGGAGGGCGAAACGCTCGCGGACCTCGTTCACCTCGTTCTCGGGACGGGGGCGCAATGCCGTCGCGGCGGCCTCGCCGATCACGACGATCCTCTCCGCTGGGATCTCCAGCGCCCGCATCGCATCGTCGGCCACGGCGTTCGTGGGCACGATCACCCGGACCGCGCGCTGCACGGCGAGGTAACGCATCCGGAGCCGCATCCCGGTGCGCAGGTACTCGCCGCGCCGCTTGAGCGGGAACAGGTCGTGCAGCGTGACGACCATCGGGATCGGCGAACGCAGCAGCGCGCCGTCGATCCACGGCGAGTGGAAGACGTCACAGCGCCGGGGAGTGTGCGTCTCGGTGATCTCCCCATATGCGAGTTCCCGCAATGCCTCTAGGAGCGAACGGGCGTACCGCCCGATTCCGCGGGAATCCTTCCCCGCCCGGCTATCGAACGCGAGCCTCATGCCGCGATCATGCACTCCACACTTGCACCATAGTGATTGGATCGGAACCGCAGGGGACTTTCGTGCACAGTGGTCACCATCGTGGCCTTTCCGGCCAGCGCGAGCGCGTCGGCACCGCACACCAGTCCCGGAGCGCTCCCACTACCGGGATGATGCTCGATCTCGGCCCAGCGTGTCGTGTCCACCCATGCGATGAAGGATTACTACGAGGAACTCTGGCAACGACTCCCGGCGCAGCTCACGCCTCCGGACTGGCGGCTGCGTCGCGAGTTTCTGATGGCGGAGCTGAACCCCGGAGACCGAGTCCTTGACCTCGGCAGCGGGGCCGGTGAGTTCACCGCCGAGCTGGCCCGGGCGGGTGCCCGCGCCGTTGGGGCCGAGGTTGCCGAAGCGGCGATCGAGCGGGCCCGGGAGCGCCATCCGGAGCTCGATTTTCGCCTCGTCCCGTTCGACGGGCCGCTCCCGTTCGAGGACAACGCGTTCGAGCTCGTGTGGGCGAGCGAGGTGATCGAGCACGTCGCGGACACGGCGCGGTGGCTCTCCGAGGTCCGTCGCGTGCTGGTGCCCGGTGGCCGGCTGCTGATCACGACCCCGTCACACGGCCGCCTGCGCCTGCTGGTCCATGGTCTGGAGCCCTACAGCGATCCGCTCGGCGACCATCTGCACCTCTACACCCGCCGCGCGCTCGCCTCGCTGCTTGACGAGTTTGGCTTCGCCGCCGTCGAGGTGCGCCTCGGCGGAGGGCCGCCGCTGATGCGCCGCACGCTGCTCGCGCGCGCGGTTCGCTGAGCGGTCTGCTTAGATCGAGTGCAGTGGCGGTCCAGGCGTCAACCAACGTCGTCGCCGCGCGTGACATCACGCGCCGCTATGGCGAAGGAGCCGGTGCCATTGAGGCGCTCAGAGGCGTGTCTCTGGAAGTCACGGGCGGTCAGCTGGTCGCCGTTATGGGGCCATCGGGCTCCGGCAAGTCGACCCTCATGCACACCCTCGCCGGGCTCGACACGCCGACGAGCGGGAGCGTGACGATCGCCGACACCGAGATCACGACGCTCGACGACGACAAGCTCACGTTGCTGCGCCGCCAGCACATCGGCTTCGTCTTTCAGTTCTTCAACCTGCTCCCAATGCTGAGCGCCGAGGAGAACATCGTGTTGCCGCTGTCGATCGCCGGTGAGCGTGCGGACCCCGCCTGGCTCTCCGAGCTGCTCCAGCGGACCGGGCTGGGCGGGCGCACCACGCACCGACCGGCGGAACTCTCCGGTGGCGAGCAACAGCGGGTGGCGATCGCGCGGGCGCTCATCACGCGCCCGACCATCCTGTTCGCGGACGAACCGACCGGCAATCTCGATTCGAAGACCGGCGGCGAGATCCTTGATCTCCTGCGGGACTCGGCGAACGCCTACGGCCAGACGATCGTCATGGTCACGCACGACCCGCGCGCCGCCTCGATCGCCGACCGGATCCTGTTCATCGCCGACGGGAAGATCGTCAACGAGCTCACCGGCGCCAGTCAGGCCGACGTGCTGTCGGTGATGGCAACGTTGCAATCATGATCCGGGTCGCGCTCAAGGGACTGCTTGGGCGCAAGCTCCGCGCGGCGCTCACGGCGATCGCGATCGTGCTCGGCGTCGCGATGGTGAGTGGGACCTACGTGCTCACCGACACGATCAAGTCGGCGTTCAGCACGGTGTTCACGACCGTCTACAAGAACACCGACGCCGTCATCACCGGCAAGAGCGCGATCGGCGGTTCGAACGGCGGCGGGGAGCGGGTGACGACGCCGACCTTGCCGGCGTCGCTGCTCACGCGCGTGCGGGCGCTGCCGGGCGTCGCGCTCGCGACCGGCGGGGTGTCCGACCAGGCGCAGCTCGTCGGGCACAACGGCAAGGTCATCTCCCGCGGCGGCGCCCCCGGTCTGCTCAACAGCTACACCCCGGCGGGTCAGCGCTTCAATCCGCTGACGCTCACGCACGGCGCGTGGCCGACCGCGCCGAACGACGTCGACATCGACGCGAACACGGCGGACACGAATCATTTCTCCGTCGGCCAGCAGATCGGCGTCATCGCCCGCGGCCCGGAGGAGCACTTCCGGATCGCGGGGATCGTCAAGATCGCCGGGGTCTCCTCGCTCGGTGGCGCGACGCTCGCCGTGGTCACGCTCCCGACGGCGCAGCGGCTCTACAACAAGCAGGGTCGCTTCGACGAGATCAGCGTCGCCGCCCGCCCCGGGGTCTCCCCGCAGGCGCTCGTGGGGCAGATCCGCCCGCTCCTCCCGGCCACGGCGCAGGTGCGCACCGGCCAGGGTCAGGCCCAGCAGCAGCAGAAGGACACGAACGGCTTTCTGACCGTCATCCAGTCGTTCCTGCTCGCGTTCGGAGGCATCGCGCTGTTCGTCGGCAGCTTCGTGATCGCGAACACGCTCTCGATCACGATCGCGCAGCGCACCCGGGAGCTGGCGACGCTGCGGACGCTCGGCGCGACTCGCCGGCAGGTGCTCCGATCGGTGCTCGTCGAGGCGTTCGTGATCGGCGTGCTCGCTTCGGTGACCGGGCTGTTCCTCGGCCTCGGCCTCGCGAAGGGCCTCAATCAGCTGTTCGTGTCCTTCGGGATCGACCTGCCGCAGTCGGGCACCGTGTTCAAGACGCGGACGGTCGTCATCTCGCTCATCCTCGGGATTCTGATCACGGTCGGCGCGGCGCTCCGGCCCGCGCTCCGGGCGACCCGAGTGCCGCCGATCGCCGCCGTGCGCGAGGGCGCCGTGCTGCCGCCCTCCCGCTGGGCTCGATTCGGTTCATACCCCGCCGCGGCCACGCTCATCGGCGCCGTCGTGCTCTGGATCATCGGCCTGTTCTTCAGTTCGGTGTCGACGACCTGGCGGCTGATCGCGATCGGCGTGGGCGCGGTTGCGCTGTTCCTCGGCATGTCAATGCTCGCTCCGAAGCTCGTTCCTCCGCTCGCCCGCGTGCTCGGGGCGCCGGCCGCCCGGATCGCCGGCGCGCCCGGCGAGCTCGCCCGCGGCAACAGTGTCCGCAACCCGACGCGCACCGCCTCGACGGCCTCGGCGCTGATGATCGGTCTCACGCTGGTGACGATGGTCGGCGTGCTCGCCGCCGGCTTGCGGACCCGCTTTCAGGATTCGGTCAACAAGGTCTTCGTCGCCAACTATGTGCTCACCGCGACCGACAACTTCAGTCCCATCGGCGTCGCCGCCGCCGGGGCCGTGAAGGGCGTCCCCGGCGTCGAGACGATCTCAAGCGTGCGCGCCGGGCAGGGGCGGGCGTTCGGCAGTCGCATCAACGTGACCGGGGTGCAGCCGAACGTCGGCCAGGTGGTCTCGGTCTCCTGGCCCGTGGGTGGTCCATCGACGCCGGCCCGCCTCGGGGCCGACGGGGCGTTCGTCTCCAAGGACTATGCGCACTCGCATCATCTCGCGCAGGGCGCGCCGATCGTGGTCCAGACGCCGACCGGGGCGCGGTTGCGGCTCACCATCCGCGGCGAGTTCTCCCCGCCCAAGGGCGGCTCCCCGTTCGGCGACGTCACGATGGCGACGCCGACGTTCGACAGCGGCTACCCGAATCCGCAGAACCTGTACACGTTCATCAACGTCGCCGGGGGCGTCAATCCGGCGACGACGCACCAGCTGGGCCAGGCTCTGAACGCGTTTCCGGACGCAAAGATCCAGACGAAGGCCCAGTTCGCCCACAATCAGCTCCAGGGGCTGACGACGCTGCTCAACCTCCTCTACGTCCTGCTCTCGCTGTCGATCGTCATCAGCCTGTTCGGGATCGTCAACACGCTGGTGCTGACCGTGTTCGAGCGCACTCGTGAGCTCGGCATGCTCCGGGCCGTCGGGATGACCCGGCGTCAGGTGCGCCGGATGATCCGCCACGAAAGCGTGATCACGGCGCTGCTCGGCGCGGCGCTCGGCATCCCGCTCGGAGTGGTCCTCGCGCTGATGATCGGCGTCGCGATCAAATATCCGGCGTTCACGATCCCGGTGGGGACGCTCGTCGTGTTTGTGATCGCCGCGATCCTCGCCGGGATCATCGCGGCCGTGTTCCCGGCGCGCCGCGCGTCACGGCTCAACGTGCTCGCGGCGCTGCAATACGAGTAGCGCTCAGGCGCTCAGGCGCTCAGGCGCTCTGGCGCCAGCGAGGCGGGCGCTCGGGTTCGCGCCCAGAATGCTCGCGCCGCCACTCGGCTTCGATCGACTGTTTCGTTGCCTGCTCGTCACGCTCGAATTCCCGCAGCCGCCGCGCGAGCGTCCGCTCCACGGCATCCATCTCGCGCGTGCGTTTGCGCACGTCGAACTCGAGCCGATGTTCCTCGTTGCGCAGGCGGGCAAGTTCGTCGGATTCGGCCATGCCCAGATGATCGGCGGCTGGCGTCGATTTGCATCCGGGCATTACCGTAGGCCGCCTCGCAGTTCGCCGCAGGCCGCGGGACGGTGCGCCGACCGTGACGATTGTCACAGCGAAGCGGCGCCGGTCTCCTTGACACTCACCGGCAGGTGCGCGACAGTCGCGCTGCCTGGGACGCGGTATTTCTGACAACGGGTCGTGGCTCGCCACCGCGATCCATCACGAGGGGGACGCATGGCTCAATCAGCAGTGTCGGCTTTGGCAGTGGAGAATCTTGCTGGATCGTTCTCGGGGCGCCTCGTTCAGCCCGGGGACGCCGGCTACGACGAGGCGCGCACGGTCTGGAACGGGTACTTCGATCCGCACCCGGCGCTCGTCGCGCAGTGCATGAATGCAGCTGACGTTCAGGCGGCCGTGCGCTTCGGGCGGGACAACGGCCTGCAGATCGCCGTCCGCGGCGGAGGGCATTCCGCCCAGGGTTACGGCTCGTGGGACGACGCGCTCGTGATCGACACCGCGCCGATCAAAGACATCGCGATCGACACCGACGCACGGACCGTCCGCGCCGGCGCAGGACTGACCTGGGGTGAGTTCGACGCCGCGACCCAGGAGCACGGGCTCGCCGTCACCGGCGGTCGGTTCTCGACGACCGGCATCGCGGGCCTGACGCTCGGCAGCGGCAGCGGCTGGCTCGAGCGCAAGTGCGGGCTGACGGCGGACAACCTCATCAGCGCCGACGTCGTCACCGCCGACGGCGAGCTGCTCACCGCGAGCAAGGACGAGAACGCGGACCTGTTCTGGGGTCTGCGCGGCGGCGGTGGCAACTTCGGCATCGTCACGTCGTTCACCTATGGCCTGCATCAGGTCGGGCCGATCGTGCTCGGCGGGATGATGGCCTGCCCGCCCGACCGTGGACCCGCGACGCTGCGCTTCCTGCGCGAGTACATGGTGGATGCGCCGGACGACCTCGGACTCGGCGCCGCATTCGTCAGCGCCCCGCCCGAGCCGTTCGTGCCGCCGGAGGTGCAGGGCGCGCCGATGTTCGGGGTGATCGTCTGCTGGACCGGCGATCACGAGGAGGGTGAGCGGGTGCTCGCGCCGATCCGCGAGGTCGCCCAGCCGATGATGGACATGGTGCAGCCAATCCCGTACGTCGCGCTGCAGAGCATGCTCGACGGCGGCGGCCAGCACGGCACCCGGGCATACATGAAGGCGGAGTTCATGCCGGAGCTGAGCGACGAGGTGATCGAGAAGCTGGCGGCCCATGGTGCGAGCCGTCCCGGGCCGATGGTCCAGCTCCTGCTCGAGCCGCTCGGCGGCGCGATCGCGCGCGTTCCTGAGGGCGAGACGGCGCTCGGGCGCCGCGACGTGCCGTGGTGCTACCACGCCCTGTCGCTGTGGATGGACCCGAGCGAAGAGGCGGATGACGGCGCATTTCGCGTGGGCGAAGGAGCTTGCCAGCGACCTCGCGCCCAACACGACGACGGGCGTCTACCTCAACTTCACCTCGGACGTGGGTGACGAGCGGGTCCGCGACATGTTCGGACCCGAGCGCTACGCGAAGCTCGTCGCGCTCAAGGACCGCTACGACCCGGAGAACGTCTTCCGGCTCAACCAGAACATCAAGCCGTCAGCGACCGCGTAGCGCGGCGGCCCGGCAGACGATCCGCCAGCGCGTCCGCGAGCTCACGCGGGCGCGCTGTGCGCGGATCGAAGCGCTGCGCGATCTCCGTGATGTCGCGCTGGGGCACGCCAAAGTCGCGTGCAGCTCGCAGAATCGCCATGTATCGCAGTGCCGGGTTCGGGGTCGAGGCCCGGGGGAGCGCGCCGTCGCTGTCCACACCGGCACTCTCCCCGCCCGACGGGATCCGGAAACGCCGTCCGGGTCAGAGCCGGACGATGTTCGGCGCGTGCTGTCCGCGGGTCACCCCGCGCAGATCGACGAACACGGCCGCGTTCCGGGCGATGCTGCCGTGGTCGATGCCCGGATGAGCGGTCACGAGGACGACGACGTCCGCGTCGGCGACCGCCTCATCGAGTGGCGCGCTCTGCAGCCCGAAGTCAGGCAGTGAGGGGACGTGTGGGTCGTGGTAGCGCAGATCGGCACCGCGAGCGCCGAGCACCTTCATGATCCGCAGCGCCGGCGACTCGCGTGTGTCGCCGACTCCACCCTTGTAGCTCGCGCCGAGAATCGCGATACGGGATCCCCGGACCGGCTTTGACACGTCGTTGAGCGCCCGCTCGATGCGCTCCACGCAGTGATACGGCATCGTCGCGTTGACCTTGCCGGCGAGCTCGATGAATTCGGTCGACATGTCGAATTCCCGCGCGCGCCACGCCAGGTAGAAGGGGTCGACGGGCAGGCAGTGCCCACCCATCCCCGGGCCCGGATCGAACCGCATGAACCCGTAGGGCTTGGTCGCCGCCGCGTCGACGACCTCCCAGATGTCGATGCCCATCCGTTCCGACAGGAGCGCCAGCTCATTGACGAGGGCGATGTTGACCGAGCGGAAGATGTTCTCGAGCAGCTTCGACATCTCCGCGGCCTCGGGCGAGGAGACGCGGACGATGTGGTCGCAGACGCGGCTGTAGAGCGCGATCGCGCGGTCACAGCACGCCTCGGTGATGCCGCCGACGACCTTCGGGGTGTTGCGCAGCGTGTAGTCGGTCCGACCCGGGTCGACCCGCTCGGGCGAGAACGCGACGTTCACCTCCTTGCCGACCGTCAGGTCGGACTCGAGCTCGAGCCGCGGCACGAGCTGGTCACGCGTCGTTCCCGGGTAGGTCGTCGACTCGAGAACGACGAGCTGGCCGCGCTGGAGCACCTGCCCGACGCGGGTCGAGGCGGCGACGAGCGCGGTCAGGTCCGGCTCCCGGTTTGGCGTGAGCGGCGTCGGGACGCAGATGATGATCGCGTCGGTGCGGGCCAGCGGCTGGAAGTGGGCCGTCGGCTCGATCAGGTCGAGCACCGCGCGCAGCCGTTCGGACGGGATGTCCTCGACGTACGACTCGCCGGCTCCGATCGCCGCAACCTTCAGCGGGTCGACGTCGACGGCGACGACCTGCTCGCCGGCCTCGGCGAACGCGACGACGAGCGGCAGTCCGACATATCCCAGCCCGACGATTCCCACCGCCACGGGCCGCACTCTAGATCATCTACCGTCGCCGGCGGGCGGCGGATGCGACCGGTGAACGAGCCTCAGTCGGCGGGTCCCGTGTTCGCACCCCTTAGGATGGGAGTGGTGCGCTCGTCCACGCCGAAGCGGATCTTCCGCATCGCCGCGCTGTTCGCGATGTTCGCCTGCGTCGGGCCGATCGGGAGCGCCGGCGCTTTCAGCAAGGCGATCTGGGGCGACGTCTACCGGGACGGAAAGAGCCAGTTCCCGCTGTACCACAAGCTCGGTGTCTCGATCTTCGAGGTCGGTCTCAACTGGTCCCAGGTCGCGCCCGCGAGGCCGGCCCACCCGGCGGATCCGAACGACCCAGCGTATGCGTGGCCGGCGTCGATCGATCAGGCGCTGTCGCAGGGGCGCCGCTACCACATCCGTGTTCTCGTACAACTGAACGACACCCCGCAGTGGGCAAACGGGGGCCACGCCAACCCGAGCTATTCACCCCGCAATCCAGCCGACTTCGCCACCTTCGCGGCGGCGGCGGCGCGCCGCTGGCCCGGGGTGCACCTGTGGATGATCTGGGGCGAGCCGATCCGCACGTTCCTCCCGATCGTGCCCGCCCGCCATGGCGCGCGTCTGAACAACGCCCAGAAGGCGGCGCCGCACCGGTACGCGCTGCTCGTCGACAAGACGTATGGGGCAGTGAAGGCGGTCAGCCGCCAGAACCAGATCATCGCCGGAGACAGCTACTCGACCTCGAAGCTGGACCCCTACCAGTGGATCTCGAATCTCCGCCTGCCGAACGGCCACGCCCCACGCATGGACATGTACGGGCACAACCCGTTCACCGGCCGTGATCCGAACTTCTCGGATCCCCCATCACCAGGTCACGCAACGGATTTCTCCGATCTGCCGCGACTCGCGGGCTGGGTCGACCACTTCCTGCGCCGTGGGATGCCGCTGTTCCTCTCCGAGTTCACGGTAACGACGGCCCCAGATCACGAGATGCCGATCTGGGTCGATCCGCCGGTGGCCGGCCGCTGGGTGCGCGACGCTCTGCGCCTATCGCGGCGCTGGTCCCGTATCTATGCGCTCGGGTGGGTCCACGTATACGACGACCCACCGACGAGCAACGGCGGCTTGCTGACCGTCAAGGGGAAACCGAAGCCGACGTACTGGGCGTTCCTGCGCGGATGATCGAGCGCTCGTGCTCGATCACGTCCTCCAGGATCTGATCGAGCGTGGCCTCGGGGCGCCACCCCATCATCCGTTCGATCTTTGTGAGGTCCGGCACGCGCCTGGGCATGTCCTCGAACCCCTCGCCATAGGCCTCGGTGTACGGGATGAACACGATGTCCGAGCTCGACTCGGTCGCCGCTTTGACCCGCTGCGCGAGGTGCAGGATGGTCACCTCTTCGACGGAACCGATGTTCAGCACCTCTCCGTAGAGGTCCTCACCGCCGGGGAGCGAGGCGAGCGCGCGGACGACGTCGCGCACGTGGCAGAAGCCGCATCGTGCTCTTCGTCTGCGGGTGGGCGCTCATGCTCCCCTCAGGCGCGTTGGCGCTTGAACCCGGCGTCCACGTCGACCCTGGGTCCCCGGCCGGCAAGCAGTACCAGATCCCGATCGCCACAGCCCGCAGCGAGGCGGCGGGTGGGTCCGGCGCGAGTAACAGCACCGCACCGGCGTTCGGCGTCGGCGTGACGCCGTCCGGCGGGTCTGGGCCGGGTTCGGGTGGGACTGGTGGGGTCGCTGCGAGCGGTCAGCACCGGGCTGCCGATCAGCGCGGCCATGGCGCGGGTGCCGGCTCTGGCTCTGGCTCCGGCTCGGCGCGGTCGGCCGCCAAGGGTGGGAGCGCAGAGACGAGCCTTCCGGCCTCGGTGGCGTCGGGCGACACGGGCGGCGGAAGCGGCAGTGATGCCTGGCCGCTGCTCGCCGCGGGTGGCCTGCTCGTCCTCGTACTCGGGGGCGGCGGCGGGCTCGCGCTGCGGCGTCAGCGGATCTGAACGCCCGAGATCGCGAGCCGTTGACATCGAACGGGTCGGGGACTGCAAGCAGGCGGGACCGCTTGGGGCCCCTGTGTACAACTGCTGTACAGAACCCACCATCCGCTCCCCGGGGCTCAGGTCTTGACCCGCTTCACCCGTGCTACTTGTGACGAGCAGCCTTGATCGCCGCGAGCGGCGTCTTCGCCTGGGTGATCGCCTGAGCGGTCTGGACCGAGCCGAGATCGAGCCGCTGGGCGTGCTCGAGGACACCGAGGGCCTTGTGCGGCTGTCCGTGCTGGACGTCGTAGACGCCGAGCTGCTGCCACGTCGCCGGGTTGTCCGGTTGCAGGGTGATCGCCTTCACGAGCTCGGCGTGAGCGGCGTGCTCGTCACCGATCCGGCTGTAGAGCTCGGCGAGCAGCCACAGCGGCTGGACCGAGACCGGATCACGGGAGGCGGCATCCCGTGCGTCCGTGAACGCTGCGGCCGTGTCGCCGCGGGTGAGCTCGGTGAGAACCGAGTTGGTGGCGTCCTGGGCGCGCAACGGCTGCCAGATCGCCCATGCGGCGAGCAACGTCACAGTGGCGAGTGCGGTGCAGGCGAGGCCGACCGCCGGCCGGAGCGACAGCTTCACTCGTTCAGCCCGGCGTCCGACGGGCGCATCAAGAGCGCCGCGGCCGGCGAGCCAGCCGGCGCAGAGGAGCGCCGGCAGCGCGGTGCCGGGAATGAACCACGTCCAGTCGATCGTCGAGTGAACGCCGAACACGACGACGACGCACAGCAGGGTCAGCAGCCCGATCCGTTCGGGCGCCCCACGACCGGCGGCGCCAGCCTCACCGACCCGCAGCGGACGGCGCGCCGCCAGCCACCACGCGATCAACAGGCCAACGTTGACGATGATCCCGAGTACGCCGAAGTCGGCGAGCGTCTGCGCGATGTAGGAGTGGGCGTGGTCGACCCGGAAGATCGAGTCCGAGTAGCGCAGGCGAGCGGTCGCGTAGCCGGCGGCCCCGACACCGTGCAGCGCGTCGTGTTTGAACACGGACCAGCCGTCGTTCCAATCGCGTGCCCGTGAGCTGCCGAGCTCAATCAACCGACCGGGGTTATCCCCGACGGACTCCTTCGTCGTCGTGAGCGTACTCCACACATGGGCGATCTCGCCGGTGAACCCGCGCTGCGACGCGGCGAGCGCCACGATCCCGGCGAGCGGGAGCAGCGCGACGAGACCGATCAGGACCTTCCCGATGCGGCGGCGCATCGGCGCCGGCAGGACGGTCCGGTCGACAAAGAACGCGCCGGCGAGTCCGGCGGCGGCGAGGGCGAGCAGCACGAGCACGATCACGACGCCGAACCCGTGCCCCGCGGTCGTGCGGGAGCCGAGCGCGACGTGGTCGTGCGTCAGCGGATGGGTGGCCAGTGCCCAACCGCTGATCGCCGCGGCGCCGAGCCCGCCGAGCGCGAGCACGAATGCACCCCGGAGGCGCAGCGGAACGACGACAAACCAGAGCGCGAGACCGGCGGCGGACGCGAGCACGGCGCTGCGTGAATACGAGAGCACCACGACCGTGACCAGGACCGCGATCGCCGCCGGCGCGGCAGCCCGGAGCGCCGCCGGGCCCTCCCGCCGCGCGCCCAGCCACACGCACGCGGGGAGGCCGAGCGCCGCGACGAGGCCGGTCGCGTTCCAGTAGCCGAACGGCGCGCTGAGCCGGCCGAGCGAGTCATCAGGAGCGAACGTCGCCGGGAACACCTTGACGAGCAGCGCGTAGGCGCTGAGCGCCGTGGCAAACAGCGCGACCCCACCGAGGAGCGACCGCCACTGGTTTGGGAGGAGCCGCGCGCACGCGATCCCGGTCCCGAACACGGCGAGGTATGAGAGGGTCCGGTTCGCCTCCAGCCACGAGGCGTCCGGGATCACGGACCACGTGATCGAGAGCGCGGTCAGCGCGGCAAGGGCAGCGAACAGGATCAGCGACCCCAGACCGGAGCGGCGGCCGGCGGCGCCGAGGATGAGCACGGAGATCGCGGCTGCCGCGCCGATCAGGATGAGCACGATCTGCGCCCACGTGTTGGGAGAGAGCTCGTCGCCCGCCTTCGTCACGAACGCGACGAGGACAAGTGCAGCCGCGAGGCAGACGGCGATCAATCCCTGGCGGCCGACGCCCAGCTGGAGGGTGGGCGCGTCTTGTGCCGCCGGGGGGTTTCCGGGCGCGGCGCGCTCGGGCGCCGGGGCAAGAGACGACACGGTCGGCGAGCGTACCGGAGTCATTTGACGAAAATCAGCCCGTAACGATTCGCAAACACTGGTGATGGGGCGGGCACCCCGGCCCGCGGCGTGCCGGTCCGGGTGGCGAGGTCATCGACGATCACACACGGTCGCGCGCACGTCGCCGCGTCCCCGCTGCCGAGGTTGAACGGCCGGTCGAGCCCCGGTCGGAGAGCGCCCAGGTAGTAGCTGACGACTGGCGTGTCGGTGAGCACCGTCCGCGGGTGCAGGGCGGTGACAGCGGCCCGGACCGGGGCGAGGTTCGGTTCAAAGTCGTGTCCCCAGCGTTTGACGAGGTTGGCGACGCCGAGTCCGGCGAGCAGGACGATGACGGCTACGGTGAGCCACCGAACTCCGATCGCGACGATCGCGGCGGCGCCCAGCGTTGCGATCAGCGGTATGAGAATCGTGAAGTACCGCTGGTTGAAGATTTCGATCTTGACGATGCCTGCGAGTGCGTGTCCGATCACGACGAGGGCGACCGTGATCGCGATCACCGACAGCGTCCGCGCGGCGCGCGGCGTCCCGCGCCGGGGTGAGCGGCGCAGGACGGAGGCCACCGCGACGAGGGCGGCGACGATCAGGACGAACTCGAGCCACCGCGCGGCATCCGCGTGCAGCCCGCCGTTCTCTCCGAACGCGAGCGTGATCGTCGCCTCCTTGAGCCCGGAGAACGACGGGCTCGAGAACGGCGGCAAGAGCTTCGTCTTGTTGACGAAATGCTGCGCGTGGGAGATCTGCGGGATCCATGGAATGAGCGTCAGGATCGGGAGCGCGCCGAGCAGCGCCGTCCGGCGCCGGTGTTCGACGCCGACCCACAGCGCCGCGGCGGTCAACGCGAGCAGGAAGATGACCGCGTCGTACTCGCTCCACACAGCGATCACGCCGGCAGCGAGGTACAGCAGCCACCATCGCGGCGTGGCGCCGTCGATCAGCCGGAGCATGGCCCAGAGCGCGAGCAGCAGCGCGACGTCCTCGAGCATGAAGCCCCGGGCGAGGTTGGAGTACGTCACGAGAAACGGCGACACCGCGGTGGCCAGCGTGGCGAGCAGTGCGACCCGCGTTCCGAGGGGCCGGCGCAGGGCGGCGAACAGCACGACGCAGACAAGCGCGCCGGGCACGGCGGCCGGCAGTCGCAGCCACCCCGGGTGCTCGATCGGCAAAGGCGTGAGCAGCAGGTAGAAGAGCGGCGGCGTGTTCTCGGAGCGCGCCAGGCGCTCGAGGAACGCGTGCGGGGAGGGCGCTGAGCCGACGAGGAAGGAGTAACCGTCGTCAAGCGAGATCGGCGAGCCGATCGCCGCGACGCGAAGCGCCACCGCGAGCAGCAGGATGGCCCCGAGCCCCCATCGCCAGTCGAGGCGCGCGCGGATGGCCGTCATGCCGTGCCGGCGACGGGCCGCCGCGCGATCAGCATCAGGGTGTGACCGAACGGCGCGAGGCGTGGACGGGAGCCGAGTCGATCGAGCGGGTGGAGTGCGCGCTGAAGGGTCGGCGGCAGCCGGCGCCACGTGTAGGTGACGGCATGTATTTCCGGGCGCAGGCCGACGGTCTGGGCGTAGGTCTCGAGCTCGCGCGGCGAGAGCGGGATGTCGTCGGGCGTTCCGTGCAGGCGGGTCGCGAGACCGGTCGTGTTGGCGATCGCCAGGGCGCATCCCACCGGATGCCACAGACCGGGCTCGATCGCGATGAGCACTCCGCCGGGCCGCAACAGGGTCGCGGCCTCGCTGAAGCACGGCCCGAGCGAGCCGTGATACGCGATGTGATGCAGCACGAGCCGGTAGAGCACGATGTCGAACGATCCGGGTGAGAGCTCCAGCTCCCCGGCGAGGCCAACGTGCGCCGCGTCCGCGCGCCCGGTCTCGAGTACACCCGCCACCTTCGCCGGATCGGCGTCGATCGCCGTCATCCGGAACGCCGGCGCCGGGAAAAGGTGCCGTCCGGGGTGCCACCCGGCGCCGACCGACAGCACGTCGCCGTGGTCGACGCCGACGTGGCGGCGAACGAGCGCCTGCTCGCGCTCGTGCATGTGGGCGTACTGAAACTCGAGCGTCTCCCGCCGGCTTACGCGATCAAGCAGGTTCTCCGGGGTGTACGGCTCGCTGCCGATCGTCATCAGGCCCAGCTCCGATGGCGAGCGAGCGTGCGCTGGGCATCACGCGCCGAGGTGTACGGCCGCCCGGCGAGGAATCGGCGGGCCTCGGCGACGGCGTCGCCCCGGTCATATGAGCTGGCGATCCGCCGCAGGCCGTGACGGATCGGCGTGGCGTCGATGACCCCCTCACGCCAGCCGTGGTCGCGGGCGAGCGCCGACCAGTGGAGGTCAAGCCCCCAGCCGAAGCGCAGCGGCGGGAACGGGAGCAGGGTCTGAAATGTGCTCCGATGAAACGCGGTGACGGGCCCGATCTCGACGTATGCGGTCTCGCGGGCGACGCAACCGCGCCGGCGGCGCGTCACCTGCCAGGCGGCATGCGAGCGATGCCGGTGCGCGGGCTGCGCGATCTGAAAGTCAAAGCGCTCGGCGAGGAACACGAACGCGTCGAGAAATCCGCCCGGCAACGCCACGTCGTCGTCGACCACGAGCAGCCAATCGGCGTCGGTCGGCGGGTCGGTCTCGAGCAGCCGATTGAGGTTCTCGAACTTCCCTCTCGTGCCGGCGGGGGCGCTGACAAAACGGACCTCGTGGCGCGAGCGCGTGAGCTCGGCGCGGGCCTGCTGGAGCAGGTTCGGCACGTCGGTGCGCTCGATCGCGAGCGCCAGCACGCGTCGGCGGGGGGCGCGGGCGGCGGCGCGCCGCAACCGAGGGCGCTGGCGTTGCGCGAGCGCGGCGGCGTCGTCGAGCGCGTCCGCGATCAGCGCCTTGGTCGTCGCCCGGACGCCCCACACCTGGCCGCTCGTGCCGGAGGCGAAGTCGTCCTGGGCGGCGCTCGGTGGTGCCTGCGGCGCCAGCCATTCGTGAATCCGCCCGGCGGTGTGGGCCGCGAAGACGATTCCGTACGCGCAGCGGCGGCGCCCGGTGTGCCAGACGCAGCCGGCGAGCGTGCGGAGCTCCCGGCGGAGCCCGGGCGCGGTGCCCTTGCGCACGTCGTAGCGGCGAGCGGCGCGTCCCTGGACGTACGCGGCTGCGCGCAAGGCGCCTGACGGTCGAGTCGGCGGCGGTCCGGCGGTGGTCAAGTCCGGCGGCCGCGAGGTAGCGAGTGCGTCCGCCGGCCGCAGCATGCCGTCGTTGCCAGTCCTCTTCGTCGCCACGGACGAAGATGGTCTCGTCGAACGGTCCGGTGCGCTCGAGCGCTCGGCGGCGGATCGCCATGTTCGCGCTCCACACGAACGGGACGTCGCGGTCGATCCGGGCCGAGGTCGAGCGTCGTGATCGGCGCCGGCTCGCGCCCGCAGCCGCGCGGTCCGCCGCCCTCCAGCCGGGCCCGGATCGGGCCGCCGAACACGTCGTGGTCAGGGCGCCGCGACGACGCCGTCGAGGAGCGCCGCCAGCCACCCGCGGGCGCCTCGATGTCGTCGTCGATGAACACGACCAGCTCGCCGACGTCGTCGGCTCGGCGGCCGCGTTGCGGGCCGCGTTCGCGCCCGCGGGGCGTCCAGCTCGAGGACGCGCGCGCCGTGCCGCTCGGCAACGCCCGCGCTCTCGGGTCGGCCCGTCGCTCACGACGAGCACCTCGGCGCCTGCCGCGCGGCCTGGGGCACGACGGAGGCGAGCGTCACGTCGAGGTAGTCGGGCCGTCCCCGCGTGGGGATGACGATCGAGGCGGTCGGTGGGTCGGCACGGCGGGATTGTGGCGGCGCGTGGAGGCGGCGGGCGCTGCCCGCCGGCGTTCACTGCGCGTCGAGGCGGCGATGCTGAGCGAGCTGTCGCGCGAACGCGGTGACGAACCGCGGGTTGTAGCGCAGGTAGCGCCGCCACAGCCGGCGCGGTTCGTGGGCCAGCCGGTAGGCCCACTCCAGACCCGCCTCCTGGAGCCAGTTCGGCGCCTGCGGCACCAGTCCGGCGTGGAAGTCGAACGCCGCGCCGACGCCGATGAGCACCGGCGCGTCGAGCCGCGGGCGCATCACCGCCATCCACTTCTCCTGCTTGGGCACGCCGATGCCGACCCAGACGACGTCCGCCCGCGGCGTGGTTGACCTCGTCGACCACGGCGTCGTGCTCCTCGGTGGTGAGCGGGCGGTGCGGGCGGCGAGTAGCCGCCGACGATCTTCAGCCCCGGGTAGCGCTGGCGCAGGTTGAGCGCGAGCTGGACCAGCGCGCCCTGATTGCGCCCGCCGTACAGATAGAAGCGCTGGCCGCGGCGCGCGGCCTGCGCGCATGCCCGCGACATCAGCTCGGGTCCGTACACCCGGCCGGCAAGGGTGTGGCCGAGTGCCTTGATCGCCCACACGAGCGGTTGACCGTCGGGCAGGTTCATCGACGACTGCGATCAGCGCCGTCGCAGCTCCGCGTCCTCGCAGGACGCCATCACCGTGTGGACGTTGCAGACGCACACGTATCCGCGCTTGCGCTCGGCGATCATCGCGTCGATCCAGTCGAGCGTCTGCTCGTAATCGATCAGGGCGAGCGGGACGTCGACCACGCCGACACGTGGCGGTGACGGTTGAGGATGGGGTCTGGATGGAGCCCTCTGAGCGCATAGCGCTCTCCGTCCGGTGGTGCTGGTCGGAAAGGTTGATCCACAACGTTATGCCGGTTCCGGGCGCTCACGGCCGCTCTTCAGACGAATCGTCGTTCTAGAATTGTCAAGCTCTTAGCGCGACGTTCATCCAGATTGCACGAAGTGCCTCGAGATTTGCCGTTTGGACGCAGGACTGTGGCGGCCTGGATCCGCGTTATGCTGTCCCGCGACACGGACGTCGCTCGGGCCCGCGAGCATCGCCCCCTTTCTCGCGGGTCTCGGACGGCCCCCAGCCCTACCAGGGTCGTCCTGCGGTCGGGCCCGTGTCGCCGGATATGCGGCACGGGCCCACCCGGCTGCGAGCCAGCCAAGTTGCCGCGGCGGGTGGGCTCGGGGCGGTCTCCAGACCTCTAAGCTCCGGCGCCGCTGCGCTGGGCGGTCATCGGCGGCGCGGCTTATCGGTTCGAACTGTCGACGCGCTGTGGAGCGCGGCGATGGGTGCGCGATCGACTCCTGCGGCATCGGCAAGCGCGCGAACCTTCGACGGTGCGATCGCCGCGGGGCGACGCTCTCGGTGACCGACGTCCGCGACGCCGCGGCGATCCGGTCCGTGTTCGAACAGGCGCGGCCGGAGCGTCGTCTTTCACCTCGCGGCGCAGGTCGACGTGCGCGACTCGGTCGCGGATCCGCGCGGCGACGCCGACGTCAACGTGCTCGGGACGATCACGGTCCTCGAAGCCGCGCGGGCCGCCGGGGCCACGCGCGTCGTCAACAGCTCGACCGGCGGCGGCCTGTACGGCGACGCCAAGGTGATCCCGACGCCCGAGGATGCCCCGGGCGGCATTCAGCCGATGGCTCCCGTACGGTCAGAGCAAGCTCGCCGCCGAGGGCGTACCGCGAGCTGTTCGCGCGCCTGCACGGCTTCTCGACGATCTCGCTGCGTTACGGCAACGTGTACGGGCCGCGGCAGGACATTAACGGCGAGGCCGTTGTCGTCGCGAACGTCGTGGGCGCCGGCCACCGCCGGATCCCAGCGCCGTGTCGGCGACGGGCAGACCCGCGTCACCGGGCGAGGTCGCGACGCGTGCGGGCGCGCTCAGCGCCCGACAGCCCGGCGTCACCGGCGGTTCGATACGGCGACAGCCGGGAGACCTCGGTTCTCGATCTGATCGACGCGCTCGCTGCGGCCGCGCGCGGCACCTGCGCGGCGCTTCGCGCGCGGTGAGGTCCGCACCCACCGCCCCAGGGTGGAACACGCGAGCGGGGATGATGGCCAGGGCGATGAGTGGGATGAGTGGGCCGCCGGCGACCTCCTTCGCCGAGGGGCAGCGTGGCGGTTGGGTCGATGAATGCGTGACCCATCTGGGTCAGCAGCGTGGCCACCGGGTTGAGCAGCGCGAGGTGCTTGAACCCCTCGCCCAGCCGCTTGCCGGCGCGTACTCGCGGCCGTGTACATCACCGGCGACAGGTAGAACCACGCCTGCACGAGCACCTCCCAGATCGGCTGGATGTCGCGGTAGCGCACGTACAGCGCCGAGAGCAGCATCCCGATCCCGGTGGCGAGCATCACGAAGCCGAGCACGATCGGGATCATCTCGAGCCACGAGAGCATCGGCGTGATCCCGTTGGCCAGCGCGAACACGATCACGGCGATGAAGTTCATGCCGAGGTTGAACAGCGAGGTGAGCGACACCGACAGCGGGATCACCATGCGCGGGAAGCGGATCTTGCGCAGCATGCGCTTCGCGCTGGACGAGGCACGGGACGCAGCCGCCGGTCGCCTCGGCCAGGTAGCGTCCACAGGACGATCGAGGTCAGCAGGTAGACGCCGTAGTGGGGTATGCCCTTGCCGAAGGTGAAGATCTGCGTGAACACGACGTACAGGACGCCGAAGAACAGCAGCGGCCGCATCAGCGACCACACGTAGCCGAGCACCGAGCCGAAGTAGCGGAGCTTGAACTCGGTGCGCGCCAGCGTCACGGTCAGCTCGAGGAACCGCCGGGCGTTGCCGCCCAGCGCCGAGGGCCCGTAGGCCGGTGCGCATGCGTTGCCATCGGCGCGCAAGCTAGCAGCGGGCGGCGCCGGGCGGAGTGCCCGCGGCGATCGACCGCCGCGCCATAATCGCGGCGTGAAAGTCCGCTGGAGCCAGCCCGGGGCGACGTCGGCGCGCAGCGAGGCGAGGTCGTCGTCTGCATTCCCGTCTACGGCGGTCACGAGCACTTCGTCAGCTGCCTGCGCAGCGTGCTCGACCACACCCCGGCCGGCACGTCCCGATCCTGATCTGCGACGACGCCAGCCCCGACACGCGCTCGCAGGAGTTCGTGCGGACGCTCGACGGCGTCGCAGCGAGCGAGCACGAGATCTGTCTACCTGCGGCAGGAGCGCAACGTCGGCTTTCCGGCGAACGTCAACGCGGCCTTCGCCGCGGCGGCGCCGGCCGACGTCGTGGTCCTGAACTCGGACTGCGTGGTCGGCCGAGGGCTGGCTCGACGGTCTGCGCGAGGCGGCCTACGTCGACAGCCGCGTCGCCACCGCGACGGCGCTCACCAACCACGGAAGCATCGTCTCGGTCCCGGATCGCAGGCCGGCGCCGCGCTTGCCGCAGGAGTGGAGCCTCGACGACGCCGCCGCCGCGTCCGCGCGCGCTCGCTGCGCGTCCGGCCCCGGCTCCCGACGGCGATCGGCCACTGCATGCTACGTGCGCCGCAGCGCGCTCGAGCTGGTCGGCGACTTCGATCTCGCGTTCACGCCCGGGTACGGCGAGGAGGTCGACTTCTCCCAGCGCTGTCTGCGCAGCGGTCTCTGCCACGTGCTCGCCGACGACGTGCTGGTGTTCCACCACGGCGGCGCGAGCTTCGCCCGCAACGGCAAGCCGCAGCCCCGTCCAGGAGGAGCACGAGCGAGATCTGGCCGCGCGCTACCCCTACTACCACAACGGCGTCCGGCTGCTGGAGGAGGACGTTGCCGGACCGCTGTCCCGCGCTCTCAGCGCGGCGCGGCGGGCGCTGAAGGGGCTCTCGGTGGCGATCGACGCGCGCGTCCTCGTCGGGTCCCATGACCGGAACGCAGCTCCACGTGGTCGAGCTGATCGCCGCGCTGGCCCGGACGGGGCAGGCGCGGATCACGGCGATCGTGCCCGACGAGACTCGAGCCGTGCGCCCGCGGCGCTCGCCGCGATGCCCGACGTCGAGCTGCTGACCGCGCGGGAGGCCGTCGACACGCGCGCGACCCGGCCGACGTCGTGCACCGGCCGTTCCAGATCGACAACGACGAGGATCTGTCGTTCCTCGCGCGGCTGGGCGAGCGGCTGATCATCACCAACCAGGATCTGATCGGCTATCGCAATCCGTCGTACTTCCGGGACGCCGATGCCTGGCAGGGCTACCGGCGGATCACCCGCTCGGCGCTCGCGGTCGCCGATCGCGTGGTGTTCTTCTCCGCCCACGCGCGCGACGACGCGCTGGCCGAGGACCTCGTCGAGCCGAGCCGCGCCAGCGTCGTGCACATCGGCGTCGATCACGCGTTCACGCGCGCGCCGTCGGCGCCGCCGCGCCGCGCGGCGCGGCGCGGCTGCCCGACGGTGCCGAGGCGATCCTCTGCATCGGCACCGACTTCCGCCACAAGAACCGGATCTTCGCGCTGCGCGTGCTCGAGGAGCTGCAGCGGCGTCACGACTGGGACGGCTACCTGCTGCTGGTCGGGCCGCGCGGTGGCGGAGGGATCGTCGACCGCGGACGAGGCCGAGTTGCTGGCCCTGCGGCCGCGGCTCGCCGACGCGGTGCTCGACTTCGCCGCCGTCACCGAAGCCGAGAAGGAATGGCTGTACGGCGCGTCGCGGCTCGTGCGTCTACCCGACCGTCTACGAGGGGTTCGGTCTGGTCCCGTTCGAGGCGGCCGACCACGACGTGTCCGTGCATGTGGGCGCGGGGAACGTCGCTGAGCGAGCTGCTCCCGCGACTCGGCCGGATCGTGCCGTGGGACGCGAGCGAGCGCCGATCGCGCGCTGCATCTGCTGCGCGACGGAGGCGCCGCGCGAGCGAACGTCGCCGCGATCCGCGCCGCGGCGGCGGGCCTGACCTGGGAGGCGACGGCGACCCGGCTGATCGAGTGCTACGGCGAGACCTGCGACGCGCCGGCCACTCCGGCCAGCGCGATCGAGCGCCGGCACGGGGTGATGAGCGGGACGCTCAGCGAGGACGCGATGCGGCTGATCGGACCCGGCGGCGCGCTGCCGGCGGACGTCGAGCGACCGCTGCTGGCCCTCGCCACCCACCCGCAGATCGGCAAGCCGATGTTCCGCGCCATTAGGCTCGGGTACCGCGCCTCGTACCGCCTGCGTAGGAGGGCAAGGGCGCGAGGGGGATCAACGGTGAGCCTTGACGCGGGAGGTCTCTATTCTGACTCGGCGATGGAGGGGGGATGAGCCAAGGAGGGGGCGCGGAGGCAGGACGCATCCAGCCCGCTCGCCGCGCATCGGCATCCTCGTCGTCGCCTACAACGCCGCGTCGACGCTGGCGAGCGTGCTCGATCGCATTCCCGAAGTCATTTCGGCCGCGGATCTCGCAGGTCCTCGTCTGCGACGACGCCAGCCACGACGCCACCTACCTCGTCGGCCTCGGGTACAAGCAGCTCACGACGGATCTGCCGCTGACGGTCATCCGCCACCCGACGAACCTCGGCTACGGCGGCAACCAGAAGGCCGGCTACCGGCTGGCGATCGAGCAGGGCCTCGACATCGTCGTGCTGCTGCACGGCGACGGTCAGTACGCGCCGGAGTGCCTTGCCGAGATCGTCGCGCCGCTCGAGCGCGGCGAGTGCGACGCGGTCTTCGGCTCGCGGATGATGGATCAAGGGCGCCGCGCGCGCGGGCGGCATGCCGCTCTACAAGTACGTCGGCAACCGGATCCTGACGACGTTCGAGAACCGGTGCTCGGCACTCGACTGACCGAGTTGCACTCCGGCTACCGCGCCTACAGCGTCGAGGCGCTCGCGGAGATCCCGTTCGAGCAGAACTCCGACGGCTTCGACTTCGACACCCAGATCATCCTCCAGCTCGTCGAGGCCGGCAAGCGGATCGTCGAGATGCCGATCCCGACCTACTACGGCGACGAGATCTGTTACGTCAACGGCATGAAGTACGCCAAGGACGTCTCGCGTCGACGTCGCTCGCTACCGGCTGGCAAAGATGGGCTTCGGGACCGGCGACATGGCGGCGTCGACGACGAGTACGACGTCAAGGACGGCGAGGAGAGCTCGCACCGCTGATCCTGCGCTGGTTCGAGCAGAAGCGCCCGCCCGGGTGCTCGACCTCGGCTGCTCGAGCGGGCTCCTGCCGACCGGGTGCGCCGCCTCGGGCACGAGGTCACCGGCGTCGACGTGCTGGAGGTCGACGGCGTGGGCGAACGCGTCGACCGCTTCTTCGAGGCCGACCTCGACAGGGACTTCCGCCCGAGGTCGCGACGGACCTACGACGTCGTCCTCGCCGCCGACGTGCTCGAGCACGTGCGCGATCCGGAGCGGCTGCTCGGCCAGATGCGCGAGCCTGCTCGAGCCCGCGGGGCCGCTGATCGCCTCGGTCCCGAACTTCGGGCACTGGTACCCACGGGGGCGCGTCGCGCTCGGCCTCTTCGACTACGACCAGCGCGGCATCCTCGACCGCGGCCACGTGCGCTTCTTCACCCGCCGCGGCATCAGACGGCGCCTCGAGCGTGCCGGCTTCACGATCATCCGGCAGGAGGCGACCGGACTGCCGCTGGACGTTCTGTTGAACGGCGGCGGCGGGTTCCGACGGTTGCTGCGCGCCATCGATCGCTTGCCGTCATAGCACGCCCGACATTGTTCGGCTACCAGTTCGTGTTCCAATGCGAGAGCACGCGGCGCCCGAGCATCGCGAGAGCTCGCCGGGTGACTGAGGTTGCGGCAGCGCTCCCCGCCGCAGCTCGTGGACGGACCACGAGGCTCGACGATGGGGGGGGTCGACTCCGACCGCCGGATGGCTGTGGGCGCTCTCGCTCGGCGTGCAGGTGCTGATCACCGGGCTCCTCACGAGCTACACGTACTTCTTCGTCGACGACTTCCTGCTGCTCCGTCAGGCGCAGACGAGCTCATTCGACCTACTATCTCCGCGACCCGCTGTTCGAGCATTCTCGCCGGTCACGCGCATCCTCAACAAGGTCGTCGTCGATGTCGCGCCGGGCAGCTTCGGGTTTGCCCACGCCCTTGAGCTGGTCATCTACGCCGCGGCGATCGCCGCGATGATGTTCGTGCTGCGGACGATCCTCGGGCGGACCTGGGGTGCGCTCGCGCTCACGTTGCTGTTCGGGCAGTCGATCTTCCTGCTCCGTCTGCTCACCTGGTGGACGGCGACCGCGAACATCCTGCCCGCAACCGTCGGCATGCTGCTCGCTACCGGCGCCTATCTGCGGTGGTGGATGCGCGGGGGCAAGGGATGGCTTGTGCTGGCCTTCGCTGCCTACCTCGTCGCGTTGCTCGACTACGAACGGCGATACTGTTCCCGGTCAACCTGCTGCTGATCGGCTGCTCGTCCTGTCTGATCGACTCGATCCGCGAGAGTGGGTGCGAATCGTCTGGCGCGAGCGCGCTGCGTGGATCGGGTTCGCGGCTCTCGACATCGCGGCGCTGGCCAACTACTTCCACCGCTACTACAGCCAGTTGCCGCATCCGACCGGCGGGCAGGTCATCCACTTCCTCGATATCGCGTTCTTCGAGACGTTCATTCCGGGACTATTCGGGATCAGACAGCTACCGACTCGGGGACCACGACTGCTGTGGCAACCACGCTCGGGTTCACGGCGATCGTCGGCGTACGCTCTACCACCGTCCGCGAGCGTGGCGCTGCCTCGTCGTGCTGCTGGCGGCCTTTCTCCTCGCGCTCCTGCCACTCGGGCTCAACCGGATCAGGCTGTTCGGGGTCACTATCGGCGCCGAGCCGTACTACCACCAGACAGTGCAGTTCATGTTCATCGTCCTCGCTGGCTTTGCGGTTACCCGGCGGTGGGGCGGTGAACGCGCGAATGCGCGCGTGCCCTGGCGAGCGAGCTAACCGCCTCGTCCTGCTCACCTCGCTCGTCGTCGCCGCGACCGTTGCCTATGCGGTGCTCTACCTCTCCTCGGCAGACGTCCTCAAGGGGGAAGGCGTGCTACCGCGCGATACGCACGCCTACGTGGAGCGCGTGAGGTCCGACGCACGTCGTCTCGGGGGTGGGTCGTCGATGTGAACCTGATCGATCTGACAGTCCCCTTGATGCCCAATGACTTCGCGCCGTTCAACCACTACTCGCAATTCTTCCCGGTGGTCAGGCTCGACTTCCGGTACAACGACGCGAACCGACCCGCGTATGCGATCTCCCCATTCGGCGCGCTCTCCCCCGTGAGGCCCGTCCCGCTCGCGCGCAGCCGCCTCGCGGCCGCGGCGCTGACCACCCCGGGCCAGCCGGCGCGCGGCCCGCCGTGCGCCGGCCGGGAGCGGCGTGCGTGCCCACCGGCCCGCCGGGGCTGCTGCGGATCCCCATGTCCCGTCCGCAGAGCGTGACGCCGCGGTCGAACCAGCTCCCCTACGCGCTTCGCATCGGCTTTACGCTGCCGAGCCCTGCCGTCGTTCCGGTACTTCTATCCGGGCCGGGCACGCTCGTGCCCACCAATTTCGATCATCCCGTGTGGAGTGCAGGACGCGGAGCGATGTACTCCCCCATCGCGACGCGGGCGCGTTTCGATCAGGTCGCACTGGAACTGCCGGGGGGCTCCTGCATCACCGGCACGACCTCCGGGATCTTCGTTCCGGATCGGGCTAGCAACTCGTGTGCGGCGGCCAATTGGACGCGGCTGGGCGGCGCCATCGACACGGCGGCGCAGCACGATCAGGTCCTGCGAGATCGAGCCGTCGGGCAGGTAGCCGCGATGTCGAAGAACGGCGACCAGTGCTCGAACACGTACCACGGCGCATGGACCGTCGAGTGGTAGAAGTCCGGGTGGGTCGAGCCGACGAAGTGATCGTGACGGATGAAGAGGATGCCCCGTGTCTCGAGCTCGCGCGCCAGCGGCTCGGATCGTCGCCGACCGCTCGCTCGCCTCGACGGTCCGGTTCCAGCTCGACTGACCCTCGACGGTGAGCAGCAGCAACGCCGCCCGGCCGGGTGATCCGCTGGAGCTCCCGAGCCAGAGGTCCTGAAGTCGCTCGTCGAGGTGGGTGAAGACGCTGTGGTTGATGACCAGATCGAAGTGGTGCTCCGGGATACGGGAGCGGCGGCTCGTGCGGCGCGACCTCGAAGTGGCCGTAGGGGAGGTTCCCCGCACCCACTCGATCATCTCGGCGTCGATGTCGGTCCCGTGGATCTCGACCCGGTCGCGACAGGGTCCGAGGTGGCGGAGGAATCGCCCGCAGCCGCAGCCGAAGTCGAGCAGCCGGTCGAAGTCGGTGAACGACCGTCCCGTGCCGCGAGCGCCCGCTCGAAGTACCCGAGGTGCGTCGAGGCCTCCGAGTCGAAGGCTCTAGGTTCCCCTCGATGCTCGTTGCCGAACGAAACGCGACGCGCAGGATCAGGTCGGCCGGCGGAATCGGCGGGCGGTCGTCGGCGAGTTCGAGGGCATGGTCAGTCGGAGGCGGTCGAATCCGGGGCGTGAGGCGAGACGCCGTCACAGGCTCGCTCGATCTCGAATCGTGTGCGGCAGATCGACCGCGCCGCCGCCCGGCTGGGTCGCGAGCACGATGATCGAGCTGTCCGCGTGCAGATCGAACAGGTCGGCGCGAAGCCCTCGCGCGCGACGGTCGCCATCGAGCCGGTGGCGCCCGGGGCCGAGCCAGTTCTCGAAGCGGAACCGGACGATCGCGATGTCGCCGGCCTGGAACCGGCCGGTTTCGAGCTATCGACGCTGCGTGCTCGTCGCGAACACGGCGTTTCCGAGCTCGTTGCGCAGCGAGATCGCGAAGATCGGGTTGTCGCGTCGGCGTGGAATCGCACGTCCATGCGGATGCAGCACGGCTCACCCTGATTGGCCGTGACGATCACCTCCCCGGACTGGCGACTCGAACACGGCGTCAGCACCTCCGCGACGGGGCCGCGGCGGAGGATCTCCGGCCCGCCGGTCTCCCGCGCCTCCTGTCGCACCCGCTGGAAGTTGAGCTCGTTGTACTGGCGGGCGATCGTCAGCCGGCGCGCCGATGTCGACGACGCGCCCGCGCTCGAGCAGCATCGCGCGGTCGCAGAAGCGCTCGACCGAGCCCATGTCGTGGGTGACGAACACGATCGTCCGTCCCTCGCGCTTGAGCCGCGCGAACTCGTCGAAGCACTTCTGCTGGAACGACGGCGTCGCCGACCGCGAGCACCTCGTCGATCAGCACGATGTCGGCGTCGACCTGGATCGCGACGGCGAACGCGAGCCGCACGTGCATCCCGGACGAGTAGTTCTTGAGCTTCAGGTCCATGAACTCCTCGAGCTCGGCGAACGCGACGATCTCGTCGAACCGCTCGCAGCGCCTCGCGTGCGCGTGAGCCCGAGCATGATCGCGTTGATGATCACGTTGTCGCGGGCGGTCAGCTCGGGGTTGAAGCCGACGCCGAGCTCGATGAACGGCGACAGCCGGCCGTTGACCTCGAGCGTGCCGGCGTCGGTGTCGTAGATCCCGGCCAGGCACTTGAGCAGCGTGCTCTTGCCGCTCCCGTTGCGGCCGACGATCCCGAAGAACTCGCCCTGCGCGATCTCGACGCTGACGTCGTCGACCGCCTGGAGCACGTCGAGCTCCGGTCGAGCGGAACGGGTGCAGCACCCGCTCCTTGAGCGTGTGGTATTGCTCGTGCGGCAGCCGGAACTGCTTGGAGACGTGCGAGAGAGAGACCGCAGGTGCTGTCGTTGGCCGGGTCGGCGCCGTCACTGGCTGCGGCTCCCCGAGGGTGGCGCTCACGGCGCCTGACGGTAGCAAGGCGCAGGGGGACGGCGCGAGTGCCTCGATGGGCGCCACATCATGGAAGTGTCATTGCGCGCAGACGAGGAGCCGCTTCGACACTGACAGCCGCACATGCCAGGGCAGACCCGGCGCTCGGTCGAGCGGGAAGGCGATCGAGCTCGCTCCGCCGCGCACCGCGCCGACCGGAGATGGCGGGTAAAGGGGGACGCCAGCCGCCGGACCTGGATCGATCCTTCGGCGCGCGCGGTCGCCTGAAGAACGAGTCGCGTTCCGGGCCTCACGGCCAATTCAGCCGATGCAGGTGCGACTGAGCCCGGCACGATCCTCTCCGTACAGAGGCCGTGGGGACGGCAGACCCTTGAGGGTGACGGTGTCGAAACGTGACGGGCCGCGTTCCATGGGCAGCTCCGACCATCGGGATAACGGTCAGCCGCTCGGCTGCGATGAGAGTGGCATCGGCGTGAAGCCGGATCGACTGTGGTGCGTGCGCGAGTTCGGTCAGGGTGTAGGCCGGAGATCCGAGGTCGTGGACGACGGCGAGGTACGGGCCAGCGGGAACCTGTGGAGCCGCGCTTGGGTCCGCGATGAAGGACGGGCGACGACGTGGGCGGCGAGTCGGACAGCGCTCAGCGCCGAGCGCGCGTTGACGTCATTGGTGCGAAGACCGCGCTCGCCGGAGCGCAGCAGATGTAGGTTCGACGCGACGGCTCCCGCTGCGAGCAGGATGACTGCGATCGCCGAGGTCCCCCGCACCCGCAGGCCGGCGGCAACCTCGGAAACCAGCAGGAGAATGAAGACGGCGCCGACATACAGATATCGGTCCTGGCGGCAGGCTTCGTGCAGGGCGTCGGCTCGCGTGATGGCCGTGGAGTCCCCAAAAGGCCAGCGCGCCCGCGAGCCGCGAGGATCATCGCCATCCGAACGATCGGCGCGGAGTCGCCACCCCGCCACGAGGCTGATGGCGAGGCCAACGAGCAACGGGGGGCCCCAACTCAGATCGAGCCCGGCGATTCCCGCGATTGCCCCCGCAGCAGCGCTTGCGATGTACTGTGGCGCACTGAGGACGGCATCCGAGGCGGTGCTCTCACCTGTCGACCATCCGACGTACCAGATCGCGAACACGACCAGCGGCGCCGCGATAACCAAATAACGCCGCGCGGGCGCACGCCGGACCTGGAGCACCACGGCGCTGGCGGCCACGAATGGGATGCCGACGCCCGAGCTCGCAACCGCGATCGTCAGTGAGACGGCGGCCAGGATGTTTCGGCGCACGGTGGACCGTTCATCGCCACGAGCGCCGCCAAGCCCCCCGCGACCGAGGCGAGGTAACCCATCTGGAACGGCCACAGGAGGATCTGCCACGCACTGCCCATGAACAGCAACAGCGCAAGCGGCCGACAAGCGCCAGCCACGGTCCGACGCGGGGTCGCACGAGGGCGTAGAGCAGACCGCAGCTCAGCAGATGCAGCAGCACCGTGATGATCCGGTACGGCGTGTAGTGCCGCAGACCGACGATCGCGAAGAGGAGCTTGTAGATGAGGACCGGGACCAGCACAAAGTGGCCGTTATGCGGGGCGAGGTATGCCCCGAGATTGTTCTCCCCCGCCGGGTCAGGACGAACGTCCACTCGTCGTAGAAGAACGTGAGATGGCGCCCCGCGTACAACACGGCGATGCCGGCCACCGCCAGCATTGCGCCGGCGATGATGTTCGGGCGCAGGGGGGGCGCCTGTAAAACGCGCCGGTCACGGGTCGAGACGGTCCCCGCCTCCCCTGTACCGGGGTCCTTCGCTCCGACGGACGATGCGGTCATGCTTGGAGCAGCCGGGCGATGCATGGCCCGGGATGAATTCGCATGCGGGCAGGATGTCACCCACGGGCGTCAGGTGATGTGCCGTGGTCTAGTCTGGCCACCGTGGAGGAGTCTGCGCCGCGGCTGTCAATCGTGATTCCGTGCTTCAACGAGGCGGCTGGCTTGCCTGCGCTCCGAGAACGCCTCGAGAGCGCTCGCCGCGCTCGACGGGCCCCACGAGGTCGTGCTCGTCGACGATGGGTCGACCGACGCCTCGGAGGACATCGAGGGCCTGGATCGAGGGCTCCGACCACGTCGTTCTCGTCACGCTGTCGCGCAACTACGGCATGGAGATCGCCATGTCGGCCGGGCTAGACTACGCCCGCGGCGACTGGGTCGTGCTGATGCACGCCGATCTGCAGGATCCGCCCGAGCTGATCCCAGAGATGCTGCGAGCGCGCGACGAGCCGGGGCCGACGTCGTGTTCGCCCGCCGGATCGGGCGCGAGGAGAGCGCCGTCAAGCGCACGCTGGCGACGGCCTTCTACAAGCTCATGGACGCCTGGCGCGCGTGCCCTACCAGGGCCAGGCGGGCGACTTCCGGCTGATGTCCCGGCGCGTCGTCGACGCCGTGCGCCCGATGCCCGAGCGCCGCCGCTTCCTGCGCGGGATGGTCGCCTGGGCGGGCTTCAAGCAGGTGCCGATCGAGTACCGCCGCGCGGCCGCCGGGCGGGCCGCGGCGCGTCCTACCCGGAGCTGTTCCGGCTCGGCCTCGAGGCGCTCGCCGCGTTCTCCGACGTGCCGCTGTCGCTCGCCGCCTACCTGGGCATCGCGACGGCGGCGCTCAGCGCGCCGGCGCGGTCGTGCTGCTCGTGCTGGCGTTGGCCGGCGCTGGCACCAGCGCGACCGTGTGGACGCTCGTCGCGGTGCTGTTCCTCGGCGGGGTGCAGCTCGTCGGCCTGGGCATCATCGGCCGCTATCTGGCTCGCGTGCACGAGGAGTCGCTGCACCGGCCGCTGTACCTGGTCGATCGCGTTGTAGGGCACTCCGGAGTCCGCGTACCGACGGCGCTCGTGCCCGATCGGAGCGCTTCACGGGGAGCATCAGGCCGCCGGTCATCGTCACGAGTGACCTTCACGCGGCAGACGTGCAGGACGATGAATCTGAAGCGACTGCCCAGCTCTTGGGCGCCCCGCACCGCCGCAGGGCGAGAGCTACCTTATCGCCGATGACGGGTCCGACCGTGGGTCTCGCGACGAGAACGGAGCGACGCCGTTTGGTCGCCTCCGCCGTGCCTGCGACCGTCTGGATGGCCGGTTCGGTCGTCGTGAGCCTGACCGTCGAGTTGATCTTCTTCCGGCCGTCGTGGTTCTTCCTCGATGACATCCGGAACCTCGCAGAGGCTCGGCAACGCGGGCTGACCTGGGGATACGACCTCGCCGATCGGGAAGCATCTAACCCCCGGCCACCGTCTGTTGGACGCCGGGTGGTCGCCGTGCCACTCGGCGGTCATTGGGGTGCGGCGCTCACGCTGGAGTTGGCGTTCTGTGCCGTGGCACTCTCGTATCTCGCGCGCACCCGTGCCTGATGTACGGCGAGCAAGCGCGTAACGCGATTCCCGTCCTGCTCGCCGGAACGGCGTGGCCGCTGCTCGGTACTGGACAGTGGCTCGCAGGCGGGGCGTCGCGATTCCGGTGTGTGCCGCGATCTCCGGGGCGCTCTACCACCACCTGCGTTGGCAGGCGGATGGTCGCAGGCAGGACGCGGTGTGCGTCGTCGTGTGGACCGTCGTCGGGCTGTTGTTCTCGCTTCAGGCGGGTCCTATCGCACCGATTCTGTTTGTCGCGGCGTTGGTCGCACGTTCAGGTCGTCCGACATGGCGAGTCGCCGCGCGCGAGGTCGGCCGCTGTCGCCCCACTCGCGCTCCCGGCGATTGCGCTCGAGCTGTACGTGAGCGCGGGCAGCCGTGGGCGACCCACGTCGCGCTTCCCTCGCTTACGCAGGGCGTCGAGTTGGCCAGGTGGTCATCGTCCGATCGCTTCTCCCAGCGCTCGCGGGGATCGGCATGGATGGCGCGCCGCCGGATCCACATCGTGAGGTGCTCATGCGCGGCATCGTCGTCGGTCTGCTGATCGTGGCGGCTGGCCGTCGCTATCGGGTGTCGCCGACGCTGGGTGGCCGCTGGGATCCTCGGTGCCTGCGCGGCCGTACTCCCCGCGATCCCGATCGCGCTCGCGCGGCTCGACGTCGAAGGAGTCGCCACGAGCGGCTCAGAGCCGCGCTACCTGTTGCCCGGGGCGCTCCTGAGCGCGCTCGCGATCGGTGCGCTGCTCGCTCTCAGCCGACAGACCAATGCGAAGCGTGCCGTGGTACGTGATTCCGGCGGTGAGTGTTGTCGCCGTTGCATGGGCGATCGTGTACGTCGCGAACCTCAACTACACGTACCACACTCGGCGCGTCGCGCTCGAATTCAGCGGAGCGGCCCATCAGGTCGCGCTGCGGGTCGAGCGTGGACTACGGCGGATGGTGGCGTCCGGCGAGGCGGCCTCATTGGTCGACGGGCCCCTGCCGTTTCCGCTCTCTGATCCAACCTGGGTCAGAACCTGAGGTCGGCGTATGGCCGATTCCTCACCAGCGACGGCCTCGCGGCTCCCGGCGTTCCCGGTCCCGGGGGCCTGCTGACGATTGCTCCCGATGGGTCTCTGGAGCGCGTCGCGTTTCACGCGGGTGCAGCGGGACTCACGGTGTGAGTCCGGGGTGCCGTGCCGCCTGCCGGCCGTGTCGCTGGCTCCACCGTACTCAGCGTCACGCTCGCCGCTCCCGCGACGCCGCACGCCGTTGCGCGCTATCGCCTCACCGATCCGGGCGGATCAGTCGTTGAACACGCGCTGTCGCTACCGCGAGGTGCGCGGCAGTTCGTCATCCCCGCGGCGCCTGCGGCCGCGACGCCCGCCGGCTCGATCACCGCGTGAGCGTCGCTACCGCCGGAACGCCGGTCACGAGACGATCACGGTCGGGAGTCTGGTCCCCCGCTGACAACGGTGCGGACCAGGCCGCGGACCGCTGCTCGAAGGGTTACGGCCGGCCGCTCAACGCGCGCTCAACCGGCGGCGGCACCGCCGGCCCCTCGTCCGGCATGTCCCGGCGCCGGTAGTCGCCTCGGCTCAGGTGGTGCTCGAGCCACACGTAGAGGACGATGAACAGGTAGCGGCTGCCCATCTCCTGGAGCTTGAGCTTCGAGACGCCGTGGCGCCGGTTCGTCCAGCTCACGGGCACGACCGCGTAGGAGTAGCCGCGAACGATCGCCTTGAGCGGCAGCTCGACGGTCAGGTTGAAGTGGTTCGACAGCAGCGGCTGGAGCTGGTCGATCACCTCGCGGCGGTAGGCCTTGAACGCGTTCGTCGTGTCGTTGTAGCCGTGCTGGAAGAGGATCCGGATGACCGCGTTCACGATCCGGTTGAGGACCAGCTTCAGCCGCGGGTAGTCGTGAGACCTTGCCGCCCTGGCCGAACCGCGTGCCGAACGCGCAGTCGTAGCCCTGCTCGAGCACGCGGTAGTAGAGGACGAGGTCCTTCGGGGAGTCCGACAGGTCGGCCATCATGATCGCGACCGCGTCGCCGGTGTACAGCTCGAGGCCGGCTCGGACCGCGTGACCGAAGCCGGGCGGCAGGTGCGAGCGCTCGCAGCGGACGCTCGGGTGCTCGCGCGGCGATCGCGCTGCGACGACGTCGGCCGTTCCGTCGCCGCTCGCGTCGTCGATCACGAGGATCTCGTGGTCGATCCCGGCGCGCTCGAGCTCGGCCGACGGTGCGCTCGACCGTCTCGCCGATCGACTCGGCCTCGTTGTGGGCCGGGATGACGACCGACAGCTTCATCGTCGGTCGTTCGAACTCAGCGAGCGTCAGCCATAGCTCGCGTTCTGCTCGTGGATCTCCCGCAGGACCGTCGTCGATGCCGTAGGTGATGTCCCAGTCCGGGTAGTCGCGTCGGAACGGCTCGAGGTCGGAGATCCACCAGCGGTGATCGCCGATCCGGTTCTCGTCGGAGAGCTTCCAGTCGAGCTCGCGTCCGGCGATCGCCTCGCACACGCTCGATCGCCTCGAGCATCGAGCAGTTGCTCGCCCGACCGCCGCCGATGTTGTAGACCGCCGCGCTGCGCGGGGCTCGGTGGAACGCGTCGAACGCGGCGACGAGATCGGCGGAGTGGATGTTGTCCCGGACCTGCTTGCCGCCGTAGCCGTACACCGTGTACGGCGTCGCCGGTCATCGTGCAGCGCATCAGGTAGGAGAGGAAGCCGTGCAGTCGCGTGCCGGCGTGGTTGGGGCCGGTGAGGCAGCCACCGCGGAAGCAGACGGTCGGCATGCCGAAGTAGCGGCCGTACTCCTGGACGAGCAGGTCGGCCGCGGCCTTGGAGACGCCGAACAGCGAGTGCGTCGAGGCATCTATCGACATCGACGTGTCGATCCCGCGAAAGTAGCGGTGGTCCGTCGGAAGCTCGAGCCGGTCGCCGGTCTCGATCAGCGGCAGCTGATTCGGCAGGTCGCCATACACCTTGTTCGTCGAGCAGAAGATGAACGTGGCCGTCGGCGCATGGCGGCGCGTCGCCTCGAGCAGGTTCAGCGTCCCGTTGGCGTTGACCGTGAAGTCGGTCTGCGGATCCGACGCGGCCCAGTCGTGCGACGGCTGCGCCGCGGTGTGGATCACGAGCTCGAGCGAGCCGCCGCAGCTCGGCGAACACGCGGTCGACGGCATCGGCGTCGCGGATGTCGATCTCGAGCGAACGGAACGAGTCGCCGAGCGTGCGGCAGCAGCCGCTCGGTCGTGTGCGCGGTCGACGCCGACGGGCCGAAGAACCGGGCGCGCATGTCGTTCTCGAGCCCGATCACGTCGAAGCCCGCCTCGACGAAGTGCTGGACGGACTCCGATCCGATCAGCCCGCCCGAGCCGGTGACGATCGCGGTCGGCATCGACGCGGCAGTGAAGCACTTCTGCGCGCTGATCGTGCGCCGTTCCTGATCGGGGGGCGCCAGGCGTCGGCGCCTCCCCTGCGTGTCTCGATGAACTACCAGCGCCTCTACGAATACCGCTTCCGCGACGTCGATCAGCGCGCCCGGACGGCGGTCTGGCACGAGATCGCGCCGTTCATCCACGAGCCTGATGGGACATCCGCAGACGGTGCTCGATCCTGCGGCCGGGCGAGGCGAGTTCATCAACGCCGTGCCGGCGCAGGAGCGGTGGGCGATCGACCAGGTGGCGTATGCCGAGGGCACGTACCGCTCGAACGTGCGATCGATCGTCTCGGACATCTTCGAGGCGGAGCTGCCCGCGGCCCACTTCGACGGCGTGTTCGTGTCGAACTTCCTGGAGCACCTGCTCGCCCAGGAGGCGGTGGCGACGTTCCTCGGCCGGATGCACGACGCCGTCGCGCCCGGCGGGCGGATCGCGATCATGGGCCCGAACTTCCGCTACTGCTCGCGGGAGTACTTCGACATGGCCGATCACACGCTGATCTTCACCCACCGCGCGATCGCCGAGCATCTGTACGCGGCCGGCTTCGAGCCCGAGCGGATCGAGGCGCGGTTCCTGCCGTACTCGTTCACCGGGCGGCTGCCGCCGTCGCCGGCGCTGACCCGTCGCTATCTGCAGACGCCGGCCGCGTGGCGGCTCCTCGGCAAGCAGTTCCTCGTCATCGGCCGGCGGGTCTGACGAGCGCGCCGTGCAGGCGCTCAGAGCGCTGCGATCGCCGCCTCGTGTCGCGGCGATCCAGGCGTGGATGTCGGCGAGGATCGTCCGCGGATCCCGCTGCGGCCGCCAGTCGGTGAGCCCGAACAGCTTCGCGCAGTCGGAGATGTAGACGGCGACATCGCCGGGTCGCTCCTCGTCGGACGCCGCGACGTCGATCGCGTTGCCGGTGATCTCGGCGCACAGCGCGGTCGTCTCCCGCAGCGACAGGCTGCACTCGCGTCCGCCGCCGACGTTGACCGTGACGCCGTCCCACGCGGCGGGATCGCGCGAGCTGGCGCTCGATCAGTTCGATCAGGTCGTCGACGTGCAGCAGATCACGGACCTGCTTGCCCGCCGCCGCCGAAGCCGATGTAGCGCAGCGGGCGGCGGAAGTGGTGGGCGAGCATCCAGTAGGTGAACACGCCCTGGTCGACCTTGCCCATCTGCCACGGACCGGCGATGACGCCGCAGCGGTTGACCACCGCCGGGAGGCCGTAGGCCGCCCGGTACTCCTCGATCAGCAGCTCGGCGCTCAGCTTCGTCGCGCCGTACAGACTCCGGGCCCCGCCGAGCGGGAAAGCCTCGGCGATGCCGGCCGGCGAGGCGCCGGCGATCGGCTGCTCGGCGGCCAGTTCGAACCGCGTGTCGGTCTCCTCGAGCGCCAGCGACTCGAGCGGCGCGATCGGATACACGCGGCTCGTCGACAGGAACACGACGTGCGCACCGCGGCGGCGGGCGAGCTCGAGGCAGTGGTAGGCGCCGATCAGGTTGGCGCCGATCGACGTAGTCCGGGCTCCCGTCGTACCCGGCGAGCACGGACGGCTCGGCCGAGCACTCGACGAGCGCGTCGATCTCGCCGACCGCGAGCAGGTCGTCGAGCATGCGCACGTCGCCGTGGACGAACTCGACGCCGGCCTCGCGCAGCCGCGGCAGGTTGAGCTCGCCGCCGCGGCGGCGGAGGTTGTCGAGCGCTCGCGACCTCCCAGTCCGGATGGCGGCGCGCGCAGGCCGATCGCGAGGTTGGCGCCGATGAAGCCGGCACCGCCGGTGACGAGGACACGCACGCCGCGTAGTGTGGCCGAAGCCGGCCGGCAGGCAGAGCTCGCGCGCCAGCGCGCCGCTAAGGTGTCGCGCCGATGCGACGCCTGCCGACCACGCTCGACGGTCCGATCCTGCTTGAGCCCGTCGTCCACGGCGACGAACGCGGGTTCTTCCTGGAGACCTACCGGCGGAGCACGTTCCGAGAGCTCGGGGTGACCGACGAGCTCGTCCAGGACAACCACTCACGCTCCCGCCGAGGGATCGTGCGCGGCATGCATTTCCAGCCCGGGATGGCGAAGCTCGTCCGCTGCGCCCGGGGCGCGATCCTCGATGTCGTCGTCGATCTCCGCCGGAGCTCGCCGGCGTTCGGGCAGTGGGAGATGTTCGAGCTGAGCGACGGCAATCACCATCAGCTGTACTGCCCGGACGGGTTCGCCCACGGATTCTGCGTGCTCAGCGAGGTCGCCGATGTCATCTACAAGACCTCGGCGTACTACGACGCCTCGCTCGAGGGCGGCTTCGCCTTCGACGACCCCGCGGTCGGCATCGACTGGCCGCGCGACCTCGAGCTGAGCGTCTCAGAACGGGACCGGTCGGCGCCGGCGCTCGCCGACATCGCCGACACACTCCCATTTGGCTGATCGTTAACAGGACGGTCAGAATTGCCGTGTGCCTGTCAGCAATAAGACCGTCGTGACGCTCTCGGACCGAGATCGGGAGCTGATCACCCAACTGCGTGAGCCGGCGCCGGCGGGTGGCCGGTTCGGGGTCAATCGGTATCTGTACGAGCTCTACGAGCGCGACCCGAACCTGCGCAGCGCATTCCCGGATCTCGATCGGGACGGTGCGGCATTTGTCGAATGGCTGCATGCCTACGGCCAGGAGCAGTACTCGATCATCGACGAGCTGATGCCGCCGGCGCCGACGGAGTTCCAGCACTTCGACCCGCGCATCCCGGTGCTCGGGAAGGCGCTGCCCCCCGACGTGGGCGTCAACGTCCTGTCGTTCCTGCGTGCTGAGCTCGGAACCGGTGAGGCGGGGCGGCTGCTCGTCGCCGCTCTCGACGAACGCCGGATCCCGGTGCTGCCGCTGGAGAGCACGGTGCGACCGGATTGCCGCCACGGACACGCGTTCGAGACCGCGGCCGCCGGTGGCGTGGCGTTCCCGATCACGATCACGTGCGCGAACCCCGACTGGATGGGCCACTGGGCCCACAGCCTCGGCGAGCGCTTCTTCCTCGATCGGTACTCGATCGGCTACTGGTGGTGGGAAGTCGAGGGTCCGACGCCATTCAACTGGCGGCCGAACTTCCGCCTCGTCGACGAGGTGTGGACGGCGAGCGAACACATCGCGGCGACGCTGCGTCCAGCGATCGACGTCCCGATCCGGACGATGACCTTCCCGGTCGCCGTGACGCCCCCGCCTCCTGCCTCCCGGGCAGCGCTCGGGCTGCCGGACGGCTTCGTTTTCCTGACGATGTTCGACTACGCGAGCGCGCTGCGGCGCAAGAACCCGCTCGCGGTGATCGATGCGTTCCGCCGCAGTTTCGCGCCCGGGGACGGAGCCTCACTCGTGGTGAAGTGCATCAACCACACCCAGCATCGCGAGGCGCACCGGGCGCTGATGGCGGCCGTCGCCGGCCATCCCGACATCTGCGTGATCGACCGCTATGTCTCGCCGGAGGACAAGGACGCGATGGTCGCCAGTTGCGACTGCTACGTGTCGCTCCACCGGGCGGAGGGCTTCGGGCTGCCGCTCGCCGAGGCGATGTTCCTCGGGAAACCGACGATCGCGACCGCGTACTCCGGCAATCTCGAGTTTCAGAACGAGGAGAACAGTTACCTCGTCGGCTTCCGGCTCGTCCCGATCGGCGGTGACGGGACGCAGTACCCGCCCAACGGCGTGTGGGCCGAGCCAGATGTCGAGCAGGCCGCAGCGCTGATGCGACGCGTGTTCGCACGATCAGGCGGCGAGCCGGGCCGTCGGCGCGCGCGCCGCCGCGGACATCCGACGGACCCATTCGCTGCAGGCGGCGGGTGTCTCGATGGAGCGGCGACTCGAACGGATCGCGCGCGAGCTTGAGCTCTGGCCATCGGATGAGCCCACCGCCGCTCGGCGGCAGCGCCGCTGATCGAACGTGGTCCCGTGCCGCCCGCCAGGTCGACGTTCGGATTCGCCGGGCGGCCTGCCCGCCGGCTGCTCCTCCGGGCGCTCAAGCCGCTCACCTCGTATCAACGCGCCGTCGACTCGCGCATGGTCTCCGAGCTCGAGCAGGCGCGAGATGACCTCGCAAAACTCCGGGCGCTCGAACTCCGGGTCGCCGCGGCGCGCGCCGCGGAACTCGCCCGCAGTCGTCGCGCGGCCGACCCGGACGACCGCTCGCTCACGGTCCGCGTCTCTGCGCTCGAGCGCAAGCTGACACCCCCGCACGCGCTCGTGCCGCTCGAGCGGTTCGAGAGCCCCGTCGGCCGCGTTGAGGGCTTTCGTCAGTCCATGAACGGGCGCAGGCCCGCCGATCCCTACCTCGAGTTCGAGAACGTGTTCCGCGGTCCGGAACGCGTGGTTCGCGATCGCCAGCAGCGCTATCTGCAGCTGATCGGCCATCGCCAGCCGGTGCTCGACCTTGGGTGCGGGCGGGGCGAGTTCCTCGAGGTCCTCCGGCAGGACGGCCTGTCCGCCCACGGCGTCGATCTCGACCGTGCCATGGTTGAGCATTGCCGCAGCAAGGGGCTCGATGTCTCCGAGGCGGATGTCGTCGACCATCTCGAGACGCTCCCAGACGCATCGGTCGGGGTCGTGTTCGCCTCGCAGGTGATCGAGCATCTCCCGTACCCGCGGTTGCTCCGATTCCTCAGCGCCGCGCGCGCCAAGCTGCGTCCGGCTGGCCTGCTCATCGTCGAGACGCCCAATCCGCATTACCCGCTGGCGCTCCGCAACTTCTGGATCGACCCGACGCATCAGCACCCGCTGTTCCCCGAGGTCGTGCTCGCACTGTGCCGGCTCAGCGGCTTCACCGGCGGCTACATCTGGCATCCCGGCGGCATCGGCGATCCCGACCAGGATCGCACCGCACAGCCCGACTACGCGATCGTCGCCGAGGTCACCGCACCGGCTGCGGTATCGCCGGTGCCCGGGGCGGTCAGTGTCGTCACCGACGTGGGCGAGCTCTGGTACCCAGAGCGCTGTCAGGTGCTGACACCGGCCGTGCGGCAGTCGGGGACCTGGGACGCATCGGACGGAGCCGCGATCCGGGCCGCGCTCGCACCCGGGGATGACCGTCGTCGACGTCGGCGCCCATGTCGGCTACTTCGCGCTGCTCGCGGCCCAGTGCGTGGGGCCCGGTGGGAAGGTCGTCGCGGTCGAGCCGGCGCCTGAGAACTATGCGATGCTGGCGGCCAACGTCGCTCGCGCGGGGGCGACGCAGGTCGAGCCGGTGCACGGCGCCGCGTGGCGCGAGGCAGGGGAACTCGAGCTGCGGCTGTCCCCGACGAACACGGGCGACCACCGCGTCTACGACACCGGTGCGAACCGCACCGGGACGCTCGTGCGGGCGGTGGCGCTCGACGACGTGATCGCCGACTGCGATCGCCTCGATTTCGTGATCGTCGACACGCAGGGCGCCGAACGGGCGGTGTTGGAGGGAATGTCAGGGGCGCTCGCGCGCTGGCGACCTCGCCTCCAGCTCGAGTTCTGGCCGCAGGCGATCCGCGAGTTCGGCGACGACCCGGAGGCGACGCTCGCGTTCTACCGGGGGCTGGCCTACGACATCCAGGTCCTTGATGACCCGGACGCGATCGACGGTGGCGATGACCTCGCGCGGCTGGTCTCGCTCGCGGAGAGCCGACCCGGCGGCTTCTGCACGCTGCTGCTCTCGCCGCGGTGAGACTGACGACGACGTGCCCTCGCGCGGCGCGAGGTACCATCCGGCGGGTCGGCGCTCCCAGGGTGCGCGATCCGCGAGCCGCCACGTCGCCTTGGCTACATTGAAGCTCTCCGTACCCCATGCGTAACCGTCTCGCCGTCACTCCGTCCCAGTACCGGCGAGTCGCCTATTGGACGCTTGGCGCGCTGACCGTGATCGTCTTGACCGGCGCCGCCGTGCGGCTCACCGGCTCCGGCCTCGGTTGCCCTGACTGGCCGAAGTGCTACGGCAAGGCCCTGCCGCCGCTGTCGACTCACGCGCTGATCGAGTTCGGTAACCGCGCGCTGTCGGGTGCGGTCGGCATCCTGACGGTGATCGCGGCGGTGCTCGCGTTCACGCGTCGCCCGTTCCGGCGGGACTTGGCGGTGCTGGCGGTGCTCCTCCCGCTCGGCGTCGTCGCCCAAGCGGTGCTCGGCGGCTTCACCGTGCGTGAGCATCTCGCCCCCGGTTTTGTGATGGGGCATTTCATGCTCTCCATGATCGTCCTGATCGCCGCCGTGGCGCTCGCTTGGCGGGCGACCTATGAGCCCGGGTCGCGCCCCCGCTCGACGGATCGCCTGGTGGTCTGGTCGGTGCGTGCGCTCGCTCCGCTCGGCGCGCTTGCGATCGCCGCCGGCACCGCCGCCACGGCGGCGGGCCCACACGCCGGCGGCTCGCCCGGACAGCGCATTCACCGGCTCCACTTCAAGGGCAATGGGACGCTGACGTGGGTCGTGCACCGTCATGCCACGATCGCCGCCGTGTTCGGCATCGCGGTCGTCGCCGTCTGGTTCCTGCGGCGCCGACGCGGGGCTGACGCGGACGCGCTTGAGCCGCTGACCGTGCTCGGCGTTTTGCTCGCAGCCCAAGGTCTCGTCGGGAGTGTGCAGTACGAGCTGCGACTGCCGACGGACATGGTCTGGGTGCATGTCACGCTCGCGACCTTCACCTGGCTTGCGGTGCTCTGGGCGGTTGCCGCTGCCGGCTCGCTCGTGCCGCGCGCGCGGACGGTGCCCGTGCCTGAACCTCGCCTCAGTCGGGCTGCCGCACGCCCGTCCGGGACACCGACCGGGACGGCATCCGACGCCTACTGAGTCGTCGTCCGACGTGGCCGCTGCAGGAAATCACGCGCGATCGCACTGGTTTGCTCGCTACGATCGACGTGGATGACGAGCTCCGAGAGCACCGCTTCGCAGTCCCCGCTGCCGGGCGCGCGGGGCACTAACGCATCGCTCAGCATTCTCGTCGTGGACGACGAGTCTGATCTGCGTGAGATGCTGACCCGCTCGTTCTCACGTGAGGGCCACCGGGTGATGGCGGTGGGCGACGGTCGCAGCGCGATCGACCGGGCGAGCACGGAGCATTTCGACATCGTGCTGCTCGACGTCGCCCTCGGACCCGGCCCGGACGGCTACGAGGTCTGCCGGACGCTGCGCGCGCGACGGAATGTCGTCCCGATCATCATGCTGACGGCGCTTGAGTCCGAGGCGGACGCCGTTCTCGGACTTGAGGCCGGCGCCGACGATTACGTCACCAAGCCATTCGGCCTGGCCGAGCTCCGCAGCCGGATCCGCGCGGTGCTGCGCCGAGCCGGCACGCGGGCGATGGGCGAAGAGGTGCTCGTCGTCGGCCCGATCACGCTTGATCGCGCCCAGCGCGAGGTCACCGTCGACGGTGGGCCCGTGCGTCTGACGTTCTCCGAGTTCGAGCTGCTCGACGCGCTCATGGCCGACCCCGGACGGTTGTTGAACCGCCAGGAGTTGCTGCGGGCGATCTGGGGCGACAGCGCCTACCGGGATCCGCGCGCCATCGACGTCCACATCCGGCACCTGCGTGAGAAGCTCGAGCCCGAGCCGGAGAAGCCGCGCTACATCCTCACCGTGCGCGGGGCCGGGTACCGCCTCCGAGGACCGTAGTGGCGCGAGCGCGGCCGCGACGCGGGGCGCTCGGTCTCCGCGGACGGATCGTCGGCGCGGTCGTTGTCACGACCATCGCCACGCTGGGTGTCGCGGCGCTCGCGCTGCTCGGGCCGCTGGAACAGAGCCTCCGGCGAGCGGCCCTGACGACGCTCAAGCACGACCTGCCCGAGCACTCCACGCAGAGCTTTGAGAAGCTCAATCTCCTGGCGCTCGATAGCGCGCTGCCGAATCCCGCGTTTCACTCTCCGGCTCAGCTCGCACTCCAGCGGGCGCAGCAGAATCTCGTCTCCCGTCTCGGCGGTGGGTTCGTGTACGTCCTCGGCTACCCGAACGCGACCGGACAAGGGCGGCTGTTGCTGACGTCCGACCTGGAAGGAGAGAACGCCGAGGCTGACTCGTTCGACGATGCTGCGCAGGCCTTTCAAACCGCCCGCGCGAAGGCAAGCTTCGGGACGATCGACGGCAAGGACTACGTGCGGATGGCGCTGCCGTTCACCAAGGACAAGGTCCGGTACGTGCTCGCGGTGCGGCGTCCGATCGACGAGATCCCGGCGTGCCGTGCGGGCGGTCCGCACCGCGTTCATCACTGCGGCGCTCGCCGGGCTCGCGCTCACGCTGATCCTCGCGATCCCGCTCGCGGCGACGTTGGTTCGTCGCCTGCGCCATCTGCGTCATGCGGCGCTGCAGCTCGCCGAGGAGGGACCGCCGGTCGAGATGCCGGAGGACCGGGCCCGGGACGAAGTCGGTGACCTGGTCCGGACGTTCGCGACGATGCAGCGCCAGCTCGAGCATCAGGAGCAGGCACGCCGCGCGTTTGTCGCGACCGCTTCGCATGAGCTCCGGACCCCGCTCACCTCGCTCGACGGGATGCTCGAGCTGATCGCCGACGACCTCCGCACCGGCGAACCCGACCTCGACGACGCCCGCGACCTGCTGGACCGAGCCCGCGCCCAGTCGCGCCGCCTCGGCCGTCTCGCCGCCGACCTGCTCGACCTCAGCCGGATCGACGCCGAGGTCCAGTTGCGCTCCGAGCCGGTCGAGCTCGGCGAGCTCAGCCGGGCCGTGCTGGCCGAATTCGAGGTCCGCGAGAGCGAGCGCGGAGTCATGTCGGTGCTTCAGGACGGCGACGGTCCGGTGTGGGCGCTCGGCGATCCGGGCAGCGTCGCGCGGATCATCCGCATCCTGCTCGACAACGCTGTCCGGGTCAGCCCGCCGGGGAGCGAGGTCCGGATCGAGCTGCGCCGCGCGCCCGGTCCGTCGTTGACGGTGTGCGATCAGGGCCCCGGCGTGCCGAGCGACGAGCGCGACTTGATCTTTGAGCGCTTCAAGCGCGGCCGGGACACGGGTGGCCAGGCCGGGTTCGGTCTCGGCCTGGCGATCGGGCGCGAGCTGGCGCAGCGGATGGGCGGCGAGCTTGTGCTCGAGGCGTCCGCTGACGTGGGGGCGCGGTTCACGCTGCGGCTGCCGGCGGCGCGCGCGCCGGACGGCGGCGGCGTCAGAGATATCGCCGGAGCTCGCTGACGATCGCCTCGGGGTCGCTTTCGAGCTGGTCCTCGGTGTAGCGCAGGACGATGTAGCCGGCTTGTCGGAGCTCGAGGTCGCGCTGATGGTCACGGCGGATCTGGGCGGGCGTCCGGTGGCCGCGCGTCCCGTCGATCTCGACGATCAGCTTCGGTGCTGTGGCCAGTAGGCGTCGACGAGCTAGCCGGTGACGTAGACGTTCGTCTCCGGGATCGGCAGGCCTGCGGCCTGGCAGGAGGATGAGCAGCAGACGCTCGGCGCGACTGCGGGTGAGGGCGAGCTGGGGGAGATGGATCTGGAGGGCGTCGTTGACCGCAGCGCTGCCGGCGATCGCGCTGGCATTCATCGCCCGTCGGGGCTTCCAGGCGGTGAAGGTTGGCGTCTGACCGGCGACCTCTGCCGGTGAATTGGTTTTCAGCGCTCGCGCGGTCGGCGGTCCGCACGATCGGCGGTCGCGATCCGCGCCGGCGCGGTCCGCGACGGCGGATCCGCGACGGGGTCCGGGATGGGGTCTGGGGTGGTCATGCATGGCAGGATCACGCCGGTCGCTGTAACGGAACAAGACGCATTCGTGGCAACTCCGTGCCAACTCAGCACAGCGTCTGTGACGGGCGTCTGGCAGCATCAGCGGCATGGACGATCGCCTGATGCAGGCCATGCTCGATGTCGACGAGCATCATTGGTGGTACCGCGGACGCCGCGCGATCATCCGCGCCGAGCTCGAGCGGCTGCCGCTGCCCGACGCGGCGGTTGCGCGGGTACTCGATGCCGGCTGCGGCTCGGGGCGGACGCTGGAGGAGATCGCCGATTACGGCACGGTGTCCGGGATCGAGCTCAACCCTGACGCGGCGGCCATCGCCGGTGGCCGCGACTCCGGGTATGACGTCCGGGTCGGCAGGCTGGAGGAGCTTCCCTGGGACGACGACACGTTCGATCTGATCACGTGCCTCGATGTGATCGAGCACACGCCGGACGACCGAGCGACGCTCGCGTCGCTGCGCCGGGTCAGCAAGCCGGGCGGATGGATGCTCGTCACCGTGCCCGCCTACCAGTCACTGTGGTCACGGCACGACGTCGCCAACCACCACTTCCGCCGCTATTCCCGGTTGTTGCTCAAGGGCGCCGGCGTCACCGCCGGCTGGGAGCTCGTGCGGATCACGTCGTTCAACAGCCTGCTGCTGCCGCCGGCCGCGGTCGTGCGCTTGGCCCAGCGCAAGCGCGGGATTGAGCCGAACGGTGACTACCGACCCGACCTGGACATCGGGCCGCAGTGGCTCAACGGCGTGCTCGAGCAGCCGTTGCGAGCCGAGGCGCGGTGGCTGCGCCGGGGTGGCACCCTCCGCGCCGGGCTGTCGTTGCTCGCCGTGTTTCGCAACCCGCCAAGCGCATGACCGTCCAGCTCGCTGCGCTCATCGGCGTAACGAGCGGCCTCGGCTACCTCCTGCCGGCGATCATCGGTCTTGAGTCGATGGGCATCCCCTCGCCGGGCGAGACGGCGCTGATCCTGGCGGCGGTGCTCGCGAGCCAGGGCAAGCTGCAGATCGAGCTCGTGCTCCTGATCGGTATCGCCTCAGCGATCATCGGCGACAACATCGGCTACGCGCTCGGCCGCCACTTCGGGCGCGACGTGCTTACCGCACCCGGGCCGTTTCACCACCGGCGGCGGATGCTGATCTCGGTCGGCGACCGCTTCTTCAACAAGCACGGTTCCAAGGCGGTGTTCTTCGGCCGTTGGGTCGCGCTCGTCCGGATCGCCGCCGCGTGGATGGCCGGCATCAACCACATGCACTTCCGCGAGTTCTTCTTCTGGAACGCGCTCGGGGGGATCACCTGGGGTCTGGCGTTCGGGCTGGCGGGATACTTCGGCGGCCACGCCGCGGCCCACCTGATCACCAGTTCGGCATCGTTGCGGCGATCGTGTTCGCGGTCGTGGTCGTTGGCGCCGTGATCGCCATCCGGGTGCGCGAGCGGCGAGCCCACGCCCGCGTCGAGGCGGAGCTCGCCGATGACCCGGCTCCTACTGCTGCGAGTCAGCCCCCAGATCCAGCGCACAGGAGTTGATGCAGTAGCGCAGGCCCGTCGGGCGCGGCCCGTCGTCGAAGACGTGGCCGAGATGCCCGCCGCAGCGCTTGCACAGGACCTCGGTGCGGGCCATGCCAAGGCTACGATCGGTTCGCAGCTCAACGTTCTCCGCGACCGCCGGCTCGTAGAAGCTCGGCCAACCCGTGCCGGAATCGAACTTGGTGTCCGAGCTGAAGAGCGCCGCTCCGCAGCCGGCGCAGTGATACATGCCGTCGTCCTTGACGTCCCAATAGGCCCCGGTGAAGGGACGCTCGGTGCCGTGGCGGCGGAGGATGTCGTACTGCTCGGGGGTGAGTCGCTCTCGCCACTGCTCGTCGCTGAGGGTGACCTCGCGAGTGGTGTTCGTGTCGGTGTCCATGGCAAAAACGTTAGCGCTGTAGGGTGAACGGACCGTGAACTTTGGCGTCGCCATCTTCCCGACTGCGGACATTCAAAATCCCGCCGAGCTCGCCCAGATGGCCGAGGAACGCGGATTCGAGTGTCTCCTGTTTCCCGAGCACACCCATATCCCCGCGAGCCGCCAGACGCCGTATCCGGCCGGTGGCGAGCTGCCGCCTGAATACAGCCGGACCTACGACCCGTTCGTCGCACTCACGGCGGCGGCGCTCGCCTCGCAGCGCCTCCTGATCGGTACTGCGATCTGCCTCGTCGTCGAGCGGGACCCGATCGTCACCGCGAAGGAGGTTGCGTCGGTCGATCGGCTCTCCGGCGGTCGGTTCCTGTTCGGCGTCGGTGCGGGGTGGAACGTCGAGGAGATGGCGAACCACGGCACGGATGCAAAGCGCCGGTTCGGGATCATGCGCGAGCGCGTGGGGGCGATCAAGGCGATCTGGGCCGAGGAGGAGGCGAGCTACCACGGCCGCTATGTCGACTTCGACCGGATCTGGTGCTGGCCGAAGCCTCTCCAGGATCCGCACCCGCCGGTGCTCGTCGGCGGGAACGGCCCGACGGTGTTTGACCGGGTGATCGCATTCGGCGATGAATGGATGCCGAACCGGGTCGGCAACGACGACGACATGATTGCCGCCTACGACCGTCTCCAGTTGAAGGCCCAGGAGGCCGGCAGGCCGGAGATCCCGATCACCCAGATGGGGATGATGCGCGATCCGGCGCGGATCGAGCGGATCGCCAATGCCGGCGTGCACCGCTCGGTGTTCTGGCTGCCGTCCACCGGCCGAAATGAGGTCGACCAGGCGATGGACCGGTACGCCGAGGCGGTCGATGCGTACCGGAGGGCCGGCGGCTGACGCCCACACTGCCAGGACCGATCGATCTCGTCCTGTCCGGTGGTGGCGTGCTCGGCATCGGACATGTTGGCGCTACCGCTGTGCTCGAGGAACACGGCGCGCAGTTCAAGCGCATCGCCGGCGTCTCGGCCGGCGCGATCGTCGGCTCGCTGCTAGCCGCCGGCGCCTCGCCGAGCGATCTGCACGGTCTCCTCGGGCAGCTCGACTACTCGCAGTTTCTCGACAAGGATGCGCTCGACAAGGTGCCGATCGTCGGGCCGGTGCTGTCGGTGGTGCTCGAGAACGGCTATGCCGCCGGCACCAAGCTCCATGACTTCCTCGCCGGCGAGCTGAAGGGTCACGGCGTCGTGACGTTTGGCGATCTGCGGATCACCGACGATCCCGGCGCCGACCCGCGACCGGAGCACCGCTGGCGGCTCACTGTGCTCGCTGCGGACGTGACCCGCGGACAGCTGCTGCGGCTGCCGCAGGATTACGAGCGCTATGGGCTCGACCCTGATGAGCAGTCGGTCGCCGACGCCGTGCGCGCGTCGACCGCGGTCCCGTACCTATACGAGCCGTTCACGCTCCGGTACCCGGGCGGTGAGTCGCTGCTCGTCGACGGCGGGCTGGTGAGCAACTACCCGATGGACATCTTCGACCGCACGGACGGCCTCGAGCGGCGGTGGGACACGATCGGGGTGACACTGCTGCCGCAACTCCCCGCCGGTGACACCCGGCTGATCCCGTCGCTCAAGCTGGTCGGCAATGTCCCGGGCGTCCACTTCCTCGAGTCGGTCCTCATCACCGCCATCGTCGGACACGACCAGGGCTACCTCGCCCAACCGTGGGTGCACGCGCGCTCGATCGAGGTCGACAGCCTCGGGGTTCAGCCGTTCGACTTCGGCATCAGCACGGCAACGGCCGAGGAGCTGTACCAGAGCGGACGCACCGCCGCGACGCACTTCCTGACCACACCCCAATGATTCTCGTCGTGCTGGCCGTCGTCGCGTCGACCGCGTTCGGCGTCGTCGGTGAGCACCGCGCGCCGACCCGGGCGGCACGGGCATCGCGGATCGCGCTCGCCGTGATGCTGTACGTGCTCGTCCCGTTCGTGTCGTTCGTCAACATCGCCCATCTGCATCTCTCGAGCGGTGCCGGCGTGGGACTCATCGGCGCGTACATCGCGCTCGCCTGCGCCGGTCTCGCGGCGTGGGCGGTCGGTCGCTTCGTGATGGGCCTCGCCCGTCCGACTCTCGGCGCGATCATCCTCTGCGTCGTCGTCGTCAACACCGGATATCTCGGACTGCCGATGACCGTGGCGCTCCTCGGTACGAGCCACCTCGGCGCCGCCGTCGCCTACGACCAGATCGTCAGCGGGCCCGTGTTTCTGCTCTTCGGGTTTGGGATCGGCGCCGCGTTCGGAAGCCGGGCGGGGGACACGCCGCGGGCGCGTGCGAAGGCGTTCCTGATGCGAAACCCCCCGTTGCTGGCGGTGATCGCGGGACTGATCGTGCCGGCGTCGCTCGTCCCCACGGTGCTCGTCCAGGCGTCGCACATCGTCGTGGCGGTGCTGCTCCCGCTCGGCTTCTTCGCGGTCGGCGTCAACCTGTCGGCCGAGCGCCGCGAGGATGCGGCGCCGCTGCTCGAGTTGCCGGACCGCCGCGTCGTGCTCGCCGTCGCGCTCCGTCTGGCAGCGGTGCCCCTCGTGCTGTTCGGCATCTCCGAGTTCGTCGTCAAGCTGCCGTCGGCGTATCTGCTGCAGGCAGCGATGCCGACCGGGATCAACTCACTGATCGTCGGCCATGCGTACGGCCTCGACCAGCGACTGATCGCGACCATCATCGTCTGGAGTACGACGGCCGTCATGGTCATCGGCCTGGGGATCGCGTTTCTCTGAGGCGCGCCTGAACCGCAGGACACCGTCGTCGAGTGAGGCGAATCGCAGCCCGACGATGTCAAGCGCGTAGTTCTGATGCAGCCGCCACGGCCGTTTCGAGCCCTGCTTGGGGAACTTGTCGAGCGCGCGCAGGACGTAGCCGGAGTTGAAGTCGATGAACGGCTCAGGCGCGACGCTGGGATCGTCGTTCTGCGCCACGCAGTAGTCGTAGCCATGGTTGCGCATGTGGTTGATCAACCGGCAGACGTACTGGCAGGTGAGATCGCACTTGAGCGTCCACGACGCGTTCGTGTAGCCGAACGCAGTCGCCAGGTTCGGCACGCCGCTCAACACCATGCCCTTGTAGCCCAGCGTGGCCGGGAGCTCGACCGGTCGTTCGTCGACCGTGAGCCGGACACCGCCGAGCGGGACGAGCTCGAGTCCTGTCGCCGTCACGATGATGTCGGCGTCCAGCTCATCGCCCGAGGCGAGCCGGATGCCGGTCGCAGTGAACCGGTCGATCCGACCGGTGACGATGTCGGCGCGGCCCTCGCTGATCGCCGTGAACAGGTCGCCGTCGGGGACGAGGCACAGGCGCTGATCCCACGGGTTGTAGCTCGGGTTGAAGTGGGTGTCGATGTCGTAGCCGGGTGGGAGCTCGCGTTCGATTCCGCGGCGGATGAGCTTCTTCATCAGCTGCGGGCGGCGCCGGCTGAGCTGGAAGCTGAGCAGTTGCACGAGTACGTTGCGCCAACGGATGAGCTGATAGCCGAGCCGTACCCCGAGAATGCGGCGTAGTCGGACCGCGAGTTCGTCGCGGGCGGGCAACGACACGACGTAGCTCGGCGAGCGCTGGAGCATCGTCACGTGTGCGGCCCGCTCGGCCATCGCCGGCACGATCGTGACCGCCGTCGCGCCGCTCCCGATGACGACCACCCGCTGTCCCGAGTAGTCCAGGTCCTCCGGCCAGAACTGCGGGTGGATGATGCGACCGGAGAAGTCCTCCGCGCCGGGGAACTCCGGGGCGAACGCGCGGTCATAGCGGTAGTAGCCGCTGCAGAAGAAGAGAAAGCCGCAGCTCAAAAGCGCCCGTTCGCCCGTGTCGGTCCGCTCCACCTCGACACTCCATCGTGCCTCGGCGGTCGACCAGCGGGCGGCGAGGACCCGGTGGTTGAAGCGGATCCGCCGGTCGATGCCGTGCTCGGCGGCGGTTTCTCGGACGTAGGAGAGGATCGACGGACCGTCGGCGATTGCCTGCGGGTCCTTCCACGGCTGGAACGCATATCCAAGCGTGTGCATATCGGAGTCCGAGCGGACTCCCGGGTAACGGAACAGATCCCAGGTGCCGCCGCTGCGGTCTCGCGCCTCGAGGATCGCGTACGTCGTCCCCGGGCAGCGCGCCTGCAGGTGATAGCCGGCTCCGATCCCGGAGAGACCGGCGCCGACGATCAGGACGTCGAGGTGTTCGGAGGGGTGGTCCACGGGCGTACCGGGTCAGCGTACTGGCCGGGGGACGGGTCGAGGTAACTGTTCCGGGCCCGGGGATCGGCTTCAAGCAGCTCGAGGATGAGCGAGGACCAGCCGAAGTCGACGGCCCCCATACCCGCCCCGGTGTACGGGTTGTAGTACTCCCGTAGCCCGTGCGTCGCGATTGCGCCCGCGAGCCGCGTGGCGAGCGTCTCGGCGTGCTCGGCGTAGCCGAGGCGGACAAGACCAAGCCACACGAGCCACGCCGAGTTGACCCAGGTGGGGCCCCGCCAGTACAGCCGCGCTCCAATCAGGTTGCGGTCTCGCGTGGAGAAGGTCGGGTCGGTTGCCGACACCGACGCCGGCGGGACGGGGAGCCAGAACCGCCTGGGGTCGAGCAGGTGACGTTCAACGAGCTCCCGCCCAATGTCCACCGGGAGATCGGGAAGCGCGAGGGGTGACAGTGCGGCCCAGGTCACTGCCGGCTCGCGGGCGGGGGCCGGGCGGGCGAGGGGATGAAACAGCCCGCTGCGTTCGTCGTACATCCGCGCGACGATCTGCTCCGTCAGCGAGGACCGGCCGAGCGTCGAGCGAGAGAGTGAGTAGAGCACGTTCGTCATGACCTCGCAGCACACCGGACCGCCGTCCGCCTCGATCGCCCGGGCGTCGTAGCCAAGCCGGCGATTGCGCTGCACGAGCAGGACGTAGCCGGGGCGGCTGTGGGCCCGATGACCCCAAATCGCGTCGAACTGGGGTGAGGCATCGAGCCCGGATTCGTCGGGCTGCACGATCCAGATGAGCCCGTCCCCGTCGAGGTCGCGGTTTGCTTCCAACCAGTCGTGATGCCGGGCGATGCCCGTTACCGCGCGTGGATCGCCGACCGCGATCTGCCACGCCCAGGCGAGGACCGGGGGCTGGATGCTCGCGGTCGTCGGGGCGCCCGGCTCGGTGACGTTGTACGTGAAGCGCCGCACGCCGGAGAGCGGGGTGTTCCAAAAGATGGTGTGGCCGATGAATCCATCGGAGCGCTGTGCGGCGAGCAAGGACTCAAGCTCGCGTCGGCTGTGATCTGGTTCGAAGTGCCGCCACGAGATCGCCGTGAAGGACGAGTCCCAATACCACTGCCAGGGGTAATGCCCGGGACTTGGGCAGGTGTAGGCGAACGGCGTATCGTCCGCGTTCGCCCGGCCCTCCCGCCAGTTCTGACGCAGCACGCGTTCGCAGTTGGCTCGGATCGCCGCGTGGGTTTCCATAGGCGGTGCCATCGGCGCGAGATAGTGACAAATGCCATACCCGGCGTGAGCATTTCGTCCGCTACAACTGCTCTATCACCGTGCTCGAGACACCCGTCGCCGCCGCGGAGCGCCTGGCGCTGCTCGCGCAGGAGCGTTCGCTGTACGCCGAACAGGAACGTCGGCTCGCGCCGGATCTCGTCGATGAGCTCGCGCGCGCGGGTCTGTTCCGGCTGCTGGTTCCTGAGGCCGTTGGCGGCTCCGAGGCGTCCCCCGTCACGCTCGTCGAATCCGTCGAGGCGCTGGCCCGCGGCGACGCATCCGCGGCCTGGTGCGTCGCGATCGCGGCGACGAGCGGCCTACTGCTCGCGTATCTCCCCGAGTCGGCCGCGGCGAACGTGTTCGCCCGCCCCGACACCGTGCTCGGAGGCGTGTTCGCACCCCGCGGCCGGGCGCGTGTCGAGGGTGATGCGTTCCGGGTCAGCGGTCGCTGGCCGTTTGCGAGCGGCAGCTCCCACTGCGACTGGCTGATGGGTGGTTGCGTCGTGGAGTCGCCGTCCGGTGAGCTCCTGATGCGACCGGGCGGCATGCCGGACATCCGGTTGATGCTCGCCCCGGCGTCCGAGGTCGTGGTGCACGACACGTGGCACGTCGCCGGACTGCGCGGCACCGGGAGCAACGACATCGAGTTCGCCGAGCTGCTCATCCCCCGCGAGCTGACTGGATCGGTGTTCACCGAGCCACCGGTGCAGCCGGGTGCCCTCTACCTCTTTCCGCTCTTCGGTCTGCTCGCCGTCGCGATTGCCGCGGTCACGCTTGGCAACGCCCGCGGCGCGCTCGACGAGTTGGTCGTCCTCGCCTCCGAGAAGACGCCGACCGGCAGCCGCCGCCGCCTCGCGGAGCGCGCGACGGTTCAGGCCGAGGTCGCCGAGGCCGAGGCGTCACTGCGCGCCGCCCGCGCATTCCTCCTTGACGAGGTCGGCCGGGCCTGGACGCTCGCCTGCGAGCACGGCGAGGTCGCGGTGTCGGAGCGGCTGTCGCTGCGGCTGGCAGCGACCCACGGAGCGAGCGCTGCCGCGCGCGTCGTCGAGGCCGTCTACCGGCTTGGGGGCGGCAGTGCGATCTACGAGTCAAGCCCGCTCCAGCGGCGATTCCGCGACGCCCACGTTGCCACCCAGCACATGCTTGTGGCGCCGGCCACCTGGGAGCTCGGCGGGCGACTGCTGCTCGGGCTGGAGACGGACGTCAGCCAGCTGTAGCGCGCGCCGCGCTCACTTGGCCGGCAGCGTGCGGGCGTAGCCGACGCCCCGGGCGACCCACCGCTCGAGCTGGCGCTTCGTCTTGACGCCCTCCGGCGTGACGCGCAGCCAGCCCTGCATCTCGCGCCCCCGCATCGCGAACGGCTCCGCATGCGGCTTACCGATGAGGGCGTCGGTCTCGTCCGGGTCAACGCGGAGCAGGAGGCCGCCCTGTCTGCTGGCGCTGACGGACATGTTCCCGTTGATGAGGAACGCCAGCCCGCCGAACATCTTCTTCTCGGTGACGCCAGGCTCGGACAGGATCAGTTCACGGATGCGATTGGCCAGATCCTCGTCGTATGCCACGAGCGCATTATCGCGCCGCGGCTCCCCGGTTTGCCATGCTGTGCGAGGTGCAGGGTCACACGACCGAGATCCCGACGGCGGACGGTGTCGCGGATGCGTACCTCGTCCGTCCCGACGACGGCGAGGCGCACCCCGGCGTCCTGCTCGTAATGGATGCGTACGGCCTGCGGCCGCGGATCGAGGAGATGGCCGATCAGATCGCCTCGCACGGATACGTCGTGCTCGCTCCGAACGTCTTCTACCGGGCCGGCCACGCCCCGGTGCTGCCGATGCCCGACGGCAGCGACCCGGACGCTCGCGGCCGTTTCTTTGAGCAGCTGCGGCCATTAGCGGCGCAGCTCACGCCCGAGCGCGTCGCCGCCGACGGGCAGGCGTACCTCGACCGGCTCGCCGAGGAGTCGACCGGACGGGTGGCGGTCATCGGCTACTGCATGGGCGCCCGGCTCGGGTGGCGCATCGCTGCCGCACATCCAGAACGGGTCGCCGCGCTCGCCGGGTTCCACGGCGGCGGACTCGCCACCGACGCGCCGGACAGCCCGCATCACTCCGCTGCGGCGTTGAGCGGTGCGGAGCTGTACTTCGGTCACGCCGATCAGGACCAGAGCATGCCTGCGGAGCAAATCGCACAGCTCGACGCCGCCCTTGACGCCGCCGGAGTCCGCTATCGCTCCGAGGTCTACGAGGGCGCGCGCCACGGCTACACGATGTCCGACACGCCGGTGTACGACGAGGCGGCCACCGAGCGGCACTTCCGCGAGCTGTTCACGCTGCTCGCACGGACCCTCTGAGTCCCTTCGTGTTCCACGACGGACTCGCCAACGCGAGGTGACCCGAGCAAGACGCTGGAGCCGGAGCCGGGCGGTTACGCTCCGGGGATGGGCTTCCGCGTCGTCTCGCCTGAGGATTTTGACTGGATCACCCGGCCGCACGCGCCGGGGCAACCGGCGCGGCACGTTGCCGAGTTGAGCGATCGGCTCGAGGTCGACCACACTCGCGGCAACGTGTGGCGCTATGAGCCGGGCGCGCGTGGGCGCCGTCACAGGCATCGCGAGCAGGAGGAGACGTTCGTCGTGCTTGCGGGCACGCTCTCGATGTATCTCGGGGAGCCTCCGGAGCGCCACGACGTGCCGGTGGGCGGCGTCGTCCACGTCCAGCCCGGAACGGCGCTGCAGACGGTGAACCACGGCAGCGTCGACCTGCTCGTCTACGCGTACGGCTATCCGCCTGAGGACCAGCACGCCGAGATCCTGGATTCCGTTCGATAGCCGCAAGTGAGGCCCACTAGGCCGCGGAGCCTCAGGCATCCGACGAGGTCCACCTTGAGCACCGACTCCACCGAGCCGGCTGAGCTCAGGCGATCAACGTCGGCTGCGGTGGCGCCCGGCGACGCCCCGATCCCAGTTGCGAATCTCCTGGGTGGTGTCGTGGTGCAGTTCGGAGGGCCGCTCCGGACCAGAGTTATGGTCGATGTCGCCGTACGGGTGTTGGTTGATGCCGCTGCCGCGACGCGTGTAGTAGCTGAAGGCGAACGCGAAGAACCCGACGATCATCACGCCGAGAAAAACGAAGCTGCCGCCGGCCAGGGCAAACACGAGTGGGATGGTCATCTTGGGATGCACCTCCTTCGCCCTGGTTGTACGACGGCACCACGCCGTTGTGATCCGGTGCGCTCCGTGAACCTGGTCCGTAGCTATCCGTATGCGAGTCGGCACCCCTAGGGACCGCCCTGGTGCGAGACGGCGGCGGTCGCGACGTCCCGCGGGTAGGTCGCCCGCGCCTTCAGGAGGAATAGCCCGGCGGCGACGAGCGTCCCGAGCAGCAGGAGGAAGCTGATCTCCAGTCCTCGCGCCGCGCTCGGGGTGACGACGCCGGGATGGGTGCCGATCGGCGCCTGCTCCGGCACGATGCCGGCGATCAGGTCCGCGAGCCCCCCGCACACGAGCGGCGCCGCGGCCTGGGCGAGTGAGCGGAGCACCGTGCGGGTGCTCTCCGCCCGTCCCCACAGGCCTGCCGGCATGATGTCCAGCCGGGCGGCGTCGAGCGGCGGATTCGCGGCCGAAATGCAGGCTGCGCCGGCGACGTCGAACCATAGGGCGGGGGTGAGATGTGAGGAGACGAGGCCGGGAATGAGGAGCACGGCCGCGGCGATGTAGCTGAAGGCAGGGATCCAGATGCGGGCCTCGAGGTGGCCGCGCCGCAGCAGCATGTCGCTCACCCGTCCGCTGACGAGCGTCCCAACGAGCGCACCGAGGACAAGCATGGCGAGCACGAGCTCCGCGGTCGCCTGGCCGGCGTGGTAGTGGCCGCGGACGAACAGCAGCGCAAACGTCGACAGTGCGGAGAAATAGAAATAGCCGAGCGACGAGCTGATGATCATCAGCATGTTCGTCGGGATGCGCAGGATGTACCGGACGGCGGCGACCAGGCCGAGCGTGCGTGGATCCTCACGCAGGATCAGGTCCGGGTCCGGCTCGACGCCGAGCTGTCGAGCCGCCTCGCGGGCGAGCTCCTCGACGGCCGGCTCGGGAGCGTTCGCGGCGTCCGCCGGCGGGTGCGCCGCGGCCGCCTCGGGATCACTTTCCGCTGCGGCGCGTGCGTGACCCTCGGCCACCACCTGGTGGAGATCCTCGACCCCGGGCTCAAGCCAGCTCTGACCGCCGCGTAGCGGCTCTGGGACAGTGCGGTCGAGCTCGCGGGCGAGGAAGAAGCCGGGAATCGCCAGCAGCAGGAACGCGGCGCGCCAGTCGATCAGGCTCGCCACCGAACCGCTGATGATGAAGCCGGCCGCCGTCCCCGCGATCTCGCCCCCGAGAATGTACGCGTACACCTGGCCGCGCTCGCTCGCCGGGAAGTAGTCCCCCGTCAGCGACGCGATCGCCGGGCCGGCCGTCGCGGTCACCGCACCGAGGGCCAGGCGGGTCAGAAGCAGCGTCGAGTAGCTCGACGCGAAGGCGCTCGCGAGCGACGCGATGCTCCACAAGGTGATGCTGATCGAGAGCATCGGAATGCGCTTGATGCGGTCAACGAGGAGGCCGACCGGGATGGTGAAGATGGCGCCGACGAGGAGCGAGACCGCCGTCAGCAGGCCGATCTTCGTATTGCCGATGTGGAGCGAGTGCTCGAGCTGGGGGGCGACCGCGCCGACGGTCGCGGCGTCGGCGCCGCTGAGTGCGAGTACCGCGCCGAACATCGTGATGACGCGGGCCCTCGCGGGGCCGCCGACGCGCTTGACGACCTCGCCGCGGACGAGCCGTGCCGTCCAGCGGGTCACGCGTGCGATGACGCGCCAGGTCCCTGCCGCCGCCTCCCGCCCCGTCACGTCAGAGATGTTCCGATGAGCACGCGGCCAGTATTGCGAAGCCGCCACCCGTATGGTTCGGGCTTCAGTCCGAGCGAGAACCTGGAGAGCCCATGAGTGACGGTGCGACGATCAGCATTCCCAACCCTCGCGAGCTTCCCGCGTGGAGCGCACTCTCAAGTCATTTCGAGCAGCTCAAGGGGACGCATCTGCGCGAGCTGTTCGCAGCGGACACGGGACGCGGGGAGGAATTCGTCACCGAGGGCGCGGGGCTGTTCCTCGATTACTCCAAGAACCGGGTCACCGGCGAGACGATGCGCCTGCTCGTCCAGCTTGCCGAGGAGGCGGGGCTGCGCGAGCGGATCGAGGCGATGTTCTCCGGCGAACGGATCAACGTGTCGGAGAACCGCTCGGTACTCCACGTCGCGCTGCGCATGCCCAAGGGCAGTTCGTTGATCGTCGACGGCGTGGACGTCGTCGCGCAGGTACATGAGGTCCTTGGCCGGATGAGCGCGTTCGCCGAGCGGGTTCGCTCGGGTGAATGGCTCGGGCACACGGGCAAGCGGATCAGAAACGTCGTCAACATCGGGATCGGCGGGTCGGACCTCGGCCCGGTTATGGCCTACGAGGCGCTGCGGCACTACAGCGAGCGGTCGATGACGTTCCGCTTCGTCTCCAACGTCGACTCGACCGACTTCGTCGAGGCAACTCGCGACCTCGACCCTGAGGAGACGCTGTTCGTCGTCTCCTCAAAGACGTTCACGACGCTCGAGACGATGACGAATGCCCACTCGGCACGCGACTGGGTCCTCGCAGCGCTCGGTGACGAGTCGGCGATCGCCAAGCACTTCGTCGCCGTGTCGACGAATGCCGAGGAGGTGACGACGTTCGGGATCGACACGGACAACATGTTCGGCTTCTGGGAATGGGTCGGCGGCCGCTATTCGATGGACTCCGCGATCGGCCTCTCGACGATGCTGGCCGTCGGGCCCGAGAACTTCCACGCCATGCTCGCTGGGTTCCACGAGATCGACGAGCACTTCCGGACGACCCCATTCGAGGAGAACCTGCCGGTGTTGATGGGGGTGCTCGCCGTCTGGTACGGCGATTTCTTCGGCGCCGAGACCGTCGGCGTCATGCCCTACGAGCAATACCTCAAGCGTTTCCCGGCGTACCTCCAGCAGCTGACGATGGAATCCAACGGCAAGCACGTCCGGCTTGACGGCGCGCACGTCGACTACCAGACCGGCGCGATCTACTGGGGCGAGCCGGGCACGAACGGGCAGCACAGCTTCTACCAACTCATCCACCAGGGGACGAAGCTCATCCCGGTCGATCTGATCGGTTTCGCCAACACGCTCAATCCACTGCGCGATCACCACGACCTGCTGATGTCGAACGTGTTCGCTCAGGCTGAGGCGCTCGCATTCGGGAAGACCGCGGATGAGGTCCGCGCCGACGGCACGCCGGACGCGATCGTCCCCCATCGCGTGATGGAGGGGAACCGGCCGACGAACGTCCTGCTCGCCGACGTACTTGACCCGGCGACGCTCGGCAAGCTCATCGCGCTCTACGAGCACAGCGTGTTCACCCAAGGCGTCATCTGGGGGATCGATTCCTTCGATCAGTGGGGTGTCGAGCTTGGCAAGGCGCTCGCCAAGCGCATCATTCCCGAGCTCGAGTCAACTGACGACCCCGACCTCCGGCACGACAGCTCGACGAACGCGTTGATCCGTCGCTACCGGTCGATGCGGCGCTGATCTCGCCCTACAGGTGCAGGGTGATCACGGCGAGCTCGGCTCTGCCGTGACGCGGGGTGACCGTGACCCGGCAGGTGATCGTCCGCAGCGCGCCGGTGGCGGCGAACGAGCGGTGGCGATCCAGCGTGGTCGCCACGAACCGCTGCCCATGCTTGATCGCGAGGCTGATCTTCGCGCCGGTCGGCGTCCCATGAAGTCGGACGACGTAGCGGCCCTTTGTTCGGTGCAGGGTGACCGAGTCGGCCGTATCGCGGACGTACAGCACACCCCCTGAGGCGTGCCGGATGCGGATGGGTCCATCGCAGCTCGGCCGGGGAATGATCCGCAGCCGCGTGGAGTAAAGGAGCGGGATCGAGGGGAGCGCCCGACCGCGACAGGTGACCGTCGTGCCGGTGCGCACGACGATCGCGTCGTCTGCGCCGGCGTGGTGCGCAAGCCGCGTTCCGAGGGCCGAGGAGCCCGTCCGCAACGTCGCCGTGACGTCGTGCGTGGAGGTGCTCGCGACCCCGCTGCTTGGGCACGGGGTCGGCGCCGGGGTGCCGGCGAGCGTCTGCTCGACATCGGTCGCGATGACCGGGTCGTTCGTCAGGGCGTACCGGACGTGGGGGAACAGCGGCAGGAAGGTGGTGCTGTGGACGTCCGGGAACGGGGCGAAGCACGAGAGCTGGGGGATGACGCCCGGGCCCTTCAGCCCCGCGGCCTGGGCGCTCCGCAGGCCGACAAGGACGTCGTTCGGCGACACATACGGATTGGTGATCCCGGGCAGCGAGACGGCGTCACCGGCGATCGCGCTCACGGGGATCCCATTGAGCGAAGCCCCCTGCCCCGGATTCCACTGCGCCATCGAGACCGCGGTCACCTGACTGAGCGCGGGCTCAAACGTCGCGTCCTTCGCCGCGATCACGAGGTAGGCGATCACCTTGCACGTCGTGTCCTGTCCACAGAAGCCGGGGTCGACCCCCTCGGCGATGTCGGCCATGAAGCTCCCGAGGTGCGGCGTGCCGAGCGTCGTGATCGATTGCACCGTGACGCCGGGGAAGGCCGCGGAGGCGAGTCGCATCGCCCCGCGCGTCCATAGCCCGCCGTACGAATGGGCGACGATCCGGATCGTGCGCACGCCGTACTGGGTGTGCAGGTAGGCGATGAAGGACGCGAGTGCGCCGGCATCGGCATAGATATCGCCGCGCGAGTTGATCGTCATGCTCGCCGGCAGCTGCGGCGGGCAGTTCGAGAACGTCGGCGGGTCCGGCTTCACGGGGCCGGCGCCATAGTTCACCGGCGCGGTGTAAACGCGGTAGCCCTGCGCCGCGAACCTGGCTCCATCGACGCTCCAGGTCTCGCCGCGGGGGTCCGTCCCGGAGCACTGAGCGGTCGGCGTCGTGAACGGAGTGGTCGTCGTGATCCCGGACACGAGCACGACCGCATCCGGCGGGGATGCGGCCGCCGTCGCGGCCGTCGGCCGTCGCGGTCGCCGCCGACGCCGACGCCGACGCCGCGGCGAGCATGCCGACGAGCGCGACGAGCACGCACGCGGACGCACGCTGAACCATCACCCCGATGTCATTCATCCTGAACACTTGAGAAACCCCCGGCCGACGCTGGAGCGATCATAGCTGCGGCCGCGGCGCCCGCAGCGCGAGTGGTTACATTGGCACGGTGGACGCGGTGCGCATCGGCTTGGCTGGGTTCGGGGGCGGCGGGCGGTACTTCCACGCTCCGCTGATCGCGAGTGCGACCGAGTGCGAGTTCCTCGGCGTCGTCACCACCTCTCCGGAACGTGGACGCGCGTTTGCCGAGCAGTTCCCCGGCCGCACGACGTTCAGCTCGCTCGAGGATCTCGCGGCGGCGGGGGCCGAGGCGGTTACGATCTCGACCCCCGCGGCCACCCACATCGAGCTTGCGCAGCGGGCGCTGCGACTCGGCCTGGCGGTCGTCTCAGATAAGCCGTTCGCGCTCGACGCCGCGTCCGCCAGGGAGACGGTGAGACTCGCCGAGGAGCTTGACCGTCCGCTGTCCGTCTACCAGAACCGCCGCTGGGACTCCGACTTCCGCACGGTTCGCAAGGCGCTGGATGACGGGCTGCTCGGCGCTCCGGTGCGGTTCGAGTCCCGCTTTGAGCGGTTTGCCCCGGACCCGGGACCCGGCGCTGCCGGCGGCGGAACGCTGCGCGACTTCGGAAGTCACCTCGTCGACCAGGCGCTCGTGTTGTTTGGCGACGTGCGGACCGTCTACGCCGAGATGCATGCGCCCGATCGGGCCGGCGCGTTCGACGACGATGTGTTCCTCGCGCTCACCCACGCGAACGGCGTGTACTCCCACCTGTGGGGCAGCTGGCGGCAGCACGCGCCGGGCCCGCGATTCCGCGTGACCGGCACGGACGCGAGCTACGTCGTCGTGCCGGACATGGACGGCCAGGAGGCGCGACTCGTCGCCGGCCAGTCACCCGCCACGGAATCCGACTGGGGCGTCGAGCCGCCGGAGCGGTGGGGCCGTCTGTTCCGCGGCGGGGATGCGGAGCCGCTGCCGTCGGAGCGCGGCGCGTGGGATCAGTTCTACCCGGCGTTCGCGGCTGCGGTCCGGGGGCTGGCTCCCGTACCTGTCGATCCGTGGAACGCGGTTGCCACCGCGGAGGTTCTTGACGCCGCGCGCCAGAGCGCGTCGAGCGGTCAGATCGTCACGGTCGCGCCCGCAAGGCGGTAGGGCGCGACCACCGAGCGCGTGGCCGTGCCATGACGGCAGCCACGCGCTCGCGGTGCTTTCGAGCGCTGAGGCCCGAGCTACTTGGCGAGGCGACGGCGCGCCTTCTGCACCGTCGGCAGCGCTTCCTTGGCCTTCGCCAGCGGCCGCGCGCGGACGTCGACGCTCGCCGGCTTCGCCGCGATCGTGATCTCCTCGCCCGTGGCGGGGTTACGGCCTTTCCGCGCCTTGGTGGCCGGCTTCACGCGCACGGTCAGCTGCACGAGTCCGCCGATCCGGACCTTCTGGGCATTGCCGATCTCCTCAAGGATGATGTCCTCAAGCGCCGTGATCGCGCGCTTGGCGTCCGCCTTGCTCAATTCGGAGCGTTCGGCGACGGCGGTGAGAAGCTGGGTTTGGGTGAGAGCCAATGTTTGCTCCAGGATCGAGTCTGCAGGGTTAGTGGGAATTCAAACTGTCGCGGTGGACGGACACGCGTTCAGCAGGAACGAGCAATCTTGCGCCAGTATCCGCGTCGGGCGCGAATACTTGCACGTGACGGCGGTTCGTGCAGAGAGTCATGGGACGACGAGCAGCCCTCCGTCGAGCGGGAGCGACACGCCGTTGATGTCGTCGGCCGCCGAGCATTCGTTGGCCGTCGTCCGCGTGAGCGCATTGAGCGCCGCCTTCGACGCCGTGTATGCGCCGAGGTTTGGCGTGGCCAGAAACGCACCGAGCGACGACACATCGATGATCTTCCCAGCGCGGCGCTGAAGTATTCCCGGTGACCAATGTCTCCGTCCCTCAAGCGGCGGCATCGGCGGCATCCTCGTTGAGCCTGACTGTTGCGATTGCGTGTGGGTGCCCGAGCGCGCCTTCATTCCGTCCGTGCCGGGGCGATTAACCGAGATAGGTACATCGCTCACTACCGGACCGGAGATCCATCATGCCGGCGAACATTGCACCGTTTCATCAGCAGGCCGAGGACGTCGGGAATTTCCTCCGCGACGCCCGTGCCCGCGACAACGATGCGCATCGTCCCGAGCGTCCCGAGCGTCCGACCGGACCGTCCGAGAACGCCGACTGACGATCGCGGCCCCGTCCGCGCGCGTCACCCGAAGAGCCCCCGCTGCCGGGGGCTCTTGTCATTCCTGGGCCTAGTGGGTCCCACCAGTGAGCGACGCCGAGCCGAGGGCTACAGCGAGGCGCCGCCCCCGGACGACTGATCGTTCGGTGGCGTTGGCCCCTCGTTCGCCGGTGGCGCAGCCGGGCCCGCCGCGCTTGTGTGGCCGACCGCCGGAGGACCAGCAGGCTCGGCGCCGTTGACGTTGGCGTTCCCGTTGGTCACGAGCCCCTGACGGGCCTCGTGGTAGATCGCGAGCGCTTGGCTGACGAGACCGGCTGCGATCTGGGAGAGACCGTCGGACCCGTTCAGCACGGTGACGTTCGCCTTCGCGAGCGAGCTGCCGGCATTGCTGACCAGCTGCGGCAGCTGCTCGATGATCATCCGCTCCAGCGCGACCCGATCGTTGGACGCCGCCGCCTCGGCCTGCAGCTTCGTGGCTTCAGAGTCCGCCTGTGCCTTGATCCGGATCGCCTCAGCGTCCGCCTCGGCTGGCCTGACCCGTTCGGACACGAGCTCCTGCTGGCGCAGCGCCGCCTGCTTGGTCGCCGCGGCCGTCTGCGCTTCGAGCACCGCCTGCTCGGCCTGGGCCTGCGCCAGCGGGCCGGCCTGATCGGCCTCGGCCTGAGCCTGCGCGACCTGCCGCTTGGCCTCGGCCTGGGCGATCTGGCTCGCCCGGTCGGCGTCAGCCTGAGCCTTGTTGACTTCGGCGGCGTTCTTGGCCCGGGCGATCTCCGTGTCGCGTTCGTATTGGGCCTGCTGGCGCAAGGACTCCTGCTTTGCCTCGGCGGCCGCCTGGTCGGCCCGCGCCTGGGCGATCGCGGCTTCACGCTGGACGGCGGCGACGTTCGGGGCCGCCATCGCCGCGATGTAGCCCTGCCCCGAGTCATCGATCGACTGGATCTGGAACGAGTCGACGAGCAGGCCGAGACGCGCCATCTCCTCCTTGGAGGCGTCGAGCACTTCGGTCGCGAGCGCCTGGCGGTTGCGGACGATGTCCTCCACGGTCATCGAGCCGATAATCGAGCGCAGGTGGCCGGCGAAGATCTGGCCGACGAGATTCGGCATTTGGCGCTGATCGGAGAGGAAGCGCTGTCCGGCGTTGACGATCGACGGCTCGTCGCTGCCGACCTTGAAGGCGCAGACGGCCTTCGCCTCCACTTCGATTCCCTGGTTCGTCACACAGCGCTCGGCGACCTGGGCCTCCTGCATCGCGAGCGTCAGGTAGGAGACGCGGTTGATCAGCGGCATCACGAACTTCCGATTGCCCACCACGACGCGGAACGGAGCGCCGTCCCGGCCACCTTTGCCACCTGAGATCAACATCGCCTGGTCAGGATTCGGTACGCGAATTCCCAGCATGTCTGTCCTTTCAAGGATCGGCGAAGCTCGCCTACGCGAGCCGAGCTACATCAACCTTCCGGTTGGGACGGATCTCAATCACCACGACCGAGGTGCCGCGCGGGAGACGATCGTCGGAGTAGGCGATGAACGTCCCTGAGCCGCCATCGACGGCCAACTCGACCTCGCCCGGTCCGTCGTCACCGCGGGTCGCGATTGTGATCGTCCCCTGCATTCCAATCTCTGGTCCGGCCAACGCCTCAACCCTCCATCCGATGACGATTCGCTAGTGGCTGGTGCCGCGCCGACGCCGCTCGTCCTGCTCGGCCCCGGCGAGCCACCCAACGATACCCCCGGCGATCCAGCGTCAGACGGCCGAAGCGAGCTCGGTTGAGGGGATGCCGAACACCGCGACGGCGCCCCAATCGAGTTGACGGTAATCACGCCCGGTCGAAATCCGGCGATTTGCGGCGAATTACGCAGCGCGCTCAGGGGGACGCACGCTGGCTGGGCTCGTGCCGCCGCGCGACACTGGCCGCGGCGCCACGGGACACCGTAAGGAGTCACTCATGGAAGTCACCACCCCGGTTCAGATTCGCCAGACCAACGACTGCGAGATCCTCACGTTCTTCAACGCGAACGACGTGGAGTACAGCCTGACGGGCGATCATCTGTTCGTCATCCACAGCGAGCGGGGCGACCTGCGCGCCGGTCCGGGCGACTGGCTCACGGTCGGCTCCGATGGTGAGGTCGTCGTCGAGCGCGGCGTCTATGAGCTGCACATGCAGCGGGCGATCGAGCGCGCCCAGGCGAACGATGCCGAGCAGACTGCTGGCTCACGCTGATCCCGCCGACGAGGCGGAGTGACAACGGCTGGCCAGCCGTTGTCACTCAGTGGCCAAAAGCGCCGCCATTCAGACGGCCTGTGTCATCAATGGGCGTTTCACTGGGGGTCGTCTCAATTTCACGGCATGTCATCGGCGCTTTCGCCGCGACGTCATCGCGGCGGCTGACTGCGAGGTTTGAATGGGTACGCGTGCATCGGCCGACTCTGCCAGAACCCTCCCAAACGTTCGCCGTGCGGCTGACGGCGTTGGCGGAGCGACCGGCATCGAAGTGGCCGACATTCGACCGCATCGGTGCTGACGGACCCGCGGCGTCACGCAGCGGCGGAACCGGCGGCTCCTGTGGCGGCCGCGGCACCGTGGGACCGAACCGAGCGAAAGATGGGTAGCACACCATTTCACGGTGACCTGGCCGGCGAAACCGGCTCCGAAGGCGGTCGCAAGATCTCCAATAGTGCCCCACGTGGTCGTGTAGAGCGTCGCTGAGTAGACGAGGACGCTGACGAGGACGATGGCGAGGGATAGGGCCGTGTCCCGCAGCTTCAGCCAACGCAGGAAGCGGTTCGCGTTGCCTCGCACGGCTTCTTGCGGGGTCGGGTTTTTTGCTCGCGCCTTCTCGCCGGATGCTGCGTCTGCTTCAGTTCGGTGTCGCTATCCGCCTTGTCTAGGTTCGTGTCGTCTGCGCCTCTCGGTTCTCGTTGCCCGCCGCGTCGGTCGTTGTGGCTGCGCCTGCTTCCTGTGGCGGCTGTGTGACCGCGCCGTTCGGGTTGGGGGCGTCTGCATCTTCCGCTGCTTTCGCCGGTGCGCCACCTCCCCCTGTGCCAACGCGGCATGGGGGTGGGTCGTGGCCGTGATGTCGCCGTAAGCCGTGACGACCGGGAAGGCCGGTCCGGCGGCCACGAACGCCTGTGCGCTCCTGATGGCGAGCGCGCCGGTCTGCGGCGCCGCCGACCGAAGGACGGCCCGCGCTCGATACTCCGCCACCATTGCATCGACGATGCTGCTTCGTCGCGGTGTGAAGCGAACTTCCGGGTGCTCCTTCTTGTCCTCCTCAGATCCCGCATACTGGCGAGCCGGCGTCAGCTTGTCCTGGGCATCGTCGGTGCGGTCAGAGGTGGCCCGACATTCTTGTCGACGTCGTTCAGCAGGCTGATGGAGATGTCAGTCGCTAACGCGACAGCTGGCGGAGTTCACGCATTGGCGAATTCGCAAGCCAGGCGGCCTGCCGGGCGATCGCCTGCGGCAGCGCGTCGGACGATTGCCGTTCTGTGGCATGTGCTGCACCTTGCGCAGCAGGAGATCGGTCTGGTTGGGTGTTGGTACGGCAGGTGAGTCGCCTTGGGAGCTGAACGGCGGTTGGCGTCAAGTGTACAGGACGCTGGTACGTATTGACCACGTCTCGACGAGTTTGCGGACAGTGTCGACTGCACCTGCGCTGTGAGGTCGGCGTGTTGCGCGCCAGTGGATGGCGGTGTAGATGTTGTTGTGATTTGAGGTCGTCGAAGTACTCAGTCCGGGCTGACCGCGAGCGGTAGGTGACGTTGCAGTAGATGAGTCGCGGCCCGTTCGCCGTTCGGATCTCTGGATAGTTCAGGTCTCGGTAGTCGCGGTAGTTTTTGACAATGTCTAGTTGATTGAGCAGGCTTTGCGAGTAACGCAAGAGTTGTTACAGAGGGAGTGAGAGAGAATGAAAGATGGAGAGAACTATGCGCGGAGTGATGAGTGGTTTTGGAGGTTGACACGTCTGGAGAGCGCAAGCGTTCGTGTACTTGGCGGGTTTGCTGCGAGCGTAGTTGGTGGGCGTGGTGAGTGTTGCTTGATGTGCTAGTGATTGTAGTGTGCGCGAGCGTGTTTGCAGGACGGCTATAGAGTTGGTCTGCGGCTGCATGCGGGGACGAGTGGACGCGGTGGTAGAACTGAGTTGGTTGTGTGTTGCACGGGGATACGCGTAGGTGTTACGAACGGTTGTTGGATTGGGAAGGGATGTGGATGGGTTATGGCACAGTGAGGAAGGTGATTGTCTTGTCGGAGTGCCGGCTGCAGCAGTTGCGCTGATGAGCATGGTTCGTCGAGGTGCTGGTGTTGGCGGGAGCAGGTGAAGCTCAGGTTCAGTTGGTAGTGTGTTTGCATGATACGAGCGAGGTGACAGCTGATGAAGGAGCTTGAAAATGAGCGGCGGCTGATGTTGTAAGTTAATAGTAAGGAGATGAGAATATAGTTGTAAAAAAAGTAAAATCGACGCGGTGCGGTAGATGGAAATGAGAATGAAATGAGATGAAAAAAAAATAAGGGAAAAAATAGCAGGTATAAATAGATCGTGAGTGGATCTGCGCAGTGCTGAGGCAGCAGATGACAGGCTGAGGCAGAAGAAAGATGATGTTAGCGGGCTGCAGAACGGGTGTTGATTTGGGGTAGAGAATGCTGCTGAGCTGCCGGAAGCGAGTTAGTAATATATAGAAAATGCGGAAGGCTGATGCACAGTTGAGTCTTCGAGTATATGGTAGTTAGGTTTAGGATTTTGCAGAAATGTGCCTAATTAAGTGAATTGAAGAATGAATTAAGGCTGTGCTGGGCGTAGTAGAATATTAAGATATATATAGAGAAGGAAAATATGAATATTTATATAAATAAATAAAATAATAAATAAATTAAAATAAAAATAAAATTAAATAAAAAAAAAAAAAAAAAAATAAAAATTTTATATAAAAAAAAAAGATCGAGATAGGAAAGGATAAAAAAAATGAAAAATCTTACATAAAACATAAATTTATAGAATTGATTAGTATAATAATTTAATTTTATTAAAATAATTTTTATAATAAATTATTATAATTTATTTAATTAAATTATGTAAGTTCCATATGTTGAATAGTGGAAAAAGATTTATTAAAAATTAATAACGAGCGGAAATTAATTAATTAATAAAATTTTTATATTAATTTAATATATATATAATAAAATAATTATAAAAAAATAATTAGTATAAATTATAATTATGAAAAAAAAATAATAATATTAATATGTTTATAAAAATAATAAAAATAATTAAAAAAAAAAATAAAAAAAAAAAAAATAATAAAAAAAAAAAAAAAAAAATCAACCGCAGCCGGTGTTGAACCCGCAGCTCGAGCACGTGTAGCAGCTGCCCGTGCGCTGCATCATGCCGCCGCACTGCTGGCAGGCCGGGCCGAGGTCGAGGCCGCGCCCGACCGCCGGCAGAACGGGCGGCGTGTCGGTGAACGCTGCGGTCGGCGGCCGCGACGTCGAGCCGCCACTACCACCGTTGCCGCCTCCGGTCGGGCCGTCGAGGCCGTCTTCGGCCTCGTCGCCGCGACGGCCGGGGACGCGGTGTCGCCCACCTGCGAGGTCAGCGCGTCCTGCGCGGCCTTGCGGGCCCGGACGGCCGGCGTGAGGATCCCGAGCTCCTCCTGCAGGTCCGCATCGAGGAAGCGCGACGCGAGCCACCGCATGATGTAGTCCGGCATCGACTTGGCGAACGGGATCTCCGGGTTGGAGGTCATGCCCTCAGGCTCGAAGCGCATGTAGCTGAACTTGCGCACGAGCGTCTCGAGCGGCACCCCGTACTGGAGCGAGATCGAGATCGCCGTCGCGAACGAGTTCATCATGCCGCGCAGCGTCGAGCCCTCCTTGCCGATGTCGGTGAGGAAGATCTCCCCGATCGACCCGTCCTCGTACATTCCGGCGGTGATGTAGCCCTCGTGGCCGCCGATCGAGAACTTGTGCGTGATCGACTGACGCTCGCGAGGCATCCGCCGCCGCTTCGGAGGAGCCTTCGCCAGCGCGTCGGCGACGGCCTTCTCGATGTCGGCCTCAGTGGTCGCTGGAGCGGGCGCGTCCTTCTGGGCGTCGGTCCGCAGCGCCTGGGCGGTCTTGGATCCGTCGCGGTAGATGGCCAGCGCCTTGACGCCGAGGTTCCAGGCCTGGATGTAGGCATCCGCGATGTCCTCGACCGTCGCCGTCTCCGGCAGGTTGACCGTCTTGGAGATCGCGCCGCTGATGAACGGCTGCACCGCCCCCATCATCTTGATGTGGCCCATGTGCGAGATCGCGCGCTGGCCGACCGCGACGTCGAACACCGGCAGGTGCTCGGGCGCGAGGTCCGGAGCGCCGATGATCGTGCCGTGCTCGTTCACGTACGCGACGATCTGCTCAATCTGCTGGTCGTTGTAGCCGAGCGTCTGCAACGCAAGCGGCACCGTCCGGTTGACGATCGTCATCTGGCCGCCACCGACGAGTTCCTTGAACTTGACGAGCGAGAAGTCCGGCTCGACACCGGTCGTGTCGCAGTCCATGAGGAAGCTGATCGTGCCGGTCGGAGCGAGCACCGTCGCCTGGGCGTTGCGATACCCGTGCGCGTCGCCGGCGCGGACCGCGTCGTCCCAGGTCGTCCGTGCCGCATCGAGCAGCGGCGTGTCCCGGCAGGTCGAGTCAGGGATCGCATACGACGCGTCGCGATGCATACGCATCACCGCGTTGTGGGCTTCACGGTTCTCGGGGTACCGGTCGTACGTACCCATCGCGGCCGCGACCCGGGCCGACCCGAGGTAGCCGCGTCCGGTCATGAGTGCGGTGATCGCTGCGGCCGTACCACGGCCGGCGTCAGAGTCGTACGGGACCCCGTCGGCCATCAGGTAAGCGCCCAGGTTGGCGTAACCGAGGCCGAGCTGACGGAACGCACGGGCGTTGGCCGCGATCTGCTCGGTCGGGTAGCTCGACGGCGAGACGATGATCTCCTGAGCGAGGAACACGATGTCGACCGCGTGCTCGAACGAGTCAACATCGAACGTCCCGTCGGCGCGACGGAACTTCATCAGGTTGAGCGACGCCAGGTTGCAGGCCGAGTCGTCGACGTGCATGTACTCGCTGCAGGGGTTCGACGCGTTGATGCGGCCCGAGTTCGGGGAGGTGTGCCACTGGTTGATCGTGGTGTCGTACTGGACACCAGGATCGGCGCACCGCCACGCGGCCTCCGAGATCTCGCGCATCAGCTCGCGCGCGGGGATCGACTCTCCGATCGGCTCGCCGGTCGTGCGAGCGATCAGGTGCCAGTCCTCATCGTTCTCGACCGCGCGCATGAAGTCGTCGTTGACGCGCACGGAGTTGTTCGCGTTCTGGTACTGGATCGAGAAGAAGCCGTCGCCGTCGATCGACATGTCGAAGCCGGCGTCCCGGAGCGCAGCCGCCTTGTCCTCCTCCTTGGCCTTGCACCAGATGAACTCGCGGATGTCCGGGTGATCGACGTCGAGTACGACCATCTTCGCGGCGCGACGCGTCCCGCCACCGGACTTGATCGAGCCGGCCCAGGCGTCGGCGCCACGCATGAACGACACCGGACCGGACGCGGTGCCGCCTCGGCTCAGCGGTTCCATTGACCCGCGGATCTTCGAGAGATTGATCCCCGAGCCGGACCCGCCCCGGAAGATGATGCCCTCCTTGGTGTTCCAGTCAAGGATCGACTCCATGCGGTCCTCGACGGAGAGGATGAAGCAGGCGCTCGCCTGCATCTTCGGATCACCGACCGGATGCCAGCCGACGTTGAACCAGACCGGCGAGTTGAACGCCGCCATCTGGTGAAGCAGGATGTGGGTCAGCTCGGCCTCGAACGTGTCCGCGTCCTCGTCGCTGGCGAAGTAGCCACGCTCGCGTCCCCACGACGCGATCGTTCCCGCGACCCGGGTCAGCATCTGCTTGACCGACCGCTCGCGCTCAGCCGAGCCGAACTGGCCCCGGAAGTACTTCTGGGAGACGATGTTCGTCGCGTTCTGCGACCAGCTCTTCGGGAACTCGACGTCGCGCTGCTCGAACGACACCTTGTCGCCGTGGCCGATGCGTGCATCCCGCAGCTCCCACTCCACCGCGTCGAACGGGTGCCGTCCAGGCATCGTGAAGTAACGGCGGACGGTTAGGCCGGCACGCGACTCCAGGTCGGTGGACACAGTGGAAAATTGGGTCTGCGGGATGTGCTCCATGCCGGGCGTCCTCTCTTTTTTCCGCTCGTTCCGCGGCTTTTGCTCGACCCCTGTCTGCGTGAGGGGGTAACAGCGAATCCTCGCGCACGGGTCGGACGGAAAAGCGCCCTATCGGGAAGCGCAGAACGCGAAAAAACCAGTCTTCTGGACTCCTCCTATTTTACTCCGGCCTGTCCCGATTCAGGTCCGTCCGGCGCGGTTTACCCAGCTATTTAGGGGCGAATGTCGAGGGCCCGGCGGGGGCCGGATCGGCCGCGGTCTATCCGAGCTGTCCGGTGAGGAACAGGATCGCGATGACGACGCCGAGCACGATCAGCACGATCCCGACGATCGCCTGCGATGGCAGCGTCTGCGTCGCGAGCCGGATCCGGTCCGGAACACCGAGATCGGCGGTTCCCGATCCGCTTGGTGGAGGGACGGCGGCAGCCGGGATCTGCTGCGCGCGCGCCCGGCCTAGCGATCGAGCGGCCGGCTGCGCGCTCGCGGCTGTGATCTCAGCGCGGTCGGTGGCTCGCGCTTCGGTCTCGGCGGCGGCGCTGAGGGATTCGAGTTGCACGCGGCGCGTCTCCGCCTGTGCGTCCCGGCGGACCTGCTTGAGTTCGCGATCACGCTTGTCGAGCTCTCGCCGAAGTTGCTCGACCTCGTCGTGCGCCTCGGCGAGTTCCTCGGTGTGTTCGGTGAGCCGAGCCTCGAGACGCCCGATCTCGGCCTCGCGTCCTGCCGTTCGGTCCGCCTGGTCGGATGACGCTTGGCGGGCCTGCTCGAGTTCGGCTTGCAGCCGCTCCGCGTGTCCCCGATGTTCGGCCACCTCGGCCGTGGCGATCTCGACGAGCGCTTGGAGGTCGGCTGAGCTCGTCTCCGCCTCGTGCGCTTGCTGGTCGAGTTGTTCCTTGAGGCGGTCGATCTCGGCGCCGAGCCGGGTCGCGTCGTCGGCGGAGGTCGCGCGCGCCTGTTCGAGTTCACTCTGGAGCCGGTCGGCACGCTCGCGGTGTTGCGCCGCTTCGGCGGTTGAGATGTCGAGGAGCGCTTGGAGGTCGGCGGCGGCGGTGGCGGCGGCGTCGGTGTGCTGCTGGAGTTGGGCTTCGAGTGCGGCGGCGGTCTGGGTGGCCTGTGCGGCTTGCTCGTCGAGTTGTTGCCTGAGGCGGTTGATCTCGGCGTTGGCGTTGGTGGCTCGGGCTCGGCGCCGTGGGCGTCGGTTGCTCTTGGAGCTGTGCCTCGAGTTCGGCGACCCGGTCGCTCCACGCTCTGCCTCGTCGGCAGCGGTGGCACGTGTTTGCTCCAGTTCGGTCTTGGAGCTGCTCGGCGCGGTCGCGGTGCTTGGGCGGCTTCGGCGGTGGAGATGTCGAGGAGCGCTTGGAGGTCGGCGGCGGCGGTGGCGGCGGCGTCGGTGTGCTGCTGGAGTTGCGCTTCGAGTGCGGCGGCGCTTGTGCGGCGGCTGGCGCTGCGTGCGGCCTGCTGGTCGAGTTGTTCCTTGAGGCGGTCGATCTCGGCGCCGACCCGGGTCGCGTCGTCAGCGGAGGTCGCGCGCGCCTGTTCGAGTTCACTCTGGAGCCGGTCGGCACGCTCGCGGTGTTCCGCCGCTTCGGCGGTGGAGATGTCGACGAGCGCTTGGAGGTCTGCTGCGGCGCTGGTGGCCTGTTCGGTTTGCTCGTCGAGGCGTTGCTGCAGGGCCTCGAGTTCGCCCTTGCGGTCTGCAGCGGCGGCTTCCGCGCTGTCGGCGCGTTCTCGGGCTGTATCGAGATCGGTGCCTGCGTGATCGAGTTCGGTTTGGAGTTGCTCGGCGCGGCTGCGGTGTTGGGCGGCTTCGGCGGTGGAGATGTCGACGAGCGCTTGGAGGTCGGCGGCGGCGGTGGCGGCGGCGTCGGTGTGCTGCTGGAGTTGGGCTTCGAGCGCGGCGGCGGTCTGGGTGGCCTGCTGGGCTTGCTGGTCGAGTTGTTCCTTGAGGCGGTCGATCTCGGCGTTGGCGTTGGTGGCTCGGGCGTCGGCGCCGTGGGCGTCGTGTTGCGCTTCTTGGAGCTGTGCCTCGAGTTGGGCGACCCGGTCGCTCGCACGCTCTGCCTCGTCGGCAGAGGTGGCACGTGCTTGCTCGAGCTCGGTCTTGGAGCTGCTCGGCGCGGTTGCGGTGCTGGGCGGCTTCGGCGGTTGAGATGTCGAGGAGCGCTTGGAGGTCGGCGGCGGCGGTGGCGGCGGCGTCGGTGTGCTGCTGGAGTTGGGCTTCGAGTGCGGCGGCGCGGTCCTCTGCGGCGGCTTTGGCGGTGGCGCTCTGGGTGGCCTGCTGGTCGAGTTGTTCCTTGAGGCGGTCGATCTCGGCGCCGACCCGGGTCGCGTCGTCAGTGGAGGTCGCGCGCGCCTGTTCGAGTTCACTCTGGAGCCGGTCGGCACGCTCGCGGTGTTCCGCCGCTTCGGCGGTGGAGATGTCGACGAGCGCTTGGAGGTCGGCGGCGGCAGTGGCGGCGGCGTCGGTGTGCTGCTGGAGTTGGGCTTCGAGTGCGGCGGCGCGCTGGCCCGCCTGGCCGGCTGCGGCGTGCGCCGCGTCGCGTTCAGTCTGGAGTTCCTCAGCCCGGTCGCGGTGTTGGGTGGCTTCAGCGGTAGCGATGTCGACCAGCGCTTGGAGATCCGCTGCAGCGCTGGTGGCCTGTTCGCTTTGCTCGTCGAGGCGTTGCTGCAGGGCCTCGAGTTCGCCCTGGCGGTCCACAGCGGCTGCGTCTGCGCCGGCGGCCTGCTCGCGGGCTTTGTCGAGATCGGTGTGGGCCTGATCGAGCTCCGTCTGGAGCTGCTCGGCGCGGCTGCGGTGTTGGGCGGCTTCGGCGGTGGAGATGTCGAGGAGCGCTTGGAGGTCGGCGGCGGCGGTGGCGGCGGCGTCGGTGTGCTGTTGGAGTTGGGCTTCGAGTGCGGCGGCGCGTCTGGGTGGCCTGCTCGGGCCTGCTGGTCGAGTTGTTCCTTGAGGCGGTCGATCTCGGCGTTGGCGTTGGTGGCTCGGGCCTCGGCGCCGTGGGCGTCGTGTTGTGTTTCTTGGAGCTGTGCCTCGAGTTGGGCGACCCGGTCGCTCGCACGCTCTGCCTCGTCGGCAGAGGTGGCACGTGTTTGCTCCAGCTCGTCTTGAAGTTGCCCGGCGCGGTCGCGGTGTTTGGCGGCTTCGGCGGTTGAGATGTCGAGGAGCGCTTGGAGGTCGGCGGCGGCGGTGGCGGCGGCGTCGGTGTGCTGCTGGAGTTGCGCTTCGAGCGCGGCGACGCGGTCGTCCGCGGCGGCCTTGGCGTCTGCGGCGGCCTTGGCGTCTGCTGCGGTCTGCGCGGCGTCGACGGCCTGGCGATTGAGCTGGTCCTTGAGGCGTCCGACTTCGGCAGTGCGTTCTGTCGCGTCATCCGCCGCGGCGCTCGCTTCGTGTTGCGCTGCCTCAAGCTCGGCTTCGAGCTGCGCGACCCGCTCGTCGACCTCTTGCTTGGCGCTGGCTGAGGTCGTACGGGCTTGTTCGAGCTCAGCCTCCAGTTGCTCCGCACGGGCGCGGTGCCGGGTGGCTTCGGCGCTGGCGATGTCGACGAGCGCTTGAAGGTCGGCGGCGGCAGTGGCGGCAGCGTCGGTGTGCTGCTGCAGCTGCGCCTCGAGTTCGGCGGTGCGTTGTCCGGCCTGGTCGGCGGCGGTGTGCGCTGCGTCAAGGTCGCTCTGCAGTCCGGTCGGCCCGGTCGCGGTGTTGGGCGGCTTCGGCGGTGGCGATGTCGGGGAGCGCTTGGAGGTCGGCGGCGGCGGTGGCGGCGGCGTCGGTGTGCTGCTGGAGTTGGGCCTCGAGCGCGGCGGCGCGGTCGTCTGCGGCGGCTTGGGCGGCGGCGCTCTGGGTGGCCTGCTGGGTTTCGTGCCCAAGCTGCTCCGTGAGGCGGGCGATCTCGGCGGTGCGGTCTGTCGCCTGATCAGCTGCGGCGCGCGCATCGTGCTGTGCCGTCTCAAGCTGGGCCTCGAGCCGCGCGACCCGCTCGTCGAATGCTTGCTCGGCACTGGCGGAGGCCGCCCGGGCCTGCTCGAGCTCGGTTCGCAGTTCGTCCGCACGGTTGCGGTGTTGGGCGGCTTCGGCGGTGGAGATGTCGACGAGCGCCTGCAGGTCGGCCGCGTTTGCCGCCGCGTCTTGCGCTTGGCCCTCGAGTTGTGTTTTGAGCCGGTCGATCTCGGTGCTGGCGGCGGTGGCTTGGTCTTCGGCGGCACGCGCGTCGCGTTGGACGCGGGCGAGGAGGGCTTCGATCTGGGTGACGCGGGTGGTGGCGCGTTCCTCGTGGCCGCCGAAGCGGCTCGCGCCTGGTCGAGCTCGGTCTGGAGTTGCTCGGCCCGGTTGCGGTGTTGGGCGGCTTCGGCGCTGGCGATGTCGAGGAGCGCTTGGAGGTCGGCGGCGGCGATCGCGGCGGCGTCGGTGTGCTGCTGCAGTTGCGCTTCGAGTTCGGCGGTGCGTTGTCCGGCTTGGTCGCCGGCGGCGCGCGCCTCGTCGCGTTCGGTCTGGAGCCGGTCGGCGCGGTCGCGATGCCCCTGGAGTTCGGTCGCCGTGGCATCGAGGCGCGCTTGGAGATCGGCGGCGGCGGTGGCGGCGGCGTCGGTGTGCTGCTGCAGCTGGGCTTCGAGCTCGGCGGTCCGCGCGTCGGCGGCGGCTGTGACCTCGGCGGCGTTCTCGGCGGCTTGCCGGGCCTGCTCGTCGAGTTGTGTTTTGAGCCGGTCGATCTCGGTGCTGGCGGCGGTGGCCTGGTCTTCGGCGGCACGCGCGTCGCGTTGGACGCGGGCGAGGAGGGCTTCGATCTGGGTGACGCGGGTGGTGGCGCGTTCCTCTGTGGCCGCCGAAGCGGCTCGCGCCTGGTCGAGCTCGGTCTGGAGTTGCTCGGCCCGGTCGCGGTGTTGGGCGGCTTCGGCGCTGGCGATGTCGAGGAGCGCTTGGAGGTCGGCGGCGGCGATCGCGGCGGCGTCGGTGTGCTGCTGGAGGTGGGCTTCGAGTTCGCTGGTGCGTTGTCCGGCTTGGTCGCCGGCGGCGCGCGCCTCGTCGCGTTCGGTCTGGAGCCGGTCGGCGCGGTCGCGATGCCCCTGGAGTTCGGTCGCCGTGGCATCGAGGCGCGCTTGGAGATCGGCGGCGGCGGTGGCGGCGGCGTCGGTGTGCTGCTGCAGTTGGGCTTCGAGCTCCGTGGCGCGTTGTCCGGCCTGGTCGGCGGCGGTGTGCGCTGCGTCAAGGTCGCCCTGCAGCCGGTCAGCCCGGTCACGGTGTTGGGCGGCTTCCGCGGTGGCGATATCGGCGAGCGCCTGAAGGTCGGCTGAGGCGGCAGCGGCCTGCTCTGATTGATGGGCGAGCTCTCGCTGGACGCGCTCGATCTGAGCGGCGCGATCGGTCGCCGCGTCGTCGGCCTCGCTCGCGCGGGCCAGTGCCGCCTCAACGTCGTGACGAGCTTTCTCGAGGTCGGACTCGAGTTGCTCAGCTCGTTCTCGATGCCGCGTGGTTTCGCCGGTCGAGATGTCGACGAGAGATTGGAGATCGGCGGCGGCAGCGGCGGCAGTCTCCGTGGCGCCCTCCAGCTCGCTCCTCAGACGTTGCGTCTCCTCATGCGCTGTCCCGGCCTCCGCCCGCGCCCGATCCAACTCGGATCCGAGCTCGTCCGCCCGGTGCTGGTGTTCTGCGGCCTCATGGAAGAGCGTCTCGATCCGTGCCGACAGCCGGGTTGAGGCGACGGTGGCCTGCTCGGTCTGCTCCCGGAGTTCGTCCCGGAGGCGCAGCAGCTCCGCGGCCTGATCGCTCGCACGCTGCTCGGCGTCGCGAGCATCGCCACGAGCTTGCGCGAGTTTCGCTTCCGCCTGTTCGGCGCGTTCGCGGTGCTGCGCCGCCTCTGCAGCGGCGAGCTCGACACCGGCCTGGAGCTCGGTTGTGGTGGCGCTCGCCTCGTCGGCGTATCGCTCCAGCTCTCGACGGAGACGCTCGATCTCGGCCGCGCGTTCGTTCGCGATCCGCTCAGCTTCGGCCGTGGCCTCACGGGCGCTGTCTGCTTCATCGCGCTGGCGGTCGAGCTCGGCGGCGCGCTCGGCCGCGCGTCTTTCGGCTCCGGTTGCGGCGGCCTGCGCCTGCTCAAGATGTGAGCGAACCCGGACCGCGTCGTCCCTGTGCTGCGTTGCCTCAGCGCGCGCGATCTCCGCCGAGGCCTCGAGCTCGGCCGTGATCGCGGCCGCCTGATCGGTGGTCTCTGCGAGCTGCTCCCGCAGCCGACTGACCTCGGTCGCACGCTCGGCGGCTGCCGTGTCACGCAACTCCTGAAGTTCGGTTGCGTGCTCGGTGGCCTGGGCTTCCGCCAGTCGCTGCGTCATCGTCAACTCCGACTGCAGCGCTGCCGTCTGGGCCCGGGCCTTCCCGGCGTCCGCTTCCCGAGCCTCGCGGCGCGCTCGTTCGGCGTTCAGCCGCAGCTCGAGTTCATCGATCGCGCGCCGGCGTGCCTCGGCCCGTTGCTCCGCCGCCTTACGTAACCGCCGCTCCTGGGCGAGCTCGTCGAGACGTCGTCGGGCCGACGGCGCTGGGAGGTCGAGCGTTGAGCCGCCCGCCAGCTCCAGGGAAAAGCGTGAGGCCGACTCCACCAGGGCGACCGGCGCCGAGAACGCAGCGCGCAAAACGCCCGCAGGGTCCGGCGGCGCCGGGAGCGCGGTGAGTCGCTGGATCCGGCCACGGTCGGTGATGACGAGCACCGGCCGCTCGCCGGCGACTGACGCGTCGGCCGCTCGTGCGGCGACACGCAGAAGCACGGTGCCGGGACCGGCTTCGATCTGCTCGAACTCGGTTAGCTCGATGGCGGAGCGGGCATTCATCGCCGCGGTCGCGATTCTAGGTCTGTTATATCTCCCCCGCTCATGGGATTGTCCACGTCATCCACTGACCGGTCCCGATGAGACTGCTCGTCACAGGCGGCGCAGGCTACATCGGCTCGATCGTCGCGCGGCATTTGATTACCGGCGGCCATGACGTCGTCGTGCTTGACAACCTCGAGCGCGGACATCGCGAGGCGGTGCCGCCGGAGGCTGGCTTCGTCGAGTGTGACCTCCGTGACCTTGACGCCGTACGGGCAGCCGTCGAGGACTCGTTCAGCGCCGTGCTGCACTTCGCGGCGTTCGCGCTCGTCGCCGAGTCGGTGGAGCATCCCGAGCGGTATTACCGCAACAACGTGCTCGGCACGCTCAACCTGCTCGACGCGATGCGCGAGGCGCGCGTGGGCCGGCTCGTGTTCTCCTCTACATGCGCGGTGTACGGCGAACCCGACGAGGTGCCGATCCCCGAAGGGATCCCGACGCGCCCGACAAATCCGTACGGCGCCTCGAAGCTCGCGGCGGATCGGATGATCTCCGATTTCTGCGCCGCCCACGGGCTGGGCGCGGTCAGTCTGCGCTACTTCAACGTCGCGGGCGCGAGTGGCGATCTGGGGGAGGACCACGAGCCCGAGACTCACCTGATCCCGAACGTCCTCCGTGCCGCGATGGGCATCAACCCGGCGGTGAAGATATTCGGGACCGACTATCCGACGCGCGACGGCACCGCGATCCGCGACTACATCCACATCGACGACCTGAGCGCCGCTCACCTTCTCGCGCTGGGAGCGACGCGCGCGGGAGAGCACCAGATCTTCAACCTCGGCAACGGCAACGGATTCTCGGTCCGGGAGGTGATCGCCGCCGCGGAGGAGGTCACGGGCACGTCGATCCCGACCGAAGAGGCCGAGCGGCGTCCGGGCGACCCGCCGACGCTCGTTGCGGCGGGCGAGAAGATCCGCCGTGAGCTCGGCTGGGAGCCGATGAAGCCGAGCATGACCGGCATGGTCGCCGACGCCTGGCAGTTCGCCCAGACTCACCCGCGCGGGTATTCAGGCTAAGTCGCCAAGCGCTTCGAGCGCCGCGCCCAGGACCTGGGTTTCGGGCTGGGATGCATCGACGCGCCGGATCCGCTCTGGCTCGGCATCGGCAAGCTCCTCATAGACCGCGGCGATCCGGGCATGGAAGGCGGCGTGCTCGCGCTCGAGGCGGTCGAGCCCCTCGCCGCGGTCAAGTGACCGCGAGCGCCCGAGCGCCGGGTCGATCACGAGCAACAGAGTGCGGTCGGGCGTGAGCCCGCCGGTGCCGAACCGGTTGATCTCGCGCACCGCCTCGACCCCGAGCTCCCGACCTCCGCCCTGATACGCGAGCGACGAGTCCACGAAGCGGTCGAGCAGCACCCACGTGCCCCGCTCGAGCAGCGGCACCAGAGCCTCGTCGACGAGCTGGGCCCGAGCGGCGGCGTACAGGAGCGCCTCGGCTCGCGGGCCGATGACCACGTCGGGGTCTTTGACGAGCTCGCGGATCTGCTCCGAGGCGTGGACGCCCCCGGGCTCGCGCAGCAGCTCGATCTCGACGCCGCGATCGCGCAGCGCGACCAGCAGCCCGCGGGCCAGCGTCGTTTTTCCCGCTCCGTCAATCCCTTCGATCGTGATCAAGCGCCCGCGTTCGATGGTTCCACGTTATCGGGGCATAACATCGGGGATGGTGCTCCCCGAACTTGACCGACATCCCCACGCGCGGGCCGTCCTGGCGCGGGCGCTCGAGCCCGGGGGCGCCCCGTCCCACGCGTATCTCTTCCATGGCCCGGGTGGCGCCGGCAAGCGGGAAGTCGCGCGCGCGGTGGCCTCGGAGCTGCTGACGGCTGGGTCACCCGATCCGACCGGCGCGCGGGCGCGCGTCCTCTCGGGAGCGCACCCCGATCTCACCTGGGTTGCGCCGAGCGGAGCGCACGAGATTCTTGTCAGCGACATCGACCAGCCGGTGATCGCGGCCGCGAGCAAGACGCCGTTCGAATCCGCCCGGCGGGTGTTCGTGATCGAACGCGTCGACGAGCTCGGCGACGAGGCCGCCAATCGAATGCTGAAGACGCTTGAGGAGCCCGCCTCGTTCGTCCACCTCATCCTGCTGACCGATCGCCTCGTCGACGTCCTGCCGACGATTCGCTCTCGGTGCCAGCTCGTGCGATTTGACGCTCGACCGGACGCCGAGGTGGCACACGGCATCGAGGCGCTCGGCGTCACCTCTGAGACCGCGCTCGCGTGCGCCCGGCTCTCACTGGGCGACTCGGACCGAGCCGCCGAACTCGCCAGCCCGGAGGGCGCCGCCCTGCGCGCCGCCGCGGAGCGGTTTGCGCGCAGCGCATGCTCGGGCACGGCGGCCGAGCAGCGGCCGTGGGTGGAGTTGCTCACGGCGGTGCGCGCCCGGGGAGAGGCGACCGAGGCGGAACTCCGAGGTCGCGCCAAGGCGGAGCTCGATCTGTACCCCAAGAAGGAGCAGAAGCGGGTCGAGACCGAATGGAGCGACCGAACGCGACGGGCGCGCAGGCGCGTCGAGACCGGGATGCTCGATCTCGGGTTGCAGGTCGTTGCGCTCTGGTACGCCGACCTCGCGTTTCTCGGCTGGGGCGCCGAGGATCTCGTACGCAATCGCGATCGGCTCGCCGACCTGAAGGAGGATGCCGGGATTGAGGCGGCCCGCCTCCGACAGGCGATCGAGCTCGTGGAGGACACGCGACAGCGCTTCCAGCTCAACGTCACCGAGGAGCTCGCCTGCGAGGCGCTCGCCTACCGGCTCGAGCGAGCGATCGCCACGTGACCGAGCGCCCCCGCGTCTACCTGCGCGCGCCGGCGCCGGCCGACGAGCACGAGTTCATCAAGCTCATGCGGGCGAGCCGGTCCTTCCATCGACCGTGGGCGACCGCTCCCACCGATGAGGATCGGTTTGCCGCGTACATCGCCGACTCACGCCGGCCGGACTTTGAGGCGATGCTCGTGTGCCGTCACGAGGACGACGCGATCATCGGGTTCTTCAACATCTCTCAGATCGTCCGGCGCTCGCTCCAGAGCGCCTATCTCGGGTACGCCGCCGGCAAGACCTACGCCGGCCAGGGCTACATGCGGGAGGGGATCGAGCTCGTCCTGCGCCGCGCCTTCACGACCGTCAGGCTCCACCGAATCGAGGCCAACATCCAGCCGGGAAATCGCGCGTCCATCGCACTCGCTCAGGGCGCCGGCTTCCGCCGCGAGGGCTTCTCGCCGCGCTATCTCAAGATCGGCGGCCGGTGGCGCGACCACGAGCGCTGGGCGTTGCTCGCGGAGGAGTGGCGTCGCCGTCATGAGGTCGACGGCGACGGTCTGCCGGTCGACGCCACCGCGGAAAGCGCGTTCGTAAACCGCCGTTAGACTCCGCGTCGAGGCCGACGTAGCTCAGCTGGTAGAGCACTTCACTCGTAATGAAGGGGTCCCCGGTTCGAGTCCGGGCGTCGGCTTTAGCCGAATTTCCAGGGGTTTTGTTGTTTGAAGTGAGCTAGTCGTCACGTGCGTTTCCGTCCATTTTCCGTCCACTAGTTTTGCGCGCGGCCCGGATGGATGCCTCAGCCGGCCGCTGTTTTCCGTCCCAGTTCGCGATCACGCCGGCGTAGTGGAGCTCGATCATTGGGACGCTCGTGCCGACCTCGCGCGCGATCTGCGTGAGCGGGATCCCTTCGTATACGCGAAGCGTCACGTAGCTCGAGCGTAGGTCTCGCGGCCGCGTGCCCGCCGGCGCACATCCGTCGCGCTTCGGCTTCGGGTTCTTCCGATCGCGTCGTGCGCGCTCGGGCTCGCCTTGCCGGACGCGGCGACGCCAGTTGCGCCAGTCGTCCTGCCCCCAGAACTCGCCGTCGTGGGCGGGGAACACCGGGCGCTTCCCCGTCGGGCGTCCGGAGGCGAGGAACCACTCTCGGAGATCCTCGGGGAGCGGTTTCAAGAGCGGCGTGAAACGAACCTTATGCGCTTCGTGTCGACGTAGCGGATCGCCTGTTCGCCGACGTCGTCCCATGCGAGACGGCAGACGACCTCCTCCGGCCGCGGGCCTGAGTACGCGAGCACCGAGACCAGGGTTCGATCGCGCAGGTCGAGCTTGCCGCGGATCGCTTCGACCTCTGGCGGAAGGAAGATGTGGGGCTCCCGCGCTCCCGCGCTCGCGCGTAGCGCGGCTTGCGAATCGCCGCCGCGGCGTTGAACTCGACGAGCTCCTCAGCGACGGCGAAGGACAAGATCGACTGGAGGACGGCCAACGTCTTGCGGACGGTCGCTGCGCCCACGTTCGCTCGCTCGAGCTCGTCGCGGAACCGCGTCAAGCGCTTTGGCGTCAGCTCGCGGACGCCGTAGTCGCCTAGCCGCGGCATGATGTGGTTCGTCCACGCGCGGGCGTAGAAATCACGCGTTGAAGGCGCGAGGTTGGGGACCGCGTGCAGTCTCCAGTACGTCTCCACCAGCTCGCCCAGCGCCACGTCATCCAGGACTGTCGCCTGACCGAGCTGACGCCGCCGCCGTTGCCACGCGTGGAAGTCCTGCGCGTCGCTCTTGCGGTCAAACGTGCGGCTGCGCTTGCGGCCGCCCTCGCGCCACCGAAGCTCCCACTTCCCGTTCGCGGTGCGGTGCAGATCCACTACGCCTTGCCCTCGATCGCGCGCAGCCGCGCGAAGCTCCCGGGCTGCGCCGGGTCGATGGCCGTCCGTTGGCGCTCGCGACGACGAGGGGGCTCTGCGGCGACGGCAGGTTGCGGCGGGCGGGCCGGTGGAGCCAGCGCTCGTACTCGACGAGTTCGATGCGATAGTGGCCGGGCACGGGCTCGAACGCTTGCAGATCCCCGCGGCGGATGGCGCGGAGGATGGCGTGGTAGGAGAAGCCGGCGCGCTCGGCGACTTCGCGAGGGGAGAGGACGTCGCGGGCCGGCTGCGTCATCGCCGCTGCTTGAGGTCGACCCGATCTGGTCGCAGCAGCCGCTTGGGCAATGATCGTGTCGGGCGGGTGATCACAGGCTCGGACAGCATCCTACTAAGTAGGTCTGTATATCGTCAAGTATCGTTATTAGTGTTCATACTCCGCCTGAAGCGCTCCATCTTTGCGGGCGGTGTGCCAGAGCAGCAGGTCCAGCGCCTGGAGGCGGACCCTACGCCGGCGTGGCGATCCACCGACTGCAGGAGATAGCCGACGCGCTCCAGCTGCAGGTGCTCGAGACGCTCACGCACGCCATCCAGTGCGAGTCAGCGCGCTTGATGCATGTTGGCCGGTCGGGCCTACCCGACGACCGTTGTGGACATCGGCGGGACCCCGAGCCGGTTGGCCTGCTCAAGGTGGTCCTGAACCACCGCGATCAGCGGCGCGTTCCCGTCCTGCTCGAGCCCGCGCTCGACAAGGTACGCGCGCCCGGGCCGTTCCGCGGGGACGTCGGTGATCCTGACCACCGTTGCCACGCGCTGGCCGTACAGAACACGTTCGACGCCGGTGACCGTCCGGTAGCGGCCGAGTTCCGTCCGCTTGCCGATGTCGTTGCCGTTTCTGAAGGTCTCGGTGACTGTCGGCGTCGTCATGACCGGCGGGCTCCAGCTCGCAGATGACCCGTACCCGGTCACCTCGCTGTCGGTCACTCGGACACTGTCGTGCCGTCCGACAGCGACTGAGTCCGCGATCAGGTTGCGCTCGATCCTGCGTTCGAGGCGGCTTTCGGCCGGCGTCGCCTTCAACCTGCGGATCTCGGCGCTCGCGTCCCGACTCGTCCGTGGTGTTACGAACGTCTGGCCGGTGCGCTCCGCGAGCGCTCTGAGGTACGCCAGCTGCTTGGTGGTGGGCGGCTTGCTCGACATCGGCTGCCTCCGTTGGTTGGGTGCGGGCATGCCTCGCCCCGACCGCGACGGGAGGCGGGCAGTCAAGCGCCGTCCCGTCAGGGATCGGCGCAGGCGACGCCGGCGGCGCGGCACTTGACAGAATGCCTCCCGTCGCGGTACGGCTCAGGCGGACCTGCCCGTGACCCAACGCGTGGTGGCTTCTGAACGTGACAATCGCCCCGCCGCCTGGTCGAGAGGTGCGGGAATGGGACGCCGGGAGGCTCACGGTCGCGCGCCTGCGGTGCTTACGATCGGAATGTCGCCGAAGCGCTCGCTGCCACGGAGCCGCCCGACCGGCAAATGCGATCGTCCCGCTGAGCCCCGGCTAGGATCGGCGGTTCTCTCGCACTCGCTCCTCCTGGGCTGCCGTCAGCGGAGGCTTCCCTTGCTGGGCACGTCGGGCATTCATCGTCGCGATGACCTTCGAGTCCTCAGCGGCGGCGGCATCCGTTTGGCCGAACGACTGATCGCCGCCGCCGCTTCCCTCGGCAACGATGAGCGCCGCGTCCGGGCTGCGGATCGTCGTGATCGCTCCTAGGAACAGAGCATCCGGGTTGGTGTCCGCCGCCACGACGCGCGACCAGACCGCCTCGATCGGGACAGCTCCCGGCCAGACACGCGCCCGGCTAAGAGTCAGCCCGTGGTCGAACTCGAGCCCCGCTGGCAGAGCGGCGATCTCCTCCGTGGAGAAAGCGCGACACCGAGAGCCGAGTACGGCGTCACCGACAAACTCGCGGTGCGGGGATCCGACAGCAACGATCAGCCCATCGCCGGGAAGCAGCTTTGATCTGAGCTGCGCGGACGTCGGTGCACCCCACAGGCCCAGGGTCAGCATCGCGATGACCTGTTCCTTCGTCTCGTTCGGAAGGGTCGTGCCGCTCTCCGTTGCGTAGGCAATTTAATGCGCCATCACGCGAACGTATCGCTTTCGTGGGCCAGTAGTCCAAACCGAGCGCCGGATCGAGGCCCTCTCCCGGCCGCGGTCAAGGCAACCCCAGGTTGACCTATGAGCGATTGTCGGCGACACGCCACGACGCCGGGCATCGCTCTGCGCTGCATCGCCGGAATGCGGCGACCTCGCAGCCCAGCGCTACGGCTCCGAAAAGGCCGCGAAAATATGTGCGTGAGTACCGACGCGCAGGCAAACCCAAAGGCGATCGCCCACGAACTGGCGATCATCAATGACTCCGCCACGGCCAAGGAGCAGCCGGTCCTCGTCGAGCTCGTAAGTCAGCTCCATGCTGCGAGCAGCGCAGCGGACCTCTCCGCTCTGCACACGAAGTTGCTCGCACGCTATCTGGCCCGACAGCGATTTCGTGGTGAGCTTGAACTCGATAAGTCCAGGGTGGAGAGTGAGATTCGAGAGCTGGCCGCGAGGAGTCCCAAGCCGATCGATGACCTGCGTGCTCGGCAGGAGGAGCTGAAGCGGCCTCAAGACGGCCGAGCGCGTCCAAGTCGCGCTCGCCGCGCACACGCGGGCGATCGCCGATGGCGTCGTCTGGAAGGCGCTCGGCTACGACCGAGCCGCGATTACGGTCCTCGGCCGTGGAACGCGTGTGGACCGCCTAGCTGACGACGGGATCGGTCTGCAAGGCCGAGGTCGACAAACTCGCATCAGCTGTCGGACCGCGAGGGAACGGTCACGATTCACAACGACCTCGCGACGATCCTCCGACACGGAGATCGACGACGATCGACCCAGGACGGCGCAGCGTGGAAATCCGGGAGGTCAAGGCGACCGCGCAGCCGGGACCGAATGCTCCCCAGTCGGTTCGAATTAGCGACGCAATCAAGCTAATCAACGATGGCGCGTCGTTGATCCGCGGAGTGGTCGCATCGAGCGCTTGCCCCGCCTCGATATCAAGTCCCGGACGTTCCTGGATGCACTTGCTGAAGTGATCCACGAGTCACGAGGCTCCGGGTACGCGCAGCGTGCGCTTGGCTCCATGCAGCACCTCACGGTCATCGACTACCAAGCCTGGGCAGGGCGGGAGACGGAGCTCGAGGCGCATGACGTCCGCGTCAGGCGGGACCTCGGTTGGGCTCCGAAGCACAAGACATTCGAGCGGCTAGTGGGCTCGTCCTGAAGTTCGTCGTGTAATTCGTCGTGGTTCTGACCGGGGCGGGCGAGATGATGCGCAGGTGGCGAAGAGTGGTCGTAACGAGCCGTGTGGGTGCGGGAGCGGGTTGAAGGCTAAGCGCTGTTGTGGCGTGACGCGCGGGCCTTCGGAGGAGAGCTTGGCGGTGGCGTTGTTGCGCAGCGCGGCGCGAGAGGCTGCGGAGGACGCGTTGGTGTTGAGCGAGCGCGAGTTCGGGTTGTTGCTTGCGGAGTTGGTCGATCTGCCGTGCCTGGATCTGTCGTTGCAGGTGGAGCTTCCGAAGTTGCTCTCGCCGGCGATCGGTCGGTTGTGTGAGGCGATTGCCGAGGATGACGAGAGGACTGGCGATGCGGTGATCGAGCAGGTGTTTGCTGAGCTGGATACGCCCGTGCAGCGCGCGCGGCTGGCGCGTGGGGTGATCGCGCTGCGTGATGCGGGCCGTTTGCGGCGGCGGTTGGCGGCGGTCGCTCTGGTGGATCTGGCCAGCGGGTCGCGGCAGTTGTTGAGCGCGAGCGTGATCCAGGCGGCGGCGGTGCGCGCTGGGATGGCACGCACGCCGGGCGGCGTGGTGTTAGCGGCGTAGCGTCAGGCGGCGAGGCGCAAGTGCGGCTCGCGAGCGGTCAGGCGGGTCAGTAGCGCGTCGAGCTTGGCGCGGGTGAACGTCCACTCAAACGGCTGGGCGATCTGGCGGTAGTGCTGCTCGAAGGCGCTGATCCGGGCGGCGAGCGCGTCGAGGTCGTCGAAGTCGTTGGGGGTCAGCGCTTTGCGCTGCAGGATCGAGAAGTAGATCTCGATCTGGTTCAGCCACGAGGCGTGCACGGGGAGATGGATCAGCTTGGCGTTGGGATAGGTGCTCTGCATCCGGGCGATCGACGTCTTGCCCGCATGCGAGCTGCCGTTGTCGACGATCCAGAACACCGTCTTGGCCGACGCATAGGGCTCGCTGCTCATCACCTGCTCAACGAGGCGGCCGAACGGCTCGATCCCGGTCGTGCGCTCGCAGCGGCCGAACAGGCGAGCGTGGTGGACGTCCCACGCGGCCAAGTAGGCCAGCGTGCCGCCGCGCCGGTACTCGAACTCGACCAGCGCCGGGCGACCCGGCGCCGCGGCCACAGTGTCGTGGTGGCGGGCGAGCGCTTGCAGCTGGGATTTCTCATCGGCGGAGATGACGTACTCGCCCGGGTGCAGCAGCCGGCCCTCGAACCGCCGCGCGTAGAGGTCAAGAACCCGGCCGGCCTTTGGCTGGAAGGCCGGGTCGCGCGGGAAGATCCACGACCGCTGCTGCCACGGCTTTAACGAGCGGTCATGTAGCCAGCGCCAGATCGTCGACGCCGACGCGTCCGTGACGCCCTGCTCGATCACCAGCCGGTGCAGCTCAGAGCGCGAGAAGCGCCCCAACGGCCGGTCGTGCTTGGCCGGCAGCTCGCACGCGACCGCAACGACCTCGGCGACCTGCTGCGGGGGGAAAACGGCGCGGGCGACCCGCGCGCGGCCTGTCCTTGAGCCCCTCGATCCCCCGCTCGCAGAACCGTCTTCGCCACTTGCTGACAACCTGCGGATGACAATCGCAGCGCACCGCGATCTCCTTGTCGATGATCCCCTCAGCCGCATAGAGGATCAACCGCGCGCGCTGCACAACCCGGAACGGCAGCGTCAACGACCCGGCCCGACGCTCAAGCTCACCACGATCCTCGTCGCTGAGTTCGATCCGATAGCGGCTCGTCCGCGCCACGACTCGAAGTTCGCCGCGGCCGAACGACCTCCTTTACATAACTCCACGAACTTACAGACGGCTCCACTAGCTTCGCTCCGCCGGATGCGAGACCGCAGAAGCAGTTTCGGAAGTCTCGCGCCCCCTGCCGATCTTTCCACTCGATCCACGCGACATCGCCGATCTGATGGTTGGTCGGCTGGAGATCCGCACGATGCTTCGAGGCGATCTGCTCGAACAGGCCCTCGCGGATGGCGGCATCAAAGCGGATGTTGAATTCGGGCACTCGCGCAATGACGTTTTCCTCAAGCTCGAACGTCGATCGGACACGTTGACGATCCCGCCATTCCTACGGGAGCAGATGCTCTTCGAGCTGCTCACATCGCAGACTGCGATCGAGACCGTCGTCGCCACGCTCGATTTGCTTGCCGCGGACCCGCACGTCCAACAAGGCTTGCAGCCGAGCGTTGACGAGTCCGAAGTGTGGGCGTAGCAAACACCGAGTTCGCGTTGAACACCGCAGACCGAAGGCGAAGGTGCTGGTCGCGGCGGCGTTGCGTTCGACGTTGGGCGAACGCAGCCGGCGAGCGCCGAGCTGTACACGCGCGGCGACGCCAGCTGATCTGGCCGGACAGCTCGTCACCGACAGCACCCCTACGAGAGACTCCTTTTGGCGAGGAGCACATCGCTCGTGCCTCGCGAGCTGGCACCTGCCTTCATGTTCGCGCGGGTGTCGTCGTTGGCGGCGGTGTGGCTGCCTACGTTCGGGAACGCGCACTCTCCGAGCCCGATCATGTTGCCGCCGAAGCTGCTCCTTCTGCCTCGAAGCGACAGCGCCGCTGCGCATGGCCGCGCTCAGCATCGCGCTGTCGCTGATCGTCCATTGCAGCAGTCGAGGGGTCGCGGCGCGCGTGGGTGCTCCACGCCTATCAGAGCAGCGTAGCGTCGCCGCCGGGGGTGGCCGCTTCAGCGCCGGAGCAGGTGCGGGGGCCCGCGCCGACAGAAACGACCCCTTCTGGACGGAGCAGTCGCGCGACGAGCGTTGACGCAGAGCGCTGGCCGTCGTCCGTGTGGTCAGGGCCGATCGCGAGAGACGGTCCGAGGCTGGTGCGTTAATCCTAGTTCGCGGAGAACGGGGCGGGCAATCGCGAGGGAGTTCACGCGGCAGCCCTGGCGCCTGACGCAGCGAGTTGCGTCTGCCAGGCCCGTGCCGCAGCGACGCTGAGCGCCTGGTGGGCTGCCAAGCGCCGCTGCTGTGCGCGCATGCACGCGCCGCAGGGCTGAGGGCGTGAGCTGTACGCATGAACCTCGCAGCGTGCGGGTGGAAGGTCGCCAGATTGGGTGTGCCGAAATTCTGTCACAGCTTCCTCCTCTAAACTGAATTCAGTTCAAGATATTGAGGCGGAGCCACTTTGTCAAGCCTTCCGGCGACTCGCGGTTGGCCTCTGGTTCCGGACGATCCCAGGGAGTCGTGCCAGTCAGTCGTGAACCTAGTCGGTGTCAATGACGGGCGGCGGAGAAGCAGCGGCAGCCGGCCCGCGTCGAGCGACGACCGGCACGCTCGCTCCTGCGCGAGGAGGAAGCAGTCCAGCGCGCGGCGGGCGGATCCCCGCCTGGCCGATAGATCGCCGTCACTGGGTGGCTGCTTGAAACTGGTCGTGCCCGAAAGCGGCCATGTGGCCGGTCGGCTCGTCGAGCGGCGGAGCGGCGATCTCACAGGCCGAGCGAAGGTGGCCGCTTTTCGCCTCGTGCTTGCAAACCAGGCGACTCGCGGCTAGCGCTCCGCTGCCTCGACTGGCGACGATCACGGCGCCGCTCGGCGCTGGCGGCTCAGCTGCGCTGATCGCCGATTGCAGGGCGCGCGACGCCGCCCGCATGATCCTCGGTCTGCCTACGTAGAGTCGGCTCGGACTCCAGCGCCAGAGCCCGGTCAGCGACGATCACAACGTCGCCTAAGGATCGCCGAGGAGGAATATAACAGAAGTGAATTCAGATCAGGTATAGTGGGATCTGTGCAACGAGAGCTGAGCACGAACAAGGTGACGGCGTGGCTCATCGACCTCGTATAGAACGGGCCCGTGGGCTGCGTGTCGCGCCCGACACATGGCGCGCGAGGCGTTGCACGTGAGCAGCGGGCGGGTCGTGATCGTTGGTGGCGAAGGGCACAAGTGGCTGCGTGCCTGCGCAAGGCCGGCTACGACGGTCCGGTCACGATCATCGTGAGGAACCGCAGCTCCCCTATCAACGGCCGCCGCTGTCGAAGCGGTTCCTCGGTGGCGAGCTCAGCGAGGAGAAGCTGCATTGGACACCGCCCGAGACGTATGACGCCTCGGATATCGAACTCATCCTCGGCGCACGCGCGGAGTCGATCGAGCGGGCTGAGCAACGGGTCGTTCTCGCCGACGGGCGACGCCTGCGGTACGACCGGCTCGTACTCGCGACCGGCGGGCGCCCGCGGCGCCT
>CAVZZH010000033.1:0-80352 GCA_963779695.1 uncultured Solirubrobacterales bacterium
TGCGATAGCGGTGCCCCGACCTGGATGCTGGCGATCTTCGTGGCGCTTTGGAGATCGATCACCGACATCGTGCCCTTGCCCTCGTTGGTCACGAGTCCGGTGCGCCCGTTGGGCGTGACCGCCGCTCCGAACGGATAGCTTCCGTTTCCGAGCGCGACGTAGTGGACCTGACCCGACGGGCCGAGATCGATCACGGCGGCGCGATCGGCCAGGTTGAGCGCGACCACGAGCCGCGAGCCATCAGGCGTGACCGCCAGCTTCTCCGGCCAGGCCAGCCGACGCCCATTCGGTTGGGGAGGGAAGACCTGCGGCGCCAGGGTCCCCTTCGGCGGCGTGAACTTGATCGCGCGCACCAGCCGCGCCTGCCCGCACGTCCCGGTCCAGCTGAAGACCCGGACGTTGTTGGTCAAGGCGTCGGGCATCGTGAACTGGGTGGGGAGCCATAGCGAGGCCGACAGCCCTGAGACATAGGCCAGCCGGTGAACCGAGTCCAGCGCGACCCCGCCCGACGCGCCCGGGACCGGCAGTACCTGGCAGACCCGATGCTGCGTCGTATCGACGATCCGCACATCGTTGTTGCCGATACCGGCCGACACCGTCCACAGGAAGCGGCCGTCCGCCGTCAGTGCCCCACCCGTCGGAAGATTCCCGAGCGTCACGCGAGTGCCCGCCGGCGCGAGCTGACGACCGTTGGGCAGCAAACCCGTCGTCGGGCTTGGGCGTCGCGCCGAGCTGCCGGACACGCCCAACGCCACCGCGGCTGACGCCACGAGGCCGAAACACAGCCCCAGCACCGCTGCAAGCCCGCGTGACCGACGATGCACCAGCCGGCGGTCAACCGCCCGCCGAGCAGGATCAACGGTCTCTGCGCCGACCTTCTGGCGCGCGCGTCCTCGCGAGCTTGAGCATGGGGCAACCTCCCCGCGAGCGCATCTTCCAGCGACTCCCGCGATAGGAACGGAAACGAGTGACAAGCATCGGCGTAGGGCGTTCCGGACACGACAGTGCCAACCCCGTAGTGCCGCGCCGTAATTCGCCGCGGCCCTTCGGGACTTACGCCGGTTCGGTACCGGTCGGCCGCGCCTGCGCCTCGAGAACTTCCAGGAACCGCGGCTGCTGCTGTTTCGCCATGCCCCGGATCTTGATTCGGCCCTCTGGCACGCTGATCACGAAATACCGCTTCGCGCGCTCGACGATCTCCAGCCCCTCGTAGGTGATCGACACGTGCTCGCGCACGCCGCCGGTCACGCTCGTGCTGATCATGAGCAGTCGTTCACTGGTGCAGGCCACGAGGACATTCGTCGTCTTCCTCAGCTCGGAGACCGCGCTTGCCAGCGTGCCGGGGACGAAGCGACCGCCCTGGCGATACTCGGGGTTCAGTGCCACCCCGGCTGCCAGCAGCGACTCGTCCGCCTCGGAGATCTCAGCCAGTTGGTCGTAGGCCTTGCCGAACCGACCCCAGCCGAAGGGGAGCGTCTGCTTCTCGCGCTCGATCTCTTCAGGAGTCATAGCCGCCGCTCCGATTCCGCCTCGACGATGCCGGGACGGACCCTCGCATCCGCAGACGGCGCTGTCAATCCGGCGCCGCCGTCAGGCGGCACATCGGATCAGCCTCAAGCGACCTCGTCAGCCATGTCGGATTCGGTCGACGTCACATCTCCGCCGCCGTTCGATCGCGCATTCGGGCGTGATCCGCGGGGGGCGATGGCACGCGGGCGGCGCTGCTTAGCGGCGAGGAGGGCCCCGTCGGCCGCCGCGAGCACGTTCTCGCTGTGCGAGCCCGGAACCCATTGTGCGACCCCGATCGAGGCGGTCAGCGGCCGCTCGAGCGGGGCGATCGCCGTGTCCGCGAGCCGCGAGCCGAGCCGGCGGGCGAGGCGTCGCGCCTCCGTCCTGCTCGTCTGCGGAAGGATCGCGACGAACTCATCGCCACCGTAGCGGCCGACGGAGTCGCAGCTCCGCACCCCGTCCCGCAGGATCTGGCCGATACTCGCGAGAACATCGTTGCCGCACAAATGGCCATAGCGATCGTTGATGTGCTTGAAGTCGTCAAGATCGATAAAGCAGACAGAGAGATCGAGGCCCCCTCGGGCGCTGCGATTGATCTCACGGTCAAGCTCGCGAATCGTCGCGTCGTAGGTGAGGCAGCCGGTCAGCACGTCGCGCGGGCCCGTCGGCGACGAGTTCGGCTAGGGCACCCCGGTCGTCGAGGCAGAGCGCGATCACCGCGGCGTACGACTCGGCGCTCCACAGCATCCGCGCGCCCCCGCGGGGCCGGGTCGCGAAACCTGCGATCAGGACACCGTGGGCTCCGGATGCCGAGCGGACATTCGCCGTGACCGCGAATTGGAGCGGCGGTTCGCTCAGCTCCATCAGGCTCGAATCGAACATGGGGTCGAGCGGGCCGAGGGCCGCGCGCCGTGCTGGACGCTCCAGCGCGCGGCCGACAACCCCTCCTTCAACTGGTCGCGCAATGTGCTGTGGTGGTCCCCCTAGACCCCACGAGCAGCTGACCGTGGGGGTCTGCCCTGGGCCCTCCACCTGGTACAGCAGCGCGACGTCGGAGTCGACGAAATGAGCGAAATCCTTGAGTAGCAGCTCGAGCTGAAACCGCGGCGCCCGGCGCAATCGAGCCGACGGCCCGTGGCCGTCCGTGGCCGGCCCCTCGGCCACCCGGCTCCCGTTGCTCCCGTTGTTGTTCCGCACCGCTCGTCGTGGGTGTGGCATGAACAGCTCCCGCTCTCGCTGGAACACTGTCTCAGCACCACCCCCGCATGCCACCACCGGCCGCCGCGAGCGCGAGCTTCGTCTTGTGTCGACACCCGCCTACGCCGTCATGCGACGACATCGGCCCGCCTCGACACAGTCAGGCTACTCCGACGATCGGACCGATGCAAACCCCCGCCGTGCGCACCGATTCGGTACGCTTCGCCAGCCTGACAACGGGTACAGTGTGCCCGGCAGGCACTGAGAGGTTGAGGGCTGAGCATCCAGTACCAGTGAACGTCCCAGCAGTCTCTACAGCACATGAGGTCGCTCGATGAGCGACGACCGTTTACACGATCCAGCGCCCCTGCCGCTCGCGGGCGGCAAGCTCCTTTCGGAGATCACGAACCGAATCGTTTCGTTCATGCGCGAGCACTATGGACGCGGGCCGATCAAGGCCAAGACGTACGTGCTCGACAATCTCATCGTCTGCGTCCTGTCCAACGGATTCACCGCGATCGAGCGGACGATGATGAAGGGCGGGGAGCCGGACCGCGTGCTCGAGATGCGCCGCGACTTCCAGCGGCTGATGAAGGAACGCTACACCGCGATGGTTGAGGAGCTCACCGGTCGCAAGGTGCTGGCATTCCTCAGCCAAGCCCATGTCGAGCCCGACCTCACGATCGAGGTGTTCCTCATGGACGGACCGTTGGCCGGGTTCGGCGCACTTGAGATCGTTGACGGAGCATCGCCGGAGCCAGCCGATCCGGACGGCTAAATGAGGTAAGCTGGGTCGCCTCGAGGCTGGTGCAGCGGTCCGTCTGGGTGGCAACAAGGCCTCGATTGAAGGAAGTGGCTCGCGCTCGTGGCGGTTCCAGGGACGGCTCGCGAGGGCGTTGGCACAGTCAACGTTCATCTCTGTATGGGAGCGCGAAATGTCTGATCCGTCGGAACGTCGGGCGGAGCGCCACGCGCTCGCCGCCTACGCTCAACCCCGTCTCGGGCGAAGCCTGCTCGACATCGCCACGTCGATCGTCCCGTACCTGGCGCTGTCTGTCCTCATGTACCTGACGCTCAGCGTCTCAACGCTTCTGACGCTCGCGCTCGCAATCCCAGCGGCCGGGTTTCTCGTCCGCACGTTCATCGTCTTTCACGACTGCACGCACGGATCATTCATGCCGTCCAAGCGCGCGAACGCCTACGTGGGTCGGGTGGCAGGGTTCATGGTTCTGGCGCCGTTTCTGCGCTGGCGACACGACCACGCGATCCATCACGCCACCTCGGGCGATCTCGAACGTCGAGGCGTCGGCGATGTCCCGACGATCACGATTCGGGAGTATGAGGCGCGCTCGTGGCGCGGTCGCCTCGGATACCGCGCGCTGCGCAACCCGGTCGTCATGTTCGGCATCGGTCCGGTGTTCGCGATGATGATCGGACCCCGAATCGCCACCAGGTCGCAACGACCCCGGATGCGACGCAGCGTGCTCGGCACCGACCTCGCGCTGCTCGCCGTCGGCGCCGGATTGTGGTGGCTCATCGGGCTCGACAGCCTCTTGCTCGTTTGGCTGCCCGCGGCGATGCTCGCCGGCTCGGCCGGGATCTGGCTGTTCTACGTCCAGCACCAGTTCGAGGACGCGTACTGGCAGAACCCGGCTGACTGGAGCTACACCGACGCCGCGCTTCAGGGCAGCTCGTACCTCAAGCTGCCGAAGGTGCTGCAGTTCTTCAGCGGGAACATCGGCCTGCACCATGTCCACCACCTCAACGCGCGGATTCCGAACTACAACCTCCAGCGTGCCCACGACGAGAATCGCGTCTTTGACGACGTCCCTGTCCTCTCGGTCTGGCAGGCCTTGGGGGCTGTCAAGCTCAAGCTCTGGGACGAGGACCGGGGAAAGCTCGTGACGTTTGCGCAGGCGCGAGCGGCGACCGCGCGCAGTACTGGCAACGCCGACGAGCCGATCCTGGCGCCGGCCAGGGCCCACGCGCCTGGCCGCGCCTAGCCGGCCGCGCTAGGGCGCCGCGCTCAGGGGTCGCGCCCGCTGGCCGTCCTCAGCCGGCCGAGAGGAGCTTGGCCTTCTGCGCCTGGAACTCGGCTTCGGTCAGCACGCCTCGATCACGGAGATCGGCGAGCTTGGTCAACTGGTCAACGATGTCGGGCTTGGCCTGGGGCGCGGCAGGCGCGGCAGGGCCGCCGATGACGATGGCGCCGGCGCGCATCGCCTCGGCCTTTCGTTGCTCGATGTACTCGGCCATATGTCCGCTTTCCGCAGCCGCTCTGGCCTCGGCCGCGTGTTGCCGCGATCGTTGCTGCTTCTCCACGCTGAGGCCCGGCATGTAGACCTCGCCGTCGATGATGGCGATTCTCGAGTGGTCCGCCGGGTCGTAGATCACCTTGGCTCGTCCGCCGGGACGTGGGGTGTGGCCCGGAAACGCCTGTTTGAACGTGACCTCGAACGTCGGCTCCGCCTCCGGCTCAACCTGCAGTGTCACCTTCATGTGATCGGTGATGTGTGACGGTCCGCCGAACCCGCTGTCGCCGCCGCGGGCGCTCGCCCACTTCTCATCTGCCGCGAGGATGGTCGCCCACGCTTCGGTGCCGCCCTGCTCGCGCAGCTTGTGCTCGAGGCCCTTCTTGTTGCCGAACATCACGCCGTCTCCGATCCCGTGTTTGCGCTCCCGCCACTCCGGGAGCCCTGTCCACACAACCCCGCGACGATCATTCCAGACGCAGAGTCGCTGGACAACACAGCCCCGCGATCGTCCAGCAGTTCGGCGCGCAGCCGCGCCCTCAGCCGGGCCGCTCAGCGGTTCCGCATCAGTCGCGGGAGCGCGCGGGCGAACCGCGGGATGTCGGAGCGAGCGTGGTCGAGCGCCTCATCAAGAGCACCGGCTGCGTCGGACACGATCGTCTCTCCGTGTCCGACGAGCAGCATCTCTGGCCGCCGCGACGACAGCTGCGATCGTGGCGGCACGAGCCGCAGGAGCGGATGCACCCCGGCGCGTCGGCCAAGCGCGAACGCGGGTGCCGTTCCGATCGCCTCGGCGACGACCAGCGCCCTCGGCTCGGCCCACCAGAGCGCGATCTCCCTCCAACCGGGACGGTTGATGACGCGGATGATCTCGAACGGGGTGTCGGGAGCACGTTCCGGCAGACGCATGAGCGGCACATCGAGGCGCGCGGCGATCGTCTCGCAGTCGCGGTTGTGGCGGTCCAGCAGCTGCAATACGCCGGCGGTCCGGCCGAGCGCCGCGGTCGCCTCCAAAGCGGCCGGATCGTCGAACGGGTCGATCAGCCAGACCCGTCCGTCATCTGCCAGCGCGTGGGCCGTGCGGGCCATCCCGCCCGGTTCAATCCAGGTGAGCCCCACTGCGTGTTGTTGTACGACCGCGCTCATTGTCTGCGATCGCATCCTGTCACGCGACGAGCGGGCGCAGCTCCTCGGCGTAGCTGATCGACATCCGGCGCATCACGCCGTCGTCGTCGATGGCGTACTGCCCGAGACGCCACAGTGGCGGCGAGTAGGCGTGGATCGAGACGGAGTGGTCCTGCGCGCCGGTGAGTCGATGGATGTGATCGGGTCCGAACGAGAAGCGCTCTTCGGCGCCGACGGTTCGGATCGTCGGCCGTCCCCCGATCCGAGGGCTCGATTCCGAGAGCGCGCCCACAATCACGCGCACTGCGCCTGAGGAGATGTCATGGTCGTGCCAGCCGGTGTCGTTGAGGCGCGTCCAGCACAGCAGCCACACGTCGACGAACTCATCGCGATGGAGGGACACGAACACACGCTTCTCGTCCGAGAAGTCGACAAGGTCACGCCACCTCTGCGCGTCGAGCGCGAACGCATCGACGAGCGACTCGAGTTCGCTGCGGTTAAGGTTGCGCGCCGGCAGGGATGGCCACGTCATCCGGGATCTCCTTCAGGTTGAGTAGTCGAGCCGGGTTGCCGCTGCGGAGCGCGAATTCCGCCGCGGGCCCCAGGCCGGGATCCATTGGCTGTGCGTACGGGCGATCGGTGCCGTTCACGAGCACATCGATCCCGAGCACGCGCACGACCGCATCGATGGCGCGGGGCCCGTAGGACGAGACCTCGAGGAAGACGCGCTCGTCAAGCGCGGCGCGCTCGCCCGAGCGCGCGAGGAACCGTTCCTGATGCAGGGGAGCGAGTCCGGCGAGCATCGCGAAGCACACCTGAAGCTGTGGATGGCGAGGCCGGCCGAACAGGAGGAACGCATACCAGGCGGCATGCATCTGCTGGACGTAATCGACGAGTGCCGGCCACCAGCCGGGAATGCCCTCGGTGCTGCCGGCTGGGGGCTCGGCCGATCCTGGGTGCACGAACAGGGGGCGGCCGCGTGCCTCGAGGACGTCCAGGAGCGGCGCGACGCGCTCGTATCCCGGTACGTCAAGGAGCGTGGTGGCCGGCAGACTCAGTCCGACGAAACCGAGATCGAGGTGGCGCCCGAGCGTCGCCGGATCGACGGCCGTGAGGCTCGCAGCAGCCCACGCGCGGAAGGGCCGTGGCAGCGCGAGCGCGCCGTCGTGATAGGCGGCGAGCAGTTCCGCGCCCTCGTCGGCGGGCAGCAGCTCGATCCCGAGGGGGCTGGACAGCGACACGAGGGCGAGGTCAACGCCGTCGTGCTGCGCTTCGGCGGCTCGCAGATGTGGATCGTGGTCCGCGGCGTCGACGTGGTAGTCGGGTTCGCCGGCCAGTTCGAGCACCCATCCGCGCAGCCGGGGTGAGCGCTTGCGGGCGCGGAGCGCATCGACGAACGGTCCCGGCCAGAGGTGCTGATGGACGTCGGCCTTCACGGGTTTGTGAAACGGTTCATGAACCGTTTCAGTGAACCGCTTCAGACCGCCGGCGTCAAGGCCCGAACGCGCGGATTTCGCTGCGGCCGGCCGAGCGGGTCCAGTCGACTGACGACGCCTCTACCCTTTGGCCGTGGTGACCCTCACCAAGCGCGTCACGATCCGCGAGGTGGCCGAGGCCGCCGGGCTCTCGCCCGCGGCGGTGTCCTACGCACTCCGCGGCATCCAGGTCTCCGAGGAGACGCAGGAGCGGGTCCGCCGCGTCGCCAGTGAGCTCGGCTACGAGGCCAACCCGATCGCGCGGGCGCTTGCGAGCGGCCGCTCCGGGATGGTGGGGATCCTCGGACCGACGCTCGAGGACCTGTGGCAGCAGCGGCTCGTCGCGGAGGCGGGTCGCGTACTGCTCGACCGTGACCGCTACGCGCTGATTCTCGACGCGGACGCCGATCCCGAACGTCAACGTAACCTCGCCGCCCAGCTCCGCGATCAGCAGGTCGACGGCCTGATCGTCTCGCCGATCAATCCTGCCGACCCGTTTTGGGCTGAGCTGGCGGCGTCCCTGCCGGTGGTCTCGATCGGCGACTCGCTGGCTGGAGCAGCCACGGTGGGGGAGGTGCTGTTCGACAATCGCACCGGCGTCCGCAACGCGCTCGAGCACCTCCACGCGCTCGGGCATCACCACATCGCGGTGCTGAGCCCGCCGGGATCGCCGACGGCCGACCGCCCGGCGGACTTGATCGTCAGCGCCGAGGCGGATCGGCTCGGGCTCGACGTCCAGCTCATTCCCGCCGCCTACGAACTCCAGGACGCGACGGGTCTCGCCCGTGCCCTGCTCGGCGGCGAGCGGCGGCCGACGGCGGCGTTCTGTTTCTCAGACTCGATCGCGTACGGCGTCTACGCCGCGGCTCAGGAGCTGAGGATCCCGATCCCCGCGGAGCTGTCGGTCATCGGCTACGACGATCACCCGATCTCGGCCCTGCTGTCCCCGCCGCTCACGAGCTTCAGCTGGGGTTCCAAGCGTCTCGTCGAGAAGGCGGTTGGTCTCCTGCTGGCGGCGATCGACTCGGCCCCGGCCTCGCGGCGGCGGGTCGTGATCACACCCGAGCTGTGTGACCGCGGCTCGACCGCACCGCCGTCGGCCTGAAGTCGCCGTCAACCGGTGCCGTCGCCGGGTGTTTGGGTGAGTATTGACCCAACGTCCGAAGCCAGACGCCGCCAACCCAGCACTCCGGCTCGTGACACGACGCCGGCTCGACGTCCTCGGCGCGGCGCCGTCTGACGCGTCAGGTTGGGACGGGGCCGGCGTCGATCAGCATCTCGGCCAGCCGCGTGAGCTCGGCGTCGTAGGTCCGCACGAGTTGGTCGCCGATCTGCTCAAGCGCGGGCAGCTTGCTGACGTCGTCGAGCGCCCACGGTCCGGGGAGGGCCGGCTGGTAGCGCCACAGTTGCGGGCCGGCGCCGACGCTCGCCCGTGGCAGGTTGGGCTCCCACCAGACCGGCGCCGCGACGTCGTCCGGCGAGGCGGGCGGCGGCGCCGTCTCCGAGTAGCCGTTGAGTAACAGGTGGGCGGCCTCGTTGGCGAAGTCGCTGCTGCCGCCGAGCATCGCCTCGATCAGCGCCTCGCCGCTCGACCGGGGCCACAGCCAGCCGAGAATTCCGCCCGAGCCGTAGTTGAGAGGCTCCGACCACGCGCCGGTGCCGAGGGACACCATGAACAGGTCGGAGGCGGTGCGCGGCACCGGATCGACGGTTCGGCGCAGCGCCATCGTGATCGCCGCCAGCGCGGGGTTGCCGGCGTACACGCCGCCGTCAATCAGGGGCGCGCGGTCGATCACCTCCGGCTCGAAGTACGTCGGCGCCGCCGCGGTCGCGAGCGCCACCTGCACCATCGTCTCCGGCGGCACGCTCGGCCTGCCCTCAACCCCGGGCGCACCCCAGCGCGTGAAGAAGCGGGGCCCCGGGATGGCGGTGTCGAACGCGACGATGAGCACCTCGGTGCGGGCGTCCTTGAGTAACCCAGCACCGAGCACGGACTCCCGCTCGAGGACTTGGCGGAGTTGCCTCAGCGGGTACTTCGGCGCCAACAGCCCGAAGTGATCGAGCACGTTCCGCAGCAGCGGTCGATGGAAGATCGCGGCGCCGTACTCGACGTACACGGCGGCGGCATCCGAGGCCGGCAGCTTCGGGCGTCCGTTCGCATCGGTTGTCGTGAGACCCGCCGCCAGCAGGCCACCGGTGGAGGTGCCGGCGATCAGGTGAAAGCAGTCCGCGATCCGCGGCTCGTCGATGCCCTCCCATCCTGGCGCGCCGGCGGGATCGTCCCGGCGCCGCGCGAGCGACTGGCCGAGCAGCGCCTCGAGCGCCGCCAGCACCTTGGCGGGAATGATCCCGCGGATCCCGCCGCCGTCGATCGCCAGGATTCGAAACTCGAACGACCGCGGCAGCCGATCGCTTGCCGGTCGCAGCCCGCCCGAGATGCTCGACGAACTCACCCGCCTAGGCTATCCCCGCCGCGTACGCGCGTGGGACCGATCAACGCGGTCGACCTGGCCCGCTCACTCTCCGGGTGGACGCGACGCGTCGACGCAGTCGGCGTTGACGTAGCCGGAGCGGAACGGGGCCGGCGCGCCCGTGCGCTCATCGAACGTGTGCCGCCAGATGCAGCCGACATCGCTCGCCAGCAGGTGGAGGGAGACCGAGGTGTGCTCGGACGTCGTACGGACGCGGTGGACATCGTCACGGGGCGGAAGCAGGGCGTAGAAATCACCTGGGTCGAGCGGGCGGCGGCGCAGTAACTCCAGCCTGTCTCTCCGAAGGGGCATAGAACTCCTCATCCTGGTTGCCGCGGTAGACCCCGACGAGCCCCCAGGCGAGGTGGTCGTGCACGGGGGTCATCGCGCCCGCCGGGACGACCAGGCTGAACAGCGCGAGCGACCGGTCGGCGGCGCGATAGAGCAGCCACTGCCCGATCCCGCCGCCCATGCCGCTGTCGACGGCGGGTTCGCAGTAGCGCTCCGGGAGCCAGCCCTGATCGGCGAGGAGGTCGGCGAACACGGGCCCGATGTCCGCGCACGCCCCCGCCGGCGAATCCGCCCGTCCGATCCGCTCGCGGACCGCATCGATGAAGTCGTGAACCCGCGGCGTGTCGAGGAGAAACTCGTCGGCGTCGAGGGGCGGGAGTTCGTGGAGATGGGGGAGGTCACACATCGGGGCCTACCGGACCGGCGGGGGCGTGCCCTCGGCGCTCGCCAACAAAGCCGGGTCCCACTCACAGACTCCGCACGCGTGACGGAATACCGAGCGGGCGAACGTCAATGCGGCCTCACGCGGGTCGGGGCTGGCGACGACGTCATCCCAGTCAAGGACGTACTCGCCGAGGGTGCCGTCCCAGCGCGCTGTGGACGGTGAGAGCGACGCGTCGGCGAACCCGTCCGGGGCCGGGTGGGCGTAGGCGTAGAACGCGGCCTTCTCGTACCGGGGGTCGCCCGGCCACCAGCCGACGGCGACCTCCTGCGCGTCCATGGCGTTGCGCATGATGAAGTCAGGCGACGGCGGGGCGGCGGGCGCGCCGGAGAAGAGGTTCACCGCGAGGTCGAACGATCCCCACCAGGCGTTGACGGGCGTCGAGCGACCCCGGTAGGGGGCCCGGAACGCTGCGAGCACGAGTGCCGCCTGGGATGCAGCGCCGAAGTACGCCGTCACCGCCTCGACGTCATAGCTCGCGTGCTCCTCGTCCTCGTCGAGCGGCGCACTCCACGGGACCTCCTGCGGCGTCGGATCGATCTCGACCGGTCCGGCGATTGCGCGCGCGGCGCCGACGAGGTCACGCGTCACGGCACCGACGGACCGGTTCGGGGTCAGCGACACCCGCTGGCCGCCTCCGCCAGTGTGCTCGACGAACGCCTCGTGGGCGCGGAGATCAAGCCCGGCGACAAACGCACCGGAGCCGTCGGGCGCGGGGAGAGGAAGTGTCTCCCAGCCGCGGGCGGTGAGCCGGAGCGCCGCGTGCTGGAGCTGTGGCTCCGGCGGGGCGAGGGCGACGGCGAGCTTGCCCAGGGTCTGCGTGTGCGCATGCAACGTGTCGCACGTCGCTCTCCAGTACGCGTAGTTGAGGGACGGCCAGCCTTCGCTCATCAGGGGATCACTCTCGGTCGAGTTTGGCCAAGGACGCGGGCAGCTCCCGCCGAGAGCAAACAGTAGGCGGCGGGCGAGTTCACCGCGGTGAAGTCGACGATGGACGCTCCCCAGATCCAGGAACGCACTGGACCGCTCCGCCGGGAACGATCGACGAACGTCGATGCGATAGGCGCGAAGGGGGTAGGCTCGGAGATGAGAACGGAGCGACAGAGGCGTCACGGGCGAGCACGGCGCGAGCCAGCGATCTGCTGTCACGGGGGGAGAGACCGTGGAGCTGCGCTTCGGGCGCTCGCGAGAGGAGCCGGCTAACGACGGAGGGGGAGGGGGTAAGGCCTCGACTCGTTGATGATACGAATAGGAAGCGGTGGATAAAGATGGGCGCCGCTGTGTGAGCGGACCTACGACGCCGTCATCGTTCTTCGGCCATGTCCAGGACGTCACCGGAAACCTGTGGCCACGCATCGAGCCGACGCTGCTCGCGCCGAGCGCTACCGCGGCGTTCACCGCCGCCGGCGGCGATCTCGACGCATCGCTCGCGACGTGGGGATCGAGCCTGTTCCGGGTCTCGTTCCTCGGGCTGCCGTGGGAGATGATCAGTCCGATCCGACCTCTCGGGTTCTTCCAGAAGGGGCCCGGCGACCTCGGCGTCGTCCCCGGCCAGGCGATTGCACCGGAGTACACGACGGCGCAGTTCATCCTCAAGGAGACGCCCGGCGCGCCGCTGGTTCACTTTGAGATCCCGGGACACGCTCGCCTGAGCTGGCACCGATCCGAGTACCCGGATCTGCGGAACGCCTGGTTCTGCACCGAGCCAGGCGGGTGCCATTGCCCTCCGGGGATGGAGGGCTCCCCGCCGCCCAGCGATCCGCTCGGCTCCGGGGCCCTGCTGGGCGTTACCGGCGACCCCGGCGGCAACGCGGGCAACGTCACCGCGCACCGCCTCTACGAGTTCTGCCACGCGGAGCCCAGGCCGCGTCCGCCGGGCGGTGGTGGACCCACGGCGGGCTTGGGTGCAGCACACACTGCGGGTCCGCGAACGGAGATCCCCATCTCGAGACGTTCGACGGGTACGACTACGACTTCCAGGCCGCGGGCGAGTTCACCGCGGTGAAGTCGACAACGGACGATCTCGAGATCCAGGAACGCCAGGAGCCGTTCGCATCGCTGAACGCGACCGTCGTCACCGCGGTGGCGATGCGCGTCGCGGGTGACCGGGTTGAGATCGACCGCGGTGCGACGCTCGGCGTGCGGCTGAACGGAGCGCGGATCACGCCCGGGACTTCCGCGCGCGCACTTCCGGGCGGCGGCACCGTGGCGCGCGCCGGGCGACGAGATCGTCGTCGTGTGGCCCGACGGCACCCAGCTCCAGGCCTGGGGTGTGGGGCCATGGGGCGTCGCGTATCTCGTCGACCCGGCCGCCGCCCGCGCCGGCCACCTGGCGGGTCTGCTCGGCCGCTTCGACGGTGACATCCGCCACCTGATCGGGCGCGACGGCCACGTCTACGACGCCGCCTCACTGGAGGGACGCCGCGGCTTCGCCGTCAAGTACCACCGGTTCGGCGAGAGCTGGCGGATCACGCCTGCCGCCTCGCTGTTCGTCTACGCGCGCGGAAAGACGACGGCGTCGTATACCGACCGGCGCGTGCCGCGGAAGATCGTGACCGCCGGCAGCCTCCCGGCCCACGTTCGGATCGCCGCCGAGCGGACATGCCGAGCGAACGGGATCCGCCGGCCGCTGATCCTGAAGGACTGCGTCCTCGACGTCGCGGTGACGAAGCAGCGGACGTTCGCCGCCTCCGGGGGGACGCTGCAGCACACCGCCGGCGTCCGGCACGTGACGACGCCGCCTCCGCCACCGCCGTCCGGGGGAGGGGGTCCAGAGCACTTCCAGACGACGCCGGAGAAGCTGATCGGCACCGTCTGGGCGTTCGCCGATGCGAACGCCGGCAACGGGCGCGGCCGGACTGATACGAAGCCGTCACCGCGATTGTTGACAATCCTTCGCGCATGTCGGACGGCTCGGATACCCTGCCGCGATGACCGAGAACGAGGTCTACGAGACGCTGCACGAGGCCATTGTCGCCTCGGAGCTGTCGCCGGGAGAGCGGCTCGTCGAGGAGGATCTCGCCGAACGCTACGGGTGCAGTCGCGGTGCGGTGCGGGCGGCGCTCGTCCGCCTCGGGCACGACGGACTGGTCACGCGCGAACGTAACCGCGGAGCTCAGGTGCGGCGGATCGCGATCGAAGAAGCGATCGAGATCGTCGAGGCACGCGGCGCGCTCGAGGGCCTGGCCGCCGGGTACGCGGCGCTGCGGCGGACGGACGCGGAGGCGTCCGAACTCGCCGAGCTCGTGGCGGAGATGGCGCGGCTGTACAAGGCGGGCGAGCTGCTTGCCATTTCGGAGCGCAACGGGGTGCTCCACCGCCGGATCCTCGAGATCTCCGGGCATGGGGTCGCGATCGACATCTGCCGCCGGCTCCGCTCGCAGGTCGTGCGGTTCCAGTTCCGCACCGTGCTCGCCCCCGGCCGGGCGGGCAAGTCGCTCGGAGAACATCGGGCGATCGTTGCGGCAATCCGAAAGCGCGACCGGGAGGCGGCCGAGGCAGCCATGCGCACTCACCTGAGCCACGTCACGGCGGTGCTCACGGACATCGCGGAGCGCGAACGCGCTGCCTCCTAACGCTGCGCTGCCTCCTAACGCGGCGCTGCCTCCTAACGCTGCGCTGCCCCTGAAGGGGGCCTACGCCGCGAGTTGACCCGTCGGCACCGCGCTCAGCCCGAGCGGCTCGAGCTCGCGTGGCAGCAGCGCCGTCACGGACAGCGTGACGCAGTCCTCGAGCGCCACGAGCACCGTCTCAGGCGGCATCGTGAAGCGGGCCACGACCCGGAAGAGACGCCGACCGTCGGTGAGGTAGCGGCCGGGGTCAAGCGCTTCCGGATCGAGGTCATCTTTTCGATAGTCGCTGAATCGAGCGATCGACATGCGAGCAGATTCGCGTGTCGGCGGCCCAGGCGCATCCGCGCCCGCCACGGGTCGCAGCCGAGGAAACTACGTGGCCGATTTGGGGCTATCCCGTGAGGCGTGCTTTGGCAGCCAGCACACCGCCGCCAGCGCGGTCACGAGGAATGCGATCGCTACGAGGAGGGCGTGCTCGGCCGCGTCCATGAACGCAAGCGGCCCGTGGCCCGAGCCGAGCCGATCGAACAGGACGGTTCCGACCAGCGCGATCCCAACCGACATCGCGAGCTGCTGCACCGACTCGAGCAGCCCCGCCGCCGACCCGAGCTCGCGGTGGGTCACCCCGGCGAGGATGACGTCGAACATCGGGACGAACACCATCCCCATCCCGAATCCGGTGACGGCGAGCGGCGCCGCCAGTGCCCAGGGGCTGACCGGCCCGGTGGCCGACTGCAGGACGAGGTCGACGGCGACGAGTCCGCTGGCCATCGTCGCGATGCCGACATGCATCGTCGTGCGGCCGATCCGTGAGAGCAGCGCCGACGAGGTGATCGAGCCGCCGATCGCGGCGAGAGGGATCGCGATCGTCGCGACCGCGCATCCGAGCGGGGAGTAGCCGAGCCCCACCTGGTACATGACATTGATCGCGATCATCATCCCGCCCATCGCGCCGATGAAGCAGACGACGACGGCGAGTCCGGCGACGTACGGCCGCCGGCGGAGCACGGACGGCTCGACGAGCGGCGCGCGCCCCTGACGGATGCGGCGCCCTTGGAGCGCTCCGAAGCCGAGGAGCATGATGACGCCGGCGACGAGCATCGCGAAGCACCAGGCGGGCCACCCGTGCTCGCGGCCCTGGATCAGCGGATACACGAGCGCCACGCCGCCCAGCATCGCGAGCCCGATGCTCAGAGCGTCGGGGCGAGCGTCCGGACTCGCCGGTGGAGTGCGCGGCAGGAACCGACGACCGGCGTAGATCGCCGCCAGGCCGAGGGGCACATTGACGAGGAAGATCATCCGCCAACCGGTGCCGAGCACGTCGAGGTTGACGAGGGCGCCGCCGACGAGCGGTCCGGCCACGGCGGCAAGGCCCATGACCGGGCCGAACACGCCGAGCGCCTTCTGCTGACCTGCCTCACCGAACAACTCGCGGATGAGGCCGAATCCCTGGGGCACCATGATCGCGGCCACCGCGCCCTGGAGGGCACGCGCGGCGATCAACGCCGTCGGCGACGGGGCCAGCGCACACAACACCGACGCGGCCACGAAGCCGCCGATGCCGACGAGCAGGACGCGCCGGCGTCCAACGATGTCACCGAGCCGGCTGCCGAGCAGCAGTGTCACCGACATCGCGAGCGTGTAGGCGGCGGAGATCCATTCCAGGCCCGCGTAGGAACCGCCGAGGTCCCGGCGGATCGCCGGAGCTGCCGTCTGGGTGATCGTCGAGTCGAGCAGATCCATCACTGCGGAGATCAGCACGACCGCGAAACCGAGCCACACGGCCCGGTGGCCGGGCCGCGACGCGGACCCGGCTCGGGGGGAGGAGAGAGCGAGTGTTGACATGGCCTCAGACTCTCATCAAACTAGGTCATATACGGTCCTCGATTCGTGCCGATATAGCACCTATGCGGACAGTTACTGTCCGCGATTGGCGCCACCCTTCCGGTCACCATGATTCAGACCTCCGCTCGCCTCCTCGCCCTGCTCTCACTGCTCCAGCTGCGGCGTGAATGGACCGGTCAGGAACTCGCCGACCGGCTCACCGTCGATCCACGCACGATCCGCCGTGACATCGACAAGCTGCGCTCGCTCGGCTACCCGATCGAGGCGGCGCCGGGCGTGGCCGGTGGCTACCGGCTCGGCGCGGGCGCGGAGCTCCCGCCGCTGCTGCTCGACGATGCCGAAGCGGTGGCGGTTGCCGTCGGGCTGCGAACCGCCGCCTCGGGCACGATCGCGGGCCTCGAGGAGACCTCGGTGCGCGCGCTGGCCAAGCTCGAGCAGGTGCTCCCAAGCCGCTTGCGCCGGCGCGTGAGCGCGCTCGGCAACGCGACGTCGACGTTCGCCTTCGACGGCCCCCAGATCGATCCCGATGTTCTCGCGACGATCGCCGGCGCCTGCCGAGACGGGACACGACTGCGCTTCAGCTACGTCGCCAAGGACGATCGGGCGTCGCAACGCCACACCGAGCCGAGCGCGGTCGTGCACAGCGGCTATCGCTGGTACCTCGTCGCCTATGACCTTGACCGTGATGACTGGCGGACGTTTCGGATCGATCGGATCCGCAGCCGCGTGCGCCTGGCCGAGCGCGGGCGCCTGCGGACGGTTCCGGGTGGTGACCCGGCCGCGTTTGTCAAGCAGCGAATCCGCGCCAGCTCCGTCGAGGATGCCGGCCGGGGGCCCGGAAAGGTCCGCGTGCAGGCGAGCGCGGCGGAGATGAGCAAGCGCATTCCCAGCCGTTACGCGACCGTCGAGCCGGACGGCGAGGACACCTGCGTCGTCGTGACGCGCGGGGCCTGGACGCGTGAGTTCCTGTTCTGGATGGCGGTGCTCGAGCGCCCGTTCGAGGTCCTCGAGCCGCCGGAGTTCCGCACCGCCGGGGCGCGCTTGGCGGACACGCTGCGCGCCGCGACGATCGACAGCTGACGGGGCGCAGCGACAGAGGACGGGCCGGGCGACGACCGCGATGTGCGCTCCGTCGACATGCGTGCGGGGTACGGCTAACCCCACCCCGGCCCGTACGTGATCCCGAACCGGCAACACACCGGTGCGCCCCAGAGACGGCGTGGCCGGGCGATGGGACTCTGCGGTGGTGCTCAGAACGCAACGCAGAGAGGTGATTGCCATGCAGGCATCAGACACCCGACAACCCCGCAACCTTGCCGCCCGGATGGGGCGGTGGAGTGCCCGTCACCGTCGCCTCGCGATCGCGGGCTGGCTGATCTTCGTGATCGGCACGCTCGTCGCCGGCGCGAGCGTCGGTCAGAAGACGATCGACGAGTCGGGTGGCAGCGTCGGCCAGGCGCAGCGTGCCGACCAGATGCTCCGCCAGGGCGGGTTCCCCCGATCGGGTCCGCTCACCGAGATGGTCGTCATCCAGAGCCGCACCCTCACGACCGGCGATCCACGCTTCCGGGCAGCAATCGCGGACGTCGTGCGGACCGTGTCCGGTCAGCGGGCGGCACACAGTCTCCGCTCGCCGCTTGACCCACGTCAGCACAAGCAGATCTCGGCGGACGGTCACACGGCGCTGGTCGAGTGGGACATGACCGGACCGCTCAGGAGCGCCGAGAACCACATCGACCCGCTGACGAACGCCGTCTCCGGGGTGGCGCACCGCCATCCTGGCCTGTACATCGGTGAGGCCGGCGACGTCAGCTCGGACAAGGCGATCAACAAGATGGTCGGCGACCAGCTCGGCCAGGCCGGCACCCGGTCGCTGCCGTTGACGCTGCTCATTCTCGTGCTCGTGTTCGGCTCGCTGCTGGCGGCGGCGGTGCCGCTGATGCTCGGTCTGATGTCCGTGATCGCGACCATCGGGCTCGTCGACCTCATCAGTCATCTCACGCCGATGGATCCGAACGTGCAATCCGTCGTGATGCTCGTCGGACTCGCCGTTGGGGTCGACTACTCGCTGTTCTACCTGCGCCGCGAGCGCGAGGAGCGCGCCGCCGGACGGGGAGAGCGGGCGGCCCTGGAGGCGGCCGCGGCGACGTCGGGACGTGCCGTGCTCGTGTCCGGCGCGACGGTGATGATCGCGATGGCCGGGATGCTCCTCTCCGGCGATCGCACGTTTACCTCGTTCTCGATCGCGACGATGATCGTCGTCGCCGTGGCAATGCTCGGCTCGCTCACGGTCCTTCCGGCAGTGCTGGCAGTGCTCGGAGACCGAGTCGAAAAGGGGCGGATCCCGCTGCTCGGGCGACTCCGGCGTACCGGCGGGAGCGGCGGGAGCGGCGGGAGCGGCGGCAGCGGCGGCGTGTGGCCGCGGGTGCTCCGGCGAACCCTCGCCCATCCCGCGGTGACCGCGGTAGGGGCGACAGCGCTGCTTCTGGCGATGGCGGTGCCGGTGCTCCACATCCACACCGCGCAGTCGGGAACGCAGGGGCTTCCCCGAAACGCGCCGACGATCGGGACGCTCAACCGGATCGAGACCGCGTTCGGCAGTTCGCAGGCGCCCGCGGTGATCGCGGTGAAGACCGATACGCAGTCTCCGCGGTTCACACATGCGGTCGATGCGCTCGCGGCGACCGTCGCTCGCAGCGGCCGAGGGTATGGGTCGCCGACCGTGCAGTCGAACGCCGACCACACCGTGGCGCGGATCGATGTGCCGCTACCGGGGCGAGGCAACGACGGCCCGTCGACGCGCGCACTGCTCGAGCTGCGCAATCACACGCTGCCGGCGACGCTTGGGACGATCCCCGGCGCCACCTACGCGGTGACCGGTCAGACGGCCGGCTCGTATGACTGGAACCAGATGATGAAGAGCTCGCTGCCGCTCGTGTTCGGGTTCGTCCTCACGTTTGCGTTCCTGCTGCTGCTGACGTCGTTCCGTTCCGTGGTGATCGCTGCGAAGGCGGTGATCCTCAACCTCCTGTCGGTGGCCGCCGCCTACGGCGTCGTCGTCACCGTCTTCCAGGACGGGTGGGGCGAGCACCTGCTCGGCTTCCGCTCCGACCGGGGCGATCGTCCCGTGGCTGCCGCTGTTCATGTTCGTGATCCTGTTCGGGTTGTCGATGGATTACCACGTGTTCATCCTCAGCCGAGTGCGCGAGGCGTACGACCGGGGACTGAGCACCGAACGCGCGATCACGCACGGGATCACGACGACGGCGGGGACCGTGACGAGCGCGGCGATCGTGATGGTCGGGGCGTTCTCGATCTTCGCGACGCTCCCGATCCTCGACATGAAGGAGATGGGCGTGGGACTCGCGGTCGCCGTCTTGATCGACGCGACGATCGTCCGCGGATTGCTGCTCCCGGCGACGATGAAGCTCCTCGGCCGCTGGAACTGGTATCTGCCCCGGTGGCTGCGCTGGCTGCCCAGGGTCGAGCACGGCGCCGCGCCGGCGCCGGTTGCCGCGTGACACCGACCGCCGTTACCGTGCGCACATGCGACTCGGGTTGCATGCGATCGGGATCGGGACCGGCGCGCGCCGAGATGTGATCGACGCCGTCGCGCGGGCCGCTGAGGCGCGCGGGATGGCAACGCTGTGGGCCGGCGAACACGTCGTGATGGTCGATCGCCCCGCCTCCCGGTATCCGTACTCGGGGGACGGGGCGATCGCCGTGCCGGCGGCGGCGGATTGGCTTGACCCGCTCGTCGCGCTCAGCTTCGCCGCCGCGGCGACGCGGTCGATCACCCTCGCCACCGGCGTGCTCTTGCTCCCCGAGCACAACGCCGTGTTGCTCGCCAAACAGGTCGCCAGCCTCGATGTCCTGTCCGGCGGACGCCTCAGCCTCGGCATCGGGGTGGGATGGTCGCGTGAGGAGTTCGAGGCCCTCGGCATCCCGTTCGCCCGGCGCGGAGCCCGGGCCGCCGAGTACCTCCACGCGATGCGGGTGCTGTGGCGTGACGATGTCGCCTCCTACGACGGAGAGTTCGTCTCCTTCTCAGATGTGCGCCTCAATCCGAAGCCGGTGCGTGACCGCCGGATCCCCGTCATCGTCGGCGGCAACAGCGACCCCGCGCTGCGCCGCGTCGCCACGATGGGGGACGGGTGGTACGGCTTCAATCTCGCCGGCCCGGAGGCGGTGGCCGACCGGCTCGAGCGTCTGTCCGCGCAGTGCGCGGAGGCCGGTCGCGACCGGACCGATCTCTATCTGGCGGTCGCGCTCGCGGACGGGGAGCCGTCCGAGACCTCGGCGCTCCGCGACCTGGGGATCGATGAGCTCGTCCTCGTCGCCGCGCCACCGCAGGACCCGGCCGACGTCGACGACTGGCTGGCGGCGCTCACCGCGCCCTGGATCGCCGCCACGCGCTGATTTCAGCTCAACATGAGCTTAATGTTGGGACGGGCAAGTTTTCGCAAGTTCTTTCTTCGGGGCTCGTTTCGAGGCTGTGGGAGGCGCCTCGCACCCGCCAAGGAGGAGCAGAATGTACGAGTTCAGTCGAGCCATCTACCGCGAGCTGGCAGCCGAGATCCTGTCGGACCCGCTGTGCGAGCGCGCAAATGTCAACCACGAGCGCGTGCTGCAGGCATGTGAGTCGGCCGTCGAGCGGCTGGCCACCGATCGGCATTACTTCGCGCGCCCGGCCCGGACGCTGTTCCGGGAGATCCGGACGTACTTCGGAATGTCGTCGCAGATGCGTGTGCTGCGCGTCGTCGAGCACTACATCACGCTGGCGGATGACCATTTCAGCCGCCTACCGTCGACCGGCTTTGACGTCAACGGCGATCCGTTGCAGTGCCGGGCAACGACCCGCCAGGGCGCGCCGTGCCAACGCGCACCCCTGCCGCACAACGGCTACTGCCCGTCACACCAGCATCTCGCCGACACCGAGGAGATCCCGACGCGTCGGGCGGCGTAAACCTAAACCTCAGGCCGGGGCGTCGTCTGACTCGACCTGGATCCCCAGCCCGGCGGCGAGAGCCGCCGCCGACCCGACGATGTCGCTCCACGGCATCCGGACGCCGCGGAGCGACTCGATCCCGACCACGCCATCGAGCGAGGAGCCGCGGATCGCGCAGACGTTGAGGGTCGCGCCGCGGAAGTCGGTGCCGGCGAGCCGGCAGTCGATGAACTCGACGCGATCAAGACGGGCCTCCATGAACGACGCCTCGGTGAGATCGACGCGCTCAAAGACGACGTTGCGCAGGCGAGCGAAGGCGAAGGTTGCGAGGGCGAGCGAGCTGTCGGTCACCCGCAGCTCGCGGACGTCGCCGCCGGCGGCGCGGAATCCGAGGAGCCGCGAGTCCGCCACCTCGACCCGCCAGATCGACGGCTCGGGCGCCTCGACGTTCGAGAGATCGCAACCGCTCAGACGGACGTCGCGCAGTTCGAGCGCCGTGGCGGCCGGCGCCTGAAACGTGACGCTGCGCAGTTCGGACTCCTTGATGACGACCCGCGCCGCGCGGACCGGCTCGGCGCTCGGCGGTGCGACGAGGGCGCCGTCCAGCACCAGGGCACCGGCGTCGTCAAGCGCGAGCGCGTGCGGCTGCAGATCGGGTTCGTCGGGAAGGTCGGGCGGGTCGATGTGGCCGGACACAGCGGCGATCATGTCAGCCGGGTGCTGGACCGATCATGTCAGCCGGGTGCTGGACCGCAGGTCGCGCGCGGGACGAGCGCCGGCGCGATCACGATCCGCTGGGCCCGGCGTTCCGGGTGCGCGATCCGCTCCAGCAGGGCACGTCCGGCGCTCGCCCCGATGCCCGCGGCTGACTGATCAACCGACGACAGACCGATGTGGCGCAGGGCGGCGATCGGCGTGTTGTCGTAGCCGACGACCGACAGCTGCGCCGGGACCCGGACTCCGAGCGCGAGCGCGGCGTCGAGGACCCCGAGCGCGGCGAGGTCACTGGCCACGAACACCGCGCTCGGCCGGTCGGGACCGCTGAGGAGTTCGCTGGCCCCCCGGTAGCCACCGGCCTCGGTAAAGCCGCCCGGCGCGACGCGGATGAACTTGGTGCGGCCCGCGGCGCGCATTGCGTCGCGGTAACCGCGGATCCGGTCCGCGCCGGCGCGCTCCTCGGTGTCGCCGATCATCCCGATCTTCTGATGGCCGAGCGCGACGAGGTGCTCGACGGCGAGCGTCGCGCCGCGATGGTCGTCACCGACGACCGAATCGATGCGCGGGACCTGGGGAGTGCGCGTCAGATTGACGATCGCCGTGGCTCGGGCAGCCTCGTGCAGCGCGGCACGTCCGAGCCGGGCGGTGGCGCAGACGATCCCGTCGACGCGCAGCTCGAGCAGATGGGCGAGCGCCGCCTCCTCGGTCTGCTGGTGGTGCTTGCCGGTGACGACGAAGGTCGTGTACGCCTGTTCCTCGAGAACGGGATCGAGACCGTCGGCGAGCTCGGGAAGGAACAGGTTGTGGAGGTCGGTCACGAGGATGCCGACCGCGTGCGAGCGGCGGCGGACGAGTGTCCGCGCTGCGGCGTTCGGGCGGTAACCAAGCTCGCGTGCGGCGCGGAGCACGGCGGCGCGGCTGGCCTCGCTGACGCGAGGGGAATCACGAAAGACGCGTGAGACGAGCGACTTGGACACCCCGGCGCGGGCGGCCACGTCGTGGATCGTCGGGGGGTTCGTCGGGGCGTTCGTTGGGGCGTTCGTTGGGGCGTTCGTCGGGGCGTTCGTCGGGTTCATCGGGGCGTGGCTCTCGAGTGCGGCTCTGGCGCCGGGTCATCTTGACGGCGGTCGCCTCGTCCTCTAGCGTGCATCTGCGTGGGAACGTTCCCACACCTGCCCGGCGTGAGCAACCGGGCGATGGAGAGAGCAGCGATGACGACGACGATCGAACGCGACTACAGCCTCATCGGACGCGACACCGAGCGTGCGCTCGAGCAGGGGCTGGTGGCGGCGGAGTGGTACCACACCGATGTGCCGCGCAAGCGGATGAAGGCGCTCATGCGGCGACGCAATGGCCCCGCGATCCGCGACACGATCGTCTGGTTCGGTCTGCTGGCGGCGTTCGGCGTCGGCGGGGGTCTGCTGTGGGGCAGCTGGTGGTGTGTCCCGTTCTTTGTGGGCTACGGCGTCCTGTACGGCTCGGCGTCCGATTCGCGGTGGCACGAGTCCGGGCACGGCACGGCATTCCGTACGACGTGGCTCAACGATGCGCTGTACCAGGTGGCGTCGTTCATGAACATGAAGGAGCCGACGCTCTGGCGCTGGAGCCACGCCCGCCATCACACGGACACGATCATCGTCGGGCGCGACCGCGAGATCCTGGCGATGCGCCCGCCGGATGCGGCGCGGCTGGTCCTCAACGTGTTCGGGATCCGCGATGCCGTCGACGTCGTGCTGAGCGTGCTCCGACATGCGTCCGGCCGGCTCACCGCGGAGGAGGAGACGTTCATCCCGGACTCCGAGCACCGCCGAGTGGTGCGTGAGGCGCGCGCGTGGGTGGCGATCTACCTCGCGGTCGTGGCCCTGGCGGTTGCGCTCGGCAGCTTCCTGCCGCTCATGTACGTCGGCCTCCCGTCGCTGTACGGCCGCTGGCTCGCGCATTTCTTCGCCTTCACCCAGCACGCCGGGCTCGCCGAGAACGTGCTCGATCATCGGCTCAACTCGCGCACGGTGTACATGAACCCGGTGCTCCGGTTCCTGTACTGGAACATGAACTACCACATCGAGCACCACATGTTCCCGATGGTGCCGTACCACGCGCTGCCCGAGTTGCACCAGGAGCTCCGCGCCGACATGCCGGTCGCGTGTCCGAGCACGATCGCGGCCTACCGGGAGATCGTGCCGACGGTGCTGCGTCAGATGCGCGAGCCCGAGTACTACCTGCAGCGACAGCTGCCGCCGACCGCCAAGCCGTTCCGTCCCGATCTCCACCGCGTGGTCGTCGATGACTGAGCTGTGGGTCGACGCGTGCGCCGTCGATGAGATCGACGAGGAGGACGTCATCCGCTTCGACCACGGCGAGCGGACCTATGCCGTCTACCGCAGCCCCGAGGACACGTTCCACGCCACCGACGGCCTGTGCACCCACGAGCGCGCGCACCTCGCCGACGGCCTCGTCATGGGCGACATCATCGAATGTCCGAAGCACAACGGCCGCTTCGATTACAAGACCGGCGAGGTCAAGCGCCGGCCGGCGTGCGTCGACCTGCAGACCTATCCGGTGATGGTCGCCGACGGCCGCGTCTACGTGGCGCTCGATTAGCGTCCGCGCGTCGCCTGAGTGATCTGAGGGGGTCCGGTCCGCGACCAGTGAGGTGCGTGTCCGGGGCGTGCCTGCCTAGATCAGCGAAACGGCGCATCGAGGAGGGCTCCGGAGCGACGACGCCGACAGTGACGAACCGGCCGGGAAGGATGGCGTTTGACCGCCGGCGTCCGTCGGATGCCGGTGAATTGGCGTTCATCGCCGGTGCGGGGTGGCGTGGCGTCGAAGCGTGGCGTTTCACCGCGCACCTGTTGCCGGTGAATTGGCGTTCATCGCCGCCTGCGGGGTGGCGTGGCGTCGAAGCGTGGCGTATCGACCGGCACGCTGTTGCCGGTGAATTGGCTTTCTTCGCCCTGCGGGGCTCCGGAGGGTGGGGATCGCCGGGCGACGGTCGATCCGGCCTCACCTCGATGCGCCGTTCCGTCGTCCGAGCGCTCCGGACGCACCGCGCGTCGGCTGACGCCGGCGCCAACGGTCGTGCGGCGGTCGGTGCGCAACGGTCGTGTCGCGCCGGCGCAACGGTCGTGTGGCGCCGGCGGCGCGGGTCAGAGCGAGCGCATCCGGTTGTTGCGGGCGTTGTGCTCGACCTCGGCGAGTCCGAGCCGCTCGAGGATCGGCGGAATGTAGTTGGCGAACCGGCCGCGGAGGCCTTTCTTGAGCCCGTACCAGCCGCCGACCGGGTTCTCGCTCGACCGACCCCACGCCTCGACGGTGCCGTCGGCGGCCGGCTTCTGCTCGTCGGCGTTGCCGAGGAGCATCCAGTCGCCGTGCGCCGTGAGCATCGCGTGGAGATCGTCGATGCAGCGGAGCTGATAGCGCAGTTCGGTCGTGCCGACGATGCACACCACGGCGGGCGGATCGGCCGACTCGTCACGGTACGCGCGGTACTCGGACTTGCCGGGCGGGGTCGTCAGGATCCACGGGTCCTCGGCGGTGCCGACGCCCCGGTTGGCGGTGGTGGACATCTCACTCCCTCTAATCGGTAACCTGAGTGTTACGGTAACACACGCGCACGCCGTACCTGCACGACACCGATGACCGGACCGCTTCACAACAACGCCCTCGACGCGCTTGGCGACGCGAACCGCCGCGCGATCGTTGAAATCCTGAGCGAGGGCGGGCGCTCGGTTCAGGAGATCGCCAATCAGCTGCCGATTTCCCGCCCGGCGGTCTCGCGTCATCTGCGCCTGCTCAAGGACGCGGGGCTCGTCGGCGATGAGGTCGACGGCGTGCGGCGGATCTATGCGCTGCGCGCCGAGGGGGTGGAAGCGATCCGGCAGTACTTCGCCGAGACGTGGGATACGGCGATCGCGCGTTTGCGCATCCTCTCCGAGAACACCGCGTCCGACGCCCGCGAAGATGCACGCGATGAGTCTTGAACCACTGGTGATCGAGTTTGAGCTGAGCGTGCCGCCGGCCGCCGCCTTCGCGGTCTGGACGGAGCGGTGCGCGACGTGGTGGCCTCGCGCCCACACGATCAGCGGCGACCCGTCCGCGATCACATTCGAGCCGCGGCCCGGCGGGCGGATCGTCGAGCACGCCGGTGGCGAGGAGCACCCGTGGGGGACGGTGCTCGACTGGGAACCCCCACGACGGCTGCGCTACCTCTGGCATCTGTTCTTCACGCCGAGTGAGGCGACCGAGGTCGAGGTGACGTTCGTCGGCCAGGGGGCGCACACCGCGGTGCGGCTGGAGCAGCGCGGCTGGGATCGTCTCGGCGACGCCGGGGCGGCGCGGCGAGAGAAGACGGGACAGGTGTGGCAGAGACTCGCGAGCGCTCTCCAGGACGCGGTGCGCGCGGCGCCCGGCGGCCCGTAGCTCGATCGGTGGATCTGGCGTGGCGGGCCGCGCCGCGTGGTTAACTTGTCTGCAGGCCTGGGCGCTACGAGAAGGGGATGCCGCGCTGCCGCTGCAACTGAGACCGCTTCGCGGGGTGATCCCGCTGATCGCCGTGATTGGCCTCGTCGGCTGCGGGGCCCGCGGCGGCGTCACGCCGACGAACGGCAATACGGGCTCGACGTCATCGACGCCGCTGCCGCAGGCGCACCCCCAGGCGGTCGAGCCGACGGCCGGCGACGCGGGTGTGGGTGTGGGCCCTGGCGACACGCCGGTCGGCGACCCGAACGCGCACGCGCCGCCCCTCTCTGAGGTGCGAAACGAGCTCCGGTTGGAGCTCGTCGCCACCCACGTGACGAATACGCAATACATCAACCCCCTCCAGTACGTCACGGTCTGGGGGCGGACCGACCAGGGCGTCGACGCGCGGCTGCCGATTGGCGCACCGATTCTGGCGCCGTGCCGGATCAAGATCCTGGCGATCATCCCGAACTGGTTCGCCGGGCAGCCGCTCGTCTACTACGAGCTGCTCCAGGGCCCGGACGCGGGCAAGATCCAGTACGTCGCCGAGCAGATCACGAACATTGCTCCGGCCGGCTCGACGCTCCAGCAGGGCCAGCCGATCGCCCGGTTTGCCAAGTCCGGGACGGACATCGAGTTCGGGTGGTCGACGATCAACGGCGTCACCCTCGCGCGCGCCACGACCGGCTACACCGAGGGACAGGTCACGCCCGCCGGGCGCTCGATCCGCGCCTGGCTGAACAGCCTCGGCGCCCGCGCCGGCAACAGCTGATCCCGCGGACGATCCGCGGCTGATCGGATACGGTCTGCTCGTGGACCGACAACAGCTGCGTGCGATTCAGACCCCGCTCAAGGAGCGCTACAAGGCCGCGCCTGAGGAGGCGCTCGTGACCCTGTCCGCGGCCGGCAGTCTGGGGGACGGGGTCAGCTGCTCGGTGCAGACCGGACGCGCGCTCGCGGCCGCCGGTCTCCATCCGGCCAGCGGCGGGGATGGGTCCTTGCTGTGCTCGGGCGACATGCTGCTCGAGGCGCTCGTGGCGTGCGCCGGGGTCACGCTGGCGGCGGTGGCCACTTCGCTCGGGATCGAGATCGCATCCGGAACGGTCCGCGCGGAGGGGGACCTCGACTTCCGTGGCACGCTCGGGGTCGATCGGGACGCGCCGGTCGGCTTCGCCGCGATCCGGCTGAGCTTCGACCTTGACACCGAGGCCGACGAGGAGCAGCTGGGCACGCTCCTGAGGCTCACTGAGCGCTATTGCGTCGTCTTTCAGACGCTGAACACGCGCCCGGAGTTGACCGCCGAGATCGCGCGCGGCTGATCGCGGCGGCTGGCTAGTGTCGGGCCACTAGGCCGCCGCGCGCAGCGCGTCGATCGCCTGCTCGCCGTTTTCAATGATCGTGAGGAACGCGGTGACGACCGCCGGATCGAACTGCGTACCCGCGCACCTGAGCAGCTCCTCCCGGGCCGCGGCGTGCGCCATCGCGGTGCGGTAGGGGCGGTCGGCGGTCATCGCCTCGTACGCGTCGGCGACGGCGAGGATCCTGGCCTCGAGCGCGATCTGATCGGCGCTCAGGCCGAGCGGATAGCCCTTGCCGTCCAACCGCTCGTGGTGGGCGCGCACCCAGCCGGCGATCTCATTCATCCCGGCGTGCTCGAGGATCCGGGCTCCGATCTCGGCGTGCCGGCGCATCTCCGTCCACTCCTCCGCGGTGAGCGCTCCTGGCTTGAGGAGGATCGCGTCGGCGATCCCGACCTTGCCGAGGTCGTGAAGCACGCCGGCGGCGTGGATGCGGTCGAGCCGCTCCTCCGCGATGCCGAGCGCTTTCGCCGTGTTCCGGGCGTAGATCCCGACCGTCCGCGAATGGCTCGCGGTTCCCGCGTCGCGGAGGTCGACGGCCTCGGCGAGCAGCATCACGGCGGCGAGCAGCAGCTCCTCGGACTGCTGGCGCATCGTTGCGTTCTCCCGCGTATCGCGCAGCGCACGCTCAAGCGCGAGGCCCGCATGATCGGCGACCGCCATGAGGACATGCAGCTCGGCGTCACCCGGTCGGCGGCCGCTCAGCGGCTCGTCGACGGACACGATCCCGAGCACGTCGCCGGAGGATCCGCGCAGCGGGAGGAGCAGGACGTCGTCCGGATGCCAGCTGCCGGCACCCGGCGAGGGCGACATCTCTGGCGTCCAGCCGGGGAAGTCCGCAGGCCAGTCGAATGACCCGACCGGCACCCAGATCGCACCGCACCGCTCGTACTGCTCAGCGAGCAGCGGCTCCCATTCAGACCACGCCTGCGAGGTACCGACGAGGGTCCGGTGCAGCTCGTCGGGACCGCGAATGACCACGGGGCGCAACTCCTGGCAGGACTCGTCGAGCAGGTTGACGACGACCGAGGCAAATGAGAGCTCGGAGCGGATCGTCGAGGCCAATGCCTCGAGCACCGGCAGCGGCCCGCTGCCCGATACCGCGGCCCGCGACAACGTCAGCATGCTCTGGAGGTGGCGGGGGATCGGCTCGACGGGCAGCCGGTGCCCGCCCTCGGCCGACGCGACCGCCACAAGCTCATCGGAGGCGATGACGACGCGATCCCGTCCTGCGCGTTTGGCCTCGTATAGCGCGGCGTCGGCGCGGGCGAGCAGCGACCCGACATCGCCTGGTCCCGGCGCGACACCGACCGAGATCGTCAGGCTCCCGTGGGGACTCGTCGGGTGGGGGATCGCCGTGGCCGCGACGGCTTGGCGGACGCGCTCGGCGACGCTGATCGCCTCTTCCGGGGTCGTCCCGCGGAGCAGGAGAAGCAACTCCTCGCCGCCAAAGCGGTAGGCGATATCTCCGGCGCGCAACGTGCCGCGGATCGTGGCGGCGATCGCCCGTAGCGCCTGATCGCCGGCGAGGTGGCCGAGCTGGTCGTTGTAGGGCTTGAAGTGATCGATGTCGCAGAGCGCAAACGCGGTTGCGAGTCCTCGCTCGCGATCGATCGTCTCGAGCGCGGGCAGATCGTCGGACAGCGCCCGCCGGTTGCGCAGGCCGGTGAGGGGGTCTCGACGGGAATCCTCGGTGAGCCGCTCGTTGAGCTTTGCGAGATCCTCCTCGCGAGAGGCGAGCGCGGCCGAGGCGGAGCGCTCACGGGCGAGCAGCACGCGGAGGCGGCGCTCAAGCAGTGCGCCGCGGGCCATCAGCGAGACCCCGCACAGCGCGAGGCCGCCCACGAGTGTGACCACGGCCCCGGTGTGGACGTGTCTCGCGTAGGCGTGGGCGAGCGCCGCGATCAGGACGATGAACATCGCCGCCGGGAGAATCACCCCGCGGCGGCTCGAGCCATCGACCCGGTCCTCCTCGTCGGTCGCGCGTGCGGCGAGCATGCCGCCGATGCCAATGGCGATGAGCCCGAACGCCCATAGCGGGTCGAGGATCGTCTGGCCGGTGACGTAGGTCTGCAGCAGCAGCTGGTGACTCCACAGGATGAACGCCACGGCTTGGGCGACGATGCCGCCGAACACGAGCAGCGATGCGCCGGAGCGGCTGCGCCGAAGTGACCCGCTGATGATCGCCTGCAGCGTGAGGATCGCCGCGGAGACGTAGACCGCGGGGTAGGCGAGGGCCGAGAGCCGTGACAGCTCGGGGAGACTCGACCGCGACGCATCCGACCACAGAAACGAGAACGTCAAGGCGGCCGCGGCGGCGATCAGCGGCACGTTCTCGGCGGCGGTGACCGAGAGGTTCGTCGGCGAGCGGTCCGGCGTGCGGAGCATCGCGGCGATGACGAGGATCGCGAACCCCCAGTAGCCGAAATCGGCCATGTTCGGTGACCCGGGCATCCCGGTGACGTCGAACACGTCCCAGGCGATCTGGCCGATCAGCCACGAGGCGGCGGCCAGGCTGAGCAGGGTCGAGCGGGCGCGTCGCTCGCCGTGTCCCGTGTTGCGAGCGAGCAGCATGCCCGCGAGCGCACATACCGCGGCTGTCGTCCAGCCGATGTTCCAGAGCACGGCCGGAGCGTTGACCACGCGCGTCAGCAAGAGCGCGAGGAAGGTCAGCGCGGCACTTGCCGCGACGACGACGTCCAGACCCTTGCTCGATTGTGTATCGCCTGCCGCGTGCCTCATCTCTCTGGCGCTCGAGCCGGGGCCATAAGCGCTTGAGCCGGGGCAATAAGCGCTCGAGCCTAGATGCTCCCTCTCCACCGACCGCTCCCCAGAGCAACATCGGCAGATGTTGTACGCGGCTCAATCAGTGTTTTGCCGCAGAAATCGACACTGAGAGGCGATTTTGGGCGAGCACTCGCTCGCCCAGTCTCCAGAGTTCGCGTCAGTTGGCCGGCGAGGACCGGTGCGCGGCGTCGTCCGCGAGTGCGTGCAGCGCTCCGGCGGTGGAGCGGATTTCGCCGAGCAGTCGTTCGTGCTCGCCGTTCAGGGAGGCCGCCCGACCTTCCAGCTCCTGCACCGTCCGCGTCGCCTCCTCCGTGAGCGCGGCCGCGTAGGAGGCGGCATCCGCGATCACGGTGTCGGCATGCGTACGGGCGAGACGGACGGTCGTCTGGGCCTCATCGTGGGCGGCGACGAGAATCGCCGACGTCTGCGCGCCGACGCGCTCGATCTCCGTCGCCACCGCCTCACGACTGGGTACGTGAGCCCGGGCCTCATCGAGTTGGCGCTCGAGCTCGGCGAGCTCGTCCTCGAGTTCCGCGACATGGGCGTCGACGGCGTCGCAGTCGTAGCCCTGACGGGTCACCGGAAAGCGGGGGAGGATCTCGTCCTCCACCGCGGTCTCGATCCGCTGGATCCGGAACTCCTCAGTGCCGTACGGGTCCGGTTCCTCGAGCTGGCCGTCCGGTGGCTCGAAGTGCTGCATCGGATCATCCGGGTGGGCCGGGAACATGTACTCCGGGCCGCGCCGCGGCGGCGGGAGCGCCCGGGCAATGCGGTCGCCGAGATCGGCCAGCCTCGAGCTGAACGTACGCCGAGGAATCTCTCGCTCGACGGTTTCGGTGCGCGTCTCCAAGTAACCCAAGGTCGGTCTCCTCGTCTCGCCGGGTGCGAACTGCGAGTTCTTCGGCGGGACGAACCGGATCCCTGTCAGCGGCGCGCTGCGCCCACGGACTTGCAGGCGGCCGTGCAGCCTCAGATCGCCGGCACGTTCAGCTGCGAAGCTCGCGCCGGCGGGTGCGGATCACGTACTCGTCGACGCTGTAGCGCTCCTCGCGCCACGGATCGCCCCGGTGGTGATACCCGTTCTCCTCCCAGAAACCGAGCCGGTCGCCCTCGATCACCTCGAGGCGATTGACCCACTTGGCCGACTTCCACAGGTAGAGGTGGGGGACGAGCAGCCGGGCGGGCCCGCCGTGATCCGGCTCCAGCGGCGCCCCTTCGGCCTCGTGGGCGATGAACGCCGGGTGCTCGAGTACATCGCCGAGCGGGAGGTTCGTCGTGTAACCCCCGTAGGCATGGACGAGAACGTGGGAGGCCTCTCGCGTCGGGCGCGCCCGCTCGATCAGGGAGCGCACCGACACGCCTCGCCACTGCATCCCGAACTTCGACCAGCGGGTGACACAGTGGATATCGCCAGTCCAGTCGGTCTGGGGCTGCTCCTGGAGCGCCTGCCAGTCGAGCACGTACGGCGCCTGCACGGCGCCGTCGATCGAAAGGATCCACTGCGCCCGGTCGACCCGAGGTGTGGAGCCGACGGACAGAACCGGCCATTTCAGCGTTGGTGACTGTCCGGGCGGCAGCCGCGCGGGATCGATCCCGAGGGCGCTCGCTCGGCGCTTCCCGCGTTCGCCAAAGATGCGAGGCGTGATCGGCACGGACGTATTGTCGCGACTGGCGAGCAAATCCCCGCTCCCGTCGAGCGGCGGATCAAGAAGGGGATGCGCTGCCCGGCGATCAGCGGCGATCGCCGGGCAGGCGCGTGGCGGTCCCTGGGTGGCGGGCCCCTACTTGAGCGTCGGCGAGACCGTCGCGGTCCCCAGCACCGCGCCGGCCGAGACGACGCTCTTGCCGGCGAGCTTGTTGATCGAGCTTCGCCGTGGCGTCAGTGATCGTGACCGTGCCCGAGGCGGTCGTGCCGGTGACCTTGACGTTCGTCACCTTGGCGATCTTGGCGGTGTGCCAACGGACGACGGTGACGCAGCGGACGCGCAAGTGGAAGCGCCCGATGTGGTGGCAGACACGGATCGTGCGGCCGCGGACGAGCGCGTAAACCGATACGCCGTGCTTGGTCGAGGTGACTGTCGGCTGACGCAGCGCCACCGTCTGCTTGCCGTTCGACAGTGCCAGTCCGCCCTTGTCGCGGATGACGCCGTGCAGCGTCGTGGTGTTCACGAAGCCACCGGCGATCGGGAACGTGAACGTCGTCCCGGACGCGGTCGCCGGCGAAAGCGCCTTGACCGTGATGCTGTTGTCCGACAGCAGCTTGGCCGCCGCGGCCGACGCCGTCACCTGTGTGGTTCCACCGGTGACCTTCGTCTGCGCCGCCGACGCGACGCCCGGCAAAACCAGAGCGAAAGCCGTCGTGGCCGCCGCAAGAGCGCGGATGCGATTCATGGGGCTCCCTTCCCGTGATTGATCGGATTCGTCGGGTTGAGAACACGCCGGTTGCCGAAGAGTTGCGATCTGGGGATCGCGGATCGGCGGTGCGGGGTTGGCGAGCGTCCGGCGCTAGTGCCCACTAGGCCACGCAGCGGCGGGCCCACGCGGCGAGTTGATCCTGGGCCGCGTCGGCGCGGTCCTGGGCAGCGCGGTAGGCGGCGTACGTCTCCTCGCTCGGCGCTCCAGACCACCGCTGATAAGCGTGGTCAGCCTCGGCCTGTGCCGCCCGCCGCGCGGAGCTCAGATCCTCAAGCACGGTGTAGTCACGGCTGCTCGGACGGGTGATGAGAAAGTCGCGCTTCTCATCGCCGATGCGTAGCCGCAGTCGTCTGTCACGTTGGTCCTTGCTCATGCTCCCCCAGAAACTGGCCTCGGGACGGACTCTCCAAAGCGGTTCGTTGCCCGCACGTTTCCCGGGCGTTGCCGGGGGCTGTGGGGGGAGTTAGTCAGGGACGCCGGAGCCCTCCGGCTCGGTCGCACGAATGAAGCTGCGAGCTCGCGTGCGGAGCACGAGCACGGTCACGACGAACGAGACGACGGCGAACGCCACGAGCGCGATCTGCACCACCGTGCTGGCGCCGTTGATGGCGTTGCCGAACAGGTAGTAGCCGACGCCGTTGGCGACCGACCACGCCAGCCCGCCGACGACGTCCATCACGAGGAACTGCGGCCACGGCATCAGGTTCGCTCCGGCGATCAGGCCACCCCAGGTCCGCAGACCGGTCACGAATCGGCTGAGCACGACGACCGTGCTTCCGTGCTTCGCATAGAACGCCCGGGCGGCCTGCAACCGGAGCTCGGTGAGACCGACCCGCGCGCCGAACCGGTCAAGCAGCCGCCAGCCGCCATACCGACCCGCCGTATAGCTGATCGCGAACCCCAGGATCGCGCCGGCCGCGGCGGCGACGATCACTCCGGTGATTGCCAAGCGGTGGGTCGTGGCGGCATACACCGCCGCGGCAGCGAGCGCGGTCGTTCCGGGCACCGGTACGCCAGACGCCTGAAGGAGGACGACGACGAACACGACCGCGTAGCCCCAGTGACCGAGGAGGCGGTCGATCTGATGACCGGAGACGAGAAACGCCGAAATGAACAGTCCAAAGAACATCAAGGAATAGCCAGATCCTTACGAATGACTTCAGGATGTCGCGTACTCTCGCCAGAGTGTCGTATACAACCCTTGAAGCCCGCGAGCGCATCATCCGTGAGGTCGGCCAGGCCGCAGAGCAGATCGCGCTCGCGCTCGACTACCTCGGCGATGCCTACGAGCAGGTCGACGAGGGCCTCGGAGACCGCCTTGAGGAGCAGCTGTTCGGACCCGTTCAGGCGGCGTACGCACGCGCCCGGCGGACGACGAGCGAGTTCGTCTCCCGGCACGGGCTGACCGACCGCAACGGCCACGACCCTGACGCCGGGTCGCGCCCGCACGGCGCGATCGCGCTGATCGAGGCTGCGGGGGACGCCGTCGAGCAGGCGGAGCAGTGGCTCGCGGAGCTGCAGGACTCGATGCTTCCGGTCGAGGTCGGGGACGAGCAGTTGCGCGCCGGGCTGGCCGAGACACGGAGCCTGCTGGCCCCGTTGCCGGCACGGGCCAGCGAGCTCGTGCGCACGCTCGGGCGCTGAACTCGCGCTCGGCGCTGACTCGCGCGGTCACGCGGTGGTCAGACGCGCAGGGCGCTGAGCAGCGCGACGCCCGCGATGACCACCACAACGCCGATGAGCTGGAGGCGGCCGAGCCGCTCACGAAACAGCACGTAGGCGGCGACGGCGGCGATCGTCGCCCATTGGGAAGAGAGCACGGCGGCGACCGCGATGCCGTGGCGGGCGCCGGCCGTAAACGCAAAGAACCCGGCGACCTCGCCCACGCCGGAGGCGATCACGAGTGGCGCGAGCCGACGGCTCATGCGAAGCCGTCCCGCAAGCGCGAACGGGATGGCGAGCACCACCGCACCGATCAGGCGCGCGGAGAGTACGACCCAGGCCGAGGGCAGCATCGTGCCGGCGCGGCCGGTCGCGTACAGGCTGCCGCCGAACAGAACCGCCGCCCCGACCGCGAAGGCGAGTGCGGCTGCGTGATGCTCCGGCTGTGTGTCGGGATGCGCCGCGCGATCCGGGACCGAGGCGAGCGCGACGCCGACGGCGAGCAGGGCGAGGGTGGCGACAACGTCAGCGCCCAGGCTCTCGCCGGCGAGGAGGGCGATCACCGCGGCGATCGCTCCCTCGGCTGATACGAGTGGGGCGACGAGCGCGACCTGCCCGAGGCGCAGCCCGCCGTACGTGCAGACGAGCCCCGCGACATTGCCGGCTCCAGCGAGCACGAGCCAGATCCAGGCGGAGGCCGGCCGGTGCGCCGGGACACCTTCGGCGAGCGCGATCGGCCCGGCGATGAGCAGCCCAACCAGCATCACCCAGGCCACGACGATGGCCGGATCGATCATGCGACTCGAGCGAGACGAGCAGAGGGTGGCGATCGCCCAAGCGCAGGCGGCGCCGAGGCCGCCGAGAACCGCGATCACACTCCGCATTATCTCGGCTCGAGAGTTAGACTGGCGCGCGAGTGGAGAGGGAACCTTGCGGCAGCTGACGGCCCTTGATGCGCAGTTCTTGGCGCTCGAGTCGCCGCGCCAGGCCGGCCACGTCGGCGCGGTCGCCGTGCTCGATCCGGCAACGCGGCCGAACGGGCGGCTCGAGCTCGCGGATATCCAGAACATGATCGCGGAGCGGCTGCCGCTGATCCCGCCGTTCCGCTGGCGGCTGAAGCCGGTACCGCTCGGCCTCGACTACCCGTACTGGATTGACGACCCCGACTTCGACCTCGAGTACCACGTGCGCGAGCTCGCGATCGCCTCGCCGCCGACCGACGAGAAGCTTGCCGATCAGGTGGCGCGGATCTTCTCCCGGCCGCTTGACCGGACGCGCCCGCTGTGGGAGGTGTACGTCATCCAAGGGCTCGCGGATGGCCACGTCGCGGTGATGACAAAGATCCATCACTCGCTGATCGACGGCATGTCCGGCGCCGAGATCATGGGCGTGCTGCTCGATCTCACCCCGGAGGGTCGTGAACTGCCGGATGAGCCGCCGGCGACGATGGCGATCCCTGACCGTGAGCCCGGTGAGCGGGAGATGCTCATCCGCGGGTTGCTCGGCGCTCCGCGCTACGCGACGCGGGTTGCCCGCGCGCTCCCCGCGACGCTGCCGAATATCGAGGACGTCGCCGTCCTGGCGCAGATTCCGGGCGCGAAGCTCGTCGGCCGCACGACGGCAACGGTCGCCCGGCTCCTCCGCGGCGGCGAGCATCGGGTGCTCGAGCGCAGCACGCTCGAGCCGCCCCGGACCCAGTTCAACGGCCACGTGTCGCCCCATCGGCGGTTCGCGTTCGGGCAGCTCTCGCTGGCGGACGTCAAAGCGGCGAAGAACGCACACGGCTGTACCGTCAACGATGTTGTGCTGACGGTGTGCGCCGGCGCGGTGCGGCGCTGGCTGATCGAGCACGAGGATCTGCCTGAGGATCCGCTCGTCGCCCAGGTGCCGGTGTCGGTGCGGACGAAGAAGCAGTTCGGCACCTACGGCAACCGGATCGGGATGCTGAGTGTGCCGCTGTTCACCAACGAGGCCGACCCGGTGGAGCGGCTGATGCTCGTCCACGATGCGATGGGGCTCGCCAAGGAGCGGCACAAGGCGATGCCGGCCGAACTGCTCCAGGACGCGACCCAGTTCATCCCGCCCGCGGTGTTCTCACGCGCGGCGCGGATCACGTTCTCGCTCGCCGCGACCCGCAAGCCGATCTGGAACCTCGTCGTCTCCAACGTGCCCGGCCCGCAGTTCCCGCTGTTCATGGCCGGCGCCCGGCTCGTCGCCAACTACCCGGTGTCGGTGATCACCGACGGGCTGGGCCTCAACATCACGGTGATGAGCTACGACGGCCACCTCGACTTCGGCATCGTCGCCGACCGGGAGCAGATGCGCGACGTGTGGAAGCTGATCGACTGGTTGGGGGACGAGCTCGAGCGGTTGCTGCCTGAGGGTTACCGGGATTCCGCGGCCGCTGCCGCTGCCGCTGCCGCCGAGGCGGTGGCCTCACGGCTGAGTCTGCGGACGAGCCGTCAGAGTCGCCGGCTGGTTAGCGCCGTCGGCGACGATTCCGGGTAAGTCCGGCTCGGTTTCGCATGAAAGCGCGCCCGGAATGGCCACAACGCATGTCAGCGACGGCTGATCGCGGCGCTTTCTTGCGTTTGGGCCAATAAACGACCCGAACGCAAGAAAGCGCCGGAGATCGCGCGCTGTCATGCGTTTTGGTCACGGCAGCGGGCGCTCTCGTGCGTTTCGGTCGACCGCTGGCGCGCGCCCGCGCGGTCGGCGACCCGGCGGGCGGCGTCGCCAGCCCGGAGCCGCGGCGGCTACCGGATGACCCGGAACACGCCCCGCATGAACGGGTGGATCCGGCAGAAGTACGTGTAGGTGCCCGGTTTCAGTCCGGCCGGCGTGCTCCAGCTCAGCTTCCCGATCGCCGGCGTGTCAGGCCCGAGCTGACCGGAGTCGTAGCTGCCCGCGCCGTTGGCGAGGGGGTACGAGATCCCGGTGTCCAGCCCGCACGGGTACTGGCAGGAGGTGACGCTGTGGAAGATCGAGTTGATGTAGTCCTGGGTCTGCTGCGACGTGACCGAGCCGAACAGCGCGCTCGAGAGCTTGCCGTCGGCGATCGAGTCGTTGTTGACGAACGTCAGGGACTGGCCCTGGCGGATCGTCGGGGTGCAGCGGTCTGGGCCGGTCGAGGTGAAGTCCCCGGGGGTGTAGTGGAACCCGCCGATGATGACTCGGTGGGTGAAGCACTCGGGGAACTTCTTGAGCTTGACGCCGACGAAGACCGAGCCGCCGTGGTGACGGTTCTCGGCGAGATGCCCGTGGGTGACGTGGCCGGTCTGATCGGTCGCGTGGGAGAACGGATCGGTCGATCCGGGGACGCCGCCGCTCTCGCTGTCCCAGGCCTCCCAGGCGACCATGATCCCCATCGCCTCGTACCAGGAGGCGCGCTTGGTCTCGTAGGTGGCGCTGATCCGCAAGGTGTCGCCGGCGTTGAGGTGCGGTCGCCAGTCCGGGGCGGTCGCGGTCATCGCCATGTCCCAAGAGATCGGGCCGCGCGGGTCGAAGTAGTGCGCCAGCGAACGGAACAGTCGCACCGAATGGGGGACGCTACCCGCGATCGCGCCGCCGCTCGGCGTGGCACCCGCCCGGACGTCGTCAAGCTCGTCGTAGAGACCACCCGGATGTACGTGCCCGGCGGTGCCGACGATCGTCCCCGGGTGGTCGACCGTGAACGTGTTCAACGGGGCGCCGCCGTGATACGGGTTCTTGGCCATATCCGGGAACGTGAACTTCCCGTTCTTGCCGCTGAAACGGTGGACGTCGAACACCGGATAGATGTTGTGCGACTCGACGTCCATCCAGATCGGGTGCAGCGGCTTGATCGACGCGGCTGCCGGCGAGGACGCGGGGACGAAGTCGATGTCGTACGTGATGTAGACCTTCGCGCCATTGTCGGTGAGGTCGTGGATCATGTAGTTGAGGAACCAGGCGTCGTTCTTGCCGATCGGATAGCCGTAGCCGGTGGGGAACGTGTAGATCGTCTTCTCCTCGCCCGCGGCCATGAACGGGTAGAGGCCGGCGACGTAGCCGTTGCCCTCGCCGGCACCCGCCTTGCCGTTGCTCAGCCACACGCCGTGATGGAGGTGGATCACGTCGACGCGCGGGATCGCGCCGCAGCACTTGCCGTTCGGCAGCGCGTAGTGGAGGTTCGGCGCCATCCGCACCATGTAGCCGTCGACATTCGGCTTCGGCAACGGCTTCCGGTCCACGAGGATCAGGTTCGCCCCGGGCGTGATCGAATACGGACCGGCGCTGGAAATGCAGATGCTGGACTCCCGCCGTCGCGGAAGCGACCTGCGGGATCGCACACGCGATCAGCACGGCAGCGGCTAGAACGGCTCGCTTCACGTCTCCTCCTCGACTGCGGTTGCGCCTCCCGCCCCGCATTCAAGCATGTTTGAGGACGCTCACAAATTGGACACGTCTCCTTCACCCGCTCGCCACACCGGAAACGACGCCTCGCCATAGCGTGCCGTCGCGCTCGCGCCAGTGGCGCATACCACCAATCTGGGAAGGGGTTTTCGTGTCTCTCCGGACACCGTTTTCACGCGTCCGCAGGCGGGCGAGGGCGGCATGGCTGCCCGCCGTTGCCGCGGCCGCCGGAACGCTCGCGCTCGCCTTCGCCGTGCCGGCCGCGGGCTCGGCGGCGACCCTGTCGACATCGACTTGCCATCTGGCGGCGCCGTACCAGCACGTCATCTACATCCAGTACGACAACACGCACCTGTCTCGGGACAACCCGAACGTCCCGTCCGACCTCGAACAGGTGCCGGCGCTCAAGAACTTCCTCACGAGCAACGGGACGCTGTCCAACAACGAGCACACGCCGCTGATCGCCCACACTGCCGGCGACATCGTCACGTCGCTCACCGGTCTCTATCCGGATCGCAACGGGCTCGGGGTCAGCAACAGCTACAGCCAGTACGAGCCGAACAGCGGCGCGGTGCCGACGAAGTTCCCGTCCGGGTTCACGTACTGGACGGACCCGGTCAGCGCCACGGACACGCTCTCGAACCTCGTCACCGACGGCCAGAAGAACACGCCGGCGCCGTGGGTTCCCTACACGCGCGCTGGGTGCGACGTCGGCGCGTTCTCGATCGCCGACATGGAGCTTGAGAACGTCGGCACGAGTTCGTCCGGCGACGTGACCTCGGCGTTCGGCAACGGCTCGCCGGTGTGGCAGTTCGCCAACGCCAATCAGTCGAGCGGCGCGGGCAAGAACCAGGCCGCGGCCGACCTCGAGGGCATCGCGATCCACTGCTCGCAGGCGGACAGCGCCGACAACGGCTCCGGGAACCACAGCTCGATCTGCTCGCCGCAGAACGGTGGCGTCGCCGACAAGCTGCCCGATGAGCCCGGCGGCTACACCGGATTCAACGCGCTGTTCGGCGGGATCTTCGCCAACCAGGTCAGCTCCTCACCGGGCGCGTTCACCGCCTCAACGCAGGGCGGGCCGGCGAACAATCCGTCGAGCATCACCGACGTTGCCGCCCCCGTAAAGGACGTTTACAACTACAACTCCGCCGGCTGCCAGTTCTGTGCCAACGGTACGAACCTCGACTACAACGGCAACCCGATCACCTCGAGCGTCGTCGTCGACGGTTCCGGGAACTCCGGATTCGTGTCGGCCTTCAGCCCGACCCCGGCCCAGACGCTCGGCCAGGTCGCCTCGATGCAGGAGTCGGGGATCCCGGTGACCTACGCGTACATCGAGGACGCCCACAACAAGTGGACCTCGCCGTTCAACGCGTTCGGGCCCGGTGAAGCGACGTACGTCGATCAGCTCAAGCAGCAGAACCAGGCGTTCAGCGCCTTCTTTGAGCGGCTTGCGGCGGACGGCATCACCAAGAGCAACACGCTGTTCGTGTTCACCGCCGACGAGGGCGACCACTTCGCCGGCACGACACCCACGAACACCGGCTGCGACGGCGTCCACACCGCGTGCACGTATCCGGCGAACGGCGTCGGCGAGCAGACGGTGAACATCAACGACGCGCTCGCCAAGGAGTTCGGGGACACGCGAGCGTTCGCGATTCACAACGACGACGCGCCGAACTTCTACGTCGGCGGACCCACAGGGTCGACGGCGCCTCCGGGGCCGTACGACCCGGCGGTACGTCAGCTCGAGCAGGATCTCGGAAACGCCACGCTCACCAATCAGGTAAGCGGCGCCAACGTGCCGCTGACGTCGCACATCGCGGACGCCGTCGACCAGAAGCTCCTCCACATGACGACCACCGATCCTCTCCGGACGCCGTCGTTCACGGACTTCGCGGACCCGACGTTCTTCTACCAGACGGGTACCTGCCCGGCGAGCAACGCGAACGCCGGCTGCCCCACGGTGAGCAACGCGTTCGCGTGGAACCACGGCGGCGATCAACCGGAGGTCGACCGGACATGGCTCGGCGTCGTCGGAGCCACGGTCCAGAACCTCGGGCAGACGGGGTCGGTGTGGAGTGACCACACGGACATCCGCCCGACGATGCTCTCGATCCTCGGCCTGCAGAGCGACTACGTGCAGGACGGGCGCGCGCTCACGGAGCTGATGAATCCGGGCAGCGTCCCGTCCGCGGTGTTCGCGCACCTGACTGCGTACCAGGACCTCGCCGGCGCCTACAAGCAACTCGACGCCGCAGTGGGCCAGTTCGGCCACGACTCCGAGCTTGTCTCGACGACGGCCGCCGAGAGCGTGTCCCCCGGTGACGGGGTCGCGCAGGGCTTCGATCAGCAGCTCCAGTCCTGCCTCACACAGCGGGACACGCTGGCCACGCAGATCCGCTCCACGCTGGACGGGGCGGTGTTCAACGGCAGCGCGATCAGCGACAGCCAGGCGCAGTCGATGACCGACCAGGCCAACAGCCTGATCGGGAACATGCACACGCTGTCGCAGATGGTCGTGCCGCCGAGCTACACCGTGTGCGGCACGAATCCGGCTCAGGGCCCGCCCGGGCCGAAGGGTGACCCCGGCACTCCGGGAACTCCCGGCACCCCCGGAACACCGGGCGGCACCGGTCCGAAGGGCGACCCCGGGGCCCAGGGCTCAAAGGGCGATCCTGGCGCCACAGGGCCGAAGGGCGACCCCGGCGCGCAGGGTCCGAAGGGTGACCGCGGTCCGCAGGGCCCCGCCGGCCCGACACCGCGCATCACCTGCCGCACCTCGGTCCATGGACGCACGATCACCGTCACCTGCACCCAGGTGGGTCAGGCGCACGGCGCGCGCCGAGCCCGCGTCGTGCGGGCGACGGTGGCGATCAGCCGGGGTCACCGGGTGTACGCCTACGGCACGGGATCGCTGCGTCACCTCGTGCTCCATTCACGTGCGCACCTCCACGGGCGCTACGTGCTGAGCATCGAAATCAGGGGCTACCGGCCCGTGACGAAGCGGATCCGGGTGCGCTGAACGCATCCGCAGCGATGGAACCTCCGGGGCGCTCGGCGGATGCCGGGCGTCCCGGAATCGTTCGGAGGCCGATCAGCCTTCGAAGCGAGTCGCCGGGCGAATGGTGCGAATCGCGTGCGCTACCAGGCCTGGGTGCCGCCGCAGTGCGGGCAGCCCACCGAGGTCGAGACCGGCGCCTCGAACACAAAGCCGCAGCTGCACGAGTACAGCGCCTGGTCCTGCTGGGGACCGAGCTCCTGGCGGCGATGTGGGGTGGCGGCGGTGTTCGCCCCAGCGTCCTGATGGGTGCGCGCCCCGGGCGCCGAGCGGCGCCGCGCGATGCGAGCTTCGTTTCGCTTTGGTCTAACGAGCACGTTCATGGCAGATAACGGTCCGACTGGCGAATGGTTTCGCGGCGGGCGGCATGAATCCTCGTCCTAACATGACGCTAATCGGGGGCACCGGCGTGGGGTTGGGGGCGCACCTGTGGGAAAATCGGAAACGCAGCATGGATCCCAGCCGCAAACGTGCCATTCGTCTCACCGTCGCGCTGACCGTGGCGTTGCTGCTCGCCTCAGCGTTGATCTGGACGAGCTTCAGCGCCGGCCGTGACGAGCTGACCGCCTCGCAGCTGCTCAAGCGCGCGCAGCCGGGGCGCTCGTACATCCTGGCCGGCACGGTGCTCGACGGATCGGTCAGCCATGCGGGTACGGAGCTGCTGTTCCGGGTGCGTGACCCGAAGCTGAAGGTCTCGGTCCCGGTGCGCTATACCGGAATCGTCCCCGATCCCTTCCGCGCCGGCCGCGGCGTGCTCGTCACCGTTCATGAGCAGGGAGCGAAGTTCATCGGCGAGCAGGACTCCCTGACCACCAAGTGCCCATCCAAGTACCAGGCTGCGAGTTCGTCGTACTGATGCCCGTCGGCAGGGGCTCACGGTTCTGAGATGGCGCTCGTCGGTCGCGCACTTCTGATCCTCGGACTGCTCGTCGCGTTCTATGGGATCGCGGCGTCGCTGTACGGAGCTCGCGCGCGTCGCCCCGAGTGGGTCGACTCCGGACGCCGCTCCGTGTACGCGCTCGCCGGGCTGATGGTGCTCGCGTTCGGGATCCTCGAATCGGCGTTCCTCCGTTCGGACTTCTCGTTCAACGTCGTCGCGGCCCACTCCTCGACGACGACACCCACCTTCTACAAGGCCACCGCGGCATGGTCCTCGCAGGAGGGAAGCCTGCTGCTGTGGGTGTTCCTGCTGTCGCTGTGGTCGAGCCTGATCCTGTTCGTCACCCGGCGCCGTGTCCGTGAGATCGCCCCGTATGCGACGGCGGTCCTGCTCGCGTTCGCCGCGTTCTTCACCTCCCTGATGGTGTTCTTCGCGAACCCATTCGCGACGAGCGCCCGGCCGCCGGTGCAGGGTGCCGGGCTCGATCCGCTGCTGCTCCACCCGAGCATGATGTTCCACCCGCCGATGCTCTACTCCGGCTACACGCTGCTGACCGTGCCGTTCGCGTTCGCGGTCGGCGCGCTCGTCACCCGGCGGCTGGGATCGGAGTGGATTGCGGTGACGCGGCGGTTCGCGCTCGCGGCCTGGTTGTTCCTCGGCATCGGCGTCCTGCTCGGAGCGCGCTGGTCCTACACCGAGCTCGGCTGGGGCGGCTACTGGGCCTGGGACGCGGTCGAGAACGCCGCGCTGATGCCGTGGCTCGCGGCGACCGCGTTCATCCACTCGATCATGATCCAGGAGAAGCGGGGGATGCTGAAGGTCTGGAACGTGTCGCTGATCCTCGGCAGCGGGACGCTCGCCGTGCTCGGCACGTTCCTCGTCCGCTCCGGGATCCTCGACTCGATCCACGCGTTCGGCGCCTCGACGCTCGGGATCCCGTTCATCGTGCTGTTGGCGGCGATGGTGATCGGGGGGATCTGGCTCGTGGTCAGCCGCCGCGCGCAGCTGCGCTCGGACGCCCAGCTCGATTCGCTGTGGTCCCGCGAGGCCGTGTTCCTGTTCCAGAACCTCGTGCTCGTCGCGATGGTGTTCGTGATCTTCTGGATCACGTTCTTCCCGCTCATCTCCGAGGCGGTGACCGGGACCAAGGTGTCGGTCGGCCCGCCCGCGTTCCGGCCGTTCATCGTCCCGCTCGCCCTGATCCTCGTGCTCCTGTCCGGGATCGGCCCGATCATCGCCTGGCGACGGGTCACGGTCGCCAACCTCCGCCGCAACTTCACGCTCCCGGCGGTGGCCGGCATCGTCGTGCTCGTGGCGCTGGCGATTTTCACCAACGCCTGGTCGCGTCCGTTCGCCGCGATCATGTTCGGCCTCGGGGCGTTCGTCGTGGCGACCGTCGTCCAGGAGCTGTGGCGCGGTACTGCTGCCCGCCGGGCGATGACGCGGGATCCGGTGCCGGTCGCGTTCGTCCAGCTGATCCGGCGCAACCGGCGGCGCTACGGCGGCTACATCGTCCACGCCGGCCTCGCCGTGCTCCTCATGGGCGTCGCCGGGTCCTCGTCGTTCCAGCACTCACGGGACACCGTCCTGCGGCCGGGCCAGCAGGCGCGTGTCGACGGGTACACGATCACCTACGTCAAGCCGACCGCCTCCGCGACGTTCGACTCCCGCGGCGAGCTCGCGAAGGTGTCCTTCGGCTCCGTGCTGAACGTCGCCAAGCATGGGCACCACGTGACCACGCTGAAGACGATCCGGCGCTTCTATCCGGCGACGACCGATCCCACCGTGGGCCCGATCTCCGAGGCGTTCAATGGCGCGTCGGACAGCATCGTCGGTCTCCGGGCGGGAGCGACCAAGGACATCTGGACCGTCGTCAACCCGAACCTCGATCCGCTGAACGCGGAGATCAACCGTGGCGACCAGGTGTTCGAGAAGCTGATGACGAGCCTCACACCGGCCGAGGCGCGTCAGCCGCAGAACCTCGCGTTCATCCGCGCCGAGCGCCAGCGGGCGATCGCCGGGCTCACATCGCGGTTCGTCACCCATCCGTGGCCGGTCAACTTCCTGCTGATCGTCTCCCCGCTCGTCACGTGGATCTGGGGCGGCGCGCTGATCATCGCCATCGGCGGGCTGATCGCGCTGTGGCCCGTCCCGGCCTTCGCGCGGCGGCGGAGCCCGGCGCTCGCCGGCACGCGGACCGGCGCGCCGCCGGCTGCTCCCGCGCTCCCCGCGCGCGAGCCGGTTTAGTGTCCGGAACTTCTGAACCGGGACACCAGGCGCGCCGGGGTTTCGCATGGATTTCGTGATCGTGCTGGTCGTCCTGGCGGTCGTCGTGCTCGTGGTCACGGCGCCGCTCCGCCGCGACCGGGCGGCCGGCGACACCGACGACGCGGCATTCAGCGGCACCATCGCCGAGCTCGAGGCCGAGCGCGAGGCGAAGTACCGCGAGATCCGGGACGCGGACCTCGACCACCGGACCGGCAAGCTGTCGGATGCCGACTATGAGGCGCTCGACCGGACGCTACGGGGCGAGGCGGTCGAGATCATGCACCGGATCGACCGCGCCGGCGGCGACGCGCCGAACGCGTCGGCCAACGGCGAGGTGCCGAAGACGCCCGCCGATCCGCCCTCCGAAGCAAGCTAGTGGGCCTCGGGAAACGAGGAGACCCACTAGAATCGCCGGGCAATGAGCACGATTCTCGGCATCGTCCAGGTCTTCATCGCCGTCGTCCTGATCTTCCTGATCCTCATGCATTCGGGCAAGGACGCCGGTCTCTCGGGAGCGTTCGGCGTCGGCACGCGGCGCGGGCCCGTTCGGCGGCGGTTCGCTCGTCGAGCGCAACCTCAACCGCTGGACGGTTGGCTTCGCGATCGCGTTCGTGATCAACACGATCATCCTGCTCAAGATCTCTTAGCGAGCGCTAGGGGTGGTTGACCCCGTCGCGGAGCATCTCGACGGCCCGGGCGGCGCGTCGCTCACGCGTCTCTGAGCGCTTCGCCTCCTCGACCCATCGGGCGTACTCGCGCCGGTGCGTGAACGCGAGGCCGTCGAAGCGGGCACGGACGTCGGGCTCGGCGCAGGTGAGCGCCGCCACGAGCTCGGCGGGCACCGCCACCCGGCGCGGCTCATCGTCACGCCGGAGCACGACCTCGATCTCGTCGCCGACCTCGATCCCGGTCGCGTCTCGGATCTCACGGGTGAGCCCGAGATACGTGTGGCCACCGTAGACCGCGAGCCGCGAGCGGTACCCGGCGCCGTTGACGGTCCCGACGACTGGCGGCCGGGCCTCGCCGAACGCCTCCCGGGCATCGAATGGCACCTCGACCCAGCGCCCGCCGCCGCGCTCCGAGGCCGACACGGTCGCGCGGAACCGGCGCTCGTCGCTCACTGCACGACGGGAGTTCGCAGCGTTCCGAGACCCATCGCCTCCAGCGTAACGACGTCCCCGGGCTCGATCCACCGGCCGTCGAGCGGGCCGAGCTCAAGCAGGCAGCCGCCGGCCAGAGTGCCCGACCCGATCACGTCGCCGGGTCGCAGCACCGTGTTCTGGGCGGCCCGGGCGAGCAGCTCCGGCCACGAGAAATGCATCCCGTGCGCCTGGGCTCGGGCGACCGGGCGATCGTTGACGAGCACCGCGGCCTCAAGATCAAGCCACTCGCCGTCGTAGGCGAGCTCGTCCGGGGTGACGAGCCAGGGGCCGAGCGTCGTCGCGAAGTCCTTGCCCTTCGCCGGGCCGAGCCCGACCGTCATTTCCCGCGCCTGGATGTCACGGGCGCTCCAGTCGTTCATCAGCATGAACCCGGCGAGGGCCTCGTCAGGTCCGACCACGGCCGCGATCTCAAGCTCGAAGTCGAGGCGCTCGCAGCCGGGCGGCCGGCGGATCGCCTCGCCGGGCCCGAAGACCGCCGCTGGGTTGGTGAAGTAGAAGGCCGGCGCCTCGTACCAGGCGTCGGGAATCTTCGAACCCCGGAGGCGGAAGCCGGCCGCGACGTGGCCTTCGTAGGCATAGAAGTCGCGAATGCTCGGGGGGTTCGGGATCGGGGCGAGCAGGTGGACGTCGGCGAGGGCGAAGCGCTCGGCGGATCGCTCCCGGCCGGAGCCGGACAGCCACTCGAGCATCGAGTGTGCCCGGAGGCCCGCGATCGTGTGATCGGCCAGCAGTTCGCCGACGCGCATGCTGCCGGATGCGGCGAGGAAGCTGACGAGCCTCACGGTGACGCTGAACCACTCAGCCGGTCGACGAGCCGCAGGAGATCGAGCGGGCTGAACGGCTTGGTGAGAAACAGATCGGCTCCGGCCTCCTCGGCCCGCCGCTCGACGCTGTCCCCGTGGGTGGCGGTGAGCATGACGATCGTCGCGTCCGCCGTGTCCGGGTGCTCACGGAGCTCGCGACACGCATCGATTCCATTCAGGTTCGGCATGTCCACGTCGAGGAACACGAGCGCCGGCCGCTCCCGCCGCGCGATCGAGACCGCCTCGACCCCGTCGGAGGCCTCGTGGAGGTCGAACTCGGACACGTCCTCGAGCGTCGTCGCGATCAACTTACGGATGAACGGGTCGTCGTCGACGACGAGCACGCCACGGCTCAAGCGATCCGCCCCGCGATCTGGCGGAACTCGTCGTCGGTGATCGACATGAACGCGTCGACGACTCGCGGATCGAACTGCCGGCCACGCTCGGCGCGGATCATCTCCCGCGCCTCCGCCATCGGGGACGCCGGTCGGTACGGGCGGTCGGTGGTGAGCGCGTCGAGGACATCGGCGACCGTGAACACGCGGGCGGCGAGCGGAATCTCCTCGCCGCGGAGCCGGTCGGGATAACCGGTGCCATCCCAGCGCTCATGGTGCGAGCGGACGATGGCGACGGCGTCGGTGAGAAACGCGATCTCGCGCACGATCTCCGCCCCGATCACGGGGTGCTGGGCCATCAGCGCGCGCTCTTCCTCGGTGAGCTTGTCCGGCTTGTAGAGGATCGCGTCCGGGATCGCGACCTTGCCGACGTCGTGCAGCAGGAAGCCGAACTCCACCCCGCCGCCATCGGCGACCGGCACCTGCATCGCGCGGGCGATCTCGATCCCGTAGGCGGTGACCCGCTCCGCGTGCTTACCGGTGTAGGCGTCGCGCGCCTCGACGGCGTTCGACAGTGCCCGGACGGTCGCCCGATAGGACTCCTTCAACTCCTGCGCGCGAGACCGTTCCTGCTTGAACGTCTCACGCAGGTCAGCGGCGTAACGCTCGAGCTGGCGCTCCTTGCCGGCGGCCTCCCGGTCCCGGCGCGCAAGCTCCTCACGCAGACGCTTGATCTCCTGCACCAGCTCTGGCTCGCTCTGCACGGCCATGCCTCGCTCAGCCTACCTCTTCTCGCTCGCCCCGCAGGGCCGCCAGCAGGGCTCGGGCCGCCTGCTCGACGGGCACGACCTCCATCCCGAGTCTTCCCGATCCCGGACGGCGCCGGCGTGTCGCTGTCGGAGAACAGGATGACCGCGCGGCGCAGCCGGCGACCGCGGAGGTCGAGCGCCTGGAGCACGGCCTGCGGGCTGCGGATGCCGACATCAACAAGCGCCACCTCGAAGCGCCGCTCCTCGCAGACCCGTGCGGCCGCCGCGCCGGTCAGTCTCCCACTCGTGCTCGATGCCCATCTCATCGAGCGCCGGCTCGAGTACCGGCTGCAGCTCCTCCCGCCCGACGACGAGCACGCGTGAGCGTCCGGCGCTCACCGCTGCTCCGAGCACGTCCCGCAGCTCATCGGCGTCGATCGGCTTGGCGACCACCCACTCGCCGGCGAGCTGCTGGCGTCCGGAGAACACCGACACGAACACGATCGGCGTCGTTCCGAGCTCCGGGTCAGAGCGGATCCGGCGTAGCACCTCGAACCCATCCATGCCCGGCATCAGAACGTCGAGCGTGATCGCGTCGTAGTGCTCGCGGCGCAGCAGCTCAAGTGCCTGCTCGCCGCTGGCGGCGATCGTCGTGCGCACGTCAAGGGGGGCGAGCTGCCCCGCGATCAGCTCCGCGATCTCCCGTTCGTCGTCGACCACGAGCACGCGCCGGCCGCGGATCGCGTCGAGCGACCGAGCCGACTCCGGCCCCTGGACAGCGGCGGGCAGGAGCACGCGGAACGTCGTGCCCCGCTCGGGTGCGCTCTCGACCTGGATCTGGCCGTGGTGCATCTCGACGAGAGATTTCACGATCGAGAGCCCTAACCCTGTTCCGGGGCTCGACCGGGTCCCTCGGCTGCCGCGGTAGAAGCGCTCGAAGATCCGCGAGGTCTCCTCCTCGGTCATGCCGACGCCGGAGTCTGCCACGACGATCTGCAGCCACGCCCGATCAGGCTCGACGCCGACGTGGATGCGGCCGCCCTCCGGCGTGTACAGGTGTGCGTTGGTCACGAGGTTGGCGACGATCTGGCGGACGCGACCCGGGTCGGCGAGGGCGAGCGGCAGCGTCGGGGCGACGTACACGCCGAGCTGCTGATGCTTTTCCTGGATGCGCGGGCCCATCAGCTCCGTCACCTCTCGGATCGCCTCCCCAACGTCGATCGGACGGCGGTTGAGCTCGACGCGATCGGCCTCGATCTGGGCCACGTCGAGCAGATCGTTGACCAGGTCGACGAGTCGGTCGGTCGAGCGCAGGATGATGTCAACGAACTCGCGCTGTCGGTCGGACATGTTCTCTGGCGAACGTTCCAGCAGCTCGATGAAACCCTTGATCGAAGTCAGCGGGCTGCGGAGCTCGTGAGACGCCATCGCGACGAAGTCGGTCTTGGCCCGCTCGAGGCGGGCGCGCTCGGTCATGTCATGAACCGTCCACACGACCCCTTCGTCGTGCTCGAGGCGAGCGGCGGTCACGGCGAGCACGCGACCCTCGTGTTCGGTGAGCGTTTCGCCGGCAAGTGCCTCGTCGAGCGTCGGCAGCGGGCTCGAGACAGCATCGACCGTGGTGCCGGGAGTCAGCGACGGAACGAGCTCGCCGGCGCGCGGATTGACGGTCGCGATCCGCGGCGAGTTCGGCTCGGTGACGAGCAGCGCATCGCCAAGGCTCTCGATCGTGACCGCGAGTCGCTGGCGCTCGGTCTCGATCCGCCGCTGGGCGCCCGCGAGCTCTTCACCCATCGCGTTGAACGATCGGCCGAGCTCCTGGAGCTCACGCGGACCGGCGGGAACGACGCGGCGACCAAGTTGGCCGGCGGCGAGATCACGGGTCGCCGCGACGAGCGCGTCGAGCGGCCGGCGCATCCACGCGACGAGTGCGGTGATGAGCAGGAGCGCGCCGATGAGCGCGAGTGCGCCGGCGATGGCGACGACCACGAGTGCGTCGCGGGACCGCGACCGGGAGCGATCCCGTGCCTGCGCCTGGCGGACCTGCTGTCGCGCCTGGAGGCGATTGGCCGCTGCCCGCGCCGCAGCGAAGCGGCCAGCATCGTGGGCGCGGATCTGGGCTCTCACGAGCCGGACGCTCTCAGGATCGGACTGGGCCTGCGCGAGCGCCGTGGCGGCGGCGCCAGCGTACGTGCGCCTCGCTTGCCGACGGGCCGCGGTCGCCCCGGGGCCGGTCGCGTCACGGAGGGTCGCCTGTTCGGCGACGCTCGCGGTCTGCAGGTTGGCGGCAGCGGTGGACAGGCTCGCGCTCCGGACGAGCGTGTCCTCGTAGCGCTGGCGGGCGCGGATGAGGGAGGCGACACCGACCGCGGCAACGGCGGTAAGCACGAGGGTGAGGGCGATCAGGGCAAGGCGGAGCGAGCGGACGATCGAAAGACGCTGCATACCTGGATGGAGGCGGGCGGTGGACGTCGCGGAACGCGATCGTACCCACGGTGGCCGCAACAGCACCCCGGTCGGTTGACCGAGACGCATCAGTACGATGAACGTCGATGAGCTTGGCCCAGGTATGGACGCCGTCGTAAGGGCGCGCGCGATGGAGGTCGGGACAGCAGCGCTGTGCGCGCTCGCCATCGCCGCGTGCGGCGGCTCGAAGGCGGACACCGTGAGTACGCCGCCCGGCAGCGCCGGCGCAAGCGGGGCCGCGCTCGGCGCCGCCGCGAAGGTCGTGGGCGCTGACTGGCAGCGGTTTGATTTTGACGCGCAGCGCAGCGGCGTCGGCCCGTCCGACACCGGCATCACCGCCGGCAACGTCGGCACGCTCGGGCGCCGCCGCGTGCACCTGGACGGGACGGTCGATTCATCCCCGGTGGAACTCCACGGCGTGCGGGTCGGCAGACGCGTGCGGGATGTCGTGTTCGTGACCACCACCTACGGCCGGACGATCGCGATCGATCCCGGGACTGGCGCCAAGCTCTGGGAGTTCGTGCCGCCGGACATCGGGCACTACCAGGGCACCTACCAGATCACGACCGCGACGCCGGTGATCGATCCCACCCGCAGGTATCTGTATGCGAGTGATCCCGGCGGTCACATCCACAAGCTCGCGGTCGCCACAGGTCGTCAGGTGAGGACCGGTCACTGGCCGGTTGGGGTGACGTTCTTGCCGAGCCGGGAGAAGATCGCGTCCGCCCTCAATATCAGCGGCAACTCGGTGATCGCCACCACCGGCGGCTACATCGGCGACGCGCCGCCCTACGTCGGCCACGTCGTGATGATCGATCGATCGAGCGGGCGGATCACGGCGGTCTGGAACTCGCTGTGCGCCGACCGCCACCACCTCCTGCATCCGAGCTCGTGTCGGCAGACGCTGTCGGCAATCTGGGCTCGCTCGGGCGCGGTGGTCGAGCCGGACACCCATCGGCTGCTCGTCGTCACCGGCAACGCTCCGTACAACGGGAGCACGGCGTGGGGGGACAGCGTGCTCGAGCTCACCCCCGATGCCCGTCAGCTGCTCCAGGCGTGGACACCGAGCGACCAGGCTCAGCTCGAGGCCAACGACACCGACCTCGGGAGCACCGCACCGGCGATCCTGCCCCGCACCGGCGGTCGCCGGCTCGCCGTCCAGGGCGGCAAGGCCGGCAAGCTCGACCTGATCGACCTCGACCGGCTCAACGGGACGCCGCATGCCGGCCGCCGGCTGGGAGGTCAGCTCCAGGAGCTCGGCGCCCCCGGTGGCGCTCAGGTGTTCACGGCGCCCGCCGTCTGGAGCCATGGCGGGCGGACCTACGTGTTCGTGGCCGACGGTTCCGGCACGGCCGTCTACCGGTTGAGCGGCGGCTCCAGTCCACGACTGAGCCGAGTTGCCTCCAACGGCACTCCCGGCACGAGCCCGATCATCGCCGGCGGGCTGCTCTACATCTACGACCCGAGCGGCGGGGCGGTCAGGGTCTACCGGCCGCCCGGACTGAACGTGCTTGCGACACTGCCTGCGGCGGGCGGTCACTGGAACAGCCCGATCGCGGTCGGCGGGCGCGTCATCGTCCCCGAGGGCGACGCGAACAGCCACAGCACGAGCGGCACGCTCGACATCTATCACCTGCCGGGCCGCTGACCCAGGGCCGGGACGGCCGGCTCAGGTGGCCCGGCTGATTCAGATCGCGCGGCGGGCGCCGCTGACAGGATCCGGAGCCGGAGTGTCGAGCTCGGGCGCCGGCCGGCCCGCGGGGAGCGCGATCGAGAAGCGGCTCCCGTGGCCGGGCTGGCTCTCGACCCAGATCCGACCGCCATGGGCGACCGCGATCTCCTTGCAGATCGCGAGCCCGAGACCGCTACCGCCCGAGGCGCGGGAGCGCGACCCGTCCGCGCGGTAAAAGCGATCGAAGATCTGCGCCTGGACGTCCGGGTCGATGCCGACGCCCGTGTCGGCGACAGCGACCCCGACCTCATCACCGTGCCGCCACGTCGAGATCGTCACCCGGCCGCCCGCCGGGGTGAATTTGATCGCGTTCTCGATGAGGTTCGTCAGCGCCTGGGTCAGCCGCTGTGGATCCCCAGTCGTCCAGCACGGCTCGCCTGCGTACTCAAGCGTCACATGCCCGAGCGCGGCGAGCGCCCGCAGCGGGTCGACCGCGCCTTCGGCGAGCTGGGCGAGATCGATCGGCCTCCGGAGCAACTCGAGGCCGCCCTCGTCGGCGAGAGCGAGCGTCAGCAGGTTGCCGACCGTCCGGCTCATCCGGTCGACGTCCTCACGCACGCTCTCGAGCGCCGCGCGCTCAGCCGGTGTTCGACTCGCGTCGCGCAACGTGACGTCAAGTTCGGCGCGCATCGCGGCGAGCGGGGTCCGCAACTCGTGGGACGCGTCGGCCACGAGTTGGCGCCGGGCGGCAACGCCGGCCTCGAGCCGGTCGAGCATCGCGTTGAGCGTCGCCGCCAGGCGTCCGATCTGGTCGCCCGGATTCGGCGCGCTGAGGCGCTCGTGGAGCTGGTCGATGCCGATCTCGTCGGCCTTCCGGCGCATGCGATCGACCGGCAGCAGGGCGTTGCGCACGAGCAGCCAGGCGGCGAGTGCGGCGGCGACGAGCACGATCGGGCCGACGATCAGCAACAGCACGAGCACCTTGCGGACCGCCTCGTTGACCCCGGACAGCGATTCGGCGACGACGATGACCTGGCGCGTGCCGTTGCGGGTGAGCGCGCTCGCCGCCACCCGGAAGGGCTGATCGCTGTCGCCGAGATCGACATCGTGGATCCAGGTTCGTCCGGTCGCGACGCTGCCGGAGAGCGCGGGGGAGAGCAGCGGGTCCTGAGCGAGGTCACCGCCGTACAGCGCAAGCACGCGCCCGCTCGGGCCGAGCACCTGGGCCGCCGCAGCCGTGCGACGCAGCGACGCCGCGCTTGCCTCGGTGAACCCGCGACGCCCCTCGGCGAGGTAGCTCTGCTCGATCACGCTCACCGCCGATCGGACCTCGCGGTCGATCGTCGAGCGCAGGTCGGTACGGAGCTTGAGGACGAGGAAGGCTCCGACGACGGCGAGCGCCACGGCCGCGAGCAGCGCGTACCAGGCGGTGAGCCGGGCTCGGATGGACAGTCTCACCGCTCCGGTGCTCGCTCGGCGAGTTCGAGCACGAACCCACTTCCGCGGACCGTTCTGATCAACGGTGGCACGCCGTCGCGTTCGAGCTTGCGGCGGACGTACCCGATGTAGACGTCGACGACATTTGGCGAGCCCTCGTAATCCTCGGCCCAGACCTGCTCGAGCAGCTGCGAGCGGGAGACGATCTGACCGGGGCGGCGGAGCATGAACTCGAGCAGGGCGTATTCACGCGGGGTGAGCTCGACCGTCTCGCCAGTCCACGTCACCATGCGGGTCAGCGGATCGGCGCGCAGGTCGCCAAGCTCGATCGGTGCCGGACGCTCCGATGGACCCCGCCGGAGCAGCGCCTTGACCCGCGCGACGAGCTCGCCGAAGTCAAAGGGCTTGACGAGGTAATCGTCGGCGCCCATCTCGAGGCCGCGGATCCGGTCCTCGACGTCGTCGAGCGCCGTGAGCATGAGCACCGGGAGCCACGGGTCGCGGCTGCGCAACTGCCGACAGACCTCGTGGCCGTCGTGACCCGGCAGCAGCACGTCGAGGACCACCGCGTCGTAGTCGCGGGCGGCGGCTTGGTCGAGCGCGTCCTCGCCGGTGTGGGCGAGATCGACCGCGAACCCCTCCATCTCGAGTCCGCGCTCGATCGTTTGCGCGAGCTTTATGTCGTCTTCGACGACGAGCAAGCGCGAAGCGGCTCGTATTTTGTGACTTTTGTCGCCTTGCGTTGAGGGCGTCATAAGCTAGTCTTAAGAGCAGTCTTAGGGATTAGCCACGTTGGACGTCTGGGGCGAGATGTCGCACTGTACTTCTCTGATCACGGCAGGTTTGGGGCCTCGCAGCTGGGCGGAAGGCCGATCATGGGCCTGACGCGATTGCTGGCCGTCGCCCTGCGCTTCCGGATGCTGCTCGTCGGCCTCGCCGCCGGGCTGATCGGGCTCGGGATTTTCACGCTCCCGAAGATGCACACCGATGTGCTGCCGGAGCTCTCCCAGGGCCCGGTGCTTGAGGTACAGACTGAGTCGCCGGGTCTCTCCAGCGAGGAGGTCGAGCAGTACATCACGGTTCCGATGGAGAACAACCTGCTCGACGGTGTGATGGGCGTCTGGAACGTGCGGTCGCACTCGACGCCGGGCCTGTCGACCGTCGATCTGTATTTCGAGCCGGGAACGACAACGCTCCACGCCCGCCAGCTCGTCGAGGAGCGCCTGACGAACTCGTTCTCGCTGCCGGCCGTCAACAAGCCGCCGCTGCTCATTCAGCCATTGTCCTCCAACGGCCGGGCGTTGCTGATCGGGCTCAATTCGTCGAAGCTCAGTCCGGTCGAGCTCTCCTATCTCGCGCGGTGGGTGGTCAAGCCGCGCCTGTCCGGCGTCCCCGGCGTCGCGAATGTCGCGATCTTCGGTCAGCAGGACCGCCAGCTCCAGGTCCAGGTCGACCCGGCCAAGCTCGCCGCCGCGCACGTCTCCCTCCAGCAGATCATCGACACGGCCGGCAATGCGCAGCTCGTCTCGCCGCTCACCTACCTTGAGGGCTCCGCGCCCGGAACCGGCGGCTTCCTCGACGGGCCCAACCAGCGGATCGACATCCGCCCGGTCCTCCCGCTGGGCGCCCCCAAGAACCTCGCGAGCGTGCCGATCTCGGAGGCCCCGGGCAAGCCGACGCTCGGCAGCGTCGCCAACATCGTCCAGGGCCACCAGCCCCTGATCGGCAACGGGATCACCGAGCACGGCACCGGGCTCGTACTCCTCGTGCAGAAGCTGCCGTCGGCGAGCGTGCCGGGCGTGACCAAGGGCGTGATGAATGCCCTGGGCGATCTCCGTCCCGCGCTCCCCGGGGTCACGATCGACACGTCGTTCTACAAGCCGGCGACCTACGTGCACGACTCGCTCCACAACCTCGCGCTGGCGCTGATCCTGGCCGCCGTGCTCGGGATCGTCGCGCTCGCCGCCCTGCTGCTCGACCTCCGCGGGCTGTTCCTCGCCGCGCTGTCGATCACGCTGTCACTGGTGACGGCCGTGGTCGTCATCGACGCGCTCGGCTACACGCTGAACGCACTCGTCGTCCTCGGGCTGCTCGTCGCTTCCGCGGTCGTCGTCGACGACGCCGTCAGCGCGACCAAGGTGCTCCTCGATCGCGTCCGGCTGCGCCGCGAGCAGAACCTCCGTGTGCCGCTCCAGACGGTGATCATCGAGGGCATCGCGGAGCTCCGCGGAACGCTCACCTACGGCACGCTGATCGTGCTGCTGGCGATGGCGCCGGTGTTCTTTGCCAAGGGCCTGACCGCGACGTACCTGCATCCGATGGCGCTGGCGTTTGCGCTCGCCGTGATCGCCTCGACCGTCGTCGTCACGCTCTTCACCCCGGCGATCGGGATGCTGCTGTTCGACCACGGGCGGGCCCGCTCACACGGGCGGTGGCTGAAGAACGCAGTCCGCGCTCGGTACTCCGCCGCGGTCCGGCGCGCGCTGCGGATTCCGCGCGGTGCCCTGCTGGCTGTGTGCCTGCTCGGGTTCGCCGCCGCGATCGCGTTCCCGTTCCTCAATCAACCGTCGGCGCCGCGGTTCAAGGACCGTAACGTCGTCGTCGCCTGGACCGGACCCCCCGGCGCCGGGCTGCAGGAGATGAACCGCATCACCTCCCGGGTGATGAGCACGCTGCGGGGCCTGCCGTCCGTGTCCGACGTCGGGGCGACGCTCGGCCGGGCCGTCGCCGGGGATCAGATCGTCGACACCAATTCCGGCCAGATCTACGTGCAGATCAAGCCGAGCGCCAATTACGACCGCGCGTACTCGGCGATCCGCGGGATCGTCAACGGGGTGCCCGGCATGCAGGCGACCGTCTCGACGCCGGAGGGTGATGTTCAAGCGGGCGCGTTCGAGGCGCCCGACAAGACGCTGCGGCTGCGGGTCTTCGGCGAGAGCTACTCCGAACTGCACGCCCTCAGCACCCAGATCGGGAACCTGATGGCGCGGCTCAACGGGATCGGTCCGCCGCAGATCTCGACGCCGACCGTCGAGCCGAACGTCAACGTGGCGATCGACGACACGAAGGCCCACGACGCCGGCGTGCTGCCCGGCGATGCCCGGCGCCAGGCCTCGACGCTCGTCTCGGGCCTCACCGTCGGCAACTTCTTTGAGCAGCAGGCGGTGTTCGACGCGGTCGTGTGGAGCATCCCGTCGGTCCGCGCAAACCTGCAGGACGTCCGCAGCCTGCCGATCGACACCACGAACGGCGGACACGTGCCGCTCTCCAGCATCGCCACCGTCAGCGTCGGCGCGCACCCGCTCGACATTCAGCACCAGGGACTCTCGCGCTACGTCGACGTGACCGCTCCGGTGTACGTCGGAACCGTGGCGGACGCGCAGTCGGCGATGCAGCACAAGCTCTCTCAGGTCTCGTTCCCGCAGGGCTACCACGCCGAGATCGTCGGCGGGACCCCGGAGGATCCGACCTCGCACCTGACGTTCCTGTCGTTCGGGCTCGCGGCGCTCGTGGGGATCCTGCTGCTTCTGCAGGCCGCGTTCGGCAGCTGGCGGCTCGCGTGCATGTACTTGCTGGCGCTGCCGGCATCGGTGATCGGCGGGCTGCTGGTCGCGCTCATCATCGGCCAGGTCCGGTCGCTCGGCGCGGACCTCGGCCTGCTCGCGGTGTTCGTCTTCGCCGCCCGCCAGGGGCTGCTCCAGATCGCACATATCCGCCGCCTCCAGGCTCGAGACGGTGGTGCGCTGACCGCGGCGATCGTGACCCAGGCCTCGGTGGAGCGCATCGGTCCATCGTTGACCGCGGTACTCGTCAGCGCGGCGACGTTGATCCCGTTCGTCGCGATCGGCGACGTGGCCGGCAACGAGCTCACCCACACCGCGGCCGCGGTGATGCTGGGCGGGCTGCTGACCGCGACCATCCTCAACCAGGTGCTCGTCCCCGCGATGTGTCTCGCGCTCGGTCCCCGGACCCCGATCGAGGAGCCCGAGCCAGAGGAAGCCGTCGATCCGACCGCCGTCCCGGCGCCGCCCGTGAGCGCGTCCTGAAGGAGGATGAGAATGCCGTTCGCCAAACGTCCTGTCGCCCTCGTCGCCCTCGTGCTCGGCATCGCGGTTGCCGGTTGCGGCTCCTCGCAGCAGGATGCATCGATCGCGCCCTCCGCGCGGCTCGTCGGCGCCACCGGGTCCGCGCCCGGGCAAATCATCCTCAGCCAGCTCGGCAAGCAGCACATCGGCCTGCAGACGGCGCCCGTCAAGGCGGTGCCGACGCCGCCGCCGGTCGTCACCACGACCGTTGTCGCGGGGGTCAAGCACACGACGAGCACGCCCGCGCCACGTCCGGCGGCGAGCGTGATCGTGCCGTACTCGGCGCTCGTGTATGACCCGAGCGGCAAGACCTATGTGTTCACGCAGCGGTCGCCGCTGACGTACACCGAGGTGCCGGCGACCGTCGATCGGATCGACGGGGACTCCGCGTATCTCAGCACGGGACCGCACGCCGGCGCCGCGGTGGTGACCGTCGGCGCGGAGGAGCTGTACGGCGTCCAGACCGGCGTGTTGGCCCAGACGTGAGCCGGGTGCCGTTCATGGATGCTGCCGCGGGCGGCTGAGTCATGCGGGCAATCGTCTACCTGAGCCTGCGCTTCCGCTACATCGTGATCGCGGGCGCGGCCGCGCTGATGTTCTTCGGCGTGCAGACGCTCGGGCATCAGAAGGTCGACGTGTTCCCGGAGTTTGCTCCGGTCACGGTCGAAATCCAGACGGAGTGTCTCGGCCTGTCGCCCTCGGAGGTCGAATCGCTCGTCACCGTCCCGCTGGAAAACGCGCTCCAGGGCGTGCCCCGGGTGACCGAGGTCGAATCGGAGTCGGTGCCACAGCTCTCGGCGATCTTCCTGTATTTCCGTAACGGCACCGACGTGCTCCAGGCGCGCCAGCTCGTCCAGGAGCGCCTCGCCGCGGCCGCGCCGTCGCTCCCGTCGTGGGCGGCGCCACCGGCGCTGTATCCGATCGTCTCGGCGACGAGCCGCGTCATGCAGGTCGGCATCAGCTCCAAGACCGTCAACAACCTCGATCTCTCGAAGATCGCGTTCTTCAACATCCGCTCGCGGCTGCTCCAGGTGCCGGGCGTCGCCAACGTGGCGATGTGGGGCGAGACGAAGAAGGAGATCACGGTCTCGGCCGATCCGGCGCGCCTGCGACCGCGAGAAGGTCCCGCTCGGGTCGCTGTTGACGGCGGCTGACAACGCGGTCGACAACGGGCTGCTGTCGTTCACGACGGGCGCGGCGATCGGCACCGGCGGCTGGCTCGAGACGCCGAACCAGCGGCTCGGGATCCGCAACCAGCAGGTGATCAACACGCCGCAGGAGCTGGCGAACGTACCGCTCGCCCGGCGCGGCTCACGGACGTTGACCCTCGGCGACGTCGCCCGGGTGCGGTACGGCGCTTCGCCGCTGATCGGCACCGCGGTCGTCAACGGCGGCCCCGGGATCATGCTCGTGATCGAGAAGTTCCCGGGCGCGAACACGCTCGACGTCACCAACGGGATCCTCAAGGCGTTCAAGGAACTGCAGCCCGGACTGCCCGGGATCACGATCAACACCCACATCTTCCGCCAGTCGAACTTCATCCACACGGCGATCCACAACCTCTCGTTCGCCGTGATCCTCGGGTGCATCCTCGTCGTGTTCGTGCTGATCGCGTTCCTGTTCCAGTGGCGCGCCGCGTTCGTGAGCCTGCTGGCGATTCCCCTGTCGCTCGCTGCTGCCGCGATCGTGCTCGATGCCGAGGGCACTCCCGTCAACACGATGATCCTCGCCGGATTCGGGGTCGCGGTCGGGGTGGTCGTCGACGACGCGATCATCGACATGGAGAACATCGTCCGGCGCCTGCGCAACTGGCGCGCTGCGGGAAAGAGAACGACGCCGCTGCGGTTGCTGCTCGCCGCCTCGCTCGAGGTGCGGACGGCGATCCTCTACGCGACGCTGATCAACATCGTCGCGGTGCTCCCGGTCGTGTTCGTCGGCGGTCTGACCGGCTCGTTCTTCCGGCCGCTCGCGATCGCGTACGCGCTCGCCGTGCTCGCCTCGATGTTCGTGGCGCTCACCGTCACCCCGGCGCTCGCGATGGTGCTGATGCCGAGCGCGCGGCTGCACCCGAAGGACCCGCCGCTGATCGGCTTGTGCAAGCGGGGCTACCGTCGGCTGCTCGCTCCGGCGGTCGGCCGGCCACGGGCCGCGATCGGGGTCGTCGTCGCCGCCGTCGTGGCCGGCGCGCTCGTGCTCCCCAACCTCGGACAGGAGCTGTTCCCGACGTTCAAGGAACAGGACCTGCTGATGCACTTCGACACCAAACCGGGAACCTCGCTGCCGGAGATGAAGCGGATCGTCACGACGCTCCAGCAGAAGCTCGCTCAGATCCCGGGTCATCCCGTCGACCAGGTGGGCGCGCATATCGGCCAGGCGCTGCTCGGCGAGGAGATCGCCGGACCGGAGTTCTCCGAGCAGTGGATCACGCTGAAGCCGCACGCGAACGTGGACGCGTCGGCCGATGCCGTTCGCCGGGTCGCGGCGTCGTTCCCCGGGACGTTCCTCGACATGACGACGTACCTGCATGAGCGGATCGACGAGACGATCACGAGCGACACGCAGGATCTCGTCGTGCGCATCCAGGGTCCGAACTTCGGGACGCTGCAGCGCCTCTCCCAGCAGGTCACGAACAAGCTCAACGGGACGCCTCACCTCGTCGACCTGCATCCGCAGTCGCAGGGCTACATCCCGCAGATTCAGGAGACCGTTGACTCGGCCGCGGCCGCCCATTACGGGCTGACCCCGGGAGACGTCCGCCGGCAGGCGGCGGTGATCATCGGCAGCCAGGAGGTCGGCGAGCTGTGGAGCGGCGGCGTCGCGATCGGCGTCACCGGCTGGAGCATCCCCGAGGTCCGCCGGAACCTCAGTGACATCCAGAACCTCCAGCTCGACACGCCGAACGGCGGGCACGTGCGGCTCGGCGACGTCGCGCACCTCGTCGTCAACACGACGGCGAGCGACATCACGCGGATCAACGGCTCGAACAAGATCGACGTCAACGCCAACGTCGCCGGCAGCGGGAACCTGTCGGCCGCCACGAACGCCGTCAAGTCTCGGATCGCGCAGATCAAGCTTCCGGTCGGCTACCACATCTCGCTGCTCGGCGAGGGTGCTGAGCGCCAGGCCGCCCAGCACCGGCTGCTGCTGATGGGTCTCGGCGCGGCGATCGCGATCCTGTTCCTGCTCCAGGCGGCGTTCCAGAGCGTCCGGCTCGCGACCCTGATGTTCCTGACCCTGCCGGTGGCGCTCGTCGGCGGCATCCTCGCCGCGTGGCTGTTCGTCGGCAACATCGACCTCGGCGCGCTCGTCGGCATGTTCGCCGTGCTCGGCATTGCCGCCCGCAACGGGATCCTGATGATCAGCCATCTGCAACACCTCGAACAGGTCGAGGGCGTCCCGTTCGGTCGGGAGATGGTCATGCGTGGTGCGAGCGAGCGGCTCTCGCCGATCCTGATGACCGCGCTCGCCACCGCCCTCGCGCTGCTGCCGTTCGTCATCTTCGGTGGCCGGCCGGGTCAGGAGATCGAGAATCCGATGGCGATCGTGATCCTCGGCGGACTGGCCACGTCCAGCATCACGAACCTGTTCGTGCTGCCCGCCCTGTACCTGCGCTTCGCCGCCCCGCGGCCCGGCGGACGTGACTGGCGTTCGGAGATGGGGATTCGCCGCGGGCCGGATGCGCCGCTGACGTCCGAAGCCGCGCCTCCGCCGCAGCCGGTGACGGTCATGCACGGCGGGGTCGGACCGGCGCCGGCGCAGTCGTAGGACGGTCGCGGCTCAGGCCGCGATCGCGGCTCGCCCGAGCGCCTGGGCGATGGCGGCGATGACGCGATAAGGCTCGTGCGTGAGCTGGAGCCACGTGATGCGGATGACGGTGTAGCCGGCGGCGGTGAGGATCTGGTCTCTGCGGCGGTCGTCCTCGAACGCTTGACGGGATCCGTGGGCCTGAAAGCCGTCGACCTCGACGATGAGTTTGTGCTGCGGCCAGTGGAGGTCGACCTTGAGCCCCTCGACGTACTGGTTGAGGTGCGGGCGGGGGAGGCCGGCGTCGATGATGAGGGGGTAGGCGAGCCGTTCGGCGGACGGACTGGGTGTGGAGCAGCAGGTCGGGATCATGATGCAGGCGGGCACGGAGGCGGGCGGCGCCGGGATGGTTCTGCGGGGCGCGGCCGAGCGCGTCGGTGAAGCTCGTGCTCGGACATGAGCCGGCGGGCGACGGCCTCGCCGGTCGCGTGCTCGAGCTCGCGGCTGGCGGCGTCGATGGCGAAGTCGATGATCGTTCTCGCGGGGCTGGTGACTCCGAAGCCCGAGCGTTGTCGTCGGTCCTTGGCATCGAGGGAGTGCGAGGAGGTGAATGCGGACGCCGTCACGCGGGCGGGCTGAGGTCGCGACCACCGACACGTCGATCACACCGTCGCTCGGCGGGTCGCCCAGCTCCCACAGCGCTATGCCGAAGTGGTGACTGAGCGCCCCTCGCCTGCCGACGGCGAGCAGGGCGGCGGCCGGGTCGGCGAGCGGCAGCAGCCCTGGGTCGCCGAGGATCACCACCCCGCGATGTCGACGATGCCACTCGCCACGCCGCACGCGCGTCTTGATCTCCGACGGGCTCCAGCCCAACGCGATCAGTTGATCCGGCCGCGCTGCGCCGTGCTGGCCGCGACTCAGCCGGACCGTCCGCGCCGCCCGATCTTGATCAGCCGCCATAACGCACGACAGCGCGGGCCGATTCGACCAAAACGCACGTGAGCGCCGGCGTTTCCGCGAGCTTTCTTGCGTTCCGGCGGATATTTCGCCCAAACGCACGAAAGCGCCGAGATCCGGCTCCGCTGTCGTGCGTTTTGGCCATTCGCAGCCGGCTTCCATGCGTTACGGCGCCGGACGCTGCGCTTCCATGCGTTACGGCGCCGGACGCTGCGCTTCCCTGCCTCGTGGCCGCTCCTCAACCGGGACATGACCCTCAGGATGCACGCAACCGCCCCGCCCATCAACCCTTCAAGGCGCCTTTAAACAGAGTTGGCACACGGTCGGAACGAAGCCGCCACAGTCAAGGCACGCAGCTGCAACTTTCCCTGCACAGGCCCACGAACGGGACGGACCCAGATCCAAGGTTGCTAGGTTCGCCGCGCGCCAGTGAAGACCTTCAGGCTCAGACGAACTGCAACGTTGTCGGCCGTCGCTGCGGTGTCGCTGGGATTGGCGGCGATGCCGGTGCGGGCCGATCTCTCGTCCCGCTATCAGGACCATCAGCAGCGGGCGAACCAGCTCCAGTCGACGATTCACGCGGAGTCCGGTCGGATCGATGCGTACGACGGGACGCTGTCCTCGCTCGAGGGGCGGCTGAGCACGCTTCAGCACAGCGTGGCGGTCCAGGAGGAGTTGCTTGCGCAGACGCGGTCGCAGGCGACGGCGGCCCGGCACCGCCTTCATCTGCTCGAGGCCGACTTCGCGCGGGACCAGCGGCTGCTCGCCCAGCAGCTCGTCAACCAGTACGAGTCGCCGCCGCCGACGATCGTCGGGGTGATCATCAACGCCCACGGGTTCGACGACCTCATCAACGGAGTTCGCAATCTCACGGCGATCGAGCACCAGAACGCGCGCGCGACGAAGGCGGTCCAGCGCGCGCGGCACGACGTCGCGATCGAGACCCAGAGGTTGACCAAGGCCCAGGCGCGCCGGCAGCGAGCCACCGCGGCGGTGCTGATCGAGCGCGACCAGGTCGCACAGCTGCGACTCTCGATCGCCAACAAGCGCCTGGCGGTCGCCCGGGCACGCGCCCAGAGCACGAGCCAGCTGCAGTCGCTCAAGAAGACGCTCGCCCGCGAGGCGGCGAAGCTTGACGCCCAGGCGGCGGCCGTGGCCGCGAGCACCGGCGGAGCGCCGGTCGCCCCCGGCTCATGCCCGAGCGGCGGCTTCACCCCGCACGGCGGCGCCTTCGGATTCTTCCCGGCGGCCGGGACCGACTACAGCTTCGGCGAGGAGCCGGTGCTCGCGGCCCGGCTCGACGCGCTCGGGCGGGCACTCCAACTCCACCTTGACGGGATCTCCGGGTACCGGACGCCGGCGCACTCGGTGGCGGTCGGCGGGTTTGCCGACGATCCGCACACCCAGGGGATCGCGTCCGACACGCCGGGGGTCGAGGGAGTGCCGGAGGCGACGCTCAACCAGTTCTGCCTGACGCGGCCGTTCGGCGGGGCGCACGAGGCGGACCACATCCAGCCGCTCTAGACGCTGGCGCGCAAACCCAGGCGCACGTCTGGCGGCGGCGGATCTGCGCTGATGCGTCGCCCTCGGACCCCGTCAGATCGGCGGCCGCTCCCTGGTAGGGTCACGGCGTACGGCCGAGACGAATCACGCCCAGGAGAGGGGACGTCAAATGGACGAGAACTCAGGCAAGACGACGACGGTAACCCGGCGGCGGGCGCTGCGCGACATCGGCGCCGCGGGGGTCGGGCTGACCGCGCTCGGCGGCGGCCTCGAGGCGCTGCTCGCCCAGGCGGCCGCGGCGGCACCCAAGCACGGCTCGCTGAAGGACATCGAGCACGTGATCATCTTCATGCAGGAGAACCGGTCGTTCGACCATTACTTCGGGACGATCCGGGGCGTCCGGGGCTTCGCCGACAAGCACCACAACAAGGCGTTCCGCCAGAAGGGAACGGACGGCAAGACGCTCGCGCCGCACCGGCTGCCGAAGCAATGCCTGCCGGACATCACCCATGAATGGGGTCCCCAGCACCGTGCCTGGAACGCCGGCAAGATGGATCGGTTCCTGAGCGAGCACCAGAAGAGCGACGGCGCGGCCGGTCCTGAGACGATGGGGTACTACACGCGCAAGGACATCTCCCTGTACTACGCGCTCGCCGACGCGTTCACGATCTGCGACGGGTATCACTGCTCGGTGATCGGCCCGACGGACCCGAACCGGCTGATGTCGATGTCGGCCTCGCTCGACCCGGCCGGCCACCACGGCGGCCCGCTGCTCGAGACAAAGCTCGTCGGTCGCGGCGACCTCACGTTCACCTGGACGACGATGCCCGAGCGTCTTCACGCTCACGGCATCAGCTGGAAGCTCTACCAGGACAAGACGAGCGGCTTTCTGGACAACGTCCTGCCGTACTTCAAGCCGTTCAAGCCCGGCGCCAAGTTCGACAAGCTCGGCGGCCAGAACGCACCGACGTATCCGGACGACTTTCTGAAAGATCTCTCGAACGGTCACCTCCCGCAGGTGTCATGGCTGACAGCGTCGGTGCAGGAGTCCGAGCATCCCGGGTTCTCGACGCCGGACGCCGGCCAGAACGTCGCGCGCCAGGTCGTCGAGGCGTTGCTCGCGCATCCGAAGATCTGGGCGAAGACCGCGCTGTTCATCACCTGGGATGAGAACGGCGGGTTCTTCGATCACGTTCCGCCGCCGACGCCGCCCAAGGGCACGAAGGGCGAGTACCTGACCGTCGCCAAGCTGCCGAAGGTGGCGCAGGGGATCCGCGGCCCGATCGGGCTCGGCTTCCGTGTCCCGATGCTCGTGGTCTCGCCGTTCTCTCGCGGTGGGCTCGTGTGCAGCGACACGTTCGACCACACCTCGACGCTGCGCTTCCTGGAGACCCGCTTCGGAGTCGAGGTGCCGAACCTCAGCTCCTGGCGTCGCAGCGTGACGGGCGATCTCACCAGCGCGTTCAACTTCGCGGCGCCCCCGAAGAACGGGAAGGTGTCACTGCCGACCGTTCCGACGAACGGCACGTGCTCGGGCCCGACCCCGGTCACGGTGCCGTCAGGCACGTCGCTGCCGAAGCAGGAGCGGGGGACGCGTAAGCGCCCGAGCGGGCTGGTCAAGACGAAGCACTGAGCTGCGCCCAGTTCGGACGTCTTTCCGCGCCTGAGGGGGCTCCTGCATTACCGTTTCCGCGGTGGGCACCATCACGATTCGATTCGAGCTGACCCATCAGTTCCTGGACCGGGCCGGCCAGCGCGATGGCTTCGTCCTGCTGGCTGCGTTCCTCCTCTCGTTTCTCTTCATCCGCACGAGCGCCCGGTTGATGCGCAGTCCGAAGGTTCCGTGGTGGCCCGGGAGCGTCACCACCGGCGGCGGATTGCACATCCATCACCTCGTCTGGGGCATCGTGCTCGTGTTGATGTCCGGATTCCTGCGCTTCTCGCTCGATCCCAAGAGCCCGTGGGGCGAGATCCTGGCGGCGATGTTCGGGATCGGCATGGGGTTCACGCTCGACGAGTTCGCCCTCTGGGTGCGGCTCGAGGACGTCTACTGGACCAGCGAAGGACGCTCATCGCTCGACGCGGTCGTCGTGGCAACTGTCATCGGCGCCTTGGTGCTGCTCGGGATCGCCCCGTTCGACGACTCCGATGCCTCGCCGGGTCTGTCGCTGCTGCTGGTGATCGGCATCGACGTCCTGCTGTGCGTGATCGCGATCCTCAAGGGCCGGTGGCTGCTCGCACTGCTCGGCCTGTTCATCCCGACGTTCTCGTTCTTCGCAGCGATTCGTCTCGCGGCGCCAACATCCCCGTGGGCACGTCGCTGGTACCGGCCGGAGGGTCGCAAGCTCGCGCGCTCGACGGAGCGGTTTGCCAGGGCGCGAGCGCGTCACCAGCGGTTCCTGGATCTCGTCGGCGGCCGCCCGAGCGTTGCCGATCCGGCCCCCGCGGTTGAATCCGCGGCGGTCGCGGTCGACTCGGCGGCGGTCGCGGTCGACTCGGCGGCGGTCGCGGTCGACTCGGCGGCCTCGGGTCCGGCCGATGCCGATTGATGATCGACCCACGCCGTCGCGCCTCTCGGAGCCGGCGGTCCAGTCCCCACCGCGCGGCGGGTCCTGAGCCGATGCGACCGCGCCGCATCCCATTGCTCGAGGTCGACCCGGATCTCGTCGCCTCCATCACCACCGAGGAACGGCGGATGCTCGCCGGGATCTGGGTGCCGGCGGTCAACCTGCCGGCCGAGCCGTTCGACATCACCTCCCTGTTCGAGCGCCACGACGCGTTCGCCATGATCGTGCTCGACGGCTTGCTCATGCACTACCTGCAAATCGGCGCGCAGCCCGGGTTGCGGATTCTCGGCACCGGGGACGTCGTCCCGGCACGGGATGCACCGACTTCCGAGCTGATCGTCGGGGCGGCCTGGCGCGCCAGCTCGAACACGTCGGTGGCCATGCTCGGCCGTGAGTTCGTCCTCGGCGTCGCCCACGCACCGAGGCTGCTCGTCAGCCTCGGCGCGCGTATGGCCGAGCAGACGGAACGATTGACCACGCAGCTCATGATCAGCCAGCTGCCGCGTGTCGAGGACCGCTTGCTCGCGATGCTATGGCTGCTCGCAGAGTCCTTCGGTCACGTGACCCCGGCGGGAATCGCGGTGCCCCTCATCCTCACGCATGAAGTTCTCGGTGGCCTCGTCGGTGCCCGTCGACCGACCGTCAGCCTGGCACTCCGGGCCCTCGCCGATGCGGGCGCGCTCAGGCATGAGGATCGGGGGTGGCTACTGCTCAAACGCCCGGAGCAGCCCGAGTCCGCCGCCCCCGACATGCACGTCGTCAAGCGCGCACGGCCCACGTGGCCGACCGCCGCCGCCACCCCGGCTTCGGGTTCCGCAGTGCTCGACGAGCTCGTCCGCACTGTTGATCGTCTCCGGTCCCAGCACGTACGCACCGTGCAGCTCGTCCGCGACCGGCTGCAAGACGCCAAGGACACCGCCGAACGCTCCGCTGAGCTGCGGCAGAAGCTGCGGCGCGAGCGCGAGCTCAGTCGCCGGTGGACTCCATCATCATGATCACCCCGCTCGGCTTGGCGTCATGGTCGCCCACCAGCGGATAGAGAGAGACGCGACACGTCAGCGCCCCGCCACGACGATTCATGGCCGGCAGACTCGCCAGCGCGTGGTCGGTTGATCCGCTGAGCACGGCCAGCAGCTCGGCCCGGAGTCGCTCGATCGGAAGGCCGAAGTCGAGGCTGAACAGGTTCTTGCCGTCGACCTCAGCCGCGGAGAGTCCCCACAGCTCGTGGGCCTGGGCGTTCCAGGTCTGGACGTGCTGCTGGCGGTCGAGCACGACGACCGCCGATCCGATCCGCGACAGGATCGTCTCCAGAAACGTGTTGGTGTCACCGAGCTGGGCCGTGCGGTGGCGGAGCTCCTCGTTCATCGTCTCGAGTTCCTCGTTGGCGGACTGGAGCTCCTCGTTGGTCGTCTCGAGCTCCTCGTTGGCGGACTGGAGCTCCTCGTTGGTCGTCTCGAGCTCCTCGTTGGTCGCCTGCAGTTCCTCGTTGGTCGTCTCAAGCTCCTCGACCGTCGCCTGCAGCTCCTCGGCGGCCGTCTCGAGGTCCCGCTTGGACCGTGAGAGCTCCTCGCGGAGCTGGCGCGCCTCGGTGACGTCTTCGTAGGTGACCGCCGTCCCGGTGAGGATCCCGTCGGAGAGGATCGGGGTGAGCTGGACATCAAAACTGCGCTCGGTCCCGTCCTGCCGGAGGCGCACGCCCCGTACGGCGATGCTGCGCAGTTCGGCGATGACTGCGTCCAGGTGACTGCGGAGCTCGACCGGACGATACGAGACCTCAAGGTCCTGAATCGGGCGGCCCGAGTCGCGGCCGGTGATCGCGAACATGCGTCGCGCTCGATCATTCGCCATCACGAGCGTGCTCTCGGCATCGAGGATCACCTGAGCGGTGGGCGCGGTCTCGAAGGCCGCTTCGGTGAGGCCGTCGCCGGTGATCGCCGGCGGGGGACTTGTGGCCGCGCTCGTGATGCGGTGTTCACGGTGCCGGCTCGGCGCCCGCTCGACGCGTCGGAACACCCGCCGCTTGAGATCGACCGGAGTGAACAGTTGGCTGCGCCCCGTGAGCATCTCTGAGCGCCCGAGCATGAGGTACCCGTGGTCGGCGAGCGCGAAGTGAAATCGCCGGAGGATCTGTCGTTGTACATCTGCGGTGAAATACATGAGCGTGTTCCGACACACCAGGAGGTCGATCCGGGAGATGGGCGCGTCCTGGATCAGGTCGTTCCGGCCGAAGATCACGCATCGACGCAGGTCCTTGCTGAACACGTACCGCTGGTCGGTACGTTCGAAGAACTGCTCGAGTGCCTCTTGGGGAACGTCTTGGAGCTGTCCCGGGGCGTAGGTGGCGTAGCGCGCCTGCTCAAGCGCTTTCTCGTCGATATCCGTCGCGTAGATCTTGACCCGGTCGACGAACTCCTCATCGCCGAGAACGCGGGCGAGGACCATGGCGAGGCTGTATGCCTCCTCGCCGCTGGCGCAGCCGGCTGACCAGACTCGGAGCGGCGCTCCCGGAGGTCGCCCCTCAATCAAGCCCGGGAGGAGGTCGGCGACGAGGTAGTCCCACGCCGGGCCGTCACGGAAGAAGCCGGTGACATTGATGAGGATTGAGTTGAACAGGGCCTCGTACTCGTCCCCGTGCAGTTCGAGGTAGTCGATGTACTCGTCGTAGGTCGTGACCCCGACATCGTTCATCCGCAAGGCGACCCGCCGCTCGACGGTGGAGCTCTTGTAGCCCGTGAAGTCAAAGCCACGGGCGTCCCGCACGAACTGGAGAAAGTCGTCGAGCTGCTGCCGTGCGGGATCGGACCGGGCGGTGTCCATCGTGTCAGCCTACGGGCAACCGAACTTGACCGTCACCACCTCGACGGCGATGCCAGAAGCGCGGACCCGAGACCATCAGGTTGGTTTACAACCTCCGAGCACATGAATCAGCGCGGCCGGGTGGGTGGCCGGGCTAACGTCACGCCCGATGACACCTCAGGAGCATCGGGTCGAGGTGGTACCGGACGCGTTCGAAGCGCGCATCTTGGGCGCTGCGACGCGCGCGGTTCGCGTGGTCGTCTCCGGTGAACTTGACCTGGCGGCGGCGCCGCAGCTCGACGATGTACTGAGACGGGCGCTCGCCAGCGCTGAAGACATCATCATCGATCTCTCCGCCGTGCGGTTCATCGACTCGACCGGGCTGTACACGATCGTCGGAGCCGTACGTGAGGCTGACACGAGCGGGGTCACGCTCCGGATTCGTTCGACGCTCCGCCCTCAGGTGGCGCGGCTGTTCGAGATCGTCGGCATGGCGCACACACTGCCGTTCATCGACATTTGAGGACGCTGAGAATGATGGATGCCCTCCCGCTGGCAGATGGTCAACCGCTCCCAAGCCGATTCATGTCAGAGCGGCGAACGGGGGCGCTGAACGTCCAGATCGCGAACGCCGCCGTTCAGGTGTACCGGGCCCAGACCGGCCGCGGCCCCACCAAGTCCCGGACCTATATCGAGAACAACCTCGTCGTGGTTGAGCTCCGGGAGACGCTCACGAACGGCGAGCGCAACCTCGTCGCCGCCGGTCAGCGGGAGGTTGTGAGGACGATGCGGCGCGCCTATCGCGCGCTCATCCACGAGCAGCTCGTCGCGGCGATCGAGGGACTCCTCGACCGCAAGGTGCTCGCGCTGCTCAGCGACAGTCACCTCGACCCGGACGTCGCGGTCGAGGTGTTCGTGCTCGAGCCGGACAGCTAACAGGTCGGCGGGCAGGCGGGCCATCGCCGCGGGCGCTGCCGGACCGGGCGAGCGCCTCGCGGCGGGCCTGCGCGTGGTCGACGATCGGCGACGCTCACCGCTCAGCTGCGGCCGAGCACGTCGCGGAGTGCACCCTCGAGCTCTGGGTGCTCGAACGTGTACCCGGCGTCCGTCAGCCGCCGCGGGATCACTCGCTGGCCGGTGGTCACGACCGATGACATTTCTCCGTAGAGGAGCTGGACCGCGAGCGCGGGAACCGGGAACACGGCCGGCCGGTGCAGGACGTGCCCGAGTGCGTGCGAGAGCTCCCGATTGGTCACCGGCGTCGGCGCCGTCAGGTTCACAGGGCCGGAGAGCTGGGGATCGTCGATGCAGCGGATGAGGCCGCCGACGACGTCGTCGAGATGGATCCACGGGACGTATTGCTTGCCGCCGCCGACCGGGCCGCCGACGCCCAGTCGAAACGGCGGGAGCATCTTGGCGAGTGCGCCGCCGCTGGGGGAGAGGACGACGCCGGTCCGCGGCAGCGCGACGCGGATGCCGTCCTCCGCCTGGAGCGCCTCGTGTTCCCAGGCGGCGGTGACGCCCGCGAGAAAGTCGTGGCCGGCCGAGGCCGACTCGTCGAGCGGCGCGTCGTCACGAGGGCCGTAATACCCGGTCGCCGACTGGGAGACGAGGACCTTCGGGCGGCGCGTCTGCGGAACCGCGTTGATGCCGGCGATGAGATTGCGCGTCCCGAGCACCCGGGAGTCACGGATCTTGCGCTTCGCCTCGTCGGTCCAGCGCTGAGCGATCGGCTCGCCGAGCAGGTGCACGACGGCGTCGGTGCCGTCAAACGCGCCAGCCGGCGCGGGCGACGCCTCGGGGTCAGACCATTCCGCGAACTCGACGCCGCTCGGGAGCTTGCCGCGTGCTCCCTCGACGCTGCGGGTCAGGGCGATCGCTTGATCGCCGCGATCGGTCAGCGCGCGGACAAGCTCGCTGCCGATGAGACCGGTGGCCCCGGAAACGGCTACACGCATCGTGACTCACTCTCGCTCTCGGGTCGGCGTTTCTGAACATCGTGCTTCAACTTAGGACAACAAGTTGTACAGGTTTGGCGACCGGCTGTCGAAGGGGGTGTCGCTCCCGGTTGGACCTCAGGTGAGGTACGACAACGCGCGGTTCGTGATCGCGGTCGCGAGCCGGAGCTGGTCGTCGGACGGCGCCGCCGGCTCGGCCTCGAGCCGATCGCGGACCGGGTCGAGCACATCGGTACGCGCATCGGCCGCGATCGCGGCACAGATCCGAGACGCTTCGCGGACGACTTGCGGCTCGACGCTCCAGATCGTCTCGAACAACCGCGACGATGCCGCGCCCGAGCCGCCTGGTCGTTCCCAGCCGGCGAGGCAGACCGCATGGTGGTCGGCATCACAGACGATCGTCCATTCCCGCGTGAGGGGATGGGTTCGATCGACGGGGATCTCCGTGGGGGCGTCCGACCGCGCGCGGACGCGGTCGAAGTCCGCGAACACGACCGCCAGGTCCGCGCCGCGAGACAGCTCGCGGAAGCGTGAGCGCTCCGCGTTGTAGAACCGTTTCCGCTGGAAGGAGGCGAACAGCATCGGCCGCTCGGCACGGGACAGGCTCTCGTCCTCGATCGCGTGGCTGAGCGCGACGAGGATGTGTTTGCGAATCGTCTGCGGCTCGATCTCCGGGCGTCGTCTGCGGATCGCCGCGAACAGCGAGGCCGGCGGCGAGTTGTTGTCACGTCGGGCGCGGTCGATTGCCGCCGCCAGAGACAACCCCGCGGTTCGGCCGGCCATGACGCGCAACACGCTCTCGATCTGGTCGTCGCTGTAGCGCCGGTGGCCGCTCGGCAGCCGTTCCGGAACCGGGAATCCGTGGCGCCGCTCCCACATCCGCAGCGTCCCCTCCGCCACGCCGGTGCGCTCGACGACGTCACTGATGCTCAGACCCTTCACCCGACTCCTCCCGCCGCAGACAACCTGTATAAGTTTGTCTGTACAAGCGTATGGGTACTTCGAGCGCGCTGCAAGCATGAACTCCTACTTCGGCTCCGAGTCGCTCATCCGTCACGTGCATCGTGAGCGCGCTGTCGCGCTCTACGGGCCGCGCGCGCTGCTCATGCAGGCGGCCCACCCGCTCGCCGTCGCCGGGCTGCTCGCCCACTCGAGCGCCCTCGACGATCCGTACGACCGGCTGGCCCGGACCGCTGAGGTGATGAACACGATTGTGTTCGGCTCTGTGGCCGACGCCGATCGCCTGACGGCGCACGTCCGCGCGATGCACGGACGGGTCCGCGGCCGGATTCCCGAGGCCGTCGGACGCTACCCCGCGGGGACGGAGTATCGGGCCGACGACCCCGAGCTGCTCTTGTGGGTGCTGTTCACGCTGGTCGACTCCGCGGTCGTCGTCTACCGGCGCTACGTGGGTTCGCTGTCGCGTCGCGACGAGGCCCGCCTGTGGGAGGACTACAAGGTCGTCGGCCGGCTGTTCGGACTGAGCGCCGACGATCTTCCCGAGACGCTTGGCGAACTCGATGGCTACCGGCGCCGGATGCTCGATGGCGACGAGCTCGTGGTAACTGACTGGGCGCGCCGGCGCGCCCGAGCGATCGTGTTCGAGCCGCCGGTCCGGCGGGCCATCCGCCCGCTCGTCGAGACGGTCAACTTCGTCACCATCGCGTTGCTCCCCGACCGGATCCGCCGGCAGTACGGGTTCGGCGTGATTCCGCCCGCCCCGCTGCGCAAGGCGCTGGTCAACGGCGGCGCCGAATACCTCAAACGCGCCGTGATCCCGTTCCTGCCGGATCGCGTGCGGCTCGTCCCGGCGGCGCGCGCCGCCTGACAATGAACGTCTCGAACCTCATCGATACGGCGCTTGACCGCAGCATCGCGCTCGGCTACGGGACGATCGGGCTGGCCGTGCGCCGTCGGTTGCCCGGGTGGCCGGCGGACCCGCCTCGGATGGACGGGAAGGTTGCGCTCGTCACCGGGGCGGCGTCTGGGCTCGGCCTCGCGACCTGCCAGGGCTTCGCGCGGCTCGGCGCCACGGTGCTCCCGGTCGCGCGCAGCGACGCACGCGCCGAGGAGGCGAAGAGCGAGATCCTGGCCGTCGTTCCCGGGGCTGAGGTGCGACCGCTCGTCTGCGACGTGTCGCGTCTCGAGGCGCTGCGCGGGCTCGCGGAGCACCGTCACGCGGACCGAGCCGCGCCTCGACGTGCTCGTCAACAACGCGGGCGCGATGCCGGGCGAGAGGACCGAGACCGCGGACGGGGTGGAGCTGATGTTCGCCACCCACGTCCTTGCCCCGTTCGTGCTCATCTCTCGATTGCAGGGACTGCTGACGCAGAGCGCCCCGTCATCCGTGATCAACGTCAGCTCGGGTGGCATGTACAGCCAGCGACTGCCCGGCGACGATCTGCAATCGGAGCAGGCGACCTACAGCCCGCCCAAGATCTACGCGCGCACGAAGCGCGAGCAGGTCGTGATCACCGAGATGTGGGCGCAGCGGCTGAAGGGAACCGGCGTCGTCGTGCACGCGATGCATCCCGGCTGGGCGGACACGAAGGGGGTGCAGGACGCGCTCCCACTGTTCCGGATCGTCACCCGTCCGATCATCCGCGACCTCGACGCCGGCGCGGACACGATCGTGTGGCTCGGGGCCGCGCCCGAGGCGCTGCAGAGCACGGGCGGCTTCTGGCATGACCGGCGCGAGCGGCCGACGCACTATCTGCTCGGCGCCGGCGCTGAGAGTGAACTCGACCGTCAGCGCCTGTGGGACCTATGCGTGGCGCTGAGCGCAGAGGCGGTCCCGGGCCGCTGAGGCAGCGGCCCGAGCACGCACACTGTCGGTCGGTTAGTGGGGCCCACTAGCCCTTGCCGGCGTTGTCCAGCGCCGCTTGCAGTTCGCTCTCGGCCTGGTCGGAGAGCGAGGTCCGGATGACCTTGCCCGGATGCTTGATGTTCGGCAGGACCTTGTCCTCTGAAACCTTGCGGATGAGCAGGAACACGGCTGCCCCGCCCTCCGGCAGCTCGTTGCCAAGCTGCTTCATGAAGTCGTCGTCGATCCCGTAGTCGGCCAGCGCGCCGGACGCCGCGCCGGTGGCGGCCCCGATGGCCATGCCGAGCAGCGGCATCAGGAAGATGAGGCCGATCAGGCCGCCCCACACGGCGCCGCCGAGCGCACCCGCACCCGCTGCCGATGGCTGGTGCAGCTTGACTTTCCCGTCGGGCTGGCGTTCGACGATGACGGCGTCGTCGAGCTCGATCACGTGCTGTTTGACGGCGTTACTGAGGTTGACAAGGACGTCCTCCGCCGTGGCGACATCGTCGTAGGCGATCGCAACAAGATCACTCACTGTGTTTGTTCCTCCGGTTTTGCGGTTGGTCGGATCTTCAACCGCTCGCGGGTTACGCCCAGCGAGCGTCGACGCCTCACCCCAGGCCTCTGCCGACGGTGACACTAACGTGCGAGCCGTCGCCCGTCCAAGGCGTTTCGTGCGATCCGGGACCGCCGTCCGCAAAATCCGCACCTTTGCGGGGCTCCAGTCGCATATCGTGGCGCGGCATGGACGCGGTGGGCGATCTGGAAGCGATCGAGGCTCCCGAGCCGGGCGAGCCGGGCGAGCCCGGATTTCGCCGCGGCCGACTGAAGCTGCTGTTCAGGAGCGCGCGGACGATCGCGCGGGTCGCGTGGCGCGATCCGGAGAACCTGCCCGAACGTCTCATGCTCGCCGCGACCGACCGCCTGGGAGCAGCGTCGCGGGTCTGGGCGGAAGACACGCTCGCCCGCCGTCCGGACGACGGACCGGCGACCATCGCCGCCGAGGTGCGTCGCCAGTCGGCGCTCGTCGCCCGGATCGACGGAGGCATTGCCGGGACGCCCTTCCTGATCGCGCTCGTGCCGGGCTATGTCGGCTATCTGTGGCAGGAGGCGTCGATGCTGCTCCGGACGGCGGCGCTGTTCGGCCGTGATCCCACCGAGCTGCGGACCGCGGCGGAGTTGCTCGCGCTCCGCGGGATCCATCCGACGGTCGATGCCGCCGAGGCATCGCTGAAGGTGGTCCGGGCGACGCCGCTGCCGGACAAGCCGACCGAGCGACGTCCTCTGAAGACGTGGTTCGAAAGCATCCGGATGGTGCTCGTCATCGGCGGGTTCCTCGGCGCCCCCGAGCCGGAGGAAACGCGCAAGCACCCACGGCTCGCCCTGGTTGGCTCACTGATCGCCGCCGGTGTCCTGTGGGTGATCACGAGCCTGCTGCCGCTGACGTTCATCGTCGCGATGGCCTGGGGGTGTGAGCACGATGCGCGGGAGCTCGGGTGGCGCGCGCTCCTGTACTACTCCGGCGACGAGAGTGACGCGGCCGCCGCGATCCGCGCCGCGGCGTCGCGGCGCGACTCCGGGCACGATTGGCGGCAGCTGATTCGCTCGGCGCTGCTTGTTCCTCTCCGTCGCCGTGCCGGTCGGGTTCGTGGTGGTCGCCGACCACGTCCGCAACCACATCGGCATCAACTGGATCAGCGCTCTCGGAGCCCTCGTGGCGCTGTCACTGGTCATCGCGATGAGCGTCTACGCGCGGAGCCGGTGATGGCCGAGGCCACGCCGAACGTGGCGTTTGAGGATCTCGACCCGCGCACGCAGCGTCGGCTGGTCATGCACGCCGTGGTGCGGATCACGCTCGGCTTCGTCGGGCTGCTCGTGCTCTACGCGCTGTTGCCGGACGTGCGCCGCTCGGGGGCACGAGTCGTGCTTGAGTTGATCGTCGGCCTCTTGGTGTTCACCGGGCTGCTCGCCTGGCAGATCGGGCAGATCGTGACCGCGACCTACCCGGGGCTGCGCGCGATCGAGGCCCTCGCGCTCGCGGGTCCCGTGCTCGTGTTCGTGTTCTCGTTCGTCTACTTGTCGCTGTCGCACGCGCACCCGCATGAGTTCTCCGAACCGCTTGACCACGTGCGGGCGGTGTACTTCACGGTTTCCGTGATCAGCACGGTCGGGTTCGGGGACATCGTCCCGCGCACCGATGCAGCGCGGCTGTTCGTCATCGTCCAGATGGCACTCGACCTCGTCCTGATCGTCGGCATCGCCCGGTCGCTCGTGTTTGCGGCGAAGATCGGCGCGCGCCGGCGGCAGGACGAACGCGCCCGCTAGTGGCCCCGCTAGCGCGGCGGGTCACACCCCAGTCTCGGCCGTGATCCGATCGGGCCCGGCGTCCCGCTGTCCCACGGGAGGGTCGCCGGCGAGTTCCGTGGCGAGCCGGCGCAGGAGCGCGTCGATTCCGGGATCCCGCTCGGCCACGGGATCGGCGAGCGACTCATCGAGCAGTTCCCGGCGGGCGGCGACGGCGCGGCCAGCGAGCGTGCGGCCCTCGGCCGTGAGCTCCGGGGATCCGTCTCCGGCGAGCAGGCTCCGCTGGCGGAGCTCCTCGATGACGGCCGCGACGCGATCCGGCGGAACGCCGTCCTGATCCGCCAGCTCGCGGGCACGCGGCGCGCCGTGCTCGCTGATGCGAACGAGCGCCCACGTCGCGCCGGGCGTGAGATCGACCCCGGAGCGGGCGGTCACCCGCTCCCGGAATCGCCTGCGCACCTCCGGGGAGATCGCGCACGTCAGCGCGCGCTCGATCTCGGCGAGCGAATCCGGCGAGCGCGGCGCCGCGAGGCTGTCCTCAAGCCCGCGGCTGGTCGCCGCGGTGTCACGGAGCGGACGTTCCGGAAGCAGCCAGCTGAGCGCGAACCCGAGCAGAGCGACGCCGCCCGCGGCGACGAATACTGGGCTGAGCGCATGCACGTAGGCGTGCTCATACGCGGATCGGGCGACCGGGGGGAGATGCGCCACCTGCGCGCCGGTCAGCCTGCCGCCGGCGCCGACCTGATGGGCGACGGGACCGCTGAGCAGGCCCTTGAGGCCGGAAGCCAGCCGCGAGCTGAAGATCGTCCCGAACACGGCGGCGCCAAGCGACCCGCCGATCCCGCGGAACAGCGTGACGCCGGACGTCGCCGCGCCGAGCACCTCGAAGCTGACCGCGTTCTGGACGGCGAGCACGAGCACCTGCATCGTGCTGCCGAGGCCGAGACCGAGGATCAGGAGGTAGATGACGGATGTGAACGTCGACGTGCCGACGTCAAGACGGGAGAGGAGGAACAGCCCGACCGCCATCAGCGCGGTACCGACGATCGGGAAGATCCGGTAGCGGCCGCGACGCGAGATCAATTGCCCGGAGGTGATCGACATCACGAGCAGCCCGGCCATCATCGGCGTCAGCCGCAGCCCGGCGACACTCGGCGTCGCAGCATCAACTGTCTGGAAGTACAGCGGCAGGAACGTGACCGATCCAAACAGCGCAAAGCCGACGATCAGCGACAGCCCGCCGGCGACGGTGAACACGCGGTCACGCAGCAACTCGAGCGGCAGCACGGGCTCGGCGGCGCGCCGTTCGACGACGACGAAGACGCCGAGCAGCAGGAGGCCCGCGGCGGCGACCAGAATCGTCTGCGGCGCACCCCACGCCCAGGCCGTCCCACCGAGACTCGCGACGAGCACGATCGCGCTGAGCGCCGCGGCGAGCACGCCCGCGCCGAGGTAGTCGATCACGGGCCGGCTCCGTCCCTGGGTGCTCGGCAACGTGCGCCGAAGCACGACGAGCGCGATCAGTCCGAGCGGAATGTTGACGTAGAAGATCCAGCGCCAGCTGATCGCCTGAACGATGATGCCGCCAAGGAGCGGGCCGGCGATGCTCGCGACCCCGAACACGGCGCCGAACAGGCCCTGGTACTTGCCGCGCTCGCGGGGCGGGACGACGTCGCCGACGACGGCCTGCACGAGCACGATGAGACCGCCGGCGCCGAGACCCTGGATGGCGCGGAACGCGATCAGCTCGGTCATGCTGCCGGCCTGCCCGCACAGCGCCGAGCCGGCGAGGAACACCAAGACCGCGCTCTGGAGCACGCGCTTGCGTCCGTACAGGTCGCCGAGCTTGCCGTAGATCGGCGTGACCGCCGTCTGGGCGAGCAGGAACGCGCTCGTCACCCACGACAGGTGGCTGAGTCCGCCGAGATCGCCGACGATCGTCGGCAGCGCGGTGGCCACGATCGTCTGGTCGAGCGCCGCCAGCAGCATCACGAGCATCAGCCCGGCGAAGATCACCCGCAGGCGTGACGGGGCGACATTCACGGAGGCAGGGGCGGGCGCAGAGACGGCGGCCATAAACCGCCACCGATCCTAATGGCGCCGGCTCGCCGTGCAACTCATGGGTGCGCTGTTGTGGGCGGCGATCCGCCCGCGACGCTTACATCTTCGCCGCGCCGGCCTCGATCGCCTGACGAATCCGCGGATAGGTCCCGCACCGGCAGACGTTGCGGATCCCGTCGAGGTCGTCGTCAGTGATCTGGCGGCCCTGCGCCTTGGCATCCTTGACGAGCGCGACCGCGGTCATGATCTGGCCTGGCTGGCAGTAGCCGCACTGGGCCACGTCGAGGTCGAGCCACGCCTGCTGCATCGGGTGCAGCGGCGCGTTCACGGTGTCGGCGAGACCCTCGATCGTCGTGATCTCATCGTTCGGCGCGATCTTCGAGACCGACACCGAGCACGGGTTGAACGCCTTGCCGTTGATATGGCTCGTACACGCCCGCAGACGTCGAGACCGCACCCGTACTTGGGGCCGGTGACGCCGAGGAGGTCGCGTAGAACCCAAAGCAGGCGCACGTCGTCTTCGCAGTCGACGCTCACGCGCTTGCCGTTGAGGATGAAGGTGTGGGTCGGCACGAGACGCCTCCTTTCAGGGCAGCTCGTCGGTCGGGGACTCAGGCAGTGGGGGCACCGTCGGGTAGGGGGTGAACCCGAGCGGGGCGTCGTGGTTGATCGGGAACGTCGTCGGCACGGTTCCGGCGGCGCGGGCATAGGCGCAGGCGGCGGCGGCCATCGCGGGCGCGACGCCGAGCTCACCGGCCCCGCCGGGCCGTCCCGTCGTGGCGGGCATGACGATCACCTGGACGTCGAGCGGCGTGTTCCACTGGCGGGTGTAGTACGCGTTGTCCCAGCTGCCCTCGAGGAAGTGCCCGTCCTTGAGGTGCAGGGAGTACGTGAGGGCCTGGGCGATCCCGTCGATCACCCCGCCCATCATCTGGGCCTGGAGTCCAAGCGGATTGATCGGTAGCCCGACGTCGACGACGAACACCGCCTTGGTGACGCGCGGACCGGTGTAGCCGTCCCGAACGGTGCGGTTGACCGTCGCGGGCCGGCAGTCGATCTCGATCAGACACGCGCCCCGGCTCTTGTACTCCCCGTGGATCGCAATGCCCTGCGCGGTCCCGGGGGCCATCGCCCGGCCCCAGTTGCCGGCGGCCGCGACCTTGTCGAGCACCGCTTTCATCCGGTCATCGCGCACGAACGACCGGCGCAGCGCGTACGGGTCCTTGCCGAGATCCTTGGCGAGCGCATCGACCATCAGCTCGGTGGCGGTGGTGACGTTGGGGCTGTAGATGTTGCGAACGCTGCCGGTGTTGAACGTGTTGTACGCGTAGACCTCGTTCAGCAGCTGGGTGACGGCGCCGAAGTTGTACGGGACGTTCTGGGTGAGTGTGAAGATCGCCTGCGAATAGCCGAGCGAGTTGGCGGCCGGCAGCGTCGCGAGCTTGGCGCTCAGCAACTCACCAAAACCCATGCTGAAGTCGGTGGCCACGCTCGTATGCCGCTGGTCAAACGCGATCACGTTGTTCGGCGTGTAGGTCACGCGTACGCGCGAGGTGGCCATTGGGTGCACCCGGCCCTGGCGGAAGTTGTCGGTGCGGTGCCACATCAGCTTCACCGGTTTGCCGAGCGCCTTCGACACCGCCGCCGCCTCGAACGCCGCGTCGGAGAACAGATGGCGGCCGAACGACCCGCCGCCCTGCGTGACGTGCACGGTGACTGCGCTCACCGGGAGGCCGAGGTTGGCAGCGAGCTGCTCCTGGGCCCAGATCGGCGACTTCAGGCACGACCAGATCTCGGCCCGGTCGCTGCGCACGTCGGCGATGGCGCAGTTGGTCT
>CAVZZH010000034.1:0-73971 GCA_963779695.1 uncultured Solirubrobacterales bacterium
CCAGCGGATCGCCGGGCCGGAAATGGAACGTGAACGTCTTCTCGAGCGTCTTTAAGAGTGGGAGCGCCGGAGTCATCGGGAGCTCGGCGTGCTTCAGGTCGGCCAGGACATCCGCCTCGCTCTTGCCGTCGACCGAGCCGGGGCCCCAGTCGACGTCGAGCGCGTCGACCGCGTCGATGCACTGGCCGAACGTTGCGCCGCGGACGGCGACGCCGCCGGCGACCGTGTCGGCGTGGGGGATGATCGCGACGTCGGTGATCCCCGGCATCGCCTTCACCTGTGCGAGGTTGCGCACCGCCCGAGCCGAGCCATTGATCGTCGGCGGGCGGCAGAGCATCGTCGGGAGCGCGTCCGGGATGTTCAGGTCCATCGCGAACGTCTTGCGCCCGGTGACGATGTCGACGGCGTCGATGCGTCGTTGTGGCGTGCCGACGAGCGACAGCGCCGACTGGGGCTTGAGGGTCGCGGCAACTGTGCGGGTGCTCGTCGTCGCCGCCTTCTGGGCCAGCGAGCCGATCGACACCGTCTGTCCGCTCGGCGCCTTGACGAGGTCGCCGACGATGCCGAAGTCGCCGGGGAGACCGCCGAGTTCATCGGCCGCGGCCTGGAGCAGCTGACCCCGGGCGATCGCCGCCGCGACGCGAACCGGCGTGTAGATCGAGTGCATCGAGTTCGACCCGCCGGTCAGCTGATTCCAGACGAGCTCCGGGCGAGCGTCGGCGAGCGTGACGTTCACCTTGTCGAGCGGCACGCCGATCTCGTCGGCGATCGTCATCGCCACCGCGGTCGTGATCCCCTGGCCGACCTCGGCACGGGGGAGGGCGAACGAGACCGTGCCGTCGGGGTTGACGGCGACCGTGATCAGCGCCGACGTCGGCAGCGTCGCGTCCGTCAGCAGGTCGGACAGGTCATAGGCGTCGACCGGCTGGATCGTGGGGATCGCGGCACGCGCATCGTCCGCGATCATGAGTTCGGCTCCCGCGAGCAAGGTCGGGCCGGCGATCAGGTAGCCGATGAACCGTCGGCGGGACAGCCCGCCGTCGCGGGGGGCTACGCCCGGTGCACTGTTAGACATGACGCTCTCCCTGTTGGCGGCCCGCCGAATTCCCATGCCCGGCGACGCCGCGCGAGATCTTAAGCGATCGGTTGCACGTGCGGTCCCGGTACGGTGGACGCGTGGATCCACGCACGTTCCTTCCGGCATCGCGGCTGCGGGTCGCGGCGCCCCCGGAGATCGGAGCGCCGGCGCCGGAGCTGCCGGCCGACGTGGCCGACGTGGCCGACGTGGCCGACGTGGCCGACGAGCGTGCCGTCGTGCTCGCCTTCCTGCGCCACGCCGGCTGCCCGTTCGCCGAGGCGACGCTGCGACGCCTTCGTGACGCCGCCGAGGGAGCCTCCGACGTCACGTTTGTCGCCGTCAGTCACGCGCGCCCGGAGGCGAGCGAGAAGTGGTGTCACGCGGTCGGCGGGTCCGGACGCGTGCACCTCGTGACCGATCCCGATCGCCACCTGTACGCCGCCTGGGGACTCGGGCAGACGAGCCTCGGCCACTTCCTCGGACGGCGCTCGCTGCAGGCGGTCGCTGGGCTCGCCCGGGAGGGGATTCGCAACCGCCACCCGAGCGGCACCCGCTGGCAGTCCGCCGGCACGTTTGCCCTCGACGCCTCCCACACCGTCTGCTGGCGCCACCTTCCCGCGCACGCCGGCGAGTTGCCGGACGTGTCAGCCGCGCTGCGCGCGCTCGGCTGAGTTCCGGGCGCTCGCGGGTCACCGGGCACTCGCGGGATCACCGAACCACCACGAGGGATTCCTACGGATGTGCCACCCCGTCGCTGCGAGCGACGCTGTCGTTCGTGGAGTTGTCCTCGACCGCCGCCACATCTGTCCCGCCCACCGGAGGCCTCACGTCGCGCGCACGCGTGCAGCGCGCGCTCGCCCACGAGGAGGCCGATCGGGTCCCGCTCGATCTCGGCGGCAGCCTCGTCACCGGGATGCACGTCAGCTCGGTCTACAAGCTCCGTCAGGCGCTCGGGCTCGATCCGCCCGGGACACCGGTCAAGGTGATCGAGATCTACCAGATGCTCGGCGAGATCAAGCCCGACCTCGCGGATGTGCTCGGCGTCGACGTCGCGAGCGTCACTCGGTTGACCAACGCCTACGGCTTCCACAACGACGGGTGGAAGGAGTGGAGCGCGTTCGACGGGATCCCGATGCTCGTCCCAGGGAAGTTCCCCACAAAGCGAGAGCGCAGCGGCGACATCCTCATGCATCCGTGCGCCGATGAGAGCGCGCCCGCGTCCGCCCGGATGCCGAAATCGGGCTTCTACTTCGACGCGATCGTGCGTCAGGACCCGATCGACGAGGCGGCCCTTGACCCCGCCGACAACACCGAGGAGTTCGGACCGATCAGCGACGCCGACGTGGCGCACATCGCCGCCGAGGTGCGGCGGCTCGAGCCGACTGGCCGCGCGATCTTCGCCGACTTCGGCGGCATGAGCTTCGGCGATGTCGCGTTCGTGCCGGGCCCCACGCTGCGCCATCCGAAGGGCATCCGGGACCTCGAGCAGTGGTACATGAGCCTCGTCATGCGTCCGGACTACGTCTATGCCGTGTTCGAGGAGCAGTGCGACATCGCGATCTCGAACCTCAAGCGGCTCCATGGCGAGGTCGGAGACGCGATCACGGTGCTGCTGACGACCGGCGCGGACTTCGGCACCCAGCAGGCGCCGCTGATCTCGCCGAAGGTCTATCGCAACCTGTTCAAGCCGTTCCATATCCGCATCAATGAGTGGATCCACGCGAACACCGCGTGGAAGACGTTCATCCACTCATGCGGCTCGATCTGGAAGCTGCTCGACGACATCGTCGACGCCGGATTCGACGCGCTCAACCCGGTGCAGACGTCCGCGGCCGCGATGGAGCCGGCGGCGCTCAAGGAGCGCTACGGGGATCGGATCACGTTCTGGGGCGGCGGCATCGATACGCAGCACACGCTGCCGTTCGGAACGCCCGCGGACGTTCGGTCAATGGTTCGCGAGCGCCTCGAGGTGTTCGGCCGGGGCGGCGGCTTCGTGTTCAACCCGATCCACAACGTCCAGGCCGGTGTGCCCGTCGAGAACCTGCTCGCGCTGTACGACGCCGTCACCGAATTCCGGTCGTACTGAGCTGTGTCCCACAACGAAGCGAGGCATCCGTGAGCACCGTGCAGGAACTAGTGCAGGCTGTCGTCGAGGGCGAGGCGGGCGATGCCGTCACCGCCACCGAGAAGGGCCTGTCCGAGGGCATCGGCGCCGATGAGCTGTTGCAGGACGGGCTGATGGAGGCGATGCGCGAGGTCGGTCGCCAGTTTGAGGAGGGGGAGATCTACGTCCCCGAGATGCTCGTCTGCGCCCACGCGATGAAGGCCTCGCTCGCGCTGCTGCAGCCGCGGCTGATCGAGACCGACGTCAAGTCGAGCGGGCGGATCGCGGTCGGCACGGTCGAAGGCGACCTGCACGACATCGGCAAGAACCTCGTCGTGATGATGCTCCAGGGATCCGGCTTCGAGGTCGACGATCTCGGTGTCGACGTGTACCCGGAGCGGTTCGTCGAGGCGGCTCGCTCGGGCGTCGACGTGATCGCGATGTCCGCCCTCCTGACGACGACGATGACGAACATGCAGCGCGTTGTCGAGGCGATCAGCGACGCCGGGCTGCGCAGCAGCGTCCGGATCATCGTCGGCGGAGCGCCGATCACCCAGACGTACTGCGATGAGATCGGCGCCGACGGCTACGCGAAGACCGCGTCGAGCGCTGTCCGCATGGTCAAGGGCGTGCTTGGCCTGGCGGAGTCCGCTGATGGCCGAGCGGCCACCGCGAATTAGGATCGAGTTCGAGCCCGTCGGCCGGCGCGCCGACTTCGAACACGGCGTCACTCTGCAGGAGGCGGCTCGCCGCAGCGGCGTCGAGCTCGCGTCCACGTGCGGCGGCGACGGCACCTGCGGGTGTTGCCGCGTGCGCATCGTCCGGGGCGAAGTCTCGCCGCCGGGCGTCACCGAGCGGGCGGAGCTGTCCGATAACGAGCTTGCGATTGGACTGCGCCTCGCCTGCCAAACACATGCGCTCGGCGACGCGCTGATCGACGTCCCGCCCGAGTCGCTGACCGCTGCCCAGCGTCTCCAGCTTGAGGGCGAGGACTCCGAGCTCGAGCTCGACCCGCCGGTCGTCGCCCGCGAGGTCACGCTGGCGACGGCGACCCTTGACGATCTCCGCTCGGACGCGACGCGGCTGCGCGATGGGCTCGCGCCGTTCGACGGGACGATCCCGATCGCGGTGCTGCGGCAGCTCTCCAGCGCGCTTCGGCACTCAGACTGGCGGGCGCGCGTCGCGGTGAACCGGCCCGCCGCGGAGGTCGTCGGCGTGCTCGCGCCCGGAACCACGGTGCTCGGGCTCGCGGTCGACCTCGGGACGACAAAGCTCGCCGCCTATCTCGTTGATCTCCGAACCGGGCGGACGCTCGCGCGCGGCGGCGCGATGAACCCGCAGATCGCCTACGGCGAGGACGTGCTCAGCCGGATCGCCTACGCCGGACGGGAGTCCGGTGGGCACCGTCTGCTCCAGACGGTTGTCGTCGAGCAGATCGAGCTGCTGGCGCGCGAGCTGTGCGCTGAGGCCGATTCCGCACCGGACGCGATCGTCGATTGCGTCGTCGTCGGCAACACGGCGATGCACCACCTGTTCGCCGGACTCCCGGTGCGCCAGCTCGGCGCGGCACCGTACGTCGCGGCGGAGTCCGCGGCGCTCGACGTCCGCGCCGCCGATCTCGGGTTGTCGCTGGCCGCCGGGGCGCGCCTGTACAGCCCACCGGTGATCGCCGGATATGTCGGTGGCGATCACGTCGCGATGCTGCTCGCCAGCGGCGTCGCCCACGGGACGCGGCGCACGCTCGCGCTCGACATCGGAACCAATACCGAGATCAGCATTGCCCGCGACGGGCAGCTGTGGAGCTGTTCGACCGCGTCCGGGCCGGCGTTTGAGGGGGCGCACATCTCCGCCGGGATGCGGGCGGCGCCCGGCGCGATTGAGCGCGTTCGCTACCACGACGGAGCGTTCGAGGTTCAGACCGTCGGGGACCGACCACCGGTCGGCGTCTGCGGGTCCGGCATGCTCGACGCGATCGCCGCGGCGCTCGATGCCGGGATCATCGACCGGCGCGGCGCACTGCGACGGTCGCATCACCTGGTGAGCGGCGAGAACGGCTCCCGTGAGTGCCTGCTCGTTCCGGCCGAGCACAGCGGCAGCGGGCAGGACATTCACTTCACGCGCGCCGACGTCGGCGAGATCCAGCTCGCCCGCGGCGCCATCCGCGCCGGTACTGCGCTCTTGCTTGAGGCGGCGGGTCTTGACGCCGCCGATCTTGACGAGGTGATCGTTGCCGGGGCGTTTGGCACGTATCTCGATCTCCGCAGTGCCGTGCGCGTCGGCCTGCTGCCCGCGATCCCGCTGACTCGGTTTCGCCAGGTCGGCAACGCCGCCGGCGCCGGCGCCCGGCGGCTGCTGCTGAGCCGCGCCGCCCGGGCCGAGGCCGCTGCGATCGCGGCGCGCGCGCAGTACTTGGAGTTGACCACCCATCCGGCATTCGCCGACCGTTTCGCCGAGGCAATGAGGTTCTGATGAGCATCACCCAGCACACGTATTCGGAGTTGTCGATCACCGATCCGGCGGAGTTCGTGTTCGGCCGCTGTCCACATCCCGTGACGGTCGGACACGGCCTGCAGATCGGGGCGGGCACGGTCTACCCGGAGCTCAACTTCACGCTCCCGCCGATGACGATCGAGGCGGCGACGATGCCGGAGGTCCGTGCGCAGTACCGGGAGATGATCGACGATGCGCTTGCCCGCGCGGTGGCGCTCGAACTGCCCGGACTCGTGGTCGAGTTCGAGCTGCTGCCCACGTTGACGGAGGAGCCGGCGTGGGGGGCGGAGATCGTCACGATCCTGCGCGCCGCACTCGACGGCTGCCACGAGAAGTATGGGTTGCCCTGCGCGCTGCGGGTCACCCCGAACGACATCCGTGAGTTCGTGCGCCCGCCGTTGATGCGCTCCGGCGAGAAGTGGGAGCAGATGATCGAGAGCTTCGCGGCGTGCGCGGCGGCCGGCGCGGACCTGCTCGCGATCGAGTCGACGGGAGGCAAGGAACTGCACGACGATGCGCTGGTCGCCGCCGACCTGCCGGCCGCGGTGCTCGCCCTCGGCGTGCTCGCCCCCCGCGACATGGCATTCCTGTGGGATGAAATCGTGTCGGTCGCCGCCCAGCACGACGTGATCGCCTCCGGCGACACCGCGTGCGGGTTCGCGAACACCGCGATGGTGCTCGCCGAGATGCGCCACATCCCGCGGGTGTGGGCCGCGGTGATCCGCGTGCTCTCGGTCCCGCGCAGCCTCGTCGCCTACGAGCGGGGCGCCGTGGGGCCGAGCAAGGACTGCGCCTACGAGGGGCCGTACCTCAAGGCGATCACGGGGTGCCCGATCTCGCTCGAGGGCGCCGAGGCGGCGTGCGCCCACCTGTCGCCGATCGGCAACATCGCGCACGCCACCGCCGACCTGTGGAGCAACGAGTCGGTGGCCAACGTGAAGCTCCTCGGCGGCATGGCCCCGACCGTGTCGCTGGAACAACTCGCGTACGCGACGCGGCTGATGAACACGGCTCGCGCGACCGGGCAGGAGCTGGCGCTCCGCGATCTGTACGTGTTCTCCGACGCCGCGCGGGATCCGCAGGCCTACGTGCTCCGGCCGGACATCGTGCTCGAGCTCGCGGCGGCGATCGTGTCCGAGTCGACGCCGTACGCGCGGGCGCGGCGAGCGGTGCAGGAGACGCTTGCGGTGCTGGCGCGAGCGATCGCGCGGGAGGAGCTGACGCTGGCGCCGCGTGAGGCGAAGTGGCTGTCTCGGCTGGCCGGCGCCGCCGACGCCCTGCCGGACACCGAGGAGGAGTTGCTCGCGGCGGTCGCGGACCGGGTCGAGCTCGGCAAGGTGCGGCTCGAGGACTACGACCTCGCGGTCGGGCGCTCGTCATGAGCCCGCGGGAGCGCGTGCTCGCGGCCCTGGCCCACGAGGCGGCGGACCGCTGTCCGTTCCAGTCGACGTTCACGCCGGAGTTCGCCGCTCGCCTGCGGTCTGAGCTCGGTCTCGATACGCGCGAGCGCGGACACAACCCGCACGGCGGCGGCAACACCTACGAGCTCGAGATCGCGCTCGGCGAGGATCTGCTCCTGACGTCGGTCGGCTGGGCGAACTCGTACTACCAGGACGACGAGCACGATTACGTCGACGAGTGGGGCGTCGGGTGGCGGGTGGTGCGGTACACGACTCCGTTCGGGATCGGCCACTACACCGAGCCGAAGGGTCATCCACTCGCGGACGACGCCGCGCTCTCCAGCTACCACGCGCCGGACCCGGCGCGCGAGGAGCTGTACCGCGACGCGGCCGACGCGGTCGCCCGGTTCGGCGGCGAGTACTACATCGTCGGGGTCGTGGTGACGACGATCTTCGAGGCGGCGTGGGCGCTGCGGGGACTCGAGCGGCTGATGATGGATCTCGTCCGCGCGCCGGAGAAGGCGGATGAGGTGCTCGAGATCCCGTTCCGGTACCACCTCGCTGCCGCCGAGCGGCTCGTCCGTCTCGGTGTCGACATGATCTGGCTCGGCGACGACATCGGCCAGCAGACCGGCATGCTGTTCTCGCCCAAGCACTGGCGGAGGTTCCTCAAGCCACGGATGGCCGAGCTGATCGCGACGCTCAAGGCCATCAACCCGCAGCTGAAGATCGCCTACCACACCGACGGAGACGTTCAGGCGGTCATCCCGGAGCTGATCGAGATCGGGATCGACGTGCTCAACCCGGTTCAGCCGGCGGCGATGGATCCCGCGCAGCTGAAGCGCGACTACGGGCGCGAGCTGTGCTTCTGGGGGTCGATGGACGAGCAGCGCACGCTGCCGTTCGGCACGCCCGACGACGTCCGCCGCGAGGTGCGCGAGCGGATCGCGACGCTCGGCGCCGGCGGCGGCCTGATTCTCGGGCCGACCCACCACGTCCAGCTCGACACGCCGCTGGAGAACTTCTGGGCGATGGTGGAGGAGACGACGTGCTCGTCGTCGCCGCCTTCTGGGCCAGCGAGCCGATCGACACCGTCTGTCCGCTCGGCGCCTTGACGAGGTCGCCGACGATGGCGAAGTCGCCGGGGAGACCGCCGAGTTCATCGGCCGCGGCCTGGAGCAGCTGCCCCCGGGCGATCGCCGCCGCGACGCGAACCGGCGTGTAGATCGAGTGCATCGAGTTCGACCCGCCGGTCAGCTGGTTCCAGACGAGCTCCGGGCGGGCGTCGGCGAGTGTGACCTTCACCGTGTCGAGCGGCATGCCGATCTCGTCGGCGATCGTCATCGCCACCGCGGTCGTGATCCCCTGGCCGACCTCGGCACGGGGGAGGGCGAACGAGACCGTGCCGTCGGGGTTGACGGCGACCGTGATCAGCGCCGACGTCGGCAGCGTCGCGTCCGTCAGCAGGTCGGACAGGTCATAGGCGTCGACCGGCTGGATCGTGGGGATCGCGGCACGCGCGTTGTCCGCGATCATGAGTTCGGCTCCCGCGAGCAAGGTCGGCCCGGCGATCAGGTAGCCGATGAACCGTCGGCGGGACAGCCCGCCGTCGCGGGGGGCTACGTCCGGTGCACTGTTAGACATGACGCTCTCCCTGTTGGCGGCCCGCCGAATTCCCATGCCCGGCGACGCCGCGCGAGACCTTAAGCGATCGGTTGCACGGTCGGTCCCGGTACGGTGGACGCGTGGATCCACGCACGTTCCTTCCGGCATCGCGGCTGCGGGTCGCGGCGCCCCCGGAGATCGGAGCGCCGGCGCCGGAGCTGCCGGCCGACGTGGCCGACGTGGCCGACGTGGCCGACGTGGCCGACGAGCGCGCCGTCGTGCTCGCCTTCCTGCGCCACGCCGGCTGCCCGTTCGCCGAGGCGACCCTGCGACGCCTTCGTGACGCCGCCGACGGAGCGTCCGACGTCACGTTTGTCGCGGTCAGTCACGCGCGCCCGGAGGCGAGCGAGAAGTGGTGTCACGCGGTCGGCGGGTCCGGACGCGTGCACCTCGTGACCGATCCCGATCGCCACCTGTACGCCGCCTGGGGACTCGGGCAGACGAGCCTCGGCCATTTCCTCGGACGTCGCTCACTGCAGGCGGTCGGTGAGCTCGCCCGGGACGGGATTCGCAACCGCCACCCGAGCGGCACCCGCTGGCAGTCCGCCGGCACGTTTGCCCTCGACGCCTCCCACACCGTCCGCTGGCGCCACCTTCCCGCGCACGCCGGCGAGTTGCCGGACGTGTCAGCCGCGCTGCGCGCGATCGGCTGAGTTCCGGGCCCTCGCGGGATCACCGGGCGCTCGCGGGATCACCGAACCACCACGAGGGATTCCTACGGATGTGTCACCCCGTCGCTGCAAGCGACGCTGTCCTTCGTGGAGTTGTCCTCGACCGCCGCCACATCTGTCCCGCCCGCTGGAGGCCTCACGTCGCGCGCACGGGTGCAGCGCGCGCTCGCCCACGAGGAGGCCGATCGGGTCCCGCTCGATCTCGGCGGCAGCCTCGTCACAGGGATGCACGTCAGCTCGGTCTACAAGCTCCGTCAGGCGCTCGGGCTCGATCCGCCCGGGACACCGGTCAAGGTGATCGAGATCTACCAGATGCTCGGCGAGATCAAGCCCGACCTCGCGGATGTCCTCGGCGTCGACGTCGCGAGCGTCACGCGGTTGACCAACGCCTACGGCTTCCACAACGACGGGTGGAAGGAGTGGAGCGCGTTCGACGGGATCCCGATGCTCGTCCCAGGGAAGTTCCCCACAAAGCGAGAGCGCAGCGGCGACATCCTCATGCATCCGTGCGCCGATGACAGCGCGCCGGCGTCTGCCCGGATGCCGAAATCGGGCTTCTACTTCGACGCGATCGTGCGTCAGGACCCGATCGACGAGGCGGCCCTTGACCCCGCCGACAACACCGAGGAGTTCGGACCGATCAGCGACGCCGACGTGGCGCACATCGCCGCCGAGGTGCGGCGGCTCGAGCCGACTGGCCGCGCGATCTTCGCCGACTTCGGCGGCATGAGCTTCGGCGACGTCGCGTTCGTGCCGGGCCCGACGCTGCGCCACCCGAAGGGCATCCGGGACCTCGAGCAGTGGTACATGAGCCTCGTCATGCGTCCGGACTACGTCTATGCCGTGTTCGAGGAGCAGTGCGACATCGCGATCTCGAACCTCAAGCGGCTCCATAGCGAGGTCGGAGACGCGATCACGGTGCTGCTGACGACCGGCGCGGACTTCGGCACCCAGCAGGCGCCGCTGATCTCGCCGAAGGTCTATCGCAACCTGTTCAAGCCGTTCCATATCCGCATCAATGAGTGGATCCACGCGAACACCGCGTGGAAGACGTTCATCCACTCATGCGGCTCGATCTGGAAGCTGCTCGACGACATCGTCGACGCCGGATTCGACGCGCTCAACCCGGTGCAGACGTCCGCGGCCGCGATGGAGCCGGCGGCGCTCAAGGAGCGCTACGGCGATCGGATCACGTTCTGGGGCGGCGGCATCGATACGCAGCACACGCTGCCGTTCGGAACGCCCGCGGACGTTCGGTCAATGGTTCGCGAGCGCCTCGAGGTGTTCGGCCGGGGCGGCGGCTTCGTGTTCAACCCGATCCACAACGTCCAGGCCGGTGTGCCCGTCGAGAACCTGCTCGCGCTGTACGACGCCGTCACCGAATTCCGGTCGTACTGAGCTGTGTCCCACAACGAAGCGAGGCATCCGTGAGCACCGTGCAGGAACTAGTGCAGGCTGTCGTCGAAGGCGAGGCCGGCGATGCCGTCACCGCCACCGAGAAGGGCCTGTCCGAGGGCATCGGCGCCGATGAGCTGTTGCAGGACGGGCTGATGGAGGCGATGCGCGAGGTCGGTCGCCAGTTTGAGGAGGGCGAGATCTACGTCCCCGAGATGCTCGTCTGCGCGCACGCGATGAAGGCCTCGCTCGCGCTGCTGCAGCCGCGGCTGATCGAGACCGACGTCAAGTCGAGCGGGCGGATCGCGGTCGGCACGGTCGAAGGCGACCTGCACGACATCGGCAAGAACCTCGTCGTGATGATGCTCCAAGGGTCCGGCTTCGAGGTCGACGACCTCGGTGTCGACGTTTACCCGGAGCGGTTCGTCGAGGCGGCTCGCTCGGGCGTCGACGTGATCGCGATGTCCGCCCTCCTGACGACGACGATGACGAACATGCAGCGCGTTGTCGACGCGATCAGCGACGCCGGGCTGCGCAGCAACGTCCGGATCATCGTCGGCGGAGCGCCGATCACCCAGACGTACTGCGATGAGATCGGCGCCGACGGCTACGCGAAGACCGCGTCGAGCGCTGTCCGCATGGTCAAGGGCGTGCTTGGCCTGGCGGAGTCCGCTGATGGCCGAACGGCCACCGCGAATTAGGATCGAGTTCGAGCCCGTCGGCCGGCGCGCCGACTTCGAACACGGCGTCACTCTGCAGGAGGCGGCTCGCCGCAGCGGCGTCGAGCTCGCGTCCACGTGCGGCGGCGACGGCACCTGTGGGTGTTGCCGCGTGCGCATCGTCCGGGGCGAAGTCTCGCCGCCGGGCGTCACCGAGCGGGCGGAGCTGTCCGATGGCGAGCTTGCGATTGGACTGCGCCTCGCCTGCCAAACACATGCGCTCGGCGACGCGCTGATCGACATCCCGCCCGAGTCGCTGACCGCAGCCCAGCGTCTCCAGCTTGAGGGCGAGGACTCCGAGCTCGAGCTCGACCCGCCGGTCGTCGCCCGCGAGGTCACGCTGGCGACGGCGACCCTTGACGATCTCCGCTCGGACGCGACGCGGCTGCGCGATGGGCTCGCGCCGTTCGACGGGACGATCCCGATCGCGGTGCTGCGGCAGCTCCCCACTGCGCTTCGGCACTCAGACTGGCAGGCGTGCGTCGCGGTGAACCGGCCCGCGGCGGAGGTCGTCGGCGTGCTCGCCCCCGGAACCACGGTGCTCGGGCTCGCGGTCGACCTCGGGACGACAAAGCTCGCCGCCTATCTCGTTGATCTCCGAACGGGGCGGACGCTCGCGCGCGGCGGCGCGATGAACCCGCAGATCGCCTATGGCGAGGACGTGCTCAGCCGGATCGCCTACGCCGGACGGGAGTCCGGTGGACACGGTCTGCTCCAGACGGTTGTCGTCGAGCAGATCGAGCTGCTGGCGCGCGAGCTGTGCGCTGAGGCCGATTCCGCACCGGACGCGATCGTCGATTGGGTCGTCGTCGGCAACACGGCGATGCACCACCTGTTCGCCGGACTCCCGGTGCGCCAGCTCGGCGCGGCACCGTACGTCGCGGCGGAGTCCGCGGCGCTCGACGTTCGCGCCGCCGATCTCGGCTTGTCGCTGGCCGTCGGGGCGCGCCTGTACAGCCCACCGGTGATCGCCGGATATGTCGGTGGCGATCACGTCGCGATGCTGCTCGCCAGCGGCGTCGCCCATGGGACGCGGCGCACGCTCGCGCTCGACATCGGAACCAATACCGAGATCAGCATTGCCCGCGACGGGCAGCTGTGGAGCTGTTCGACCGCGTCCGGGCCGGCGTTTGAGGGGGCGCACATCTCCGCCGGGATGCGGGCGGCGCCCGGCGCGATTGAGCGCGTTCGCTACCACGACGGAGCGTTCGAGGTTCAGACCGTCGGGGACCGACCACCGGTCGGCGTCTGCGGGTCCGGCATGCTCGACGCGATCGCCGCGGCGCTCGATGCCGGGATCATCGACCGGCGCGGCGCACTGCGACGGTCGCATCACCTGGTGAGCGGCGAGAACGGCTCCCGTGAGTGCCTGCTCGTTCCGGCCGAGCAGAGCGGCAGCGGGCAGGACATTCACTTCACGCGCGCCGACGTCGGCGAGATCCAGCTCGCCCGCGGCGCCATCCGCGCCGGTACTGCGCTCTTGCTCGAGGCGGCGGGTCTTGACGCCGCCGATCTTGACGAGGTGATCGTTGCCGGGGCGTTTGGCACGTATCTCGATCTTCGCAGTGCCGTGCGCGTCGGCCTGCTGCCCGCGATCCCGCTGACTCGGTTTCGCCAGGTCGGGAACGCCGCCGGCGCCGGCGCCCGGCGGCTGCTGCTGAGCCGCGCCGCCCGGGCCGAGGCCGCCGCGATCGCGGCGCGCGCGCAGTACTTGGAGTTGACCACCCATCCGGCATTCGCCGACCGTTTCGCCGAGGCAATGAGGTTCTGATGAGCATCACCCAGCACACGTATTCGGAGTTGTCGATCACCGATCCGGCGGAGTTCGTGTTCGGCCGCTGTCCACATCCCGTGACGGTCGGACACGGCCTGCAGATCGGGGCGGGCACGGTCTACCCGGAGCTCAACTTCACGCTCCCGCCGATGACGATTCGAGGCGACGACGATGCCGGCTGTCCGTGCGCAGTACCGGGAGATGATCGACGATGCGCTTGCCCGCGCGGTGGCGCTGGAACTACCCGGACTCGTGGTCGAGTTCGAGCTGCTGCCCACGTTGACGGAGGAGCCGGCGTGGGGGGCGGAGATCGTCACGATCCTGCGCGCCGCACTCGACGGCTGCCACGAGAAGTACGGGTTGCCCTGCGCGCTGCGCGTCACCCCGAACGACATCCGTGAGTTCGTGCGCCCGCCGTTGATGCGCTCCGGCGAGAAGTGGGAGCAGATGATCGAGAGCTTCGCGGCGTGCGCGGCGGCCGGCGCGGACCTGCTCGCGATCGAGTCGACGGGAGGCAAGGAACTGCACGACGATGCGCTGGTCGCCGCCGACCTGCCGGCCGCGGTACTCGCCCTCGGCGTGCTCGCCCCCCGCGACATGGCATTCCTCTGGGATGAAATCGTGTCGGTCGCCGCCCAGCACGACGTGATCGCCTCCGGCGACACCGCGTGCGGGTTCGCGAACACCGCGATGGTGCTCGCCGAGATGCGCCACATCCCGCGGGTGTGGGCCGCGGTGATCCGCGTGCTCTCGGTCCCGCGCAGCCTCGTCGCCTACGAGCGGGGCGCCGTGGGGCCGAGCAAGGACTGCGCCTACGAGGGGCCGTACCTCAAGGCGATCACGGGGTGCCCCATTTCGCTCGAGGGAGCGGAGGCGGCGTGCGCCCACCTGTCGCCGATCGGCAATATCGCGCACGCCACCGCCGACCTGTGGAGCAACGAGTCGGTGGCCAACGTGAAGCTCCTCGGCGGCATGGCCCCGACCGTGTCGCTGGAACAACTCGCGTACGCGACGCGGCTGATGAACACGGCTCGCGCGACCGGGCAGGAGCTCGCGCTCCGCGATCTGTACGTGTTCTCCGACGCCGCACGGGATCCGCAGGCCTACGTGCTCCGGCCGGACATCGTGCTCGAGCTCGCGGCGGCGATCGTGTCCGAGTCGACGCCGTACGCGCGGGCGCGGCGAGCGGTGCTTCAGACGCTTGCGGTGCTGGCGCGAGCGACCGAGCGGGAGGAGCTGACGCTGGCGCCGCGTGAGACGAAGTGGCTGTCTCGGCTGGCCGGCGCCGCCGACGCCCTGCCGGACACCGAGGAGGAGTTGCTCGCGGCGGTCGCGGACCGGGTCGAGCTCGGCAAGGTGCGGCTCGAGGACTACGACCTCGCGGTCGGGCGCTCGTCATGAGCCCGCGGGAGCGCGTGCTCGCGGCCCTGGCCCACGATGCGGCGGACCGCTGTCCGTTTCAATCGACGTTCACGCCGGAGTTCGCCGCTCGCCTGCGGTCTGAGCTCGGTCTCGATACGCGCGAGCGCGGACACAACCCGCACGGCGGCGGCAACACCTACGAGCTCGAGATCGCGCTCGGCGAGGATCTGCTCCTGACGTCGGTCGGCTGGGCGAACTCGTACTACCAGGACGACGAGCACGATTACGTCGACGAGTGGGGCGTCGGGTGGCGGGTCGTGCGGTACACGACTCCGTTCGGGATCGGCCACTACACCGAGCCGAAAGGTCATCCACTCGCGGACGACGCCGCGCTCTCCAGCTACCACGCGCCTGACCCGGCGCGCGAGGAGCTGTACCGCGACGCGGCCGACGCGGTCGCCCGGTTCGGCGGCGAGTACTACATCGTCGGGGTCGTGGTGACGACGATCTTCGAGGCGGCGTGGGCGCTGCGGGGACTCGAGCGGCTGATGATGGATCTCGTGCGCGCGCCGGAGAAGGCGGATGAGGTGCTCGAGATCCCGTTCCGGTACCACCTCGCTGCCGCCGAGCGGCTCGTCCGTCTCGGTGTCGACATGATCTGGCTCGGCGACGACATCGGCCAGCAGACCGGCATGCTGTTCTCGCCCAAGCACTGGCGGAGGTTCCTCAAGCCGCGGATGGCCGAGCTGATCGCGACGCTCAAGGGCATCAACCCGCAGCTGAAGATCGCCTACCACACCGATGGAGCCGTTCAGGCGGTGATCCCGGAGCTGATCGAGATCGGGATCGACGTGCTCAACCCGGTTCAGCCGGCGGCGATGGATCCCGCGCAGCTGAAGCGCGACTACGGGCGCGAGCTGTGCTTCTGGGGGTCGATGGACGAGCAGCGCACGCTGCCGTTCGGCACGCCCGACGACGTCCGCCACGAGGTGCGCGAGCGGATCGCGACGCTCGGCGCCGGCGGCGGCCTGATTCTCGGGCCGACCCACCACGTCCAGCTCGACACGCCGCTGGAGAACTTCTGGGCGATGGTGGAGGAGGCGACCGGCATCCCGCGGCCGAGGTAGCGGGTGGCGGGTGGCGGGGGTGCGTTCGGTGTCGCCGGATGGGACGGGGCGTTTTGGCATCGAGGGGTGGGGATGGTGTGGTCCGTGGTCCGTGGTCCGTGGTCCGCGAGCGCCAGAACGTTCGAAAGCGGAGTGCGAACCGCCGAAACGCACGAAAGCGGGGGTGCGAACCGCCGAAACGCACGAAAGCGCGGCCGGTTGTGACCAAAACGCATGACAGCGCGGGCGAATTTCGGCGCTTTCTTGCGTTCTGGTCGATATGTGGCCGAAACGCAAGAAAGCGCCGCCATCGCCGGTCGCTCACATGCGTTTTGGCCATTCGGGGCGCGCTTTCGTGCGAAATGGCGATCCCGACGAGTCGGGCCGCGCCGGACCGGGCCGGGCCGCGCTGGACCGGGCCGGGCCGCGCTGGACCGGGCCGGGCGGGCCGGGACGGGCCGGGCGCCGCCGCTGAATCGTCATCCGATCCGGGGACCACGAGTCCGCGCGGCAGCCAGGCCCAACCCCTCCTCGTTGCGCCGTTTCAGGACCCGATCCGCGCGCCGTCGACGCTGACGAGCGCGGCGCTGTACCCGGGCACGCGGACCTCGTAGCCGGAGTGCCCGTGCGCGACCGTCTCATGCGAGCGGGTCCCGACCCAGCGCCCCCGAGCATCAAGCTGCTGCCCGTCGAGGGTCACGCCGGTCTGGGCGGCCGGCGAGCCCGCCTGGAGCCGCTCCACCGTGGCCGGGCGGGTTGCCGGGAGCGCGAGCCGTGCCGTGATCGGAGAGGCGCCCTTGTTGATGAGCAACACGCGGAGCGTCGAGTGGCCCGAGGCGACCGCCCACACCTTCAGGTGCGGCGCGGTCGAGTGCAGCTGAACGGAGACGAGGTGCGCGTGCGGACCCATCGTCCGCGCGTACAGGATCAGTCCGTACAGCAGCGGGTGCACGACGAGCCCATTCGCATCAAAGGCGAACGGATCGTTGATCGCGTTCTCGCGCTCGTGCAGGTTGGCGCCCACCGCGCCCGTTCGCATGACCTCGAAGATGGCGTCCGGGGCCCACAGCGCGGTGGCAAAGCTGTTGCTGACCCTGGCCAGGCCGCCGCACGTGATCGAGTTGATCTCGGTGAGGCGGAACGGGAGATGTGCGGAGGCGGCGAGCCGCACGACCGGCCGCAGCTTCTGCGCCATGACCGTCGTCGCGTCCTCGCTGAGGATGCGGCCGATGGTCGGATACTGCGGCGAGCCGCGGAGCACGCAGCCGGAGTACGGATAGCGATGCCCGCTGATCGTGCCGAGACCGGGGTGCGGACCGTGGACGAGCGTGGCGATCCAGCGGATGTCAGCGACCGGGTTGGCGAGCGCCGGCGCGTACAGGGGGACGCCGGGCACGGCGTGCTTGAGCGCGGTGGCGTACTCGTTGAAGTCTGCGGCGTAGCCAGCAGGGGTGATGTCGCGGGGGAGCGCGTGGCCGGAGAACTGCTCGCCGCCGGTGGTGTAGAGCCAGAACGCCTTGTCGTAGAGGTCGGGCTCGTTGCCGATCTCAAAGCCGATGATGCTGCGGTGCGGGAACGATCCCTCCGCTGCCTTGGCCCAGCTTGCCGCGAGGGGGGCCGAGCCGGTGACGAGATTGAGATCGAGGATCACCCGGAGCCCCATCCGGCGGACGAGGCTCGCCGTCTGATCGATGAACGTCGGCGTCACCTCGAACGTCCACCGCGACAGCACGAGCCCGGTCGGGTCATAGAACGTGTGCGAGGCGGAGTCGCCGCCGATCCGGAGGATGAACCGGCCGTCGCCGGCCACGTGCATGAGCGACAGCACCCGCCGGTAGAGCGCGATGTGCGGCTGATCCTGAGGCAGCGTCCAGTACTCGGTCGACAATCCGAAGAACGAGGAGGGGATCGGCCTCGACCGGGCGCGGGCATCGACCTTGACGGTCGCGAACGCGGCCGGCCCCGTTGCGGGGACGTCGTCAATGACCGTTCCGGCACCGGCCGACGCGGGCGTCGCATGACCGCCGCCACCACAGCCGGCGGCCACGAGCACAAGCACGACGACCGTCACGCCGCCGGCGAGGAGGGCGGCGACCGCTCGGATTGATGCCTTCATCAGCCCCCGTTATCGACAGCGTGCGCCGCAGCATAACCCCGGGTTCGGCGACCGCGGGGTCATCTAGGCTGACCCCGCAGATGACCGGCTACCTGCTCCACCACCAACGCACCGGTCCCGTCGATGGGCCCGCGCTGCTGATGGTCGGCTCGCTCGGCACGACCCTCGCGATGTGGGAGCCCCAGGCGGCCGCGCTCTCGGCAGAGCGGCCGATCGTCCGCGTCGACGTCCGCGGGCATGGCGCATCCCCAGCGCCCGAGGGCCCGTACTCGATCGCCGAGCTCGGGACCGACGTCGCTGCGACGCTCGACACGTTGGGTCTGCGGCGCGTCTCGATCTGCGGACTGTCGATCGGCGGGATGATCGGCATGTGGCTGGCCGCCAACGCGCCCGAGCGGGTCGAGCGGCTGATCGTCATCTGCACCTCGGCCCACATGCCCGATGCGGCCGCCGCGTACCGGGAGCGGGCCCGGACGGTGCGTTCGCAGGGCAGCCCCGAGCCGGTCGCCGACGGGGTCATCGGCCGGTGGTTCACACCGGCGTGGGCGGCGGTCAACCCGGACACCGTCGCCACGTTCCGCCGGATGCTCGTCGCGACGCCCGCGGAGGGCTACGCCGGATGCTGCGAGGCGATCGCGGCGCTCGATCTGCGCTCAGCGCTGCCCCACATCGCCGCGCCGACGCTCGTCATCGCGGGCGCCGAGGATCACGCGACGCCGGCCGCCCACGCCGAGGCGATCGCCGCGGCTGTCCCTGACGCGCGGCTGGAGCTCCTCGACGGGGCGGCTCATCTGGCGAGTGTCGAACGTGCTGACCCGGTCACGCGGCTGATCGAGGGGCATCTGCAGCGGCGCTGAGTGCGGCCCGGGCCGCGAGCTGCTCGGCAAGGCGCTCCATCGCCCGCTCGTTCGCTTTGCGGAGCATCCCGCGGACGACCGGCGCGAGCAGCCGCTCGCTGAGCGGCGCCTCCTTCCAGCGGTACTGGAAGGCGATCCGGGTTCCGCCGCCCGGTAGCTCGGCGAGCGTGTAGGTGCCGTTGGCGACGCGCTTGCCGCCCGCGCCGATGTTCTGCTCGACGATCGATGCCGGCCGCTCGGCGGCGACGACCTCGATGTCGATCGTGTCCGTCCGACCCGCCGCCGTGACGTGGACGCGGGCCTTGGAGCCGATGCCACGGTCGGGACCGGAGTATTCCCAGTCACGCATGAGGTGGTTGGTGAACGGCTCGTGGTTCGCCATCACGTCGAGGAAGTCGAAGACGTCCTCGCGCGCGTTGGGAACATCGATGGTGACTTGTACTGGCTTCATGTACCAGATGGTACAGTACGTCGCATGGTCGTCAAGGATCGAAAAGGCGAGATCATCGAGCAGGCGATCGCCTACATGGAGCAACACGGCATCGGCGATCTCAGCCTGCGCAGCCTCGCCGCCGCGCTCGGCACGAGCCATCGCATGCTCATCCACCACTTCGGGTCCAAGGAGGCGCTGTGGATCGCGATCGTCAAGGCCGTCGAGGAGCGCCAGCGGGAGGTCCTGGTCGAACTCATCCCGGACCCGCGCAAGCCGGTGGGCGAATCGATGCGCGAGTGGTGGAAGCACATCTCCGACCCGGCGCTGTGGCCGAACGAGCGGCTGTTCTACGAGCTCTACGGGCGGGCGCTTCAGGATGACGCGCTGCGGTCCCCGTTCCTCGACGGGATCGTCGAGGACTGGCTGGCCCCGGCGACCGAAATCAACGTCGCCTACGGTCTCCCGCGCGAGCTCGCGCGGGCGCACGCCCGGCTTGGAATCGCCGCCGTCCGCGGCCTGCTGCTCGATCTGCTGGCAACGGGTGACGTCGACGGCGTCGACGCGTCGATGGAGGCGTTCATCGACGTGTACGAGGCGTGGCTCGAGCGAGCAGCGCGCTGACGATCGCTGCCGTGACCAGCATCACGGTGCCGTACACACCGGCCACCTGAGCCGCTCGCGGACCGAACGCCGCGGCGGCGAGCGCGGCGGCGACCGCGAAGTCGCGCATCCCGATCGTCAGCGCGAGCGGCGGGTCGAGGCGGTGGCTGAGGGTGCGCTGGGTGACCCAGGCGACGACAGACGAGCACGACAGGAACGCGACGCTGACCAGCAGCGCCGAACCGAGCGTGGCCGCCCCCGTCCCGGTCAGCGACCCGAAGATGAGCAGCAGCAGGATGAGTGTCGAGCCGAGTGAGATCTCGGCGTCGCGCCGGGCCAGCGCCGGGGTCAGGCCACGGATCACCAGGCCGGCGAGAAGCGGCAGCAACACGATCAGCGCGAAGTGACCGAGCAGGGCCAGCGGTCGCGCGGCCTGCGCACCGCCCGCGATAGCGGCGAGCAACGGCGGTCCGGCGACGGCGCTGACGACGAGCGACAGGCCGACGACCGCGATCGCCGCCTCCGCCATGCCGCCGATGAGGCCGATGAGTCCCACGGAGGCCACTTCGGCAGGCGCGAATCCGAGGGCGAGGACGCCGTCGCGCAGGTCGCCCGCCACGAACCGCGAGATGAGCCACCCGACCGCGGCCAGGGCGCACGCCGGAACGATGACGAGCAGCACGATCGTGCGCACGTGGCCGGCCAGCTCGGTGAGTTGCCGCGGGTCGATGTCGAGGGCCGTCAGCAGCACGAGCGCTGCGAGCAGCAGGTCGACGTGGTCGGCGATCGCGTGGGACGGGACGAGCCGGGCGAGCCCGGCGGCGGCGAGGGCGAGAACGGGTAGGGCGTCCGGGACGCGCTCCGCCCACCGGCGAGTGATTGTGGACCGCTGCAAGACGTACGTTTCTTGACGAATTCTTTACGGCCGGAGGCCGATCCTTAGCGAATTCTTGATGGCGCCGGGCTTACCGTGGAGCCGGGGAACATGGCGCGCATCGAGACGCATGGCCTGCGACGGACCGTCGGTCTGGGGGGCTTGTTCGCAACCGCTTACGGGAACGTCGGATCGTCGATCTACTACGCCCTGGGGCTCGTCGCCGCGTATGCCCTCGGGCTGACGCCGATCGTGTTCATGCTCGCGGGCGGGCTGTTCGCGCTCACCGCGAAGACGTACGCCGAGGGGGCGTCGATGTTCCCGGAGGCGGGCGGATCGTCGTCGTTTGCGCGACATGCGTTCAACGAGTTGGTGTCGTTCTTTGCCGGCTGGGCACTGAGTCTCGACTACATCCTGACGATCGCGATCTCGGCGTTCTTCGTGCCCCACTACCTGAGCGCGTTCTGGCCCGCGCTGCACCATCCGCCGGGCGACGTGATCGGTGGGATCGTCGTGATCATCGCGCTGGCGGCGCTGAACATCCGCGGGATCGGCGAGTCGGCGAAGCTCAACTTCATCCTCGCCGTGCTCGACCTGGCGACCCAGGTACTGATCATCATGCTCGGCGCGATCCTGATCCTCAACCCGTCGCTGCTCGTCCACCAGGTCGACCTCGGACAGGTGCCGACGTGGAGCAAGACGATCTTTGCGCTGTCGCTGGCGATGCTCGCGTACACCGGGATCGAGACGGTCTCGAACATGGCCGAGGAGGCACGCGATCCCGGACGCGATGTCCCGCGTGCGGTCAACCTGATCCTGATCGCGGTCCTTGGCGTGTACGCCGGGATGACCGTCGTCGCGCTCAGCGCGCTCCCCGTCCTCGGCCACGGCGCGCACGCCTACACCCAGCTCGGCAGCGTCTACCAGAACGACCCCGTGCTCGGGATCATCCAGCACCTGGGGCTGCCCACCGGCCTGCGCCACGTGCTGCGCTACTACGTCGGCATCCTCGCGGCGACGATCCTGTTCATCGCCACCAACGCCGGGCTGATCGGGATCTCACGGCTGTCGTGGTCGCTCGCCGAGCACCGCCAGCTGCCCGGCGTGTTCGCGCGGCTGCACCGCCGCTACCGCACCCCGTGGTTCACGATCGTGTTCTTCTCGACGTTCGCCGCGATCCTGCTGATCCCGGGTCAGACCGACTTCCTCGGCAACCTCTACTCCTACGGCGCGATGCTGTCGTTCACGACCGCGCATGTGGCGATCATCGCGCTGCGGGTCAAGGATCCCGATCGCGAGCGGCCGTACCGCATCGGCCTGGGCATTCCGTTCCGCGGGTCCCGCATCCCGGTGAGCGCGGTCATCGGCGGCCTCGGCACCCTCGCGGCGTGGTGCTCGGTGATGGTGCTCCACGTCGACGCGCGCTATGTCGGGACCGGATGGATGATCGTCGGGCTCGCCGGCTACGCGTTCTACCGACGGCGCTCCGGACTCGACCTCGTCTCTCACCACAAGATCCCCCACCGCGAGCGGCCGGCGTTCTTCGTCGAGCTCGACTACCGCTCGGCGCTCGTGCCGATCTTTGGGACCGACGTCGATGCCACCGCGCTGCGGACGGCGGCGAGGCTGGTCGGCGAAGACGCGCTCGTCGAGGCGCTCTATGTCCTCCGCGTGCCGAACCAGCTCTCGCTCGACGCCGGCCTCACCGAGGAGGAGCAGCGCGGGTTGAGCGTGCTCGAGAGCGCGAAGCTCGCGGGTCGCAGGGCCGGCTTCAAGGTGCAGACCCGGCTGGTCCGCACGCGCAACCCGGGCGCCGCCATCGTCGACGAGGCGAGGCGCTCGAACGCGGAGATCATCTATCTGGGGACCGCCCACGCACCGGCGACCGAGCGGGCCCTCGGGCCGACCGCGAGCTACCTGCTCGCGCACCGGCCGTGCCGGGTCGTGATCGAGAGCCCTCCGGCGAACGGACGCAACGGGTCCGGCGCGCCGGGCCCGCTCAGCCGCGTCAGGGCCTAGATCAGTCGCGAGTCTTGACTTCACGCCGGCAGCCGCGAAAATCGAAGCCCCACCCAACCACCCGCCCGCCCGCCCACCCGCCCGACCCAAGGAGCGGTCATGAGTTCCGACTACACGCTTGCCTACGGCACCCATGCGACGCCCGACGAGGGCCGGTGTGCGATGGAGTGGGTCAGCTACATCGCCGGTGAGCCGCACAGCGACGAGCCGGCGTGCGTCAGCCCGGCGGTCCGGGCGTTCTGCACGACGTTCAACGACAGCCTTCCGGACGCCCGCCGCCAGCGCTTGCGTCCCTACCTCGCGCGCACGATTGGGACGGCGAGCGACGGACTCGACGAGATGCGCGCGTGGATGGCGATGGATTGGTTGATCCGCGAGTACACCCCGAGGTGGCTCGCGGCGGCCGGCCATCACGGGCCCGCGCAGCAGTTGCGGACCCTCGAGCCGGTGCTCACGGTCCAGGCGTTGGAGGCCGCGCTCGAGCCGCTGGCGAGCGCTCGCAGCGTCGCTCGGGCGGTGTGGCGTGACGCTCTTGGAGCACGGCGCGCGGCGGTCTGGGCACCGTGGCTGGCGGGCCGGATGACGGCACGTGAGCAAGCCTGGGAGTCCGCTGCGGCGGCGGCCTGGTCCGCGGCACGGCTGGGCATCGGCGACGTCGCGGGTGACCGGGCGCGGGCCGCGGTGCGGGAGATCGCCGGTGACGCCGCCGCGACGATCGGCCGGGACGCGCGCGTCGCCGGAATGGGTCGCGCGGCCGCCCGGGATGCGGCGCGGGCATCGCTCGCGCCGATCGTGGCCGAGCTGCAGCGGTCCGCGTTTGGTCTGCTCGACCGGATGCTCCCGACGGTGGAGCTCGACGCGCCCGTGACGATGGGCGACGCCGCTCGGGGCGATGTGCTGCGCCGGGATCCGGTGCTCGGTTAGAGTCGCTCCGCACTTTCCCGCTCACGTCAGGAGGCCACGTGTCCAGCCTGCTCGATTACACGGTCCAGGGCGACGTCGGAACGATCTCGGACGAGTCGAAACTACCGCAGGTCACGCTGATGACGCCGTTGCAGCTCTACCGCCTCTGGGAGCGGCAGAACTGGAGCTCGCACGAGATCGACCTGGCGCAGGACCGGCGCGACTGGGAGGCCTTGTCCGACGAGGTGCGCGATGAGATGACGTGGGGGCTGTCGGCGTTCTTCGTCGGCGAGGAGCGGGTGACGAACCAGTTCTCGGGACTCGTGATGGCGGCAGAGGACAAGCACGAGGAGGCGTTCCTGCTCACCCAGCAGGTCGACGAGGCCCGCCACGCTCAACACTTCAACCGCCTCTACGAAGAGGTCGTGAGCTACGACGGGACGTTCGAGGATCGTCTCGAGCGTGCGCGGCGCGATCTCACCGCCGACTACTTCACGTTGTTCGACGGGTACCTCGTCGATGCCCACCAGGCGCTTCTCGCCGACCCGTCGAGCATCGAGGCCAAGGTCGACTTCGTCACGATCTACCACATGGTGATCGAGGGCACGCTCGCCCTCACCGGGCAGAACTTCCAGACCGACAACCTTGAGCGTCAGGGGATCCTCCCCGGCCACCTGCAGGCGTTCAACCTCATCTCCCGGGATGAGCATCGCCACGTCGCCTACGGCACCTGGTTCCTCCAGCAGAAGGCCCGGGACCCGGAGCTCGCCAAGCGGATCCAGGACCGGCTCGCCGAGACCCTGCCGTCCGCCGCGGGCGTGCTCGTGCCGCCCGGGTTCCAGCTTGGCGACGACTACGAGTACCTCGGGTACTCGGCGAGCACGATGAACGAGTTCGCCTTCACGGCGCTGTCCCGCCGGCTCAAGGTGATCGGCGTCGGGTTGCCCGCGCTCGCCTGAAGCGGAGCGGCCGCCCGGGGGAGAGGAGAGAGTTCCCCGAGCGGCCGGTCCCGCGGTTCGGGCTCTCCGGCCCGAGGGTCATCGTGAACGACAAAAAGGATATTGTCGATCAACTATGTAGACTTTACGCTATCGTGCACGCAGCACACGCACGCACCGGCATGAACGTTCTCAGCACCGGCCGGGTGCCTCCCGCGACGCGATGTCGTCGCTGCGCTTCCACGTTTGTGTGAGCCGGTACGGCTAGCTCTTTGTCTTCGATACCTGTGGAGGTAGCTGTTATGAAGGTTCAGGTTGGCGGCGGGTTCGTCGCCGTCGCACCCGCGATCACCGCTGACGGAGAAGCGCTGCGGCGTCGCGCGACGCTTCGTCCGCGCACCCGGGCGCTCGTCGTCCTGCATGAAGGCGAGGACTTGGGCGGCCGGCTCGTGCAGTCGGTGTCGCGGCTGCGCTCGGCGCCGGTCATCGCTCGTGCGGAGTCCGGCGAGGCGCTCCCCGATCCCGCGACGTTCCGGCTGGCGGTGCTCGTCGGGTCCGCGTCGTTCGCCGACGCGCTCGCCAGCGGTCAGCTCGCGTCCGAGGTGGAATGGATCCGGCAGGCCGATGCGGCGGGCACGGCCGTCTTCGGGATCGGCCACGGGGCCCGTGCGTTGGCGTACGCCTTCGGCGGCACCGTCGAACCGGCGCCCCAGCCCCATCGCGGCTGGATGCTCGTCGAAACGACGGTTCCGCACCGGATCGCGGCTGGACCGTGGCTCGCCTGGCAGCGTGATGTGATCACGGTGCCGGACGGGGCCGAGGTTCTCGCCGAGAACCGGCTCGGCCCGCAGGCGTTCCGGATCGGGCGCCACGTCGGCGTGCAGTTCCATCCCGAGGCAACGCCGACCGCGATCCGGCGATGGGCGCGCAGATCCGAGTCGGGATCCGCGTCCGATTCCGCAGCGTGGCCAACGATCGATGCGCTGAAGCCGGACGCGGGTGCCGCCGAAGTTCGGAGCCGCCGCCTGATTGAGGGCTTTGCCGCTGCCGCCTGACGCCATCGCGCCGACGCGGGACGGGAGTACCCGGCGCGCTGCCGCTGGATAGATTGTCGCGTCCCAGCCCCGACCCCCCGGATGACATTGACCCGAACCCGACGAATCCTGCTCCCGCTCACCGCGCTGCTCAGCGCCTGGCTCCTCGCCGCGTGCGGCAGCAGCTCTTCGAGCTCGAGCTCCTCCGCCGCCACCGCGTCCGCCTCGGCAAGCACCTGCACGAAGTCCTCGCTCCCGCTTCACACGAAGGGCGTGCTGACTGTGGCGACTGACTCGCCTGCCTACCCGCCCTACTTTGAGAACAACAAGCCCGCGAACGGCAAGGGCTTCGAGAGCGCGGTCGCATATGCGGTGGCGAAGCAGCTCGGCTTCGCGCCGTCTGAGGTCAAGTGGGTCGTCGAGCCGTTCGACTCGTCATACGCGCCGGGGCCAAAGGCGTTCGACTTCGATATCAACGAGATCTCGATCACCCCGGCCCGCTCAAAGGTCGTCGACTTCTCGCCGTCGTACTACGAGAATCCGCAGGCGATCATCGTCGCGTCGTCCTCGCCGCTCGCTCACGCGACCAGCCTTGCGGCGCTGAAGAACGCCAAGATCGGCGTCCAGATCGGCACGACGAGCCTTGACGCCGTCAACGCCGAGATCAAGCCGTCGGCCCAGCCGCAGGTGTTCAACACCTCAAACGACGTCGTCAGCGCGTTCAAGGTCCACCGGGTCGATGCGGTCGTCGTTGACCTCGCGACGGCGTTCGAGTTGACCGCGACATCACTCCCGCACACGACGATCGCCGGACAGTTCAGCGCTCCCGGCGGCGATCAGTGGGGATTGCTCCTGAGCAAGGGTTCCGGTCTGACGTCGTGCGTGACGCATGCCGTCAGCGCCCTGCGTGCGGATGGAACGCTCGCGGCGCTCAGCACGCGCTGGATCGCCTCGGCGGCGAACGTGCCGGTGCTCCGCCAGAGCTATGGGTCTCACCGGAACGTCGCGCTAGTGGGTCTCACCGGAACGTCCGCCGGAGAATGGCGTGATCCGGGGCCCACTAGCACTTGCACCGGGTGCTCGCCCGTCGTCACGTGTAGCAATCCGCGGTCGTTATCCGCGCGAGTAAGGGTCGACGTAGAGGTTGTAGACCTGGAGGTCGCCGCCGCCCAGCCCGTTGATGAACCTGAACCGGGCGAGTTGCCAGCCGCCGGTCGGGCTGGGATCAAGGTCGAGCGATCGGGTCGGGTTCCAGTCTGAGTCGCCGGAGACGCTGTTGGCCGAGGTGTGGCCCCAGCCGTAGGTGAAGAACAGCGATGCGCCGGCCGGTCCGTTCACGCTGCGCGTCATGGCCCGGGCGGTGCGGTAGGTCGGGTCGACGCAGAACAGTGGGCTGATCGCCCGTGAGCCGGCGGGCAGGTCGAGGACGTGTCCGGTGGTGCCGTCGTCGAGTTGGGTGCTCACGATTCGGGCGCCTCCGAGGAGGATCCAGCCGTCGCCGTTGAAGTCGCCGGCGGTCTGCCCGGGGGTGAGCGTGTACCAGCTTGAGTCGCCCCAGGCGGAGTACGCCTGGGTCATCGTTGGGGTTGAACAGGCCGGGCCAAACGCGGCGGCTGGTGCGGCTGCGATGGCTGAGAGTGCTGCGGCGAGGATCGCGGCGGACGCGAGTCGGCGGACTCGCTCGCGGGTCATCGACATCATTGAGGCTACCTTCCTTCGGTCGTCGGGGGCGCGAAGTGGCGCTCGTTCAGTGGCGCATCTTCGGGTCGACGTAGAAGTTCGAGAGCTGGTACTCGCCGGTGCTGGCGGCAACGAACGTGAATTGCGCGAACTGCCAACCGCTGGCCTTGCTCGGATGGATGCTCAGCGGGATGGCCAGAGTCCAGCCGGTGCTGACGCCGGCGATCGTGCTGCTCGCCTGCGGCGAGCCCCAGGTCTTGGGGCCCATGTAGGCGACCGAGACGGTGACGCTCGATGACCCGGACGTCATGCGGATCTCACCGCGGGCGCTCGGGTCGTCGTTCGTGACGCACATCCCCGGGCTGACGGCCTGCGCGCCGGCAGGCAGATCGAGCGTCGTACCGCGGGTGCCGTCGGCGAGCGTCGCCGAGACAACCTTGGCACCGCCGCTGAGCGTCCAGCCGGTCGCCGGGAAGCTGTTCCAGCTCTCGCCCGGCAGCGGGGCATACCAATTCGTGTCGCTCGCCGAGGAAAACGGCTGAGCGAGTGCGGGAGCCGTGCAGGTTGCGGTCGCGGCGTTCACCGCCGACGTCGCAGAAGCGCTGCTGGCCCCGGTTGCGAGAACGCCGGCGATGGCGGCGAGGGCCGTCGTCGCGCGGCGAATCATTACTCCGTGTGTCATGCGCACTCACCTTCGTGGTGGTGCTGGCGGCCGAGCTATCTCAACCCCTGTGGTGAGACCTCTAGCTTTGCGCCCCCGGCTCGCGCCGAGTTTGCCCTTATCAGCTATAAGTTGCCTAAAGCTCCTATCGACGTCCTGAGCGTCGGCTCGGCCGCAGCAGCCACTGATCTACGTCAGTAGCCACTACGGCTCCGATCCACCGGACGGACCGATCGTCCGTCGGGGGTCTGGAGCAGTTCGGTGACGTGGGCCACGACCTCAGCAGCGAATGCCGAGTCCTGAGCTTCTCCGGGCTCGGCGGTCGGAGGGCGGGGCGCGTCGCTCGGCCGGCCAAGCTCGCGCAGGACGGCGCTGACAACGGCCGGGTCGAACTGCTTGCCGGCCTCTCGCCGCAGCTCTTCCCGCGCCTCCGTCTCACTCATCGCGGCGCGGTAGCACCGGTCACTGGTCATCGCGCCGTAGGCGTCGCAGGCCGCAATGATCCGCGCGGCCGGCGGGATCTCGTCCCCGCGGAGACCGTCGGGGTAGCCGTCGCCGTCCCAACGCTCGTGGCTCGCACGGACGATGGCGGCGACCGGGCGGAGTGCCGGAGCGGCGTTGAGGATCCGCTCTCCGAGCACCGTGTGCTGCCGGACGAAGCTCCACTCCTCGGGATCGAGCGGGCCGGCCTTGGTCAGGATCGCCTCGGGAAGACCGACCTTGCCGACGTCGTGCAGCGCGGCCGCACGGGCGAGCTCGTCGAGTTCCTCGCCGGCCAGGCCGAGCCGGCGGCCAACCGGGAGCGCGAGCCGTGCGACCCCGTCGGCGCGCGGCGGCAGGTCCGGCTGGTTGGCACGGACGATCTGGAGGAGGACGTCGTGGGCCTGCTCGCGCGCGCCGGAATGACGCCCGTTCTTGCGCGCATACATGCGCTCGTCGGCGAGCTGGAGCGCATAGTCGACCGTGCGCGCCTCGTGCGGGAGCAGGACGGTTCCGCATGACGCGGTCACGGCAAACGTCTCGCCGCGCTCCTCGAGCGCGTGAACGGCTGCAGACACCGCGGTGTACAGACCGTCGCGCATCACGGGCATCAGGACGCAGAACTCGTCGCCGCCGAGTCGATACGCATCGCCGACTCCTGACACGGCTGCCTGCAGCTTGTGACCGAGCCGCGCCAGGAGCGCGTCGCCGGCGATGTGACCGAACGTGTCGTTGTAGGCCTTGAAGCCGTCGAGGTCGAACAGCATCAGGAGCACCGGTGACTCAGGCGAGGCCTGCACAAGTCGTCCGCCGAGGTCGGTCGACAGCCGCCGCCGGTTGCCGAGGCGTGTGAGCGCGTCCGTCATTGCCTGCTCACGCAGCGTCTCATGAGCCACGATCTCTGCGGCGGCGCGGCCGGCTCGTTCGACGAGACCACGCAGCAGCGCGTGCTCGTCGGGCCGGAACGCTCGGCCCCGGCGGGCGACGGCAACGCAGCCGGTGGATTCGCCGAACGTGAACGGAAGCACGATCGCCCAGTCACCGTCCGCCTCAAGCTGGCGCGCCCGGCGATCGGAGGTTGCGGCCGCGTCGGCAGCGAGAAGCAACGGGTCCAGCCGCCGCGGGCCGCGTCGTTCGACGATCGGGGTGGCACGCGGCGCGGTGAGCACGAGACGCCCCGCGTCGGCGTCGAGCGCATCGATCGATCCGCCGAGCAGGACGTTTGTGAGCGCTCCGAGGTCGAGCTTCGCGGCGAACGCGTCGCCGAGCCGACGGACCGCGGCCTGAAGCCGGGTCCGCTCCCTGGCGACGATGCGGAGCCGGTGCTGAGCCTCGGCGATCCGTGCGGTGCGATCGCGATCGACGATGTGCAGCAGGCCAAACAGCGGCACGAGCAGCAGCAGCCGGGCCGGCTGCGGCCGCGCCGCCTCAGCGATCAGGTACCCGAGGGGCGCGACCGCCGCGTCGACGACCCACACAAGCGTGATCACTCGCACCTGCAGCCGCGGCGCGACCCCGAGGGCGAGCCACTCGCGCAGTGTTGAGGAGACCAGATCGACGAGGAAGCCGGCCGCCAGCGCGCCGAGGTAGACGGCGACCTTGTCGCCGCCCTGCGGATGACCGGCGAACATCAGAACGACGGCGGGACCGATCGTGTGCCAGCCGTCCGGCACGGAGAACAGGAGGGCCTGCGCATTCGAGCGCTCGGCGAGGACCCGTATCGACGTCCCGAGGACAAGGCCAACGCCGGCGAGGAGCGGAACGGTGCTCGGCGGCAGCAGGATCAGCATCGGGACGAGCACCAGATACGAGGGCACGATCGCGCCGACGCCGATCTGGAATCGGATTGTGCGCACCAGCGCGTACAGGAAGACGAGCAGCAGCGCGGTGCCAAGGGGAACGCGGCCCTCGAGCATTGCCGGAAGCGCCAGCGGGATCGCGACCAACAGGAACGCGCCGCCGGCCGCCGCTTCGGCAATCAGCTCACGACGGGTCGCCCGGCGGTGACGTGCCTCCCACGACTCGTCGAGCAGTCGCTCCACCGGATCGACGGCCCGGACGTCCGAGAGCAGCGAGTCGTCGATCGGCGACTCGGTCGGCAACGTCGGATCAGGGTGGAGTTCGACTCCAGGCGGCGCGGTGAGCGTCGGCTCGACGGGCTCGGTCCCGTCGGGTCGCATGACGATGTGCAGCAAGGTGTCGGCGATTTCAGGGTCCAGCTGCGTGCCTGACACCGCCTGCATTTCTGCGATCGCGGCTCCCTCTGGGAGCGCCGAGCGGTACACGCGGTCGGTCCGCATCGCGTTCCAGGTATCGCAGCACGCGATGATCCGCGACTCGAGCGGGATCTGATCGCCGGCGAGGCCATCCGGATACCCGGCGCCGTCGAAGCGCTCGTGGTGAGACCGAACGATCAGCCCGACGTCCCGCATGAACCCACCGACGCGGTTGAGCATCCGCTGTCCCTCCAGCGTGTGCGTCCTGATGATCGTCCACTCCTCCGGGTTGAGCTTCCCGGGCTTATTGATGATGTCCTTGGGGATGGCGATCTTGCCGACGTCATGGAGGAGAGCGCCGAACTCGAGGTCCCGGAGGCGCTCCGGATCCAGCTTCATCGCCCCCCCGACGGCGAGAGCGAGCTCGACGACGCTCTTGCAGTGCTCGCCCGTGTAGCCATCGTCGGCTTCGACAACGTCGCCGAGCACGAGCGCAGTGCCGCGGTAGGCGTTGCCGAGTTCGAGCAGGTTCGTCAACCGCGCCCGCCGTTCACTGGCGAACACCGCGAGCAGGCCGAGCACCGGCACGACCACGAGGGTGGCCGCCGGGGATGACTGGATCTCCCGGGCGACGAGCAGCGCGATCGGCGAGAGACCGGCATCGATCAGGTACACCCATGACTCGCGGAGCTGGGAGACGAGGTCGGCCTCCCGGGTGACGCCGTCACGCAGAGCGTTGACCCCGAAGTCAACGACGAACTGGGCCGCGAGGGCGGTGATCAGAATCCAGGGACTCGCCTTGCTTGGAGCCACGTCCGCGATCGCGAACACCGCCACCGGACCGATGGCAAACCAGGAGTCCCCGATTCCTTGGAGCAGCCGGACGGGCGCGATCCTCCCGCGGAGGATGTCCGGCACGCGGGAGAGCGTGACCGCCGCGAGAACGGCGAGCGGTGCCACAGCGATCGGCGTCGCGAACAAGAGCGGCACAAACGCGAGCTGTGTCGGCACCGTGAACCCGATCGGCGTGTCGAACTGGACCCGCATGGCGAGCGCGAACGTGAGCACGCAGAGGGCGACCGGGACGAACTCAAAGCCGACCGGCGGGTGCGCGATCCAGACGGCGGCGACGGCGGCGCAGAACCCGAATCCGAGCGTGGCGACGACGGCAATGTCACGTCGGGTCATCTGAGCGCCGCGGCGCCGGAACGACTCGGCCAGCAGCTCCTGTTCCGTCACCGTTGGCTCGAATGACATGACTCGGTCATTAATCGTCAACATTTGTGCCTGTGAAATCCGCGTGAACCCCTCAGCCGTCACCGTGGTTTCCCGAGGCGGCGAGGTCCCATAGGATCGACGGCGCGATGGCCGACCGTATGGGGACCGTTTCGTGACCGGCGTGGCGGGGACGGCACGCGTCGACGATCAGGCGCTCGCGCCGGTGCTCGGCTGGTGGAGTGCCAACGCGCGGGAGCTGCCATGGCGAGCGACGCGTGACGTCTACGGCGTGTGGGTGGCCGAGGTGATGTCGGCGCAGACGACCGTGGAGCGCGCTGCCGCGGCGTGGACTCGGTGGATGGAGCGCTGGCCGACGATCGAGGCGCTCGCTGACGCGACGCTCGTCGAGGTACTCGCCGAGTGGCAGGGTCTGGGGTACCCGCGACGGGCGCGCGACCTCCATCGTTCAGCGCGGATCGTCGTCACGGATGGTTGGCCCGCGGAGTTGACCGAATTGCCCGGCATCGGACCTTACGTGGCGGCGGCGATCCGGTGCTTTGCACTCGAGGAGCCGGTGCTGCCCAAGGACGTCAACGTCACACGCGTGCTGGTTCGGCGATACCCGCACGGCGTCGACATCTCCGGCGACCCGTGGCGCGCCGGCCAGGCGATCATGGAGTTCGGCCAGCGGATCTGTCGCGCCCGGCCGCGATGCGACATCTGCCCGGTGCAGGCCGGCTGCGCCGGTCCCGGCGAGACCGGCGAGACCGGCGAGACCGGCGAGACGGGTCGTGTGGCGGGCGGTCGCCGGCGCCAGCCACGCTACGAGGGCAGCGTCCGCCAGCGGCGCGGGCAGCTGCTGGCGACGATCGTCGCCGGAGGCGAGGTCGTGGTTGAGGGTTCCGACCGCGAGGTTGCTGCAGGGCTAGCGGCCGACGGGCTGGCTGTGCTCGTCGGTGACCGGTTGCGGGCGCCGGACTGAGCGGCGACCTCCGACGCTGCTCTTAGCGTTCTCGTACGTGTGGCTTCCGGGCGGGGTCGATGCTGTCTGCGATGACCCGATCCCGAGTCCGGAGGCTCCCGTGAGTACGACCAGCCCATCGACCGCATTGCCGCGCCGGGCGCGGCTCGCCGGTCGATCCCATCTTGACGTTCGCGCGCGAGCGGTGTCGGCGGCACCGCTCGCCGGTCTGCTGCTGCTGACCGCCGCCCTCTACCTGTGGGGCCTGTCGCGCAACGGCACCGCGAACCAGTACTACTCGGCGGCTGTCCAGGCCGGGACCCATAGCTGGAAGGCGTTCCTGTTCGGGTCACTCGATGCGGGCAACTACATCACCGTCGACAAGCCGCCGGCGTCGCTGTGGGCGATGGAGCTCTCGACCCGGCTGTTCGGGTTCTCGAGCTTCAGCATGCTGTTACCGCAGGCGCTTGAGGGGGTCGCGGCGGTGGCGCTGCTGTACTCGACCGTGCGCCGCTGGTTCAGCCGCCCGGCGGCCCTGCTGTCCGGACTGGTGCTCGCGCTCACGCCCGTCGCGGCGTTGATGTTCCGCTTCAACAATCCCGACGCGCTGCTTGTCCTGTTGCTCGTCGCCGGCGCGTACTGCGTGACTCGCGCGGTCGAGCGCGGTCAGACGCGGTGGATCGCGCTCGCCGGCGCGGCGCTCGGGTTCGCATTCCTGACGAAGATGATGCAGGCGTTCGTTGTTCTGCCGGCGTTTGCGCTCGTGTATCTCGTCGCGGCCCCAGTGCCGTTGCGGCGCCGGTTCTGGCAATTGCTCGTCGGCGGGATCGTGCTCGTGGCGTCGGCCGGCTGGTGGGTCGCGCTCGTCGAGCTGTGGCCGGCGTCGGCCCGGCCGTACATCGGTGGCTCGACCGACAACAGCGTCCTGGAGCTCGTCTTCGGCTACAACGGGCTCGGCCGGATCAGCGGCGGCAGCGGCCCCGGCGGCGGCGCCGGGTTCAGCGGCGCGGCGGGCGTGCTGCGGTTGTTCAACGCCGAGCTCGGCGGGCAGATCGCCTGGTTGCTGCCGGCGTCGGTGATCGCACTCGCCGCGGGGGTTGTGCGGCTGCTGCGGCGGCGACCCGCTCGGACCGATCGGCTCCTCGCGACGGTGCTGCTGTGGGGCGGCTGGCTGGCCGTGACCGCCGTCGTCTACAGCTTCATGAGCGGCACGATCCATCCCTACTACACGAACACGCTCGCTCCTCCGATCGCGGTGCTCACCGGCGTCGGCGCGGCGCTGCTCTGGCAGCAGCGCGAGCGGCTGATGGCACGGGTCGCGCTCTCCGCGATGCTTGTCGGCACGGGCGTTTGCGCGTTCGTCCTGCTGGACCGCACGCCGACCTGGCACCCCTGGCTGCGAGGCGTCGTCCTCGGGCTCTCGCTCGCGGCAGCGCTGGTCCTGCTCGTCCGCGGCGCGGTGCTGCGGCGGACGGCGGCGGCCGTGCTCGCCGCCTCGGCACTCGTCGCCGGACTTGCGGCCCCGGCCGCGTTCACCCTGAACGCCGTCGCCAGCGCCCAGACGGGGTCGAACCCGAGCGCCGGGCCGGCGAGCGCCTCACGTGGTGGGTTCGGCGGGCCGGGCGGCGGGTCGCTGCCGGGCGGCGGGTCGCGGCCGAGCGGCGGTTCGCTGCCGAGCGGCGGTTCGCTGCCGAGCGGCGGATCGATGCCGAGCGGCGCGTCGATGGGCGGTTCGCCCGGCGGCGGGAGCGGTTCGGTGAGCACCACCGCGGCGGCCCAGCTTGCCGCCAACGCGTCGCGGTACACGTGGATCGCGGCGACGTCGTCGGCGCAGACGGCGGCCGGTCTCGAGCTGTCGACGGGTCGGTCGGTGATGGCGATCGGCGGCTTCACCGGGAGCGACAACGCGATCACGCTGGCGCGGTTCGAGCAGCTCGTCGCTCAAGGCAAGATCCACTACTACGTCGCCGGCGGCGGTGGCGCGGGCGGCGGTACCGGTGCGACGTCGAGCGGCTCGAGCCGCGCCGGCGGACCCGGCATGGCCGGCGGTGTCACCCGGACGATCGAGTCGTGGGTCACGAAGCACTTCAAGTCCACGACGGTCGGCGGTATGACCGTGTACGACCTGACGCAGCGAACCTCGTAGTCCCGGTACGCTAACGTACCCTGCGCGGAACGCTCCCGTACCGCACCGCATCACAAATTGTGAATAAGTCACAAGAGAAGCCGGGCAGACTCGGCGTTGTGACGTTGTCCAGTGGGGCCTCGACCCCGATCATCTTGCGAACGCCCGATCGTGGCTTGACGAAAACGCACAGACGCAATGACACGAACCGCCCAGAGGAGACCTCGCCCGTGACCACCGCAACCGCCGTACGCCCGCTTCCCGCGCCACTGGCCAACGCGCATGTAGACGTCCTCATCGTTGGTGCCGGCATCTCCGGAATCGGGGCGGCTCACTACCTCAAGACGAAGCTGCCGCACAAGTCGTTCGCGATCGTCGAGGCGCGGGACACAATCGGCGGCACCTGGGACCTGTTCCGTTATCCCGGGATTCGCTCGGACTCTGACCTGCACACGTTCGCCTACGAGTTCAAGCCGTGGACGAGCGACAACGCGATCGCCGATGGCCAGGAGATCCTCGACTATCTCGAGGAAGCGGTCGCCGAGGACGACCTCGGCTCGCACCTCCACTTCGGCCACAAGGTGCTGAGCGCCAACTTCTCCCCGGCGCAGGCGCGCTGGACGGTCGCCGTCGAGCGCATCGCGACGGGTGAGCGCTTCCAGCTGACGTGTGGCGTGCTGTTCAGCGCCGCCGGCTATTACGACTACGCCGCCGGCTACACGCCGGAGTTCGAGGGGCGCGACACGTTCGCCGGCACGATCGTGCACCCCCAGCTGTGGCCGGAGGACCTCGACTACACCGGCAAGCGCGTCGTCGTGATCGGGAGCGGCGCGACCGCGGTCACGCTCATTCCGGCGATGGCCGACGCCGCCGCTCACGTGACGATGCTCCAGCGCTCCCCGAGCTACGTGATGACGCTTCCCGGTAAGGACCCGATCGCCAACGGCCTGCGTCGCGTGCTTCCCACCCGCACCGCGTACCGGATCACGCGTCGCATGAACATCGCGCGGCAGCGGTTCATCTACGAGCTGAGCATGCGCCATCCCAAGTCCGTGCGCCGGTTGATCCGGTTCCTCACCAAGCACCAGCTGCCCGAGGGATACGCCGTCGACACGCACTTCAACCCGCGGTACAACCCGTGGGAGGAGCGCATGTGCGCCGTGCGCAACGGGGACATGTTCGCGGCCATCCGCTCCGGCCGGGCGTCGATCGTCACCGACCGGATCGCACGCTTCACCGAGCACGGCATCCTGCTCGAATCCGGGCAGGAGCTGCCTGCCGACATCATCGTCACGGCGACCGGCCTCAGCCTGCTTGCCTTCGGCGGGATCGAGATGACCGTCGACGGCGAGCCGGTGGACCTCGCGGACACGCTCACGTTCAAGAGCTTCATGCTCAGTGGGATCCCGAACTTTGCGTTCGCCGTCGGCTACACGAACTCGTCGTGGACCCTGAAGGTCGATCTCGTGTGCGAGCACCTGTGCCGGCTGCTCTCCTACATGGAGGTGCACGGCTGGGACACCGTGGTGCCGGTCGCCGATGATCCGACCGTCACCCGCCGGCCGCTGCTCGACTTCCGCGCCGGGTACGTCCGGCGCACCGTTCATCTGTTCCCCAAGCAGGGCTCGCACGGGCCATGGACGGTCGAGATGAACTATGCGGCCGACCGCGAGCGGCTGCGCGAGGGCCCGGTCGCGGATCCTGCACTGCACTTCAGCGCGAGCCCGCGCTGCCGTCCGGCTGAGCGCTCCGCCGCCTGAGCGCGACCAACGGGATATCGTGGGCGACATCGACCTGAGCGGCAAGATCGCAGTTGTCACGGGCGCCGGCTCCGGGATCGGGCGGTCGACGGCGCGCCTGTTCGCGCGCCAGGGCGCCCGCGTCCACGTCGTCGATGTCAACGGCGACAGCGCAGCCGCCGTGGCGGCCGAGGTCAAGGCCGCGGGCGGCGACGCCGTGGCCCACGTGGTTGACGTCGCCGATCCTGAGGCCGTCGAGCGGCTCGCCCGCGACGTGTTCGAGACCGACCGACGGGTCGACATCCTCCACAACAACGCCGGGATTGGTCACGCCGGCAACATCGAGGCGACGACGATGGAGGACTGGCAGCGGGTGATCAACGTCAACCTGCTCGGCGTCGCCTACGGAGTACAGGCATTCGTGCCGCGCATGCTCGCCCAGGGTCGGCCGGCGGTCGTCGTCAACACGGCATCCGAGGCGGGACTCGTGCCGACGGCGAGGATGGCCCCGTACACGGCCTCGAAGTTCGGCGTGGTGGGCATGAGCGAGGCGCTCAATGCCGAACTCGCGCCGCGCGGAATCCACGTGATCGCGGTATGCCCCGGCATCATCAATACGGCGATCGTTCGCACGGGAATCATCCGCGGCGAGATCGCCGATATCCACGACAAGGCGATCGCCTTCTACAGCAAGCGCGGGGCATCCCCGGACGTGGTGGCGGAGGCGGTGCTGAACGCGGTTGAGAAGCCGCGGCTGATCGTCCCGGTGCCGAAGAGTCACGTCGTGCTTCCGTACCTGCTGCACCGGATCTCGCCCCGCCTGATCCAGCCGCTCTCGCGCCAGATCAGCCGGCTGATGAGTCTCGGCTGATCCGGTCCCGGCCGTCGGGCGCGTGCCGGCCCTCGGCCGTCCGGGGCTCGATGACCCGGCAGGTTGCGCCGTCGCGTCGTGCGGTGTGCCGTGATCGTGACGGCGCAGGCCGTGCACTCGTTCTGCGTGCCGGGATCGTCAACTCTTGCGGTCGGGCGGGCGCGGGCCCTCGGCCGGAGCACGGCCGCGGTTACGCAATGCCGCCGCGTGGATCGTGTGAGCGTCCTCGCGTGGGCAGACGGCGTGGCCGCGCGGCGTGCGCGCGGTTCTGGGCGCGGCGTGAGACGGCTGCGCGGCGTGCGGTTCTCCGAGGGGCTGCGCGGGAGTCCTCGATCTGACCGACATGCGCACCTCCTACGTTCCCGATATCTGCCGGGTGGCTCGCAGCGCCGCAATCGCTGTCGCACTGGTGGTGGCCGGCTGCGGTGAGCAGGCGAGGCACGCCTCGCCGCGCTTCGGTGCCGACGACGACACCGCTGACGCATCCGGTGGCCGCCCTGCCGGCGGCACTCCCGCCCGCCGACGTGACGGTGAGGCTCAACCCCCACCGGCCGGGACTCCCCGTTCCGCACTCCTTCCTCGGGCTCTCGACGGAGTACTGGACGTTGCCGTTCGACGAGCGCCACGTGGCTCTGTTCCGGCGGATCGTGTCGCTGATCCATCCGCGCGGGGACTCACCGCTCGTGCTGCGAGTCGGCGGCGACTCCTCGGACCACACGTTCTACGTCCCCCGCGTGCGACGGCTGCCTCGGTGGGCGTTTGGGCTCACGCCGACCATCATCAGCAGCACGGCGCGGGTCGTGCGCGCGATGAGACTGAAGGTCATCCTCGACCTCAACCTGGCGACCGGAACCCCGCTGCTGGCCCGCAATTGGGTGCGGGAGGCGGAGGCGGCGTTGCCCGCGAGGGAGCATTCTCGGATTCGAGATCGGCAACGAGCCGGATCTGTACAACCGCGCGTTCTGGCGGCGGCTCGCGCTCGCCAGCGAACCGTTCGGCCGACGGGTGCTGGCGCCCAACCTCGGGCCGTCGCGATATGTCACCGACTTCAGGCTCTATGCCCGTGCCGTGTCCAGCGTCGCGCCGCGGGCGGCATTGTTCGGTCCGGCGATCTCGAACGCCGGGCGCCGGGCTGCCATGGGTGCGCGCGCTCCTCGATGGTCCCCACCCCGGTCTGCGGGTCGTGACTGCGCACCGGTACCCGTACGCGCGGTGCGCATTCGCGGGATCGCCCTGGTACCCGACGATCAACCGCATCCTGAGCGAGGCGGCGACGCATGGCATGGCGCGGTCGGTTCGTCCCGATGTCGGCCTCGCGCGGGACGCGCGGTTGCGGTTCCGGCTCACCGAGTTCAACTCGGTGACCTGCGGGGGCGTCGCCGGCATCAGCGACAGTTTCGCGACCGCATTGTGGGCGCCGGACGCGGCGTTTGAGCTGATGCGCGTCGGCGCGCAGGGCATCAATCTCCACGCGCGGCAGTACGCGGTCAACGACCCGTTCACGTTCGATGCGGGCGGGCTGCACACGCACCCGCTGCTCTACGGACTGATTCTGTTCGCACGCACGCTTGGACCCGGTGCCGAGCTGCTGCCGCTCAACGTGCGCGCGCCGGGATTCCCGCATGTGAAGGTGTGGGCCGTCCGGATCCGGGGAGCACGGCTGCACGTGCTCGTCATCAACAAGGGCCCGCGAGGGGCCGCGGTCGATCTCAGGATGCCGACGGCGGGCAGCGCCTCGGTGGAACGCCTGCGCGCTCCCGGGGCAAGCGCGCGGACCGGGGTGAGGCTCGACGGGCAGTGGCTCGACCGCTCGGCGGAGTGGCAGGGAACACCGCTCTCCGAGATCGTGCCGCCGATCGCGGGGCGGTTGCGGATCGTCGTCCCGCGTTACAGCGCCGCGCTCGTGAGCGCTCGACTCGCCGCCGGCGGGCAGCGCTGAGACGGGCAGGACCGTGTCGGGCCCGCACGGGTGACCCAGATCCTTCCGCGCAGCCGTCTATTCTGGGGGGTGGCACGGGGGCAGTCCGACCGCGAACGACGCGGTGGTGAGCAAAGAAACCGGATTGGCGATGGGGTCGACTTCACAGAACGCCGGGGCGCCGGATCCGGCGTCGCTGTCCGGGTATCGGCACGACGAGCCCGCGCCGATCCAGCCGGGCTGGCTGGTGGCATTCGTCCTGGCGGCACTCGTCGGCCAGGTGGCGGCGGCGCTGTCAGGAACGCGATTCGACGGCCACCTACCTTGCGAGCTGCGCGGTCCTGGCCGTGGTCGTTGTGCTCGCGCTCGTGCTCCCACGGCTTGACGTGTCCTCGTGGGTGCAGCTGCTCGCGCCGGGCGGCTACGTCGTCGCGCTGGCCTTGTTGTTCAAGTCCCAGGGGAGCGTCGCCACCGGCCTGCAGCCGCTCATCCTGCTCCCGATCGGCTGGGTCGCCCTCTACCACCGGCTGCCCGAGTCGCTCGTCCTCATGGCCGGCGTCGTCGTCATGCTCGTGGTGACATCGCTTGGGCAGGCGGACGCGGTCGTCATCGTCCGACGTGCCGGCCTGTGGGGGATCACCGGGACGATCATCGTCCTCGGCGCCCACAACCTGCGGCGCTGGCTCGGGGCCGCGGTCACCGAGCGCGAGGAGGCACTGCGCCAGGCGGAGATGCTCGGCGACGTGGCGCGCGAGCTCAACTCGACGCTCGATCCGGGGCTCGTGGTGACGACCGGGGTGCGGGTGGCCGCCGAGATCGCCTCGCCGCCGGGCCGGCGGGCGCGCCGCGCCAACTACTGCCGGATCGCCGACGGCATCGTCACCGTCGAGGCGGAGTTCGACACCGAGGGCGGCTGGACGGGCGCGACCTGGCCGCTTGAGGAACACCCGCTGCTCGCGCGGGCAGCGAACGAACGCATCCCGACGTCGGGTTCGCTCGATCCCGCCCAGCTCGGGCCGGCGGTTCGCGAGCTTGCCCGCGAGCAGGGGGTGGGGCACGGTGCGTGGGTTCCGGTGGTCGTCGATGGTGAGCTGCACGGCGTCCTGGCGGTGGCCGGGCGCAACCGGCCGATCACCGAGCACGAGCTCGCCCGCTGTGTCGCGATCGTCCGGATCATGGAGCTCGCCCTCGCGAACGCGCTCGCGCACGAGCAGCTGCGGCGCGCTGCCCATACGGACCCGCTCACGTCTCTGGCCAACCGCCGGGGACTCGAGGAGCTCGTCCGTGAGCGACGTGGTCGGCGACCGCTCGTCGTGCTGGCGATCGATGTCGACGGGCTCAAGCACGTCAACGATCGCCACGGCCACGCCGCCGGAGACGAGCTGCTGCTCACCGTCGCGAACGCGGTCGGCTCGATGCTGCGCACCGGCGACGTCCTCGCCCGGATCGGCGGCGATGAGTTTGCCGCGGTCGTGTTCGACTCGGATGAGGGGAGCGGTGCCTCGGTCGCCGCCCGCATCCTGGAGACGGCCCGCGATGAAGGACCGCGGGGCCGCCGACCGCGCGTCAGCATCGGGGTCGCCACCGTTGAGCCCGGCGCGTCGCTCAGCCGCGGCCTCGACCGGGCGGACGCCGCGATGTACGAGGCGAAGCGCGCCGGTGGGATGCGATACATGCTCGCCAACGTCGGCCGGCTGTTCGACGACGAGACCGACGTCCTCGGCAGCACGCCCTAACCGGCCCGGATCGCGCGGGTCGCGGCGGGTCGCTCTGCCCGGCGCTCAGGGCGTTTGTGCCAACTCTGTGCCGGTTTGGCGCGTGGGGTGCGTTCGGGGCGCATGATGCGGGTCTGGATGGTGTTTGGCATCGAGAGAGCAGGGGGGCTTGGGGCGATGTGCACAACTGTGGCGTACGACAATCCACCAAGGGGTCGGTGGATGACCCGATCGACAAGCGGATCTCGGCGGCGAGCCGGCCGCATGGCGGCTACTCACGCGCCGGCGGCTGCTCGGCGCTCGGGCTTGAGCTCGCGGCAGATCGACCTACCGCGTCCGGCGTGGCTGGCTGCATCCCGGAGTACCGGCGGCGTGTACGCGGTCGGGCATCGGCCGGTGCTGCCGGTCGACCGCGCGCACGGGGCGCTGCTCGCGGCCGGTCCGCGGGCGGCGCTCAGCCATCGCTCCGCCGCGTCGTTGCACGGGCTGGTCAAGGACTGGCAGTTCCCCTTCGAAGTCACCACGGTCGAGGACCGCCGCGTGAAGGGGATCACGATCCACCGCTCGACCACGCTGAAACCCCGGGACCTCACCGTCCAGCTCGGGCTGCGGACCACGACCGTGGCGCGGACGATCTTCGACCTCGCACCCACGCCTCAGCGACACACAGCTCGAGCGGATGATCGACACCGCCCTGCACACCCCGTACCTGACGCGTGGAACAGCTGCACGAGCTGATCAGCCGGCTGCCGCACACCGCGGCCGCCCGCCGGCTGCGACACCTCCTGGAGCCCGGCTACCGGCCGACCCGCTCAGAGCTCGAGCGTGCCCGCCGGCGCTGGTGCCGCACGTACGACATACCGGTCGGGCTGATCAACTACCCGCACCACGGCGTCGAGGTCGACGCCTACTACCCCGAGCACAAGCTGATCGTCGAGCTCGACAGCCTCGAGTACCACACCGACCGCCACACCTTCCAGCGCGACCGGGAAAAGGACCGACAGCACCTCGCGGGCGGCGACGCCACCATCCGGCTCACCTGGGAAGCGCTCCACCTCGACCCCGCCGGCGAAGCCGAACTCTTCCACGCCATCCTCAGACAACGCCGCCAGGCCGCGTGAGCAGGGTGTCGATGAACTCGACGGCAGCTTGGGTCGAGTGCAGCCGCCACTGGAGCAGCGTGCGGTCAAAGCCATCGGCGGCGGCGACGGCGGATGACAGTGCGGTGACCCGGTGCTCGAATGTCTCCCGCTGGGCGTGCAGCAGCGCCGTTGGATCGCCGCCGGACCGATCGAGGAACAGGAGCTTGAGGAGCAGCAGCGAGCGCGCGTCGCGCACGCGCTCCACGGGCTCGGACAACCACGCGTCGAATGCCTCCCGTCCGGCCGGGGTGAGCTCAAGCACCGTCCGGCGCGGTCCCACGGAGCTCCGTTCGGAGCCGCGGGGGCGGATGAAACCGGACTCGCCGAGCACGTCGAGCGCGCGGTAGACGAGCGGTCGGCGCATCGACCAGATCTGGCCGACGGCGCCGTCGGGCGCCATCGCCTTGGAGATGGCAAATCCGTGGGTCGGCGCCTCGGCGAGCAGGCCGAGGACCGCCCATTCGCTGGCGTTCATGGCGTCGGCGGAGCGCGGCATGGGTCCCTATCGCTCTCCGGGGCTGGACCAGCCGGTGTGGCTCACCGCCATCTCGGCGCGGAGTTGCTCGGCCAGCTCACGCCGCAGCACCCCAGCGCGACGCGAGAGTGGCCGGCCGGATCGCACGTCGAGCAGATTTCGGACCTCGAGCGGATCGTCGTCCAGGTCGTACAGCTCGTACTCGCTGCCGGCGCGTCCCGCTGGATCGAAGTAGACCGCGTACTTGGCGTCGCGGGTCCGGATCGCGCGGACCCGGTTGGGCTGGCCCGGCGCGTCCTGGGTCGCGGTTCCCGCCTGGTGGTCGTCGTAGGTGAAGTGGACTGCGTCCCGGACCGACGCGCTCGCCGGTCGCTCCATTGCCGGCGAGGCGTGCGCAAGGATCGGCGTGAGGTCGCGGCCGCGGAGGTCGTCCGGCACCTCGCGCCCGGCGAGCGTGAGCAGAGTGGGGAGGACGTCGACGAGCGAGGCGAGCGCATCGGTCTCGACGCCGTTCGGGAACAGCACCGGGTTGGAGAAGACGAGCGGGACGTTGATCGTCTCCTCGTAGGCATTGAACATCTTCTGGCGCAGGCCGCCGTGAGCGAGTCCCATTTCTCCGTGATCGGAGCAGCGGACGACGATCGTCCGTGACCGCAGCGACTCTGGATCGTCGGCCGCGCCGAGCGCGCCGAGCAGCCGTCCGATCTTGGCGTCGACGACGCGGTGCAGGTGCGCGTAGAAGTTGACGTAGTCACGCTGCGCCCTGCGGGAACGGAGAGCGCCGAGATAGGCGGCCATTCCGATCCGCATCAGCGTGTGGACGGCCGGCTTGTTGCGGAGGTCCTCGTCGACCGTCGGCGGGAGGCCGACGCCGAGATCCTGAAGCGCGTCCGGACCGTAGCCGCCGGCTACGTATGACGACGGGTAGCCGAGGACGTCGTGAGGGTTGACGAGCGAGACGACGAGACAGAACGGCTCCGGGAGGTCCGCACGGCCGAGCCAGGTCTCGGCCTGGCGGGTGTAGACCTCGTCCCAGCCGTCGCCGTCGCCGGCGTTGCCACCGCCGAAGTGCTCCGCCTTCGCGTTCTCGCCCGCGTCCGGCGGCTCCCAGTCGCCGAATCCGAGCTCGGACAGCGTCGTCGCGTCACGCGCGGTCCAGCCGCCGAGCAGGGATCCCGGGCGACCTGGGGCGCTCGGGTGGGTGAGGTGCCACTTGCCCTTGTAGGCCACGGTGTAGCCGGCCCCCCGCAGCAGCGTGCCGAGGTTCGCCATCCCGACGGGCAGCGTCGGCTCGTCTCCCGCGGACTCGCCGAGCCGGAGCACGCCGCGCACGAACTGGCGGAGCACGCGTCCGAGAGGCACCTCGCCACGGCGCAGGATTCCCGCCATCGCCTCCAGCACCCCGGGGGCGTTGCGCGGATCCGGGCGCAGATCCGCCGCGGTGAGCGTCAGACCGACGCCGTGTTCGGCGGGAAAGCGGCCGGTGAACAGCGTGGCTCGGCTCGGCGAGCACATCGCGGTGTTGCAGAACGCTCGCGTGAACCGGATGCCGGTACGCGCGAGTTCGGCGTCGTTCGGCATCAGCTGCTCAAGCCAGCCGGCCTCGTCCGGCCAGTGGCGCGGCGAGCGCTGTTGGTCGGTCATGACAAGCAGAATGTTCGGTGCCCTCACGCTCGCTCCCATGCGTTCCGAAAGAGACGGCGACACTACAGAAGCGGCAACGGCCTCCGGTACAACGACCGCGCTGTCGGGGAACTGACGCGCTCAGTGGCGCGTCGCGTTAACGTGTCATGCATGATCGGCAGGGTGGTGCGGGGTGTGGCGGTGGTGACGGCGCTGATGTGCGTCGTGCCGGCGCTCGCCTCGGCTGCGCAGTCGCTCGGCGTGACCTCAGCCCACGGGTTCCCGGCGGGTGGCGATCCGAGCTACACGACGACGATCAACCTCGACACCTCGGCGGGCGCGCCGGGCAAGGTCACGATCGCACTCGCGCCAGGTGCGCTCGCGAGCGTGGCGGCGAATCCAAGCTGCTCAAAGGGCGCTCCGCAGTACACGTCGGCGTGTCAGATCGGGACGGGCAGCGCGACGGTGCTCGGTCTGGTCCCGGCATCGCTCAACGCGTATCTCGTGCCGCCGCCGGCGAGCGCGGATCTCGTCGGGATCGACCTCGTGCCGTCACCGAACCTCGGGCTGATCCCGACGACGCACATCGGCGGACAGCTCGTGCAGACATCGAGCGGCAACGTCCAGGTAGTGCTGGGCCTCGACCTGTCGAGCCTCGGCTCCACCGCGAGCCTGCTCACGACGATGTCGCTGACGATCAACGGGACCCTGAACGGCAAGCCGTTCACGCGGATGCCGACGAACTGCTCGCCGGGGTCGTCAACGATCACGATCGCATACAAGAACAAGACGGAGACGTCGACGGCATCACCCGACTTCAAGCCGACCGGCTGCTCGTCGCTGCCGTTCGCACCGACGGTCACCGGGTCCGCCGTCGAGGATCTGAACGACGAGGGCGTCGCCGTCAGCACGACGGTGACCCAGGCTCCGAACGAGGCAGCGAGCGCGTCAACCGGCTTGGTCCTTCCGTCGCCGACGCTTACGCCGAATTTCAAGTCTGTCCCGCTGCAGAACTCGGCGACCCCGGTCGGCAGTGCGACGGTGAACACGCCGCTGCTCGCGACTCCTCTCCTAGGGCAGGCGTATCTGACCGGCGAGCTGACGCTGCCGACGCTGACATTGCGCTTCCCGCCGCCGGCCGCGCTGACGCTGACGGGCACGATCTCGCTGGCCAACCACACGGTGACCTTCCTGACGATCCCGGACGTGCCGGTCACGCAGCTCACGGTGTCGCTCTTCGGGGGCCCGAAGTCGTTGCTGAACGGCGCCTGCACGACGCCGACCGGACAGCTCGCTGGAGCGTTCATCGGACAGAACGGCAAGCGGGCGACGGCACAGAAGACGCTCACGATCAGCGGCTGCTCAGGCGTCTCGGTCGGCAGCGGCAACTCAGGCGGCGGCAGCGGCTCCAACGGCAACGGCAACGGCAGCGGCAGCGGCTCCGGAGGCACGGGCGGAGGCGGGAAGACCGCGCGCCTGCGTGTGTCCGGCTTTCACCTCTCCGGCATCGCCCGCGGCAAGCCATCGGTCAGCTTCACAATCACCCGCGGCGCCAAGGCGCCGAAGTTCAAGTCGTTCACGATCACGCTGCCCTCCGGGCTGACGTTCGTGCGCCGCCGGCTCGCCGCCGGGATCCACATCGGTCCTGCGCACGCACTGCGGCTGCACAACGGTCGCCTGACGGTCACGCTGAAGCGCGCCGTCAACAGCGTCACGATCAGGATGGGCGTGCCGGCACTCGCCGAGAGCACGCAGTTGCGCCACCACCCGAAGCGCCGCCTGATCTTCCGCGTCAGCTGAACGCGAGCAGATAGGACTGCCACGGGTCGAGCCCGACGTACAGTCCGTCGGCGACCAGCTCGTTCCCGTCGCGATCGAAGCTGTCCCCGCCGAGCGTGTCCTGCACCGACCACGTGCGGTTGGCGAGGTCGTCCCACGGCAGCCGCACCCGGGCCTGCGCAGGGGCATCCGCATAGTTGACGACGACCAGGCGACGCGCGTCGTCGGCCCGCCAGCACCAGCTGAGCAGTTGCTCGTGGGAGGCGTTGTCCGGCCAGCCGGTCGTGTCGCACAGCGACCACTCGCCGGTCCGTAGCCCGGAGTCGGCGAGTGCGCGCAGCAGCCGGCCATAGAACTCGCGCAGCGCCGGATCCACCGGCTCGTCCGGGCCGCGGTCGAGGAACACCGGGATATGGGTGCGCAGCCCCTCGAGCTGACCGTCGTGGAAGAGCCGGGCGCCCTCGAGCGTCGAGAACACGACCGCGGCGGCGCGGGCCTGGTCCGGTCCCGAAGGTCGCCGCCGCCCGCGGCTCGTCGTGGTTCTCGATGAAACGGATGAGCCGCTCCTGGTAACCGTGGTCCGCCTGGAGGTGGCCGCGCACGCTCGCCGCGGACTCGTGGGCGAGCCGGTCGTAGAGGCGCTTGTCGTAACAGAAGTCGAACCCCTGCTGCTGGAGGGCCCACTCCATATCCCAGTAGGCCTCGGCGATGAACACCAGGTCCGGATGCCCGGTCCGGACACGCGCGATCAACGTCGGCCAGTAGTCGGCGTCTGGCGTGGGGCCGGCGCGCTCGCCCCACGTGCGGGCGAACACCTCGTTGGTCATGAGCATCGCCATGTCGCAGCGGACGCCGTCGCACTGGCCGGCGATCGCCGACAGGGTCTCGGCGACGGCATCACGGAGATCGGGGGAGAAGGCGTTGAGCTGGACGACGTCCGGCCAGGGCGGGAAGTAGGGATCCCGGCCATTGGCGACGATTCCGCCGGGCGTCTGCAGGAACGCGTTCGGCTCTCGGGCCAGGTCGTCCTCGGTTCCAGTGATGAACGCATGGGGACGCTCGGTGAGCCACGGATGGTCGGGGGCGACGTGGTTGGGCACGTAGTCAAGGACGAGGCCGAGGCCCCGCGCGGCGAGCGCCTCCCGGGCGGCGGCGAGTCCGCTCGGACCGCCGAACCGCTGATCGACGACATAGTCACGGACGCAGTAGGGCGATCCGATGACGTCCTCCGGCCGCAGATCGGGCAGCGCGGCGCGGTTACCGGCCTGGACATCCGGGTTGCTGAGCGCGATCGCGAGCCCGGACGGGCTGCGCTCCCACACTCCCATCAGCCACACCGCATCGACCGGGAGGCCCGCCAGGGCGTCCCATTCCTCGGGGCCGACCTCGCCGAGCTGCAACGGACGCCCTCGCACGCGCCCGAGACGCTGGAGCCAGACCGCGGTGTTGATCTCGTAGACCGTCGGGCGGGGTGGAAGTCGCATCGCGGGCACTCACTCAGCCCGCGGTTTCCTCGACGGCCGCTCGGTCGCCGCGGTGCAGGGCGCCGCCGAACAGGAACAGCAACGCGACCGTCCCGGTCCAGCCGGTCTGGTGGCTGGCGCCGATCCCGGCCCCGTTATCGCCGTGGAAGTACTCGTGGAAGAGCAAGAGGTCGTGCCAATGCGGGTCGGACTGGAACTTCTCGATACCGCCGAACACCGGCCGCTTGCCGTCCGCGTCATTCATGAACGTCCGGGCCAGCCGCGTCGCGATCTCCGTGGCGACCTCGAACAGGGTCATCTGGACTCCGGAGCCGGCCGGGCATTCGACGCGGAGGTCATCACCGTAGTACCGGTAGAGCTGGATCAGGCTGCGGAGGATCACGAGGTTCATCGGGAACCAGACCGGCCCCCGCCAGTTGGAGTTCCCGCCGAACATGCCGGTGTCCGACTCGGCCGGCAGGTAGCCCACTCGATACTCCTGTCCATCCCAGTCGAACACGCATGGATGCTCGAGGTGGCGGCGCGAGATAGCGCGGATGCCGTGCGGACCCAGGAACTCCTCCTCGTCGAGCATCGCGCCGAGGATCCGCCGCAGCCGGTCCTCGCCGACGAGCGAGAGCAGTCGATGACCGTCCGCGTTCGGCCCGGGGAGCTCTTCGAGGGACGGGATCTCCCCGGCAAAGTTCTGCACGAACTGCCCGATCAGTTCAACGATCTCGGGATAGCGCGCCACGAAGTCGCCGTCGAAGACGGTCGCCGCACACAGCGGCAACAGTCCGACGAGCGAGCGCACCTTCAGCTGGATGCGGTTGCCGTCGGGCATGCGCATCACGTCGTAATAGAAGCCCTCGTCCTCGTCCCACAGATCGGCCACCCCGCCGGGCGGGTTCATCGCGATCGAGATCCACGCGAAGTGGGCGATGAATTTGAGCGCCATGTCGCTGTAGGCCGGGTCGTGCTTGGCGAGCTCAATCGCGATTTGCAGCATCCACTGGCAATACAGCGCCATCCACCCCGTGCCGTCCGCCTGCTCGAGTGTGCCGCCGCCCGGCAGCGGCGCCGAGCGGTCGAAGATCCCGATGTTGTCGAGTCCGAGGAACCCGCCCTGGAACAGGTTGCGGTCGTCAGGGTCCTTGCGGTTGACCCACCAGGTGAAGTTCGTCAGCAGGCGGTCAAACACGCGCGCGAGAAACTCACGATCGCCCTCCCCGCGGATCTCCGCCTCGCGCTCGTACACGTAGAGCGCCGCCCACGCCGTGACCGGCGGATTGACGTCGCTGAAGTTCCATTCGTAGGCGGGGATCTGCCCGTTCGGGTGGTGGTAGCGCGTCTTGAGCAGCAGCTCGACCTGCTGCTTGGCGAAGTCGACATCGACGAGGGACAGCGGCGCGCAGTGGAACGCGAGATCCCACGCAGCGAACCACGGGTACTCCCACTTGTCCGGCATCGAGATGATGTCTTGCGCGACCATGTGGAACCAGGCGACGTTGCGCACGGAGCTTGCCGGCGCGTCCGGATTCCATGGACTCTGGCCGTGCTCGATGAGCCAGCGATGGACGTCGTACTCGTAGTACTGCTTGCCCCACAGCAGCCCCGCGAGTGCTTGGCGCATGACGAGTGACCCGTCGTCGCGCAACGATGGCGGTATCACCTTGGCGTAGAACGCGTCCGCCTCGCTGCGCCGGGTGGCGAAGATCTCATCAAAGCCGCTGCCGAGCATGGCCGCCGCCGTCGGCTGGCGTCGCCGCGGCGTCGGCGCCCGGCCGGGCCACGAGGCGGATCCGGATCGAGGCGCTGCCGCCGGCGGGGACCGTGAGCACGTGCTGGGCGGCCGCCTTGGTGCCGGTACGCGCCGGGTTGACGGCGGCCTCGGCGCCGCGCACGACGTGGTTGTTGATCCCGTCCTTGACGAACGGAGAGGCGTTGGGGATGCCGAACATCCGCTCGGTGTTCGTCTCGTTCTCGCAGAACAACAGCGCCGCGGAGTCGGCGGCGTACATCAGCCAGTCGCCGAGTTCGGCGTGCTGCGCGCGGATGGCGGTGGCGTCGCCGACCGGCTCGACGTCGAGGACGGGCTTCGGCGTGTCCTCGCCCCAGGACCAGGTGTTGCGGAACCACAGCGTCGGAAGCAGGTGCAGGGGCGCCTCGTCTGGGCCGCGGTTGTGGGCGGTGACGAGCATCAACACGTCGTCCGGGGCCGCCTTGGCGTACTCGACGACCACGTCGAAGTAGCGGTCGTCGTTGAACACGCCGGTGTCGAGCAGTTCGTACTCCATGTCGAGCTTGCCCCGGTGCGCGTTCGTGGCGACGAGATCGTTGTAGGGAAATGCCGCCTGCGGATACTTGTAGAGGCACTTCATGTAGGAGTGCGTCGGCGTGCTGTCGAGGTAGAACCAGTACTCCTTGACGTCCTCGCCATGGTTGCCCTCGCTGTTGGTGAGGCCGAACATCCGCTCCTTGAGGATCGGGTCCGCGCCGTTCCAGAGGGCGAGCGCCAGGCACAGCCGCTGGCGCTCGTCGCAGATCCCCGCGATGCCGTCCTCGCCCCACCGATAGGCGCGCGATCGGGCGTGTTCGTGCGGGAAGTAGTTCCAGGCATCGCCGCCGGCGCTGTAGTCCTCGCGGACGGTTCCCCACTGGCGCTCACTCAGATACGGGCCCCACGCCTTCCAGGCGCTGGCTCCCGTCCGGGCCTGCTCGAGGCGCTCGTGCTCAGGCGTTTTCATCTCAGTTTGCTCGCTTCTCGGTGGCCGGACGACCATCCTGACAGGTCGCTGGCACACGTTGGGGGCGTGATCCGCGAGAATCCGGGTCGTGAGCGGCGAAAGGGATCGTCAAGCGGCGCTCGCGCCAGACGACCGTGTGGGGACTCAATTCGGTGGCTACCGGATCGAGGAGCTCATCGGAGTCGGCGGGATGGGCCGTGTCTACCGGGCGACCGGCGAGGACGGCGTCGCCGTGGCGTTGAAGCTCGTCAAGGAGGACTTGGCGCGCGACGAGACGTTTCGTCGCCGGTTCCGACGCGAAGCCCGGATCGCGCAGACGGTGCAGAACCCTCATGTGGTGCCGGTGCACCACGCCGGCGAGCTGGACGGCATCCCGTATCTCGCCGCGCGGTACGTCGACGGGACGGTGCTTGACCGCAAGCTCCGCGACGGCGGGGCGCTGGACCTGGCGACGACGATCCGCATCTGCGCGGAGGTCGCGGACGGTCTCGAGGCCCTGCGCCGAGCGGGCATGGTCCACCGGGACGTGAAGCCGGAGAACATCCTGCTTGATCAGCAGGGCACGGCGTACATCACCGACTTCGGGCTCGCCAAGGACAGCGCCGGCACCGTGCTCACCCGGCCGGGGCAGCCGCTGGGTTCGATGGACTACATGGCGCCTGAACAGATCCGCGGGGCGCCGGTGACCGGCGCCGCGGACATCTACTCGCTCGGCTGCGTCGTGTTCGAATGCCTCGTCGGACGTCCGCCGTTCGGCGATCGCGATGGGCTCCAGGTCCTGTGGGCCCATCTCCAGGACGAGCCGCCCGACCTCCTGGACGAACGCCCGGATGTGCCGCCCGCGGTCGCGGCGGCGTGGCGTGCGGCGCTCGGCAAGGAGCCGGCCGAGCGGCCACGGACGACGATCGACTACGCGCGCTCGCTCTCGCAGGCGGCAGGGATCACGATCGCCGATGCGGCTGGCTGAGCGACGACATGCACCGGCGGTGCTCGCCGTCGCGGCGCTGCTGATCGCGGGGTGCGGATCCGGCTCCGACCTCCCGGCATCGTCGACCCAGGACGCCGGGGCGCCAACGGGCGCGAGCGGCACGGTGTCGGTCGTGATGAAGAGCCTTGACTTCAGTCCGCTCACGGTGCGCGCCCGGGTCGGGCAGACCGTCACCTGGACCAATGAGGACGAGGCGCCGCACAACGTCACCTACGTCAGCGGGCCCCGGTTCGGCTCCTCGCAGCAGAGGTTGGCGATCGGCAAGCAGTTCTCGATCCATCTCACCGAGGCCGGCACGATTCGTTATATCTGCACGCTGCACCCCTGGATGCGGGCGTCGATCATCGTGTCCGGCTGAGCCGGCGCCGTCCGCCCGAGCCGGTTACCGTCCGCCGAGGGTCCGGCTCAGGCCGGGCCGGCGCCGCCGGCGCGCGGATCCGTCGCGTCGGCGGGATTGATCCCGAGCAGGTGGCAGAGCAGCAGGTACTCGTTGCCCGCGGCGGCCGACGCCGTGATGCGGTGATCGAGCACGAACGCGTAGGTCGTGGTCCGGACGCTGCCGCCGCGCGTCACTGCCGCCGTCTGTGACGGAACCAGCTCGACCACAGAGCGCCGGGGCGGTTGACTCGCCGGTCAGGCTGTTGCTCAGCTCGCTGCGGTCGAGCACGTTGTCGTAGACGCCGTTGTGGTTGTAGTCGATGCCGTGGACGATGATCGCGGCATTGCCATCGCGAATCGCATCGGCGACACCCTGTGGGAATCGTGATCGTCCGCGTGTAGTCGATGTCGCCCGTTGTGTGGGAAGCGTGAGAAGTCGACCCGGCTCTTGGCGCTCGTGTCGCCGGTCGAGGTAAGCGAGACCTGCGGGCGGACCGTAGAACTTGATGCCGTCGGTCGTGCTGATCGAGAGATGTCCGTTGTGCCGCCGCGCCGTCGACGCCGGCGGGCATTCGCCGCGGCCACCCGCGTGGATGTGCATCGCGTGCGGCGCGCCGTTGAGGAGGCCCTTCGTCGTGACCGTGACGGTCGCCTGATTGCCGTTCAGGTTCACGGTCCCGTTCCCGGTCCCCGTGACGCGGTTGGTCGGAACGGGAGCGAGCGCGGCGTTGTACGGCTTACCGGCGGGCTTGGACTTGCCGCCGCCTCCGGTGACGACGATGACCACGATCGCGATCCCGACGATCAGCACGAGCCCGAGGAGGATGGGAAGGATTGGTCGCTTCGACCGCGGTGCCGAGCTGCTCGCGGCGGCGGCGGCCGGAGGCTGCGGCGGTGGTGGCGGCGTTGCCATCGACGGCGGAACCGTGTTCGAGGGCGGTGGTGGAGCGGTGTGTGACGGTGGCGGCGCGGCCGTACCGCCGGAGCCGTCACGCGCGACCGGCGCGATCACTTCACTGCCGCCGCTGGGGGCCGCGGTGAACGCCGGCGGGATCGGCTGGCTCGTCGCGGGCGGTGCGGGCGGCTGGCTCATCGCGGGCGGTGCGGGCGGCTCGCTTGTCGGGGCCGGCGCGGCCTCGGCGCTCAGGTGCGAGGCGGCGGCCTCAGCGCTCGGCTGCGAGGGTGCGACCGGCGCGCTTGGCTGCACGGCGGGCGGCGGGGTCTCCGACAGCGATGTCGCGTCGGACATCGCCGTGGCTCCCGCCGGCGCGACCGTATCGTCCGGCGTCGCGGCGAAGGCGGTCTCGTCGTCAGGCGTCGCCACCGGGGCCGTCGCGTCGACCGGCGTCGCCACCGGGGTCGCCTCGCCGGTCCCGACGATCGTCGCGGGTCCGGTGTACCGGGAGCCGGCGAGTGCCGCAGCGGCATCCCGCGCGAAGTCGCCGGCCGAGAAGTACCGCTGGCTCGGGTCCTTGGCCATCGCCTTGTCCAGCACGGCTGCAAACGCGGGGTACGTCTCCCCGGTCTCACCGGCGAGCGGCGGAGGCGCCTCGTGCACGTGGGCGAACAGCGTCGCCACGGAGTTGTCCCGTTCATAGGGGACCCGACCACTGAGCATCTGGTAGAAGACGCAGCCGAGCGCGTAGATGTCCGTCCGCGCGTCGGTGTGACTTCCCGTGATCTGCTCCGGCGCCATGTAGTCGACGGTTCCGACGACACTGCCCTGGGCCGTCAAACCCGAGGCGTTGTCGAACTTCTTGGCGAGACCGAAGTCGGTGAGATAGGCATGCTCGGCGCCATCCCGGACTGTGATCAGGACGTTCGCCGGCTTGACATCTCGGTGGACGAGCCCGAGCCGGTGGGCGGCATCGAGCGCAGAGCCGAGCTGTTCAAGCAGTTCGACGGCCCGGTCGGGATCGAGCGCGCCGTGCTTGATCAGCACCTCGCGCAGGTCGGTGCCGGTGATGTAGTCCATCACGAAGAACAGCAGCCCGTCCTGCTCGCCGGCGTAGTGGATGCCGACGATGTTTGGATGATGCAGCGACGCCGCGATCCGCATCTCCCGCTTGAACCGGTTGCGGAACTGCTCGTCCTCGGCGAGCCCCGGCGCGATCACCTTGAGCGCGTAGATCCGGTTCAGGGCGACGTTCGTGGCCCGGTACACGAGTCCCATGCCGCCGCGGCTGATCAGCTCATCGATCCGGTAGCCGCCGACCACGGAGCCCCGCTCGAGGGAATCACCACGCACCGTCATGCGTCAATCCTCTCAGCCGCCATCGGTCCCTGACTGTGAAAAGTGTTGCACTTGCCCATTCCCCCCAAAGCTGTTCATGGAGCTTAGCCCCGCAGCCGCCCGAGTCAAGCGGTGGGACCTCGGGGCCTCCGCCACCCAGAGCGTGGCTTTGGCCCCAAACGCCGGTCTGTCTCAGCGCAGACGCAGGCTGTAGATCGTGTGCTCGCCGTGCAGCCCCTTGAAGTGGTGCTCACCGCGGTGCTCGAACACCAGCGTCGGATCGGTCTCCGTGTACTGCTTGAAGGACGAAGACACGAGGGTCTCGCCGCCGCGGGCCTGGCCGGCGATCCGGCTGGCGAGCACGACGTTGCGGCCGAGCGGCTCGCCGGCACTGCCGATCACGAAGCCGGAATGCAGCCCGATGCGCAGCGACACCGGTGGCCGGCCTGCGTCCTCGCCCCCGAACGTCCGCTGGAGCTCGAGCGCCGCGTAGGCGCCACCGTGGGCACTGTTGAAGGTGGCGAGAAAGCCGTCCTGCTCGTAGCGGACGACCGCGCCGTCGTGCGCGGCGAGCAGGCGCTCGACGAGCATGTGATGATCGGCGAGGAGCTGCTCCCAGCGTTCGGGCCCGAATTCGGCGGCGAGCGGCTCGGCGTCGGCGATGTCGCTCAGCATCAGCGTGACGGCGCCGTCTGGCGATGACAGCCAACCGGCACCCGGCGACACCGATTCAAGCGCCGCACCGATCACGTCGATCGAGGTCGGTCGTGCCGCCGAATTCATCTCGAGTCCTTTCCGCCCCGCAGCGATATGCGCGAGCATACCTTGACACTCATTCGGCGCGTCAGGAGAATCGAGCGGGGCAATGAAGGGGGCATTCGATCACGGGGGACGGATGAGCGCGTTTCCGCATATTGCCGACTACGCGTTCCTCTCGGACTGCGAGACAACCGCGCTCGTTGCTCCGAACGGGAACATCGAGTGGCTGTGCCTGCCGCGGATGGACTCGCCGAGCGTGTTCGGCGCGATCCTCGACCGTGACGCCGGCACGTTCCGGATCGGCCCCGCCGACGTCAACGTCCCGGCCGCCCGCCGGTACATCCCGGGGACGATGGTGCTCGAGACGAGCTGGGAGACCCGGATGGGCTGGGTGATCGTCCGCGACGTGCTCGCCGTCGGACCGTGGCATCACCAGACCGAGCGCTCGCACAGCCACCGGCGCTCGCCGACCGACCACGACGCCGATCACGTGATGATTCGGTTGATTCAGTGCGTGCAGGGCTCGGTCGACATCAAGCTCGACTGCGAGCCCGCGCTTGACTACGGGGGCCTGAGCGCGGACTGGACGTACGGGGGCGAGGGCTACGGCGAGGCGATTGCCCGCTCGGAGGGAATGGACCTGCAGCTGCGCCTCGTGAGCGATCTCCGGCTCGGCTTCGAAGGGCCGCGCGCCCGCGCGCGCACGACCCTGCACGAGGGCGACTGCGCGTTCGTCGCGTTCGGATGGTCCGAGCACGCGCTGCCGGCGAGCTACGCGGAGGCGGAGGAGCGGCTCCAGCGCACCGCGCGGTTCTGGCAGGAATGGCTCAAGCACGGCTCGTTCCCCGACCACGCGTGGCGCAGCTACCTCCAGCGCAGCGCGCTGACGCTCAAGGGACTCACCTATGCGCCGACCGGGGCGATGGTCGCGGCGGCGACCACGTCGCTGCCGGAGACACCCGGTGGAGACCGCAACTGGGATTACCGGTACAGCTGGATCCGCGACTCGACGTTCATGCTGTGGGCGCTGTACACGCTCGGGTTCGACGAGGAGGCGAACGATTTCTTCTACTTCATCGCCGACATCGTCGAGGCGGAGGAAGGCCAGCTCCAGGTCATGTACGGCATTGGTGGGGAGTCCAAGCTGCTCGAGCAGGAACTCGACCATCTCACCGGATACGAGCACGCCCGTCCGGTGCGAATCGGCAACGGCGCCTACGACCAACGCCAGCACGACGTGTGGGGCGCGGTGCTCGACTCGATCTACCTGCACACCCGCTCGCGCGATCAGCTTCCCGACCGTCTGTGGCCGATCATCAAGCGCCAGGTCGAGGCTGCGCTCACGCATTGGCGAGAGCCGGACTGCGGGATCTGGGAGGTGCGCGGTGAGCCGCAGCACTTCACCTCGTCGAAGCTGATGTGCTGGGTCGCCGTCGATCGCGGTGCCCGGCTGGCGCGACTCCGCGCGTCCGATGAGACGGCGGCGCGTTGGGAGGCGGCGGCGGCCGAGATCCACGCCGACATCTGCGACAACGCCATCGATGATCGCGGTGTATTCACCCAGCACTACAACACGACCGCGCTCGACGCCTCGGTGCTGCTGATGCCGCTCGTGCGCTTCCTGCCGCCGGATGACCGCCGGGTCCACGACACGGTGATCGCGATCGCCGACGAGCTGACCGAGGAGGGCCTCGTGCTTCGCTACCGCGTCGAGGAGACCGACGACGGGTTCGCGGGCGAGGAGGGGACGTTCACGATCTGCTCGTTCTGGCTCGTCTCGGCGCTCGTCGAGATCGGTGAGCTCGAGCGCGCGCGGGGGCTGTGCGAGAAATTGCTCTCCTACGCGAGCCCGCTCGCGCTCTATGCCGAAGAGATTGATCCCGTGACCGGGCGCCACCTGGGCAATTTCCCGCAGGCGTTCACCCACCTCGCGTTGATCAACGCGGTCGTCCACGTGATCGCCGCCGAGCGCCGGCTGGAGCTCGGCGCGCTCGCGCGCGAGCCCGAGCTCGATCTTCCGGGGCGCGCGATATGAGAAGCGTCACAAACTGCGGACCTGGACTCGGGTAGAGTCGCTGCAGTCGGCACTACGCGTGGACAGGGGTTGGGGTCCTGGTGGGAACGGTCAAGCCGCAGGAGAGGAAGTCCGCAGCACTCATCGACCGCCTTCGCGGTGCGCACGAGGCTGAGCTCTTTGGGCCACGCGGCCGATTGCCCCGGCGCGGGGAGCCGGACACGAGCCACCGCACCGCGCTTGGCGTCCTGGCCGCGCTCATCGTCCTCGGATTGGTCATCCGGCTCGCGGTCCCGCGCGGCATTTGGCTCGATGAGGCGATCACGATCCACCAGGCGCGCCTGTCGCTGCACGATCTGTTCGCCAACCTCTACAACGGCGACCGCCAACCGCCGCTCTACCACCTCGTGCTGTGGTACACGATCCGGGCGTTCGGCCACAGCGAGTTCGCGGTCCGGCTGCCGTCGCTGATCGCCGGAACGCTGATCGTCCCGGTGCTCTACGAGCTCGGCCGCGAGCTGTACGACCGGCGTACCGGACTGATCGCCGCCAGCTTCGCCGCGGTCTCGCCGATGCTCGTCTGGTACGCGCAGGAAGTCCGCATGTACGAGTTCGCGACGCTGTTCGGGCTGCTCGCACTGCTGATGCAGCTGCGGGTGATCCGGAATCCAAGCATCGGCAACTGGGCGGGCTACATCCTTGCCAGCGCGGCGTTGCTGTGGTCGCACTACTTCGGCCTGATCGTGGTCGCCGTGCAGCTACTGGTGTTCGTCGGCGTCCTCATCCATCGCTCTCGCGCGGGCGAACGGGTCCGGCCACTCGCACTCGGGTTCGTCTACTCGCTCGCCGTGCTGGTGATGGTGCTGATCCCGCTGATCGTGTTCGCCAAACACCAGTACCAGGTGACCTCGTCGGCGGCCGGGTCCCCGAGCGGGACCTACGACTACCTGTCCTTCTATTCGGTGCTCTCGAACATGGCGTGGTCGCTGTGGGGTTATCAGCCCGACGCCACGACCGTGCTCCTCGCCGCGATGTGGCCGCTCGCGCTCCTGTTCTCGCTCGTGCTCCTGGGGCGCGGCGGATCACGCCAGACGACCGCGCTCGCGGCCGCGGCGATCGTGCTCGTCGGCCTGCTGATCGTCGTCTCGGTGTTCGACCGCTCGCTGTTCGAGGTGCGCAACTACCTCCTCCTCGTCCCGCTCGTGCTGCTCCTGATCGCGCGGCTGATCACCGGCTGGATCCGCCATCCACGGCTGCGGCTGCTCGTCGCCGGCGCCGTCGCCGCGACGCTCGTCCTCGGCCTTGCGGATGAGCAGCTCAACAAGTCCAACCCCCGGCTATTCGACTTCCGCGGGGCGATCAACGACATCAAGGCCAATGCCGGACCCAACGCGCTCGTCCTGTACGAGCCGGGGGACATGCGCTACGTGCTCGAGTACTACGCCCCCAATATCCGCCGCCAGCCCCTGACCGCGGCGATCAAGGCGGGAGCGGAGGGCAGCCCCTTGTTCGTGCTCGCATCGTTCCAGGACAACAAGCGCTTCTTCAACCAGACGAACAAGACCGTCGGGCAGCTCGGCTTCTTCCGCTCGCTCGAACATCGCTTCAAGACCCCGCAAACCCTCGTTTGGGAGTTCCAATGAGCAGTCGGCCTTGGGATGTCCGCCTTCGTCGCGTCACCTGGGAGCCCGTCCCTCAGGGGTGGAGCGTCCGGCGGCGCTGCCGTCTGCTGATGCTCCTCGGCGTGCCCGCGGCCATCTGGTACTTCGGCTGGCTGCTGCAGCCGGACCGCGTCGGGACCGCGGTGCTCTACGGAATCCTGATCGCCGCCGAGCTGTTCAACGCGATGCAGGCGTTCGGCTTCTGGTGGACGATCTTTCACGAGTACGTCCGCCCGAAGCGAGCCCCCACGGTGCCCGTCGCGGTCGACGTGTTCATTCCGGTGTACAAAGAGCCGGTGGACATCGTCGACCTCACCGTGGCTGCTGCGGTCGGGATCCGGGGCGCGGAGGTGCGCGTTCACATCCTCGACGACGGCAACGATGACGCGATGCGTGAGCTTGCCAAGCGTTATGGGGTCGGGTACATCCGCCGCGCCGAGCACAAGGGCGCCAAGGCGGGGAACATCAACAATGCACTGACGAAGACGAACGCTCCGTTCATCGCCGTGTTCGACTCCGACCACGTCGCCGACCCGAGCTTCCTCGAGGCCACCCTCGGCTGGATGGAGGAACCCGAGATCGCGTTCGTCCAGACGCCGCAGTACTACGCCAACACCGAGCACAACCGGATCGCGGCGGCGTCGTGGTCGCAGCAGGCCCTCTTCTTCGGCGCGATCTGCCGCGGCAAGGACGGCATGGGCGCCGTCTTCTGCTGCGGAACGAACGTCCTGTTCCGCCGCGAGGCATTCGAGAGCGTTGGCGGGTTCCCGACGAACTCGCTGACCGAGGACTTTGAGCTGTCGATCCACCTCCACGAGAAGGGGTGGAAGTCGGCCTACATCCCCGACGTCCTGTCGCGGGGGCTCGGTCCCGAGGACACCGCCGCTTACGTCTCCCAGCAGCAGCGCTGGGCGCGCGGGTGTCTGTCGGGCCTGCCGCGGGCGCTGCGAGCCAAGCTGCCGCTGAAGCTGAAGGGGCAGTACATGTTGAGCGGGCTGTACTTCCTCTCTGGGTGGACGGTGCTCATCTACATGAGCTTCCCCGTCGTGCGCCTGCTCGGCGGCGGTCAGCCGATCGGTCATATCGACGCCCCGACGTTCCTCTTGCATTTCGTGCCCTACTACGCCGTCGCGCTGACGATGGCGGCGATCGCGGGTGCCGGCTCGTACTCGTTCGCCGCCTTTGCGCTCGCGGCGGCGAACTTCTGGATTCACATCCTCTCTACGATCTACACGGTGCTGCGCAAGAGCGGCTCGTTTGTCGTCACGCCCAAGAAGGGGGCGGAGGCCCGCCAGCCGGGGGCGGTGATGCCCGCGCTCGTGGTCATCGCGGTGCTCCTCGCCGCGTGCGTGTACGGCCTCGTGAAGAACCCTGACGCCGCGACGATCAATAATGTGTCGTTCGCCGCTGTCCACATCTCGATCCTGTTGACGGGGTGTTGGGCGGCGCTCCAGAAGCCGCGAGTGGCGGCGGACTCGCTCGAGCCGGCAGCCGAGGTCGTGGCATGAGACGCACCGTTCATCAACTGGTTCTTGTCGTTGCAGCGATCGCCGTCGTGGGGGTGGCCATGGGGTTCCTGTCGGGTTGCGGCTCGAGCAGCTCATCATCAGCCACTACGACTGGCGGTGGCGCCGCGCCGAACCCCGAGGCGCGCGCGATCGCGGCGTCGAAACGGTTCCTGAAGCTCTACGTCAACAGCGACGGACGTGTCGTGCGCCGTGACCAAGGCGGCGACACCGTCGGCGAGGGCCAGGCGTACGGGATGCTGATGGCGGCCGCGATCGGCGACAAGAAGCGCTTCAACCTGATCTGGGACTGGACGCAGAAGAACCTGGTGCGGCCGGATGGCCTGATCTCGTACCTGTGGAAGAACGGGCACATCCTTGATCCACAGGCCGCCTCGGATGCTGACCTCGACGCGAGCCGCGCGCTGCTCCTCGCCGGCTGCCGCTTCCACCAGCCGACGTTCAAGCAGCAGGCCCTGCGGCTTGGCTCCTCGATCCTCCACGTCGAGGTCGGGTCCGCGCGCTACCGCGGCCTGCCGGTGCTGACCGCCGGACCGTGGGCAATCACGCCGCCGCCGCCGACGGTCAACGTCAGCTACTTCTCGCCCGCAAGCTTCCTTGCACTCCGGGCTGCCTCCGGGGATTCGGCGTGGAGTGCGCTCGCGTCGAGCTCCCGCGCGATCACGAGCAAGGTGATGCCGAGCGAGGGTCGGCTGCCCCCCGACTGGGCGCACCTGGAAGGGGACAACGTCGTGCCGATCGGCACCCCGGGCAAGAGCGGCGTGCCGCCGAGCTTTGGGTTCGATGCGGTCCGGACGCTCATCCGGATGGCCGAGGACCCGAATCCGCTCGGGCGCGAGATCGCGGCCCGGGCGTGGCCGGTGTTTGAGAATCAGGTGCCGACGAACATTGGGATCAACTACAACCTCCACGGTCAGCCGATCGGACACCTAGTGCATCCAATGGCGCTGGTGGGCGCTGCGGGCGCGGCCGATGCGGCCGGCCAGTTGGCGGCGCGGGACGGCCTGCTCGACGCCGCGGAGGCGCTCGATAGTCACGGTAATGCGTCGACGTACTACGGCGCGGCGTGGGTTGCACTCGGGCGGATCATGCTGACGACGCGGCTGCTCCACTGCTCCTGAACGAACGCCGCGGGTCCCGCCCGGGATCGCTGACGCCGTCGTCCCGCGCGGGGTCGCTTACGGCTCCTCGCCGATCGCGGTGAGCGCCCGGATCGCGAATTCCTCGGCGGTGGGGCGCTGCGCCGGGTCCTTGGCCATCGCCTGGCGCACGAGCTCATCGATGGCGCGCGGGACGTCCGGCCGGCGCTCGCCGAGCGGCGTCGGCTCCGCGTTGACCTGAGCCCACATCTTCGCCATCCCGCCCCGGTGCTCGGCGAACGGGGCCTCGCCGGCCAGCATTTCGTAAAACACGCCGCCGAGGCTGTAGATGTCGCTGCGGGCGTCCGGCTCGCTGCCCTCGATCAGCTCGGGGGCGACGTAATCGACCGTCCCGAGCATCTGGTCCGCGGCGGTCAGGCCCGGGTCCGTCTCCGCGCGTTTGGCGAGTCCGAAGTCCGTGAGGTAGGCGTGGTCCTCCGGCGTGACGATGACGTTAGAGGGCTTGACGTCCCGGTGGATGAGGCCCTTCTCGTGTGCGACCTCGAGCGCGGAGGCCATCTGCGAGGCGATCCGTGCCGCCCGGTCAGGCGCGAGTCGTCCGTCTCGGTGAATGAGCGTGCCGAGCTCGGTGCCGTTGACCCAGCGGGTGACGATGTAGACGGTCCCGTCCTGCTCCCCGGCCTCGTAGAGCGGGACGACGTTCGGGTGATCGAGGGCGGCCACCGCCCGCGCCTCGCGGCGCAGCCGCTCACGGACGACGGGGTGCTGGGCGACATCCGGCTCAACGAGCTTGAGCGCGACCGTCCGGTCGAGCCGGAGCTGACGGGCGCGGTAGAGGATCCCGAGACCACCGGCGCCGACGACGCTCTCGACCTCGTAGCCGGCGAATGTCGTTCCTGGGGCAAGCATCGAAGTCCTTGTCGTTCAGTGACACGGGGCACTATAGGTCTTGCTCGGAGATGAGGCCGGCGGAGAATGCGCGCTCGACGACGCGCACGCGCGTGTCCTGGGTCGAGGGGTTGGTGATGCCGAGCTTGGCGCAGAGGATGCGCAGGTGGGTCCGCACCTCGCCGACGGACAGCACGAGATCCTCCGCGATCTGATCGTCGGTCGCCGGCGTCGCAAAGCGGTTGCCGCCCTTGTACGGACGGCAGAGCGCGGCGAGGACGCGGCGTTGGGTGGTTGAGAGCTCGATCCCCGGTGCGCCCGGGGCTGACGGTGCGCTCGGTACCGCGGGGGCGCTCGGCGGGACGGGGGCGCGCGGCGGGACGGGGGCGCTCGGCGGCGCGGGGGCGCGGGGCGGGGCGGGGGCCGGGTGCGGGGGAACCGCAGCCACCGGTGTCGGGGCGACGGTCGGCTTGGGCTCGGGCGGTGCGGGCCGGGGCGCGTGGTAGGTGATCTCGGTCGCGCCGAACCGGAGGACATCTCCCGACTTGAGCGGCTCCCGGCCGTTCAGCCGCCGGTCGTTGACAAACGTGCCGTTGCTCGAGAGCCCGTCGTCGACGAGCTCCCAACCGCCGTTCTGACACTCAAAGCGAGCGTGCAGACGGGACACCTGGTCGTCCCAGTCGAGCACGAGGTCAGACGAGGAGCGTCGGCCGACGGACGCCGAGTCCGCTCCCGGCGCGAACACGAACACGCGCGTACGACCGCCGCCGTCCCGGAGCTCCAGGAACGGACGGCCCGATCGTTCTGCGTCGGCGCGAGCCCCCACTTCAAGCATCGCCCGGGCATCGGCGGGAGGGTTCGCAGACACGCAATCCATTATCCCGGCCGGGACCGCCTGCGTCGAGCGTGACAAACGTCTCCCAGTCGATGGGCGAAAGGGCGTTAGGCTTCCAGGTGATGGCTGGCGAACAGCTGCGGGTGACTGAGGGCAAGGAGCAGGGGAAGCTGGTCGGCATCGATGCCGACCTGCTGATCGGCCGGCTGGCGCCTGAGGACGAGGGACGCCTCGGCGGCGACCCCGAGATCTCCCGGCGCCATGCCCGCATCGCGCGGGGTGCCGACGGTCAGCTCGCGATCGAGGACCTTGGTTCGGCCAACGGGACGTTCGTGAACGGCACGCGGATCGATGCCCCGCGCACGCTTGTGGCCGGCGATCAGGTCCGGGTGGGCAAGACCGTGCTCGAGGTGACCGCCGTCGCGAACGCGGCGGCCGAGGAGACCCTCGCGCCGGCCGCGGAAACGATGCTCGCGACGCCCGGAGCCCGAGCCCGTCCCGTTGGTGCTCGTCGTGACCGGCGGCGCGGCGCACGGCCGTCAGCTCGATGTCGAGGACGAGCTGGTGCTCGGGCGCGCGGTGAGTGGCGACGGCCGGCTCACCGACGACAACGAGCTGTCACGGCGTCACGCACGCATCAGCCGGGGTGACACCGGAGTGCTGGCGATCGAGGACCTCGGGTCGGCGAACGGGACGTACGTCAACGGTCAGCGGATCACCAGTCGCGTCGTGCTCACGCCGGGCGACTCCGTCAAGGTGGGCTCGACGACGATCGATGTCACCGATGCCGCAAGCGCGGCGCTCGCGGCGAGCCCGCCGGCAGCGGCGCCGGTCGCTCCACCGGAGCCGCCACCGGCGCCGGTCGCTGCGACCAGAGCCGCCACCGGCGCCGGTCGCTCCACCAGAGCCGCCGCCGGCGCCACCCGAGCCCCCGCCCGTCGCACGCCCGGCCCCGCCGCCACCGGAGCCCGCCGCGCCGCCACCACCGCCGCCACCACCTGTGCCGCGCCGCCCCGCGCCCCCGCGCCCGCCCGCCGTTCCGACGGCGGAGCTGGTCACCAACCTGCCCCCGGGGACCGTGTTCGCCGGCTGTCGCGTCGAGGGCATCATCGGCCACGGAGACATGGGCGTCGTCTACCGCGCCGAGGAGCTGGCGCTCCAGCGGCTCGGTGGCGCTCAAGCTCATCCTTCCCGCCCACTCAGAGGACGCGCGCGTGCGCGAGCGCTTCCGGCGCGAATCGAAGGTCGCCGCCGCGATCGACCACCAGAACGTCATCCCGATCTTCGACGCGGGCGAGGAGCAGGGCGTGATGTACATCATGATGCGCCTCGTCGATGGCGTCGATCTGGGCGCGGTGATCCAGTCCGAAGGCGCGCTCGCGCCGACCCGCGCTGCCCGCATCGTCCGGCAGGTCGGCGCCGCGCTCGACGCCGCCCACGCCCACGGGATCCTCCACCGGGACGTCAAACCCTCGAACGTGATGCTCGCGCGGCGTGACCATGCGTACTTGACCGACTTCGGTCTCGCCAAGCCCGAGTCCTCGATCGATGCGCTGACGCGGCACGGGACCGTCGTCGCCCGCGTCGACTACGTCGCCCCCGAGCAGTTGCTCGGCCAGGACGTCGACGCTCGCGCCGACATCTACGCGCTCGGCTGCGTGCTGTTCGAGGCGCTCACCGGCGTCGAGCCCTTCCAGCGGGCCGTCGCCGAGGCCGGGCTGCTCGCTCGGCTTGAGGCCCCGCCGCCGTCTCCCTCGTCGGTCCGAGCGGACCTCCCGCCCGCGTTCGACGAGGTCGTGGCCCGCGCGATGGCGAGGGACCCGGCTGAGCGCTACCCATCCGGCGGTGATCTCGGTGAGGCGGCACTCGTCGCCGCAGGAGCGCTTCGGCGCGCGCGGCCGTTGTCGATGGTGGCCACGGGTGACGCCGCGTTCGCTCAGGAGGGAGTGGCGGCCGCGCGCGTGCCCGTGGATTCGGCTGCAGCCGCAGCGTCGGCGCGCTCCGGACGTGCGGAGGGCGCGTCCGGAAACGCGGCTGGCGCCCCGGCTTCCGGTGAGGAAGCCGCGGCGCCGGCCGGTGCGCTGCGGTGGGCGATCGCCCTCGCGGGGCTTGTGCTCGTCGCGGTCGGCATGGTCGCCGCGCTGCACGGGATCTCGACGCTCTGATCACCGCGCGGGCTCGTTCGCCTCACGCGGCGTCGCTCAGCGCCAGTGGATCGTGGCGATCACCCCACCGCAGCCGGATGGCCGAAAACAGGCGACGCGAGTTCGCACCGTTAGTGCTCCTCCGCGGGGTGATCCCGCCGGCGCGGACGTGGCCGCCCGGGAGCTTTCGGCCAGGTGTCCGTTTCGTTGGGACGCGGGTTTGTCTGCCGCGTTGCCTGTTGTCGTCGTGGTGTACGTCATGCTCGGCATATTCACCGAGCCCGGGCTCCGTGCCCACCCACCCTAGGGGTGGCCTGCGCCACCCACGTGCGGACCGAGGTCGTCGATCAGCTAGCTCTTATGGCCGCGTCTTGATCCGGGCGCGCTTTGACGAGGCCGTCGACCGGGCCGGTTTTGCATTGAAGGAGAGGGGGCGGCGCGTTCCGGGTGGGTGCCGCTTGGGGTGGGCGGAGCCCGGGCAGGCGGAGCCCCGGGCGAGCGGAGCCCGGGCGAGCGGAGCTCGGATCGGCACGAAATCCCCCTCTCCGCGCGGTGTGAGTTGGAAAGGGATTCTGGGTGGCTGAGAGCGTCCGGAAATCCCTTTCTCCCGATTTGGGTTGGGAGCGGGGGATTCTGGGTTGATCGGTGCGGGATGACCGACCGCCATGGCCCGGCGGTCGGGACAACGTCCCGATCGGACGGGGCTCGGCGGGGAGGGTGGGACGGAATCCGGGTCAGATCGGGAGAACGTCACGATCCACCGTCCGGGCGCGCTCCGGTGGGACGTTGTCCCGGTCCGGTGGGACGTTGTCCCGGTCCGGTCCCCAAGCGACCGGACGACGACGCACCGGGTTCCCGGCGCGGCCGGCCGCGCGGACGGCTCGCCCCCAACCCCGTTTCCTTCGTTGCATATCCGGCCGGCGGGCGGGCTCCCGTCCCTGAGTGAGCCGAAAGCCGGCGTGCGCGGCGAGATGGATAGTGGGTCCGATCCCCCGGGGCCCCCACAGGGCCGCGGAATCAAACATCTAGTGCGCGAGTCCGGCGTAGTAGCCCCTGACGAACGCTCCGTACGCGTTTGCGGGGTCACCGCGGTAGTTCGAGATGAGGGCGTGACAGTTGCCCCATGTGTCCCAGGTCCAGGCCGCGTAGCCGACGCCGTGGCCCTCGGCCCAGTTGAGGAACGTCTCGATGTTCGACGACGCGCAGCTCGAGGCGTCGAACGTCTCGCCGGTCTCGCCGAAGATGAGCGGCACCTTGTGGGCGACCGGCGCCATCGTCTGGTTGAAGCACGTCGTGGAACTGCACGCGTTCTTCCCGTAGACGTGGGCCTCGGCGACGAGCTGGTGCCGGGGGTCATGCGGCTCGAACGCGAGCCAGTGCGACATGTCGTTGGCGTAATTGATCCCGGGGATCGCAATCGGTCCGCGGTACCCGGCGGAGCGCATCACGTTGACCGCCTGCTGCATGCCGGCGGTGCGGTAGCGCAGGGCGGCGGTCCCGTTTGGCCGCGGGCATGGGCTTCCGCCGCGGAGCAGGCATTGCGGGGTGACGACCGGTTCGCCCCACGGCCCGAGCAGCACGCCGGAGTCGTGCTTGAACGTCGTGGCGAGGCTCTTCCACATCGCCGGCGAGTGGTCTTCGTCAGGGGCACGGGGCTGGGAGGTGGCGCGCATGTGTCCCGGCGCGCCCCACGCGAGCGACAGCTCGGCGTAGATCCCATGACGATGGAGCAGCCCGACGTAGTTGACGATCGCCTGGCGGTAGCGCTGACCGCTGAACGCCGGCTTGATGCCGTTGATGGCGAGCCAGCAGTCCTCGTTGAGGAGGAGGCGGACGAAGTTGATGTGCCATGCCGCGATCGCACGGACAGAGGCGTCGTCGCTGGGGCCGTCGAAGATGCCGAAACCCTCAACGCAGGCGTATTCGGTGCCGGATCGGTTGACGCCTCGCAGCGCGACGCGATGGCCCTGACTGCTGACGAGGCGCGCTCCCGATACGTGCAGTCCGGGAAGCGATGCCGCGTTCGCCGCGGCCGGTGCCCACGAGGACGCCGTCCACACAAACGCCGCCACAGCGAGCATGCCAAGCCGTCGCGAGCCCATGCGCCGACGCGGAGTCGCCATCCTGACGGTGCCATGCTCTGCGCCGAAAAATCCGTTTCCCCCCAACATGTCCGTCAGCCCATTGTGCACGACGGATCACCGGTGCACGACCGATGACCGTCAGCCTTCATCCGCTGGGGCGAGGGGACTTCCCGCTGCTCGGTGCATGGCTGGCAGAGCCGCTCGTTGCGCGCTGGTGGCACCACGACCACCGTCCCGAGGCGATCGAGCGCGATTTCGGACCGTCAGTCGACGGCGCTGACCCCACGGAAATCTTCATCGCGAGCGCCGACGACACAGCGTTTGGTCTCATCCAGCGCTACCGGATCGATGACAACCCGGAGTGGCGGGAGGAGCTCTCGACCGTGTGGCCGGTCCCGCCGGGTGCGCTCGGCATCGACTACCTGATCGGCGAGCCGGCATTCCGCGGCCGCGGGCTCGGCGCGCTGATGATCGCGACCGCGGTGGCGCAGGCGTGGCACCGGTATCCCGACGCCGACGACGTGGTCGTACCGGTTGTCGCGGGCAATCGGGCGTCGTGGCGGGCGCTCGAGCGCGCCGGCTTTCGGCGGGTCGCCACCGGCGAGCTCACGCCGGATAACCCGGTCGACCCGCGCGACCACGTCGTCTACCACCGCCACCGACCGGCGCGCCGGGGGCGAGCCTGAGCTCGCGACACAGGGCCGGATGCAGAAGCCGGTGCCGCTGCCGTTGGCGCAGACGAGACCACGCAGGGTGACGCCGTCCTCGTCGAGCACGATCAGCCGTGGCTCGCTCCGGCCTTCGAGCATCGCCATCGCATCGCTCATCCGCGTCCCTGGCGTCGCCGTCAGCGGCTCGGCCTCGACGAAATCGCGCGCGGGCGCGTCGTCAGAGGCGTTGTCCGGGAGGCCGCTCCGCTCAATCGCGCCGACGAACCGCGCGCCGTCGGCGAGCAGCACGGTCCGGACGGTCGGGCGCGCAAATGCGGCCCGTACGGTCGCAACCGGCGAATCGCCCGGAAGGGTCTTGGGACGGGCCAGCATCACCTCGCCGACGGTCAGCCCGACGGCGTCATCGACCGTCATCGTACGGTCCGCATCGCTGCTCGCAGCCACGGTTTGAATAGTACCTTGCGCAGTAGTCAAGATTTGACTACGGTCCTGTCATGTCTCATCCGCCGTCCCGCCAGCCCGCACGGTACGTGCCCCGGACGCATCCGGGGACGCCACGACGCTGGAGCGACGAGGCGATCCTCCGCGCGCTGCGGCAGTGGACCGCGGAGATGGGCGAGCCGCCACGCCGTGTGGAATGGTCAGGTGAGCGGCCGCATGACGCGCCGGCCGGCCAACGCAAATGGATGCGCGAGCACCCGTATTGGCCGAGCAGCTCATGTGTCGCCGACCACTTCGGTTCGTGGGGGAAGGCGCTGCGGGCTGCGGGACTGATCGATCGGGCCCTCGAATGCGAGGACAGCGTTGCCGAGCGGATCCAAACGGCCTGCCGCCTGCGCGCCCGCGGGCACCGGATCCGTGCCGTCGCCGAGGAGCTCGGAGTGTCGGTCTCGACCGTGCACAACTATCTGCGTGCCGGAACCTGCCGGCAGTGCGGCGGCCCGGTGGCGAGTCCGCGGGCCGAGCGCTGCATCGGATGCACAGCCAACGAACCGACGGTCACGCGCACCTGGACCCGCGACGCGGTGCGGTCCGCAATCCGGGCATGGACGGACGAACACGGCGACCCGCCGAGCTATCACGAGTGGACGCCCTCGCGCTCCTTCCCCGGCGTGTGGGAAGCCGAAAGCCCGCGGTGGCCGAGCGCCGCGGTCGTGTGCGATGCCTACGACGACTTCGTCAACCCGTGGAACGCCGCGCTCCTCGACGCCGGCGCGGAGGTGCGGTTCAGGCGCTGGAGCGATGACGCATCCGGGCTTAAAGCCCAGTGATTTCCCCGGTGCATCGACGCAGGCACACGGCGTAACGTTTTCGCCGGGCGCGACTGCGCCGAGTTGATCATCGAGGGGGACGATATGAAGGCCGTCATGGTCAGGTGCCGTTGGGGCGCTGCGCTCGCGGCACTCGTCGCCGCACTGCTGGTCTTCGCTGCCGGCGCAGCGGCAGCGCCGAAGCCGCGGGCGCAGGGGAATCCCCTGTGGTTCTGGGAGGTCGACAAGGTCACGCAGGGGGGCGGGACGCAGTGGGTGCAGAAGGGCAGCCAGCTCGGCGGGCATCTCGGCGGTCCGCTGCACAAGGCGGTCCGGCTCGGCCGCGTCGTCTTCAACCTGCCGTTGCCCGACCCGTACTGGACCTCTCTGCCGCGCAACGACGCGTTCGGCAGCATGTTCGCGAGCGCGGACGGTGCCCAGTACTCGGTCCTCGCCCAGTCGCCCAGTCCGAATCCGCTGCGCTCCGGGGTGTCGAAGGGCACCATCTCGCATCTCGACGAGTACCAGGCCTACCAGAAGACCTCGAGCGATGCCTCGCTACGGGTGACGATCTCGGACCTGTTCCTGCAGGCGGCCGACGGCAACCTCGGGAAGCTTGGTGCGTGGGAGTGTCCACCGGCGGGCAACTGCGAGCCGATGCGCGCCGTCGTGCGATTCCACGTGCGGGCCTACGCGGCATCGGAGGCGCGGCGGCGACTTCTTCGATGGCGGCGGCATCGCGTATCTCGAAGGTCATGCGCACTCCTGGCGGCCCGGGGCGGCCACGTCAGGCGATGCATCCCGGTCGCTCTGGGGAGCGGACCAGTTCGACGTCAACGGTGACCTCGACGACAGCGGCACCGGCAGTCTGGCGGGAATGTTCCTGAAGCCGCCGCGCAGCGTGAGGATCCCGCTCACGGCGCTCCCGGACGACGAACTGTTCGCGGTCCACGTCACGCTTGAGGCCGAGGCGGTCAACGATCGCGGTGGCGAGTCTGCCGTCCAGGCGTTCATCCAGGATCCGATCCACGGCGGCGCGCCGCTGTTCACGGCTCACGGTCTGAAACCGCGTGGCAAGCCACGCTTCCGCGAGCCGAAACCGAAGCTGCCGCCGGCCGCGCGCTGTCCGTCCGGCCCGCGCCGCGGTGCGGGCAGCGTCCAGCTCGAGCGCTCCGCGTTGACCGCCGAGGAGGGCTCCCGGCTGCCGCTGCTCCTCACCCGCTCCCGCGGGTCGCGTGGGGCGGCGACCGTCAACGTGAGCACGAGCGGCGGCTCAGCGCAGCCGGGGCGCGACTTCACGACCACGACGACGCGGGTCACGTTCCGCGACGGCGAGAAGACGCCCCGGTTCATCGAGATCCCCATCCGCGCGGACCACAAGGCAGAGGCGCCGGAGACATTCCGCGTCTCGCTCTCACGCCCGCGCTGCGGCACGCTCGGCACGCGGCGCAGCACCACGGTCACGATCATCGACGACCCCCAGCCGCCGACCTCGACACCACAGAGCTTCACGATCGGCGGCACGGTCGACGGCCTCCAGGGCTCCGGACTCGTCCTCACCAACCTCGGCGGCTGACGTGGCGGTGTCAGGCAACGGTGCGCTTCACGTTCCCGGGCACGGCGTCCTCCGGGCAGCCGTACGAGATCGTGGTGCGCACCCAGCCACACAATCCGGACCAGGTGTGCTCCGTGCAGCACGGAGCGGGCACGGTGGCGAGCGCCGACGTCTCGGATATCGCCGTCCATTGCGTGACCCCGGCCGCTCCGCCCGGGCTTGACACGACGTTTGGTGGGACCGGACGCGTGTCGACGCCTGTCGGCGGCGGTCAGGGCGAGGCCGTCGTGATCCAGCCGGGCGGCGGAATCGTCACCGCAGGGTGGCGCACCGTCGGCGCGGGCACGGACTTTGCGCTCACCCGTCATGACGCGTCCGGCAACCTCGACCAGAGCTTCGGCACGAACGGGATCGCCACCACCGACCTCGGCGGCCCTGGAGATCAGGCCTACGATGCCGCGCTGCTGCCGGACGGCGGGATCGTCGCGGTCGGTGAAACCGACGCGGCCGGGATCCAGAAACAGCAGTTCGCGCTCGCGCGCTACACCGCCGACGGCGCGCTCAACCCGAGCTTCGGCACCGGCGGCACGGTCACGACCAACTTCACCGGCCATGGCGACGTCGCCAACGCCGTGGCCGTCCAGGGTGACGGGAAGATCGTCGTCGCCGGCTTCGCCTTCAGCTCCGGCATCAACGGCGATTTCGCGCTCGCCCGCTACAACGCCGATGGATCGCTCGACACGAGCTTCGGCACCGGCGGGAAGGTCACGACGACCTCGGCACGAACTCCGACGGCGCTCGTGCCATCGCGATTCAGCCCGACGGTGCGATCGTCGTCGTCGGCACGGCCGGGGAGGACATCGCCCTCGCTCGGTACACGACGGACGGCAAGCTCGACGGGACGTTCGGCACCGGCGGGACGACGATCACCGATCTCGGCTTCTCGGACGTCGCAAACGGCGTGGCGCTGACGCCGGCCGGCCAGATCGTCATCGCCGGCTACACGGTCGGCGCCCACTCCAACTGGGACTTTCTGCTCGCCCGCTACCGCTCCGACGGGACCCTCGACTCGACGTTTGGGTCAGGCGGCCACGTCACCACCGATGTTGGCGGCGGGGATGACTTCGCCGAGAACATCGCGGTCGACGCTCAGGGCCGCATCATCCTCGTCGGCCGGGCGACCAGCTCGACGATCCTCGACATGGCGCTCGTGCGCTACACCGCTGACGGCACCCCGGACGCGAGCTTTGACGGCGACGGGCATCCTGACCGTCGATTTTCACGGGCGAGGTGAGTTCGGCCAGGACGTCGCGCTCGACGCCGCGGTCGGATCGTCGCGGCCGGGTACACGGCGAACGGCGGCGACACCCAGTTCGCGTTGCTGCGCGTCAATCCGTGATGCGGTGACAACGCCACGTGTGAGATGAAACACACAGAGCGGTAGTTCGCCGCACCCGGCGGCACCTTTCCACGGATGCGACACCAACGGGCGTTGTCGATCATCGTGAGCTTATGACTGACACAGCCCTGCAATCGGCGCGGACAATCAGCCGCGCCGCGGTGAGCGCGGCAGAGCGGTACGGAAGCCGCCCCGCACTGCGCTATCTCTCGGGCGGCGCCTGGCAGACGGACACGTTCGCCGAGGTGAGCGACGCTGTCGACAGCATCGCGTGCGGGCTGGTCAACCGCGGCATCGAGCTGGGCGACCGGGTGTGCCTGCTCGCCAACACACGTCGAGAGTGGACGCTCGTGAGCCTGGCGATCTCACGTGCCGGCGCCGTCGTCGTGCCGATGTACCCGACGAACTCTCCAGAGGAATGCGCCTGGGTGGCGAGCAATTCCGGGGCGCGGGCGATCATCTGCGAGGACGCCGCCCAGGTGGCGAAGATCACCGACATCCGCGACGAGCTTGATCAGCTCGAGTGGATCGCCTCGATCGAGCCGGCGGGCGGGACCCTCTCGCTCGACTCGCTGCGTGCCGACGGCAGCGGCGATCGCTCCGAGCTGGAGCGGCGGTGCAGCCAGGTCCGGCCTGAGGATCCGTACACGATCATCTACACGTCCGGCACGACAGGGCCGCCGAAGGGCGTGATGCTCACGCACGGCAACGCTGCCTCGGTCGGTCGCATGGTGGAGGAGATCGGCTTCATCAACCACGGCGAGGTCACCTATCTCTATCTCCCGCTCGCTCATTGCTTTGCCTTGACCGTGCAGCTCGCGTCGTTCCCGGTCGGCACCGAGATCGCGTACTTCGGGGGCGACATCGCCAACCTCGTCGCCGAGATGCAGGCGACGCGGCCGACGTATTTGCCGTCGGTCCCACGGGTGTTCGAGAAGATCTATACGCTCGCCACCTCGGCGTTCGACGACCCGCAGAAGCTCGCGCACGTCGTCGAGGTCGGCGTCACCGTGCGGGAGATGCGCGAGCGAGGCGAGACGGTGCCCAGGTCGATGCAGTTCACATTCGACCGAGCCGACGCGGACCTCTATCGCAACGTCCGCGCCGTGTTCGGCGGACGTCTCGACAAGGCCGTCTCCGGTGCCGCTCCAATCGCGCCGGAGATCCTGAGGTTCTTCTATGCGTGCGGTGTTCCGGTGCTCGAGGGCTGGGGGATGACCGAGACGGTGGCGCTCGGCGCGATCAATACACACGGCCACATCCGTTTCGGCACCGTCGGCCGGGCGCTTCCCGGCATCGAGTTCCGGATCGCCCCCGACGGTGAGGTCTTCACGCGCGGGCCGAACGTGTTCGGCGAGTACTGGCGCGATCCGGAGGCGACGCAAGAGGCGCTCGACGACGGATGGCTGGCAACCGGAGACCTCGGCTCACTCGACGCGGACGGCTACCTGTCGATCACCGGTCGCAAGAAGGACATCATCATCACGGCCGGCGGCAAGAACCTGACGCCCGCCAACCTCGAGAACGACCTCAAACAGTCCCGGTGGATCTCCCAGGCCGTGATGTACGGCGATCGCCGGCCGTACCCGGTCGCCCTGATCACCCTCGATCCGGAGCAGATCATCCCGTGGGCCGCCGCGCGCTCGCTGCCGCAGGATATGCCCGCGCTCGTCCGCTCCGACGAGGTCATCGAACTCATTCAGAGCGAACTCGATCGCGTCAATGCAAAGTACGCCCGGGTCGAGCAGATCAAGAAGTTCGCGCTGCTCGACCATGACCTCTCGCACGAGGATGGCGAGCTGACGCCGACGCTCAAGGTGCGCCGCAACATCGTCTACGAACGCTACGCGGACGTCCTCGACGCCCTCTACGGATGAGCGTGCGACGGCCCATCCCGCGGCGGGCCGATGACGACTACACGGCGGATGCCATCGACGCCCGTCGCGGCTTCATCCGCGAGCTGACCGGTGAGGAATTGCACCACGTGTGCGCCCACTCGATCGACCCGTGCACGACCCGCGGCAACATCGAGCACTTCCTCGGGGCCGCGCAGGTACCCATCGGTGTCGCCGGCCCGCTGCTCGTCAACGGGGAACACGCGCGCGGCGAGTTCTACGTGCCGCTCGCGACGACCG
>CAVZZH010000035.1:0-53786 GCA_963779695.1 uncultured Solirubrobacterales bacterium
ACCACGCTAGATTGCCGCTCTATGTCTACCTGCCTCGTCACCGGCGGCGCCGGCTTCCTGGGCTCGCATCTCTGCGATGAGCTGCTGCGCCGCGGCCAACGCGTGATCTGCGTCGACAACCTGGAAACCGGCTCGCTCGCCAACATCCACCACATCCGGACCGACTCGTTCGTCCATCTCAATGTCGACATCATCGACCCGTACTTCGTCGATGAGCACGTCGATTTCGTCTACCACCTCGCGTCTCCAGCGTCGCCGATCGATTACCTGCGGTTGCCGCTGCACACACTCAAGGTCGGCTCCTACGGGACGCACCACACGCTCGGCCTCGCCAAGCAGCATCGGGCGCGGTTCCTGATCGCGTCCACGAGCGAGGTCTACGGGGATCCGCAGGAGCATCCGCAACGCGAGAGCTACTGGGGCCATGTCAACCCGATTGGCCCGCGCGGCGTGTACGACGAGGCGAAGCGGTACGCAGAGGCGCTGACGATGGCGTATCACCGTCAGCAGGGCGTCGACACCGCGATCGTCCGCATCTTCAACACCTACGGGCCGCGCATGCGCCCGCACGACGGCCGTGCGATCCCGACGTTCCTGCGCCAGGCGCTCCAGGATCGGCCGATCACCGTTTTCGGCGACGGTGCCCAGACCCGCTCGTTCTGTTACGTCGACGATTTGATTCGCGGGATCATTGGTCTTGCCGAGTCTGGGTATCACAACCCTGTGAACATCGGAAACCCGAACGAGTTCACGTTGCTCGAGTTGGCCAAGGCCGTGATCGAGGTCACCGGATCGCGCTCGGAGATCGTGTTCGAGGCGCTCCCGACCGATGATCCGCAGGTCCGTCAGCCGGACATCAGTCTCGCTAAGGAGGTTCTCGGCTGGGAGCCCATGATCGCTCTGCGCGAGGGCCTCGGCCGCACGATTGAGCAGTCGGGCGTCGAGACGCTGGTCGGCGCCGCGCGTTGATACCCGCGGGGCGGCGACCCTACCTCGTAACTTCGATGCGTAGTCGGCGTTACGGGTAACGGGAGGAACGACCCCACTTGAGCCGCCAGTGACAACCGAGCAGAAAGAGGCCCCCGAGGCGATTGCCAACGGCACGAACGGCATCCCGCCTCCGATCGTGTTGCCGGACCGCGACGTCCGGCGCAAGCGGCCTCCGCTGCTGTCGTTCGTCCTCCGCCTGGAGACACTGCGCCGGACCGCCCGTGTCCTCACCCTGCTGGCGCTCGATTTCATCGGCGTCGTGGGCGCGCTGTTCACGGCGCTCGGCGTGAAGCTCGCGTTCCGCGGCGAGTTCTCGATCGACAACGTGTGGCACGGGATCAAGCCGTGGATCGCATTCGCGTATCTCGTGACCGTGCTGATGTTCGCGCGGGTTGACCTGTATGCCGACCGACCACGCCGGCCCGGAACGGCGAAGATCGCGACCGCGCTGTTCCAGGCGACGGTGATCGCGCTCGTGTTCGCGCTCGCCAACGGCCAGCACTTCAGCAGCTACTACATCTTCTACGGGAGCCTGATCATCGGGATCGCGTACATCGGCGGGCTGCGAGCAGCTCCACCTCCGCGTGACCGGCTGGGTGCTCAAGCAGGCCGGCTATCAGCGCCGGGCGCTGATCGTCGGTTCCGGCAAGCACATCGAGGCGGTGGCGCACGCCCTCTCCGGGCGGTCACGGACCCGGGTGGCGATCGTCGGCTACATCTCGCTGACGCCGCGGCCGCAGAACGGCCTGAAGTCGCTTGGCGAGCTCGAGGAGCTGCCGGACATCCTCGCCACCGAGAAGGTGCAGGAGGTGATCATCGCCGACCCCGATTTCCCGCAGGAGCGCGCCGTCGACCTCGTCGACCTGTGCCATCGCAGCGGCGTCACCGTCCATGTCGCGCCGTCGACGATGGAGATCCTGTTCGACCGCGCCGAGTTCGTGCCCGGTCAGAGCGTGCCGTTGTTCACGCTGCGCCCGCCCGTGTTCGAGGGCATCGACTACGCGCTCAAGCGGAGCTTCGACCTCGTGCTCTCAACGGTCGGGCTCGTGCTCATCTCCCCGATCCTGATCGCGATCGCGATCGCGATCAAGCTGAGCTCCCGCGGCCCGATCATCTACCGCTCGGTCCGCCCCGGGATGGCCGGAAAGCCGTTCTCGTGCTTCAAGTTCCGCACCATGCGTGAGAGCGCCGACCAGATCCAGGCCGACCTCGAGCCGCTCAACGAACAGTCGGGCGCGCTGTTCAAGATCCGCCACGACCCGCGGCTGACGAAGGTCGGGCGCTTCCTGCGCCGGTTCTCGCTCGACGAGCTGCCGCAGCTCGTCAACGTCGTCCGCGGCGAGATGTCGCTCGTCGGCCCGCGGCCGCTGCCGATGCGGGACTTCGAACGGCTCGAGGAATGGCACAAGAAGCGCTACCTCGTCCTCCCGGGGATCACCGGGCTGTGGCAGGTCTCCGGACGCTCAGAGCTCGACTTCGACGACCTCGTCCGGCTTGACTTCCTGTACCTCGAGCAGTGGTCGATGTTCCTCGATCTGTCGATCCTGCTGAAGACGATTCCCGCGGTCTTGAGCCGCCGCGGGGCGTTCTAAGAGCGTCCGGCGCTCAGAGCGCCTATGCTCCCCGGCGCCGTGCCGCCGACCGACCGCTTCGTCATCACCTTCGCCGCCGAGCCGCCCCAGGAGGGGCTGCCATACGGCCGCTGGGCGGAAACGCTGCGCGGCCACTTCCAGCTCGCCGTCCGCGAGATCGACACCGAGGGCGCCGAACTCGGTGAGACCGGGGAGATCCGGTGGTTCCCCGACCGCTCATTTGCGGGTCGGACCTACATCCCGGCTGTCGCCCGGACGACCGAGGGATACGAGCTGTTCGGTTTCGTCGCGTTCGGCGAGAGCGATCGCGGGCCGACCGACTTCGAGTCAACCGCCGACTTCACCTCCGAGACCGCCGAGGCAAACCCGGAGTGGAAGATCGACCTCAACGACGACGTCATCGGCACGTGGCGGGGTGAGCAGGGCAAGGCCGCCGACATGACCCTCGTGTGGGGCGTCGCGCTCGTCCCCGGCGGCTCCATCGTCACCGCCGAGCTGGCGAACCTCGCCGTCGATCAGTGCGAGCTCGTCGAGGAGCGCTTCACGTTGATCGCGCCCGATAACTATCGCGGCGACTTCGTCGAGGTCAAGCTGTGGGGGCGCCGCGGCGAGGAGCTTGCCGCGGAATCGCTCTACGTCGACGACGACGAAGGCGACGACGAAGACGAAGAGGGCGAGTCGGGCGGCGACGCGGACGCGGACGGCGACGACGGCGCAGCCTGAGCCTCGGCTACGTCGACCGGCACCAGGGCGTCGGGCGGGACATCGCGAGGCGCCGGCACGGAGGACGGATCGACACCGGTCAGCGCGACCGGCAGCCGCAGCTTGACCTCCTCCTGGGTGAGGGGGTAGTGGCACGCGGCCATCGTCCCGGTGCGCTTGTCCTCGAGCACCGGCTCGTCAGTGGCACACCGCGCCTGGGCCTTCGGGCAGCGGGTGTGAAAGCGGCAGGCCTGCGGCGGATTTGCCGGGCTCGGCACGTCGCCGGTCAGCAGCTGGCGCTCGCGCCGGCCGCCGACCGGGTCCGGCACCGGGACGGACGACAGCAGCGCGCCGGTATACGGATGGCGCGGGTAGGTGTACAGCGCGTCGCTCGAGCCGAGCTCGACGATCTTGCCGAGGTACATGACCGCGACGCGATCGCACATGTGACGCACGACGCTCAGGTCGTGGGCGATGAAGATCAGCGTGAGGCCCATCTCCCGCTGGAGCCCCCGCAGCAGGTTGAGCACCTGGGCCTGGATCGAGACATCGAGCGCTGACACCGGCTCGTCGGCGACGAGCAGCTTGGGCTCGAGGGCGATCGCCCGCGCGACGCCGATCCTCTGGCGTTGGCCGCCGGAGAACTCGTGCGGGTAGCGGTTGTAGTGCTCGGGGTTGAGTCCGACGCGATCCATCAGCTCCTGGACGCGCTTCTTGCGCACCCCTTCGCCCTTGTGCAGGCCGTGGATGACGAACGGCTCGGCGATGATCGAGCCGATCGTCTTGCGCGGGTTGAGCGAGGAGTACGGGTCCTGGAAGATCATCTGCATCTCGCGGCGCAGCGCCTTGAGCGCGGGGCCGTTGCGATGGGCGATGTCCTCGCCCTCGAACATGATCGCGCCGCCGGTGGGGTCGAGCAGACGGACGAGCAGGCGGGCGGTCGTGCTCTTGCCGCAGCCGGTCTCGCCGACGATCCCGAGCGTCTCACCGGAGTGCACCTGGAACGACACGTCGTCGACCGCTTTGACGGCCCCGACCTGGCGCTGGAACACGATCCCGCGAGTGATCGGAAAATACTTCGTGAGGTTGCGAACTTCGATCAGTGGGGTTGCGGCTGTGGCCGTCATTCGTCCGCCTCCCCCGCCAACGTGCGTGTTTCGGTGGGATGGACTCGCTGCTGCAGGTTCCGCGAGTTGGCGGATGGAGGCCGGCGAACGACCGGCCTGGAGCCCGGACCACATCCTTGCCCGCAGGGTGTGGTCCAGCAGGCACGCGACCTCGTGGTGATCCTCGCCGGGGATCGGGTCGAGGTGTGGGTCGACGCGCTCGTGATCCGGCTGGGAGTACGGGCAGCGCGGATGGAAGTGGCAGCCGGACGGTCGGTTGATGAGGCTCGGCGGTCGGCCCGAGATCGGGATCAGTTCTTCATTTCGCGGGTTGTCGAGCCGCGGGATCGACTTCAGCAGACCCCACGTGTAGGGGTGCTGGGGCTCGGCGAAGATCCGCTCCGTCGAGGCATGCTCGACGATCCGCCCGGCGTACATGACCGCGATGTCGTCGGCGATTTCGGCGACGACGCCGAGGTCATGAGTGATGATGATGATCGCCATGCCGAGCCGCTTCTGCAGGCTCTCAAGCAGGGCGAGGATCTGCGCCTGAACGGTCACGTCGAGCGCGGTCGTCGGCTCGTCGGCGATCAACAGCTTCGGCTCGTTGGCGAGCGCCATCGCGATCATCGCCCGCTGACGCATGCCGCCGGAAAACTCATGCGGGAACTGGTCGACGCGACGATCCGGGTCAGGGATGCCGACCAGCTCGAGCAGCTCCACCGCGCGTTTCCGGGCGGCCGATTTGGAGATCGAGCGGTGGATCCGCATCGCTTCGACGAGCTGCTTGCCGACCTTGTAGAACGGGTGGAGCGACGACAGCGGATCTTGGAAGATCATCGCGATCTCGTTGCCCCGGATCGCCCGGAGCTGGGAGTCGTTCATCGCGACGAGGTCGCGATCCTCGAACATGATCCGACCCTCGACGGTGGCGCCCTGGGTCCGGGTGAGCCCGAGCATCGTCAGCGACGAGACGCTCTTGCCCGAGCCGGACTCGCCGACGATGCCGATCGTCCCGCGCTCGTCGACGCTGTACGAGATCCCGTCGACCGCGCGGACGACACCATCCTCGGTGGGAAACTGGACGCGGAGATCCTCGACCTCGAGCAGCGTGCTCATGCGTAGCGCACCCGCGGGTCGAGGTAGGCGTAGGCGATGTCGACGACGATGTTCGCAACGATGATGAACAGCGCCGCCAGCACGATCGTTCCCTGGATGATCGGGAAGTCGCCGTGAGTGATCGCGTCGTAGTTGAGGCGGCCGATCCCCGGAATGTCGAACACCGTCTCGGTGAGCACCGCGCCGCCCATCAAGATGGCGATGTCGAGGCCGAGCACCGTGACGAGCGGCGTGATCGCTGAGCGCAGCCCATGTTTCATCACGACGGTCCGTTCCGCCAGACCCTTCGCCCGGGCGGTGCGGATGTAGTCCTCGCCCATCACGTCGATCAGGCTTCCGCGCACCAGCCGCGCGTAGATCGCCGCGGAGGTGGCGGCGAGCACGAACCAGGGAAGGAGTAACGACTCGAACCAGTGCAACGGGTTGACGGTGAGGCCGACGTAGCGAGCCCGCGCCGTGGAGGAACGGGACCGGGAACTTGCCGATGTCCGACGCGAACGCGAACAGGACGAGGAGCCCGAGCCAGTACACCGGCGCCGAGACGAACACGAGCGAGATCCCCATCGTCGTCCGGTCGAGGATGCTGCGACGTTTGATCGCCGAGATGATTCCGACCGGGATGCCGATCGCCAGCCAGATGACGACCGCGCCGACCGTGAGCGACAGGGTGGCCGGCAGCCGGTCGGCGATCAGGCTTTTGACCGAGGCACCGCTGTAATAGCTGAAGCCGAGATCGAAGTGCAGGACGACGTTCTTCAGGTAGTTCCAGAACTGGGTATAGACCGGCTTGTCGGTTCCCAGGTTCTCCGCGATCTCGTGGATGATTTTCGGCGACGAGTTCCGCCCCGCGCGCAAGACCGCCGGATCGACGTTCGGCAGCAAGTAGAAGAGGATGAACGTGATCGCGATGACCGCAATCAGGAGCACGACTCCCCAGAGCAGGCGGCGGATGATGTATTGCGTCATGAGTGCGCGCGGGAGGCGATGCCCGGGGCCCCGCTCAGGTGCGAGCGGAGCCCCGGCGCGAATCGCGGTCCTTACTTGAGGGACGTGTAGTCGTAGTCCCATGAGCCGATGTTCCACAGGTCATTGATCCCGCGGACATCCTTCGACTCGATGTTGGGCTGAATGTCGAACACCCAAGGAACTGCGACGGCCTTGGAGATGAGCAGCTTGTCGACGTTCGCCCACGCCTGGGAGCGCGCCGCCGTGCCGACCGTCTTCTCCGCCGCGCGCATCGCCGCGTTGATCTGCGGATCGTTGACCTGACCCCAGTTGGAGTTGTTGGTCGAGACGATGTTGTACCCGGCGAACGTCGGGTCGAGCAGCGTCTGCGGATCGGCCCAGTCGCGGATCCAGCCGACGTGCGGGCAGGCGTCGATCTCCTGCTTCGGCACGCCGCAGTACTTGCCGTACATGACCGACTGGTCGACCAGCGTGAAGTTGGTCTTGAAGCCGAGGCTCTGGATCGCGTTGTTGACGATCGCATCCGTCTTCGGCGCCGGATCGCCGGTCGCACCAACGACTTTGACCGTGTAGTTACCGGTGTACTTCCCGCTCGGGTAGCCCGCGAGCTTCATGTACTTGGCCGCCACCGCCGCGTTGCCGGACGGGTAGTTGTTGTAGTCGACGTTCGGGCCGTGGTCACCGCCCGCCTGCTGATAGCCGAGCGAGGTCGGGTAGACGAAATGCGTTCCGACCCGCGCGACGACCTCGCCGCCGTCGGCCTTGATCATCGCCGCGCGGTCAAGCGCCGCCCACACGGCCTTGCGGACGTTCACGTTCGAGAACGGGCCCTGCTTGTTGTTGAACGCGAGATAGTGGTCGCCGGCGCCCGGCACGGCGACCAACTGGTTGTAGTACTTCTGATAGGCGAGCTTGACGATCGCGCCCGCCGGCGTGTCGTTCTGGAGCATGTGCGTCCCGGTCAACACCTGACGGCCGATGACGTTCGTGTCTCCGCCGATGTTGATGTTGATCTGGTCGAGGTACGCCGGAACCGGGCTGTTGTTCGGATCCCAGTTCGGATTGCGCACGAGCGTCGCCGACTTGCCGGGCTGGTAGCCGATCCCGAGGAACTTGCCCTTGGAGTCGGACTTGAACATGTACGGACCGGTCCCGACGAGGTAGGTCGACCCGAATGTCGTCGGCTTCTTCTGGTCAAGCGGGCCGGCGAACTCCTTCGGCACCGGTGCGGTGAGCGGGAGCGAGAGTGCACCCACGAAGAACGTTCCGTACGGGCCGGTGAGGTGGAAGACGACCGTGTATTTGTCCGGCGTCGAGATCCCGGAGATCGGACCGCCGGTCGCATCCTTCGCACCCTTGATGTAGAAGAAGTAGGCCGGGAAGTACGGGTTCGCCACATTTGGGTTGGCGCCGCGCTCGATCGCGTAGGCGACGTCGGCCGAGGTCGCCTCGCGGTTGACCGGCGGGCTGAACTTGACGCCGTGACGGAGCTTGACGGTCACGGTCGTCCCGCCATCGGAGATCGTCGGCATCGATGCCGCCATGTCCGGCATCAGGTCCGTCGTGCTGTTCGGCTTGAACTGGTACAGCGGCCCGCTGCGTCGGGTAGACGGCCTCGTAGTCGATCGAGAAGTACGTCTGGCCGGGGTCGAGATGCTCGAAGTCCTCGTGGTTGTAGACGGTGAGGGTTCCGCCCTTCTTGCCGTCCGTCAGGTTCTGGTTCGACCCGTCGAGGGCCGGCTTGAGCGTCGATCCGCCTCCGCCTCCGCCTCCGCCGCCTCCGCTGCTGCTCGAACTGCTCGAGCCGCAGGCCGCGAGGCCGAACGTGAGCCCGCACAACGCCCCAGTCAGCGCGAGCCCTTTTGCGAGTACCTTCATTTGTCCTCCTGTTGAGTGTGAGGGCCGTTCATCGATCGGCCTTCGGATTCAGTGCGTCCTGGAGCCCGTCACCGACGAGATTGAATGCCAGGACCGTCAGCAGCAGCGCCACTCCCGGGAACACCATGTACCACCAGACCCCCTGGAAGAACCCGGGGGACGCGTCGGCGATCATCTGGCCCCAGCTCGCCGTCGGCGGCTTGACCCCGACCCCGAGGAACGACAGCGCTGCCTCGAACAGAATGTTCACCGGGATCAGCAGGCTGGCGTAGACGATGATCGGAGCGACGAGGTTCGGCAGGATCTCGCGGAACATGATCCGCATGTTCGAGGCGCCCAACGAGCGGGACGCCTCGACGAATTCCTTCTCCCGCAGCGACAGGACCTGGCCGCGGGTGATGCGGTAGATGTAGGTCCAGCCGGAGATCACGATGATCACGATGATCGTCTGGACTCCCGGCTGGATCGTGCCGCCCAGGCACCCGTTGACTGCGCAGGCCGCCGCGATGCCGATGCCGAGCAGCAGGATCGGGAACGACAGGACGATGTCGGCGATCCGGGAGAGGACCGTGTCGGTCCAACCGCGGAAGAAGCCCGCGAACAGGCCCATGCGACACGCCGACGAGGGTCGCCAGTCCCGTGCCGAGGATCCCGACCGACGAGCGACACGCGCGCGCCGTAGATCGTGCGCGCCATGACGTCCTCGCCGAGACCGTCGACGCCGAACGGGTGCGCGCCTGTCGGACCCATGGGCGTGCCGAATGCGTCGGTGAGGTCCGAGTTCTGGACGGACGGTCCCGGCAGCCCGAGCAACTTGACGATCAGCGGCGCGAAGATCGCGATCAGGATGAGGAGCACGATGAACCCGGCCGAGATCATCGCCACCCGGTCCTGTCGGAACCGCCGCCAGAACAGCGAGAGCGGTGATCGCGCGCTGATCTCGCCGGAGGCGAGTTCGATCGCGTCAACCGTCGCCTGACCTTCGACGAGAAGCTCTGATGCGCCGACGCTCATGTTCTGGACAGCTGTGTTCCCTGGAACACGTTGGTTCCCTCCTCCACCACGGTGTCGGGGGAATAGCACAAGCCATTGGGCTTGTCACGCCGCGGTCCCGTGGTTAACCGTGCCTCAAGAATGCCGCGTAAGCGGCCTTCGTGTCGCGCCATGCCCCGGATACCCTCCGGTTTCGCGCCCTCGTAGCTCAATGGATAGAGCACGCGCCTCCTAAGCGCGGGATGCAGGTTCGATTCCTGCCGGGGGTATCCGTTCCGGAGGCCGACCCGGGTCGCGAGGCGACTCAAGCTACCTATAGTTGCGTTGAGTGCTCGGGGCAGCGATGGGGAAGATCGACGCGATGACGCGCGGGCGAGTTCGCGCCGCCGGGCTTGCCCTGCTCGCGGCCGGCTGCCTCGTGGCGGCGGTATTGGTCTCATCCGAGCGTGCAGTGGCACGTCACACCCCGGCGCCGGACGCGCGGCGCCCGAACATCGTCTTCGTGCTCACCGATGACCTGTCGATGAACCTGCTGCGGTACATGCCGCACGTCCAGGAGATGATGCGGCGCGGACTGACGTTCAGCCACTACTTCGTCTCGGACTCGCTCTGCTGCCCGTCCCGGGCATCGATCTTCACCGGCAACTTCCCGCACGACACGAAGGTGTTCGGCAACTCGGGACGCCACGGCGGCTTCAACGTGTTCCACGCCCGCGGCGAGGAGCGGGACACGTTCGCGGTCGCGCTCCGGCGGGCCGGGTATCGCACGGCGATGATGGGCAAGTACCTCAACGGCTACCTCCAGCGCACCCAGGTCCCTGACACGTACGTGCCGCCCGGATGGAGCGACTGGAACGTCGCCGGCTGGGGCTACGGGGAGTTCGACTATGTCCTGAACCAGAACGGCGCGCTGTATGCCTACGGCCACCAGCCCGCCGACTACCTCACGGATGTGATCTCGCAGAAGGGCGCTCGGTTCATCGATCGCTCTGCCGCGGTCCGGCAACCGTTCTTCCTCGAGCTCGCGACGTTTGCCCCGCACCGACCCGCCGTCCCGGCACCGCGTGACGCGGAGCGCTTTCCGGGTCTGAAGGCGCCCCGGCCGGGGAACTTCGACGTGCTCCCGACCGATGCGCCGCGGTGGCTCGCCGGCCGGGGCCCGTTGTCCGAACCCCAGATCGCCGAGATCAACGGCGCGTTCCGGAGCCGGGCCCAGTCGGTCCAGTCCGTCGACGACATGATCGGCGCGATCGAGCAGCGCCTCACGGCGGACGGCATCGCCGACAACACCTACCTCGTGTTCAGCTCGGACAACGGGTTTCACACCGGCCAGTACCGGCTGATGCCGGGCAAGCTGACGGCCTTCGACACCGATATCCGTGTCCCGCTCGTGGTCGTCGGCCCCGGTGTCGCGGCCGGCGTGCGGACCGGCGCGCTCGCCGAGAACGTCGATCTCGCGGAGACGTTCGCCGCGATCGGGGGAACGCAGCTCAGCGGGGACGGCCACAGCCTGCTCGGAGTCCTCGATGGAACCGCGCCCGACGGTTGGCGGCGCGCCGCGTTGATCGAGCACCACGGGGCGGATCTGCGGGGCATCGATCCGGACTTCCAGCAGTCGGCGAGCGGCAGCCCGCGGACCTACGAGGCGATGCGGACACGAAGGTTCTTGTACGTGGAGTACAACGACGGCGAGACGGAGTTCTACGACCTTCGCCAGGACCCGCTCGAGCTGCACAACATCTCGGCATCTCTCGGTCCCGCGCGAACTGGCCCGTCTGCATGCCGAGCTGCGTGCCCTGGCGCACTGCCACGGCGGCGCGGAATGCTGGCGCGCGGGCCGTCTTTAGCGGATTATTGGCGCGACGTTTGCGCCCGTCAAGACTGCTACCGTGCCTCACTCCTCGTGTCCGAGAGCACGCTAGAAGCACCCCCGGTTCCTCCGAGCGGGAGTCCAGAACCGAGGCACGAGGCAGACCGGACAAGTCGTCTGCCCGCTGCCATCCGCCAGCACCCCTGGTGGATCGTCGGCGTGCTCGTGGTCCTCTTCTCGTACTTCCTCGTCCGTCATGCGAACACGCGCCCGGGATACGACCCGTACGGCTGGCTGATCTGGGGCTACCAGACGCTCCACCTCAGTCTCGACCTCGGCGGCGCGCCCTCCTGGAAGCCGCTGCCGTTTCTGTTCACGGTGCCGCTCTCGCTGTTCGGCACCCACGCCCTGACGCTGTGGATGACCTTCGCGACGGCGGTGTCGCTGAGCGGCTCGATCTTCGCCGGGCGGATCGCCTACCGGCTGACGCTCCCCTCCGACGGCGAGGTCGACACGTACACACGGTGGGCGGCGGTCGTCGCGGGCGTGTTTGCGGGGCTCGCGGTGCTCGGCATCAACCAGTGGATCCACCTGTTCCTGAGCGCCCAGTCGGACACGATCATCGTCGCGCTGTGTCTCGGGGCGATCGACATGCACCTCTCGGGCCATCCGCGCTGGGCGTACGCGTTGCTCGTCCTCGCCGCCCTCGGCCGCCCGGAGGCATGGCCGTTCACCGGTCTGTACTTCCTCTGGGCCTGGCGCGCGATTCCGGCGATGCGGAAGTTCCTGGCCTTCGGCCTCGTGCTGATCCCCGTGATGTGGTTCGGCGTGCCGACGATCACCAACGCGCGGCCGTTCGTTTCCGCCGAGCTCGCCGAGCTGTCCGTGCGCCGCATCGAGGGCAACAAGTTCATCGGCGTCTTCCACCGCTACACGGCGCTCACCTACCTGCCGATCCAGCTGCTCGCGCTGCTGTCGGTGGTGATCGCGGCCTTCCGGCGCAACCGGACCGTGCTCGTGCTCGCCGGCGCGGCGGTGCTGTGGATGATCGTCGAGATGGCCTTCGTCCTCCACGGCTGGCCGGGCGTCCCGCGCTACATGATCGAGTCGGCCGGGGTGCAGACGGTGCTCGCCGGGGTCGCCGTCGGCTGGATCCTCGTCGACCTCCCGAAGCTGCGGGCGGGTGCGCGGTCGTGGTCGTTCCCCGTTGGATCGGGGTTCCGATCGTCGTGTTGATCGTCGCGGCGCTCGTGCCGGGCGCGATCGCGCGGGAGCACGCCGAGCACAAGGACATCGTCCACGAGCACGCCCGGACCCAGCAGATCACGCGGCTTGACCGAACGCTCACTCTCCTCGGAGGCGGCCACCACATCCTCGACTGCGGCCGCCCGACGACGTACGTCGGCTTCGTCAGCATCCTGGCCTACTTCACGCACCTGAACGTCGGCAAGGTGGGTCACAAGCCGAAGTTCGAGCTGGCGCAGACGTACCCGGTGATCATCTTCAGCAACGGACCGCATGGGTGGACGCTGCTGCCGGCCCACCTGACCCCGGCCACGCAGGCGTCCTGCGCCGGCCTCCGCGCCAAGGTGCTGTTCGACGCCCGGCATCCCAACGGACGCGTCGTTCACCTCCGCAGCTCGTGAACGCAGGCGCCGTCGACGCACCGACCGGGGTCGACGAGCCGGCCCCCGGCCGGCCGCCGTCGGACACGCCGCCGGGCCAGACGGTCCCGTGGACGCTCCGTGGTTTCGCCCGGTCCCAACCGTGGTGGATGGTCGGCGTGGCGATCGGCGTGTTGTCGGTCGCTGTCGTCGTGTGGGCCCGGACGCGGCCCGGGTTCGATCCGTACGGCTGGCTCGTGTGGGGCCACCAGACGCTCCATCTCGCACTCAACACGAACGCCGCCCCATCCTGGAAGCCGCTCCCCTACCTGTTCACGGTGCCCTTCGCCGTGGTCGGCCATTACGCGGTGTACCTGTGGCTGGTGACCGTCGTCGCCTTCTCGCTCGGCGGGTCCGTGTTCGCTGGGCGGATCGCGTACCGGCTGGTGGCGGGGGAGCCGGGCGGGTCAGACGGCGCTCAGGTGGATCGGCGGGGGCGGATCGCCGGCTGGGTCGCGGCCGTCGTCGCCGGCGTCGGCGTCCTGCTGATCGCCGGCGACTCGCACGTGATCCTCAGCGGCCAGTCGGACCCGATGATCGTGGGGCTGTGCCTCGGCGCGATCGACATGCAGCTCTCCCGACGCTACCGATGGGCGCTCGCGTTCTGGCTGCTGGCTTCGCTCGGGCGCCCCGAGGCGTGGCCGTTCCTCGGTCTGTACGTGATCTGGGCCTGGCGCGCGGTGCCCTCGATGCGCCGGGTGCTGATCGGCGCAGTGGTGCTGCTGCTCGTGCTGTGGTTCGGGATTCCGGCGATCACGTCCCGGAGTCCGTTCGTCGCCGGCTCGAACGCCTTCGGGTCAGGCCGCGCTCCGCACGGCAACAAGGCGACCGCGACGATCAGCCGGTTCGCGCATCTCCAGCCGGTGGTGCTCTCGGTGTTGGCGCTGTTGTCGGTGGCGTGGGCGGCCTGGCGACGCGAGCGGGTGGTGCTGCTGATGGCGGGCGGGATCGTGCTGTGGGTCGTCGTCGAGATCGCGTTCGCCCTGCACGGATGGCCGGCGGTGCCGCGGTACATGTTCGAGGCCGGTGGAGTGCTCGCGGTGATCGCCGCGATCGGCGTCGGGTGGCTGATCCGCGAGCCCGTGCGGTGGTCGGCCGCGGCGGGATGGGCCGGCGTGGCGCTGGCCTGTGTGGCCTGCGTGGTGCTCGTGCCCACGGCGGTCTCCCGCGCCCGAGCCGAGCACAAGGACCTGCGCGAGCAGCGGGCGCGGACGGTGCAGATCAACGCGCTGCGTCCGGCGCTGTCGGCCGCGGGGGGCGCGGCGTTGGTCCGAGCCTGCGGAGAGCCGCTGACGCGGCTTGAGTACCAGTCGATCGTCGCCTTCACGCTCGGGGTCAACGTCGCGCACGTGGGCTGGAAGTACGCGCCGGCGATCCACTCCTCGCGGCCGATCGTGCTGATCACGCCGGGGCACGGCCGGTGGAAGATCCAGGCGCTCCATCAACGCAGCAGCGCCTGTCGGAGACTGCCCACGTAAGTCGTCTGACCGCAATCGTTTCGTCTTTGTGCCGGTTTGGGCTGTGGGGGTGCGTTCGAGGCGCATGATGCGGGTCCGGATGGTGTTTGGCATCGAAGAGCAGGGGGGCTTGGGGCCTCTGCACAACTGTGGCGTGACAATCGCCCCAAGGGGTCGATGGATGACGCCGGTCGACCAGCGGATCGCGGCCGAGTCACGGGCGTACGGCGGCTATCAGCACCGTGATCAGCTGCTGGCGCTCGGGTTGAGTTCACGGCAGATCGACTCTCGCATCAAGCGCGGGTGGCTGATCCGGGAGTACCGGCGGGTGTACGCGGTCGGGCATCGGCCGGTGCTGCCGGTCGATCGCGCGCACGGGGCGCTGCTCGCGGCCGGTCCGCGGGCGGTGCTCAGCCATCGCTCCGCCGCGTCGTTGCACCGGCTGGTCAAGGACTGGCAGTTCCCCTTCGAAGTCACCACGGTCGAGGACCGCCGCGTGAAGGGGATCACGATCCACCGCTCGACCACGCTGAAACCCCGGGACCTCACCGTCCAGCTCGGGCTGCGGACCACGACCGTGGCGCGGACGATCTTCGACCTCGCCCCACGCCTCAGCGACACACAGCTCGAGCGGATGATCGACACCGCCCTGCACACCCCGTACCTGACCGTGGAGCAGCTGCACGAGCTGATCAGCCGGCTGCCGCACACCGCGGCCGCCCGCCGGCTGCGACACCTCCTGGAGCCCGGCTACCGGCCGACCCGCTCAGAGCTCGAGCGTGCCCGCCGGCGCTGGTGCCGCACCTACGACATACCGGTCGGGCTGATCAACTACCCGCACCACGGCGTCGAGGTCGACGCCTACTACCCGGAGCACAAGCTGATCGTCGAGCTCGACAGCCTCGAGTACCACACCGACCGAAAGACCTTCCAGCGCGACCGCGAAAAGGACCGCCAGCACCTCGCCACCGGCGACGCCACCATCCGGCTCACCTGGGAAGCGCTCCACCTCGACCCCGCCGGCGAAGCCGAACTCTTCCACACCATCCTCAGACAACGCCGCCAGGCCGCGTGACGCTCTAGTGGGTCTAGCGGTCGGGCCGCTCCGGGTAGACCTCGTCGATCGTCGTCAGCGCAACGTACGGCGCTCCGCCGGCCGCCGCCGAGATCTTCTCCGCGCCGCCGGCGAGGCGGTCACAGATCGCGACGACGCCGCATACGGTGTGCCCCTCCTCCCGGACGGCCTCGAGCGCGCGGATCGTCGAGCCGCCGGTCGTGACGACGTCCTCGACGAGCATGCACCGATCCTCCGGCGTGAGCGGCGGGCCCTCGATCCGCCGGGAGAGGCCGTGCTGCTTAACCTCCTTGCGGACGAAGAACGCCTTGACGTCAGCGCCGGCGGCGAGCGCCGCGCACGCGATTGGATCGGCGCCCATGGTCATCCCGCCGACCGCGGTCGCACCCCACTCTGCGGCCTGGGCGGCGACGAGCTCGCCGAGGGCCATGAATCCGGCCCGGCGGAGGATCGCGCGTTTAGCGTCGACGAGGTACTGGGCGGTGGCGCCGCTCGTCAACACGACCTCTCCGATCACGAGTGCGTGCTCGCGGAGCTCGGCGAGGAGGCGGTCGCGAGCTGTCACCGAGGCATTCGAGGTCATCGGTCGCTCATCCTAGCCCGAGTCGGTGCCGATTAAAGGGACGTGATCCATCGTGGCATTACAACCATCGCCTTGATCTGCTGCTTCCTCGTGGCGGCGTCGTTTTCGCTGTTCGCGCTCGATCAGCTGGCCGGCGCATCCAAGCACCAGCAGAACGAGATCACTCGTCGGCGGCAGTCGCGCCGATTCCGCAAGAGGCCAAGCACCACGGACAGCCGCGGCAGTTCATCGACGACGCATCGCAGACGCTGACCTCGCCGTTCAGCTCGATCGTGCCGAGCAACAGCCAGTGGGTCACGCGCGGCGTGCCCGCGATCATCGCCGCTGCTCGTGTACGGCGTCGGGCTCGGCTACCTGGCGCGCTTCAGCCGCGGCTGGAGCTGACGCCGCGCGGGCGGCGCCAGCCTGCAAATCAGCCGTCGGTCCTAGTAATAGACGTCGACCGCGTCGCCGAAGTTCAACCAGTAGTAGATGAAGGTCGCGTCCATGATCGGGGTGCGCATGCAGCCATGGCTGGCCGGGTAATCCGGCGCCGGGTCATACCCGTGGATCGCGTAGCCGCCGATGAAGAACCGCGAGTAGTACATCCCGTCCGGCAGGTAGCCGGCGACGCTGCGGTAGATGTGGAAATTGCCGAGCACGGTCGGCGTCGACGGCTTGCCAGAACTGATCGGGAAGATCCAGCGGACGTTGCCGCCGTCGGCGAGGATCAGCAGCTGCTTGCGCAGCCACCCCTCCGCGTGATGGCCGTGCGACGGGTATCGCGGACGGATCGAGCCCCAGCCGTTGAGCAGGAAGCTGATCGTCTTGCCGTCCAGCGCCTGGGACACACCCCATCCGAGCAGGCGGTGGTATGCGTCGACAGCCAGCCCCATGTTCGTGTCGTACACGCCCGTTTGCCGCAGGAAGATGTGGTTCGCGACGAGCCGCTGCTGCATCAGCTGAACGAACCGGCCGACCGAGCCGAAATGGATGTTCGTGTCGAGCGCGGTGTAGTTGCGGGCGGAGCGGAACCCGCTCAGCGCGTCGTTGCGGTCGTGAGTCACGACGACGTACACCCGCCCGGGTCCGGACGCGCTCAGCACCTGGGAGAACTTGCCGTAGCTCTGGCGCTTGTTCCCCGGCCAGATCCACATGCGCTTGGACAGGATCAGCCGATGGCCCAGGTAGGCCTTCATCAGGACCTTCTGGCCACGGACGTACGGATGGACGATCCCCTGGACGTGCACCCGGCGGCCGGGCACCGTCACTGCGGCATGGTTGAGGATGAACGCATCCGGCAGTTGCAGATACGCGGAGCCCTTTGCGGGCTTCGGCTTCGGCTTCGGCGTCGTGGTGGTCGTCGACGTCGTCGTCGTCGTCGTGGTCGTGGTTGTGGTCGTGCTGGCGCTCGCGGCCTTCGATCCACTGTCGGCTGCGGCCACCGCCGCAGGAACGAGCAGGAACGCGGCGAGGAGCGGGAGTAGGCGTGTGAGCGTCCGTGACATGAGGCGGAAGTAAATCAGCCGCGTCCCAGAATGCGTGCGTGATTCATCACATTTCTTGTCCGACGGATCCACGGACTGGCTCGTCCGCCGGACGAGAGTCAGGATTCAAACCGCGGGCCGCAGTGCTGGCGCGGCCAGCGGCAGCGTGATCGCGCCGACCGCGAGCACCGAGGCGACGACGAGCCCGAGGATCCCGAGCGTCGACCAGTGCAGCTCGTTGACCCCGAGCGCGAGCGAGTTGTTGAACGCGTGGAGCGCGATGCACGGATACAGGGACCGCGTGCGCCACCGCACGAGACACAGCACGAACCCGAGGAATCCGAGCGGCACGAGGTACTGCGAGGAGGCAGACCCCGTGTGCGCGAGGCCGAACAGCACTGCGACGATCACCGACGCGATCCACGGGCCGAGGTCATGCCCGGCGAGCCGGACATTCCAGCGTCGCAGGCAACCGAATAGGAACCCGCGGAAGAAGAACTCCTCCGCGATCGGCGCGATCACGCACACGAACACCGCTGCGGCGATCAACGCGGCATCGCTTTTGGACACCCCGAGCTCGCTCGGCAGCTTGTCCTGACCATGGAGCTTGAACAGCGACGCGTAGACGGCGGTCAGCCCGTAATAGCCGACGCCGGCGAGCATGAACGCCACGAACCCGCGCCGCAGCGATACCAGTCGGAACCCGAAGTCGGAGGGCGCAACCGGCCCCCGCGTGTGGGCGAGATACACCGCCGCGACGACGAACGCCAGATCGACGACCACGTTTCCGATGATGTTGACGGCCGGTGTCGGGTGGGTGAAGGTCGACCCTGCGGCCGCGCCGATGCCGTCGACGAAGATCACCGCCAGTTCCCCGAGCGCGAGGCCGAGGACGATCGCGGCCGGCGCCATCCACATCCGCCAATCCGGGACGTCATCGTCGCGACGGGCGATCGGAGCCGCGCTCGGCGACGGCGGAGCCGGCGGAATCGGTGCGGGTGGCGGAACGCTGCTCATGATCCGGCGTGGGAGGTTACGGCGCGAGCGCCGTCAACTCGCCCAACGATGCGATACAGCGAACGCCGGGGGGTGCCGGCCGGCCGTCACGGGAGAGCAGGATCGGCTCGATCCCGGCGGCCCGCGCTCCCGCGACATCCTCCTCGATGCTGTCGCCGACGTGCACCGCCTCGGCGGCGCTCGCGCCCGCCAGCCGCAGCGCCCGGGCAAACACCGCCGGCGCCGGTTTACGGGCCCCCACCTCGGCTGAGGTGACGACGCCGTCGAGCAGCGGGCGCAGCTCGAGCCGGTCGAGAACCTCGTGTAGCGAGACGTCCCAGTTCGAGGCGACGACCACCCGCAGCCCCCGTGAGCGCGCCGCCGCGATCGCGGGTCGCGCATCGTCGAAGGCGGTGAACCGTAGGGCGGCCAGCAGGGCGGCGGTCAGCTCCTCGGTCCCGACCCCGGCCAGGCGCTCAGACGCCGGCAGCGCGGTCCGCAGCACCTCGGCACACCGGTGCCGGAGCCGCTGCAGCGAGGCGGCATCCCGGCCTTCGTCGAGGTGGGCGCGGTAGAAGCGGATCTCGGCCTGCAGGGCGGCGCCCGCCTCCTCCTCTGAGACCGTGACGCCGAACCGCTCGGCGAGTTCGGTTTGCAGTCGCGGGGCTGGCGGATCAAGCCGGACGAGCGTTCCGAGCGCGTCGAGGAGCAGGGCGACCATGGGCACATGCTGTCGTGTGGAGGAGCGTGACGCGTCGAGCCGAAAGACCGCTACGGCTACACTTTCTCGTCACGCCCGCGCAGACTGGGACCCGTCTGCGCTCGTCCCCTCGCCTTTCCCCGAAGCTACGTCCTCATGAGCCGACGCGAACGACAGCGACGCCGCACTCGCTAACCGGGGACATCCCGTCCGCCGGGTCGTCGTGATGACGAGTCTGCTGACGCTGCTCGCGCTCGGCATCGGCGTCGCCGGGGTCGCGGCGTGGGTGATGAATGTCGCCGACTCGGCCCCGAATATCAACCAGCTCAAGCCGCGCGACCCCGGACAGCTGTCCGAGGTCTACGCCAGTGACGGCAGCCTGCTCGGCTACATCACCTCGGACGTCCTGCGCACATACTCCTCCGGCAAGACGATCCCGCGGGTGCTCAAGCGGGCGACGGTGGCGATCGAGGACCGCCGCTACTACCAGCACGGCGGCATCGACTACGAGGGCATCGTCCGCGCCGCGATGAAGGACGTGTTCGGCGGCGGCAAGTCGATCCAGGGCGGTTCGACGCTGACGATGCAGCTCGTGCGCAACATCTACCTGCCCTACCGCCTCGCCGATACGCGCTCGCTCCAGCGCAAGATCATCGAGGCCAAGCTCGCGCAGGAGCTGGAGAAGAAGCACTCCAAGAACTGGATCCTGACCGCGTATCTCAACGACGTCGACTACGGGACGCTCGGCGGCAAGACCGCGGTCGGTGTCGGCGCGGCGTCGCAGATGTTCTTCAACAAGCCGGTGAACAAGCTCAACCTCGCGCAGGCGGCGCTGCTGGCCGGTCTTCCGCAGGCACCGTCCGAGTACAACCCGTTCCTCGCCCCTGACCTCGCCCGCGGCCGCCGTCACGAGGTGCTCCAGGCGATGGTGCAGTCGCACTACATCACGCAGGCCCAGGCGACCGCCGCCGACCATTCGTCGCTGCAGGTGACGCGCAACAACGCGTACGGACTCAAGCGCGAGCCGTACGTGTTCGACTACGTGCGCGATCAGCTGATCAAGCAGTACGGCCTGCGCACCGTCGAGAGAGGCGGGCTGAAGGTCTACACGACAATCGACCTCAAGCGCCAGCAGCAGGCGCGCCAGGCGATTCTCGCCAACGAGGGACAGCCGGGCGATCCCGCCGCCGCCCTGGTCAGCATCGACCCCACCAACGGTCACATCCTCGCCATGGCGACCTCCTCGAACTACGACCAGACGAAGTTCGACTACGCGGCCCAGGCGCACCGGCAGACGGGGTCCGCGTTCAAGGTGTTCGCGCTGATGACCCTCATCCACGACTACCACGGCGACCCCAACCAGACGTACTACACCTCGAAGGAACTGACTCCCGGCTGGCTGCCCGCATACCCGACCTACCACGTCCAGACCTCGGAGCTCAGCTACCAGGGCAACATCAACATCACGAGGGCGACCACGGAGTCCGACAACACCGTGTTCGCCCAGCTCGCCCAGGACGAGGGCATGGACAAGGTCACCGCCACCGCACACGCGATGGGCATCACCTCGCCACTGACGAACTACCCGTCCGAGGTGCTCGGCGCCGTCGCCGTCTCGCCGCTGGAGATGGCCGACGCGTACGCGACGCTGGCCAGCGGCGGCATCCACCACCCGGCGACAGCGATCAGCCGCGTCGTCTTCTCCGACAAGAGCGTCTCCAACCTCGGCGACTCACCCGGCAACCGGGTGTTCACCACCGGCGAGGCGTACGCCGGCACGCAGGCGCTCAAGACCGTCATCCAGAGCGGCACCGGGACCGCCGCTGACTACGGGTGCCCCGCGGCCGGCAAGACCGGCACCACCAGCAACTTCACCGACGCGTACTTCGCCGGGTACACGCCGCAGCTCGCGACCGCCGTCTGGGTCGGCTACCCGAACTCGACGATCTCCATGAACGATGTCAATGGACTCGGCCCGGGGTTCGGCGGAACTCTGTCCGCGCCGATCTGGCATGACTACATGCAGCAGGCGAGCAACGGGTACTGCGGCAACTTCCCGCAACCGACCGATCCTTTCCACGGCACCGCGTTCTTCGGTAAGTACGCGACCACCGGTGGTCGTGGCAACACCGGGAACACGGGCAACACCGGCAATACCGGCAACACGGGGAACACCGGCACCTCGACCACGACGACCAAGCCGACCAAGCCGAATCCCTACAACAACCCGTCGCTGTACGCCCACCCGCCACAGCCGCAGTCCGGAAACGGGAACGGCGGGACGACGAAACCACCCGGCTTCGGCAACGGTCACAACCCGACGAGCGGCGGCGCCGGAGTCCATCATTAGCGGTCAGCCCGCGAACGGCTGCTAGCGTTCTCGCCGCCAATGCCTAAGGAAGAGAAGGTCGAACTGGAGGGCGAGGTCGTCGAGGCCCTCCCTAACGCGATGTTCCGCGTCAAGCTCGACAACATGGACCGAGTCGTTCTCGGCCACGTTGCCGGAAAGATGCGCCGGTTCCGGATCCGAATCCTGCCGGGCGACCGCGTGCGGGTCGAACTCTCGCCGTACGACCTCGACCGCGCCCGGATCGTCTACCGCCACCGCTGAGCCGGCGCGCCCCGACGTGCGCGAGCTCGCGCTGATCGACGCGCTCGAGTCTGTCCTCCATCGCGGCGGACCCCGGATCGTGCGATGGCTCGGCGATGACGCGGCGGTTGTACGCGGTCGCGGCTACTGCGCGACGTCGATCGACACGATGGTCGATGGCGTCCACTTTCGCAGCGGTGAGCTGACCGCGGCGGAGATCGGGCATCGGGCACTGGCGGCCGCCGTCTCTGATCTGGCGGCGATGGGCGCGGAGCCCGGCGAGGCGTATCTGTCGCTCGGGCTCCCAACGGGCGTCGAGGGCGATCACGTGCTGGCGCTCGCGCGGGGGGCACAGGCACTCGCGCAGGACGCCGGGATCACGATCGCCGGCGGTGACATCACGTCTGCCGCCTCGCTGACGGTCACGTTCGCAGTCGTCGGGTGGGCATCCGATCCGGCCGACCTCGTCGGGCGGGACGGCGCCGCGCCGGGGGACCTGGTCGGCGTCACCGGCACGCTCGGCGCCTCCGGTGCGGGACTCGCGGTGATCGAGAGCGAGATTCCCGGCCTCGATGCTCGCGTCGCGGAGCAGCTGCGTGACCGCTACGCCCGTCCGTATCCGCGCGTCGCCGCGGGACGCGCGCTCGCGGCGGCTGGGGCGAATGCGATGATCGACATCTCGGACGGCATCGCAACCGATGCGGCTCACCTCGCCCGCCGCAGTGGCGTGCGGATCGAGATCGCGCTCGATGCGCTGCCGCTCGCGGATGGCGTCGCCGAGGTCGCCGCGGCGCGGGGCACGGACGCGGCCGCGTTCGCCGCGACCGCGGGCGAGGACTACGAGCTCTGCGTCTGCGTGCCGGGATCTGGGCTGAGCGTCGTCGAAACGACGTTTGCGAGCCGTTCGATCACCGTCGGCTTCACGGTCGTCGGCCGCGTCGTCGACGGTCCGGCCGGCGTCGTATTCCGCGGCGCCAGCGGCTCCCTCGCAGGATTCGAGCACGCCATCTGAAGGTCACGCCGGCGCGCCAACGCCTGCTCATCGGGCGCGACGTGCTCGGCGCGTGCAGCGGCCAGTTCACCCAGCCGTCGCAAGATGGCATCCGCCACCGCTGTGGGCTCAACCCGGTATTCGCCTTGCTTGATTTGCTCCCGCATGTCGGCCACCTTCTTCGGATCCTCGTCCATGGGATTCACCTCATACATCGGCACGCTAATTCGAAGACTCGATCAGGTCTGGACCCTATTCGACGGATACCCGGATCGGGCGATGCCGCTCTGTCGTGGGCCGTCGATCAGGCTGCCGACAACGTCTTGACGGTCGGCTGCACCTGGGCCAGCCGGGCGAACACGATGATCCGTTGCGCGGCGCTGTACAGCGGGTTACACGCCGACAGCACGAGCCGGTCATACCCGACGTTATTGATCACCCACAGTGCTGTCGGCAACACGATCTTGTGGTACTGGACGACGTAGATGAAGCGGCCGTACGGCATATTCACGACGATTCGGTCGCCGGGGGCGAGTGAATCGATGTGCCGGAACGGCGCCAGGTACGTCGTCCGGTGACCGGCGATCGCGACCGTCTGTCCGAGGCCCGGGAACGCGGTCCCGGGGTAGTGACCGGGACCCTTCTCCAGGCTTGCCGTGTCCGTGCCCTGCACGATGTCGAAGCTGGCGCCGATCTTCTTGATCACGATCCGGCCGATCGCCGCCCCGGTCGTCACCTGCCGCTGCTCGCGGCGGGCGAGGAAGGAGATCCGCTGATCCATCGTGCGCAGCGCGCCGAGAGCACGGAGATCGGGCTGCGAGAGCGGCGCGCTGTGGTAGCTGAGGAAGCGCTTGTCGATCTGGTTGCGCTTGATCAGCGCAACGACCGCCGTCACCGGCTCCTGCCAGACAATGGTTACCCCGGCGTCGACGACCAGCAGTAGGCCGGAGATGATCAACACCGAGGAGATGTCGCGAATGAGCCGTCTCATCGTCGTAGGGCCGACTCCGTTCCACCGAGCGAGCCCGGACCAGCGTATGTGATCGGGCCGCGCACCGTGACCGGAGCGTCCTCGGGACGCGGCGCGCTGAGTTCTCGCCGGGCGATGAGCGCGGCGCTGACGAGACACCCCAGGAGCACGCTGTACTCGATCGCGACGACGATCGTGAGGTGGCCGCCGGCGATCAGCAGAACGACGTTCCAGAGCAGGTCGAGCGGGCCGAGCGACAGCTGGTGGGCATAGAAGACGATCAGACCCACCGGCGCCACGAGGCCACCGAGCAGCAGCGTCAGCGCGCCCGCCGGATGCAGCCGCACCTCGGGGTCGACGAGCCACATCCACAGGTGCAGAGCCGGGATCACCAGCGCTGCAGCAAACGGATTCGTGACCCAGATGGCGAGCGCGGCGAGGCACATGACGAGCAGCAGCGCCGCCGCCGCGCCGAGGCAGTCGCTCGCGTCGTCCCGGACCCTGGCCACCCGTTTGGCGCCGCCGAGCCAGATGACGAGTGGTCGCAGCGCAAAGAACGCGAGGCCGACGACGATGGCGAGCGCGATCAGCAGCGCGATGCCGGTGCTGTGGAGGGGCACGGCGCCGCCGGCGACCGGCGCAGGCGGAGCGGTATCGAGCACCCCGGTGACGCGCGCCGCCACAATCAGCAGCGCTGCGAACGCGAACGGGACCGCGGAGGCGAGCACCCACACCACGGCCCGGCCGATCGAGTGTCCGCGCCGGCGCGCCCGCGCGAGCCCGTCGATCGTGGCGATCAGAACCGGCAGGATCAACGCCAGCACGAGCAGCCGGATCGCCCAGGCCGGAATGACTTTGCCCTGGAACAGGACAAAGGCGTCGGCGCGCGCGACCTGGGGACCGTTGTCCAGGGCATTGATCGTCAGCAGGACGCTGCGGCCCATCGCCGTCATCTGGTCGGCGCTCGTCGGCTCGCCGGCGGCCGGCGCCCCATCGCCGGAGAGCGAGAGCGTCACCGCCGGAATCCCGCGAGCGCCGAACGGGCCCTGCTCGCTCAGCGTGAACGGGAACGCGAGGTGCGCGAGTTGGCCCGCCACCGAGGTCGCGGTGCTGCGCGGCGCAGCCTGCGAGGCAAGCGCCCCGGCAACCGTGTTGCGCAGCATTGTCGGCGCGACCGGCAGGCCGTCGGACCACGGCACGATGATCGGCTGATGGGCGCTGCGGCCAGCGAGGTCCCCGAGCACCACGACGGCGTCGATCGGACCCGGGATCGTGCGCGCGAGCTCCGCCGCCCCGGATGCCCCGGCCGAGCCGCTCGTTGAGGCGAGGACGATCGTGCGGTGCTGCGTCTCACCCGCCAGGACGCGCCCGAGTTCGATCAGGCCGGCGGAGCCCGACAGGTCGGCGGCGGTGCAGACCTGCCCCGGTGAGGCCCCACACGAGGTTCCGTCGGCCAGCGAGTCACGGTGCGAGACGACGAGGATCGTGCCGGGCGCCTCGCCGACCTTGGTCGCGATCACGTTCTCCAGCGTGCGGGTGCCGTCGACGGTCCGGGCTTTGAACACGTGCGTCGAGACGGTGTATCCGCCCTGGACCTGACGCAGCCGCCGCGCGATGTCCGCGGCCAGCGCGGTGTCGCCGTCGGACCCGGGACGGCGATCCGGGTAGGTCGCGGCGAACGCGTTCATGAGCGAGTGGGCCGCCGGGCCATTGAAGGCGTCTGGCGCCAGCGTGGGGCTGAGTGCCCCTCGCTGATCACCGAGCGAGAACGCGAAGACGATCACCGCCAACGCGACCGCAATGAAGCCCGTGCGGTAGATGCGCGGATCCAGCATCGGCTCGTAGAGGTTAACTGGGTGCGCGGGTGGGCCTGGGTGGGCGGGTCCGTAGACCGGGCGATCCCGGGGTCTACTCTTAAGTACGAAAGGACTTTCGGTGGCCGATCGCTCAGCCCGCATTCTGCTCGTGGACGATGAGCAGTCGATCCAGACGCTGCTGTCATACCCGCTGCGCAAGGAGGGGTACGACGTCGTTCAGGCCACCGACGGTCGTCAGGCGCTCGAGCGTTTTGACGAGCAGGCGTTCGACCTCGTCGTGCTTGACCTGATGCTCCCGCGGGTCGACGGGCTCGAGGTGTGTCGCCGCCTGCGCAGCCGCAGCTCGGTCCCGATCATCATGCTGACCGCCAAATCGGAGGAGATCGACAAGGTGGTCGGCCTCGAGCTCGGCGCGGACGACTACATCACCAAACCGTTCTCGATGCGCGAGTTCTCGAGCCGGATCAAGGCGGCGTTGCGACGCGCCGAGATGAGCCGTCCTGCCGAGACCGCACCGGACGAGGCCCCGCTCGTCGTCAACGAGCTGCGGATCGATTTCCCCAAGCGCTCGGTCCGGGTCCGGGGCGACGAGGCGCAGCTGACGTTCGTCGAGTTCGAGATCCTGGCGGCGCTCGCCCGCGCGCCGGGGCGCGTGTTCACGCGCGACATGCTGCTCGCCCGCATCTGGGGTGACTCGGCCTATCGCGATCCCCGCACGATCGACGTCCACATCCGCCATCTGCGCGAGAAGGTCGAGCGCGACCCCAAGGACCCTGAATACCTGTTCACGGTGCGCGGTGTCGGGTACCGGTTCCGCGACACCGAGGGATAGCGCCGGAGGGTCCCGGCGGGCGTCATGCGGATCTCGCTGAGCAACAAGCTCGCCATGCTGTTTGCGGGGGTGACGTTCCTCGCGATCGGGGTGCTCTACCTCTACGTCGCGCCCGGCCTGCAGACGCGCCTCATCGACCAGAAGCTCTCGGAGCTCGCGATCTCCGCCCAGCGCCATTCGGGGCCGATCGAGCGCACGGTCGGGTCCGCCGACACCGTCCGCTCGATCCACGCCCGGGTCAACGGCGCCGCGCTTGGCTCTGGCGCTCGGGTGACCCTGTTCTCGGTGGCGACGGCGGTCGCTCCCGCGGGCCCGCAGCTGACCCGGATCGCCGACTCGAGCAACCCCGGCACGGCGGCGACGCTGCGCTTCCCGGTCGCGCGCCACGCCGCGATGTCCGGCAACCCGGAGACCGGCACCGAGTCCGCCGCTTCTGGGACCGTGGCCGAGGCTGCCTTTCCGGTCGTCTACCAGGGGCGGGTGGTACGCGTGATCGTGTACTCCGATCCGGTCTCGGACGCACTGCGCAACGTCGCGACCGTCCGCCACGAGATCCTCGTCGCTGGGGGGATCGCGCTGCTGCTCGCGATCGTCGGCGGCTACCTCGTCGCGCGCCTGTTGACGCGACGGGTCAAGCGCCTTGAGCAGGCGGCCGAGCGAGTGGCGGCGGGTGAGTTCGAGCGGCCGATCCCGGTCGACTCGACAGACGAGCTCGGTCAGCTCGCGGTCGCCTTCAACCAGATGCAACGCCAGCTCGGGCAGCTCGACCTGGCCCGCAAGAAGTTCATCGCCACCGCCTCCCACGAGCTGCGCACCCCGATCTTCTCGCTCGGTGGGTTTGTCGAACTGCTCGAGGATGAAGAGCTCGATCCCGAGACCCGGAGCCGCTTCCTCGAGCAGGTGCGCGCGCAGGTCGAGCGGCTGCGCAAGCTGTCCGTGGACCTCCTTGACCTCTCAAAGCTCGAGGCCGGCTCGCTTGAGCTCCGCCCCGAACAGGTCGAGCTCGGCGAGCTCACACGCTCGGTGTCCGGGGAGTTCGAGCCGACGCTGGCCCAGCACGACTCGCACCTTGAACTGCGGCTCACCCGGCGGATCGAGGCGGTGTGCGACCCCGTTCGCGTGGCCCAGATCATCCGCATCCTGATCGACAACGCGCTGACGCACACGCCGCCGGGCACGCACATCACCGTGACCGCCGGGCGCGAGGACGGCCACGTCCGGATGGCGGTGCGGGATGACGGGACAGGCATCGACGCGCAGGCGATGCAGCGGATCTTCGAGCCGTTCTACACCGCCGATGACGCGCAGGGCTCTGGGCTCGGCCTGGCGATCGCAAGCGAACTCGCCGAGCGGATGGACGGAAGCCTGAGCGTCGCCTCAACGCCGCGTGAAACGGTGTTCACGCTTGAGATCCCGGCCGAGGACGGACGCGAGCGTCAGCCGCTTTCGCCGTCCCAGTAGCCGCGGTTGCCGTCGGCGCGGCGGAGCAGCACCTTGTCGGCGTCGTCGCCGGGCCACACGCCGATCTTGTCGCTGTCCGGGTAGACGGCCACAGCGGGCGTGCGCGCGCTTGAGAACATCAGCACGCGTGCTGCCGTGTCCGGCGCCGCGGTGACCCGGTGCGCGCCGTCCGGGCCCTTGGCGAAGCGCACGATGTCACCGGCGGCAAGCTCGTGCTCGCCGTCGGGCGTGCGGACACGCGCTTGCCCGTCAAGGACGAGCAACCACTCCTCCTCGTACTCGTAGTGGTACGGGCACAGGCTCTCGCCCGGCGGGAGCTCGAACAGCTTGACCGCCTGATCGGTGCCGCCGGCGGCCTTGCCGACGTTCGCCATCCCGGAGCGAAACCCGGGCGGGTCCTCGTCGTCGTACTCGAAGTCTGTGGTGAAGACATTGGCTCGTTGCATCCTCGCGATGTTCGCACTTCACAATGCGTGCCGATGAATGTGAAGCGGAGACGTCGTGAGAACGAGCATCTCGTGCTCGACCTGGCCCGAGAGCTGCGCGATCACGTCCTCCCGGAACTCGGTTCACACGCGGGACGCGAGCACCACGGAGACGGCGCCGGCGGTGATGTGACGTTCGCCGTCGATGAGGTGGCCGAGCGGGCGCTCGGCGCGTTCGTCGCCGAGTACGCCCCGCACATGACGTTCTACTCCGAGGACCGCGGCCTTGTGCCGGCGTCGGACGCAACCCACGTCCTGGTCGTCGATCCGATCGACGGCACGCGCCCGGCGATGGCGGGACTCGAGTCGGCATGCGTGGCGGTCGCGCTGGCGCCGCTCGGCGACGGGGAGCCGACGATGGCCGATGTCGAGGTCGGATGCGTCGTCGAGATCAAGACCGGCGACTGGTATCTCGCCCGGCGCGGCGCTGGGGTGACGACGAGTCGCCGCGTTGCGCTGAGCGCCAACGCCGAGGTCGGCCGGATGTTCTGGGGCTACGGGTTCCGGGGGCGGCCAGCGCGGGAGACCGTCGAGGTGCTCGCCGAGCTGATCGATGCCTCCTCGGTCGGTGGCGGCACATTCGAGCTCGGCTCGCAGGCGTTCGCCATGACCCGCATCGTGACCGGCCAGCTCGACGCCGTCGTCGAGGTCGGCTCCCGGCTCGTCGATGAGGTGCCGGGCATGCGGGACGCGTTTCTCCGGGTGGGCGGCGGACAGATCCTCAACAACTCTCCGTACGACCTCGCGGCGCCCTGGCTGTGCCTCGTCGAGGCGGGCGGGGTCGTCACCGACGGCTGGGGCACGCCGCTCGACCGACATCGGTTACTCGGGTCCGGACACGAGTTCCAGATGTCCTCGATCTCCTCGTGTAACGCCCAGCTGCACGGCGAATTGGTCCGTGCGATCGACGCCGGTATCGCCCGGTTAACGGCGACGTACGGGTAAGCCGCTATCGTGCCGCCGCGCTGACCCTTTCGCCGCCAGGATCTGCCCATGCTTCAGCCGGTTGCCGTTGCCCATAAGCACCTCTCCGATTACGCGAGCATCGTCGGTCGCACGCTCGTCGATGACATCCGCGCGCGCGCCGAGGCGCTCGCCGGCAAACGCGTCCTCCACCTCTCCGCCACCGCATTCGGCGGCGGCGTGTCCGAAATCCTCTACACGCTCGTGCCGCTGATGGTCGACGTCGGCCTGGCGGCGGAGTGGCATGTCATCTACGGGCGCGAGGAGTTCTTCAACGCGACCAAGGTGATGCACAACGCCCTCCAGGGCCACCCGCAGGACCTGACGTCCGAGCAGTGGGACACGTGGCGCCGCTACAACGAGATCAACGCCCGCGAGCTGAGCTCCGATTGGGACATCTGCATCGTCCACGACCCGCAGCCCGCGGCGATCTCCTCGCTCGTGCCGACGAAGGCGCGTCATTGGGTGTGGCGCTGCCATATCGACCTCTCGACGCCGAACCCGGCGACGCTCGACCGGCTGCTCCCGTACGTCAACGGATACCCGGCCTCGGTGTACCACATGCCCGCCTACGTGCCCCCGGGGATCGACGGCCGGGCACACATCATTCCGCCGGCGATCGACCCGCTCGCCCCGAAGAACATGGCGTTCTCGCCCGAGGACGCGGTGTACATCTGCGACCAGTTCGGGATCGATGTCGATCGGCCGCTGCTCTGCCAGGTCTCCCGGTTCGATCCGTGGAAGGACCCGCTCGGGGTGATCGACGCCTACCGCATCGTCAAGCAGGACATGCCCGAGGTGCAGCTCGCGCTCGTCGGGTCGATGGCGACCGACGACCCGGAGGGGTGGGACTTCTTCAACGCCACCGTGGCGCACGCCGACGGCGATCCGGACATCCACATCCTCAACAACCTCAACAACGTCGGGGCGATCGAGGTCAACGCGTTCCAGTCGCACGCGGACGTCGTCATCCAGAAATCGACCCGCGAGGGCTTCGGGCTGACCGTGACCGAGGCGATCTGGAAGGCGCGTCCGTTCATCGGCGGCGACGTCGGCGGCATTCCACTTCAGATCACCGACGGCGAATCCGGCTTCCTCGTCGCGACCGTTGAGGACTGCGCGGCGCGAGCACTCGACATCCTGCGGGATCCCGGCCTCGGCAAGCGTCTGGGCCGGGCGGGGAAGGAATCCGCACGGCAGCGATTCCTCATGCCTCGACTCCTGCGCGATTGGCTGGCATTGTTTGGTGAGATCGGAGTTTGATGTGACGGGTAACCCCAAGAGGTGGAGATGAACGGCAAGTCACCGCTTGTGCTCGTCTCGAACCGCGGCCCGGTGACGTTCCAGCCGGGCGGCGAGGTCAAGCGCGGGACCGGCGGGCTGGTGACGGCGCTGATCGGTCTCGCCACCTACCGCGACGCGACGTGGGTCGCGTCCGCCATGACCGACGAGGACGTCGAGACGGCCCGTCAGCACGATGGCCAGTCGTTCCCCGTACGGACCCCGGACGGCAGCGAGTACCGGGTCAAGCTCGTGGAGTCTGACCCGGAGGCCTACGACCGCTTCTACAACATCATGGCCAACCCGATGCTGTGGTTCATCCAGCATTACCTCTGGGACCTCTCCAACGCACCGGATATCCGCCGCAACGAGACCGAGGCGTTCGAATTCGGCTACAACGCGGTCAACGAGGACCTGGCCCGCGCCGTGCTCGACGAGGTCGAGGGCATCGAGAACCCGGTCGTGATGGTCCACGACTACCACCTCTACACGCTGCCGGGCTTGATTCGCCGGGCCCGCCCCGACGCGTTCCTCCACCACTTCGTCCACATCCCCTGGAGCCAGTCGGACTCGTGGCGGGTGCTGCCGTCGATGATCCGCGAGGACATCTACCACGGGATCCTCGCCAACGACATCATCGGCTTTCACACCCGCTCCTACCGGCGGAACTTCCTGCAGTGCTGCGAGGACCTGATGGGCTTCGAGGTCGACCACGCGGCCGGTGTCGTCCGCTGCGACGGCCGCGAGGTGTGGGTGCGCAACTACCCGCTCCCGATCGACTCCGGCGCCGTCCAGGCCGTGGCGCGTCGGGATCGGACGCGCGAGTTTGAGTCCGAGCTGCTGCGCCGGCGTCGAGATCACCTGATCCTGCGGGTCGACCGCGCTGACCTGTCGAAGAACGTGCTCCGTGGGTTTGGAGCGTTCGACGTGTTCCTGGAGCAGCATCCGGAGTTCCGCGAGCGGGTGACGTTCATCGCCCAGCTGATGCCGTCCCGGACGGATGTGCCCGAGTACGCGGAATATCTCGAGCGGATCGAGGCCGTTGTCGCGGTTGTCAACCACCGGCACGGGTCACCGGACTGGATGCCGATCCAGCTGAAGCTGCGGGACGACCTTGAGGAGGCGGTAGCCGCCTACAAGCACTACGACGTGCTGATGGTCAATGCGATGTTCGACGGGATGAACCTCGTCGCCAAGGAAGGTCCGATGGTCAACGAACGCGCCGGCGTCTCGATCCTGTCCGAGAACACGGGCGCCCACGAGGAGCTCGGCGAGTACGCGTTGTCGGTCAATCCGTTCGACATTCAGGAGCTCGCGGATTCGATCCACGCCGCGCTGACGATGCCGCGCGCCGAGCGCGAGCAACGGCACGAAGGCCTCGTGTCGATCGTCACCGCCCGGGATCCGGGCGACTGGATCGACGAGCAGCTCGAAGACATCCGGCGCAAGAACGCGACGCGCCAGCCGACGATCTAAGGGTCTTGCCCTGCATCGGGCTGCCGATTGTCGCGGACGGGCCTGTCGCGACGCCGTTGCTATAGTCGAGCGCCGCCGACTCCGGCCCCTTCGTCATGCCAGCGCTCCCGACCATCTACGACCTCACACTGCTGCTCTCGATGAGCCCAGATGACGAGGCGCGCGCCAAGATCCTCGCTGACGTCGAGAGCGCGATCACGACCGCCGGCGGCACGCTCGAGCGCACCCAGAACTGGGGCACTCGGCCGATGACCTACGAGATTCGCCACGAGGCCGAGGCCGAGTACCACCTGCTCCAGTTCGCGGGCCCGACCTCGCTGCTCGAGTCGCTCGACCACAGCCTGCGGATCGCCGACGAGGTGCTGCGCTTCCGGATCATCAAGGTTCTCCCCGGCACGCCTCCGCCGCAGGATAATCCGCCCCCGCTCGTCGGCGTCGCCTCCGCGCCGGCCGGCACGCCCGACCGCGCGGACGCGGCGAGCGTGGCGAGCGCGGCGAGCGCGGCGAAGACTGAGCGCTCAGAGGTGCCGCTCGGCGAGCGGTTGCCGCGCGGCGGGGTCCCGCACGGAGGGAATGTGTGACGACTCCGTTGAGGTGTGCGACGGGACCGTGCCAACTCCGCAACGTTTCTGCCCATTTTCCGCGGAGAACGGGGATTGCCGCCTGATGCGTGCCTAGACTCGGCCGCAGGCTTGCAAACTGGTTTGGAAAGGAGCCTCCAGCATGGCTGGAAACATCAACCGGGTGATCATCACCGGCAACTTGACCCGAGACCCCGAGCTCGGGACGGTGCCGTCGAGTGGCACCGCCGTGTGCACGCTGAGGGTTGCGTGCAACGGTCGCCGCCGGACGAGCGAGGGCCAGTGGGAGGATCAGCCCAACTACTTCGACGTCACGGTCTGGGGTCAGCAGGGTGAAAACTGCCACCGGTACCTGAAGAAGGGCCGCCCGATTGCGGTCGACGGAAGGCTGCGTTGGCGCGAGTGGACGACCCCTGAGGGACAGAAGCGTCAAGCAGTCGATATCATCGCTGATTCCGTGCAGTTCCTCGGCGGGCGTGAAGACGCCGGTAACGGGAACGGTTTCTCCAGCGGCGTCCGCGCGACGGAGAGCGATGTTCCGATCGATACCGGTGACTTTGAGACCGCCCCCGTGGCTGCCGCAGCGGCCGACGACGACATTCCGTTCTGAGGCCGAACGAGCGAAGAAGACATTCAGTTAGGTGATGCCAAGTGGCGAAGCAACGTAGACGGCCGGTTCGCCGGCGCGATAGGAAGGGCGGCCCGACTTCCGGGCGGCGTAAGCCCTGCCCGTACTGCCGCGACCACGTCGACCAGGTCGACTACAAAGACATCTCGTCGTTGCGTCGGTTCATCTCCGAGCGCGGCAAGATCCGTTCACGGCGGATCACAGGTGCCTGCCGTCGTCACCAGAGCCAGGTCGCGCGCGCCGTCAAGCGCGCGCGCGAGCTTGCGCTGCTGCCGTACGTGGCCGAAGGTGGCAGCGAGCGCGGTGGCCGTGGCGATCGTGATCGCGACCGCGACCGCGACCGCTGAGTCGAAGGCGGACTGAGAGCGATGCCGCAGGCAATCCTGCTTCAAGACGTCGAGACGCTCGGTGAGCGTGGCGCGGTTGTCGACGTGTCCGCGGGCTACCTGCGCAACTTCCTGCTCCCGCGCAAGCTGGCGGAGCCGGCCACGAAGGGCTCAATCGAGGCGGCCACGCGTCGTCGCGAGAGCGCCGAGCGGGCCAAGCAGGAGGCTGAGGACCGGGCGCGTGAGAACGCGGCCACCCTCGGACGGACCGTCCTCACGATCCCGCAGCAGGCCGGCGACGATGGTCGGCTGTTCGGGTCGGTCACCACGCAGGACATCGCCGACGCGATCCGCGACGCCCGCGGCATCCGCGTCGACCGCCGCAAAATCCACCTCGAGGACCCGATCCGCAACATCGGGACCTACATGGTCGTGGTCGAAGTCGCCGACGATGTGACGGCGACGATCAAGACCATGGTTGTCGCGGCCTAACGTTTGGGCGGGCGGGCCGGCTGTTCACGCCCCCCGACGCGTTAGAGCCGGTGCCGGGGTAGCAGGACCAGCGACGCGAGGGGGGCGTGAACAGCGACCCACCCGCCTTTCGCAGCACCGCCCGTGGGCTCACCGTCGGCCGCTCACACCGCGGGACCGGCCGCGCGGGTGACCGGTCCCGACGTTGGGCTCGGGAGAGGCACAGCCGAAGCCCCAGCGTCTACTGCAGGACGCTCGGACTCCTCGGCTCTCCATAAGCACACGACGGCGGAACTCGTCCCGCTTGCTGCGCCGAGACTGCGGTCTGGGCCAAGCGGGCTGAGTCGACGCGCGCGGTTGATCCTGGGGCGCCGGCTGAAGGTCCGCTGCCGCCCCACCTCGCGTCGCTGGTCCTGAGCACGCGGCTTCGTCAACAGCGCGTCGGTGGGGCGGCAGCGGCCTTCAGGCGGGCGCCCCGGCGGACGACCGCAGCGGTCTGTCCGACAACGTCAGTAAGAGCCGAAACCTTTTCGGCGCAGCAAGCGGGAACAACGTGTTACGGCCGCCGGTGCCCGACCTATGCTCGGGGACGAGATGAGCGCGGTCCAGAACATCGCCGTTCCGCCCCACAACATCGAGGCCGAGAAGTCGGTGCTCGGAGCGGTGCTGCTCGACGAGCGGCATCTGCATTCGCTGCTCATCGAGGAGCACCTGCGGCCCGAGCACTTCTACCGTGAGCAGCACGGCGCGGTGTTCGCGGCCATGCTCGCGCTCTACGAAAGCGACCGCAAGATCGACCACCTGACGGTCGCCGAGACGCTCCGCCAGCACGGCAAGCTGGAGGAGGTCGGGGGGGCGCAGGCGATCGACGAGCTCGCCGGCTGGGTCCCGGCGGCGGGACACGCGCGGGAGTACGGCCGGATCGTCCGGGACAACGCCCAGATGCGGGCGCTGCTGACGGCTTCGTACGAGATCCAGGCGAGCGTCCTCTCGCGTGAGGCACCGGCACGCGAGCTCGTCGAGCAGGCCGAGCGCTCGATGCTCGAGGTCGCCCACGACGACCGGCAGAAGAAGGTCCGGACGATCGCCGACATCCTGCACGAGGAGACGGACAAGCTGCACCGGCTCTCGGTCCTCAAGACGCCGCTGACGGGCACCCCATCCGGCTTCAAGGACCTGGACGAGAAGACCGGCGGGTTCCAGGGCGGCAACCTGGTCATCGTCGCCGCGCGTCCGTCGATGGGCAAGTCGGCCCTCGTCGCCAACGTCGCGGAGAACGCCGTGCTCGCCGGCCACGCCGTCGCCCTGTTCTCGCTCGAGATGTCCGAGTCCGAGCTCGCCCAGCGCTTCGTCGCCTCGCAAGCGCGGATCAAGGGTGAGGATCTACGCCGAGGGCGGGTCGCCGAGCACCGCTGGCCAAAGATTCTCGAGGCCTGCCAGCGTCTCTCCGACGCGCCGCTGTTCGTCGACGACTCCAGCGACACGGGCGTGCTCGAGGTGCGCGCCAAGGCCCGCCGGCTGCACCACCAGGTCGAGGGTGGCCTCGGCCTGATCATCATCGACTACCTCCAGCTGATGCGCCACGAGGGTCGGGTTGAGAGCCGAGTCGAGCAGGTCAGTCAGATCTCGCGTGGCCTCAAGGGCCTCGCCCGTGAGTTGAACGTGCCGGTGATCGCGCTCTCCCAGCTGAGCCGCGCCGTCGAGCAGCGCGGTGGCGACAAGAAGCCGGTGCTCTCCGATCTCCGTGAGTCGGGAGCGATCGAGCAGGACGCCGACCTCGTCATGTTCATCTACCGCGAGGAGTACTACGACCGCGAGTCCGAACGGCCCGGCGAGGCGGACATCATCATCGCCAAGCACCGCAACGGGCCGGTCGGCGAGGTCGTGCTGACGTTCCAGAAGGAGTACCCGAAGTTCATGAACTACGCCGGCGAGAGGTTCGCGCGCGTGAGCTACGCGCAGCGCGATCCCGACGAACGTGCAGCGCCAGCCGGACGGCGAATGCGCCTTCGGCCTGTGCGACGGCTCCGGCTTCCTGTACGACCTGGAGACGAACACCGCCTACGACTGCCAGTGCCGCGCCCAGCGGGTCGCCCTGGCGAAGGCTCGGAGCCTCTCGGCGGTCATCCCGCGGCGCTACCGGGACGTGTCGTTCGACCGGCCGCCGGTGACCGACATCGACCCGCAGGTCGTGGTCGCGACGCGCCGGTTCGCGGATCGGATCAACGAGAAGCTCGACGCCGGGCGCGGGCTCTGGTTCATGGGACCCGTTGGCACCGGCAAGACAACGCTCGCGATGCTCGTCGCCAAGCGGCGCTGAAGGCGGGTCGGTCGGTGGCGATCTACTCGCTGCCGCGGCTGCTCAACGAGATTCGCGAGACGCACCGCGCCGACCGCTCTCACGTCGATCTGCTCGACCGCCTCACCGCGGTTGACCTGCTGCACGTCGACGACGTTGGCGCCGAGCGAACGACCGACTGGGTGCTGGAGGAGCTGTACTCGATCGTCAATGCGCGCTACGAGGACGAGCGCTCGATGGTGATCACGACCAACATCCTGGACCGTGAGGCGCTCTGCGAGCAGATCACCGAGCGCACGGTGTCGCGGCTGACCGAGATGTGTGACGAGCTGCCGCTGATCGGCGCGGATCGGCGCATGGGCTTCAGCACCTGACCGGCTCGCGGTGACTCGGCGCCGCTCCTCGCCGGGGCGGACACGCGCACCGGCGCGTGCGCGGCACGCGCATCACCCCCCGGTCACGTCTCTCCCGCCCGCCCTCGTACACTGACCATGCGATGCCAGGAGTAGTTCTCGTCGGCGCCCAGTGGGGCGATGAAGGCAAGGGCAAGGTCACGGACCTGCTCGCCGAGCGGGCGGACGTCGTCGTCCGCTTCCAGGGCGGCAACAACGCCGGCCACACGATCGTGCGTGATGGCAAGACATGGAAGCTGCATCTGATGCCGTCCGGGATTCTGCACAGCGGCACGCTGTGCGTGATCGGCAACGGCGTGGTGATCGATCCGAAGGTGCTGACCGAGGAGCTCGCGCGGCTGCGCGAGCAGCGGGTCGACACGAGCGGACTGCGGATCTCGGCGAACGCGCATCTGATCATGCCCTACCACCTGATGCTCGACGACGCGGGCGAGGCGAGGCTGGGCAAGCTCCAGATCGGTACGACGCGCCGCGGCATCGGGCCGTGCTACGCGGACAAGGCGTCGCGGCTCGGGATCCGCGTGCAGGACCTGCTGGACGAGAAGATCCTCAAGAAGAAGATCATCACCGCGCTCGAGCCCAAGCGGCTGTCACTCCGCCCGTACGCGAAGCGCCCCGAGCTTGACCTCCAGGCGATGGCCGAGGAGTACCTCAGCTACGGCCATCAGCTCGAGCAGTACATCGCCGACACCAGCCGGCTCGTCCTCGATCGCCTGGACGCCGATCAGCTCGTCGTGTTCGAAGGCGCCCAGGGTGCCCTGCTCGACATCGACCACGGGACATATCCGTTCGTCACCTCGTCGAACCCGGTGGCCGGCGCGGCGTGCGTCGGCGCGGGTGTCGGGCCGAAGGCGATCGATGAGATCTGGGGTGTCGCCAAGGCGTACAGCACGCGCGTCGGCGCCGGCCCCTTCCCGACCGAGCTGGACGGAGCGCTCGCCGACGACATCCGCGAGCGGGGACACGAGTACGGCACCACGACCGGCCGCGCCCGCCGCGTCGGCTGGATTGACCTCGTCGCGCTCCGCTACGCCGCCCGGATCAACTCGATGACAGCGCTCGCGGTGACCAAGCTCGACGTGCTCTCCGGACTCCCCGAGCTCCACGTCTGCACGAGGTATCGCAGCGAGACCGGCGCCGAGCTCGAGCACTTCCCGTATCACCAGACCGTCCTGCATCACGCCGTCGGCGAGTACGAGATCCTGCCGGGCTGGACCGAGGACATCAGCGAGTGCCGCCTTGAGGAGGATCTGCCGGCGGCGGCGCGGGACTACCTGCGGTTCGTGTCCGATTTCGTGCGCGTGCCGGTCGCCCTCATCGGCGTCGGCCCCGGTCGCGACGAGATCATCTGGACCCAGGCCGGCCAGGCCATGGCCGGAGCGGGCGACCGGACGGCCGCCCCCGCGGCGTAGCGCCCCGGGCTCAGGCTCGGGACGGATGTCCCTCGCCGGGCCAGGGCGAGAGGACGTAGACGATCCGGGCGTCGCTGACCGCGCGGACGGTGCGTCGCTCGTTGGGGTCGAAGTGGGAGAGCAGGCCGGGGCCGCCGCGCTCGCCGTGGCCGTTCTGGGAGATCTCGACCTCGCCGCCGACGACGACCATGTAGGTCCGCTCGTGGACCTGGTGCTCCTGGAGCTCCTCGCCCGCGGGGAGATAGATGGCGATGGCCCGGGTCTCGTCGTCGGAGCGGAGCACCTGAGGATGGTGCGGCTCGATCGGCAGTGAACTGATGTCCCACGTCTCCATGGCCAGACCTCCAGTCGAAATTGGCGTCAGCGCTCACTGCGGTGTGTACTTACCGGAACGCGATCGCGCAAGTCGACCGGCGCGACGGCAGCGCCGGCGGCCTCAGGTCCAGCGTTCGAGCAGGTCCTCGTCGCCGACCTGGCGCACGACGCGCGCCGGGACGCCCATCACGACCTGGCGGGCCCCGACGTCACGTGTGACGAGCGCGCCCGCGGCGACGAACGCCTCCTCGCCGATCTCGACCCCCGGGAGGACGACGGCGCCGCCACCGACACGACACGCCCGGCGAAAGACGGGACCGCTCAGCTCCTCGCCGGGGGCGTGGCGTCCCATTGCGTTGTCATTCGTCGTGAGCACCCCGGGGCCGAGGAAGACGTCGTCCTCGACGACAGAGCCGCCGGTCACGTAGACGCCGGTCTGGATCAGCACGCGCGCACCGACGACGACGTCGAAGTCGATCGAGGATCCACGCCCGAGGACCGACCCGGCGCCGAGCCTCGCCCGCTCGCGAAGCTGGCTTTGGTCGCCGATGATCGCGCCCGCGCCGACGTGCGCGGACGCGTACAGGATCGCGCCGGCGCAGACCGTCACGCCGTCCTCGATGACGAGCGGCTCCACCTCGCCGGGCCGCGCCGCGCTTGACCCCGGCCGCAGCCGCGCCCGCTTACCGAGTACGGCGTGGGGCTCGATCAGACAGCCGGCGCCGACCCGCGTCCCACCGTAGACGACCGCTCCGTGGCCGACGACGACGTCGTCCGCGAGCATCGCATCCTCGGCCACGTGCGCGCTGCCCTCAATCTGCGGCATGCCCACCTCCCTCACCGTGGGCCATCAACGCGGCCACGACCCGCTCCCCGGCGTGCCCGTCGCCGTACAGCTCAGGCCGCTGGGCGGGTGGCGGCGTCGCGAGCGCGGCCAACATCGCCTGCGGGTCGAGATCGACCAGCGTGTTCCACCCGTGCTCGACGGTCTCCACCCACTCCGTCGACGGACGCAGCGTGATGCACGGCACGCCGGCGAGATAGGCCTCCTTCTGGAGCCCACCGGAATCGGTCAAGGCCGCACGCGCGTTGCACAGCAAGGCATTGAGCTCGACGTATCCGAGCGGCGCCACGACGATCATGTTCTCTGCGGCGCGCAGCGGCTCCAGCAGGTCGGACTCACGCAGCCGCGCCTCGGTGCGCGGGTGGAGTGGGAGCACGACCGGGAGCGGCACGGCGCGGAGCACCTCGACGAGCCGCGCCAGGCGCATCGGGTCGTCGACGTTCCCCGCCCGATGTGCGGTTGCGAGCACGTACTGGCCGCGCCGTACGCCGTGGGCTTCGACGAAGGTCGAGCCGGTCACGCGCCGCCGGTTGGACGCTTTGGGCGACATCGACCATCACGTCGCCGACGAGCACGACATCCCCGGCGACCGCCTCGCGGCGCAGGTTCTCCACCGCCACCTCGGACGAACACAGCAGCAGAGTGCTCGCGTGATCGGTGAGGACGCGGTTGAGCTCCTCGGGCATGGTGCGGTCGAACGAGCGCATCCCGGCCTCGACGTGAGCCACCGGCACCTGCGCCTGGGCGGCGACGAGCGCCCCGGCGAGGGTCGAATTCGTGTCGCCGTAGACGAGCACGACATCCGGATGGACGTCTCGAATAACGGGTTCGAGTGCCTCGAGCATTCGCGCGGTCTGCGAGGTGTTCGTTCCGAGGGCGATGCCGAGCTCGCGATCCGGAGCCGGGATTCCGAGCTCGGAGAAGAACACGGCCGAGAGCCGGTCGTCGAAGTGCTGCCCGGTGTGGATCAGGATCTCGTTCGCGACGTCCCGCAGCCGAGGTGAGACCGCCGCCGCCTTGATGAACTGGGGGCGGTTGCCGATCACAGTGAGGACGTTCACGCCGAGCTGAGCTCGGCCTGGACCCGCGTGCTGAACGCCTCGGCGGTGGCGCTGGTGACCGGACCGATGCGCTCGAACGAGATCTCGTTGACTGCAGCCACGGACTGGACCTCACGGAGCGTCGACGCGAGAAACACCTCGTCGGCACGCGCGAGATCGTCCAGCGTGCACGCACGCTCGACGGCGCCCGTGAGCTCGATCACGATCGCGCGGGTGATCGAGGCGAGGACGTGATCGTCGAGCGGCGGCGTGAACGCGTGGCCATCCGAGACCCAGAAGATCGAGCTCGTCGGCGCCTCGAGGACGCGGCCGTGCGGGGTGACGAGCAGCGCCTCGTCGTAGCCCTGCTCCCGGGCGAGTCGGCTGGCGAGCATGTTCGCGCCGTAGGAGAGCGACTTGACGCCATCGAGGATGCGCGTGGGCGAGTACGTGATCGAACCGAGCCGGATGCGCTCCGGCGTGTCGTGCATCGGCTCGGTGAGGAGCAGCCGGCGGCCGCCACGCGTGAGGACAATGCGCAGCACGTCGTGGTCAGCCCCGGGACCTGCCTCCGCGAGCAGCCGGTGCGCGTCGGCGCGGACCGCCTCGACGTCGATCGGGAGCCGGAGGTTCGTCGCCGAACGCTCGAGCCGGGTCAGGTGATCCTCCATCGCGAACGGCTTGCCGTCGTACACCCGGATGACCTCAAACACGCCGTCTCCGCGCAGGAGACCCTCATCGGTCGCCGGGATCATCGCCTCCTCGGCGGGCATGATCTCGCTGTCAAGAGATGCGAGCGACGCCATGGCTCGGCAGCCTACCCGCTGCGGGCAGCACCGGCGGGATCGGCGGTACGTGCCGCCCACCCCGCGGCCAGGTGCACGATCGTCGCCGCGGCCGCCGACATGTCCTGAAGCGACGCCCACTCGCGGACGGAGTGGAACTCCTGGGCACCGCTGAAGATGTTCGGCGTGGGCAGCCCCATCTCGCTGAGCTGCGAGCCGTCCGTGCCGCCACGGATCGGACGGCGCAGCGGCGTGATCCCCTCGCGCCGGATCGCCTCGTCTGCGATCGTCATTGCCTCCGGGAGCGCGTCGAGGTACGCACGCATGTTCCGGTATTGGCGGCGCACGTCGACCTCGATCCGGGCCCTCGGCTCACGATCGGCGACCGAGCGGGCGGTGCGTTCGAGCAACGCGACATGGTCGGCCAAGAGATCGTTGTCGAAGTCTCGGACGATGAAGCGGACCTCCGCTGATGCGGCGTCTCCCGTCATCAGGTACGGGTGGATGAAGCCCTCGCGGCCGCTCGTCGTCTCCGGCGTCAGGCGATCGTCCGGCAGCGCCGCGACGACCTGCGCCGCGAGCCGGAGCGCGTTGACGAGCTTGCCGGTCGCCTTCCCGGGGTGAACCTCGACCCCGGTGACGCGGACGATCGCCTCGTCGGCGCTGAACGTCTCGTCCTGAAGCTCTCCGAGGTCTGAGCCATCGATCGTGTACGCGCAGAGCGCGCCAAAACGCTCGATGTCGAACAGCTTCGCGCCCTCGCCGATCTCCTCGTCCGGCGTGAACGCGATCCGCAGGGTCGGTCGGGGGAGTTCAGGGTGCGCCATCAGGTGCGCCACGGCGGCCATGATCGCGGCCACGCCCGCCTTGTCATCGGCGCCGAGCAGCGTGTCGCCGCTCGAGGTGACGATGTCGTGACCGCGCTTCTCGGTCAGCTCGGGCATCGTCGCCGGGTCAAGCCGCGTGCCGCCGCGTGGCAGCTCGATCACGCCGCCGTCGTAATCGCGGTGGACGATCGGCTCGACGCCGTCGGCCGGTGCATCGGGGCTCGTGTCGACGTGCGCGATCAGCCCGATCGTGGGAGCGCCCGGCGTACCCGCGAGTGTCGCGGTGACGTAGCCGTTGTCGTCCAGCGCTGCGTCGTCGAGGCCGACCTCCTGAAGCTCGGTGGTCAGCATCCGGGCCAGCTCGAGCTGCCCCGGCGTGCTCGGTGAGCGCTCTCGGTCGCGACGCGCCTGGGTCCCGATCCTGGCGTAGCGCTCGAAGCGAGCGAGCAGATCGGTGGCGAGCGCGGCGGCCAGCTCGGACGTGAAGGGATCCGCAGACATGACCATGAGTATTCCAGCGTGGCATCGGGTAGGGCGATAACACGATGTCCGCACCGCAGCTCGACTGGAGCCAGGCAGAGGTGAAGAACGGCAAGCTGACGGTGTCAGTTGCCGGCGATCCTCCCCGCGGCTGGAAGGACACGTTTGAGCGGACTGCGCGCCTGCTGTCCAATGGGGAGTGGGACGACGTGACGCTGAAGAAGCACGGCGTGCGCGTCGACGGTCTGCAGCTGGGGTCCGAGGAGAAGCTCCGGTTCTTCCTCGAGAGCGTCGTGCAGCAGGCGAACGCCACGCACGAGCCGCCCGAGGACGAGCCTCAGGAGGCGGCCGAACACGCCGACGAGGCCACCGGCGCCAGCGAACGGGATACCTCCACGGACGCTGAGATGACCGAGCGATTCCGTTCGTTCGCCTGATCAGCGCCTTCGTCGTCAGTTCCGTGACCGCGCGGGATGCGAACGGATGTTTGCCCCAGCCACCTGCGCGGGTACGCACCTAAGTGGATAAAGAGAACGAGAGACCAGGAGACAGACACCAACATGGCGCCTCAGACGAAGACCCAACGACAGGCCGCCGGCAAGAAGGCGGCCGCCACTCGGAAACGCAACGCGACGAAGCGAAGCGCCTCGGCGACGAAGGCCTCGGCCCGCCGCGCGACGGGCTCGGCATCCGCGACGACGCGGTCCGCGAGCCGGACCGGTAAGCAGGCGACGCGCACCGCCGGGCGCGGGATCGACGCTGCCGCGGCACGGCTGGATGCATTCGCGACGCAGGCCCAGCGCGCGCTCCTGATCCAGGTCGGCGCGGCGGCGACGCTGCGCGACAACATTGCGCAGACCGCCGAGACGTACACGAACCTCGACAAGGTCGTGCGCGAGCTCGACCGGTTCGAGCGCCGCGGCGAGCGCGTCCTCAAGCGGACGCAACGGACCGCCAAGCGAAACCGCCGGGACGTCGAGCGGGACGTGCGCAACGCGCAAGACGGTGTCCGCCAGGAGGCGACGGAGGTCGTTGACCGCATCAAGAACTCTGGCCTGAGCGCCGCAGGCGTCGCCGCCTGGGCGCCGCGTCTGACTGCTCGGGACCTGGACTGCACCGGGTCAAGCGCGGCCGCGGATTCAGCTACGTCGATGAGGACGGCTCGCCGATCACCGACCCGGAGGTGATCGAACGACTGAGAAGTCTCGCGATCCCCCCGGCGTGGAAGGACGTGTGGATCTGCAGCGACCCTTGGGGCCACCTCCAAGCCACGGGAATCGACGCTGCGGAACGCAAGCAGTACCTCTACCACTCGCGCTGGCGCGAGCGACGCGACCGCGAGAAGTTCAAGCGGATGGAGCGCTTCGCACAGTCGTTGCCGAAGCTGCGGCGCCGGCTCAACGCCGACATCGCAGACGCGTCCGATCTCGGGCGCGAGCGGTGCTCGCGTGCGCCGTCCGGCTACTCGACGTCGGGCTGTTCCGGATCGGCAGCGAGCAGTACGCCGACGAGGACCACGGCGTCGGTCTCGCCGCTGCGCTCGGACGACATCAATGACTACCTGAAGGAGCACCTCGGCGACGAGTCACGCCAAGGACTTCCGGACCTGGAACGCGACCGTGCCTCGCCGCCGTGTCACTCGCGGCCGAGGGCGAGATCGCGACTTCGAAGGCGGGTCGCAAGCGGGCGACGGATCGCGCCGTGGCCGGAGTCTCGGGACTGCTCGGCAACACCAAGGCGGTCGCCCGGCGCGCGTACATCGACCCGAGGGTGTTCGACCGCTACCAGTCCGGTTGGACGATCACCGCCGCGCTGAAGCGGATCGGCGACCTCACCCCCGGCGACGATCGCGGGCGCGCCCGACTCGAGGCCGCGGTGCTCGATCTTCTGCGAGGAGGACATCGACTCGCCTGCGCTCTCGCAGCTCGCCGCATAGCCCCGGCCCTCGGCCAGGCCACGAATTCCCGCACCGAACCGGCGCCAAAACTCGTCACTTTGCGCAATTCTCTGTGTCCGGAAGCCGACGATTGTGCTACAAGTGTTCGGTCTGCAGTCTGCACTACGAGGAGCTGAGCCATGGCGCTGATTACCAGCGCGCCTGCAGCTACCGAGTCCGCGGCGCTATTTCGCCGGTGGCGGCGGTTCTCGGATCGCGCGGCGCGGGATGAACTGATCGCACGGTACTTGCCGCTCGCGCGCAAGCTGGCACGGCGGTATATGACGTCGAGTGAGCCCTATGACGACCTCGTGCAGGTGGCGAGTCTCGGTCTCGTGAAAGCGGTGGAGCGGTTCGACCCGGACCGCGGGTTCGCGTTCACGTCGTTCGCCGTCCCGACGATCGTCGGTGAGCTGAAGCGCTACTTCCGTGACTCCGGGTGGGCACTCCATGTCGACCGCGCCGCCCAGGAGCGTGCCCGCAAGGTGCTTGACGCCCAGGGCAAGGTCAGCGCGCGCACGGGTCGGCCGCCAACGGTGAGCGAGCTTGCGCAGTACCTCGAGATGAGCGAGGAAGACGTGCTTGACGGTCTGCAGACCGCCGAGGCCTACGACACCGTGTCTCTTGATGCTCCGATGGCGGGCGACTCCGACGGGGTCGCGAGCCGGATCGAGACCTTCGGCGGGGGTGACCACCGTCTCAGCCTCGTCGACGATCAGGCGACGATCTTTGCCGCGGCCAAGCATTTGCCGCAGCGCGAGCGGGAGATCCTGTTCCTGCGCTTTGGTGCCGATCTCACCCAGACCGAGATCGCCGACCGTGTCGGGGTCTCGCAGATGCAGGTGTCGCGCTTGTTGCGACGGTCGCTTGAGCGGCTGCGTGACCTGACCGACGACCGCCGCACCGACGTTCCCACGCGTCGCTGACGCCCAAGAGCGACGGTCGTCCCGGGCGTGTAACCGCGGGTCGCGCTACGCCGTCACGTGACCGTCGCCGGACGCCGGCTCGCGCTTGGGCGCCGTCACCCAGTAGGTCGCGGCCATGTCCTCGTCGCCGTGACCGGCCTGCTCGGCCCGTTGCATCCGCGCTGCGATCGCCTCCATGACCGGGAGTTCGAGCCCGATCCGCCCGGCCGCTTCGAGCACGAGATCGGCGTCCTTGCGCGCGAGCGCGAGCCGGAACGCCGCGTCGTCGAAGTTGCCCGCGATCATCGCGGCGCCCTTCAGCCGTGCATACGGGAGGTCGAGCGCCCCGCCGTCGACGGCATCAAAGAACTGCTGGGGATCCAGGTCGAGGGCCTGAGCGAGGGCGATCGTCTCCGCGAGCACGTTGACGAGGCCGACGATCCAGCTGTTGACCACGACCTTGCATCGTGAGCCGGCGCCGGTGTCACCGAGCCACTGGGTGCGCTTGCCGACCAGATCGAACACCGGCTGGGCGCGCTCGCGAGCGTCCGGCGGTCCCGAGGCAAGGATCACCAACTGCGCCTTCTCGGCCGGTTGTCGCGTGCCAAGCACCGGGGCGTCGACGAGCGTGACCCCGACACGGTCGGCGAGTTCGACGCAGCGGTGCGTGCCGGCAATGCCGATCGTGCTCATCTGCAGCCAGGATGCCGTCGGCGGCACGGCATCCAGCGCCGGCGTCGCGGCGGCCAGGACCGCCTCGGCGTCGCTGAGCATCGTCAGCACGATGTCGGCATCGCGTGCCGCCTCGCCGGGTTCCTCGCATACCGTCGCGCCATCGTCCTGAAGCGGCCGGGCGCGCTCGAGCGTCCGGTTCCACACGCGGACCTCGAAGCCGCCGCGGAGCAGGTTCCGCGCCATCGGCAGACCCATCGTCCCGGTACCCAGAAACGCGATCGTGCTCATGGCCGTGGAGCTTCCCCGCTCCCCGACGCGCTCAAACGCAATGAGCGCGGCATCGTCGGCGATAGATCAGTAGGCTCGGGCCTAGCGTGCAGAGCCACTTTCGGGTAGAGGTGCTGAACGAAGGACGCGCGAGCGTCATCAGCGTCAGCGGAGAGCTGGATCTTGCCTCGAGCGCAGCCCTCGAGGAGGAGTTGACGCGCGCCACCGAATCCGACGCCGAGTTCGTGGTGCTCGATCTCCGCGAGCTCGAGTTCATGGATTCGACCGGCCTCAGCACACTCGTAAAGGCGCACCAGCGGGCGGAGGAGGCGGGCAAGCAGTTCGGGCTCGTCCGGGGTCCGCAACAGGTCCAACGGCTGCTCAGCCTCACCGGTGTCGAGGAGCGGTTGCGCTTCGCCGACACCCCCGCCGAGCTGATCGCCGGCAGCTGAGAAACGAGACATCAGGCCCCGGGCCAGCGGCGGTGATCGATCATGACCAGCCGCAGCATCTCGGTGCCGTCATCACGCTCGATCTCGAGCTCATCGGTGAGCAACGACAGGGGTGACTCGGACGCGTGTTGGTCGTTCGCGCGCCGCAGCTCCTCACCGCTGCCGGCGCGGAACGGTCCGACGATCAACTCGAGGCGACGACCGCCGGCCCGGATCGCGAAGCCGATCCGCGGTCCGTGGGCGGCCCTGGCACCGTGGGCGGCAATCGCGTCGGTGACAAGGTAGACGTCGGAGAAGCGGTCCAGCGAGAACCGGGCGCTCGCGGCAAGCGCCCGTGAGAGCCGACCGAGCACGCCGCTGAGCAACTCCACCGGAGACACCGATACGACCGCGTCGCCCGTGAGTCGGCTCATCACGCCGTCGTCGGGTGCCGGGTCATCCGGACAGGTGAACAGGGTGTGGCCATCCCTCCGGGCTGGGAACAGCATCCACACCTCCGTACCCCCGTCCGGCATCGAGCGGAACGCGGCCCGCCGGGCGAGAGCCCGGATGACGGGAAGGCCGACGCCCTGCACGCGGTCGTCGTCGGCGGCGATCTCCGGGATGCCGACGCCGTGGTCACGGACCGTCACCTCAATCCCCGCCTCGGTGAAGTTCAGACACACGCTGAGCGGGCCCGATCCATCGGGATATGCATGGAGAACGACGTTGTTGCACGCCTCACTGACGGCGGTCTTCACGTCATCGAGCAGCTCCGCGTCCATGGTGAGCAACTCTGCGATTCCGCCGAGCATCCCGCGCACGAGCGTCAGCGTCTCGGGCCGGCTGTCGAGTTCGAGCGTGAGTGTCGGCGCCTGCACGGCCGTCGCGTCGGGGGAGGATGGATCAGGGATCACCGGAGAACGTCACATCCCGTCGGTGATCGGACGGTCCAGTGGGTCACGGCGCACGGCTGGAATGAGTGTCGGCTCGGCACGATGCAATCAGTATCGCGCCAACCGCCGCTGCGGCGCGTCATGAGCGGCGAGGCGGCCGGCGGGCGCGCGTAACGGAGAGAGGTAACCGCGTCCCGCCGGCAGTCCCCACAGGCCCAATGCGGTCCGGCGCGTGTACCCATGGAGCGGCGCTCGTCGTGTGCACGAGCAGGTACCCGTAGACGGGCGCGTCAAACGCTTTTGTCGTAAGTCACACGGGTCGCGAGCAGCCACCCAGGGCTCTCGTGCGGTGCGCGACCGCCGCCGGACGCGCCGCGGCTTACGCTTCGGCGGGTTCCCCCGGCTGGGCGAGCTCCCGGAGCTGATCGAGCGCGCGGCGCAGGATGCGGGACACCTGCATCTGCGACACACCGATCAACGACGCGATCTGGCTTTGTGTCATGTCCTCGACGAAGCGCAGCAGCAACACCCGACGCTCGCGGGGACCGAGGTGACGCGCAGCGGAGGCGATCGTCACCTTGTCGTCGACGAGTTCGAACCGCTCGTCCACATCGCCGAAGGCGTCGCCAAGCGTGCCGGACTCGTCCTCGCCGTCGTCCCGGGGAGCATCGAGCGACGCGGTGTGGTGGGCGCCGGCCGTCTCGAGCGCCTCGAGGACATCCTCGACGCTCAGCTCGAGGTACTCGGCCAACTCAGGCACGCTCGGCGGCCGCCCGGTTCGCGAGCTCATGCGCTGCCGCGCCTCCTCCACCTTCAGGGCCATTTCCTGGGCGCCACGCGGGACGTGGACCGACCAGCCGAGGTCGCGGAAGTACCGCTTCAGCTCACCGAGAATCGTCGGCACGGCAAACGACGAGAACGCCGTGCCACGGCTCGTGTCGAAACGATCGATCGCCTTGACGAGGCCCAGGCTTGCGACCTGCAGCAGGTCGTCGAACGGCTCGTGGGCACCGCTGTACCGACGTGCCAGCTTGCGGGCCAGAGGGAGGAAGCGCTCGACGAGCAGCTCGCGGGCACGCTGATCACCGTCTACCTGCCAGCGATGGAACAATTCATTTGTCTCGCCCCGATCGACGACGGTAGTTCCCCTATCGATCCGTTCATTAAGCACTTGTGCCACGTGGGAACCTCCTTTTGAAGTTTCACCGGTAGCCGCAAGGAATCCATTGCACCGCTAGCCGCGTGAGGTTTGGACTACCCAGCCGGTCTTGGGTGCAAACTGGCCCACGTACGGGCGATGACGTGGGGTCTTGACAAGACGATTCGCGTCAGCAACGCCACCTCATCAGACGCTCACCTCGTGGCCGCGCAGCGCGGCATCGATGCGCGGCGCCGCAATCACGCCGCCTCTCCTCAGGCGGATGGCCCGGTCACCGCCGCCGCGGGGGTGACCGGGTTCTCCGCGACACCCGACGCCCTTCCCACGTCGGGTGAGTTGCCCTCCCCAAACCGGTCCGGGTTCCACGAATACGCGTACTCCGGATTGTCGTGCTCGTGCCACAGCGGCGTCAGCGCGAGCGGTGCAAATGTGTCCCACATCACCGCCAGCTCGTCGGTCCGAGTCGCCCCCAGCGCGCGCTCGACCGCGCCCGGCTGCGGACCGTGCGGGAGGCCTGACGGATGCAGCGTGATGCAGCCGACGTCGACACCCTTCCGCGCCGCGTAGTCACCCGCGGCGTAGAACATGACCTCCTCGGACTGGATGTTCGAGTGGTGGTAGGGCAGCGGCACCGCCTCGGGATCCCAGTCGAGCAATCGTGGCGCAAACGTGCAGATGACGAAGTTCCGCCCCTGGAACGTCTGGTGCATCGGCGGCGGCAGATGGAAGCGCCCCGCCCGCGGCTCAAAGTCGTCGGCGTTGAACGTGTACGGCCACACGTAGCCGTCCCAGCCGACGACGTCGAACGGGTGGCGGTCGAGGGTGAAGTCCTGCAGGCCGCCCGGCACGCGCACGGTGAGCGGGAAGCTCCCGCGCTCGTCGCAGGACTCGAGCTCGTGCGGCCCGTGGACGTCGCGCTGGGAGAACGGCGCGTGCTCAAGCAGTTGGCCGTAGCGGTTGCGGTAACGCTGGGGCGTCTCGAGCTCTCCCGGGGTGTGGAAACACAGCCAGAACTGCTCTGTGCCCGGCTCGAGCTCCCAGGTGTGAGTCGTCCCGCGGGGGATGACAACGTAGTCGCGCTCGCGGAACGGCAGCTTCCCGAAGACCGTCCGCAGGGTGCCGCGGCCACGGTGGATGTAGAGAAGCTCGTCCCCCTGACCGTTGCGGTAGAAGCCCTCACGCACTCCGGTCGGCTTGGCCACCGACATCTCAAGGTCGGCGTTGAACATGACGAGGCGCCGGCCGGTCAGGGGGTCGCCGCCGGCAGGGATCGCTCGCATGTCGGCGAGCCGGTGGACATGGGCATCGGGTGGCCAGACCGGGCGATCGATCGGCGTGAGCGCACCGACCGCGTCGATCCGGCACGGCGAGTGGAGGTGGTAGAGGATCGACTCGTTGCCGGAGAACCCCTCGTAGCCCATGACCTCCTCGACGAGCAGGCGACCGTTGCCCTTCACCTGGACGTGGCGCTTAGGCGGAACCGCGCCGAGCTCGAGGTAACGCATCAGAGGTTCCCGCGCCGCTCCTGCTCGCGTTCAATCGCCTCGAACAACGCCTTGAAGTTCCCCGCGCCAAAGCCACGGGCACCGTGCCGTTCGATCAGCTCGAAGAAGATCGTGGGCCGGTCGCCGAGCGGCTTGCTGAAGATCTGGAGCAGGTACCCCTCATCGTCGCGGTCGACGAGGATCCCGAGTCGCCGCAAGTCGGCCATCGACTCGTCGATCTCGCCGATGCGCTCGGGCACGGCGTCGTAGTAGTCGTCCGGCGTACGCAGAAACTCGACGCCGCGCTCCTGCAGCCGCTCGACGGTCCCGACGATGTCACGCGTGGACAGCGCGATGTGCTGGCTGCCGGCGCCCTCGTAGAACTCGAGGAACTCATCGATCTGCGATTTCCGCTTGCCCTTGGCCGGCTCGTTGATCGGGAACTTGACCCGACCGTCGCCGGAGGTCACGACCTTCGACATGAGCGCCGAGTACTCGGTCGAGATCGCCTCGTCGGAGAAGTGGATCATCTCCGTCATCCCGAATACGTCCTCGTAATAACGGACCCAGTGCTCCATCGCGCCGAGCTCTACGTTGCCGACGATGTGGTCGATCGTCAGGAGCATCGCCTGGGCGCCGTTGGTCCGCGCGGGCGGTGCCTCATAGCCGGGGAGGAACGACCCCCGGTACCCCGAGCGATCGACGAACCGGTGCAGCGTGTCGCCGTAGGTGGCAATCTCGGCGATCCGGACCTCACCCGCGCCGTCGGCGATCGTATGCGGCGCGGTCACCCCCCGGGCGCCACGGGTCGTCGTCTCCTTGTAGGCGCGATCGACGTCGGGAACTGACAGCGCGATGACCTTGACGCCGTCGCCGTGGCGGGCGTGCTCGCGCGCGATCGTCGTGTCCGAATGCAGCGTCCCGGTGATCACGAGCCGGACCCGACCCTGCTGCACGACGTGCGACACGCGGTCGCGCGCACCGGTCTCGAGTCCCTGATAGGCGACCTCGGTGAACCCATACGCCCGGGTCAAGAAGTAGGTCGAGTGCGCGGCGTTCCCCACCCACAGCTCGACGTGATCGATGCCGTGCAGCGGCATGAAGTCGCGCGTTTGGTGGCGGTGGGCGGTCGGGCTGGTGATGGCCATCGCTGTCTCCCTTGCTCAGTGCATTGCGGCTGCCCGCCCGGCCAGGGCTGCGATCGTCTCGTCGGTGGCGCTGGTGAAGAAGCTGCCGATCACGTCCATCACCTCGTCGGTCGAGTCGGCTCGGTAGAGGACGGGTTGGTAGGCGGTGATGTCGTACTCCGCGGTGCCCATCTCGGTGACGTCGAGCGGTCGGTGCTCCATCGCGCGGAACTCGTCGATCTCGCCGAAGCTCGAGAGGATCCCCGCCCCATAGGCCCGCAGCTCCCCGTCCTCGACGACGACGCCGAACTCGAGCGTGAACCAGAACACCCGCGAGAGGAAACGCAGGTTCTCCGGATCACGGAGCCGCCGCGCGGCGATGCCGGCGAGCCGATGGAGCTCGCCGAACGTCGGTGTGGCAAGCAGATGGGCGTGGCCGATGACCTCGTGGATGATGTCCGGCTCTGGCGTGTAAAGCGGGACATCTGGATGGCGCACGTACTGGGTGCAGTGGAACGTGCGCTCGGCAAGCGACCCGTAGAAGACGTCGAGTGGGACGAGGCCGGCGGCCGGGACGTAGCGCCACCCACCATGAGGACGCAGGCGCCCGGTGACCTCGTCCAGGCCGGGCACGTGGTCGGCCGGCAGGTCAAGCGCGGCGAGCGCATCGCGGTATTCGCGGACTGCGTAGCGCTCGTGCTTGCGCTGTAGCTCGCGGCACACGGTGCGCCACACCGTTTGCTCGGACTCGGTGTACGAGATCTGCGGCGCGGGCTCACCGGAGCGCCAGGCGAGCGCCGCGGCCGCGATCTCGCCCCGGCGCGCACGGTAGGACGGGTCGTTGGCGCCGGGATGGTCGTGAGCGAGGTGGACGGTGACAGAGCCGTCAGCGCCCGTGCTCACGGGCGAGTAGAGCTGAGCTTCCTCGAACATCCCTCGCGTCGGACTCCAGCACGCGCCTACCCGGAGCGCAAGTCTGACCAGTCAAGCTGGGCAGACTGACGAGAATTGCCGCGAATCAGCCGTATATTGATGGTCAATATGACTATTGATCGGCTCGACGCACGGCTGATCGCTACGTTGCGGGAGAACCCGCGGGTCGGGTTGCTCGAGGTGGCGCGACGGCTCCGGGTGGCGCGTGGGACCGTGCAGGCGCGGCTGGCGAAGCTCGAGCGCACCGGTGTCGTCACGGGCCACGGGCCCGAGGTCGATGCGGCGGCGCTCGGCTATCCGATCACCGCGTTTGTGCTGATCGAACTCACCCAGGGACGCCTCGCTGAGGCCGTCAAGGTGATGCAAGCGATGCCCGAGTTGCTTGAGGCGGACGCGATCAGCGGTCCCCAGGACGTCATCTGCCGGATCGTCGCGCGGGACACCGAACACCTCCAGGCGCTCGTCAACGAGCTGCTTGGCAACGCCGCGATCCGCCGGTGCACGAGCTACATCGTGCTCTCACGTCAGGTGCCGCCCCGGACCGGACCGCTCGTCGAAGCCGCCGGCGCGTTGACGGAGGATGCCCGCGCGCAGGCGGTCAGTGATGCAGCTGCGCGGCGGCCGCCGCGGTGAGGCCGGCGTCGGCCGCTCGACCCTCGAGCGCGCAGTTGCGGTGGACGAGCGCGTCGGTGGCCGAATCGAGGTCCGGCTCGCGGGCGAACGACGTGACCCGCGCGGATCCGCGACTGATCGCGACCAATGGTTCGTAGACTCCCAACGCGTCCCCGCACGCCGGGCACCGCAGCAGATCTTCCATCGCCGGCCACTATCCGGCGCGTTCGCGACGGTTTCATCCGTAGAAGTCCCGCAATGAGATCCGGGGGAACTGCGTGGCTCGGCCGGCGGAGGCCGGGATCGCAGGGGTCGCGGGCGCCGCGCCGACACGGCCGCGGGTGACGATGGGATAGGTTGCGGCGTGATGGGCGTGCCGCTCCCAGCCTCCCGTGCTGCGATCCGATCCCGGGTCCGGGTGATCGCAATCGCACTGCTCGTCCTCGTCGCTCTCGGGGGTGCGGGTTGCGGCGGCGGCAGCTCGAGCTCGAGCAGCACCACGTCAGGCCCGGCGCCTGCCGGGAGCGTTCCCGGGCGTGACGGGACGTTCACGACGGTCATCCCGTCCGGCTTCACGAACGGGTCGGCCGCGCTCGCCGGCGGTCCGATCACGCTGCTGTACGCGGCCCTCGCCCCCAAGGTGGACGGCTTTCACGCGAACATCAACGTCGTCGGCGAGTCCTCACAGGGGCTGAGCGATGCTGAGGTCGTCGCCGAGCAGGAGCTGAAGAATCTCAAGACCGCGGCACCGCACACACACGCGTTCTCCGCGATCCGCCCGACGACGCTCGACGGCAGCCCGGCGCGGTCGGTCGACTATCTGAACGCGGTGGGCACGCGGGCGATCCACCAGCTACAGGTGTTCGCGATCCACCAGCAACCGGATCTACACCGTCACGTATACGGCCCTGCGCTCGCGGTACGCCGCCTCGCTGCCGGCGATGCAACAGGTCCTCAGCGGGTGGCGCTGGAAGTAG
>CAVZZH010000036.1:0-80865 GCA_963779695.1 uncultured Solirubrobacterales bacterium
GCGCATCGGCACAGTCACCTGGAGCAGCCTTGCGGACCAGTGGCCGCCGCTTGACGACGTCCTCGCTAAGACGCACTTGCATCCAGGCGATGCGCCGGTCGTAGGGCGTCCTTCGCGACTACGTGCGACAGAGAATGCGCTCGATGCCGAGGTCATTCCAGCCACTCCCATCGTTGAGCTCTACGACACCTTGCACGCTAAGGGGGTCAGCCGCAAGGAGCGGCTGCGGCGCGCCCGCGCATTCGTCGCCGACCCCGCGTCGCTCGCGGAGCTGTTCTGGCAGAGCGTGCTCGCCCTCGGTGACTATTTGCCGAACCACGAAGGCTTCTACACCTCTCGCCACCATTACGCGGTCGGCGAGAAGAAGGCCTCGAGCACCACCGACCTGGCACTCAGGATCCGGGACTGCCGCGGGCTAGCGCCACAGGCCGCGGCCAGAGCAGGGACACCGGCAGCGACTGTGCCGGGTGTGGCTGCCGTCACTGCCGACCAGCTCGCATGCGAGTACCTCGACCGAGAGATCGTCGCCACTCGCACGACCGGCCACGCAAGCCACGGCGGCACGGCGGTCCGTCTCGATCTTCTCCTGCGGAACGCGAACGATGGAGTCCCAGTCGTGGCGGAGATCAAGCGGACGGCCGACTCCACGGATCCGCACGTCACACCGTCGACGGACATGGACCCGTTCGCCGCGCTCATCCAAGCGCTCGCCTGCACCGCGCAGCTCGCAACTCCGGCTCAATACGCCCGGCTCGCCCGATGGGGCCGGGCCGAACAGCGCGACACGATCGACCTTCCCTCACCTGCCGACCTCGCCGAGCTGGCGGTCCCGCTGTTCGACGTGTACCTGGTCCTCCACAACCGGCCCTCAGGAACCTACCTGCACGACCTCGGCGTCGAAGCCTCGAGACTCTCCGAGCGTCTCCTCGCACACCCCAAAGTCGCCCGGCACGTTCGCCGCATCGCCTGCGTGATCACACGGCTCGAGGACGCCGGATTAGCCGCAGAGGTCGAGTGGGCATGGGAACGCACGCTCCCTGGCACGGCGGCTATCGAAGCGACGTTCGCAGAGTACTTCCGGCCGTCGGCGATCACGCTCCCAGCCTCAGCCGTTATCGACCAGCTGCCCGGGTCGTTGCACGCCAGAGGCTGGAGCGTCCGCTGGAAATGGCATGACGACGGCGCGCTCGAGTTTCGCGCCGCGCACCGAATGACCAACGAGCGGTGGCACGTCATCGTTCCCAGCGGCCAGATGACGGACAAGCCAGTACCACCCGAGTTCATGGTTATCGGCCCGGAGGGTGAGACGGATGAGGCGAGGGCGGCCTACAGCGCAGCATGGCGCGCGCAAGAGCCGGCAGTCCGGAACGCTGGGATGACGTTTGACACGACGATGCCCGAGAACTTCCTCCAAGACGATGACCGCTATGCCTTCAGCGTGAACGGTGGCACCTGGACGCGGGGCGCCCTGCCGCCTCGTCGAGAGTCTGCCTGACCGTAGCCTGTCGTCTGGTCCTCATGCCGCTGCGGGTTCGTCGGGGATACCTTCGAGAAACTGATGCGGGCTCGCCCGTCATGACCAGACGGGAGTCGTAGCAACGTCCCACGCGCCCGATCAGCGGAAACACAATGAGTGCAGAAAGCGGTGATCGGCACCACGACGCGCGGGGCCCCCATGAGCGGCGGCGGGCGCCGGCGCGAGAGTCTGCGAGCGGCCACGCTCCGCGCGCCGGTTTATCCCCGTCAGTGCCAGAGTCGGGGACGTCGCTGAGGGCGATGGAGGCCAGGAGAGAGTTTGAGCGAGCCATTGCCGACGCCGAGCGGCGTGGGCCGTCGGCCGGCGTCGATCCTCGAGTTCACCGGGCGATGATCGACGCCATGCGCAGCGAGGTTGAGGTTCTGGCCGAGGAGGCCGGAGACTGAGGCTTGATGGAGCCGAGATCGGTCCCGTGCTACGTGGCACACCTCGCGGACTTTAAGCACCGGGTTGCAGGAGCCTCGTGAGCCGATCAACGGCGTCCTGGTCGAGGATGAGCTGATAGCCCAGGCGATGCGGCCGCGCCTGGATCTCGCATCCGGTTGCCTGGGCAAGGAGGTCGTGAATGCGAGCGGCGGCCGCCACCTGATCGGGATGGGGGTCGGAGGCGCGAGGGCGTGGGTCCGCTCCTCGGGCGATCTCGGCTTCGAGCGCCCTGACCGACCACCCGCCTTGGGCCGCGCGCTGCGCAAGCACGCGCCGCCGGTAGTGGTCGGGTTCGGTCAGGAGCGCCTTGCCGTGGCCCTTTGAGAGTTCGCCGGCGCGGATGAGTTCAATCGCTTCGTCGGGTAGGTCGAGCAGGCGCATCGTGTGTGTGAGGTCGCTGCGGCTGCGGCCGAGTCGCCGCGCCAAGGTGGCCGCGGTGACGCCGAACTCGTTCAGGAGCGCGGCGATCGTACGGGCTTCTTCGATCACGCCCAGGTCCTCGCGGGCCACGTTCTCGATCAGCGCAAGCTCAACGGATTGCCCCGCGTCGACGGGCTGCGCGATGAGTGTCGGGATCGTTGCGATGCCGGCGATCCTCGACGCGCGCCAGCGGCGTTCGCCCGCGATCAGCTCGTACCCGCCGGCCGTCCGCGGCTGGACGATGACCGGCTGCAACACGCCGCGCTCCCGGATCGAGTCCGCCAGCGCCGCGAGCGAAGAGTCGTCGAAGTGCTTGCGCGGCTGGGACGGGTTGGGATGGATCTCGTTCAGTGCGATATCGCAGAGCCGACCGCTTGAACCGTCCGGCGAACCGAGCTGTGCCACGTGGCACGCGTCGCCGGCGACCGGGTCGTCGATCCGCAGTGCTCGTCTTGCCTGCGGACTCATCGTGCGTTCACCGCCGCGAGCTGCTCGGCCAGATGGCGATACGCGATCGCCGGTGAGCTGTCGGGATCGCTGACGGCGAGCGGCACCCGATCGGCCGCTGCCCGGGCGAACAGCGCCGAACGCGCGGGGATCCTCGCCGCTGGCACCAGCCCCTCACACGCGAGCGCGTCCTCGATCGCGCGGCTGCTGATCCGCCACGGCTGCCAGCGCGTCAGCACAGCGACCAGCTCGGGCGCGGGCGAGCCGAGGCGCTCGGCGAGCCGCCCCAGCGTCCGGCGCAGCTCGCGGATCCCGTGCAGCGACGCATCGTCCTCGGCGCTGACCGGCGCGACCACGAGCTCGGCGACGACGAGCGCGTTGACCGTCAGCAGCCCGAGGTTCGGCGGCGTGTCGATCACGATGTAGTCGTAGTCATCGAGCACGGGTTCGAGCGCGTCGCGCAGGAACCGCTCGCGGCCGAGTTCGCCGACCAGGCTCATCTCGATGCCGGCGAGCGCCGGCGCGGCCGCGATGAAGTCGACGCTGTGGACGTCGCAGACGATCGCGTCGGCGGCCGCCGCGCGACCGGCGAGCACGTCGACTAGGTTCACGCCGAGCGATCGCTCCTCGACACCCATCTGGCGGGTGAGCGCGAACTGCGGGTCGGCATCGACGACAAGCACCCGGCGGCCGTGGCGGGATAGCAGCACGCCGAGGTTCGCGGCGGTCGTCGTCTTTCCAACGCCGCCCTTCTGGTTGCTGATCGTGACTACGGTCATCCTGCTGCCTCCTTCTGGTTGTTTGGGAACGTCGATCTGGTCGCCGCCCCGGCGCCGAGGGCGCAAAGCTCCGGCGGGTCGGCGAACCGCATCTCGCGGCCGGCGGACGACGCGCACGTCGCGATCACCCGGCCGAAGCGCTCGCGCGTCCACGCGGCGGTTGCGGGCGGCGAACCAAGCACCAGCCTGCGATCGCTGTCGATCGCGATCAGCTCGACCGGCTCGAGCCAGATGTCGAACTGGCTCTCGCTGAGCTTGGCCTTGAGCAGCTCGCGGATCTGCTGCCAGTCCCGCCGATCCTCAGCCGTGGGAATTACGAGGCCTCGACGGACGGCATCGAGGTCGACTGGGACCATGCGTCGTCTCCGCCGCCCGCGGTCGGTGATGAAGGTCTGCTCGATCATCATCGAGCGAGGTGACCGCCCCCCTGCAAGGGGGGTTGGGGGGTCTTCTGGGATTCCGGGGTTCTGGGGTTCCCTTCCCGCGCGCGCGTTGGCTGCCGGGTTTTCTGCCGGGTTTTCCGCCCCCGTTTCTGCCGGGTTTTCTGCCGGCTGCGAGTCGAAAAGTGTCCTGTCCTGACCGCCCTTCGCGCCCGAAACCCCGGGCACAACAGGACAGTTCTGCGCGGAAACCGTCCCGTCCTGACCCCCATTTGGATCGGAAACACCGGTCACCGCAGGACGGTTTTCAGCACCAACGGTCGGGCCGCCGCCATCAGGGCGCCCGACTGAATCCGCGAGAGCGCTGCCGTCAGCGTCGATCTCGTCCGCAGACGGCCCGACGAGGGCGGCGAGCAGTGGCCGCGCCGTGGCGGGCGGCGCCACGCGCTGCGGCCGCCGCCCGTCCCGCGTCGCGGCGGCGACAACGCCGGGCGGACGGACCTCCCACACGTTCGTGTTCCCGCGCCCGCACGCGCGGTGGACCAGGACCAGCTCGCCGGAGTCGAGCAGCTCCTTGCGCGCCCGCCGGTAGGTGTGATCGTCCACGCACGCGGCCGCGCACAGCTCCACGCCCGACAGGCCTCGCACGATGCCGGAGTCGTCGGCGAGCGCGGCCATGGCCGCCAGCACCAGCCGGGCCGGCCCGCGGGCCCGGCTGCGCGACAGGACCGCCTCGAAGAGCTCCGCGTTGATCTCCCCCTCCCACCACGGCCCCTCCGTCACGAACGGCAGCGCCACCGTGCTCGCGCGCCCTCGCCCCGACGCGGCCTTCTCGACGACCACCAACCCACGCCGGACGAGGCGGTCGCGGTCGTACAGGTAGCGGCTGCGGCTCAGGCCCGCACGCGCGGCGGCCGCCGCCGCGCCCGGCCACGCACGGTTGTCGCTGCCGGCGAAGCTGGCCAGCGAGAAGGCCACCAGCCGCTCCCCGGACGGCAAGTCATCGCGCGCGAGTGCAGCAGCGATCGCCTCCCGGCTCACTGTCGCACTCCCTGGCCAGACTGATCACTCGAAAGCGAGCGGTCGCGGGCAGTATCGAGCGCGGCAACCGGCGCGCCGGCGGATTCCGTCCCCAGCGGCGGTACACTGCGCAGCAAGCTTTCAACTCGTGCATGACCACGGAACGCCGGGCTGCCACCCGGCGCTTCGCGTTTAAGGCGGATCGTCACGGCGGCCCCCTTGGCCGGACGTCGGCACACCGGCCTCGACGTGCCGCGGTTACGCCTAACGACGGATCCCGGCCGTCGCCGAACCGCGCTACCGCCCCCGAACCCCAGCGCTCCTCGGGACCGCCCGGCGATGGCACGCAGGACGGCCCCAAGCGCGCCGATGCAGAGAACGAGTCACCTGCTGGCGGGACCCGCGGAATCGACCAGACCGCCGGCCGATTCGCCTCGACGACCGACGCTCGCGGCGTAACGAAGTGGACGCTCCGTGGACGTGAGTTGCGCCCACGTTGCGCCGAGCGCCTACGGAGAGCGCCGACCTTGGCGCTTTTCCCCTGCAAATGCCCCCAAGCCCTCTGACGGACTCGAACCGTCGACCCCTTCCTTACCATGGAAGTGCTCTACCAGCTGAGCTAAGAGGGCGCTGGCAGGAGCGTAGCGCCTGTGGATCAGCCCCGCGGGATCAGTGGCCCAGGTGCAGATCGATGGCGGCGATCTTGTCCTCGGCGGGCAGCTTGGCGAGCACCGATCTCACCACCCGCTCGACGTCGGTCTCCTCGTGGCCGAGATCGTCATAGAGCGTCTTGAGCGCCGTATGGACGATCTTCAGCTCGGCGGGTTCGAGGTCGAGCCTGAACGAGGTTTCAGCGGGTCTGTCGGTGTCTTCAGGCATGTCCGTACTTCAACGTAGCGATGTGATCGGGACTGCACATCCGCACCGGGCGCGCATCGCCGATACGGCCAATTACGGACGACCGAGCCGCACCTGATTTGCGTAAGGGTCGACCCTGACATTCCCGACCGGCTAAGCTCATGATTCTGGGTGATGGGGGATCGCGGCAAGCTCCTACTGAACCGCAGCAACGAGTTGGCTGCGCTTGAGGCGGCGCTGAACCGGGCGGCCGCGGGCAGTGGTGCCGTGGTGCTGCTCGAAGGGGCCGCGGGTACGGGCAAGAGCGCGCTTGTGGACCGGGCGCGTGGCCTCGCGCAGGATGCCCAGCTTGGAGGTGCTGACCGCGCGCGGCGGTGAACTGGAACGCGACTATCCGTTCGGGGTCACGCGTCAGCTGTACGAGCCGCTGCTGACGCGGGCGGGAGACACCGAGCGGTCCCGGCTGCTCGCGGGCGCCGCGGAACCGGCCGCCTGGGCCCTGGGCCTCGGCAACGGCCATTCGGCGAGCCACGCGGCCGGCTTTGCAGTAATGCACGCGCTCTACTGGCTGACCGTGTCGGTGGCCACCACCGCGCCGACGTTGCTCATCGTCGACGACGCCCACTGGGCCGACGCATCGTCCCTGCGGTTGATCGACTATCTCGCGCGTCGCCTCGATGACGTTCCGGTCTGCCTGATCGTGGCGCTCCGCCCCGATGAGCCCGGCGCTCCCCTCGAGCTACTCGACGGACTCCGCGGAGCGCCGAATCTGACGCGACTGGCGATCGGTCCACTCGGCACCGAGGCGGTGGCGACGATCGTCCGCCGGTACTGGGCAGACGCCGACGCGGCGGTGTGCGACGCCTGTCACCGCGCCACCGGCGGCAATCCGTTGCTCGTCTACGAGCTGGTGCGCGCGACCGGGCCGTCGAACGGCAGGCCCACGCCGGAGGACGTGTTGGCGGTCGCAGTCCCGTCGCTGGGCGATCGGGTGTTGCGACGCGCCGCCCGGGTTGCCGAGGAGGCACCGCGACTCACCCGAGCGATGGCCGTGCTCGGGGACGGCGCTCGGCTGACGACGGCGGCACAGCTCGCCTCACTCCCGCCGGCTCAGGCCGGCGAGATCGCTCACCGCCTGCGCCGGATCGACGTGCTCGCGACCGAGGACCCGTTCACGTTCGTGCACCCGCTCATCCGCCGCTCGGTCTACGACGCGATCCCGGACGCCGAACGGCAGGCCGCGCACCGCGTAGCCGGAGAGCTGCTCGAACGCGCCGGAGCCCCCGGCGAGACGGTCGCGTCGCATCTGTTCGTGCTCCCGCCGAGTGGCGACGGCTCCCTTGTCGATGCTTTCCTGACAACCGCCGACGCAGCACTCGACCGAGCCGCTCCCGACGAGGCCGTCGGCTGGCTGCAGCGCGCCCTCGACGAGGGAGCGACCGACCCATCGCGCGCTGAGCTGCTGATGCGCCTCGCGACGGCGAAGACGTTGCTCCGCGACCCCGCCGCCCTCGTTCACCTGCAAGAGGCGTTCGGGATCGCGGACAACCCGGAGCTACGCGCTCGCATCGGCGTCACGCTCGCCGGACTCGCCGCCCACGCCGGCCTGTGGTCCGAGGCCGTCGATGTCGTCGAAGCGATCGAACCGGACATTGAGCACGTCGACTTGGCGCTGCGCACGGACGCCGCCGCCATCCGTGCCGCGGTCACGCTGTACGACGGTGCGCGCCGTCGCGACTTCGACGCGCGTCGACCGATGTACGTGGAGCTGGCCAAGGGCGACGGGTGGGGGTCCCGCGCGCTCGAGGTGCTGCTCGCGGTCGAAGCCGGACGGCGAGGTCGCACCGCCGAGAGCCTCGAGCTTCGCCCGACGTTCGCTCGTCGACGGGGTCCTGCATCGGCGAACGAGGGGCCGGCGCGTGGGCGACGCCAGAGCTGATCGGCGTGTTCGTCGAAGCCGATGACGTCGAGGGCACCGAGGCGGTGCTGGAGCAGGTCGAGGCCGCCGCGCGCGCGAGCGGAGCAACGTTCGCCACGTTCACGGCGATCGGTTTCCGCGGCTGGCACCAGGCCCGCACCGGAAACCTCGCCACCGCCGAGGCGAACCTCCGGATCCTGCTCGACCTCGCGCGGCAGCTGGATCTGCTGATGGGCGTGACCACCGCCGCCTTCTTCTTGATCGACGTGCTGCTCGAGCGTCCTGGCCTTGATGAGATCGTCCAGCTTGTCGAGCAGATCCAGCTCCCACCGGACTTCCTGAACACGGCGAGCGGCGCGATGCTGCTCGAGACCCGCGGGTCGCTCCGCGTCCAGCGCCGCGAGAACGAAACCGGGGTCGCCGATCTGCGGGCGGCGGGCGCCATCAACCGGGCGCTGCGATTTGGCCCGTCGTACTCCACCTGGCGCTCATCGCTGGCGCTCGCACTCGGCCCCGCCGATCGTGACGAGGCGCTGGCGCTCGCCCACGAGGAGCTGGCGCTCGCGCAGGAGGGTGGCCTCGCCCGGACCCAAGGGGTCGCGTTGCGGACGCTGGGCCTCCTCGAGGAAGGGCCGGCCGGGATCGAGCGTCTTCGGCAGTCGATCGCGATGCTTGACGGCACACCGGCGCGACTGGAGCGCGCCCGGTCCCTGGTGGCGCTCGGGAGTGCGCTGCGCCGCGCGAACCGCCGCGCGGACGCCCGCAGACCTCTCGCCGCCGGGCTCGAGGCTGCGCACGCCTGCGGCGCGGTCGGCCTCACCGAGCGGGCGCGGAGTGAGCTGGCGGCGGCCGGCGGCCGGCGGCCACGCGCGGTCGCCGGTGGCGTCGAGTCGTTGACGGCGAGCGAACGCCGCGTCGCCGCACTCGCCGCCACGGGCGCGAGCAACGTCGAGATCGCGCAGGAGCTGTTCATCAGCCTGAAGACGGTCGAGACCCACCTGACCCGCGCCTACGGGAAGCTCGGGCTGTCCGGTGCGGGGTCCCGAGAGCGGTTAACGGACCTGATGGCCGACGCGGCCTGACCGCGACTGACCCGAGCGCGACCGACCTGAACCGGGCTCCGCCGCCGCCGGCGAATATCGCCCACAAGAACTGCTGCACCTGGCCGACTACCCGGCTATGACCGGCAGGGTGACAGGGAGGCGTGCGCGCGTGCGCCCGTTCGTCGTCTATGCCGTCATCAGCCTCGTCCCGGTGCTCGCGCTCGGTTTCGTCCTCGCGAAGAGCTTCCGCGACCAGGCGCGGGACCGTGGCCTGGCCCAGGGTCGGGCGGAGGGCGTGCTCGTCGGGCAGACCGCGGTCGCGCCGTTGCTCGGTGACCGGCCAGTCCATCGGCGCCTGACCGCGGAGGAGGTAGCGGGGCTGCGCCCTGCGGAGCTGCGGCTGCGACGTCGTCCAGGGGTTCCTGCTCGCGCGACCGATGGAGCGCGAGCAGGTCGAAGAGTGGTTGCGCACGACCGGCCCAGCCGCCGCTGCGGCCTGAGGTCGGACGGCGCTCCCGCCTCGCTAGTGGTCGTCGGTACGTGCACCGAGAGGCCGGGTGCTGGGCAGGACGCAGTGAGGAGCGTGCCTCGGCACGTGACCGAGCGAGGACGCCGCCGCGCCGCGGGGCAGCCTCTCGTAGGAGCCCTGGAGCAGCGACATCATCGTCGACGCGCTGCCGCCGCCGATCGGCCCGCCACTGGAGTCGGCGAACCCGATCTCGATGTGCGGCCCGGTCGAGATGCCGACGATCCCCGGCCCGATCGAGCTCATCGCCTGCCCGGCGCTCACGTGCGTACCCACCGGGAGCTGGTTCGCCGGACCGGCGTGGCCGTAGTAGACGTAGCTGTAGCCGCCAACCGAACTGTCGCAATGGAGCACCGGGGCCCAGGGACCGAACCCGCCGATCCCGTGCAGCACGATCGTGCCGCTGCACACCGCGAGCTCCGGCGTGTTGCCGGGGGCCGAGATGTCGACGCCCTGGTCAAGCGACCACGTGCCCGGCGGCGAGGCGGTGCCCTTCGGCAGCGGGAACACGAACCCGCCACCGCTGGAGACCTGACCCGAGCCGACCGATGGGGAACCCGATCCCGAGCCGCTTGAACCGCTCGCGCCGCTGGAGCTGGAGCCGCTTTGGTTCGCGGCGCGCGCCGCCTGCGCCGCCTGGGCGGCCTGCAGCTTCGACAGCTGATGTTGAAGGTCAGCGACGTGACCGCGGACGCTCGCGAGCTGGCTCGCCTTCTGTTGCTGCTGCTGCGCCGCGGCGATCTGCTGCTGGACGAGGCTCACCTTGTCCCGGGCGAGCACGTTGCGCTGCGCGAGCACCTGGTGGGTGATCGTTTCCTGGCGCGCCTCGAGCGCCCCCAGTCGCGTCGCCTGGGCCGCGACCGCGCGGCGGGCCGCGCGCACCCGGTCGACGACCTGAACCGTCTGTTTGCGAACCCGAGTGGCGAACGCGATGCGTTCAAGCAGATCACGGAACCCCCGGGCCTCGAGCACGACACTGACGATGTCCGGTTGGTCGGTCTCGTAGTCGCTGACGAGCTGCTGGGACAGGACGGACTCGGCCCGCGCTTGGAACGCCTCGAGGCGCGCCAGCCGGATCTTCGCCGCGCTCAGTTGCGCGCGCAGCTTCAGCAGCTCGGCGCGCTTTGCGTCAAGGTCCGCCTGGATGCGATTGATCTGGCCCTGCAGGGCGGCGATGTTGGCGTTGATCTGGGCCACGTGCCCGGCCGCGGCGTGCACGGCGCCCCGGAGATTTGAGATCTGACCCTGGCCGGCCCCGATCTGCTGCTGGAGCTGCCCGGTGCTCGCCGCCCGCGCGGGTGCGAGATGCGCAGTCAGCCACGCTCCCGCCAGCAGCGCGAGCGTCAGGCACACCGTGCGGAGGTATGGCCATCGAGGACTTGTCATCACGCGCCGTTCCGGGGGCGACGGACCGTAACACGGGGCCTTTGAAATCCGGTGAGGTGAGGCAGTCGTGCAAGGAAACCTGCACTGACAGGAATGCCCGTGACGACGTCGTGTCCCTCGACCTATGACGGGGAACGTGACACGGGCGTCGTGCCGAGCTCCCGCGGCGTCCCACTCGCCTTCAGCCGCTTGCGCCGCCCGAGCGCGAAGCTGTCGCGGGCGACGAACTCGAGCGCCGGGTCAGACACGAGCACCTGTCTGGCCTTGGCGGCGTCGCACACGCGCGCGGCGATGTTGACATCGACGCCAAGGTAGTCCCCACCCAGCCGGCGGGGGCGACCCCAGTGCACTCCGGCCCGCAACTGCGGGCGGTAGCCCTCGTACTCGATCTCCGCCATCGCGTCCTGCGCGTCAAGCGCGGCGCGGACGGCGCCGTCGGCATCGATGAACGTCGCCATCAGCCCGTCGCCGAGCCACTTCACGATGCGGCCGCCGCGAGCGAGCACGGCCGCCTCCTGCTCGGTGCCGACCTCCCGCAGGAGCTCGAGCGTCGCTGCGTCGCCCGCCTTGAGCGCCCACTTCGAGAAGCCGACGAGGTCGGTGAACAGGATGGCGAGTGACACCTCCCCCCGTCCCCTCCCGGTCGCCTCGGAGATCGATTGCCACAGCTGCAGCCCCGCCATGCTGAGTTCCTGCACGACGCTCTCCCGCTCATCCGGGCGCATCGATGACACGCCACGCGCCACGACCTCGACCGGCCTTGCACCCGCCGTCGACAGCGGGTCGCCGAACCGCTCGTCGCCGGGAAGCCGCGTGCGCAGCCGCTTGGCTGCCGCCAGCAACGCCGGCTGACTGTCCAGCTTGACCGCGGCACCGCGCAGCCGCGAGCTGCCGTCCGCGCGGTCGCGTGCCGCGCGCTCGAGGTCTTCGGAGGGCACGTCCTGGTCAGATTCCATGCCTGCCCGAGGATAACCGTGACCGCTCCGAAAACCTGAGTGGCGGGAGCAGGATTCGAACCTGCGAAGGCTGAGCCAACGGATTTACAGTCCGTCCCGTTTGACCGCTCCGGAATCCCGCCGGGCGTCGCAGTCTAGCGTTGAGCCACTGATGTAACCGCGTCGTCCGCGGGCCCGAAAGGTCCTGCCGGTAACGCTACGACGCGTCGCGCAGACGCTGCGCCTCGGGCAGCGCCTCGAGCTTCTTCAGCGTGTGGTTCTCGATCTGCCGGATCCGCTCGCGCGTGACGTTGAACGCCCGGCCGACCTCCTCGAGCGTGTACGGCCGCTCGCCGGTCAAGCCGAAGCGCATCTCGATCACCTCGCGCTCGCGCTCGGGGAGCGCCGCTAGCGCCCGCCGGAGGTTCTCCCGCCGCAGATGCTCCGCGGCGAGCTCGAACGGCGACTCGGCGGTCTGGTCCTCAACGAAGTCGCCAAGCTCGGACTCCTCTTCCTCGCCGATCGGCTTTTCGAGCGAGATCGGCTGCTGCGCCATGCGCAGGACGTCGCGGACCTCGCGGACGGTCGTCTCGAGCTCGCGTGCGATCTCGTCCGGCGTCGGCTCGCGGCCGAGCTGCTGGACGAGCTGGCGCTCGACGTGGACGACCTTGTTGAGCTTCTCGACCATGTGCACGGGGATCCGGATCGTCCGGCCCTTGTCGGCGATCGCGCGGGTGACCGCCTGGCGGATCCACCACGTCGCGTACGTCGAGAACTTGTAGCCGCGGCGGTAGTCGAACTTCTCGACCGCGCGGATCAGGCCCATCGACCCCTCCTGGATGAGATCCAGGAACGTCAGCCCGCGGCCGAGATACGACTTCGCGATCGAGACGACGAGGCGTAGGTTCGCCTCGATCATCTGCTGCTTGGCGTCCATGTCGCCGCGCTCGATCCGTCGCGCGAGCTGAACCTCCTGCTCGGCGGTCAACAGCGAGACGCGACCGATCGAACGCAGGTACAGCCGCAGCGAGTCCAACGACGGCTCCACCGTCAGATCGATCTCGACCTTCTTACGCTGCTCGGGCGCCGGCTCGGCCGCGGCCGCGGCGTTCGCTTCGACGCTGCCACCTTCCGACTTCGCGAGCCGACCGTCGGCTTCGACGACGTCGATCCCCTGATCCTCGAGGTACGAATGGAGCTCCTGCATCTGCTCCTTGGTGACCTCGACCTCCTCCAGGCACGACTCGATCTGCGAGAACGTCAGGAACCCTCGCTCCTGACCCTCGGCGATCAGCGGTCGCAGTTCGTCCAGCTCCGTAATCGGAGCCTCGTCACTCAACAGCACCATACCTTTGTCGCTCACGGCCCCTGAGCTCCCTCCGGACGCAGCTTCGAAACCCTCCGGGTGTTCCGGCTGGCTCCCTCTCTCCAGTCTCCACAACGGAACGGCGAGTGATACCAGAAAGTTCCGCTTTGTCCAACGTCGGCACGCTGGCCGGACGCGGCGATCGGAAGCCGAGCGGTGCTGCGGTCTACTCTTTAGCGTTAGTGATGGCACCAGAGACCACCCCCACCATTTCGCTCGTTGACGTCCAGTCGCGACGGCCGAGCGTCCAGCTCAGTCTGTCCCGCGTCGGCGTCACCGACGTCGAGAAGGTCATCCGGATCAAACAGAACGGGAACGAGCAGCTGTTCTCCGCACGCTTCGAGTGCGTTGTCGAACTCGGACCCAACCAGAAGGGCGCGCACATGTCGCGCTTCGAGGAGGTCGTCAACGAAGCGATCGGCCAGGTCGTCCTCAACGAAACGACGTTCAAGGTCGAGACGCTCGCGGAGCACATCGCCCAGCTCGTGCGCGAGCGGCAGGGCGCGCGGCGCGCCGAGGTCACGGTCGAGGCCCGCTTCCCTGAGCACAAGCCGGCACCGATCTCCGGCGTGCAGACGCAGGAGCTGTACACGCTGCATGGCTCGGCGATCTGCACCGACATCGGGACGCGCCGGCTGATCGGCGTCACCGCGCAGGGGATGACCGCCTGCCCTTGCGCCCAGGAACTCATCGCCGCCTCCGCGCGCACCAAGCTTGCCGACGAGGGGTTCGACGAGTCGGACATCGAGCGCATCCTCGAGGCGGTCCCGGTGGCAACGCACAACCAGCGCGGCCTGGGGACCCTGCACATCGGCTGCACCGAGCTGTGCGATGACGAGATCGACGCTGGGCAGCTGCTTGAGATTGTCGAGCAGTCGATGTCCTCCGAGATCTACGAGCTGATGAAGCGCTCGGACGAGGCGCACGTCGTCGAGAAGGCGCACCGGCGCCCGCGGTTCGTCGAGGACTGCGTGCGGGAGATGATCGCCGGCGTCGTCGACACGTTCGGAGCCCTCGACGACCGTGCGTTCGTCTCGGCGCGTCAGGTCAACCTGGAGACGATCCACCAGCACAACGTCGTCGCTGAACGGTTCGGCACTCTCGGCGAGATTCGTGAAGAGCTGCGGACCGGCGAGTCGTCAGCGGTACATACGAGCCGGCGAGCCTGGCTCGACGCGACGCCCTGATCGTCATCATTCAGTCATGCGCGCCGTCGTGCTCGACGCTCCGCGTCAGCCGCTCAGGCTGACCACGTTGCCTGATCCCGAGCCTGGGCCCGACCAACTGCTGCTGAACGTACGCGCCTGCGGGGTGTGTCGCACCGACCTGCACCTGCGTGACGGCGAGATTGACACGCCGAAGCTCCCGGTTGTGCTCGGCCATCAGATCGTCGGAGTCACCGACGACGGCCGGCGGGTCGGCGTGCCCTGGCTCGGCTGGACGGACGGCGACTGCATGTACTGCCGCTCCGGCCGGGAGAACCTGTGCGTGAACGCGCGCTTCACCGGTCGTGACATCGACGGCGGGTTCGCGGAGCTGACCGTCGCCGATGAGCGCTTCTGCCTGCCGCTGCCGCCCGAGCTCAGTGACCAGGAGGTGGCGCCGCTGCTCTGCGGCGGGCTGATCGGCTACCGCGCGCTGAGCATGACCGGCGATGCACCCCGCCTCGGCCTGTACGGGTTCGGCTCGGCCGCGCACATGATCTGCCAGCTCGCCGCGTGGCAGGGTCGGACGGTGTTCGCGTTCACCCGCGCCGGGGACACGCGCACGCAGGAGTTCGCGCGGAGCCTCGGTGCCGCGTGGGCGGGCGCGAGCGACGAGGCCCCGCCGGAGCCGCTTGACGCGGCGATCATCTTCGCGCCGGCCGGTCCGCTCGTCCCCGAGGCACTGCGTCGGCTCGCGCCGGGAGGCGTCGTCGTCTGCGCGGGGATCCACATGAGCGACATCCCGTCATTCCCGTACGCCGAGCTCTGGGAGGAGCGGATGATCCGCTCGGTCGCAAACCTCACCCGTCAGGACGGGGAGGAGTTCCTCGCACTCGCGCCGCAGGTCCCGATCCGGACGAGCGTCACCCTCTATCCGCTCGAGCGCACCGAGGACGCGCTCTCGGATCTGCGCGCGGGCGCGTTCGAGGGCACCGCCGTCGTGTTACCCCATTCCGAGGCGAGCACCGCGTAGACGACATGGTCGAGGTAGCGGCCGTCGATGCGCTCGACCCCGCGTAGCACTCCTTCCTCGCGCAGTCCCAGCCGGCGGAGCACGTTCCGGCTCGGCCGGTTGTCGACCGCGGCGCGGATCTCGACGCGGTTGAGCGCCCAGCCGTCGAACGCCCAGTCGATGAGCGCGCGGACGGCGAGCGTCATCGTCCCGCGGCCCTGCGCCCGCGCCCCCAGCCAGTAACCGATGCTCGTGCCGCGGTTCGCCCAGTCGACCCGATGAAAGCCGACGACCCCGATGATCCGCCCGCCGTCGAGGATCGCGCACTGGAAGCCGTCGTTCCCTGACAGCTGCTTGCGCGTGTGGGCGATGAATGCCCGCGTCCCGTCAAGCGTCTGCCCCGACGCCCACGGCAGCCACTGCGCGAGGTGAGCCCGGTTCGCCTCGATCACCGCGTACAGCTCCGCCGCATCCGATTCCTCGAGCACCCGGAGCTCGCGGGCATCCGACAGCGTGAAGCGGAACATGAGTTCACAGTAATCCCCGCGCGAGGCCCCGTCCAACCCGTCACGCTAGTGCTTCCGGATCCGTGTACTAGGGTTAGAGCCATGCCCCTAGTTCCGATGGTGATCGAACGGACCGCGCGTGGCGAGCGCGAGTTTGACATCTACAGCCGCCTGCTCAACGAGCGCATCATCTTCCTCGGAACGCCGATCGATGATCAGATCGCGAACCTCGTCGTTGCGCAGCTCCTTCACCTTGAGTCCGAGGATCCCGACAAGGACATCTCGATGTACATCAACAGCCCGGGCGGCTCGATCTACTCGGGACTCGCCGTCTACGACACGATGCAGTTCATCAAGCCGGAGATCCAGACGATCTGCGTCGGCGTCGCGATGTCGATGGGGTCGCTGCTGCTGGCCGCCGGCGCGAAGGGTAAGCGGTTCTCGCTGCCCAACAGCCGGATCCTCATTCACCAGCCGTCCGCCGGCTTTGAGGGACAGTCGACCGACATCGAGATTCACGCGCGGGAGATCCTCAACATCCGCCAGCGGATCGACGAGATCTACGCGCATCACACCGGCCAGACGTTCGACCGCGTGCACGAGGACATGGAACGCGACCGCTTCTTCAAGCCCGACGAAGCGCTCGAGTACGGCCTCATCGACCGCGTCATCCATCACCACTGATCCACCGAGCAGGGAGGTAGCAGGATGCCGATTGCAGAGCGCAGCGCAACGACGGCATGGGACGGAGATCTCGCCCACGGCAACGGCGTGGTCACCGGCGCGAGCGGTGGACTCGGAGACCTGCCGGTCACGTGGGCCTCGCGGACCGAGCGCTCCGACGGCAAGACGAGCCCTGAGGAGCTCATCGCCGCGGCGCACGCCTCGTGTTTCTCGATGGCGCTCGCGCACGAGCTGACCCAGGCCGGGACCCCGCCGGAGCATCTCGACGTGAACGCCAAGGTGACGCTCGACCAGAAGGACGGCGCGCCAACGGTGACGACGTCCGAGCTCACGGTGACTGGGCGCGTGCCCGGGATCGATCAGGCAGCGTTCGAGCAGGCGGCGAGCGGCGCGGGCAAGAACTGCCCCATCTCCCGCGCGTTGGCGTCGCTCGAAATCACGGTCAGCGCGACGCTCGCGGACGCCTGAAGGGCGTCGGCTCAGGTCCGCCGGCGCCACCGCGGGCCGATGACGCCGCCTACGCGACGTCGTGTTCGATCGAGCCCAGCCCTTCGATCTCGATCCGTACGACATCGCCACTCTGCAGGAACTGCGGCGGGTCCATCCCCATGCCGACACCACTCGGCGTTCCGGTGAGGATCAGATCGCCCGGGCGGAGCGTGCAGGTCTGACCGACGAAGGCCACGAGTTCCTCGCAGCCGAACAGGAGATCCGACGTGCTCGAATCTTGCCGCAGCTCGCCGTTGACCCACGTGCGCAGCTGGAGGTTCCCGGGGTCGGAGACCTCGTCGGCGGTCGTCACCCACGGGCCGAACGGGCAGAACGTGTCGGCGCCCTTGGCACGCGTCCACTGGGGCTCGCGCCCCTGAAGGTCCCGCGCGGTCACGTCGTCGGCGACGCAGTAGCCGCCGAGTCTTCCCGTCGCCACCGATCACGATCGTCAGCTCGCCCTCGTAGTCGAGGCGCTTGACGACCGCCGGGCAGACAACGGGACCCCCCGGCGGTGCGACCGAGCCGCGCACCTTGACGAACACGATCGGGGCTTCCGGCCGCTGTGCCCCGGTCTCGGCGATGTGCTTGGCGTAGTTGAGACCGATGGCGTAGATCGTCCCCGGCTCCGGGATTGGCGCCAGCAGGTGCACATCGCCCAGCGGCCACGCCTCGGATCCCGCGGACGCCGGCGCGGCACCGGCGAGAACGTCGACGACGCGCGGCGAGCCCTCGAGCGCGATGACGCGCTCACCCTCGACCACGCCGGTGATCGGGGGCCGTCCGTCCGGGGGCACGAAGGTCGCGAGCTTCATCGCTCGCGGAGCCTATACGCCGGCGCCCGCCTCCACCTTGTTCGCTGCCTCGACGTGGGTGACGGGGAGCCCGAGCCCGCGCGTCTTGGACACGAGGTCGAGCTTCAGCCACCGGGAGATGCCGAGCGGCAACGTCGAGATGATGATCTCGTCGTAGTGGCCCGCGAGGTTCACCGCGTCGTGGATCGCCATCAGCGGCTCGGGATCACCGATGCTCCCGGTGACGTCGTGACCACCGGCCTGCGAGAGCTTGGGCAGCGCCTCGTCAAGCACCGCCTGTGCCTCCTCGTGGCTCGCATCCTCAGGATCGAGCAGCTTGTGGAGTCCGTGCGGATGCCGAGGTACGACGAGATGGAAGCGCGCCGGCCCGCGGGCGGTACGCTCCCGCACCGCATCGAGAAGGCCAGGGGTCGCCGCGGTCTGGTGCGCAACGACAAGGACGTGGGCCGGCTCTGACATACGACACCTCCGGCGGGCTGCGGATTCACGTGCGCCCGCGAGTATCCCACCGGTCGCGAGACCCGGCAAGCGGTATCTCGCAGGGGGGATCAGACGCCGCTCAGATGGGGCGGGGTCTGGTGTCGTGGCGGCGGATCGAGCGTCAGCAGCCGCGGCACGGTGACGAGACCGTAATGGCGCTTGCGCAGTCCGTTGATGATCGCCGGCAGCGCCGCCACCGTCTGGCTGCGATCCCCGCCGCCGTCGTGCATGATCACGACGGCGCCAGGCCGGGAGTTGCGCAGGACGTTCGAGACGATCGCGCGCGTGCCAGGCCGCCGCCAGTCGCTCGGGTCAATCGACCACAGGACCATGAACAGCCCGACCCGGTGCAGCGTCCGCATCGTTACGCCGTTGAACGCCCCGTACGGTGGCCGGAACAGCCGTGGCGCGGGCGCGCCGTACCGGGTCAACTCACGGGCGACGGCGTCGATCTGGCTCGCCTGGCCGTGTGCGTTCAGGTGGATGAGCCAGGCGTGGTTCTGGGTGTGGTCCCCGATCACGAAGCCGTGGCGGATCTCAGAACGCAGCGCTCCGGAGAAGTCGTGCAGTTCCTGGCCGACGACGAAGAACGTCGCCGAGGCGTGCATGCGGACGAGGATCCGGATGATCGCCGGCGTGTACGGCCCCGGCCCGTCGTCGAACGTCAGCGCGATCGCTCGGCGCCGATGGGTCCCGTTCGCGATGAATCGCGTGTACCGCATCACGGCCGCGACCTCGCGATCTTGCGCCGACGGTCGGTGGGTTCGCCGGTGACGGGCCGACCCCTTGGCGGCCGTGGGGCCGGTGGGGCCCGTCGCCGCGGCGGCCCGGCTCCCCTGGGAATCGCCACGGGACACGATCACGACGACGCCGACGGCGATCGCCGTCGCAAGGACGAAGATTCCAACGATCGTCGATCGATGCGGCCCCCGGCGTCGTCGATACCGATGGGACGGATGACGCCTGCTCACGTGGCCCCACCTTAGCGACGGGCCGCGGGGACCGGCGGCTACCTAGGTCAGGCGCGCTGCAAGACCGCGTGCACCCATGTGTGCGATCGCCTGGATCGTGATCTGCGGATTGACGCCGGACGCGGTTGGGAACGACGAGCCGTCGAGCACGTAGAGATCCCGTGCGTCCCACGTCTGGCCGGTCGGATCGCATGCCGAGGTGCCCGGCGATCCGCCCATCCGGGCGGAGCCCATGATGTGAAACGAGCCGAGCATCAGTTGGCCGGCGCCGTAACCGGCGGAATCGACGTCGCGCATGAACGCCTCCCGGTTTCCGCGCCCGGGCTCATAGGACACCCATTTCGCCTGCCCGGCGAAGATCCGGCGGGCGCCGGCCGCTTCGTGGATCTGGGCCGCCCCGTCGATGCCCGTGCGGACGTGCTGAGTGTCGAACGCGGAGAGCTTGTAACGGACGACCGGCTCGCCGTCCCGTCCGACCCGGACCTCGCCGCCGTCACGATCGCGCAGTAGCACCCCCACGGGGACCGAGTTGGAGAGGCCCTCCATGAGCGTGAAGTGTTCACGCGCGCCCCGCCACGGGCTGAACGCGATGAACAGGTGCGGATGGTTGGCGGCGGTCTCGTATTTCAGGCCGTAACCGTCGTGGAGGTCGCGGTGCTGGTCGGAGTAGAGCGCCTGCATGACGCCCTCCCAGGTCTTGAGCTCCTCGTCGTAGATCCCCCACACCGCGGTCGCCGGGTGGAGCTTGAGGTGCTTCCCGATGTGCTGGTTCTGCAGTCCGGAGCGCCGGAGCAGGGCCGGCGTGTGGATCGCACCACACGCGACGATCACGGCGCGCGCGCGGACCGTCAGGCGATGCCCGTCGGCCGTCGTGCCGGTGATGCCTCGCGCGGCGCCGCTCTCGATCAGCACGCGGTGCACCTTGGTACGCACGATCATCCGGGTCCCCGCCCCGTGCGCGTCGGACAGCCACGTCTTGACGACTGATTGCTTCGCTCCCACCCGGCAGCCGAGGCCGCAGTAACCGCACTCCTTGCCTTGGGCGCACTTGCGCACGCCGCGCGGCATCGCATCGACGTGCCAGCCAAGCTTGACGCAGGCCTCCTGGAGCTTCTGCTCGCGGGTCGACGGTTCGTTGTACTCCTGGCTGACGCCGAGCCGCTCGGTCACCGCATCAAGGCTCGCCGTGTAATCGTCGGAGGTGAACCCCGGGACACCGTGCGAGGCCCACTCGTCGCGGATCGCATCCGGCGTGCGGAACGAGGTCGAGTAGTTGACGACGGTCCCGCCCCCGAGGCACGAGCCCGCGAGGAGCGCGACGCTCTGGTCGTGGGTCGCGCTCGGCGCGCCCATGTAGTACTGGGTGAGCGCCGCATACTCCGAGCCGTCGAAGTCCTGATCGTCGTAGTAATCGCCTGACTCGACGACGATCACATCCAGCCCGGCGCCGGCGAGCACCCCGGCCGCCGTCCCGCCACCCGCACCCGAGCCGACGATCACGACGTCGCACGCGAGTTGTTCGTCGCCGGTGATCTGCAACGGCGCGAGCTGCTTGGGTGGCGCCCCACCCAGCTTGCCGAGCGGCCCGTCGTATCCGATCGCGTCCCAGGCCGCGTTGCGCGCTCCACCGCGGCCCGGCAGCATGTAGTAGAAGAGCAGCGCGCCTCGCCGCAGGGCCTGGAATGCCGCACGCCGCTGCGGCGCCCGCGAGTCACCCCAGGCGAGCAGGACCCGCTCCTGCTCCGCGGCGGGGAGCTCGCTGAAATGCTTCAGGCCGACGCCACCCAGCGCCCCGAGCGGCCGGCTGTCCCACAACGACAGCAGGGCGAGAAGCTGGCGACGCTCGGGCTCGCGCGGGTTGAGCGACACCGCGGCGAGCAGCGCGTCTGGAACTCCGAGCTCGGTCGCGCTCGGCAGCCCGTCGCCGGACGGGCAGAACGCGTCGCAGATCTGCTCGAGCGCCCGCCGCTGGCGGTCGCTGAGCGTGATCGGTGCAGGACCCACCCCGGATGAGGCCGCGCCGTTTGCAGCTGTTGCCATCTCCTCGCTCCTTCTCGTTCTCGGCGGTTCAGGACCGACGTCTCAGCGCAGGCGGTACTCGCCGCGCGCGACGATCACGGCCGATCCTCCCACGCGCACGCGTGTGATGTCATCCGCTGACCCGTCGGCGCGGGCGAACAGGACCGAGGGACGAGCGATCTCCACCCCCTGGCGGATCTCGATCTGCTCGCCGAACGGGATCCGGCCGTGCCGGGCGAGATGGACGGCGAGCGGACCGGCCGCCGAGCCGGTGGCGGGATCCTCTGGGACCGAGAGCCCCGGCGAGAAGTTCCGGGTCTTCACGTAGCCGCCGGCGACGGCACACACGTTGACCCCCATCGGCCCGAGCGCCGCCAGCGCTCCGAGGTTCGGCCGCAGGGCCGCCACGCCCGAGGGATTGGCAAGCACCACATAGACATGTTTGGGGCCGTTGCGGTACGTCTCGACGGGCAACTCGGAGCGCTCGACCCCGAGCGCCGCGAGCAGCTCGGCGCTGTGCTCGTAGGGGGTGATCCGCGGGACCGGCTGATCCATCTCGCCGAACGTGATCTGCCCCTCAGCATCGCGGGTGAGGGTCACCGGGATGATCCCGGCGCCGGTCTCGAGTCGGATCAGGTCCACATCCGGCCGCTCTGACCCGAGCACGACCGCCGACCCGAGCACGGGATGCCCGGCGAACGGCAGCTCGCTGCCGGGCGTGAAGATGCGGATCCGGGTGTCGGCACCGTCAGCCTCGGGCGGGAGCACGAACGTCGTCTCCGAGAGGTGCAGCTCGCGCGCGGTCCGCTGCATCAGCTGCGTGTCCAGCCCCTCGGCATCGAGGAACACCGCCAGCTGGTTGCCCTCCAGCGGCGTGTCGGTGAACACATCGGCGACGGCGTAGCGGTGCACGCGACCCGCTACTCGTCGGCCATCTCGAGGAGTTTGGTCACCGTCGTCCAGTTCCGCGAGGTCGAGGCGACGCCGAGACCGGGACCAGCCACCCGGCCCCACAGCTTCGAACGCGCGACGCCGTCCGGGTGCCACGTGTACAGCTCTCGTCCGAGCGCCACGATCCGCTCGGGCTCAGCGGCGGCCGCCTCGAGCTTCTCAAGCGCCGCCGGCTTCAGCTCGCCGGCGAGAAAGCACACTTGGTAGCGCTTGGGGTTGTCGGCCACGGCGCCCAGCGGATTGCGATCGACGACATCGGCGAGCTCGTCACGAGTACGGACAATGACTGAAATGTCGAGTGAGAACGTGTCCGCGATGACTTTGTGGCACCGCGTGGCCAGCGCCTCGGGGCCGAGATCGCTGCCGAGCACGATGTTGCCGCTCTGCACGTAGGTGCGGACGTCGTCGAGGCCGGCCTGCTCGAGAGCGTCCCGGAGCGCCGGCATTCGCGATCCGGTTTCTCGAGCCGAGGTTGACTCCTCGCAGTAACGCGATCTGGGGCGTCATCGTCGCTGTAGAGGCTACAAATCCTCTTGAGAACGCTCACACTTGCGGGGAACTACGGACCACCTCTGTGGGGTCTCGCGGATACGTGGATGGCGCTTCTGGTCGATGCCCTCCATGCCGGAATTGAGCAGGACGGGGCTCTCTAAAGGACACACCGGCATGGTTCCCCAAAACTGGACGGAGTTAGCACATGGGACTTGACAGGACGCGCACAGGACGTCTTTCCGCTGAAGAGACACTTGAGCTTTGGCAGGCCTACAAGGACAGCGGCGACCCGCGACTGCGCGACCGCCTGGTTCTCACGTTCGCCCCGATGGTGAAGTACATCGTGTACCGCAAGGTGCGGGAGATTCCCGCCCGTTGCGAGGTCGAGGACTTCATCTCTTGCGGCCTCGAGGCGCTGATCCGCTCGATCGATCGTTACGACCCGGAGAAGGGCGGCACGCTCGAGCAGTTCGCATGGATCCGGATTCACGGCGCGGTGCTCGACGAGCTCCGCCGCAACGACTGGGCGCCGCGGTCGCTGCGCCGCTGGGAGCGGGACATCAACCGCGCCCGCGAGCAGTTCGTCTCGCTCTACGGCCGGCCGCCGAGCAAGATCGAGCTGAGCGAGGCCGTCGGCATCACCGTCGATGACCTGAACACCCGTCAGGCCGAGCTCGCGCGCTCCGACGTCGGCTCGCTCAACACGGTCGTGCTGTCCGAGGACGACACGACGATCGAGCGCATCGACACGCTGCCGAGCCGTGACACGGAGTCCGACCCCGAGGCCGCCGCGATGCGCGAGCGGGCCAAGGATAAGTTCCGCACGGCCTTCGCCCGGCTCCCCGAGCGGGATCGCAAGGTGGCAGTCCTGCTCTACGTGCACAACCTGACCCTCCGCGAGATCGGCGACATCCTCGGCGTCACCGAAAGCCGCGTCTGCCAGATCCACGGCCAGCTCAAGCGCAATCTGCGCGAGCAGCTCCGGGCCGACGAGCAACTGCTCAGCGAAGTCGCCTGACGGACCTCCGCGGTCAGCGCCCACAACCAACGACGTAGTCGTGATCGGCGCGCGTCGCCGGCGCTAGACGGCCGGGCGGCCTGGGCGCGGAGTCAGAACAGCGCCTCCTGGCCGTCGATGCCATCGTGACGGCCGCGAGGCGGGTCCTGGCCGAGCGCGATCGCCAGGTCTCGGGCGATCGCCTGCTCCGAGCGGGAGGCGATCAGGGGCGCCTCGATGCCCTCGACGTGGACGAGCGTACGCCGTCCGTCGCCGCGTTCATGGCCCTCCAGGGGCACGAGCGCATAGATCCGGTCGGCTCGCACGAACTTGCCGTAACCAAGCGGAATCAGCGGAATCGAACGCGCCATCGTCGTCCCCGGCATCGTAATGCCGAAGGTGCCGACGTTCAGCTGCGGCCCACGAACCGGACCGCAGCTGACGTCAGACCGAGTACCGGTGAGGGTTAGGAGGCGACCTTCGTCGACGGATCGGGGACGATCCGGATGTAGGGCTTCGGCGACTCCCACTCGCCGAACAGCTCCTTCGCCTGCTCGTCATTCACCGATCCCGCGATGATCACGTCGTCCCCCGGGTTCCACTGGGCCGGCGTCGCCACCTTGCTGTTGGCGGTGAGCTGGAGCGAGTCGATCACGCGCACGACCTCGTCGAAGTTGCGGCCGGTCGTCATCGGGTACACGAGGATCAGCTTGATCTTCTTGTCCGGACCGATCACGAACACGTTGCGGACCGTCTGGTTGTCGGCGGGCGTGCGCAGCGTCGGGTCGCCGCCGACCTCGTGGGAGAGCATCCCGTAGAGCTTCGCGACGTTGAAGTCGGCGTCGCTGATGATCGGGTAGTTCGGGGCGGTCCCCTGAGTCTCCTCGATGTCCTTGGCCCACTCCTCGTGGCGGTCGAGCGGGTCAACCGACAGGCCGATGATCTTCACGCCGCGCTTGTCGAACTCCGGCTTGATGCTCGCCATGTAGCCGAGCTCGGTCGTGCACACCGGCGTGAAGTCCTTGGGGTGCGAGAACATCACGGCCCACGAATCGCCAATCCAGTCGTGGAAGCGGATCTTGCCCTCGGTCGTCTCAGCCTCGAAATCCGGTGCGGTATCGCCAATTGTCAAAGCCATTTGGTACTCCATTCCTCTCGATCGCGCGGGTGGCCTCTCGGGACGTTAGTGGGAATCCCGAGAGGATTTCAACCATTTGACTGAGGATAGCTCGCGCCGGCCGTCAATCCGGATCACGGAGCGTCCCCTGTACAGTCTCCGTCGAATGCGCTGGAAGGACCGGGGTTGTGCGGCGCTCAGCGTCGCCATGGGGTTGTTCGTGCCGACTGCGGCTCACGCCGCGACGGCGTCGCAGTCGTTCACGACGGCAGGTGAGCACGTGTTCGTCGTGCCGCCGGCGGTGTTCAGCGTCAGCGTGATGCTCGTCGGCGGCAACGGCGGGGCCGGAGCCCACGGCGACGACCGGCGGCGCCGGCGCCACCGAGGTCGCGACGATCGCCGTCACGCCGGGCGAAAAGCTCTACGCGGAGGTCGGCGGCGACGGTGGAGCCGGCGACCAGACCGGTCGACGAGCAGCCGCCGGCTACAACGGCGGCGGAGCCGGCGGCGAACAGTTCGCCATCCTCGTCAACGCCCCGTCCGGCGGCGGAGGCGGCGGCGCGTCGGACGTGCGCACCGTGCCGGCATGCCCGGCAGCGACACCCCTCATGTCCCGTCGCTCGCCGCCTCGCTCGCCTCGCGCCTCGTCGTGGCCGGCGGCGGCGGCGGAGGGGGCGGCGGCGTTCTCCGCTGACCGACACTGCAGCCGGCGGCCCCGGCGGCGCCAGCGACGCTGCCGGGAGCGCGGGCCAGACCGACCCGCCGCACTTCAACGCACCGGCGGCGGCGGAGCCGCGGCACGAGACGACCGGGGGCGGAGCGGCGGGCAGCAATCCCGGCTGGCGGATCCGGGGTCACCGGGGACGCCCTGGGCGCCGGCGGCACGGGTGGAGACGAACGGCGGCGGTGGCGGTGGCGGCGGCGGTGGCGGCGTCTACGGCGGCGGCGGCGGCGACGCCGGCTCGGCCCAACTTCCTGAGCTTCAGCCCACCTTCTACGGCGCCGGAGGCGGCGGAGGCGGCGGCGGTGCCTCGACGCTGCCGCCCGGCCCTGCGGGCGTGACCGGGCTCTCGCTGCTCCCCACCGAGACCGGCGCCGAGCCACAGATCACGCTCACCTGGACGCTCCCGGCGCCGACGGCGACGACCGCCGCCGCGAGCGCGGTCACGTTCTCCAGCGCGATCGCTCCACGGCACCGTCAACCCGAACGCGACGCCGCTGAGCGGCTGCCAGTTCACGATCTCGCCGACGCCACCGGGCGGTTCGACGATCTCGTGCGCGCAGCAGATCGGGTCGGGAACGACCCCCGTCACCCGTGTCCGCGCAGCTGCTCGGCCTGTCCCCGTCGACGACCTACACGGTCCGGCTGACCGCGTCAGACGCCCAGGGCCAGTCGACCGGCGGTCCAGTCACGTTCCGCACCCTCCCCCCGCCTCCGCGGATCTCGGGCTTGGCGCCAAGGTGGTCCGGCGCCACGGTCGCCGCCAGGGCTCCATCACGCTGAAGGTCTCCGAGGCGGCGACGCTGATCGTCACCTTCGAGCAGAAGACAGGGCAAGCGGTGGGTGACCCTGAAGCGCACGGCATCGGCGAAGGTACGCGCCGGGAGCGCGAAGCTCGGCTTCACCTTGCGCGGTCTGAAACCTGCCCGCTACCGGCTGACCGCCGTCGCCACGAACGTCGTGAACGAGCGCTCACGACCACAGCAGACGACGTTCAAGCTCACACGTTGAGGACGAGCTCCAGGCGGCGTTCGAGCGCCTGGGCGAGCACGTCACGGACCGGCCCCGCCTCAAAGCGCTCGACGAGCGCGGCGAGAAATCCCTCGATCACGAGCCGCTTCGCGACCTCGTCGCCGAGACCGTGGGAGCGCAGGTAGAACAGCTGCTCGGGGTCGACCTGGGCGACCGCCGCCGCGTGCGTGCAGCGAACGTCGTTGGCCTGAATCTCGAGGCCCGGGATCGCGTCGGCATGGGCCCGCTTGGAGATGAGCAGGTTCCGTGATTCCTGGAACGCGTCGGTCTTCTGCGCGCCCGGATCGACGATGATGTTGCCCTTCCAGACGGCCGTCGAACGCCCCTGGAGGACGCCCCGGAACGCGAGGTCGGAGGTCGTGTTCGGCGCGGCGTGTTCCTGGGTCGTGTCGAAGTCGATGTGCTGGCGACGGTGCGTCGCGTACGCGCCGGTGACGCGGGCGTCCGCGCCCTGACCGCCGAGACGCGTCTCCATCCGGACCCGGCCGCGCGCCGAGCCGAAGCCGAGCGCGACCCAGTCGAGCGACGCGTCGCGGCCAACCTCGGCGCGCTGGGCGCCGAAGATCCAGCTCTTCTCGCTCAGGTTCTGACCGGACACGTAGCGCAGGTGGGCGTTGTCGGAGACGACGAGCTCGGTGATGACGTTGAACACGCCGTCAAGCTCCTCGTCGGCTGACAGGTACTGCTCCCACACCTCCGCCTGGGCGCCCTCCTCAAGCACGATCAGCGTCCGCTGGTGCAACAGCGTGCCCGCCTTCGCCTGGACGCTCCGCAGCGAGATCGGCTGTTCGACGGCGACGCCCTTGGGCACGTACACGAACGCGCCGCTGCGGTACTCGGCGGCGTCGTTGAGGATCGTGAAGATGTCGTCGGCGGTGACGACCGACCCGAGGTGCCTGCGGACGAGCTCGCCGTGCTCCTCGGCCGCCTGTGCGATCGAGGTGACGATGACGCCGTCGGGCAGCGACTCGGCCGCGTCGAGCTCGAACAGCGGATCAGCCGGCGCCGTCTCGTCGGCATCGGGCCCGCTCACCGGCGCGTAGCCGGTGAGGTCGAACCCCGAGAGGTCGGTGAATTCCCAGCCGGGCCGGCCCTTGAACTGTGGAAGTTCGAGGGCCTCGCCGGCGGCGGTGCCGCTAGCCAATTGAGCCCTCCATCTGCAACTCGATCAGCCGGTTCATCTCGACGGCGTACTCCATCGGGAGCTCCTTCGTGATCGGCTCGATGAAGCCGTTGACGATCAGCTTCGACGCTTCGTCCTCCGGGATGCCATGCGACATCAGATAGAAGAGCTGGTCCTCGCCGACCTTCGACACGGTCGCCTCGTGGCCGACGTTGACGTCGTCCTCGCTGATCCGGATCGTCGGGTAGGTGTCCGAGCGTGAATCCTCGTCGAGGAGCAGCGCGTCGCAGACGACCTTCGACCGGGCCCCGTGGGCACCCTTGGCGATCTCGAGCAGGCCGCGATATGACCCCCGCCCGCCGTCCTTGGAGATCGACTTGGCGAAGATGTTTGAGGTCGTGTTCGGCGCGGCGTGGATGATCTTGCCGCCGGCGTCCTGGTGCTGGTCCTTGCCCGCGAACGCGATCGACAGGATCTCCCCATGGGCGCGCTCGCCCATCAGGTAGACGCTCGGGTACTTCATCGTCAGCTTGGAGCCGAGGTTGCAGTCGACCCACTCGACGGTCGCGTCCGTTTCGGCGACCGCCCGCTTGGTGACCAGGTTGAACACGTTGGTCGACCAGTTCTGAACGGTCGTGTACCGGATCCGGGCGCCCGGCTTGGCGATCAGCTCAACGACCGCAGAGTGCAGGCTCGAGCTGCTGTACGTCGGCGCGGTGCAGCCCTCGACGTAGTGCACGTACGAGCCCTCGTCGGCGATGATCAGCGTCCGCTCGAACTGGCCCATCGACTCGGTGTTGATGCGGAAATACGCCTGCAGCGGCATCTCGACGTGGACGCCGGGCGGGACGTACACGAACGAGCCACCGGACCACACGGCGCTGTTGAGCGACGCGAGCTTGTTGTCGTTCGACGGGATCACGCTCGCGAAGTACTCGCGCACGAGGTCCTCGTGCTCCCGCAGACCGGAGTCCATGTCCTTGAAGATCACGCCCTGCTTCTCCAGGTCCTCGCGGACCTGGTGATACACGACTTCAGACTCGTACTGCGCCCCGACGCCGGCCAGGAACTTCTGCTCCGCCTCAGGGATGCCCAGGCGGCGGAAGGTCTCCTTCTGAGCCTCGTCGACGTCGTCCCAGGAGCGCTCGGCACGCTCGGAGGCGCGCACGAAATAGTGGATGTCGTCGTAGTCGACCTCGGCCAGCATCGGCGAACCCCACGTCGGCTGCGGCCGGGCGAAGAAGTGCTCGAGCGCCTTGAGGCGGAAATCGCGCATCCACTGCGGTTCTGACTTGAACTCCGAGATCTTCTCGACGATCTCGCTGTTGATCCCCTTCGGGGCCTTGTACAGGTAGTTCTCGGCGTCGTGGAAGCCATAGCGCTCGGTGTAGTCGGCATTGATCGCCCGGAGACGCTCGTTCTCAGTAACGGCCACGGTTACTCCACCTCCAGCTTGATGGTGTCGTCTTCGATGATCACCGGGAACGTCTCAACGGGAACGTACGCCGGCAGCGTCAGTGGCTTGCCCGTCTTGAGGTCAAACAGGCTGCCGTGCCGCGGGCACTCGATCGTGCATTCGTCCTGGTCAAGCTCACCCTCGACCAGGGGGCCGTCGTCATGCGAGCAGCGGTCCTCGATCGCGTACACCTGGCCAAGACAGTTGAACACGCCGATCTCGAGGTCCTCCCATTCGACCAGGCGCATCTCGCCGGGCGGGAGCTCGTTCGTGGGACATACGTCGATGATCGGCACAGTCGTTTTCGAAGTCCTAGCGGAATGATCGGATTTACCGGTCGGATGTTAGCGGCTTCGGTGCCGGGCGCTCTGAGGGGACATTGCGCGTTTTGGCGGACGCGGGGTTGCAGGACCAGCGACGCGAGTCCCCTCAGAGCGCCCGGCACCTTCGCGGCCATCCGGCGATCAACCTCACGAGTGAGCCGGGTTGACCGACCGTTGCGGGGGGTCGATGGGCCGTATGGGGGCTATAGCCCCTATGAGGCCCAGCGACCCCGGGTCTCAGGCTGATCCTGCTCCCCTTCGATGCGCCGTTCGCTGGTCGCCGACAACCGCGCCGGGGACCACCGGCGCCCGGGGATCCAGCCGACCAGCCCCAGCCTCAGGAGGACGGCGGCTTGAGCCGGCCCGAGACGTCCGGCAACTTCGCGCCGGCGAGCCGCGCCGCCTCTTCGTTCTCGCGTTTGACCGCGAGCCAGATCTCCTCGCGGTAGACCGGGACCGAGCGGGGAGCGTCGATGCCGAGCCGGACGGTTTGGCCGCGGATCTCCATGACCTCGACGACGACGTTGTCGCCGAGCATGACTCGCTCGCCGGCGCGGCGGGTGATTCTCAGCATGAAAAGCTCACGCGGCGTCGTTCGCCGGCGCGGTCGGCTCGCGCTCGAACAGGGGGGCCCGGAGCGAGCAGTCGCTCGTCTGGTTGATCACCTGATGGCCCTTCCCGTTCCAAACGAGGATCGGCGCCTTGAGGTTGGCGCTGAAGTCCTCAAGCGTTTCCGCCGCCCGGACCGTGACGTAGATCGCGACCGCCGTGACGTCGTCGAGCCCGAGTCGCTCGGCGTCCTCGTCGGCCAGTTCAACCCCAAACCCGTCAAAGAAGCGCGCCGGGTCGGTGACCGGCAGCGCGAGGTCGGGATCCTCAAGTGAGTGCAGCCACAGAAACGGGCTGTCTTCGTCAGAGGCGAGCAGCGCGTAGCGCGAGCCGCCGAGCCCGATCAGACCGTCAGGGAACTCGATGATTCGATCCGGATCAATCTCGACACGACCGAAGCGGGAACTCTCGATCGTCAGCGACACCTGGACTCCTCAGCACTCACAGACGCTCACGTTACTTGAGAAAGTCAAGCAGAGAGGACTGGATGATGTTCGCGCTCGCCCGGAGCGCGGCGGTGTAGGACGCCTGTTCGGTCGAGTACTCGGTCGCCGCCTTGGCGAAGTCGACGTCCTGGGTCAGCGACAGGAGCTTGGTCGTGCTGCTCTGAAGATCGCCGATCCGCGAGCTCGCGAGCTGAAGCCGGTTCTCCGTCGCCCCGACGTTCGCCTGGAGCGTGGACATCGCGTCAAGGTTCGTGTCGAGATGCTGGAGGTCGGTCGTCCGCAGCGCGTCGGCATCGGCGGTCGTGCCGCCCCGGAGATGCTGGGAGATGTCGCGCAGGGTGTTGAGGAGCTTGTTGTCCGCGGCCGACTGACCGTTGCCAAGCACCGAGGAGAGGTCGCTGTTGACCTGAATCGTCGTGCCCGGGCCGATTTCGCGGGAGATCGTCGCGGTGTTCCCGTTGTACGTGTCGCCACCACCGATCTGATACGGGCTCGTGGTCGTCGCGCTGCCGGCGAACACGTACTGGCCGGCGTACTCCGTGTCGGCCTCCTGTTTGACGCCATCGACGAGCTGGTCGATCTCGGACGCGATCGCGTTGCGACCGGCCTGACCGGTCGTGTCGTTGCCTGCCTCCACGAGCAGCTCGCGCGCCCGCTGGGTGAGGTTCTGCATGTTCGTCAGCGCGCTGTCGCTCGCCTGCGTCCAGGCGGTCCCGTCGCTGACGTTACGGTCATAGGCGGAGAGCCCGGCGAGGTCCGAGGTCAGCTGCACCGCGTGGCCGGCCCCGTAAGGGTCATCGGACGGGTTCGTGATCCGCTTCCCGGAGGACAGCTGCTCCTGGGTCTTGCTCAGCCGGCCGTACGCCCCGGTCAGGTCAGCGAGGGAACGCTGGGCGACCATCTGAGTCGTGATCCGCTGCATCAGAGATCAGAGCCCCACCAGGCCGGTCCGGTTGATCAGCGTGTCAAGCATCTGGTCGATCGTCGTCAGCATCCGCGCCGAGGCTTGGTAGCCGCGCTGGAACTGGACGAGGTTCGTCATCTCCTCGTCAAGCGAGACTCCCGAGACGCTCTGGCGCTGGTCGCCGATCGCCGAAAGGACTGACGAGGAGATCTGCTCGGTGCTCTGCGTTGACTGGACGTCGGAGCCGAGGGAAGAGACAAACGCCGCGTATGACTGATCGGGGGCGCCGCCCCGGAGGGCGGCGATCTGGAGCGCGACGTCGTTGGCGCCGGCGTTCGCGGTTGTGCTCGTCTGAATGGTGGCCGCCGTCACCGCCACCGAGATCGTCCCCGCGGTGTTGCCGGTGAAGAACGGGGTCGAGGTGTGCAGGGCGTTGACCGAGGTCGTGAGCTGGTTGACGACGGTGTCGAGAGCCGAGCGGTAGCTGGCGATCTGGCCGCCGGCCCCGGAGAGGCTGAGCAGCGCGCCGAGCTCGCCGCCGGCCGCCGCGGTCATCGTCTGCGGCCAGGTGACGGTGGTGCCGCTGACGAGCGGGGTCGCGGCGTCGCCGAAGTTGACCTGCAACATCCCGTTGTTGTTGGGGTCGGAGACCGACACCTTCCCGAGCGAGGAGAGGTCGTCGATGAGCGCGTCCCGTTTGTCGAGCAGGTCGTTGGGATTCTGCCCGGCGGCCGTCGCGGCGCTGATCGACTGGTTGAGCGTGGCGATCTGGTTCGCGTCGGTCTGCACCTGGCCGGTGGTGCCGGTCAATTGCGCGTACTGGGTCGCGGCCTGCGACTGGATCGTCGAGAGCTGCGCGTCGAACTGGTTGAAGCTGTTGGTGAGCGTTGTCGCGGCGTTGACGAGCGCCTGGCGCGCCGACTGGCTCTGGGGGGCGTTGGCGACATCGCTCCACGCGTTCCAGAACGCCGACAGCTGGCTTCCGATGCCGTGATCGGACGGCTCGGCGAGGCCGGTCTGGACCTGATCGAGGATTCCGGCGCGAGTCGACGCGTCGTTGTAGGACGTGTTCTGCGACCGGTACTGAACGTCGAGGAACGTGTTGCGGATCCGGTTGATCGTGGCCACGTCGACGCCGGTGCCGATCTGGACGCCGCCGCCGGTGACATTGGAGAACGCCGGGATCGTCAGAGGAGTGCTCTCGACGAGGTCGGCGGTCTGACGGGAGTACCCCGGGGTGTTCGCGTTCGCGATGTTGTGACCGGTCGTGTCGATCGCGGTCTGATCGGCGAGCAGTCCCCGGAGCGCCGTCTGCAGTCCCATGAACGAGGAGATCGTCATCGCGCTACGCCTGGAGGTCGAACATGCGCCGGTTGGCGCCGAGGGACATGGTGGTGGTTGGACGCTCGCCGACGGCGTCATAGCCGCCGTCGATGCGGCCATCGGCCAGCCGCAGCAAATGATCGAGAAAAGCGAGTTCCTGGTGCATGAGCGCCCGGTTGACCGTGTGCTCGCGCTGCAACTCGTCGAGCAGTCCGCGTAGCTCCCAGCTGCGCTCGAGCGCGTCCTGCGCAGCAGGCTCCGGCATCAGACCGGCGAGCAGCGTGAGCGTCACGGTGCCGGGACTGATGCCCAGTCGGGCGCCGGCCCGGTCGAGCAGGCGGGAGCGCTCATCCTCGAGCAGCGTCCGGCGCTGCATCTCAGCTTGGAGCATTCCCGTGAGAGCGACGACACTCTGCACGTTGCGCTCGCGGATCGCCTCGCCCTGCTTGAGGATGATCTGCAGCAGGCGCCGCGCTGAGAGCAACTGGACCTCGAGGTGCGCGAGGACGTCGCTCGTCAGCACGCCATCCTGATCGGGGAGTGAGAGCGCGGTGCTCATTGCTTGGACTGTGTCGATTGATCGGAGAAGGCGGCCGGGGCAATCGCCGACGCGAGCTGCTGAGCGATTCCTAGTCCGCCGGCCGACATGACGCTTGAGGTCAGCGCCGTCGGGAGCAGTTGGGCGTACGTGCTCGAGGCGGGGTCGCTCCCGGAGAGCAACGAGCCCGAGCCCGAGCTGGAATCCGAACCTGAGCCGTCGCCGGAGTCCGAGGACGAACCGTCCGGGGAAGCCGAGGAGGCGAGGGCCTGGCTCAGCTGATCGACGAGCATCTGCTCGAATCCGAGGGCGCTCGTGTAGGCCTGCTTCTGCTCCGGCGTGCCGTTGCGGATGCTGTCCGGAAGCAATGCCTGGTCAACCGGGCCGATGCTGCCGAAGCTCATCGCTTCACCTGGTTGGCGATCTGGAGCATCTGGTCCTGCATCTGGATGGCTCTGCTGGCCATCGCGTAGCCACGCTGCGCGCCCATCATCTGGGTCATCGTGGACGCGAGGTCGACGTTCGAGCTCTCAAGCGACCCCTGCTGCAACGTCGCGCCAGCCGCGCCGCGGATGCCGCCGCTCGCCGCCGTCGCGCTGAACACGCCGTCACCATCGGCGAGCAGCCGATCGGGAGCCGGGACGGTCACGAGCGAGATGCGGCCGAGGACCCGGGTTCCCGAGCGCACGACCCCGTTCGGCGCGATCTTGATCGAGTCTGTCGAGGTGCCCTTCGGGATCCGCACCGGCGGCTGAAGAAGCATCCCCGTGTCCGTCGTCAGTCGACCCTGGGCGTCGACCTGGAGCGCCCCGCTGCGGGTCAGGCCAATCGTGCCGTCCGGCCGGCGGACCTCGAGGTATCCCTGGCCGATGATCGCGACATCGAGTGTGCGTCCGGTGGGCTGAAGGTCACCCTCGACCTGGCTGCGCCCCACGATCTCGGACGCGGCGCCGGCGCCGGTGGCGACGGTCGTGCCGGTCGCCGCGGCCCCCGCGCTCGTGTAGAGCAGGTCGTGGAAGTCGACCCGCGTCGCCTGGTAGCCGGGGGTGGACACGTTGGCGACGTCGTTGGCCAGCGCATCGATCTGCTCCTGCTGGGCCTCCATGCCGGCTGCGGCGCTGTACATACCGTCAAGCATCAACTACCTCCCAAGCTGCCGACCGAGTTGGCGGACTTCTGAAGCGTTTCGTCGATCGAACTGGATGGCCTTCTGCGAGGACTCGTAGGCGCGGAGGCTGCCCATCATGTCGATCATCGTGTGGATCGGGTCGACGCCCGACCCCTCGAGTTCGCCCTGGCGGACGACGCCGTTCGCCCGTCCCGCCGCAGCGCCGGTGAAGAGGTTGAGGCCCTGCTTGCGGGCGCCGGGGACGTTGAACACGCCGAGTGCCTTCGCCGGAACGGTCCCCTTGGCGCTGACGCGGATCGGCCCGCCGCCCTGTCCCAGCACCTGGTTGCCCTGGGCATCGACGAGGTACCCGGCCGCCGAGGTCGTGAACTGACCGTCACGCGTGTAGCGAACTCCGGCGGTCGTGCGGACGCCGAAGAAGCCGTTGCCGACGATCCCGAAATCGAGCGGCTGATCGGTCTGGCGCAGCGATGCCGGGTCGAGGTTCGTCGTGATCGCGTCGATCCTCGTGCCGGTGCTCAGCGGCCCAACCGTCTGCCCGGTCGCCGTGTTCTGCATCAGCAGCGACCCGAAGCTCTGCTGAGTCGCCGTATCCGGCTTGTAGCCTGGCGTCGAGGCGTTGGCGAGGTCATTCGCGAGCTGGTCCTGCCGGACCTGCTCAGCGAGCATCCCCTGAGCGGCGATGTAGAGGCCCGAATCCATCTGCCTGGGTGTTCGGCGGTCCTGCATGATTCTTAAGCCCATGTCGACTCATCTCCCACCCGCCCATGGTCGCGCCGCTCGCCGTTGACCTGCTCCTGCTGCGCACGGCGCTCGCCCCGGACGTCAAGATCGCCCCGGGCCGAGCGATCATGGCCCGCGTGGTTCATGCGGACGGGAACGGCCGCGGGAGCTTGAGCATCGCCGGTGCGCTGTTCGAGGCGGAGCTGCCGAAGCAGGTCAAGGCCGGCGCGGACCTGCGGCTTGTCGTCCGCGACGTCTCGTCGGATCGCGTCGTCCTGCAGCTCGCCGACCAGACACCGGCGGCGCTCGCCGCGCCACCGGCCCCGATCCCGCTCCCGGGCGGCAGCACGCTGAAGCTCGTCGAGCGCGAGCAGAGCGGCGGCGGCGGCAACACCCCTGATGGCCGTGATGTGCTGACGGTGCAGTACGACGCTCCGCATCTCGGCCCGGTCGAGCTGCGGTTCGACCTGCGACCGGGGTCGCTCCACGTGACCGCAACGCTGACCGCGGGCGAGCCCCTGCGGCGCGCCCAAGCCGACGCCGTCGCACTGCGTGAGGCCCTCCAGGCCGAACTGGACAGACCGATCAGCGTCCAGCTCAAGGCGCGTTACGAACCGCTCAACGTCTATGCCTGACGAACGAAAGCCCCAGAACGAGCCCGAGAAGCAGCGCCGCGCCACCGCGCTGCGCTACGAGCACGGCGAGCACGCGCCGAAGGTCACCGCCACCGGACGGGGGCTCGTCGCCGACCGCATCATCGCCGCGGCCAAAGAAGCCGGAGTGCCGGTGCGCTCTGATCCTGCGCTCGCCGAGGCCCTGGGGGCGCTCGAACTCGACGCCGACGTCCCCGAAGCGATGTGGAAGGCGGTCGCCGAGACCCTCGCGTGGGCGTATCGGGTCGATGCCCGGGCCGATCCGTCCGGACACGGCCACTGATTTCCTCAGGTATCGGCACCGCGTGCCGATTACCGGCGCAGGAACGGTTCCCTGCGATGGCACTCCGTCTTACCACATCCGCGATCACCACCGGCCCGCCCTCACCGGCCGAGCTTGCCGCCCAAGCCACGCGGCTGCTCGCCGCCGGTGACCGCGACTCATACCGGAAGTTGTTTGAAAGCGCGGCCGAGCACGAAGACATCCACCGCCGCTACCACGCACGCATGCTTCTGCTTGAGGCCGGACTCGGCGCCGCCGCCGAGGCGCCGGCGCATTCGGCGGCGAAGATCTTTCTGAGTGTGGCTCAGGCCGGAACGACGCTGATCGAGGCCGAGCCGTGCGAACCGTCATTCCTCAACTACACCGGCATCGCCTTCTACGAATTGTGGAGTCTCGACGCCGCGCGGTCGCTGTTCAAGGCGACGCTTGACCTCGACCCGGAGAAACCGCATACCCGGCGCAATCTCGCAGAGTGCAAACGCCGGGCCAAGGCCGCCCATGTCGGCAACCCGGCGCGCGGACTGTCGGCGACGCTCGGACCGCTCGCCAAGCGGGCCAAGCGCACCGCGCTGCGAGCACGTCCCGTGGACGGGCTCACGCTGAGCCTGTGCATGATCGTCCGGGACGAGGAGGAGATGCTTCCTCGCTGCCTGACGGCGGTGAAGGATGCGGTAGATGAGATCGTGATCGTCGACACCGGGTCGACCGACCGTACCGTCGAGATCGCCCGTTCGTTCGGCGCGCACGTGATTGAGCAGCCGTGGACGGGTTCCTTCTCGGACGCGCGCAACACGTCCTTTGACGCCGCCACGTCGGATTGGGTGATGTACCTCGACGCCGACGAGGTGCTCGTCGCCGAGGACGTGGCGAAACTCCGCGACGTCACGGGTCGCACCTGGCGTGAGGCGTTCTACCTGGTCGAGACCAACTACACCGGCGAGTCGGGCGACGGCACCGCCCTCACCCACAACGCGCTACGTGTCTTCCGGAACCGGCCCGAATACCGCTTCGAGGGGCGCCTCCACGAGCAAATCGCACACCACCTTCCCGGGTACGCACCGGAACGGATCGAGCTGACCTCAGTCCGCGTCGAGCACTACGGGTATCTCGGCAGTGTGAGAAGCGCGCGCGACAAGTCACGCCGCAACATCGAGCTGCTCACGGCCCAGCAGGCCGAGAGTGCGCCGACGCCGTTCTTGCACTTCAACCTTGGGTCTGAGTACGCCGCCGTCGGCGACGGGCCCGCCGCGCTCGCCGAATTCGAGCGGGCCTGGGCGATGATTGAGAGCGACCCGGAGGCCGGAGCGTACGAGTTCACGCCCACGCTGGTTTCGCGGCTCGTCAAAGCGCTACGGGTGTGCGGGCGTCCCGCGGACGCGATCGCCCGTGCCGACGACGGTCTACACCGCTTCCCCGGATTCACCGACCTCGTGCTCGAGCAGGCGTACGCGTCACTCGCCCTCGGTCGCGAGGACGACGCCCGCCGCCTGTTCGCCCAGTGCATGAAGATGGGAGATGCCGCCTCTCGCTACTCGGCCACCCTCGGTTGCGGCTCGTACCTCCCGCGGCTGGCGCTCGCGGACCTCGACGCTCGGTGCGGAGACCTGCCTCGCGCCCGCGAGCTGCTCGACTGGTGCCTACGGGAACACCCCGGCTTTTTCGGCACCGTCCTTCCCTACGCGTCCGTCCTTCTGACCAGCGGAATCGACCCCGACCGGGTGGCTGCGGAGATTGTCGAGCGTGTTGCCGAGCCGACGCCGACGGTGCGGTTCATGCTTGGGACGGCGCTCTATGAGGCCGGCGCCGCGGAGGCGGCAGAGAGCCAGTTCCGTCTCGTGCTGGAGCGCCAGCCGCACAGCTCACGCGCACGCGTCGCTCTGGGGGAGGCGTTGCTCTCGCAGAAACGCTACGCCGAGGCAGTCGCAGAGGCGCGCGAGCTGCCGATCGACGATCCGCTCGCCGCGATCGCATGTCGCACGGAATGGTTCGCGCGGATTGCCGGCGACGAGCTTGACGGCGCCGACATGCCCGCTCGCGCCACTGCATGCGGGCTCCCGCGTGACGAACGAGCGCTGTTCGAGGCATGGCAGGCGGTCAGCGCCGGAGACGGCGGCCCCGCGGCGTTGCCGCTCGCGGCGATCCCGCTGCTCGGGACCGTGCTCGAGGCCCTCCTGCGGGTTGAGGAGTTCGAGCAGTTCGAGCGCCTGCTGCCACTGTTGCACGGCTCTCCGCTTCCCGTCCGTGAGCAGCGCGAGCTGCTGGCCAGCCTGTACCTCCGGCGCGGGTTCCTGGCGTCCGCGGCGGAGGAATGGATGGCGGTCTGCAGCGAACGAGCCGATGCCCGGGCGATGATCGGTCTGGCCCAGGTCGCGGCCGCTCACGGCCTGTCGGATGACGCCGCGACGTTCGCCTCCGAGGCCCTGTCGCTTGACCCTGAGAACCCGATCGCGTCCCAGCTTCTGTCCGCGGTCGCCGCCTGACTCGACGGATCGACATACATCCGCCTCAAGTTTCCCGCTGCCCGCCCGATCACTCGGGTTGACTGGTCTGCGCGCTACCGGTCAGCGCCCGCTTTCCAAGGAGGAACGCAATGAATTTCAACGTCAGCCCAGTTGGATCCGCCGGTGTCCCGCCTGTTCAGCGCAACAGCGCAGCGCGGGCTCAAAACACGTCGGCAACGCAAGCGGCGAACCAGGAGGCAGTCGTGGTCGATGCCTTTCCTTCGACACCCCCTGACGAAGTGCGGGGCGAGATGGCAACGGCCTCGGCGTCATACGACAAGCTGGCAGCCGGCAACCAGCACATCAGCTTCCGAATCGATGATCGGAGCGGCCGGCTCCAGATCCAGGTCCATGACCTGAACGGCAACGTTCTCTTCGATCTCCCGCCCGATAAGGCGCTCAAGGCCGCCGCCGACGGCGCCGTGGATTAAGGCACACCATGTCAACCAGCTCCATCGCCGGCCTCAGCACCGGAGCCTCAGGCGTCGGCAGCGGCAATCTGCTGCAGATCACCGGACTCGCATCGAATCTCGACACGACGTCGATCATCAACGCGCTGATGGCGCTCGACCGCGCGCCGCTCACCAACCTCACGAATCAGCAGAAGGCGCTGCAGACGCGCAACACGCAGCTGACGAGCATCCAGACGGCGCTCCAGACGGTCGCCATGAACGCGCAGGCGCTCGGCTCGCCCGGCCTGTATGCCAACTCGCAGACCGCGACGAGCAGCGACACGACGCGCGTCGCGGCGACGACGTACGGCGGGCGCTCGCGTCGGCGGCTATCAGGTTGCGGTGACGCAACTTGCCAACTCGAGTTACCGGACGTTCGCGTTCACCAGCCCGGCCGCGGATGAGACGTTCTCGATCGACGGCGGGGGGCCTGTCACCGTCAAGGCCGGCTCGTCGGTGACCGACTTCGTCAACTCGATCAACTCCGATGCCAGCCAGAAGGTGTACGCGGCCGACGTCGGCTCAGGCAAGGTCGTTCTCTCCTCGCGCGCCACCGGCGCGCCCAGCGGGGCCTACATCCCGTTCAACACCCCGCCGACGTCGCTCGCACGACACAGGCGATGACCGTGGCGGGCAGGATGCGATCTACAGCGTCGACGGCGGCACCGCGACGCACTCCGCGTCGAACACGGTCGCCAACGCGATGCCCGGCGTCACCCTGACGTTCAACAGCCTGACGACGACATCCGGTCCAGTCACCGTCAACGTCACGCCGCCGGCTCCAAGCACCGCGGGGATCGAGGCCGCGGTCAAGACGTTCGTCGATTCCTACAACGCGATCATCGACCAGATCAAAGCGCAGACCTCACAGGTCCCCGTGAGCCAGCGACCCGACGCAGGGCACCCTGCACGGGGACGAAGAGCTGACGGACCTGCTCTCGTCGATGCGGCAGAAGATCTACACGCCGAACACCAGCTTGACGGGGATCCAAAGCCTCGCCGACATGGGGATCACCACCGGTGCAGCGGTCGGGAGCTCGCCGTACTCCCAGGACTCGGTCGACGGCAAGCTGACGATCGACACGACGAAGCTCGAGGCCGCGATCGGGTCGAACCCGAGCGGTGTCAAGGCGATGCTCCAAAGCTGGTCCGACGGCTTCGCCACACTCGTCAACGGCGTCGCCGCGCCGGCCGGCACGATCGATCTGCGGATCCAGGGCGACAACTCCGAGCTCGGCGATCTCACCAACCAGATCGCGAACCTGAACGACATGCTGACGCAGCGGCAGACCGCGCTGCAAGCGCAGTTCGCGAACCTCGAGACCGCGCTGCAGCAGTCTCAGCAGCAGAGCAACTGGCTCGTGAGCCAGATCGCTCAGCTCCCGTAGCCACGTCGCCGACAGGCGTCCGCGACGAGCTGGCTGTCAGGCTCAATTCCTGCCCCGACCGTCCGATGACGAGGGAAGAGCGCAATGAATCCCCAACTCGCGTACTCGCCCTCCGCCTACCGCCAGAGCGCGGTGCTGACCGCCTCACCGGAGCAGCTCGTCGTCATGCTCTACGACGGCGCCCGCCGGTTCCTCGGCCAGGCGACGGTGGCGATGCGCGCCGGCGATGTGGAGACGTCTCACGTGAAACTCCGCCGCGCCGAGGCGATCATTACGCACCTCCTCGAGACGCTCGATCTCGACCAGGGCGAGATCGCCGGACGCCTGGGGTCGATCTACCTGTTCTGCAACCGCCATCTCAACGAGGCGCGCCTTCAGCGTGACCCGCAGAAGATCGAGCAGGTCAATTCACTGCTCGGCGAGCTGCGCTCGGCCTGGAGCACGGCGGCAAACGCATGAGCGCCGACGAGCGTGCAGCGTACCTGCAGCTGATCGAGCTGATCGAACGCGACCTGTCGCTCGCCGGCGAAGGGCGCTACGACGAGCTCGCCGCCTCCGACCCGGAGCGCCAGGAGCTTCTCCGCACGCTCCCCTCCACCCCGCCTGCCGGCGCTCGTGACCTGCTCGAGCGTGCATCGCTGATCCAGAAGCGGCTGAACATCGAGCTGCTCCGCGGCAGGGACGAACTGCTGGCCGCCACCGGCCAGGTCGAGCGTGGGCGGCGGACGGCCCGCGGATACACGCCGCCGCAACATCGTGTGCCCCGCGTCGTCGAGAGCGCCTAGCGCGCGGCGCGTTCGAATCTTCCCCGCACAGTTCAGCATCGAGAGTTTCCGTCGATTCACTGGATATGCGCCTGGTCGCGATTAACCGGGTCCCGGCAGACGCCGTACTTGCGCGTGACGTGCTCGTCGGACGAAGCGACGGGATTCCGCTCCTGCGCAAGGGCGTGAAGCTCAACGATCGCTTCCTGCGCGGGCTCCAGCAGGCGGGCATTCACGCGATCTACATCGACGATCGTCTGAGCGAAGGGATCATGGTCCAGCACGCGCTCACCGATGAGGTCCGGAGCCAGACGACCCGCGCCGTCGCCGACGCCTACGAGGCGGCGAAGGAGACGATCGTCACCGGGCAGCCGTACAGCGAACGCACGCTGACGGCATTGAGCTCGGTCGTCGAGCGGATCCTGCTCGAGCTCGAGCAGACCGGTCAGGCCACGCTCGCGCTCGCCGACCTGTGCACCGCCGACGCATATACGTTCCAGCACTCGGTCGACGTGACCACGCTTGGCCTGCTGATCGGACGGCAGATCCTGCACGAGCGTGGCTGGGTCGACTACCGCGGCCGGCGAAAGTTCGACCGCTTCGACGAGCGGCTCTACCAGCTGGGGCTCGGACTGTTGCTCCACGACATCGGCAAGCTCGCGATCCCGGCCGATGTCCTCCACAAGCCGGGACCGCTGAACGAGACCGAGTGGGAGCTGATGAAGACCCATCCGCGGGCCGGGTTCGAGCTGCTCCGGGACAGCAACGTGTCCCCGCTCGTCAAGTCGGTCGTCCTGCGCCACCACGAACGCTGGAACGGGAGTGGCTATCCGGACGGTCGCACCCGAACCGAGATTCATGAGATGGCGCGGATCGCCGCCGTCGCGGACGTGTACGACGCGGTCACCTCCGAGCGGGTCTACAGCCCCGCCACCCCGGCCCACGTCGGCGTGAAGATCATCCTCGACGGCGCCGACGTCGGCTTCGACCCGGCCATCGTCGATGTCTTCTCCCAGCTCGTCGCACCGTTCCCGCCTGGCGTCGAGGTGACGCTCGAGGACGACCGCCACGGCATCGTCGTCAGCGTGCCGGACAAGGAACTGGACCGGCCGGTGGTGCGCGTGATCGACGATCCGACCGCGCCGTACGAGGTCTCGCTGGTCAAGGACCGCTCGCTCGCCATCAAGGGCTGGGAGCGAACGATGGCGATCCCCGCGGCGGCGTAGTCCGCTGGCGCCGGGGGCTCAAGTAGAGCCCGCCGGCGCCGATGAAAAGGATGACCCCAGGGAGCGGGTCGTCAGAGCCCACGGAGGGCTAACACAAAAGGAATTGTGCCCTCCCATGTCCATGCTCGACACGACCCAGCTCGCCCTCATCGCCGGTATGCGCGGCTCCCTGCAGCGCCAGACGGTGCTCACCAATAACCTCGCCAACGTTGATACCCCCGGCTATCAACGCCAGGACATCGACTTCCAGGGCACGCTCGACGCCGCCCTGCAGAGCGGCCAGCCGCTCAACTCACTGACTTTCCAGACCGTCACCGACCCGCAGGTGATGCGGGCCGACGGTAACGGTGTCGATGCCGAGAAGGAGCAGGCGTCCATCGCCGAGAACGGGCTCCTCTACCAGCAGCTCACCCAGGTCGCTGCGGCGCGCCAGCAGATCCTTCAGTCCGCGATCGCGAGCCACTGATGAGCTTCTTCGGCGCCATCGATATCGCGGCCAGCGGGCTTACCGCCGAGCGGTTGCGGATGGACGTCACGGCCGAGAACCTCGCCAACGCGCAGACGACGCGCACCGCCACCGGCGGCCCCTACCAGCGTCAGGAGGTCGTCCTTCAGCAGGCCGGCAACGGGTTCGGGGCGACGCTCGCCGGCGCGATCGGCTCGCCATCCGGCACGCAGGGTGGCGTGCAGGTCGGCGGCATCGTCGCCGACCCAACGCCGAACAAGCTCGTCTACGACCCGGGTCACCCGGACGCGAACGCCCAGGGCTATGTCCGGATGCCGAACATCAACCCGGTGACCGAGATGGTCGATCTGATCTCCGAGTCGCGCTCCTACGAGGCCGACGTGACGGCGATGCAGACGGCCAAGCAGATGTACTCCAAGACCCTGGACCTGCTCAAGTGATTCCTCCAATCTCAGGTGCGATCGGTCCACTCGGCCCCGCCGAATGGACGATCAGTCCGGTCACGAGCGCGGGGGCGGGCATCCCGTCGACCAGCGCGGCGCCCAGCGCAGACTCGAGCGGCGGCTTCGGCGGCGCGCTCTCAAACGCGATCCAGTCGCTCGAGCAGACACAGAACAACGCGACGACCACGGCGCAGGCGCTCGCCACCGGGCAGCTCACCGATCCCACGCAGGCGGTCGCCGCGATCCAGAATGCGTCGCTGACGATGCAGCTCGCCGCCCAGGTGCGGAACAAGCTCGACGACGCGGCGACCACGATTTTCCAGACCCAGGCGTAAGCGAGCGAACCCATGCAAGCCCGTCAGATCGCCGCCAACATGTCGCCCAAGGGCTGGGTGAAGATCGGCGTCGGTGCCGCCGCCGTCGTCGTGTTCCTGTTCCTCATGATGCAGCTCGCGTCGGCGCCGAGCTACTCGACGCTCCTGACCGGGCTCGACCCCGCACAGACGGGGAAGATCACGAGCACACTCGACGCGAAGGGCATCAGCTACGAGCTGCAGAACGGCGGGACGGCGCTCGCCGTCGACTCGACCAAGACCTCGCAGGCGCGAGTCGTGCTCGCCACCGGCGGCCTCCTCGGCTCAAGCCAGCAGCCCGGCTTCTCCCTGTTCGACAAGCAGCAACTCGGCTCGAGCAACTTCCAGCAGCAGATCACCTATCAGCGCGCCCTCGAGGGCCAGCTGGCCTCGACGATCCAGGGCATCCAGGGGGTGTCCTCGGCCCAGGTGCAGATCGTGCTCCCCAATCCACAGGATCAGCTGTTCTCCGCTACGGCCCAGCCGACGACCGCGGCGGTGCTGCTGTCGGGATCGACCGCGCTCGACCCCGCCTCGGTCCGCGGCATCGCCCAGCTCGTCGCCTCGAGCGTCCCCGGCCTTCACGCGGACAAGGTGACGATCACCGATGCGACCGGTCAGATGCTGTGGCCGACCGGGGACAGCAGCGGCGGCGGAACGCTCGTCTCCAAGCAGGCCGCTCAGGCGCGCTACGACTCCATGATGGCGGCCCAGCTCAATGCGATGCTTGCCCAGACGCTCGGCGCGAACAAGGCCTACGTCCAGGTCAACGCCGACGTCAACGCCAATCAGGTCAACTCGGACGCGCTCACCTACAAGGGCAAGCCGATCCCGCTCACGCAGACGGTGAACACCGAGTCGCTCACCGGTGGCGGCGCCACCGCCGGCGGCGCGGCCGGCACGGCGGCCAACATCCCCGGCGTCGCCGCGGCCGGCACCGGATCGACCTCGAAGTACAACCACAAGCAGACCGCGACGACGTTCGGCGTCAACAAGGACGTCACGCATTCGATCATCGCCCCGGGCGCGATCAACCGCCAGAGCGTCTCCGTGCTCGTCGACAGCTCGGTGCCCAAGAGCGCGATCCCGACGCTCCAGGCCGCCGTCGCAAACGCCGCCGGGATCCAGAACAAGCGTGGTGACACTGTCTCCTTCGGACAGGTGGCGTTCCCCAAGGTCACGACGACACCTGCGGCGAAGCCGAGCCCGATGATGAGCTACGCCAAGTACGGCGTGATCGGCCTGGGCGCGATTCTCTTCCTGTTCTTCGTCGCCCGGCTGCTCCGGCGCCGGGAGAACGAGCCGTTCGCCGGCAACCCGACCTGGGTTCGCGAGCTCGAGTCGCCGCGGCCGCTCGCGGCGCTCGAGGCCGCCGAGAGCCACCCGACAAAGGTCGCCCAGCTGAACAGCCCCGTCAACGTCGCTAAGCGCCAGATCGAGGATCTCGTCGAACGAGACCCGGATCGGGTCGCGCAGCAGGTCCGCGCCTGGATGGCCGAGGACTAGTCCGTCTCACGGCTCGTCATGCCAGCGGAGCTCGAACCCCGTAAATCCCAATCTCCGGCCCGCTCGTCCGTGCACGGGCGCAAGAAGGCCGCCGTGTTGCTCGTCTCGCTCGGCAAAGAGCGGGCCGCCGACGTCTTCCGCCACCTGCGCGAGGACGAGATCGAGTCGCTGTCGCTGGAGATGGCCAAGCTCCAGCGCATCGAGCCGGCGACGACCGAAGGCGTGCTCGAAGAGATGGTCGCCACCGTGACGGCGTATGACTCGCTCGCCGCCGGCGGCGTCGAGTACGCCCGTGAAGTGCTCGAACAGGCACTCGGGCCGGCCCGGGCGATGGACATCATCGGCCGCCTCTCGACCGTGATCGAAATGCGGCCGTTCGAGTTCCTGCGCCGCACGCCGGCCGAGCAGATCGTCAACTTCCTGCACAACGAGTCGCCGCAGACGATCGCGCTCGTGATCGCCAACCTCCACACTGCACTGTCCGCGCAGGTGCTCGCCAGTCTTCCCGAGTCCGAACAGGCCGACATCGCGCTACGGATCGCGCGGATGGGCGAGACCAGTCCGGACGTCGTCAAACAGGTCGAGGACGTGATCCGGCAGAAGGCGGCGAGCGTCGTCCAGCAGGAGTACTCGGTCGCCGGTGGCGTCAAATCGCTCGCGGACATCCTCAACCAAGCCGACCGTTCGACCGAGCGCAACGTGCTCGACTCGCTCAGCGAGAGCGACGAGGAGCTCGCCGCCGAGGTCCGCCGCCTGCTCTTCGTCTTCGAGGACCTGGTCAAGCTCGACGACCGCGGCATTCAGCTCGTCCTCCGCGAGGCCGATCAGAAAGATCTCGCGCTCGCGCTGCGCGGCGTCAGCGACGAGGTCAAGGACCGGATCCTGGCGAACATGTCCGAGCGCGGCTCGCAAATGCTCATCGAAGAGATGGAATACCAGCCGCCGCAGCGCAAGCGCGTCGTCGAAGAGGCGCAGGGCCGGATCGTCGGGATCGTCCGCAAGCTCGAGGACGCAGGCGCGCTCGTGCTCTCCCGTGGCGAGGCCGACGATGTCCTCTGACACCGCCGCGGGGGTCCCGGCCGCCTACGCGTTCGAGCAGCTCGAGTCCTCGCAGGTCGTGGGCGGCACCGCCGCGGAGTTGATCGAAGGCGCCTGGGCCCAGGCCGAGCAGATCCGCGAGACGGCCCGCGAGACCGGCTATGCGGAAGGACGCGCCGCCGGCTTCGCCGAGGCACGTACCGAGGTCGAGTCGGCCATCGCCGCGCTGGCCACCGCGCTCGGCGCCTTCGCGGCGCTGCGCGAGGAGCTGACGGCCGCGCTCGAGCACGACGCCGCCGATCTCGCGTTCAAGCTCTCAGAGCAGGTGCTCGCCGGCGCGCTCGACGTTCAGCCGGAGCGCGTGATCGACGTCGCGCGCAACGCCCTTCGCCGCGTCACCGATCGTCGCCGGGTTCTCCTGCTCGTCAACCCGGCCGATCTTGAAGTGATCAGTGGGTCTGTCGAAGCCCTCAAGGGCGAGCTCGGCGGGATCGAACACTGCGACGTCCAATCCGACCGACGGATCGATCGCGGCGGGGTGATCCTGCGGACCGAGGCCGGAGAGATCGATGTCACGATCGACTCCCAGATCGAGAACGCGCGGGAGATCGTCGCAGCGACGCTCCGGGCGGCACCCGATGCCAGTTGAGAGCACGCGGGTGGCCAGCGCCGCCCGCGCGGTCAAGGAGGCCGACCTCGCGTACCGTCGCGGCCGCGTCAGCGACCTGATCGGCCTGATCATCGAAGCGACCGGGCTCGAGGTCGAGATCGGCGAGGTGTGCATGGTCGGCGACGGTCGTGGCCGACCGCGGGTCGCGACTGAGGTCGTCGGGTTCCGCAGCGGACGAACGCTGCTGATGCCGCTCGGCGAGCTCCACGGCATTGGACCGGGCACGCTCGTCGATCCGACGGGCGAGCCGTTCCGGGTTGCTGTTGGGGAGTCGCTGCTCGGCCGGGTGATCGACGGGCTCGGCACGCCGCTCGACGAACTCGAACCGCCGGACGCCATCGCCTGGCGGTCGACCACCGCCGCGCCCCCGGACGCACTGAGCCGTCCCCGGATCCACGATCGCGTGGGCCTCGGCGTTCGCGCACTTGACGGGCTGATCCCCTGCGGACGCGGGCAGCGACTCGGCATCTTCGCCGGCTCCGGCGTGGGCAAGTCGTCACTGCTCGGCATGATCGCCCGCTCGACGACCGCGGAGGTGAACGTGATCGCACTCGTCGGCGAACGCGGTCGCGAGGTCCGTGAGTTCATCGAGCGCGACCTGGGCGATGCACTCGACCACTCGGTCGTCGTCGTCGCCACCTCAGATCAGCCTGCGCTCGTCCGGATCCGGGCCGCGTTCACGGCCACCGCGATTGCCGAGTACTTCCGAGACCGCGGCCGCAATGTGATGCTGATGATGGACTCGGTGACGCGGTTTGCGATGGCGCAGCGCGAGGTCGGGCTCGCGATCGGCGAGCCGCCGGCGACCCGCGGCTACACACCAAGCGTGTTCGCGCTGCTGCCGAAGCTGCTCGAGCGCGCGGGCACGAGCCCGCACGGCTCAATCACGGGCCTCTACACCGTGCTCGTCGACGGCGACGACATGAACGAGCCGATCGCCGACGCCGTGCGCGCGATCCTCGATGGGCACATCGTTCTCGCTCGCTCGATCGCGCACACCGGTCACTACCCGGCGATCGACGTCCTGCAGAGTGTCTCGCGCCTGATCGGCGAGCTCGTCTCGCCGGAGCTGCAGGGCGCCGGCCAGCACCTCCGGGCCGCGCTCGCCGTATACCGCGAGAAGGAGGACCTGATCTCGATCGGGGCCTACAAGTCCGGGACGGACGCCGTGCTCGACGCGGCGATTGCGCTGCGCGGCGAAATCAATGCCTTCCTGCGTCAGTCGGTGGACGAGCACAGCACGCTCGAAGCCACCGACGCGCGGCTGCTCGAGTTGGCGCACAGACTCGCCCACGCGAGCGTGCTCGACCCGAGCGCGGACCCCGCCGCCATCCCCGGCGGCGGCGCACACGGCGCGGTGCCGGGCCCCGGCGTCGCCGTCCCCGTCGGCTCTCCGAGCGGCGCGCCGGTCGCAATCCCGTCCCTGACCCTCGGCTGAGATGTACCGCCACCGTCGTCACCTAGCCAAGTGTCTAGTTCCGCTTCAAACCGGGCGCAGGCGGCCGTTCATCATGACCATGAAGGGTTCCTCGTTCCGGTTCCGACTTGAGCGCGTCCGCGAGTTGCGGGAGCGCAAGGAGGATGAGGCGAAGCGCGCGCTGGCCGATGCCATGGCCGAGCACTTTCGCGCTGAGGAGCGACTGCGGGATGCCGAGCGCAGCATCGAAACTGCGCGCGCCGCCCAGCTCGATGCCACCGTTGGCCAGCGCAGCGGCCTCGACCTCATTGCCCGCCAGGCGTATCTGGAGCGGACCGAGTCGGCGCGTGACGTGAGCCATCAGGTCGTGATCCGCAGCGAGGCGCAGGTCGAATCCCAGCGTGAGGAACTCACCGAGGCCGCCCGCGACCGGCAGGCGCTCGAGCGACTCAAGGCGCGCCGTCAGGCCGAGTTCGCCGCTGAGGCCGCCCGGCTCGAGAGCAACATGCTTGACGAGATCGCGATCATCAACTTCCGGCGGAGGGCGGCATGACCGGCCCGACCGCCCCGATGCCTTCAACGCCGGGCAGCACCGTCGCCCCGGCTGCCCCGGCATCGACCAGCTCCCCGGCGACGAGCGCTCCGAGCGCCGCGGCCGGCGACACCGGTGCCGCGACAGCTCGCGGCCCGGCGACATCTCCAGGCACCTCGATCGATCCAGGAGCGGCCGCCAACGGGCCACCCGGATCGGGCACCGGCCCGCCCGCGCGATTCGCGAGCGTGCTGGAAGACCAAGTGGCCCGGACCGCACTTGCGGAAGGCCAGAAGGAGACGGGAGACGCCCCGACTCCTCGCCGCAACGCCAGCGCCTCGACGTCGTCGAGTGCAGACCCGACGACGGCGACCGGCGCGCCGAGCAGCACCGCCGACCTCGCCGGCGTGATCGCGACCCTGTCGTCGATCGTCCGGCAGGTTCTGTCGCCGACGCCCGCGCCGTCCGCCACGGCCACGGCTACCTCCACCGGTACGGCCGCTGCGACGACGGCGGCCGGTCAGACGACGCCGGGTGCCGCGCTCGCCGGCGTGCCGACGGTCCCGTCGGCTTCGGCGACTACCGGTGCCATGACCGACAGCACACAGCCGGCGCAACCGCCGGCGCCGACGTCGGTGCAGAACGCCCCTCCCGGCGGCCGCCCCCACGACGCCGACGACCCCGCCGGCTTCGGGTCCCCAGCCCACCCCGGATCCGTCAGCCGCGAAGCCGGCCCCGGCTCCTGCCGGCGCGCAGCCGGCGGCCGCCGCGCCGACAACCGCCGAGCCGACAACCGCCGAGCCGACAACCGCCGAGCCGACGGCCGCCACGCCGGCGACGACCCAGCCGACCACCACCCCGCCGACGACCCCAGCCGCCGCGGCGAACCCGATCGCACAGCAGATCGTGGAGATCGCCGGCGCCGGCGCGCCGGGCACGCCCGCGACGCAACACGCCGCGCCTGCGGCGACGCCCGCCACCTCGACATCGACTCCGGCGAGCAGCGCCGAGACCACGCCTGCCTCGGCGGCCGCCGCCGCGCCACCCGCTCCGGCCCTCGCCGCGGCGCCCGCCGCGCCGGCAACCGCCACCATGGCACCGGGCGCCGAGCCGCACACCCCGGGTGTCGCCCTGCATCAGGCGATCGAGACCGTCCACATGACGATCGAGCTCGGCGCGCGGAGCGGATACTCCCAGGCCCGCATCCAGCTCGCGCCGCCCGAGCTCGGCGAAATCCGAATCACCCTGCACCAGACGGCGGACGGACTTGTCGCCAAGGTGACCGCGGCGGATGGCGCCGCCGCCCAGACTCTGCAGCAGGGCGGCGCCGAACTCCGGCGCTCGCTCGAGTCAGCCGGCGTGACGCTGCTGCGCCTTGACATCGGCAGCTCACTTCACAACGGCCCGTCCGCCGGGCAGTCCGGCTTCGCCGGCAGGACTCCGAACGGCGCGCCGACCGACCGCGGCGACTCAACCGACGAGGACTCCGCGACGGCCCCATCGGCGTCGGAGGCGGCGGTCTCGGTCGCCCTGCCGAACGGCACGTCCATCGACGTACTGGCATGACCCACGGAAGCGAAAGCAGACACCAATGAGCACGATCGACCCGACCACGAGTACCACGACGACGCAGTCGACCTCGTCCTCGACATCGAGCACCGGCAACCTGATGCTGGACAAGGACTCGTTCCTGAAGCTGATGATGGTGGAGCTCCAGCATCAGGACCCGCTGCAGCCGAGCGACCCGACGCAGTACATCAACGAGCTCTCGCAGATGACGACGCTCGAGCAGACGACGAACATGGCGGCCTCGAGCGCGAAGACCGCGACCGAGGAACACACCGTCGCGGCGTTGCAGATGCTCGGCCACTCGGTCACCTACACCGATGCGTCGGGCAACACGCAGAGCGGCACGGTGCAGCAGCTCCAGTTCACGAGCACCGGCCCAACGCTGACGATCAACGGCATCGACGGTATCGATCCGTCCAGCGTCGACGAGGTCTCCTGATCCCGTCTCGGTCGGTCTGAAGCCATGACCCCCGCCATCCCCAATCCCGCGATCGTCCCCCCGCCCGGCGTCCAGCCGGTGGCGCCGGCGCACAGCACGGCGCCCGGTACGTCGACGGGCCGGATGGCTCCCGTCAAGGGACCGTCGTTCGCGCAGGTGCTGGCAACGCAAACCGCGGCGCCGACGTTCTCACGTCACGCGCTCGAGCGGCTGCAGCAGCGCGGCATCGACCTCGGCGAGCAGACGATGCAGCGGCTCACCGGAGGGATCGCACGCGCCGCCGGCAAGGGCTCGCGTGATTCCGTGATCTTCATCGACGGCACCGCGTTCGTGGTGTCCGTCAAGAACAACACCGTCATCACGGCGGTGCCATCCGAGCGCATGCGAGAGCACGTGTTCACCAACATCGACAGCGCCGTGATCGGATGACGACGGCGACACACAACCACGGCTGGACCTCTTCGAGGATGCCGCGAAAGGAAGGGATGTTCCGATGATGCGAGGCATGTATGCCGCGATCAGCGGCCTCAAGGCCCATCAGACGATGCTTGATGTCACCGCCAACAACCTGGCGAACGTCGACACGATCGGATACAAGGGACAGCGCACGACGTTCGTCGACGAGCTCTCCCAGGTGATCCGGGGCGCCTCGGGTCCGACGTCGAACAACGGCGGGACGAACCCGATGGAGGTCGGTCTCGGCGTCCAGGTCGGCTCGATCGACAACATGATGGGCCCCGGCTCCGCCCAGTCGACGGGCAACCCGCTCGATCTCGAGATCCAGGGCCGCGGCTTCTTCCGCGTCGCCAACAGCACGAGCATCACGGCAGCCGGTGACCCGGTGATCACCAACCCGACGCCGAGCTACACCCGGGCCGGCAACTTCACGACAAACACGCTCGGCTACCTCACCACTCAGAGCGGCCAGTACGTGCTCGGCTACCAGGCGACGCCGCCGGTCGCCCCGTCGACGAACTACACGATCAACGCCGCCAACGGTCCTGACAACGCGATCAAGATCCCGACCGACGGGACGGACATCGCGGTCGGTCAGGATGGCGGCGTCACGTACGTCGACCCGGCCGACGGACTGCGGAAGACCGCCGGGTACGTCTCGCTTGCCTCGTTCCCAAACGAGTCCGGTCTCGAGCGTATGGGCGGCTCGCTGTGGCAGGCCACTGCCAACTCCGGAGCTCCGACCGCCGGCTCCCCGGGCGTCGGCGGCTTCGGCGCCACCATCTCCGGCGAACTCGAGATGTCGAATGTCGACATCGCTACCGAGTTCACGAACATGATCACTGCTCAGCGCGGCTTCCAGGCCAACTCCCGCGTGATCACCACCGCTGACCAGATGCTTCAGACGGTCGTCGATATGAAGCAGTGATTGTGACGGGAGGGAGGGGCGGCAATCGAGGGATGCCGCCCCTCCCCCACCCCGCACAGATTGAGATACACCATGATCACCCTGCACCGTCTCGGCCATCCCGGCGAGGAATTCCTCGTCAATCACGACATGGTTGTGTTCGTCGAGGCCAACCCGGATACCGTCATCAGGCTGTCCGGTGGCGAGAAGCTCCTCGTCGCCGAGGCGCCCGCCGAAGTCGCGGAGAAGATGCTCCTCTCCCGGGCGCAGGTCATGTCGCTGGCGATGCGGCTGACGAACACGAGCGCCGGCACCATCGACGGCGTCGCTATCGCTCCCCACGGCTGAAGTATCGCTCCCGCCAGCCGATCCTAAGGACATGAAGGCAGCAACCGGCATTGGAATCGTCGCTGCCGCAGTGGCACTGCTCATGAGCGCGATGATGGAGGGGACGAGCCCCGCCTCGTTCATCAACATCTCCGCGCTCATCATCATCGTCGGCGGCACGAGCGGCGTGACGTTGGCCAGCTGCGGGATGGAGAGCATGAAGCGGATCCCCACCCTGTGGAAGATCGTCCTCAACGCCGAGCCCCCGGACTACGCAAGCCGGGTGACGCTGCTCGTCGGTCTCGCCGAGCAGGCGCGCCGCGAGGGCCTCCTCGCCCTCGACGCGAAGCTGAGCGAGATCGACGATGACTTCACCCGCAAGGGTCTCCAGCTCGTCGTCGACGGGAGTGATCCCGCGCTCGTGCGTGAGGTGCTCGATGCCGAGATCGACGGGATGGCCACCCGCCACGCCGCCGGCGCGATGCCGTTCGAGAAGGCCGGTGGCTTCTCCCCGACGATGGGGATCATCGGCACCGTCATGGGGCTCGTCCACGTGCTCCAGAACCTGTCGGCGCCAGCGACCCTCGGACCATCGATCTCGACCGCGTTCATCGCCACGCTCATGGGCGTCGGTGCGGCCAACGTCATCTTCCTGCCGGTCGCTTCGCGACTGAAGGCGATGTCGACCGAGGAGGTCGAGCTGCGAGTCCTGACCGTGGAGGGGATTCTCTCGGTCCAAGCCGGCGACAACCCCCGGATCGTCGCCGAGAAGCTCAAATCGTTCATCGCCCCCGACGAACGTGACCTCGATGAGGAGGGCACTGCTCCTGCGGCCGCCGCCGATGAGCCGGACGCTGCGCAGGAGGCCGCGTAGCCATGGCTGCCGGCCGCCGGAAGAAGCACGGCGAGAAAGACAACGAGGAACGATGGCTGCTCACCTACGCCGACATGATCACGCTGCTGATGGCGCTGTTCATGGTGCTGTTCTCGATCTCCTCGGTGAACGTCTCCAAGTACAAGTCGTTGCAGGAGTCCCTGAAGGCCGCCTTCTCCGGATCGATTCTGCCGGGGGGCAAGGCGCTGACGCAATCAGGGGCACAGGCGGAGCAGGCGAAGGCGGCCCAGGACACGGCGATCCCGTCGATCGTCGCGATCAACCCGACGGTCGACCAATCAGAACAGCCGTCCAGCTCCAGCTCCAGCACCAGCTCGTCACAAAGCATGAGCGCCGCGAGTGCCAGCGAGCAGGCGAAGACGCTGATCGCGGCCGCGAAGATCGAACAGCAGCAGCTCCAGCAGCTGAAGGCGCAACTCGACCAGTACCTCAAGGCGCACGGCCTCCAGAACCAGGTGCAGACGACGATCTCCCGCCGGGGCCTCGTCGTCAGGGTGCTCACGGACAAGGTCCTGTTCGACTCCGGCCAGGCGACGCTGAAGCCGGCGGGACTGCCCTTGCTCGGCGAGGTGGCGAACCTCCTCAACGTCGCGACGAATCACCAGATCGCGGTCGAGGGCCACACCGACAGCGTGCCGATCTCAAGCGCGCAGTACCCGAGCAACTGGGAGCTGTCCACCGCCCGGGCGACGACCGTCGTGCGCTACTTCATCAGCCGCAGCGTCGATGCGAGCCGGCTGACCGCTTCCGGCTACGCCGATCTCCATCCCCTTGCGAGCAACGCGACCGACCGCGGCCGGCAATTGAACCGGCGCGTCGAGATCGTCCTGTTGCGGAACACACCCCAAATCCCCGGTTGATCACATGACCAAGAAAAAGAAGATCATCATCATCGCTGTCGTCGTCCTGCTCGGCGGTGGCTACGTCGCGAAGGGCTTCGTGATGCCGCCACCCAAGAACACGGACAAGATCAAGGGCACGCTCTACCTGATGCCCAAGGAGTTCCTCGTCAATCTCGCCGACGGGCGCTACGGCAAGATCGACGTCGCGCTGCTGCTCGCGCCCGGTCAAAGCAACGGGGCCACCGCCGAGGCCGCCTCAGGGAACTCGGGCGAGGTCGGAACGCTCCCGGAGGAGGCGATGATCCGGGACCTGATCGTGAACATTCTGACCAACCAGAACAGCGCCGCACTGACCGACGCCGGCCAGCGCGAGAAGCTCAAACACAAGATCCTGGCGACGATTCTCAGCACGACCGATGTGAAGGTCTCGGACGTGCTGTTCACCGACGTCGCCGTCCAATAGAGAGGCGCGAAGATGACGGAGAAGATCGAGCTCGAGCAATTGCAGGACGACCCCAGCGCGACCCCCAGCCACCTCGGTGGGAGCCCCGATCTCCGGCGGCTCAGCGACGTGCCGGTCGAGGTGACGGTCGAGATGGGCCGTACCCAGATGACCGTCGGCGAGACGCTGGAGCTGCGTCACGGCTCGATCGTCACGCTCAACCGGATGGCCGGTGAGCCCGTCGACCTGCTCGTCAACGGCACGCCCATCGCCCGTGGCGAGGTCGTCGTGATCGACGAGCAGTTCGGGCTGCGGATCACCGACGTCGTCGGCCAGGCCGCGCCCGCCGAGGGCGGTCCAGACGGCGGAGATGCCGCAGGGTCGCAGGTCGTCGGGGAGGGCTCCGAGATCGCAGCCTGAGTCTCTCAAGCTCGGCCCTCACAGGCCGAGTAACCAGAGCAGCAACCACACCGGAGCCAATGTCATGTCCGAACATTCAGAGTCACGGCAGCTCGTCGTTTTTACGCTCGGTGCCGAGCACTACGCGCTTCCGATCCAGCAGGTTCACGAAATCATCCGTTACTCCCAGCCGCGGTCCGTCGCGTCGCGGGCCGAGTGGGTCCGCGGGGTGATCAGCCTTCGCGGCCGGATCGTCCCCGTGTACGACCTCGCCGCCCGCCTCGGCGTCAGCTCCGAGCTGAGCGACCAGACGAAGATCGTGATCGTCGAGTCCGGCGATGAGACCGCGGGCGTCATCGTCGACGACGTCGACGAGGTGCTGACCATCGAGGACGCTCAGATCGAGGAGATCCCGAGCGCCGACTCAGCGCTGATCGACTCGATCGCCAAGGTCGGTGACCGCCTCGTCGTGCTGCTCAAGCCGACGACGATCTTCACCGGCGTCGACCTCGCGGCCGCCTGATCAGATCGGCCCTGCGAGCCTCGCCATCATGCCCACCGTCTCTCCTCGAGTCGTGGTTGCCGACGACAGCGCGCTCATGCGCCGGATCGTCTCGAACTCGTTGACGCGCGCCGGCGTGGACGTGGTCGGAGCCGCCGCCGACGGCGACCAGGCGCTCGCCCTGTGCGAGCGGGAGCGCCCGGACGCGATGACGCTTGATCTGGCGATGCCGGGTCTCGACGGCCTCGGTGTGCTTCGTCGCTTGAAGGCAGGCGGCACGCGCCTCCCGGTCGTCGTCGTATCAGCGTTCTCGCCGTCCCAAGGGGCCCGCGCCGTCGACGCGCTCGCGGAGGGCGCGTTCGACCTCGTGCCCAAGCCGGCCGTCGGCGAGAGCCTCGACGCGTTCACCGAGAACCTCGTCACGAAGGTCCGACTCGCCGCCGATGCGTCGTCGGTTCGTCCGACCAACGGCGCGCACGTCGCTCGGCACCGTCCGGTCCGGCGGACTGGACTGGCACGCACGGTCGTCATCGCCACCTCCACTGGCGGCCCCCGGGCGCTCGCCGCTCTGCTCCCCAAGCTTCCCGCTCGCCTCGGCGCGGGCACCTTGATCGTGCAGCACATGCCGCCGGGGTTCACCGGCTCACTTGCCGCGCGCCTTGACCGCAGCTCCGGCCTCACCGTGCGGGAGGCGACATCCGGCGACTCGCTCGATCCCGGCACCGCCCTGATCGCGCCTGGCGGACAGCACCTCCGCGTCTCCAGCGACGGCCGCATGAGCCTGACCGAGGAGCCGGAGATCGGCGGCCTGCGCCCACGCGCCGACCTGACGATCAAAGACGCCGCCGCCGTGTGGGGCGGCCGGACGCTGCTCGTCGTGCTCACCGGGATGGGCAGCGACGGGCTCGTCGGCGCAACCGAGATCCAGCGCCGCGGCGGCCGCATTCTTGCCGAGGCGGAGTCGAGCTGCACCGTATACGGAATGCCGCGGGCGATTGTCGAGGCGAAGCTCGCCAACGACGTGCTCCCCCTCGATGAACTCGCGGATGCGATCAGATCGGAGGCTGGGTGATGAGCGTCACCGCCGGAGACGACTACCAAAGGTTCTGCGACGGGTTGCGCCAGCTCACCGGCGTCGACCTGTCCCAGTACAAGCGCCCACAGATGGAGCGCCGTCTGCGCTCGTTCCTGGAGCGTCGAGGCTTCCGGACGCTCAGCGACTCGCTGCCGAGCCTGCGCTCCGACCGGGCCGAGCTTGATGCCCTGCTTGACCGCATGACGATCAACGTCTCGCAGCTGTGGCGCAACCCCGAGCACTGGAAGGTGCTTGAGAAGACGGTCATCCCCGAGATCGGCGCCCGCGGACGCATCCGCGGTTGGAGCGCCGGGTCCTCGTACGGCGCCGAGGCCTACACGATGGCGGCCCTGTGCCGGCAAGCGGCACCCCGCGCCCGCGTCGAGATCCTCGGCACGGACATCGATAAGCGCATGGTTGAGCGCGCCAAAGAGGGCGTGTTCAGCTCCGACGACGCGCGGAGCGCGCCGCGGGACGCGATCGACCGGTGGTTCGCGCCCGTCGACGGCGGCTGGCAGGCCCGCTCGGAGCTGCGCTCGATCTGCAAGTTCGAGGTCGGCGACCTGCTTCGCATGGCGCCGCCGCGGGCCCGGTTCGACCTCATCCTCTGCCGTAACACAGTTATCTACTTCTCCGAGCCGATCCGCGACGAGCTCCACGCGCGACTCGCGGGCGCGCTCGTCAGCGGCGGATACCTGATGGTCGGAGCGACCGAGCGGGTTGCGAACCCGTCGGCGCTCGGCCTTGAGTCGGCCCACCCGTTCATCTTCAGGAAGGCGTGATGGACACCTCCGAGTACATGCCGATGTTCCTCGCCGAGGCGCGCGAGCACCTCCAGGAACTCAACATCGCGGTGGTCTCACTTGAGGAGAACCCAGAAGACCGCCCGACGATCGATGAGATCTTCCGAATCGCTCACTCTTTCAAGGGCATGAGCGCGACGATGGGTTTCGCCGCAATCGCCGATCTCACGCATGAGATGGAGGAGGTGTTCGAGCTTCTCCGCCAGCGCACCGGCGCGCTCTCGCACGACGCCGTCGACACCGTGCTCGCCTGCCTTGACGCGCTGTCCGAGGCCGTCGACGGGATCGAGGACGACGGCGAAGAGCGACTTGATCCCGGACCGCTCAAGGAGCGCCTGCGGGCGCTCGTGCGCTCCGGCACCGAGGACCGGCGCCAGGAAGAGCGCCGCGCGAAGGATGAGGCGGTCGACGCGGAGCGCCGGAGCGGCGAGGACCGCCGTGAGGCAGAGCGCCGCGAGCCCGAACCGGAGGCGCCACCAGCCGCTCCCGAGGCCGACCTCGACGACGAGGAGCTGCCGGCTGAGCTGCTCGCCGCAATTCCCGACGACGGCAGCTTCATGCTCGATGTCAAGGTGAAGCTCACCGACGATGCGCTGATGCCTTCCGTGCGCGCGCTGATGGTTCTGACCGCACTCGCCGAACACGGCGAACTCGTTCGCAGCGTGCCTGACCAGTCCGCGGTCGAGGGCTTTACGGGGCAGGCGATCCGCGCGTGGCTCGTCACGCAGATCGGCGAGGCTGAGATCGCAAACCACGTCGTCACGGTGAGCGACGTGGCGGACGTCGAGGTGACCGCGGTCGATCGTCCGACCGGCGACACCTCAGACGCCCCGAAGCCGGCCACAACTGCAACGTCAGCGCAGGGCACGGAGCCGGGCCCCGAGGCCGAGCCGGCCTCCGCGCCGGCCGCGGGCGCGGCGACCGCCAAGCCGAAGGCGCGCGAGCAGGGCGAGACCCCGACGGGCGGCGCCAACCACCAGCAGCGAACCGTCCGCGTTGATGCGGAGCGGCTCGACGCGCTCATGCACTCGATGGGCGAGCTCGTGATCCACCGAACCACGGTCGAGGCCCTGACCGCCGGCGTCGATGTTCCTGAACTCCAGCAGGCCGTCCAGGCCCTCACCCGCTCCAGCCAGGCGCTCCAGGCGATGGTCATGCAGGTCCGGATGATCCCCGTCGACATCGTCTTCATGCGCTTCCCGCGCCTCGTCCGCGACCTGTCGAGCAAGCTCGACAAGGAGGTCGAGCTGCAGCTCGTCGGGAGGGACACCGAGCTCGACCGAACCGTCGTGGATGCGCTCGGCGATCCGCTTGTGCACCTTGTGCGCAACGCGATGGACCACGGCGTCGAGCATCCCGACGATCGCGTCGCCGCCGGCAAGCCGCGTATCGGGACGGTCGAGATCGCCGCGCGCCACGCCGGCGGCAGCGTCGTCATCGAGGTCAAGGACGACGGCTCCGGCATCGACCCCGCCGCGGTCGCCCGCAAGGCAGTCGCCAAGGGCCTGATCGACGAGGACACGGCCGCCGCAGTCGACATGCGCGGCGCGGTCGAACTCCTCTTCAGCGCCGGCTTCTCGATGGCCGAACAGGCAAGCGACATCTCCGGCCGAGGCGTCGGGATGGACGTCGTGCGCACGAAGATCCGCGAGCTCGGCGGCGAGGTCGTGATGGACTCCGAACCTGGTCGCGGCACCACGGCGCAGATCCGGCTACCGCTGACGCTGGCGATCGTGGCCGCGCTCCAAGTCGACGTCGCGGGTGCCCCGTTCGCGATCCCACTCGACCGTGTCGAGCGGACGCTTCGCCTCACCCCATCGATGGTGCGCTCGGTTGCCGGCCGCCGGATGCTCGTCCTGGAGGACGGCGTCCTTCCGCTTCTCGAGGGCTCACGCACGTTCGGACGGCCATCCGAGCAGGAGCACGAGCTCGTCGTGATCATCCGCGGCGAAGATCGCCGAATCGGCCTGGCCGTGGATCAGCTCGTCGGACAGCGCGAGCTCGTGACGCGCCCCCTGCCGTCGGTCGTCTCCAGCGGCGAGCCGGTATCCGGCGGCGCGGTCCTCGCCGACGGCCGGATCTCGCTGATCGTCGATTGCGACGCCCTTGCCAGCTTGATCACGAGCGGAAGCGCCGCTGTTTCGGCGGCCGGTGGGCGTGGTGACACGCCCTCGGACAACGTCTCACGGATTGCCGCATGAACCAACTTCTTTCGGAGGTTTCGTTGTGACACCGCAATACTCGGAGATGCAACTCGACGCGCTCGCCGAGCTCGCGAATATCGCCTCGGGTACCGCAGCGACGGCGCTCTCGCAGATGCTCGGCCGCGAGGTCGAGCTGCGCGTGCCGCGAGCTCTTGCCCTACCCCTCGCCGACGCTGTCGACGCGGCTGGCGCACCGGAGGACATCGTCACCGGCATCGTGCTCGGCCTGGAGGGCGACGTCGAGGCCCTCGTCCTGCTCCTGGTCCCGGCCGACGACGCCTCCCTCCTCTGTCAGATGCTCGGCGTCGAGGCCGGAACCGAGGTCGGCGACTCGGCGCTCGGGGAGATCGGCAACATTCTCGGCACGTCCTACCTCAACGCTCTGTCGGCGATGACCGGCCTCACGATGATGCCGACGCCCCCGACGCTCGCCACCGATTTGCTCGGGGCGATCGTCGCTTCCGTCCTCGCGCAGGCGGCCGGCGAGAACGACATCGCCCTGGTGCTCGACTCCGAGCTCGACGTTGCCGACCAGCCCTGCTCGCTCTCGTTCCTGCTGCTTCCGGCGTCCGGCCGCGCCGACGTGCTGCTCGCCCCCCTTGGGCTGGCTGGCAGCGGGGAGTAGCCGTGACCGCGGTCCGTATGGGTGAGATGTTCGCTTCCTCTCGTGCGGATGACGAGCTCGTGGCCATCGGCCTCGGCTCGTGCATCGGTCTGGCGATGGTCGACCGGAGCGCGCGCGTCGCCGGCCTGGCCCACGTCGTCCTGCCTGAGTCTGGGAACGCCGCGGGACCTCCGGGCAAATACGCGGATCTCGCGATCCCAGCGTTGCTCGACCTCGTCCGCCGCGCCGGCGCGCGTAAGGAACGGCTCGAGATCGTGCTCGTCGGTGGAGCCCGGATGTTCGCCATGGGAGCCGGCCTTGACATCGGCGCCCGCAACGACGCCGCCGTACGCGCGGCGCTGAGCGCCGTCGGGCTCTCCGTGCGCGCCGCCGAAACCGGCGGGAGCTCGGGCCGCACCGTCCGCGTGTACTCAGATGAGGGCGCGGTCAAGGTGCACACGGCCGGCGGTCAACCATTCACGATTCTCGGACCCGGCGCCTCCGGCGCGGCCAGTCGCAGCGCGTCAGGCCGGCGGCCAAGCCCCGAAGTGTCGTTCGGAGCGGCGAAGGCGTAGGCCATGGGCGAGATCCTCAATCCCGATCAGATCGCCGCGCTCGTCGAGGCCGCCAAGCAGGGACAGCTCCCTGACCAGACCGCCGCGACCTCGCGCCGGCGCCACCGGATCCGTACCGTCGACTTCTCCCGCCCGACGAAGTTCACGAGCGACCATCAGCGCCGCATCACGCGGGCGATCGACACGTTCTGTCAGACGGCCGCGACACGGCTCTCCGCAGAGCTGCGCTGGCCGATCGAGCTTGAAGCGATCAACACCACGCAGGTGACCTGGTCGGCGGCCCAATCGCTGCTGCCGGGACACTCGCTCGCCGCGATGCTCGAGGTCCAGCCGATCAGCACGCGGATGCTGTTCATCGCCGAGCAGTCGTTCGTGCTCACGACCGTTGAGTGTCTCCTCGGCGGCTCCCCCGACCGCCCACCCCGCGAGCGCCGGCTGACCGAGATCGACTGGAGCCTGACGCACCGCGTGTTCGATGCGCTCATCAATCAGCTGTCGCTCGTGTGGCAGGACCTGGCCCACGTCTCGCTGTCCTGCACAGGGATCGAGCTCCACACCGACACCGGCCAGATCGCGCCGGTCAGCGAGCCGACGCTCGTGGTCGTCATCGAGAGCCGGATCAACCAGCGCTCGGCGACGATGGCCCTGCTGATCCCGTGGCTGGCGATCGATCCGATCCAGCAGCGGATCTCCGGCCGCGAGCACTTCGGTCTCGATGACGCCGCCCACGCCCAGGGCGAGATGCAGCGGGCGCTCGGCGCGGTTCCCGTGACGCTGCGTGCCGAGGTCGCCCACGTCGACCTGCCGGTCAGCGAGATTCTCGGGCTCTCCAGCGGCAGCGTCATCCGGCTCGGCAAGTCCGCCACCCAGGGCGTATCGCTGTTCGCCGAGAACGTCCAGCTTGGCCACGGCGTCCCCGGCGCCAACGGCGCCCGTCGGGCGGTCCAGGTCCGTGATGTATCGGAGACGGCATGAGCAATCCTGACGTCACCCCGCAGGCGGCGCTTGTTCGCCTCGGCGCCTCAACGGCCGAGGCCGTCGCGCAGGTGTTCGAGATGTACGCTCCCGGCCTCGTCGAGCGGGGCGAGGTCACGGTCTTGCCCGACGCCGCCAACGCGTTCGACAACCTTCCGTTTGGAGCGATCGCGGCCAGCGTCTCCTACGTCGACGGCGTCACCGGCGCCAACGTGTTCGTGATGAGCCCCGCGGGGGCGCGCGCGCTCGCCGGCGCGATGGGCGTTCCGCCCCCTGAGGAGCCCGAGGACCCGGCTGATGAAAGCTCGCTGATTGCACTCACCGAGCTCGAACTCTCGGCGGTCTCCGAGTTGGCCAATCAGATGATGGCCGCCGCAGCCAGCGCGATCAGCGTCGTGCTCGGCCAGGAGATCGCGATCTCCCCGCCCGAGACCCGGGTCGTCGACGATCAGGACTCGGCCGTCGACCTGTTCGGCCGCGCTCCCCACGCGACCTCGACAACATTCCTGATCGCGAGCGAGGCCTGCCGCCTTGTCCAGCTCGTTCCGAGCGCCTTCGTCGTGCGGATGGCCCGGGCGATCGACGAGTCGATGGACAACACCGGCGACGGGGAGTCCGAGTCCGCGGCCAGCCCCACAGCGGCAGGCGAGAACGGTTCGTCGGAGGGCGGCATCACCGTCCACGAGGCGCTGGAAGGGATCACGCTGCGCGTGTGGGCCGAACTCGGCCGCGCCCAGCTGCCGCTTGGCAGCGCCATCGATCTTCCCCTCGGGGCCGTCGTCGACCTCGACTGCGCGGCCGATGCCCCCGTCGACATCTTTGTCAACGGCCTGCGATTTGCTCAAGGTCAGCTGCTCGTCACCGATGACGGTGAGTGGGCAGTGAGCCTCGAGGCACTTCGCGGCCAGGATTCACCGGCCGCGCCGGAAATCGATGCCCACCCCCAACTCAAAGGAGCAGTCACCTAATGGCCCGTGTATTGGTAGTCGACGACGCCGCGTTTATGCGCAAGGTGGTCAGCGACGCCCTCTCCTCCGGCGGCCACGAGGTTGTCGGCGAAGCGACCAACGGCTCCGAGGCCGTGGAGCGTTTCCAGGAGCTCCGGCCCGAGCTGACAACACTCGACATCACCATGCCCGAGAAGGACGGCCTGGCCGCCCTCGCTGAGATCATGGCCATCGACCCGGCCGCCCGGGTCGTCATGTGCTCAGCCCTCGGACAGGAGACCAAGGTGCTTGAGTCGATCAAGCTCGGCGCCAAGGACTTTGTCGTCAAGCCGTTCCAGCCGGCGCGCGTGCTCGAAGCCGTCGGCAAGGCGCTCGCGTAGGCGTCTGCGTATCCGCATCGCGGTCGCAGGCGCCCGCCTGCGCGCGCATGCGCTTCCTTCCGCGCCGCGCAATCAGCCTCGCTGAACAGAGCGGCGCTCCACCCAGGATCGATCCCAACCGGCCGCGCGCGCCCCGGCGTCGGACGAACCCCTAAAGACTTCGTCTGGGATGACCGATTACCGGGGGGACTCTCCCTCGGAGTCTCCCTCGATGAAGTCGCTCACGCGAAATCGTGGCGCCGGTGTGCTCACCGGCGCCCTCATGCTTCTGCGCGCAACCGCGGCCCATGCGGCCGCCGCCGGCGAGCAGACCCCGCTGCATCTCAGCGGGACCACACCCGGCACCCACGTCAGTGGTGGCAGCGGCAGTTCAACCATCGTGCGGACGATCGTCGGTCTGTTCATCGTGATCGTCGTCATCTACGGCGTCGCCTGGATTCTCCGCCAGGCCAAGCGCGGCGGCTCGAGCCGCACGCGCGGCAAGGCGCTCTCGTCGGTGGCAACGCTGTCGCTCGGTTCCGGCCGCTCCGTCCAACTCGTTCGCGCCGGCCGCGAGTTCCTGCTCGTGGGCGTCGGGGAGCACGGCGTCACACCGATTCGCCGCTACACCGAGGCTGAGGCGATCGAGGCCGGTCTCGACGTGATGCTCGATGACCAGTTTGAGCCCGACGTGGACTCCGAGGAGCGTCCCGTCGGCCGTGTGGTCGAGACGCTGCGGCGGATGACGGTGCGCTCGTGAAGGTCGACGCCTCGAACGCGGTCCAGGTACTGCTCCTGATCGGCGGGCTCACGCTGATCCCGGCGATGCTGTTCACGGTCACGGGGTTCACCCGGATCCTGATCGTCCTCGGCTTCGTCCGCCAGGCGCTCGGCACGCAGCAGTCCCCGCCGAACCAGGTGCTGGTCGGGATCGCGCTGTTCCTGACGCTGTTCGTGATGGCGCCGACGATCACGGCGGTCAAGACGGTGGCCTGGGAACCGCTTCAGCACCATCAGATCTCGACGACGACCGCGCTGAAGCGTGCGGAGATTCCGCTGCGCGAGTTCATGTTTCGGCAGACGCGCAACCAGGACATCGCCCTGTTCCTCAACCTCGCCCACATCAAGCCGCCGAAGACGCGGGCCGGCGTCCCGACCTACGTCCTCATCCCCGCGTTCATCATGAGCGAGCTCAAGACGGCGTTCCAGATCGGGTTTCTCATATTCCTCCCGTTCCTGCTCATTGACCTGATCGTCTCGTCGACCCTGATGAGCATGGGGATGATCATGCTGCCGCCGGTCTTCGTTTCCCTGCCCTTCAAGATCCTGCTGTTCGTCCTCGTCGACGGTTGGGACCTCATCACCCGCTCGCTGGTGGCGAGCTTCCACTGATGGCCAGCCGCTAGGAGCCAGCGATGAACCAGGACACCGTTGTCAATCTCGCCACCCAGGCGATGGCCCTCGCACTGAAGGTCGGCGGTCCGCTGCTGCTCGTGGGGCTCGTCATCGGCCTCGTCGTCAGCTTGTTCCAGGCGGTCACGCAGATCCAGGAGCAGAGCCTGTCCTTTATCCCCAAGATCATCGGGGTGGCGGTGGTGATCGTGCTGCTCGGGCCGTGGATGCTCGATCAGCTCGTCAGCTACACGCAGAACCTGTTCAACTCGATCCCGCAGCTCGTCGGAGGCTGATCTGCGGTGAGCCAGTCGACCGTCAACCAGCTCATCGCCGGAATCGGCGGAGCCCACGTGGCGACGTTCTTCATCGTGCTCGCGCGGGTGACACCGCTGTTCATCATCGCGCCGATGTTCTCCTCGAAGATGATCCCCAAGCGGATACGAGGCGTCGTCGCAGTCGCGCTTGCCGTGGGGCTCACGCCGGTCGCCTCGCATGGTGTCCACGTCCCCACGGACCCTCTTGCGATCGCCGGACTGATCGTGCAATCGATGCTCGTCGGGTTCGGGTTCGCGTTCGTCGTGGCGACGGTCTTCGCAGCGCTCAATCAGGCCGGCACGATCATCGACGGCATCGCCGGATTCAGCTTCGGCGCCCAGGTGGACCCGACCAACGGCACCCAATCGGGCGTGCTCACCCACTTCTACAACATCGTTGGGCTCACCATCTTCATCACGATCGGCGGCGATGCCTGGATGCTCCGCGGGGTCGCGCGGACCTTCGCGATCGTCCCGCTCACGAAGGGCCCGCAGATCGACTCGCTCGTCGGCGCCGCGTCGGCTGCGTTCGGTCAGATCTTCGTCGGCGCGATCGAACTCGCCGCGCCGGCGATGCTCGCGCTGATCATCACGGACGTCGCGTTCGGGATGGTCTCCCGCGTCGTGCCACAGCTCAACGTGTTCGCGGTCGGCTTCCCGATGAAGATCGGAGTCGCGCTGCTCGTCGTCGCCGGCAGCCTCGGCTTCGTCGGCAGCTGGCTCTCCGGTCAGCTCATGAGCTCGGTCGGCGCCGCTCTGCAAGCGATCAGGATCGCCTGATGCCGCAGGACGACAAGACCGAGAAAGCGACACCCAAACGTCGTGGGGAAGCGCGCAAGAAGGGCCAGGTCGCGAAGAGCCCCGATCTCGCCGGCGGAGCCGTTGTCATCGCCGGCCTCATCGCCCTCTCATGGGTCGCCCCGGCCGCCATCACCACCATCGCCGGTTCGATGCGTGACGCGTTCACCCACATCGCCCACTCCGGCGATATCACGACGTCCGCCGGGCTTCAGAACCTGCTGATGACGGTTCTCGACACGCTCGCGCGCACGGTCGGACCGATCGCCGGCGTGTGCGTCGCGGTTGGCGTCATCGCGAACATCGCGCAGGTCGGGTTCCGTCCGTCGCTGACCGCGATCAAGCCCGAGTTCAAGCGCATCAACCCCGCCACCGGGGCCAAGAACTTGTTCGGCAGCCGGCTCATTTTCGAGCTCGCCAAGGCGATCGCCAAGGTGACGGTCGTAGGCGTCGTCGCCGCGATGGCGCTCATCCCAGAGATCACGAACCTCGGGGCGAGCGTTGGCACGACGCCGGGCGCGCTCGGGAAGCTGATGGGCGCGAGCGCGCTCGCGATCGCCCAGCGCGCCGCGATCGCCTACCTGCTGATCGGTGTCATCGACTTCATCTACCAGCGGCGCAAGCACGAGAAGCAGCTGCGGATGACCAAGCAGGAGGTCAAGGAGGAGTTCAAGCAGCACTCGCTGCCGCCCGAGGTGCGCTCCGCCTTGCGCCGCCGCCAGATGCAGATCGCGCGCGCCCGGATGATGGCCGCGGTGCCGCAGGCCGACGTGGTGGTGACCAACCCGACGCACTACGCCGCGGCGCTCAGCTACGACGGGACGAAACCGGCCCCGGTGCTCGTCGCCAAGGGCCAGGGGTACGTCGCACTCCAGATCCGCAAGATCGCCGAAGAGAACGACGTCGCGATCGTGCCGGACCCGCCGCTCGCGCGGGCCCTGCACGCGTCAGTTGAGGTCGGCCACATGATTCCTGAGGACATGTACGCGGCGGTGGCCCAGGTACTCGCGTACGTCTACCGGGTCGCTGGGCGTAAAAAGGCGATGGCGGCATGAACACGGACTCGATGCGCCGCCTGCTGCGCCACTCCGACCTGATCGCGGCGGTCGCGGTCGTCGTCGATCGTGACGATGCTCGTCGTACCGCTCCCACCGGCGCTGCTGGACCTCTTCATCACGCTGAACATCTCGACCGCGTTGGTGATCGTGATCGCGACGATGTACCTCAAGAAGGCGCTCGACTTCTCCTCCTTCCCAAGCCTGCTGCTGCTGACGACGATGTTCCGTTTGGCGATCAACGTGTCGGTGACCCGACTGATCCTCAGCAAGGGCGATGCCGGCTCAGTTGTCCAGTCGTTCGGCCAGTTCGTCATCAGCGGCAGCGTGATCATCGGCCTCGTCATCTTCCTGATCCTCGTCGTGATCCAGTTCGTCGTCGTGACGAGTGGCGCGGGGCGCGTCGCGGAGGTCGGCGCCCGGTTCACGCTCGACGCGATGCCCGGCAAGCAGATGGCGATCGACGCCGACCTCAACGCCGGGCTGATCACCGACGAGCAGGCGCGCACCCGCCGGGAGGAGATCTCCCAAGAGGCGGATTTCTACGGCTCGATGGACGGTGCATCGAAGTTCGTCAAGGGCGACGCGATGGCCGCCGTACTCATCACGTTCATCAACCTCGTCGGCGGAATCATCATCGGCATGCTGCAACACGGGATGACGTTTGGCGCGGCCGCGCAGCACTACTCGCTGCTCACGGTCGGGGATGGCCTCGCAGCTCAGATCCCCGCACTGCTGATCTCAGTCGCGACCGGCATCATCGTCACCCGCTCGGCCTCCGAGGACGACCTCGGCAGCGACATCGCCAAGCAGGTCCTGCGCCAGAGCAAGGCGCCGCTCGTCGCCGGGGCAGTGATCTCGGCGTTTGCGCTCGTCCCGGGCCTGCCGAAGCTGCCGTTCCTGCTCATCGGCGGCATGTTCGCGGCGATCGGCTGGGCCGTGCACAACGGTGAGCAGCAGGAGGCCGCAGCCGAGGCCACGGCTGCTGCCCTCCCCGCCCCGGAGGAGCCCGGCCCCGCGGTTTCCAAGGACACCGTGATCAAAGAACTTCCGCTCGACCCGCTCGAGCTCGGGATCGGCTTCGGCCTCGTCCCGCTCGTCGACCGGCGCAGCGGCGGCACGCTCGTCCGCCGCGTCTCGATGATCCGCCGCCAGATCGCCGGCGAGCTCGGCATGGTCATCCCGCCGGTCCGCATCCATGATGAGATCGACCTCGACTCGCACGAATACGTCTTCAAGGTCCGTGGCTCGGAGGTCGCGCGCGGCCGGATCATGGCCGGTCATCACCTCGCCATGGACCCGGGCGACATCGGCGGGACGCTCCCCGGGATCCCGACGACCGAGCCGGCATTCGGCCTGCCGGCGATCTGGGTCGGCGACGGCCAGCGGGCCGAGGCAGAGGCGCTCGGCTACACGGTCGTCGATGGCGAATCCGTGATCGTCACGCACCTCACCGAGACGATTCGCCGCAACTCGGCTCAGCTGCTCACGCGGCAGGACGTCAAGCAGTTGCTCGATCAGCTCAAGGAAACCAATGAAGCGGTCGTATCCGAGGTTGTGCCGGACGTGTTGTCCCTGGGAGAAATTCAGCGGGTACTGCAGGCGCTCCTGTCTGAGGGCGTCTCGATCCGTGACCTCGGCGCGATCGTCGAAGCCGTCGGCGACAAGGCGCGCATCACGCGTGACCCCGGCCTGCTCGCTGAGTACGCCCGCCAGGCGCTCGCGCGGGCGATCACCGCGCCCCATCTCGACGCCCAGCAGACGCTGCGCGCGATCACGCTCGATCCTGCGATCGAGCAGGAGGTCGCCACCTCGATCACCCAGACGACGGATGGCGAATACCTCGCGATGGAGCCGGCGCGCGCCCACCAGGTCCTCGGAGCCCTCCGCGCCGAATCCGATCAGGCTGCGGCCCGAGCCGGAATCCGGCCCGTGCTGCTCTGCTCGGCGCGCGTGCGCCGCCACATCCGCCGCCTCGTCGAGCAGGCGATCCCGCAGCTGGCGGTCTGCTCCTACAACGAAATCGCCCCGGGCATCAACGTCGAAACGATCGGAGTCGTCACAGCATGAGCACGACAGTTCCCGCTCCCACCAACGGTCATTCCAAGCGCGACGACGGCGTGCGCACGTACCGGGGAAAGACCCTCGAGGACGTGATCCCGCGGATCAAGGAGGAGCTCGGTCCGGAGGCCATCATCCTTCGCGAGCGCGAGGGCCTGATGGGCGGCATCAATGGCTTCTTCGCCCAGCGCTTCGTCGAGATCGAGGCCCGCGCGGGCGCCCCGCGCATCGATCTTTATGACGAGGAGCCGTTCGACGACGACTCGTTCGCCAGCCGCCTCGAAGATGCGTCGATCCCGTTCAGCCACGACCCGCGTCCGACTCCGCCCGCATCATCCGTTCCCCCGCCCGCGGCGCCGATGCCCGCGGGCGATGATCCGGCGGATGCGCTGTCGCCCGAGCCGGTGGCCGACGTCGAGCTTGATGAGACCAACGGTGAGCCCGAGGGGCCGCCCTCCGCGATCGCCGAGCCCGAGCTGATCGCGCCCGCGCCCGCGCCCGAGCCGATCGCACCCGCGCCCGAGCTACCCGAGCTGATCGCACCCGCGCCCGCTCCGGAGCCGGTGCCCGCACCCGAGCCGACCCCGAGCCCCCAAGGCACGGCGCCGTGGCTCCCGCCTGCGCCGCAACGCCCCTCCGGCACCCCGGCATGAGACCGACGCCACCGCCGCCTCGGCGGTCATCGGCGAACTGAGCCGCTCCGGAATCAGCCCTGCCTGGGCTCGCGAGCTCATCGGTGAGGCCGGTGCCCACTTCGGCCCGTTCGCCCAGACGAACATGCGCGACGCGGTGCGGGGCGCGATCGCCGGAAGCCTCACGTCGTCTCGTCCGCTGCCGTCGACGGGCGCCGCGGTGGCGTTCGTCGGTACCGGTGGCGCCGGCAAGTCACGCTGCGCCGCGGCGCTCGCCGCCGCCTACCGACACGGCAGCACGCTCCCAGTGACCGTCGTCTCCCTCGCGGGGACACGGGCGGCGCGGGCGCTTGCCGACCTGCTGAAGAGCCATGGCGTTTCGGTCTCCTCGGTATCCGACGGCCGCGTGCTCGCCCGCCGGGTCGCCAAGGGTCGCGCCGGCGGCCTCGTCGTGATCGACACCGGCGCCGCGGTTCCGAATGACGCTGCCGGCGTCGCCTCGCTCGCCGCGCAGCTCGCGCCGCTGTCGCTCGACTCGGTCGTGCTCGCCCTCCCCGCGACGCTCAGCATGGAGTCGGCGAAGCGGCTGCTCGTCGGCCTCTCCCCGCTCGGCACGACCGGGATCGCGATCACGCACATCGACGAGACCGATCAGCTCGGCGTCGCGGTCGAGCTCGCCGCCGCGACGCGCACCCCGATCAGCTACCTGCACGAGGGACTCGATCTCGATCGCGCTCTCTCGGCCCCGAACCCGTTCTCACTCGCCGAGAGGCTGCTGCCGTGAAGCGACGACGCGAAAGCGAGCCGGATACGCGCTCGCCGGGTGTGGGCGCGGCGGAAGGCAGCAGCGCCAAGCTGAGGGCCCGGGACGGGATCGACTGGCCGGTGCAGATCTCACGTCGCGATGGCGACGAGCTGATGCTCGTGCTCCTCGCGAAGTCCGATGGCGTCGAGCTCAGTAGCGGCGATACCGCTCCGAGCGAACCGCTGATGCTGGAGTGCACCTCCGATCACGGCGTCGTCCGCTTCCCGGGTGACGCGCAACTCGAGGAGCCGGACCTCGTGCGGTTCCGGGTCAGGGATGTGCCCCAGATCGAGCAGCGCCGCGAGTATGTTCGCGTCCGGGCGCCGCGGCAGGTCGTGCTCGCCGTCTCCGGGACCGGCACGATCGACAGCGCCTACTCGCTCGACCTCAGCGGCGGGGGCATGCTGCTGAGCGGGCCCGACACACTGCAGATCGACGACCACATTCGCTTCCGCCTGCACCTCGACTCAACCTCGCCGCCGATTCGAGGGCGGGGACGCGTCGTGCGCGTGTCCGGAGAGAAGCAGCGGGCGGTCGTGTTTGAGGACATCTCCCGGGAGGACCGAGAGCGCCTGATCCATTTCATCTTCGATCGCCAACGCGAGGCGCGGGCGCGTACCCGCGACCCCACTTGATGCCATGAGCGATGCTCACGCAGAGCCGGGAAGCGATGCCGCACCCGTAGGTCCCGTCGTCCCTCCGGGAGACGACAAGGACATGACGATGATCGCCCCGCCGAAGGCGGCGAAGGCGAAGAAGGCACCGAAGAGCAAGAGCGCCAAAGGCGGCAAGGGGGCAAGGGCAAAGGCGCCAAGGGGAAGGGCGGCAAGGGCGCCACGCTCGCCTCACATCCGAAGGCTCATGCCCAGATCCGCGCCGCCAAGGGCTGGGGCGGCCTCGGCGGCTTTGCGATCGCGGCTTATCTGTCTTATCGGGCGCAGGTCCCGTTCGACCAGCTCGGACTCCGAGCGATCGCGTGCGGCATCGCGGGGTATCTCGTCGCGTGGGCGTTCATGATCACGCTGTGGCGCTACCTGCTGCTCGCTGAGCTCCGGGTACTCGCCGAGCGCCAGCGCGCAGCCACGGCCGCCGCCGCATCGGCGAACCCCACCGTCCCGGCACAGGGCCAGCCGGCCGCGGCAACGCCGCCCGGCGGTGGGTCGTAGAAGGAATGCAAGGTTGCAGTCCGGGGTGTTGGATCGGGCCGTTTGTGCCGATGATCACAGTGAGGGACCATGGATCCCATCCACCCCATCCTCCCGGTACCACCCAACATCCCGCCGGTCACCGAAGCACCGCGGGTGGGAAAGCTCGACCGCGATCAACGTCGCGAGCCGTGGTGACGAGGCCGAAAAGCGCCAGCCCAATCCCCGGACGTCGCTTCGCAGCGCCTCAACGGACGACGAGCACGCGGCGGACGGGGAGCCGCGGCCGCACATCGACGTGAGGGCCTAATGGACCCACCGAAACATTCCACCGAAATCCGTCTCAAGTACGGAAGCGGCCTGGCGATTACCCCGAGTAGAAAGGCCGACACGGAGTCGGCTCAGACAAAAACCAAACGCCATCAAGGAGATGAGCAATGGGTTTGATGATCAACACCAATATCGAGGCTTTCGACGCGCATCGAAACCTCGTCAATACCGAGAACCAGCTGTCGAAGTCGATGCAGCGTCTGTCCTCGGGCCTGCGCATCAACAGCGCCGCTGACGACGCCGCCGGCCTTGCCATCAGCCAGAAGCTGACCGGCCAGGTCAACGGTCTCGCTCAGGCACAGCGCAACGCGCAGGATGGTGTTTCGCTCGTGCAGACCGCTGAAGGTTCTCTGAACCAGGTCCACGCGATGCTCCAGCGCATTCGTGAGCTGACCGTGCAGTACCAGAACGGCACGCTGGCGACCGGCGACCAGCAGGCGATCCAGTCTGAGGTCATCCAGCTGCAGTCCGAGATCAACCGCATCGGCACGACCGCGCAGTTCAACGGCATCGCGCTGTTCACCGGGTCGGCGACCGTGGTCAGCTTCCAGGTCGGCGCCAACGACGGCGAGCAGATCTCCGTCACGACGATGTCGATGGGCGCCATGGTCGGCGCGATCAGCCTCGGCAGCACCACGGCGCTCGCCTCGCTCGACGCGAGCATCAACACCGTGTCCGCCCAGCGGGCCACCTTTGGTGCCGTCCAGAACCGCCTCCAGTACACGCTCGACAACCTCTCCACGTATCAGGAGAACCTGTCGGCGTCACTGAGCCGGATCCGTGACGTGGACATGGCTTCTGAAATGGTGAACTTCACCAAGGAGCAGATCCTCCAGCAGGCTGGCACCTCGATGCTGGCGCAGGCCAACTCGGCCCCGCAGTCAGTACTGAAGCTGCTCGGCTAAGCACTTTCGCCGGATGGGCGGCGCTGAACAAGCGCCGCCTCGTCCCGGCGAGCCAATCTCGATCGCGGCAGCGCGTACCCGCGGCGAGGCACAACCACCCCGCGCCTTCCCTACTCCCATCCGCGGGGCCTCATAACCCTCCATCGAGGGAACCGAAACAGACGACGGGCGCCTTCGGGCGCCCGTCTTCTGTTAACGCCGGCGGCGATCCGTCCATCCCTGAGCGTGCGATCAGCGGTATCGCCGGCGAGCGATGCAGAGAAGGACGCTCGATCGGCCGGGCGTCCTGAGCGCGCAGAACTCGCAAATCTCGTCCAACGAAACGATCCTGGCGAAATACTTGCGCTGAGCGTCAGTTTCGTCGACGAATCCGGATCGCCGCCGGATCCTGCTGCGTTTCTGACGTGGACCGAACGACCGACGGACCGACCCGACCGACCGAGCTACGGCTCGTCGATCACCATCAACGGCTCGCGCACGGTGCTCGCCGTGAGGTTCCACAGCCGCGTGACGAGCTGCTCGGTGGCGGTGTGCCCCCGGGCGATCAGCAGGTTGCCGTTGGTCCCCCGGACGTCGTCGGCAAGCATCATCCCCGCCCGCAATCCGAGCACCGGGATCTGCTTGACGCGGCGGAGGTCGTGTGGGGTGCTCATGAGCTCGGCAAACGCCCTCATCAGCGCGGGGTCATAGGTCTTCTCGCGGGTGCGCATCGAGGCGATCACGACGACGGGATCGGCCCCGTGCGCCTCAAGCGCATCGAAGTCGACGGCGAGGCGGAGTACGCGGGCCCCGATTGGGGGCTCGCCTCGGACGTCCGACCGGCCGTAGTCCCGCCGGTAGGACTCGAGGATCGCGACGACCCCCTCCAGCCGCGGGATGTTCTCAAGGATCCGGCGGGTGAGCTCCGGCACCCGATCGACCATCCGCTGCTCGCCAGGGGTGAGGGCCGCGCCGCGGTACAGCTTCTCGGCCGTCTCGGCGGGCAGTGTGACCGCGCCGAGATGGACGAGCAGCGCCGCGACTTCGACCTCCCACGAGTCCTCCAGGCCGATCGCGGCGGACAGCCGCGCGACGTGTTTGCGCACGCTCGCGCTCCGGCCGAACGCCGCCGGGGCGGCAAGCGCGAGCACATCCGCGAGCGCCTTGACGCTGCCTTTGAGCGTCTCGTCGAGGAGCTGCTTCTCAGCGGTCCGCAGTCGGTTCTGTTCGACGGCGGCGCGGCAGGTCGCCAGCAACTCGTCCGCCGGACACGGCTTGGAGAGAAAACGGAACACGTGACCCATGTTGACGGCGGAGATCGCCGTCTCGACGTCGGCGTACCCGGTGAGCAGGATGCGCGTCGTGTCAGGCGCGAGCAGCCGCGCCTCGCGGAGAAACGCATCGCCGGACATCCCGGGCATCCGCATGTCGGTGATGACCGCGGCGAACCGGCTCGGGTCCGCTCGCAGGTGCTCAAGGGCGTCGGCCGCCCGGACGGTCGTCGTCACGTCGTAGTGCCGGCGCAGCGTGTCCTGGAGTGACTCGAGGATGTACGGCTCGTCGTCGAGCAGGAGGATCCGCGCGAGGGTGTCGCGCGCGCGAGTAACACGACCCATCGAGGTCACAACCCGGTGATCGGTCACGGGCCCGCGCGCCTTGAGTTCCCCCGCACCGACGCCTCAACCGTCGCCCTGTGCGGTCGATCACCGGGGGTGATGTCCCTCGATGTGACCATTGCGCGGGTCGCGCAACTGGAGACCGCGTTCTCGCCACCGGTCGCCACGACCGCGACGGCGACGACGACCGCGCCCGCCGTCTCGACGACCGCTGCCACTGGCGCGGGCTCCTCGACGTTCGCCAACCAACTCCAGGGGGCGTTGGCGACCGGCGGCGTCCAGCCGGTCGCCGGAACCGGCGGCGGGTCGGGCGCGATGGTGCAGATCGCCCAGGCCGAGGTCGGGCAGGCCGAGCAGCCGCCCGGCTCCAACGACTCCGCCCGGATTGCCCAGTACCGCAGCGCCGTCCAGGGCGCGTCGGCGGGCGAGCCGTGGTGTGCCTACTTCGCGTCGTGGGTGGCGCAACAAGCCGGCATCCCGCTCGGCAACCAAGGACAGGGCTTCGGCTACGTCGGAGACATCTGGAACTGGGCCCAGCAGACCGGCCGGGCGATCCCCAACGGCCCGGGCGTCGTCCCGCATCCAGGCGACCTCATCCTGTTCGGCGACCATCACGTCGGGATCGTCGAGAAGGTGCTCCCGAACGGCGGCGTCCAGACGATCGAGGGCAACTACTCAGACCAGGTCTCGCGGGTCGTACGCGGCGCGGGCGAGGCGACCGGATACGTGCGGCTCGGATGATGCCCACGTTCGCCGCCGGGACCGTCATCACCAGCGACTACCTGCCGTGGGCCCGTGTCCTCGCCGACTCGTTCGCCGAGCACAACCCCGGCGTCCGGTTCGCAGCGCTCGTGCTCGACGGAGTCGACGCGCCGCTCGTGGCGGCAGCGGGTGATCTCGAACTCCTCGACCCGGTCGCAGTCGGGCTCACGTCGCCGGCGTACGACTGGATGACCGCGATCTACGACGGCTTCGAGCTCTCCTGCGCGGTCAAGCCGTGGCTCCTGTCCCACCTCCTCGCCACCGGCGCCGACGCCGCCATCTACTTCGACTCCGACATCTTCGTGTGCGACTCGCTGTCCGAGGTGGCCGGACACGCCGTCGAGAGCGGACTGGTGCTCGACCGCCCACACGCTCGAGCCCCCACCTGCCGACGGCCTCTTCCCTGACGAGGACATCTTCCTGCGCTCCGGTCAGTACAACGGGGGCTTCGTCGCCGTCGGCCGCGACGGGACGGACTTCCTGGCCTGGTGGCGCGATCGCCTACGCCGTGACTGCCTGGCATGGGGCCCGACCGAGCCCCAGCGGTTCGTCGACCAGCGCTGGCTCGACCTCGCGGTCAACTACTTTCCCTTGCCGGGTCCTGCGCGACCGCGGCGTCAACGTCGCCTACTGGAACCTGGCGACGCGCTCGCTCACGGCCGCGGACGGTGACTACCGCGTCGACGGCGAGCCGCTGCGCTTCTTCCACTTCAGCGGCTTCGATCCCAGCCGCCCCGGGACTGCTGAGCAAGCACCAGGGCGAGCCGGCCCGGGTCGAGGTGCCCGCCTCGGGCCCGCTGGCGGCGCTGTGCTCGGAGTACGCCGCACGACTGACGGCAGCCGGAGCCGGGAGCACCGGCGCGAGTCGGCTCCCCGTCGAACTCGCCTGGCGGGATCACGCTCACCCAGCCCGTCCGCCGGGCGCTGCGCGCTGCGCTGATCGAGTCCGAACGCACGGGCCTCGTGCCGCTGTCCGGGCCCCAGGACGCCGACGCGTTGTGGAGCTGGCTCCGGGCACCGGCAACGGCCTCAGGCGTGTCCTGGTACGCTTGGGGTCTGTGGAGCTCGCAGCCGGCGCTGCGACAGGCCTTTCCCCGGGTCCCCGGACCCGATGAGCGGCGCCTGCTCACCTGGTGCTGTGGTGACGGCATCGACTCAGGGACTGGTCCCGGCGGGGCTCGAGCACGAGGCGTCCCCCGTCCGGCTCGACGGCAGCCGGTGTTCGTGGCGCTGATCGACACCGCCGAGGCGGTCGAGGATCCGGAGCTGCTCGCCGGGCTGGCCGACGTATTCAGCTCGGTCGACGAGGTGACTCTGGTCGTGCGCGCCGGCGGACGCGACGGCCCACGGCTGGCCGCCGACCTTGAACCCGTCCTCGTCCGTCACGGGCTGAGCGGTCCCGGTTCACCCGATCTGCTCGGCCTTCTGGAGCCCGCAGGGGCCCACGCTCTCGCTCCGCTCGTGGACGCGGTGCTCACGCGGCGGCCAACGGACGGCGCGCTCGAGTCGGTTCCGCTGGCGCGCGACGCTGTTCAGTTGCGCGCGCTGGCCGACGCCGCGCTCGGCCGGGGAGCCTCAGGACTGGAGGTAGTGACCCATGTCGATTGATTCCGGGATCGCACCCGGCGCCGAGCAGATCTCCCAGCGCCTGCTCCAGTTCACTGCGGGACTGCGCTACGAGCGCGAGCCGCTGCTGCGCTTCGCCCTGCGTGTGGCGGCGGAGCTCCCGCCCGGCAGCCGCCTGATCGACGTCGGCGCCGGGGAGAGCCCCTACCGCGAGCTGTTCGGCCACCTGCGTTACGAGAACACGGATTGGGAGAACTCCGTGCACCCGGGCGCGCGAGCCGTCGACCACGTCGGCCCGGCCCACGATCTTCCTGTGCCCGATGCCACCTACGACGCCGTGCTCTGCACTCAGGTGCTCGAGCACGTGCCCAATCCTGCCGAGGTGATCGGAGAGCTGTACCGGGTGCTACGGCCCGGCGGCCGGCTTTACCTCACCGTGCCGCTCGCCTGGGAGCTACACGAGCTGCCGTTCGACTTCTACCGCTACACCGCGCACGGACTGGCCCGGATCCTGGGTGACGCCGGCTTTGAGCAGCTCGACATCCGCCCTCGCAACGACTGCTTCAGCACGCTGGCGCAGCTGCTCGAGAACGTCGGCTCTTCAATGGGGAGCTATCCGGACGGACGCGACCCGCGGCGCGCCGAAGCGATCGTCGGCCCTGCGTGCGATGGCGGCGCAGATCGCCTCCTTCGCCGACCTCGACGCGCGCATGATCCTTCCCCTCGGCTACAGCGTGGTGGCGCGGCGACCGGGCGGTGCAGATCCGGCGCGAGCCGCGGGACGCCCACAGCCCAGCCCCGACCTCGACGACGCCCGCGGCTTCATCACGCTCTGCTTCGCCTCGGACATCCTCGCCGATCCCTCGTTGCTGCGCGCGTACGCTGCGCGTGTCGCCGGCAGCGACGACGCCACGCTGGTCATCTATGCCCCGCGGGTCGACCCGGTCGCCGCGGGCGCGGTCCTGACCGCGCTCGTCACCCAGCTCGGGCTCGGCGGCGAGGACTCCCCTGACATGCTGGCGCTTCCGTACCCGGGCGCCGCTCCAGACGAGGCCGCGCTGGCGGCCGGGGTCGACGCGGTCCTCGCCCACCGCCCGCCATGGGGCGCGTTCGCCGGCCTGGCCTGGCTTCACCCCGGCAATCTCGACGAACTGTCCCGGAAGGTGTCAGCGAAATGAGCCAGCGGCCGCAGTTCCTCTGGGTTGGCCCCGTCGCCGACCCCTCGGGTCACGCCGACGAGCTGCGCGGGTTCCTGCGCGCGCAGGAGCAGGCTGGCGACGAGCCCGCCCTCTATGAGCTCACGTGGACCGATAAGAAGATCGACCTGCATCCCGATGACCGGGCGATGATCAGCCGCCAGAAGGCACGCGCCGAGCGGCCCATCGACGTCGCCGTGCACACCTACCTCCCTCGGCCGGGCAGCGCGGTGATCGCCGGCAGCGTCAACGTCTCCCGCGTGATGTTCGAGACGGACCGGCTGCCGCCCGCAATGGGTGGCGCCACTGCTCGAGCGCGACGAGGTCTGGGTCCCGTGCCGAGCACAACTACGAGGCGTTCGTGGACAGCGGCATTCCCGCGGCGCAAGATGCGGATCGTCGGAGGCACGCTCGACTTCGACCTGTTCTCAGCCGGGCGCCGAGCCGTACCCGCTTGAAACCGACCCCGACCGCTTCGTGTTCCTCACCAACTTCGACTTCTCCGCCCGCAAGGGCTGGGAGATCCTGCTCAGGGCGTGGGGCGCAGGCGTTCACCGTCGAGGACCCCGTCTCCCTGCGTCCTGAAGACCGGGTCCTTCTACACGCCCGACGGCCACGTGCGAGAACCAGATCTCCTCCTTCCTGCGCCAGGAGTTCGGAGGCATCGGCGCGCGACTCGCCCCCGTTCACCTCCTCACGGACCTGCTGCCGGCGCTTGACATGCCGCAGCTGTACGCCGCGGCCGACGCCTACGTGCTCGCCTCGCGGGGCGAGGGCTGGGGACGGCCGTTCATGGAAGCTCAGGCGATGGGGCTGCCGACGATCGCGAGTAACTGGGGCGGCCAGACCCAGTTCATGGACCCAGACACGAGCTGGCTCGTCGAGGGAGAGCTCGTCGACGTGCCCGACGACGCGGAGCTGTTCAACACCCTCTACCGCGGGCACCGGTGGTTCGAGCCCGACGCCGACGATCTCGCCGCCAAGCTACGGGAGATCGCCTCGGACTGGGACGCCGCGCGCCAGCGCGCAGCGCCGGCCCGTCAACGGCTGATCGACCGCTTCGGGACGGCGGCGACCGCCGCCACGCTGCGGGCCTGCGCGATCGGCGCACGAGCGCGGTACGGCGACGCCGCGCGGCCGCAGTGCGTGGTCCGTGGCCAGTTCGGCTCCGGAGCTTCGCTGGCCACCGTCAACGACGGGCTGGCCGACGGGCTCGAGCGGACGGGAACGACGGTCTACCACCGCGCCCCCGGAAGCCTGCCCGTGCCGGGATCGGCGCCCGGGATCTCCCACGCCTGGCCGCACGACTTCAGCCCGGTCACCGAGGACGGCCCGACCGTGATGATCATCCCGTGGGAGTACGAGGCGCCGCCGGTCGACTGGGTGCGCCAGGCCCGAGGCAAGGCCGATCGCGTCTGGGTTCCAAGCGAGTACGTTCGGCGCGGGTTCGTCGCCGGAGGCATGCCGCCGGGAATCGTCGAGGTCGTTCCGAATGGATTCGACACCGAGCGCTTCTCACCTGACGGCCCGGCTCTGGAGCTCGGAGTGACGGCCACGCTGCACGTTCCTGTTCGTCGGCGGCACGATCTGGCGCAAGGGCGTCGACCTGCTCACCGCCGCATGGAGCGAGGCGTTCGGCCCCGGCGACGACGTCGCGCTCGTCATCAAGGACTTCGGCACCGGCACGTGGTACCGCGGCCAGACGGCCTCGGCGCACCTGCGGGAGTACGCCGCCCGGCGGGATGTCGCTCCGGTCGTCTACCTCGGCGACGACCTCCCCTCGGCGAGGATCCCTGAGCTGTACCGAGCGGCCGACGTGCTCGTCGTGCCCTACCGCGGCGAGGGCTTCTGCTTGCCCGCGCTCGAGGCGTTGGCCTGCGGGGTACCGGTCATCCACACCGCCGCCGGTCCGACGGCGGAGTTCGTGCCCGCGTCCGCCGGCTGGGCCGTCGACGCCCATCGCGTCCCCGGTGCCCGGGCACTTCGAAACCCCCGAGCTGACCGGCCGGGCGTACGTCTACGAGGTCGACCATGCCGCCCTTGTCGCGGCACTGCGCGCAGGCGGCCGTCCGATGCCGGCGCACGGACGGCACGCGCGGGCGCCGCCGTCGCCGCCGCGTCCCGGCTGACCTGGAGCGCCGTGGGCGATGTCGCCGCCGAGTCGCTGGCGGGGCTGCGCGCCGAGGGGCTCGCCACTCGCCCGGGATGCTCGTGCCGACGCGGTACAGCGCCCGGACGGCGCGACGCTCGTCCTGTACGCGCCGGACTGGAACGAGGAGCCGCAATGGCGGCAGTCCTTGACGGCCTGGGCCCGTGCGTTCCAGGGAACGAGCTCGGTGACGCTTGCGATGCCGTGCGGGAGCGATGATCCCGACGAGCTCGCCCCGCGGATCCTCGCCTGTCTGAACGCGACCGGTGTCGAGGAACGTTCGCTGCCGGACCTCATGTTGTGCCAGGCGGACATCGCTCTCGCTGATCTCGTGGCGGCGGCGGACATCGTGGTCGTCGACATGGCCGACCGGGACCGTCCCGAGCTCGTGCGCCGCGCGCTGCGGGTGGTGGGCAGCGATCCAGGCTCGCTCGAGGCGCTATGCGCCGAACTCGTGGAGCTGGCCGATGCCGCTTGACGCGGATCTGCGGCGGGCCACTCGCCTCAACAACGCCCGCTGGCTGCCGAGTACGAGGGTGTCCTCAATGGAACGCGAACGACACGAGTCGCCATGAGCAGATATCGGATCCCGTGGGCCTGGCCCTACCTCGGCGAGGACGAGATCGCCGCGGTGACGCCGCTCTCAGGACCGTCGCCTGTCGATGGGTGCCGAGGTTCGGGCCTTTGAGCAGGCGGCATCGGAGCTTGTCGATCGCCGCAACGCGATCGCCGTCGCCAACGGAACCGTGGCGCTCGACGTCGCGTTGAAGCTGATCGATCTGGCGCCCGACGACGAGGTGCTCGTCTCCGCGCTCTCCTACATCGCGACGACGAACTCGATCGTCTGGCAGGGCGCGGCGCCGGTGTTCTGCGATGTCGATCCCGAAACGCTCAACATCGATCCGGCCGACGTCGAGCGGCGCGTCTCGCCCCGCACCCGGGCGCTGCTCGTCGCGGACTACTGCGGCTCGCCAGTTGATTACGACGCGCTCGAGTCGATCTGTGCTCGCCACGGAATCGCCCTGGTGGTGGACGGAGCCGAGTTGCTTGGGGCGCTCCACCGTGGACGGCCGACGTGCTCGCTCGGCACCGTCTCGAC
>CAVZZH010000037.1:0-69200 GCA_963779695.1 uncultured Solirubrobacterales bacterium
CCACTGCTACTGCTGCTGCTGCTCCCGCACGCGGCGAGCGCAAACACGGCCCCCGATAGCAGGACGCCCGTCATAGCTTTGCCGAGAAAACGCATGCTCCTCCTATTGATCGATGCCCCAGGATCTCGGAAGTACGGCAATCTAGTCCTGTCCGCGGACTGATCGCAAGACCCCGTGTCAGGACCTAACCAATCGGCAATGGGCGATGAATCACGCCGAAATCGCGGTCCAGAAGACGAGACGACCGTCGATGATCCGGTACACCCCGTAGTGCCGCAGCGTCGTGTCGCCCTCGTGGGTGATGCTGTACGTGCCGAGCACGCTCCGGCGATCGCGCGTGGTGAACAGTGCGGCGAGCACCTTCGAGCGCCGGGCCGGCTTGCGACCGTGATCGGTGGCTCGGGAGATCGCGCTGAGCATCAGGCTCATCGCCTCGTAGCCGTAGATCGCGTACGGCTGAGCGATCCCATACCGGTGGGCGTAGGCGGCGTAGAACGCCCGTGCGGACGGCGGATACGAGGACGGATCGAGCGTCGCGACCGTGATCATCACCTGCCCGTCGAGGTTCCGAGGGATGCCGCCCTGCGAGGCGTCGGTGTACGTCGACTCGGCCATCCCGGCCGAGCCGAAGATCTTGGCATTGGGCAGTGCCGCCGCGATCTGCTTGGTCAGCAGCACCGCATTGCTCTCGGTGATCGCACTGATGAACACGCAGTCGGCTCCGGTCTGGGCCACCGAGGTCGCGAGCGAGCGGTAGTCGGTCGCGCGCGGGTCGAACGGCTGGCTGCCGGCGAGGTGCAGCCCGCCCCGCTGGGCCGCGACGGTGAACGTCGTGGCGGTGTCCTGTCCGTCGACCTCGCCATCGTCGAGCACGAACGTGCTGCGACAGCCCTGGCGGAGCTGGAGCGCAACTTGGGCGGCCGCCTGCACGGCGTCGTTGGGGACGATGCGGGCGAACGTGCGCACCCCCGTCGGGTAGTACTTGTCGGGCTCCCCGGGCGATGCGCCGGTGCCGGCTGACGTCAGTCCGACAGCGGTGCTCGTGGCGCTGATCTGGGCGATGTCGAGCCGGTTGAGCAGGGGAATCGAGACCGCACTGGCGCCGGAGTTGAACTCCCCGAGGTAGCCAACCGTGGTCGGATTCGCGAGCGCGGTATGGGCGTTGGTGCTCGTCTGGCCGGGATCCCACTCTCGGCGCTGCGGCGTCGAATCATCGAGCGCTCGGAGCGCGATGTGGTAGTTCCCGATCCGCCCGTGGGCGTCGGCGAGAGCGAGCTGCTCACCGGCGAGAACGGCGCCCGCCGCAACGCTGGAGGAGCCGTGCTGCGGCCCGCTCGAGTAGATCGTCAGCGTCGTGCCCTTGATCTCGTCCCCGGGCGGTGTCTTCGTGCCTGACCCGCCGCAGCCGGCAAGGACACCGGGTCCCGTCAGCGCCGCAGTCCCCGCCAGCGCAAGCGCCAGGGCCCTGCCGCGGCCCATCAGCCCGGCGCGGTGACCGCTGCGAACGGTACGAGCGTGTCGCCCCGGGCCCGGCTGAACACGAACGCCCCGAGGCTCGTATCGCCCGTCGCATTGTTGATCGACCACTGCGTCGGAAGCACGAATGCGACGTTCCGCAGCGCGAGGAAGTCCTTGACCACGGTCGAGCGGTCGTTCGCCTTGGCTCCCGCCTGGGTGAGCACGTGGAGCACGGCCGCCATCGCCTCGTAACCGAGGATCGCCTCCGTCGCGGGCGCGTGCCCATATTTGGCGGTGAAGTCGGTGACGAACTTCTGACCCGCCGCCGTCAGCTGCTTCTTCAGGAAGCCGGGCGTTGAGACGTACAGCTTCGCGCCGCTTCCCAGCCCCAGCGCTGACACCGCCGACGCGGTCGCGAGGGCCGACGGGGCGAACACCTTCAACGTCGGGTTGGCGCGCACGACGCTCGCAAACGCGGCCGGGTTGCGACCCGCGAGGAACACCGCGTCGGCACCGGACGCCGATGAGGCGACGGTGATGCCGGCGCCAGAGACATCACCGCGCAGGGCGGCGGCGATCGCCTTGCCGTAGTCGCTGCCGTCGCTGGCGATGTACAGCTGCTTGACGCCGAGCGACTGCATCTCCGACGTCTGGGCCTTGGCTTCCTTCGCCGAGGTCGGCACGACCCGGGTGAAGGTCCGGCCGTAGTTCTTGAGCGCCTCGTAGTAGTTGCCGGGCGACCCCGGGACCGCCGAGGACTGCTGCGTGAGCTCGACCGCGGTGTCGGTCGGTGTCACCTGGAGGAGGTCCTGGTCGTTGGTGATCCCCAGCGAGTCGGCGGAGTCACCGGGCTGGGTCTCCCCCAGGTAGGCGATCGCATGGGTGTCGCTGATCGCGGTGCGGGCGTTATCGGAGAGCTTCGCCCCGTGGAGCACCTTGAGGTTGAGCGTGAAACCGGACACCTCGGCGTGGTGATCGCCGAACGCGAGCTGCTCGGCATCGATGACGTCCTGGGCGACCGGATCGCTCGCGGCCGCGCCGACCGGCGTCGAGACGTAGAGGGTCAGCGACTTGCCGCTGACGGTGACGCTTCCGCCTCCCTGCTGGGCGCAGCCGCCGAGCAGTGCAACGGTCAGCACCGACACGAAGCCGGCGGCGAACCTTCGCATGGCCGGCTTCAGTCCCGCCGACCGGGCAGGAACGGGAGCACGTTTCGCACGCCGATCGCGACGAGGATCATCAGGACCGCGATCAGGATCGCGTCGAATCCTGAGATGTTCAGCGACCAGAGGATGATCCACAGACAGAGCCCGGCCGTGGCAGTGACAATGACGCCCATCGCGGAGCAATCCTATCCGGTCAGCGCCGCGGAGAACTCTCGGACCAGCCTGCCGACCTCGGCGGCCGGATCCTCGCTCTCCCCCGCGGCCCGGACGAGGCGGCTGCCGATGATGACCCCGTCGGCCCCGGCGCTCGCCGCGGCGGTGACGGCGGTCGCGCTCCCGATCCCGAATCCGACCGCGACAGGCACCCGCGTCGACGCCGCCGCCCGGGACACGACCTCGGCGAGAGCCGCGTCGACGGCCGCCCGCTCCCCGGTCGTGCCCGTGACCGACACCGCGTAGACGAACCCGCGAGCATCGGCACCGATCGCCGCCATCCGATCCGGCGGCGTCGTCGGCGCGACGAGCGGGACGAGCGCGAGCCCCCGGTGATCGCACACCTCGAGGGCACGGGCGGCCTCCTCGTGCGGCAGGTCGGGCACGATCAGGCCGCACGCCCCGATCGCGACGAGAGCATCGGCGAACCGGTCGAGGCCGCGGGCGAGGATCGGGTTGGCGTAGCACATCACGATCACCGGGACGCGCTCGGCGAGGGTCCGGCCGACGTCGAGCACCCCCTCGACGGTGACGCCGCGGCCAAGTGCCGCCGTTCCGGCGGCATGGATGACCGGTCCGTCCGCGAGCGGGTCCGAGAACGGCACACCGAGCTCGATCAGGTCGGCGCCGGCGTCGATGTATGCGAGCCCGATCCGCCGCGAGGTCTCGAGGTCCGGGTAGCCGCCCATCATGTATGGCATCAGCGCCGCACCGCGGCCGTTCGCGTGGGCCGCGGCGAACGCCTCGGCGATCCGTTCGATGCCGCTCATCGCCGGCTGAGATGCTCCAGCGCTTCGGCGAGGTCCTTGTCGCCGCGGCCGGAGAGACAGATGACGTCGAGCTCGCTCGGGCCGCCCGCCATCGACCACGCGAGCGCGTGGGAGCTCTCGAGCGCCGGGATGATCCCCTCCAGCCGAGAGACGCGGGCGAAGGCATCGAGCGCCTGACCGTCGGTGACCGCGACGTACGTGGCGCGCCCGCTGTCACGCAGCCAGGCATGCTCGGGACCGGTGCCCGGGTAGTCGAGGCCGGCGGAGATCGAGTGGGCCTCGAGAATCTGACCGTCCTCGGTCTGCATGATCGCCGAGTACGCCCCGTGGAGCACGCCACCGCGCCCACCGGGACCACCGACGGTGAGCGGCGCCCCGTGGCGGCCGGTCTCCAGGCCCTCCCCGGCGGCCTCGACGCCGACGAGCTCGACCCCGTCATCGTCGACGAACGGGATGAACATCCCGATCGAGTTCGAGCCGCCGCCGACGCACGCGATCACCCGCTGGGGCAGGCGGCCGGTGCGCTCGAGCACCTGGGCACGGGCCTCGTCGCCGATCACACGCTGGAGATCGCGGACGATCACGGGATACGGCGCCGGGCCAACGCACGAGCCGATGATGTAGTGGGTCGTCTCGACGTTGCCCACCCAGTCGCGGATCGCCGCCGACACCGCCTCCTTGAGCGTGCGGGCCCCAGCGTCGACCGGCTCGACACGCGCGCCGAGCAGGCGCATCCGCTCGACGTTCGGCTTCTGGCGGCGCATGTCCTCGGTGCCCATGTAGACGATGCACTCGAGGTCGAGGAGCGCGCACGCGGTCGCCGAGGCGACGCCGTGCTGGCCGGCGCCCGTCTCGGCGATGATCCGGTGCTTACCCATCCGCCGCGCGAGCAGGGCCTGACCGAGCGCGTTGTTGATCTTGTGGGCGCCGGTGTGGTTGAGGTCCTCGCGTTTGAGCCAGATCTCGTGGCCGGCGGCGGCGCTCAGCCGCGCCGCCCGGTAGAGCGGCGAGGGGCGACCGACGTAATCCCGCAGCAGCCCGTCGAGCTCGGCCCGAAATCCCGCCGCGTCCGCCCAGGCATCGACCCAGGCCGCCTCGAGCTCGGAGAGCGCGGGCATCAGCGTCTCCGGGACGTACTGACCGCCGTAGGGTCCGAAGCGATGCTGAACCGCGCTCACGACGCGACGGCCTCCTCCGGATTGGCGAGCTCCGCATTGGCGAGCGCGACCGCGCGCGCAAACGCCTCGAGCTTCGCGGGGTCCTTCCGGCCCGGGCTGAACTCGACGCCACTCGCGACGTCGACCGCGAACGGCCGGACCGTGGCGATCGCCTCGCCGACGTTGTCCGGCGTCAGCCCGCCGGACAGGATCACCGGCACCGAGCGGCCGTGCACCCGCGCGAGGTCCCAGGCAAACGTCTCCCCGGTCCCGCCCGGCAGGCCCGGCGCGTAGCTGTCGAGGAGATGGAAGTCAGTGTGAAACGGTCCCAGCGCCTGGATGTCGGCGCGATTGCGGACGCGGGCGGCCTTGATCACCTTGGCGCCGGTGCGGCGTGCGGTCTCGGAGCAGAACGCCGGGCCCTCATCGCCGTGGAGCTGGATCATCGTGAGGTCGAGCGCCTCGGCCGTCTGCACGACGTACTCCAGCGTCGGGTTGACGAACACGCCGACGAGCTCCGCGCGGCGTTTGCAGACGCCGGCGATCTCGGCGGCCGCGGCCATCTCGACCCGGCGCGGGGACTGCGGGTAGAAGATCAGCCCGACCGCCCAGGCGCCCGCCTCAAGCGCGCGCTCGGCATCGGACCGACGGGTGAGGCCGCAGAACTTGATGCGGGTCGAGGTGCTCGTCACACCCACATCGTAGGGAGAGTCAGCGCGCGCGAGTGACCCAGAGCTAAACCGCCACGCCCGCGAGCAGGCGCCGGAGCTCCGCCTCGATGTCGGGCGAGCGCATCAGCGCCTCACCGATGAGGACGGCGTCGACGCCGGCCCCGTGAAGCTGCGCGAGCTGCTCGGGGCGGCTGTACCCGGACTCGGCGACCGCCACGGTTCCCGGCGGCAGCGAGGCATGCATCTCGAGCGCGCGGCCGGTGTCGACGTCGAGCGTCTTCAGGTCTCGGTTGTTGATCCCGATGATCGGCGCCCCGAGCTCGACCGCGAGGCTGAGCTCGAGCTGATCGTGGACCTCGACGAGCACGTCGAGGCCGAGCTCGGTGGCGTCGAGGTGCAGTCGCTGCAGTTCGCCGGTCGTGAGCGCCGCGACGATCAGCAGGATCGCGTCGGCTCCGCCGGCGTATGCCTCGAGCACCTGGTAGGTGTCGACGACGAAGTCCTTGCGGAGGATCGGGAGCGAGGACGCCTCCCGTGCGGCCGCCAGATCGCCGAGCTTCCCGCCGAAGCGCGATTCCTCGGTCAGGACCGACAGCGCCGCTGCCCCGCCCCGTTCGTACGCGCTGACGACGTCCGCGAGCGCGAGGTCAGATCGGATCTCCCCCGCCGAGGGGGAGCTTCGCTTGTGCTCGGCGATCACCGACAGGCCGGGACGGCGCAGTGCGTCGCGGAACGAGCGCTCGTCTCCGGAGGCCCGCCTCGCCGCACACTGCTCGAGCAACACGTGGGCGGGGAACCGCGCGCTTCGGCGGGCGAGCACCTCCCGCGTCGTGGCCACGATCCGGTCCAGCTCGCTCACGCCGGCACGAGCTCCTGGGTGCGAGCGATGAACCGCGACATCGCCGCCTCGGCCGCGCCGCCGTCGATCGCCGTCTGGGCCACCTCGACACCCGCCGGGAGTGAGTCGGCGCCGCCGGCCGCGTAGATCGCCGCGCCCGCGTTGAGCACCGCGAGATCCCGGGACGCGCCCGGATGACCGGCGAGGATCTGCCGCGTCGTCTCGGCGTTCTGCTGCGGGTCGCCGCCGGGGACCGCCTCGGGGGGGTGGCGCTCGAGACCGACCTCCTCCGGGGTGATCGCGTAGTGGCGGATCTCGCCGCCGACCACCTCGACGACGTTGGTGGCCGCGGAGATCGAGAGCTCGTCGACCCCGTCCTGACCGGAGACGAGCAGCGCGTGCGCGGTCCCGAGTCGCTCGAGCGCGCCCGCCATCGTGTCGAGGTAGGCGGGATCGGACACGCCGATCAGCTGCCGGCTCGCGCCCGCCGGATTGGTGAGCGGGCCGAGGAAGTTGAAGATCGTGCGCACGGCGAGCTCGCGGCGGACGGGGACGACATACCGCGTCGCCTGATGGTGGGCGGGGGCGAACATGAACCCGAAGCCGACGTCCTCGATGCACTGCGCGACCGAGGCCGGCGGCAGATCGATGCGGGCGCCGAGCGCCTCGAGCAGGTCGGCCGAACCGGACAGGCCGGTCGCCGATCGGTTGCCGTGCTTGGCGACCGTGCAGCCCGCGCCGGCAGCGATCAGCGCGGCGGTCGTCGAGACGTTGAATGTCCGGCGCCCGCCGCCGGTGCCGGCGGTGTCGAGCAGGTCGGCGCGGGAGACCGTGACCCGAGCCGAGCGCTCACGCATGGTCCGGGCGAGGCCGGCGAGCTCGTCGACCGTCTCCCCTTTCGTGCGCAGCGCGATGAGGAACGCGGCGATCTGGACCTCCGACGCATTGCCGGCCATGATCTCCGAGAGCACCGCGGCGGCCTCCTCGAGGCTGAGGTCGTGCCCTGAGGCGAGCGCGTCGATCGACCGCGTCAGCAGTTCGAGGCCGGAGCTCATCGCGTGCCCGCCAGGAAGTTGCCGAGCAGCTCGCGGCCCTGCTCGGTGAGGATCGACTCGGGGTGGAACTGGACGCCTTCGGCGGGCAGCTCGCGGTGCCGGACGGCCATCACGACCTCGCCGCCGAAGGCGCTGCGCTCGAGCACGTCGGGGAGGTCGGGCGCGGCGACGAGCGAGTGGTAGCGGCCGACCTCGAGCGGGTCACGCAAGCCGCGGAAGATCGTCCTGCCGTCGTGCTCGATCACGGTCGTCTTGCCGTGCACCGGCTCGTGCGTGACGACGCGCCCGCCGAATGCCTGCACGAGCGCCTGATGGCCGAGGCACACGCCGAGCAGCGGGACGTGGGCCTCCGGGAACCGGCGGACGGCCTCGAGGCTGATCCCGGCCTCGTTCGGGGTGCACGGACCGGGCGAGACGATCACCCGGTCATAGCCACGGACGAGCAGCTCCTCGACCGTCGCGTGGTCATTGCGCACCACTTCGACCGCCGCGCCGAGCTCGCCGAGGTACTGGACGAGGTTGTAGGTGAAGCTGTCGTAGTTGTCGAGCACGAGGACGCGCATCGCCACCCGCGCTCCCGCCATTCGCCGCGCCTCGGCCGTCACGGCCACTCCTCCTGGGCGACGGCGAGCTCGACCGCCTGGAGCACGGCGCGCGCCTTGGCCTCGGACTCCCGGAACTCGTATTCCGGCTGGGCGTCCGCGACCGTGCCGCCGCCGGCCTGGATGTGGGCGACGCCGTCCTTGATCACCACGGTGCGGATGTGGATGCAGGTGTCGAGGTCGCCGGTGTAGCTGGCCCAGCCGATCGCGCCGCCGTAGCCGCCGCGCTTGACCGGCTCAAGCTCGTCGATGATCTGCATCGCGCGGACCTTCGGCGCGCCGGACAGCGTGCCCGCAGGCAGCACCGACGCGAGCGCGCCGAGCGAGCCGAACTCGGGCCGCAGCGTGCCGCTGACGCTCGAGACGATGTGCATCACGTGGCTGTAGTTCTCCACCGCCATGAAGCTCTCGACCTCCACACTCCCGTACTCGCAGACGCGGCCGAGGTCGTTCCGACCGAGGTCGACGAGCATCACGTGCTCGGCGCGCTCCTTCGGGTCCGCGAGGAGCTCCTCGGCGATCTGGCGATCCTCCTCCGCGTTCGCACCGCGCGGCCGGGTTCCGGCGATCGGCCGGGTCGACACATGCCGCCCCTGGACCGTGATCAGCGGCTCGGGACTCGCGCCGGCGAGCTCGAAGTCGCCGAAGTCCAGGAAGTACATGTACGGGCTCGGGTTGACGGCGCGCAGGCCCCGGTAGATCGAGAACGCCTCGACCGGAACGGGCGCCGACCAGCGCTGGGAGGGCACGACCTGGAACGCGTCGCCGGCGTAGACGTATTCGATGATCCGGGCCACGTTGGCCTTGAACTGCTCCGGGGACATGTTCGAGGTGAACTCGAGGCTCGGTGCGGTCGCGCTGGGGCGGGCGTCCCGGGCGCGGGACCGGGCCCGCGAGCCGCCAGCGGACCTCGGCGATCGTGTCGAGGGCCCGCCGGTAGGAGGCCTCAACGCTCGTGTCGTCGGAGACGTAGACGTTCGCGAGCACGGTGACCGTGTGCCCCAGGTGGTCGAACACGACGAGCCCGTCGGTCAGCATCAGGGCGAGGTCGGGGAGGCCGACCGGGTCCGGGTTCGGCTCGCCAAGCGGCTCCCGGGTCCGGACGAGGTCGTAGGCGAACATCCCGACCGCCCCGCCGGCGAACGGCGGCAGGTCACCCACCGGCGCGACGTTGTAGCCGCCGAGTTCGGCGGCGGCGAGCGCGTACGGGTCGCCGGGGTCGCCGAGGGACCACCGGAGCACCTTGCGGGGCCGGAAGCCGATGAACGAGTAGCGCCCGACGCGCCCCTGTTCGGCGGACTCGAGCAGGAAGCTGGGGCGGGTGGGGTCCGCATCGCGCAACTTGAGAAACGCCGACACCGGGGTCTGGCAGTCGTCGATGAACGTCTCGCGGACGGGGATGAGGTTGTGGTCGGTGGCGAGCGTCCGCACCTCCTCGAGCGAGGGCGTGGCCCCGGCTCCGATGGCCCGCGTGCTAGTGCCGGCGACGGCCATCGAGCACCCGCTCGGCGTCCTGGAGCGACAGCCCGCGGCCGCGGAGCAGGACCGCGAGGTGATACAGCACGTCGGCCGCCTCCTCGGACACGCGCTCGTCAGATTCCTCACGGGCGGCCCGGGCGACCTCCTCGGCCTCCTCCTGCACTTTGGCGCCGATCGATTCCGGGTCGGCGAGCAGCGACGCCGTGTAGGAGCCGTCCGGCCGCTCCTGCGCGCGGGCGGCGATCGTCCGCTCGAGTGTCGGCAGCACCTCGTACGGGGCGGCCGGATCGAACTCGCCCCGGTAGAAGCACGTGCGCTCTCCGGTGTGGCATGCCGGCCCCGCCGGCTCGACGAGCGCGAGCAGCGCGTCGCCGTCGCAGTCGATCCGGATCGCCCGGAGCGCCTGGGTGTTGCCCGACGTCGCGCCCTTGTGCCAGAGCTCCTGACGCGCGCGGCTGAAGAAGTGCATCTCCCCCGTCTCCCGGGTGAGCCGCAGCGATTCGGCGTTCATGTAGGCGAGCGTGAGCACCTCGCCGGAGCGATAGTCCTGCACGATGCAGGGCACGAGGCCCCGCTCGTCGAAGGCGATCTCGGAGTCGTGCATCGCGCCCGATTCTAGGGGTGCATTAGCGTTCCGAGGTCGCGCCCTCGCTCGTCGCCGGGCCACGCCACCGCCAGCGGCGCACCGTCTCCGGCGGGACACCGGCCGCCACCGCGGCCGCCGCGCCGTCACCGGGATCGAGCTCGGCCACCCACGGCCAGTCGCCGGGCGCCAGGGTCTCGAGCTTGGCGCTCCCGATCCCGGTGCCCAGGCACTTGACCGTCGCCTCGTGCCGGACCCACGCCTTCAGGAAGGCGGCGTCCCGCTCCGCCGGTGCCAGCTCGGCGAGCCGGTCGGCCTCCCGCGCGGTGATGAACCGCCGGGCGAGCCGCACGGCGTCGATCCCCGGCCGCGGTCGTTCGACATCGACCCCGACCGCAGTCTCCCGTGCGATTGCGTACAGCGCCAGGCCGCGCGTGTGGGACATGTTGAACTGCAGCGGTGGCGCCCCGACCCCCGCAAGCGCAGGCTTGCCGTGCGGGCCGACGGCAAACTCGATCGCATCCGGCCGCCGCCGCAGGTAGCGGCCGAGGAGTACGCGCAGCGCCATGCGCGCGGCAGCGCGGTTCGCGACCTCCGCCCGCCACACGTCGACCACCGTCGGCGGCAGATCGATGAGGTCAGGGGGGTCACGCCACATCTCGGTGCTCATCGCCGACAATCTGGCAGGTGCCGACGATCCCGGTTTTTGACGGGCACAACGACGCCCTCATCCGTGAGGACCACGCGCTGCTCGCCAGCGGCCGCTCCGGCGGCCATCTTGACCTGCCGCGGATGCGCGCCGGCGGCATCCACGGGGCGATCTTCGCCGTGTTCACGCCTTCCGAGGACGAGAACGAGGAGCCGGTCCCGCGTGACGACGGGGTGATCGAGTTCGAGATCGCCCCGGAGGTCGATCACCCGACCGCGGCGGCGTACGCGACCGCGGCGGCAGGCCGGCTGCTGGCGCTCGAGCGTGAGGGCGCGGTCGTCGTGGCCCGGACGATCGACGACGTCGATCGCGCCCGTGACGGCGACGGTCCGCCGGCGACCGTCCTCCATCTCGAGGGCGCCGAGGCGATCGACCCGGGACTGGAGGCGCTCCAGACGTGGTACGCGGCCGGCCTGCGCTCGCTCGGCCCGGTGTGGAGCCGGCCGAACGCGTTCGCGCACGGCGTGCCGTTCGTCTTCCCGTCCTCGCCGGACATCGGTCCCGGCCTCACCGCCGCCGGGGTCGAGCTCGTGCGGCGGTGCGCCGAGCTCGGGATCCTCGTCGATCTCAGCCATCTCAACGAGGCCGGCTTCTGGGACATCGCCCGGCTCGAGGCCGGCCCGCTCGTCGCCAGCCACGCTGGAGCTCACGCCGTGGCAGCCGCGTCCCGCAACCTGACCGACGCCCAGCTCGACGCGATCGCCGCCACCGACGGGCTCGTCGGGATCGTGTTCGCGTGCTCGTTCCTGCGCCCCGACTTCGCCGACACGGCCGATACGCCGATCGAGCTGATCGCCCGGCACGCCCGGTACGTCGCCGACCGGATCGGCGTGCGGCATGTCGCGTTCGGCTCGGACTTCGACGGCACGACGATTCCGGCGGCCGTCGGCGATGCGGCGGGCATGCCGCGGGTGCTCGGCGCGCTCCGCGACGCGGGGTTCACCGACGCCGAGCTCGTCGAGATCGGCTGGAACAACTGGCGCCGGGTGCTCGCCGCGTGGTGGGTCTGAGGTCGCGCTGATGGGCCAGTTCCATTGGGATCCGGACACCTACCTCGAGTTGATGCACTCCGAGGTGCCCGACTACGAGCGCCTCCAGGACGCGGTCGCACACGCGTGTGCGGCGCCGCCGGTGCCGGTCCGGGCGATGCTCGAGCTCGGCACGGGCACCGGCGAGACGGCGGGGCGGGTGCTGCTGGCGCAGCCGGACGCCGAGCTGGTCGGAATCGACGCGAGCCGAGGGATGCTTGACGCCGCGCGCGACGCGCTGCCGGCGGACCGCGTGACGCTGAGCCTGGCGCGCCTTGAGGACGCGCTCCCGCCGGGACCGTTTCAGCTCGTGTTCTCGGCACTCGCCGTCCACCACCTCGACGGGCCCCGGAAGGCGGCGCTGTTCGAGCGCGTGGCGGCGGTCCTACCGGCCGGTGGCCGGTTCGTGCTCGGCGACGTGATCGTCCCGGTCGACCCCGCCGACGTCGTCACCCCGATCGACGATGACGGCTACGACACGCCGAGTTCGGTCGCCGATCAGCTCGGCTGGCTCGAGGCCGCCGGCTTTACGGCGCGGACGGCGTGGGCACACCGGGACCTCGCCGTGCTCGTCGCGGACCGACCGGCCTAGCGCTCGAGATCAGACGAGGTCCGGTTCGGCGGGTGCGTCGAGCGGCAGCCCTGCTTCGGGCGCGTAGGTCGTGAGCAGCTCGCGCACGCCCGCGCGGTCGAGCGGGCGCGAGATCAGGTACCCCTGCCCGTAGGCACAGCCGAGCGCCTGCAGCCGGCGCAGCTGCTCGGGCGTTTCGATCCCCTCGACGATCACCCGCATCCCCAGGTTGTGGGCGAGCCCGACCGCCGAGCGGACGAGGATCTCGTGGCTCGGGTCGCCGGTGGCGAGCCAGCCGACGAAGCTGCGGTCGATCTTGAGCGCATCGAACGGCAGCTGATTGAGCGTCGCCAGCGATGAGTACCCGGTGCCGAAGTCGTCCAGGTGCAGGCCGATCCCGTCGATGCAGATGTCGGAGACGATCCGGCGCGTGCGGTCGGGATCCTCCATCAGCGTGCTCTCGGTGATCTCGAGCCGGAGCACCTGTGTCGGCAGGTCGTGGGCCCGGATCGCCTCGCGGATCGCGTCCGGGAAGCGGGGATCCTCGATCTGACGGGAGGAGACGTTGACGCTCACGTAGACGTCGTTCGCCAGCAGCCCGTCGCGGCGCCAGGTGGCGACGTCGGCGAGGGCCCGATCGAGCACGTGGGACCCGAGCGCGCTGATCATGCCCGTCTCCTCGGCGATCCGGATGAACTCGACTGGCGGGACGTGTCCCCAGCCCTCCGGCCACCGAGCGAGCGCCTCGAGCGCACGGATCCGGCCGTCGCGGAGATCGACGATCGGCTGGTAGTGGACCGCGAGCAGTCCGTTCTCGACCGCGTGGCGGAGCTCGTTCTCGCGCACGAGCCGCTCGATGACCCGCCGGCGCATGCTCTCGTCAAACATGCGGCAGCGGTCGCGGCCGCGGCGCTTGGCTTCGTACATCGCGATCTCCGCCTGACGCAACAGCTCGTCGGCGCTGCCCGCGTGCCAGCTGCACGCGACGCCGATGCTGGCCGACGCGAACAGCTCGTGGGCGCCGAGCCGGAACGGGGTCGAGAGCAGGGTCTGCAGCCGGGCGGCGAGCGCGAGCGCCTCGCGGGCGACGTCCGGGCTCTCGATCAGCAGCGCGAACTCGTCTCCGCCGATCCGGGCGATGATCTCGTCGGGCCGGAGCGCCTGGGCCAGCCGATCGGCGAGTGCGACGAGCAGGCGGTCGCCGACGGTGGTGCCGAGGCTGTCGTTGACGAGCTTGAAACGGTCGATGTCGAGGAGCAGCAGCGCCGCACCTCCCGCCCGGTGCCCCGTCGAGCGGGCGAGGGCGTGGTCGACGGCCTGCATCAGACGGGAGCGATTCGGCAAGGCCGTGAGCTCGTCCTGACGGGCGCGCGGGTGCCATCGCCACGCGGCACGCGCGATGCGTTCAAATACGACCGGCGCTCGGACGGTCGGCGCCAGGAGCCCGCCGCGCCTCACGAGTGATCCCGGACCTCCAACCCGCTCGTGCCGGCCGGAGCTCGTCCTGGCGTGCACGGTCACGGCTATCGGCGGCAGCGTACGTTCGGTTTACCGGAGTTCGGATCGTCGGCAAACCTGCGAGCGATTATCGGCCTAAAGCTCCATTAAGCCGCTGCACAACCCTTAGATTTTGCCCTGGTGTCCGGACGGAAAGACCAGCGGCGGGGTTGCGAAGGACGCAAGCCTACTCGATTCCCAGCCGGTCGAGCACCCGCTCGTCGCCGCGCCAGTGCCGGCGAACGCGGACGGACAGGTCGAGGTGGACGTGCGTCCCGAGCTCGCGCTCGATGGCGCGGCGCGCGGCGGTGCCGATGGCCTTGACCATCCGACCGCCGGCCCCGATCAGGATCCCCTTCTGCGACTCGGTCTCCGCCAGGATCACGCCCTCGATCCGCACCAGTCCCGACCGGTCGCGGTCGATCGACTCGATGTCGACCTCGACCGCGTGCGGCAGCTCCTCCCGCGTGCGGAGCAGCACCTGCTCACGGATCAGCTCGGCGAGGACCACATGCTCAGACTGGTCCGAGTGCTGGCGCGGCCCAAAGTAGAACGGCCCCGGCGGCAGCAGGGCGGCGAGATGCTCGACGAGGCTCGGCACGCCCGCAGCGGTCCGCGCGGACACGGGGAACACCTCGTCGGCGACGTCAAGGTCGGCCGCCGCCTGGAGCACCGCGGCCGTCTGCGGCCGGTTGCAGCGATCGATCTTGTTGATCGCCATCACGACGGGGACGCTCGAGGAGCGCAGCAGCTCGGCGATGAACCGGTCGCCAGGGCCGATCCCCTGCTCGGCGTTGATGACGAACAGGGCGCCGTCGGCGTCGGCGAGCTCTCGCTCGACGCGGGTCTGCATCCGCTCGGTGAGCGCGTCCCGCGGGCGTTGGACGCCCGGCAGGTCGACGAGCACGAGCTGCCAGTCCGGGCCGGTGGCGACGCCTCGGATCGCGCGTCGCGTCGTCTGCGGCTTGTCGGAGACGATTGCCACCTTCGCGCCGACGATCGCGTTGGCGAGCGTCGACTTGCCCACGTTCGGTCGGCCGGCGAACGCGATGAAGCCCGACCGGGTGCCCGGTCCGCCCCGCGTCCCGGACGCGTCCACGGGGGCCTCGCCGCTCATGTGATCCAGCGCATCAGCTCGGCCTGGAGCGCGAGCATCTCGCCGTCGTCGCGCTCGTGGTCCATCCCACTGAGATGAAGGCTGCCATGGACGACCGCCTCTCGCAGGTCGACCGTGTGCGCGGGGCAGATGACGATGTCGCCGAGCTCGCGCGGACCCGCCGAGTCGCCGTTCTCATCGACGCCGAACGAGAGCACGTCTGTCGGCTCGTCCTTCTGGCGGTACTCCCGGTTGAGATCGCGGATCCGGTCGGCGTCGACGAACTCGATCGCCACATGCCCGTCGTCAATCCCGGCGGAGGACAGCGCGAGCGTGCACAGCTCCTCCACCTCGACGGCCGTCGGGCCATCGGGGACGAGGGCATCGATCCCAATCACGTCGAAGTCGAGCACGTCGGGGCCCTTACGCGCGCTTGCGCGGCCGCAGCTCCGGTGCCATGCGCTGCGAGTGGTCGTTGTACGCGGCCACGATCCGCCGGACGAGCTTGTGCCGGACGACGTCCTCATCGCCGAAACGGACGAACTCGATGCCCTCGACCCCGTCGAGGATCTCGTTGACGACGACGAGCCCGGAGTCGTGCTCGCGCGGGAGATCGATCTGCGTGATGTCGCCGGTGACGACCATCTTTGAGTTGAACCCGAGCCGGGTGAGGAACATCTTCATCTGCTCCGGACTCGTGTTCTGGGCCTCGTCGAGGATGATGAAGCTGTCGTTCAGGGTCCGGCCCCGCATGAAGGCCAGCGGCGCCACCTCGATCGCGCCGCGCTCGAGGTGCTGGGAGACCCGCTCGGGCTCGAGCATGTCGTGGAGCGCATCGAACAGCGGCCGCAGGTACGGGTCGACTTTCGCCATCAGGTCGCCGGGGAGGAACCCGAGCCGCTCGCCCGCCTCGACCGCCGGGCGGGTGAGGATGATCCGGTTGACCTCGCGCCGGCTGAGCGCGGCGGCGGCGAGGGCGACGGCGAGGAACGTCTTGCCGGTGCCGGCCGGACCGATCCCGAACGTGATCGTGTTGTCGCGGATCGAGTCGACGTAGCGCTTTTGGTTGACCGTCTTCGGCGCGACCTTGGTGCTGCGGTGGCGCCAGACGACGTCCTCGAGGATGCGGGCGGGCGATTCGTGCTCGTCGAGCGCTCGGCTGACCGCCTCGATCGTGCCCGGCGCGATCTCGTGGCCCTGGGTGATGAGATCGGAGAGTTCCCGCACGACGGAGGCAGCGGCCTCGACGGCCTCGGGCTCGCCCTCCAGTGTCAACACGTTGCCGCGCAGAAAGACATCGCACTGTAGGTGGCCCTCAAGTGCCTTGAGCACCGCGTCGCCGCTGCCGGCGAGTTCGGCGGCTACTGCGTTGTCGAGCTCGATCTGTCTACGCACTCAATGCCTCGCGCACGCGGGCCGAGGCGCGCTTGCCGTCGACCCGGCCCCCACCCCGCGCCATCACGGCCTTCATGACCTGACCCATGTCCTTCACGTCGCTCGCCCCGAGCTCCTTGATCACGGTTGCGATCATCTCATCCAGCCCGGCGTCGTCAAGTTCGGCCGGCAGATAGGACTCGATCAGGCGGGCCTCGAACTCCTCGTGCTCGGCGAGCTCCGGCCGGGAGGCGGCGTGATACTGCTCGGCCGCGTCGAGCCGCCGCTTGCGCTCGCGCCGGAGCACGGCCAGCTCGTCTGGGTTGCCGTCCTTGACCGCCTTCTGCATTTCGGACAGCACGAGCCGGAGCGCGCCCACGCGCTCTTTCTCGCCCGCCTTCATCGCGGTCGTCATATCGGTGCGGACCTCGTCGATGATCGCCACCCTTCTCAGGATAGCTTTGGCCGAGCGGCGCGCCGACGGGTCGGCTGTCTCCGCCGCTCGACCGCCGGCGTTCCGGCGGGGCTGCAGGATGGAAGCGCGGGCGGCGCCGTTTCTCGCAACGAATGACGCAACGCCGGGATCGGGGCGTGTGCGTCTGGGATGGGCGAGGGGGCGGGGCCGCGGCGGGCCGGGGCCGTCGGTGTCATCGGCGCCGGTGTGCGGACGGCACAACGACCGCGAACAGACGAGTCCGCACTCGCACGGCCCGCCCGGATCGGCGGATCGTGCCGTTCCCGTGCCAGATCGGGATCAGGGATTTCTGGTCCATCTCAGTGCCCGACCTGCAGCCGAACGGCTGGAGTCGGGACTTCTGCTATCGGGTCCGGCGGCTCCGCCGCCGCCCCCGAGCGGCCCCGGGGACCGCCGTGACGCCCACCCCCCACTACTCGATGCAAAATCGGCCCCGCCAACGGCCTCGTCACACGCGCGCCCAGCGGTCACGAGGCGGCGTCGCTAGGCTACGAGCAGACCACGCCCCGCAGACCGTCCGCTTGGAGCTCCTCGCAGACGACGTCGACGAGGGCGCCACGGGCGGCCGCCCCGGCCGGGAGGTAGCAGCGCGTGTAATCGGCCGTGTACCCGGAGCACTGCGTGTCCGCGACCTTGTCGACGAGCACCCGCTCGCGGACGCCGAGTTTCGAAAGCCGGTGATGGCGCGAGCGGACCTCGGCGTGCCCGCGCAGCGCCCGTGAGCGGCGCTTCTTCTCCTCCGGAGGCACGCGATCGCCGAGCTCGGAGGCGACGGTTCCCGGCCGCGGGGAATACGAGAACGCGTGGACGCGGCTGATGCCCGCGGCGTCGATCGCGGCCAGGGTGCGCTCGAACGCCGCCTCATCCTCGGTCGGAAACCCGACGATCACGTCGGCGGTGACGTTGACCGCGGGCGCCGCCGCGCGCACGGTGCGGACCCGCTCGACGTACTCCTCCGCGGTGTAGTGACGCCCCATCCCCCGCAGCACGTCGTCGTCGCCGGATTGCATCGGGACGTGGAGGTGCGGGCACACCTTGGGCTCCTCGGCGAGCGCGCGCAGCAGGCTGTCCTTGACGTGGATGACCTCGACGCTGGAGAGCCGGACGCGCTCGACGCCGGGAACCCGGGCAACCGAAGCCATCAGCTCGCCGAGCTCGAGGCCCTGCTCCGGATCCCGGTAATCGCCGACGCTGATCCCGGTCATGACCATCTCCGGCTGGCCCTGGGCGACGCGGCGCCGAACCTCGGCGAGCACGGCGCTCGCCGGCCGGGAGCGAGCCGGGCCGCGAACCGACGGGATGATGCAGTAGGCACAGGCGCTGTCGCACCCGTCCTGGACCTTGACGAACCCGCGGGTCCGCGCGCCGGGGGCGCCGGAGGCACCGGAAGCGCCGGAAGCCGGCGACCGGAAGCGCCGGGGGCGCCGGAGGCGCCGGAGGCGACGGGCTGGCGGGCGAGCACGTCGTGCTCGAGATCGACGCACGCGCCCGACTCGGTCCCGATCGCGGCCGCGACATCGTCCGCGGTGCCGACGAACGGCGTGACCCGGACGTCGATGTCACCGAACTGCGCGGCGTTGAGGTTCGTGGCGCAGCCGGCGACGAACACCTGGTCCGCGCTCCCCAGTGAGCGGCGGACCGACTGGCGTGACTTCGCCTCCGCCTCGCGGGTGATGCAGCACGTGTTGATGACGTGCAACTCGGCCTCGGCTTCCGAGGCTTCGGTGTGTCCCGCGGCGAGCAGCGCGTCGCGCGCGAGCATCGCATCGGCCTGCGAGACCTTGCATCCGAGGAACTTGACCGCGAACGACGTCACCTGGGGCGCCACCGTAGCGCGCTCACCCAGGCAACGCCGTCAGCGATGCAATCCGCTCGCAACCGGCGTCCCGTCGTACTTCTCGATCATCGGCCTCGGCAGTGTCCTCGACCCGGTGCGCTCGGAGAGAGGAGAGAGCTCCATTGGGAATCCGGATCGAGGCTTCGGTCGAGGCGCGACCACGTCGAGGAGCAGGCCACCGAGGGTTACGCCGATTGCGAGCGGGTTAGGCAACTGGGAATCACCTCCTTGAGCTTTTGGGCCAACCGCACGATGAGGGAAGGATGCTCCGCCGGGCGCGCTCCGTCACCGGCCCGGAGTCCAGGATGTGCTCAGCCCGTGTTGGCCATCCGTAAGGGTGCGTCACTGCGAGGCCGCGCCGGACCCCGACGTGCCGCCGGGGATCACGTGCTCGGAGAGCGACGGCGGACCGCCGAGATGCCCGAGCTCGGCGGTGTCACGCCGGAACCAGAAGTCGACCGTCCAGTCGCTGATCAGCCGGATCTTCTGGACGAAACCGGGCATCCAGGCGAGGTGGTAGAAGCGGCAGATCGCCCAGGCGGGAAATCCCCGCACGCGCGTGCCCATCAGGTTGGCGACGGCGTTGTGGCGGCCGAGGTCGGCGAACGCCCCGAGCGTCTTGAACGTGAACGGCTTGACCTGGGCGACGTGGCCGAGCACGGCGGCGACGTTCTTGCCCATCAGCTTGCCCTGGCGGATCGCGTGCTGGGCGGTCGGGGGCGACGGCTCGCCGGGACGTGCCGGGTCGGGGATCGCGGCGATGTCCCCGAGCGCCCAGACGTTGTCGTATCCGGTGACGCGCATCTCCGAGGTGCAGGCGATCCGGCCGCCCGTCAGCGGCAGCCCGAGCGTGTCGGCCACCGGGTTGGCCTTGACACCGGCGGTCCAGCACACGGTCCGGCAGGGAACGATCTCGCCGGTCGACAGCGTGACCGAGCGGTCGGTGACCTCGCTGAGTTCGGTCTTCGTGAGCACCTCGATCCCGCGTTTCTCCAGCACCCGCTGCCCGAACTCGGCGAGCTGCGGCTGGATCTCCCGCATGATCCGGTCGCTCGCCTCGACGAGGATCCAGCGCAGTCCCGTCTGGCGGCAGCGCGGGTAGTAGACGAGCGCGTCCTCGCAGAAATCCTGCAGCTCGGCGACGCCCTCCGCGCCGGCGTAACCGCCGCCGACGAATACGAACCCGAGGTACGCGCGGCGTGTGTCCTCGTCCTCGATCTCCTCGGCGGTTTCAAGACAGCGGACGACCCGATCACGCAGCGCGCTCGCCTCCGAGAGTGTCTTGAAGCCGATTGCGTGCTCGTGGAGTCCGGGAATCGGGAACGTGCGCGACACCGAACCGAGCGCGACCACGAGTTGGTCGTAGACGAAGTCGACCTCCTGGCCGTCAAGCAGCCGAGCGCACAGCTTGTTCTCGGCCGGGTTGCCGCCCGTCACCCAACCGAGACGCAGCTGGGTCCGCTTCAGGCGCTGGCGGAGGGGCACGACGATATGGCGCGCCTCGAGCGTGCCCGCGGCCGCGCCGGGCAGCAGCGGGGCGTACAGCATGTAGTTGACGTCGTTGATGAGCGTGATACGGACGTCCTTGGGGGTCGTCCGCTCAAGCGTCTTGGCGGCGTAGTAGCCGCCGAAGCCGCCACCCGCGATGACCACGTGCTGAGCCACGGCGCAGAGGCTACCCAGCCGACCGCAGCGCTACCGCGCGCGAGCAGGAGCGCGGCCCACTCGGCGCCGCGGCGCTCGTCGGCGACGTGGTACCCGCCCGCGGCGAACGCTTCGGCGACCCGGTTGCGCTCGGTCGCGAGCAGCCCGCTCGCGATCACCCGCCGCGCATGCGCCCCGATCGCGGCGGCGTGGCGGACGAGCAGCGGCCCGAGCAGGTTCGCGGCGATCACCTCCCCCTGGGGGACGGGCTCCTCCCGGAGATCAAACCGGCGGACATCGACGTCGACGCCGTTGACCCGCGCGTTCTCCGCGGTCGCCGCCACGGCCGCCGGGTCGTTGTCGAGCGCGCACACCGGCGCGTACCCGAGCCGCGCCGCAGCGATCGCGAGCACGCCCGACCCGCAGCCGAGGTCGATGAACGAGCCGGACGCCGGCGCCGACTCGGCCAACAGCAGCTCGAGGCACATCCGCGTCGTCGCGTGCGCGCCGGTCCCGAACGCCTGTCCCGGTTCGATCACGAGATCGAGCGGAGTGTCCCCCGGCGGTTCCCACGGCGGTCGGACGGTGAGCCGACCGGGCAGGACGAGCGGGCGATGGAAGGCGCGCCAGCGCTCAGACCAGTCGTCGGCGATCTCCGACGTCGAGACGTCGACGAGCGCCCCACCCGCGGCGGCGCGGAGATCCGGCAGCGACGGCAGCTCGCCCGGCGCGCCGTACACGGCGAACTCCACCAACTCGTCGCCGAGCGCCACCTCTTCGACCCCGCTCGGGGCAAGCTCGAGCAGCTCCGCGAGGACGAGCTCGGCCTGGGAGCGCGCGACGCGCACGGCGAGACGGAGCATTCCTCGTCGGTCCCAGCGGCGGCCGAGGGAGGCTAGTGGTGACCGCCGAAGGCGCGCTTGAGCTTCGAGAACACGCCATCCTCGGTCTTCAGGTTGTGGTCGGTCATCGAGTCCGCGAGCTGCTGCATGAGCTCGCGCTGTTCGCGGCCCAGGTGCTTGGGAATGACGACGTTCACGACGACGCGCAGATCGCCGCTGCGCCGGCCGCGCAGCGCCGGCATTCCGGCCCCGCGGATGACGAGCGTCTCGTGCGGCTGAGTCCCCGCGGGGACCTCGAGCTCGACCGGTCCGTCGACCGTCGGCACCTCGATCGTCGTGCCGAGCGCCGCGAGCGGCGCCGCGACGTCCACCGCGGTGACAAGGTCGTCGCCATCTCGCAGAAACCGCGGATCGTCGCGGACGCGGATCTGGACGTACAGGTCGCCGGCCGGTCCACCGCGCTCGCCGGCGTGGCCGCGGCCGGCGATCCGGATCCGCTGGCCGTCGGAGATCCCGGCGGGCACGTCGACCGACACCTTCACGTGATCGACGCGGCGGCCGCGTCCGTCACACACATGACACGGGTCCTGGGCGACGCGGCCGTCGCCGTGACAGACGTCGCACACGGCGGTGCGCATCACCTGGCCAAACGGAGTCCGTGAGACGGCGCGGAGCTGTCCGGTGCCGCCGCAGCGGTCGCACGTCTCGATCGGCGTCCCCGGCTCGGCTCCGTTTCCGCGGCAGTGCTCACACGTCGTGATCACCTCATAGCCGACCTCGACCTCGGTGCCGTGGGCGGCGTCGGCGAGCTCGACCACGGTGCTGACGCCGACATCGCCGCCCTGCACCGGGCCGGTCGCCTGGCCGCCGCCGAACGCGCTGCCGAATCCGCCACTGCCGAAGAACGCCTCAAAGATGTCCGCCACCGATCCGAAGCCCTCGAAGTTCGGCGCGTACCCTCCGGTGCGCAGGCCCTCGTGGCCGTAGCGGTCATACGTCGCGCGCCGCTCGGGATCGGACAGGACCTCGTAGGCCTCGGCCGCCTCCTTGAACTTGTCCTCGGCCGACGGATCGCTGCGGTTGACGTCGGGATGCAGCTCACGGGCGAGCCGCCGGAACGCCTTCTTGATCTCGGCTTCGTCGGCGCTGCGGGGAACGCCGAGCACGTCGTAGTAATCGCGGGGGACCTGGCCGGCGCTCATCGTTCGTCGTACACCTCGGCGATAAAGGTCGACAGCTGGGCGGCGGCGTCACGGACCGAGTTGATCGCGCGGCCATAGTCCATCCGCAGCGGGCCAATGACGGAGACCGCGCCGAGCCGCCGCTGCGGCAACCCGTAGGCGGCGGCGATGAACGCGAGCGAGCGCAGTGCCGGAGCGTCGTTCTCGGTCCCGATGCGCACGAGCACGTCGCGCTCGGAGATCGCGCCCTGGAGCAGGCCGAGCAGCGTCACCCGGCGCTCGAGCATGTCCATCAACGCGTTGAGGTCGGTGACGTCGCCGAACCGGTCGAGCCGCAGCAGCCGCGAGGCCCCCTCGACATACAGCGTGTCCTGCGAGGACTCCTCCAGATCGGTGAACACCGGCGCGAGCGCGTCGAGGAACGCCGACTCGGTCGCGCTCAGCGAGCTGTCATACAGCCGCTGATGGAGCATCCGGGCGCCGAGGCCGAAACCGACAAGACGCTCGTTGAGGTAACTCGACGCCCAGTCCGCGAGCCCGGAATCGACCGGCCGGTCGAACGTGAACAACCGCTTGGTGACGCCGCCGGTCGAGGTGATGACGACGACCATCAGTACCTGCGGCTGGAGCAGGAGCACCTCGACGTGGCGGATCGTCGAGGTGTCGATCGGCGGCGCGGTGACGATCGCGAGCAGGTTCGTCACCTGCGAGAGCGTCTCGGTGGTGACCCGCATCGCCTCGTCGAGCTCGCGCCGCACGAGCGTCAGCGCGAGCTTCGGCTGACCGTCGTCCGCGGGCAGCAGCCGGTCGACGAAGTACCGGTATCCGGCCTCGGTTGGGACGCGGCCGGCCGACGTGTGCGGGTGCGCGAGCAGCCCGAGTTCCTCCAGGTTTGCGAGCTCGTGGCGAACCGTCGACGGCCCCCACACGACTCCGGCCGAGAGCGCCTTGGAGCCCACCGGCGTACCGCCCTCAAGGTATTCCTCGACGACCTTTCGCAGCACGAGTTCCTGGCGTTCTGTCAGCACGGCCCTGATTGTAGGTCGGGGCCTGCGGCTTCTCCGAGGCCGTCGCACAGGGGCATCCGAGAGAACTACGGATGTCCATCCGTAGTCATTCCGCTTGTGCTGCACCACGCCAGGGCCGAAGTACGAACCAGCGCCGAACGGTATTCGGCGTCAGAACCGAAGAGGGCAGGCCGGGATGAGGGACTCCAACTGGTTGATCCGTGACGGGATGGACCGCGAGCGGATGCTCGACATGGACCGTCGCATCCGACCGGCGCGCAAGGCGTCGTTCGCGGTGCTCGCGCTCGCGCTGCTGGCGTGCGGACCGTGGCTGGGATGGTGGACGATCGCGCCGCTGCTGCTCGCCGGCGTGCTGTTCACCCGCGCCGAGAGGGCGCTGCCCCATCTCCAGCGACCCGAGTACGTGATGTTCGCCGCCTGGGCCGGCGCCGAGATCATCACCGCGGTGAGCGTCGCCCTGTCCGGCGGGCCGAAGATCGCGACGATGTCGTGGCTGGCGATGCCGGTGGTCACGCTCGCCTCCCGGTTCTCGATCCGCGGCATCGCCGCCGGCGTCGCCTCGCGCTGACTCTGCTGCTCGTCGTCAGCTTCGCGATCGATCCCGGCGCCGTCATCCGCGAACCGCCGATCGTCATCGCGCCGGCCGCGCTGATCGTCGCCGTGACGCTGCTGTCGACAGCGCTCATGCGGTCCGACGTCGAGTTCCGCAACCGGGCGGTGCTCGACGAGCTGACCGGCATGCTCAACCGCTCGGCGCTCGCGACACGCGTCTCCGAGCTCACCCAGCAGTCCCGGGTCACCGGGGAGGCGGTCGGCGTGATCATCGCCGACATCGACCACTTCAAGCGCATCAACGACGAGTACGGACACGCCCGCGGGGACGCCGTCCTCACGGACGTGGCGTACGCGATGCGCAAGGGCCTGCGCGCCTACGACCTCGCCTACCGGCTCGGCGGCGAGGAGTTCCTCGTGCTCGTTCCGGGCGCCGAGCAGTCCCACGTCGACGCGCTCGCCGAACAACTGCGTGCCGCCGTCGAGGCCGAGCCGCTCGCCGGCGGCCTGCGGGTGACGATCAGCTGCGGCGTCGCGGCCTCCGAGGCGGGCGAGGCGCTTGACTACCCGGCCCTGTTCGCGCTCGCCGATGAACGGCTGTACCGGGCCAAGCACGCCGGGCGCAACCAGGTCTGCAGCGCGGACGCGGTGGCGACCAGGATCGCCGCGTAACCGGCTCATCTGAACGCATCAGTTCGGTAGAGTCGCGCGCGCCGCGGCTGATCCACCCGCGGCCGATCGTGCTGTCCGGGAGACACAGGAGCAGGGACATGAGCCGTGTGTTGACACGCCGCCAGATGCTGCGCGACGGAGGCGTCGCCCTCGGCGCCTCGGCGCTGATGGCCAACCGCCTGATCGCCGACGCGCTCGCACAAGCGCCGCGCTGCGGGACGCTGAACGACATCGAACACGTCGTGATCCTCGTCCAGGAGAACCGGTCGTTCGATCACTACTTCGGCTCCTACCGCGGGGTCACGGGGTTCGCCGATCGCAGGCGCGCCGGCGCTCGGCGACGGCAGCGGGCTGAACGTGTTCGCCCAGCCGGGCTATCCCGGTGGCTATCGCGGGGACCACCTGTATCCGTTCCGCCTCGACTCGTCCCACAACGGCGAGTGCACGAACGACATCGACCACAGCTGGGGACCGCAGCACAGCTACTGGCACGGGGGCAAGCTGGACGGCTTCGTCACCGGCCACCTGACGGCCGATGGCGCCGCGAACGGTCCGCTGACGATGGGCTACTACACGCGGGCGGACCTCGAGTTCTATTACGCGCTCGCCGACGCGTTCACGATCTGCGACCACTACTTCTGCTCGGTGATCGGTCCGACGGACCCGAACCGGCTGTACACGTTCTCGGCGACGCTCGACCCGGCCGGCACCCACGGCGGCCCGATCCTGTCGACGAGCTCGACCCGCGTCGAGCGGTTCGGCACGCTCAGCTGGACGACGATGCCCGAGCAGCTCCAGGCGCGCGGGATCAGCTGGAAGGTGTACGGCAGCCCGGACGGCAACTTCGGCGACAACGTGCTCCCGTACTTCACGCAGTTCCAGACGAACCCGACGCTCGCGGCGCGCGCGTTCGCGCCGACGTACCCGGGCACGTTCCAGACCGACGTCGCGACCGGGCAGCTCCCGTCGGTCTCCTGGGTGCTCGCGCCGCTGATCGCGAGCGAGCATCCGCCGGCGCCCGAGATCTTCGGCGAGAGCGTCGCGGCCGACATCCTCCGGACGCTCGTCGCCAAGCCCGACGTGTGGAAGAAGACCGCGCTGTTCATCACCTACGACGAGAACGGTGGGTTCTTCGACCACGTGCCGCCGCCCGTCCCACCGGCGGGTACGCCGGCGAATCGCTGACCGTCAACCCGCTCCCGTCCGACGCCGCCGGCGTCGCCGGGCCGATCGGGCTCGGGTTCCGCGTGCCGACGCTCGTCGTCTCGCCGTTCAGCCGCGGCGGCTTCGTGTGCCGGGACACGTTTGACCACACCTCGCTGCTGCGGTTCCTGGAGACGCGCTTCGGTGCCGAGGTGCCGAACGTGTCCGCCTGGCGCCGCGCGGCGGTCGGCGACCTCACGAGCGCGTTCAACTTCGCCAAGGTCGACAGCTCGGTGCCGTCGCTGCCGACGCCGAACCCGGCCGACCCCCGGATCACGCTCTCGAGCTGCGCCGCGAGTGCGCCGCTCGACCTCGCGACCGACTCGACGAACAGCCTCAAGGCGATCGAGGAGACGCTCGTCGCGCCCTACCCGGTGACGGTCAACTCCGCGCCGCCGCCGCAGGAGCCGGGTACGGCGCCGAAGCCGAGTGGGCCCGTGGCGTGCAGCAAGTAGCCAGCGGCGCATGCGCCGCTGGCCCGGTGGGTGCATGCACCCACCGGCCGGGGCGCGCATGCGCGCCCCGGGGCAATGACTAGATGCTGATCTCGGCGACCGCGTTGCGGATGATCCGGGTGCCGTTCTGCTCGGCCTCTGAGCGGACGACGATGATCCCGTCGCCGGCCTCGCCGACGCTCCCCGTGACGGTGACCTCGGCGCCCATCACGCCCATCCCGCGGAACTGGACCGACAGCGATTTCAGCGCCTCCGGACCGCCCGCCGCCTCCGTGTGGGCGCGGGCGACCTGGGCCATCGTCCACAGCCCGTGGAGGATGCGGCCCGGCAGGCCGACGTTCTTGGCGAATTCCTCGTCGATGTGGATCGGGTTGAAGTCGCCCGAGGCACCGGCGTAGCGCACGGTGACGTAGGGATCCGGGGTGACCTTCAGCTCGATCGTCTCGCCCGTCTGCAGACTCATGAGACCCCCCTGACGATGTTCGTCCATGTTCCCGTGCACACGGTTTCACCGCGCTCGTTCTTCGACACCGACTCGAACACGTAGAACCCCATGCCACCGCGGTCGGCGATGTCCTGGACCTCGGTCGTGGTCGTGATCTCATCGCCGGCGACGACGACCGGACCCCACCGGAACTCCTGGCCGCCGTGGACCATCATCGCGAAGTTCAGGCCGACGTCCGGATCGAACATCGCCGGCGCGATCGCGCGGCCGGCGTAGACGACGGCGAACATCGGCGGCGCCACGACGTCGGCGTAGCCCGCGGCCCGCGCCGCGTCGACGTCGAAATGGAGCGGGTTCGTCTCGCCGACGGCCGCGGCGTACTCGCGGATCTTCTCGCGTCCGACGGCATACACGAACGGCTCGTAGGTCTTCCCAATGGCTTGTGTGTTAAGCGGCATCGCCGCGGCAGGTTACCCGGCGCGAGTCGATCAGATGATGCTCGGCACCGCGCCGCCGTCGACCGACCAGGCGGCACCGACGACGTTCGACGCGAGCTCCGAGGCGAGAAAGGTGATCACGGCGGCGATCTCCTGCTCGGTGCCCAGCCGGCCGAGGGGAATGCGGCTCGCCTGGTTCTCGAGCGCCGCCTCACGCGTGATGCCCTGGGCCTGCGCGACCTGATCGGCAAGTCCTCCGGGCGCCGTCCACAGTTCGCCTGAGACCGCACCGGGCGCGACCGCGTTGACGAGCACGCCCCGGTCGGCGTACAGGTCGGCGAACGAGCGTGACAGCGACAGTTCGGCGGCCTTGCTGACGTTGTAGGCCATGTTCGTCCGGCCGGGGCGCTTGCCCGATGAGGACGTGACGTTGACGATCCTCCCCCACCCCCGCAGCGCCATCTGCGGCGCGATCGTTCTCATCAGCCGCATCGGCGCCATCACGTGCAGCTCCCACTGCGCCTGCCATTCCTCATCGGTGAGCTGCTCGAGCGAACGGACGGCGCTCGTGCCGGCGTTGTTGACGAGCACGTCGAGGCGCTCGAGCCGGCCGAGGCACACGTCGAGTAGGCGCTCGCCGGCACGGGGATGGGTGACGTCGAGCACGACCGTGGCCGCCTGACCGCCGGCCTCCTCACACGCCTGGGCGGTGTCCGACAGACCCTCCTCACGCCGGCCGACGAGCACGACCGTGGCACCCTCCGCGGCGAGCGAGATCGAGGTCGCGCGCCCCACCCCGCGGGAGGCGCCGGTGACGACACACACGCGGCCTTTCAGCCCGAGATCCACGGGTCTCAGACGCTCGAGCGAGCGCTCAGGACAGGGCCTGGGCGAGCAGCTCGACGCCGCGCCTCATCGCCGGCTCGGAGACGTTGCCGTAACCGAGCACGAGGCCAGGCGGCTGGGGCCGGGTGGCGTGATCGGCGAGGCCGTCGAGACCGACGCCGCGCGCCGCCGCCGCACTGAGGGTCGCGGCTTCGCCGGCGCCGGGCGGGAGCTGGACGAGCACGTGCAGGCCCGCCTCGATCCCGTGGGCGGTGGCCGCGGGCAGGGCGTCCGCGAGTGCACCCAGCAGCGCCGCGCGGCGGCGCCCGTAACGCAGGCGCATGCGGCGCAGGTGACGATCCCAGACACCCCGGCGGATGAGATCGGCGAGCGCGAGCTGGTCGAGCCACGGCGCACCGCTTCCGGTGAGCGCCTGCTCGAACGTGAGCGGGCCGGTCAGCCACGAGGGCGAGAGCACCCATCCGAGGCGGATCGCCGGCGCCAGCCGCGTGCTCGTCGAGCCGATGAACGCGACCCGTTCCGGCGCCAGCCCCTGGAGCGCGCCGATCGCGACCCGGTCGTAGCGAAGCTCGGAGTCGTAGTCGTCCTCGATGATCAGCCCGTCGTACTCGTCCGCCCACGCGAGCAGGTCCCCGCGGCGCTCTGAGCCGAGGACGACGCCGGTCGGGAACTGGTGCGCCGGCGTGAGGACGACGACGTCGCAGCCGCTGGCGTCGAGCGCGGCGACGTCGATGCCCGCGTCGTCGACCGGGATCGGACACGGGGTGAGCCCGGCCCGCTCGGCAACGAGCCGGTGCGCCGGGAACCCCGGGTCCTCGACGGCGATGCGCTCGACTCCGCGATCGGCGAGCGTCCGGCACAGGAGCGCGTAGCCCTGGGTGAACCCGGCGGTGATGAGCGTGTGCTCGGGCTCTGGAGCCGCCCCACGCGCACGTCCCAGGTAGCGCATCAGCTCGTTGCGCAGCTCGGCCGCGCCGCGGGGATCACCGGCGCCGAGCGCCGGCTGCGGTGCCGACGCGAGCGCGGCGCGCAGCGACCGGGCCCAGTCGGCCCGTGGAAACGCCCCCAGGTCCGGGATCCCGGGGCGCAGGTCGCAGGTGATGCCGGGGTCGAAGGTCGACGCCGGGAGCGGCGGGCGCTCGGCGCTCGGGGCGGCGGCGACCCGGGTCGGAGCGCCCTGGGACGCCGCCAGGTAGCCCTCGGCGGTGAGCTGACCGTAGGCCTCGAGCACGACGCCGCGGGAGACACCGAGCGCGTGCGCGAGTGCGCGTGAGGACGGCAGCCGTGCCCCGGGGGCGAGCTGCCCGGCTCGGATTTGCGCGCGGAGCCTGCGTTCGAGCTGCTCGTGCTTGGGCCCGGAATCGGACGGCTCGAGCGCGAGCAGAAGCTCCGGACCGCCAACTGGCCCTGTTTCCGCTGCCATGACTGGACCTTAACACCGAGCCAGTTGCGCCGTAGCGTTCCGATCCTGATTGTCGTGACAGGAGGCGTGAACGTGGACCAGATCACAGTCGTCGGAGGTGGCATCGCGGGTTTGACGGCCGCGATCTCCGCCGCCGAGCAGGGCGCCGCCGTCCGCCTGCTCGAGGCTCACGAGGAGCTCGGCGGGCGAGCCCGCAGCATGGGCGGGGCATACAAGGCGAATCTCGGGCCCCATGCGCTGCTCTCGAGCAGTCCGCTGTGGGGCTGGCTCGGCGAACGCGGCCTGCTCCCGAAGCACGCGCGGCCGCCGCTGTCCGGCATCCGCTTCCGCTGGAAGGACGAGATCAGGCGGGTTCCGGCGGTCGGCGCCGCCGTCGCCGCGCTTCGGCTGCGCGGCCGTACCGCCCCGGTCGAGCTTTCGTTCCGCGCCTGGGCGACCGACCTCGTCGGCGCCGAGGCGGCCGAGATCCTGTCGCGGAGCGGCGGTGTGCTCACCTACCACCACGACCCGGGAGAGCTGTCGGCGGCGTTTCTCTGGGAACCGCTCGTGCGCGGCCTGCTCTCGGCGCCACCCACGGCGCGCTATCCGATCGGCGGCTGGGGCACGATCATCGCTCTCATGCGCGACCGGGCGGAGTCGCTCGGGGTGCGGATCGAGACCGGCCACCGGGTGGAGCGGATCGATCAGGTGGACCGGGGTGCGCACGCGCCGGTCATCCTGGCGGTCGAGTTGGCTGACGCGCGGGCGCTCCTCGGCGACGACGGGTTGACGTGGACGAGCGGCAACGCGGTCTGCCTTGACCTCGCCCTGCGGCGGCGGCGCGGCGATCCGTTCGTCGTCGTCGACCTCCAGGAGAGCGGGTGGGTGGAGCGCTTCAGCGCCGCCGACCGTTCGCTTGCGCCCGACGATGAGGAGCTGATCCAGGCGCAGATGCCGATCCGGCCCGGCGAGGGTGCCGACAGCGCGGCGCGACGGCTCGAGGGGCTGCTCGATGCCTCGTATGCCGGCTGGCGCGAGCGGGAGACGTGGCGGCGACGGCAGGTGATGACGTCTCGGACGGGCGCGGTCGACATGCCCGGGACGACCTGGCGGGATCGACCGGCGATTGATCGCGGCGACGGCGTGTTCCTCGCCGGAGACATGGTGGCGGCGCACGGGTGCCTGTCCGAGGTGGCGTGGGCGAGCGCGGTCGAGGCGAGCCGGCTGGCGGTCGCGTGTGCGCGCGGGCGCGCGCGGCGGCGACGGCGACGACGGCGACGGCGACGGCGACGGCGACGGCGACGGCTGCGACGGTGGCGCCGTGAGTGCGGTCGCCGACGTGTCCGCCGCTCCGCGAGGCGCCGGCCGGTCGGTCACGGCGTCGCGGATCGGGCTCGTGCTCGTCGGGCTGGCTCAGGCGGAGGTCGCGGTCTGGGGTCTCGTTGCGCCGCACTCGTTCTTTCGCAGCTTTCCCGGCGCGGGCCACAGCTGGGTGGCCGCGCTCGGGCCCTACAACGAGCATCTGCTGCGGGACTACGCGGCGAGCGAACTCGGACTCGCGGTGCTCATGATCGGCGCGGCGGTGTGGTTCTCGCGGCGCGTCGTGCTGCTCGCGGGCGCCGCGTTCCTGGCGGCGACGGTGCCGCACTTCGCCTACCACCTGACGACGACCGGGAGCTTCGCCACCGCCGACGATGTCGGCAGCCTCGGCGCGCTTCGTGCTCGAGCTCGTGCTCGTCGTGGGAGCGATGGTGATCGCGTCGCGTCCTCCGGAGACCGGCTCGTGAGTCGCGTTCCGGGGTACCGACCGCGCCGTCGCGACCTGCTGCGCCGGGTCGTGTACCGGTCGGCCCGGCGGATGTACGGGAGTTCACTCGAGCCGACCCGCGTCATCGCCCACCACAGGCCGCTGCTGCTCGGCTACTGCGGCGTGTCGCTCTCGCACGAGGTGTTCTCCCGCGCGCTGCCGGCGCGTCCCAAGAAGCTCGCGATGCTCCGCGCCGCGCAGCTGATGGGCTGCGAGTGGTGCCTCGATTTCGGCTCGCGGCTGGCGGCAGACGCCGGGATCCCCTCGGACGATCTGCGCGCGCTCGCCATGTGGCGTTCCTCGGACCGGTTCGACGAGGTCGACCGGCTTGTGTTGGCGTACGCCGAGGCGATGACGCGAACGCCGGTCGCCGTGCCGGACTCGCTTGTCGCGGCGCTCCGTGAGCATTTCGATGAGCGACAGCTCGTCGAGCTGACGATGAGCGTGGCGCTGGAGAACCTGTACTCGCGGTTCAACTGGGCGCTCGGGATCGAGAGCGAGGGCTTCTCGGAGGGGATGTACTGCGTCCGGCCCGAGCCAGCCGATTCGTCCAGCGGACTGGAGGCCGCGACGGGGGCGCGCTAGCATTTCCGGCTGTGTCACGCCGTGCGACCCTGAGGGCATCCGATAGCGACCGGGAAGTGGTCGTCAAGCGGCTGCACGCAGCCGCCGCCGAGGGCCGGATCGTCGCCGAGGAGCTTGAGGAACGCCTCGCCTCGGCGCTGCGCGCTCGGACCTACGGTGAGCTCGATGCGCTCGTCGCAGATCTCCCTCGTGAGCAGGTCGCCCGCCGGGGCGGTGTCGTGCAGAGCGGCGGACGGTCGCTGTGGCGGCTTGGGCCCGCACCGTTTATCGCCGTCCTATTCGTCATGCCGGTCGTCGTCGCCGCGGTCGTCGCGGTCCTCACGCTCGTCTTCGCGATGGTGACGATGTGGGCGGTGTTCGCCGCGCTGGTCTGGCTGGCGCTCGGGCACTCGCGGCGCTGGTACGGCCCGCGGTGGGCGTACGCGCAGCGGCGGTATGGGCCGCCACGGGGCGGTCCTCGCGGTGGCATGTACCGGCCGCGCCCGGGTTACTGGCACTAGCCGCCCCGCGCCCCGCCCCGCGCCCGGCCGCGCCGCGTCCGCTTCAGCAAGATTCTGCCCGCTATGCGGCGCAAAATCTTGCGCTCAGCCCTTCTCGCCGAGCTCGAGCACCGCGAGGAACGCCTCCTGCGGCACCTCGATCCGCCCGACCTGCTTCATCCGCTGCTTGCCCTTCTTCTGCTGCTCGAGCAGCTTGCGCTTGCGGCTGATGTCGCCGCCGTAGCACTTGGCGATCACGTCCTTGCGATACGCCTTGATCGTCTCCCGGGCGACGATCCGGGAGCCGATCGCGGCCTGGATCGGGACGTCGTATTGCTGGCGCGGGATCGTCTTGCGGAGCTTCTCGGTCAGCGTCTTGCCGGCGTCATAGGCCTTGGAGCGGTGAACGAGCATCGAGAGCGCGTCGATCGGGTCGCCGGCGAGCAGGATGTCGAGCTTGACCAAGTCGGACTCGCGCAGGCCGATGATGTCGTAGTCGAGCGACGCGTACCCGCGCGTTCGGGATTTGAGCTGATCGAAGAAGTCGAGCACGATCTCGGCCAGCGGCAGGTCGTAGGTGATTTGAATCCGCTCGGAGGACAAATAGTGCATTCCCGAGTGCTCGCCCCGGCGTTCCTGGCAGAGCTCCATGATCTGACCCACGAACTCCTTGGGCGTGAGGATCGAGGCGCGGATGTAGGGCTCGCGGACCTCGGCCACCTTGCTGGGATCGGGCATGTCGTTCGGCGAGTGCACCGGGATCACCGTGTCGTCGGTGAGCGTCACCTCGTACTCGACGCTCGGCATCGTGGCCAGGAGCTCGAGGTCGTACTCGCGCTCGAGCCGCTCGCGCACAATGTCCATGTGGAGCAGGCCAAGGAAGCCGCAGCGAAAGCCGAAGCCGAGCGCGTCCGAGGTCTCCGGCTCCCATGACAGGGCCGCGTCGTTGAGGGTCAGCTTCTCCAGCGCGTCGCGCAGATCCGGGTAGGCGTCGGAATCGATCGGGAACAGGCCGCAGAACACCATCGGCTTGACCTCGCGGTAGCCGGGCAGCGGATCGGTGACGCCGCTGGCCTTGGTCGTCAAGGTGTCGCCGACACGGAGCTTGGTCACGTCCTTGATCCCGGTGATGAGGAACCCGACCTCGCCGGCGCTCAGCTGCTTGGCCGAGGTCATCTGCGGCGTGAAGAACCCGATGTCATCGATCTCCGCCTCGGTGCCGGCCTGCATCGCCTTGATCGCCTCGCCTTTGGTGAACGTGCCGTCGACGACGCGGATGTAGGCGATCACGCCGCGGTACTGGTCGAACTCGGAGTCGAAGATGAGCGCGCGGGGGGCGGCGTCCGGGTCGCCGCTCGGCGGCGGCACGCGCTCGATCAGCTCGTCGAGGACCTCGATGACGCCCTCGCCGGTCTTGGCGCTGATGCGGCGCACGCCGTCGGCCGGCTCGCCGATCAGGTCGGCGATCTCCTCGCCAACCCGCTCGGGCTCGGCGCCCGGGAGGTCGACCTTGTTCAGGCACGGGATCAGCTCGAGTCCGGACTCGATCGCCAGATACGTGTTGGCGACCGTCTGCGCCTCGACGCCCTGCGAGGCATCGACGACGAGCAGCGCGCCCTCGCAGGCGGCGAGGCTGCGCGAGACCTCGTAGGTGAAGTCGACGTGTCCGGGCGTGTCGATCAAATGCAGCTGGTAGGCCTCGCCGGTCTTGGCTGAGGTGTAGAACACGCGGACCGCCTGGGCCTTGATCGTGATCCCGCGCTCGCGCTCGAGGTCCATCGAGTCGAGCAGCTGGGCACGCATCGACCGTGGGTCGACGGTGTGGGTCAGCTCGAGGATGCGATCGGCCAGCGTCGACTTCCCGTGGTCGATGTGGGCGATGATCGAAAAGTTGCGGATGTGGGCCTGGTCTGCCATGGCTGTCTTTCCATAGAGGGTATTCGGGGCGCGGCGTGGCGGGATTGACAGCCGTCTGGGGTATCGCCTAGGTTCACGACATGAAGAGGGGGCTGGTGCGATCATCGGCGGGCTGGTCGCGGCGTTCGGTGTGCGCGGCGAGCGCCTCGGCGGACACGTACTGCGTGCCGATCAGGCGGCGCCGCCGGCCTGCACCAACGCCGCGGCGCCGACCTGCAGACGCGCGCGCTCAACGCAGCGTCCGCACGATCAGCGGGGCCGACACGGTCAAGCGTCGCTGCCGGGAGCGTACGCGCCGACGGACTGCACGACGGCCGGGTTCTACGTACAGCGGGGCGACCGGAAATGCCCTGACGCTCGTCGGTGCGGGATGCCGGGCAGACGGTCCTGACGTGCCCGGACAACTACAACAACGCGCCCAAACCATTTCACGTCCGTGCTGACGCTCTCCGGCCCGGCCACCGTCTCGGACCTCCAGATCAACTTGCCCACAGGACCAGCACGACCGGGGCCTGAACGCTGACCGGCGGCGCCTCGCGCCGACCATGTCGACGGTCACGACGAATCCGTCGGCGAGTGCCAGCGTGATCGCCGTTCGGATGACCGGTGGCAGCTTCCGCTCGGGCCTGATCGGGACGCCACTCAGCGACAACGGCGAAGGCGTGCTCGCCAACGGCGGCGCCGTCGCTCAGCGACGTCTCGATCACGAGCGGCGGCATCGGCCTTAACTCCGACTGGAACCCCGGACGTCACGCTCACCGGGCTCGAGATCACCGCACCGCAGGGGGTGGTCGCCGACGGCGGCGGTGTGCAGCTGTCCGACGTCGCGATCGACGTGCTGCCGGAGCCGGCACCCGGCCCGCTCGGCGGTCTCGTGACGTACACGCGGGTTCGGCAGCGGTCCGTTCTCGATCAGCGCCCGGAACGTCTCGATCGTGCGGCAACCGCGGCGGGCTCGTACGGCGTCTACGTCGCGGCGAGCGTCGGCGGCGCAGACGGCGGCAGTCGACGCTGACGGACTCGGTCGATCCACGGACCGCCGACTGCCGCTGCTTCGCATCGGCGGTGTCAGGCGCGACGGCGAACCTGACGCTCGAGCTACGACGCCTACCCGGCGGGCGACTACGCGGGCACGGGGCCGGGCGCGACGACGCAGTCCTGACGCCACCGGTGACCGCGCGATCCGGGCTTTGACGGCACCGGCGACCCACGCGTCGGCGCGGGCTCTCCGCTGATCGACGCCGGCACGCCCGGAGCGCTCGCCCCGGGCGAGTCAACGACCGATCCGGATGGCAATCCGCGGCTCCTCGACGGCAACCACGATTGCGTCGCGCGGCGTGACATCGGTGCCTACGAGTTCAACGATCCGACGCCGACGGCGAAAGCGAGCGCGTCCGCGAGCCGCGTGGCGCCGGGTGCCGGCGTGACGTTCCACGGGGTGGGCTGCAGCAACGATCCGTCGGTGCCGGTGACGCTCACGTGGGCCTTCGATGACGGCGCGACGGGGATCGGCGCGGACGTCACGCACGCGTTCGCGCGGGCGGGCACGCACCACGCGACGCTCACGGTCCGCGACGCGGGCGGCCACGCGGGTTCCGCGATCGCAACGGTCACTGTCGTGGCTCCGATCCGCCGCCGACCCCGGTGCTGTCGAAGCTCAAGCTGAAGCCGGCGCGCTTCCATGTCGTCAAGCACCGGCACAAGCACTTCAAGCTCGGGACGACGATCAGCTACACCGACTCGCTCGCGGCGACGACGACGTTCACCGTCACGCAGAAGGCGCGCGGCGTCGTCAAGGGCAAGCGGTGCGTCGCCCCGCCCCGGCATCCGTCCAAGCGCGGAAAGAAGCCGAAGAAGTGCACGCGGACGGTCACGTTCGGGACCTTCACCCATCGCGACAAGGCGGGAGCGAACAGCGTGGTGTGGAACGGGAAGCTGAAGCGTCGCGCGCTGAAGGCCGGGAGCTACACGCTGCACCGCGGTGGCGATGCTCGCGCGGTCGCAAGAGCCGCGCGGTCACCGCCGGCTTCACCGTCCTCGCTGACGCGGCCGGCGGCTCGCGCTCGGCCCGGCTACAGGTCGCGTCGAGCGCGCTGCTCGAGCCCGAGCAGGTCCCGGAGTGCGTCCTGGCCGAGGAAGCCCATCGTCAGCAGCCCGCCGAAGATCGCGACGGCATCGATCGACTTGCGTCCCTGCTTGTCCCAGTAGTCGTCCTTGAGATCGAGCCACAGCGCGAACTCGTCGAGCGTCAGCGCCGAGCAGACGCCGTACAGCGTCGCCGACAGCCGTGACGCCCAGGCCGGCTGATCGGGGTCGCCGATCCCGCGGCGGTACGTCCACGCGTAGCCGACACCGAGGAGCCCGAAGATCCCGAACGTGCTGTGGTGGATGTGGGTGCCCCCGGCGGAGATGTTGTGGAACGGCCCGACGCCGTCCCTGATCGAGTGGGTGATCGCCCGGGCGGTCGCGAACGCGGTGGTGAAGCCGGCGGCGCTGAGAAACCCGCGCTCCCGGCGCGGATCATTGGCGAAGTGGCGCCGGTACACGGCACGGACGTCGCTCATGCGCCCCCCCGCAGTCGTCCCATGACGAGCGTCTCGATCTGGTGTGCCTCGGGGATCCGCATCGTCAGCACGGCCTTCATGTAGAACAGCCCGGCGAGCGTGATCGCCAGGCCGACGGAGATGATCTGCGCCAGCAGACTGCGGCCGAGGAGGCTGTCAAGACCCTTCCAGACGAGCCACGCGACCCCCGCCATCACGGCGGACGCGAGCAGCACCCGCACAGTGATCATCAGGTTCTGTGCATCGTCGAGCCGCCCGTTGAAGCCGATCCGCAGCCGGCGATACTGAAGCGCGGTCATGACCGCGTTCGCCGCCGCGGTGCCGATCACCAGGCCGGCGATCCCGAGCGGCTTGTACAGCGCGACGCTGACGATGATGTCGACGATCATGTTGATCGCCGCGAGCCCGGTCGGGATCCACGGTCGCTGGACGGCGAAGAACGAGCGCGTCAGCAAGAGGTTGACCCCGCCGAACGGCAGGCTGAACGCAAACCAGAACAGCGCGATCGAGACGAGATGGGTCGACTCGGCGGCGAAGTGCCCGCGCTGGAAGACGAGCCGGGTGATCGGCGTCGCGAGCACCATCATCACGCCGGCCGCAGGGATGAGCAGCAGGGTGATCTGGCGGATCCCGTTTGCGACCGCGCGGCGCATCCCGGCGACGTCGCGGCGAGCCGCCTGCCGGCTGAGCGTGGGGAACAGGACGGTCGCGACGGCGACGCTGAAGATGCCCTGGGGAAGCATGTAGATCCGGAACGCGTTGTCGATGGCACGCGGTGCCTGCGCCGAGACGAGCGTGCCGAACACCGAGTTGAGCAGCTGGTCGAGGTTGACGATCCCGAGGCCGATGGTCACGGGCAGCATCAGCGTGAACACCTGCTTGACCCGCGGATCGCGCCAGTCGACGGTGAACTGCAGGCGGAAGTCGATCCGCCGCATCGCCCACGCGATCATCATCAGCTGCACGACGGTCGCGATCAGCCAGGCGATCGCGTAGGCGTAGATCTGCTTTCCGGGCTTGAACTGATCGTGCAGGCCGACCAGCCCGACGACGATCACGAGGTTCCACACGGCGGGCGCGATCGCCGGGATCGAGAACTGGTCGTAGGACTGGAGGATCCCGACGAGCAAGCCGGTGAGCCCGAGCAGCAGCACGACCGGGAACAGGATTTGCGCGAGGACGGCGGTGAGGTCGTCCAAGCGCGGGGTGAACGCGGTCCCCGTGAACAGCGGCATGATCACGTGCGCCGCGAGGATCCCGACGATCGTCAGCGAGCCGAGGGCGACGAGGATGATCCAGAACAGCGTCGAGGCGAGCTTGAACGCCTCGCGCTTGCGCCCCTGCTGGAGGAGGTCGGTGAACACCGGCACGAACGCCGCCGACAGCGCCGACTGCGCAAACAGGTTCGACATCAGGTTCGGAATCTGCGACGCGATCGTGAACGCCGACGCGGCGCCGCTCGTCCCGAAGTAGCTCGCTGCGACGATCTCCCGCGCCAGCCCGGCGATCCGGGACAGGGCGGTGGCGATGGCAAAGATCGCCGTGTTGACACTCACCCGGCGGCGCGGGGCTTCTGGTGTGGTCACAGCACTCGCTTCGGTCGTCACCGGGGCGCTATAGTACGGACGGTGCCGCGGCGGATCGCTGCGGCTGTTTCGTGCCATGGCAAACATTCGTTCACAGAAGAAGCGGATCCTGCGTTCCGAGCGCGAGCGTCTCGAGAACCGCCGCTACACATCGAAGATCAAGACGTACTTCCACCGCCTTGAGAGCGCGGTCGCTGCTGGCGACGACGCGACAGCCGACACCGAGCACCGCACCCTCGTGCAGACGATCGACAAGGCCGTCAAGCGCGGGGCGCTGCACCGGAACAACGGTGCGCGCAAGAAGTCACGCGCCGCGCGGATGCGCCGGCAGACGCCTGCCGCCTGAGTCTGCGGCCTGAGTCTGCGGCCTGAGCCGCAGGCAGGTCTGACGGACCGACGTGCAAGACCCGCGGTTTTGGGGTATCCCACCGCGCGATGGCGCATGCGACCGAGTCGACAGCCCCTGCCGAGCAGGTCGCATTCGAGCCGGACGACGTGACGTTCGCCGACAACCGTGTCGTCGTCACCGGACGGTGGTCCGGAGTCCGCGGGCGGCGGTTCGTGCGCCCGACTCTGACGCTCGTCGGGGACGGCGCCCCGTCGCGGATGCTTGCCGAACTCGAGCACAAGCCGTGGAATCCCGAGGACGGAGCCCCATGGACGGCGTCGTTCTCCTACGCCCCTGAGAGCGGCGGCGCCGATGAGGTCGAGCTGGCCGTTGCCCCGGATATCGCGGTCGTCTTCCCAGCGCCGGAGCCGCTGAAGTCCCGTCCTCGCCGGGCGAAGCCCCGCGGCCGCCCGCGGCGCGGAACGTCCGCCTCCGCCCCAACCTCTGCTGCGGCGTCGGGGGGCGCCGAGTCGCCGTCGAAATCGACCCGCTCCCCAAGCGGAGCACGGCCGCCACGACCGCCCGCGCGACGATCCAGGAACAGCGGGCGGAGATCGCGCGGCTACAGGAGCAGGTGAGGCGCAACGAGCTCACCCGTGCCGAGTGGCGAGCCGCGACGTCCACGCGCGACGCGGCCGTGGCGAAGCTCGATGCCGTCCTGGATGAGCGGGACGCCGCCGCGGCCGAGCGCGACACCGCCCTGACCCAGCGCGACGCCGTCGTGGCCGAGCGCGACGCGGTCGTCGCCGAGCGCGACGCGGTCGTGGCCGAGCGGAACGCGGTCGTCGCCGAGCGGGACGCGGTCGTCGGCCGAGCGGAACGCGGTCGTCGCCGAGCGCGACGCGTTTGAACGCGAGAGCGCAGCGCTCCACCGCAGCCGCCGCGAGCTGGAACGGGCACAGTCCGACCTGCGACGCGAGCGCGATCTCCTGGCCGAACAGCTCGAGGGGGCCCGCGCCGCCGCCATCCCCGCCCCAGCGCCCGGGCTCGCCGAACCGACCGCGCGCCTGCCGACCGTGCCGCTGTCGCATCGCTTCCGTCGGGCGGCGGCCCACGATACCGAGCGCGGCCCCGTCGCCCTGTGGGCCGCGCGCCTCGCCGCGCTGGCGGTGCTGCTGGTGGTGCTCGCGGCGCTCGCCCTCATTCTCCAGTCCGTCTAGCCGCCGGCCCGGCCTTCACGCGTGGTTGGCGGCCCTACGCGGCGATCCGGCCGATCGCGATCAGCGCCGCGGTGTCCTCTCCGGCGCCGCCCGAGCCACCGCCGCGGGACGCGAGCTCAAGATCGGCGATCTCGCAAATCGCGTTGCGGAGCTTCTCGACCCCGGTGCTCCGAGCGTCCGCGATGAGCCGATCGGCCGCGCGTGAGGGCATCCGCAGGCGACGTTTGATCTGCGCGACGGGCTCGCCCGCGTCGATCGCGTGAGCCACCTCGTGCGCGAGGCGAATCCGCTGACCCATCCAGTAGAGCAGTCCCGGCAGGCGTTCACCCTGCGCACGCAGCTCGAGGTAGAGCCGGACCGCCGCTTGCGGATCATGACCGACGAGCGCATCCGCGAGCGACCACGCACGGCGCTCCGCCGAGGCCGCCGTCAGCTCCTCGACCTCGGCCACGTCCAGCGACACCGGTCCCCCGTCACTGCCGAGCGCGAGCTTCTCGAGTTCGCGGAGCAGCCGCTGCTGGCGCTCCCCGACGTGGGCGATCAGGGCTCGGGCGGCGTCCGGCTCGAGCGTGATCCCGAGCTCTCGCCCGCGCGCGATCACCCACTTGGGGAGCTCCCACGGCTTGACCGTCTCGACGGGATCGATCTGCCCCTCGGCCTTGGTGACCGCCTCGTGCAGGCCTTTCGGCGCCTTGGTCCGCGAGTCCTCGCGGGCGAAGAACACGACGGTCGTGTCCGGCGGCATGTGGGCGAGGGCGTCCGTCACCGGCCCGAGCTCCTTCTCCTTCCAGCGCTCGGCCCCCTCAACGATGATGAAGCGGCGCCCGAGGGCGAAGGTCATCGCGTTGAGCGCGCCCGCCACCGCCTCCGGCGTCGCCGTATCGCTCTCGAACACCTCGGTGCCCTGCGTGCCGCTCTCCGCCTCGGCGAGCGCCCGCAGCCGGGCGCGCCGCTCCGCGATGCGGCCGTGGTCGTCGCCATGGATGAGATACACGGGCTTGAAGGTCGGCATCGGTCGCGCGACCCAGTGTAGGCGTCGCTCAGGCGTTCGCCCGAGCGTGCTCGAGCGCGCGCTCGGCTGCCGCGCTCGCCGTCGGCGCCGGCTCGATTCCGTCAATCGCCCACGTGTCGAGGCCGACGACCGGCACGCCCGCCCGGAGCGCGAGGGCGACCTCGGACAACGTCCCGTAGGCGCCGCCGACGGCAACCACCGCGTCGGCCGCGCGGATGATGAGGCCGTTGCGGAGCTCGCCGAGGCCGGTCGGGATCGCGACCGAGACGTACGGATTCGCGTCGGCGCGGTCGCTGCCGGGCAACAGCCCGATGGTCGTTGCGCCGGCGCTCGCGGCACCTCTCGACGCCGCTTCCATGACGCCGCTGCGCCCGCCGGTGATGACGGTCGCGCCTGCCTCCCCGAGCGTACGGCCGACGGTCTCAGCGGCGGCGAGCTCGGCATCGCTCGCCGACGACGCCCCGACGACCGCGATGTACAGCGGCGACGGCGCAGGCACCGGTCTACTGGCGGACGACGACGTTGACGAGCTTGTCGGGCACGACGATCACCTTGACGATCTCGTGGCCGTCGACGTGGGCCTGAACGCCGTGTGTCTCCAGCGCGAGGCGCTCGAGCTGATCCCGCGGGGCGCCGCTCGGCGCCGCGACGCGGTCGCGGACTTTGCCGTTGACCTGGCAGACGAGCTCGAACGTGTCGGCGACGAGCATGTTCGGGTCGGTGTCGGGCCACGGCTCCTCCCACACGCGGCGGCCCGTGAGCCGCTCGTAGACCTCGGAGCCGAGGTGCGGCGCAAACGGGAACAGCAGGCTGGCCGCGGTCGCGGTCGCAAACCGGCGAGACTCGACGTCGGCGTCGATGCTCGGGTCATAGAGCATGTTGACGAGCTCCATGATCGCCGCGATCGCCGTGTTGAAGGCAAAACGAGCGGCGAGATCACGCGTCACCTTGTCGATCGCCCAGTTGGTTTTGCGCACGAGCGCCAGCGAGTCGCCGTCCGGCTCGTTCGGCTGATCGACTGATGCGGACCCACCCGCCCCGCCCGCCCGCTCGGACAGCTCGTCGCCGAGACGCCAGACGCGGGACAGGAACCGATGGACGCCGGCCAGTGACGCCTCAGACCAGGCGGCATCCTGGTCGGGCGGGCCGATGAACAGGATGTAGCAGCGGGCCGCATCGGCGCCGTACCGATCGACGATCGGCATCGGGCTGATCACGTTGCCGCGTGACTTCGACATCTTCTGGCCGTCGGGGCCGAGGATCATGCCCTGGGTGAACAGCGCCTGGAACGGCTCCTGAAAGCCGAGCAGCTCCATGTCGGCGAGCGCCTTGACGAAGAACCGGGCGTACATCAGGTGCAGGATCGCGTGCTCGATGCCGCCGATGTACTGGTCCACCGGCATCCAGCCGTCGACGACCGAGCGGTCCCAGGCGGCCTCGTCGTTGTTGGCGTCGCAGTACCGCAGGAAGTACCAGCTGGAGTCGACGAACGTGTCCATCGTGTCGGTCTCCCGGCGTGCCGGTCCGCCGCAGCGTGGGCACGTCGTGTTGACCCAGTCCTCGGCGGCGGCGAGCGGCGAGCGTCCCTTCGGCTGGTAGTCCTCGATCTCGGGCAGCTCGATCGGCAGATCCTGTTCCGGTACCGGTACGAGCCCGTCTCGCTCGCAGTACACGACGGGAATCGGGCAGCCCCAGTACCGCTGTCTTGAGACGAGCCAGTCGCGCAGCCGGAAGCTCACCGACGAGTGGCCGCGCCCCTCACGGTCCAGCCAGTCGACGATCGCCTGGTAGGCCTTGCGGTTGTGCAGGCCGTCGAACTCGCCGGAGTTCACCATCGGGCCGTCGCCGGTGTACGGGAGATCGTCGCCCGCGGTGGGATCGTCGCTGTCCGGGTTGGCGATCACGCGCCGGATCGGCAGGTTGAACGCGGTCGCGAACGCGTGGTCGCGCTCGTCGTGGGCCGGCACCGCCATGATCGCGCCCGTCCCGTACTCCATCAGCACGTAGTCGGCGACGAACATCGGCAGCTGCTCGCCATTGACCGGGTTGATGACCGTGCGGCCGAGGGGAACGCCGGTCTTCGGCTTGTCGGCAGCGCCCCGGTCCTCGGCGGACTCGGTCAGCGACCGGTTCACGTAGTCGTGGACTGCCTGCTCGTGTTCGGTTCCCTCGGCGAGGCGGAAGACGTCCGGGTGCTCGGGGGCCATGACGAAGAAGGTCGCGCCGAACAGCGTGTCCGGCCGCGTCGTGAACACCGGGTAGTCGATGGGGTGGGCGGGATCGACATCCTCACAGCGAAACGTGACCTCGGCGCCCGTGCTCCGCCCGATCCAGTTGCGCTGCATCGCCTTGACGTGCTCCGGCCACGCGATCGAGTCAAGGTCGTCAAGGAGCCGGTCGGCGTAGTCGGTGATCCGGAAGAACCACTGCTCGAGCTGGCGCAGCTCGACCTCGTGCCCGCAGCGCTCGCAGCGACCATCAATGACCTGCTCGTTGGCGAGCACGGTCTGGTCGTGGGGGCACCACTTGACCGCGGCCTGCTTGCGGTAGGCGAGGTCCTGCTCGAGCAGCTTGAGGAAGATCCACTGGGTCCAGCGGTAGTACCGCGGCTCGCAGGTCGCGAACTCCCGGGACCAGTCGATCGAGATCCCCCACGAGCGGAACGCCCGCTGAAACGCGGCGATCGACGCGTCGGTCGACTGCCGCGGGTGGATGCCGGTGCTGATCGCGTGGTTCTCGGCGGGCAGGCCGAACGCGTCGTAGCCCATCGGGTGCAGCACCTGCTGCCCGATGCGGCGGCGGAAGTGCGCAATCGCGTCGCCGAGCGCGTAGTTCTTCAGGTGCCCGATGTGCGGCTCACCGCTCGGATACGGGAGCATCTCCAGCACGTAGGACTTCTCCGCGGCGTCGACGTCGTTCGCCACCTCCCACGTGTGCTCGCGCGCCCACAGCTCCTGCCACTTGGGCTCAATCTCATTCGGTTCGTAGCGACGGTCAGCCATCTCTATAACGGAGCTTACTTCCGGTAGGCGCTTCAACTCCCTCCGGTGATCCGGTCGCGGGGCCGATTTGCGCTCCGATTGCAGGGACGTTGCCGGTGGCGAACTTGCGTGGAATCAGGGGATCGCGCTTTACCATCAGGGCGTGGCGGAGAACGGACCCTCCTCGTCAAGGCCGGCGTCGCCGGCGTCACCGGCGTCGCGGCGTCGTCGGCGTCGCCGCGTCGTCTGCGACCGCGGCCGACCGGGTCGCATCGATCGTCGCTGCAGCCGAGGCCGCAGCGGAGCGCATGCGACGAGAGGCCGAGGAGCGGATGAGCTCCCGGATCGCCGAGGGCGATCGCGCCGCCGACAACCGGGTCAAGGCGGCCGAGGACGAGGCGGAGGAGATCGTCCAGCTCGCCCAGACCGAGGCGACCCGCCTGCGCGAGTCGGCCCGCACCGAGTCCGAGCAACAGAAGACCGCCGCGGCGAGCGAAGCCTTGACGGTCGTCGGTCGCGCTCAGGAGGAAGCGGACAAGACGCTCGCCGACGCCCAGTCCGCCGCCGCCAAGACCAAGGCGGACGCCGAGCAGAACGCGCGCGACATGCTCCGCGAGGCCCGCGCGACGGCCACCGATGTCCGTACCGAGGGACTCGAGATCGTCGCCAACCTACGCGAGATGGGCGACTCTCTGCGCCTGAACGCCGAGCGCCTGCTGCGTGATGTGCAGCTCGTGTACTCGCGGATGGTCGCCCAGATCGACCGCACCGATGGCGGACTCCCTCCCGGGGCCCGCTCGGGCACGCCGATCAGCGCTCGCCGGGGCACGGGCGCCCGGACGAGCACGCGGTCCTCGGCGCGCGATCGGCCGCCGGACGACCTCGACGTGCCGGAGTTCATCCCGCCCGGCTGAGTCTCGGGGCCAGGGACCGGCTCACGTTCCCACGCGTGTCAGTGCGATGCGACCGATGGGCAGATGTGCCGATTACAGCGGCACGAACTCCCGAGCAACCGCTCGCGAGACCACGAGCGGGCGATCGTGCCGGTTGGGCGCGCGGCTGCCGTCGATCACACCGGATTCGGACATCTCGCCCCCTCCGTGTGCCGCGCGTAGTCGGCTCACAGGACCTGACATCACAAGGGCGCTGGCGCAGAGCTCGAGGGTGCCGCAGCGGCCACGAGGCTCGGAAGCCACCTGGATGGTGCACCTCCGACTTGTCCCGGCCCGCAATCAGCAGGTGGCATGTATTAACCTTGCTGGTAACTTCGCTTTCGACGGGGCTATAGCTCAGCTGGGAGAGCGCGTGACTGGCAGTCACGAGGTCGTCGGTTCGAGCCCGACTAGCTCCACTCCCCCGTCCGTCAAACCGCCGATTCGGCGCGCCGGTGGCCGAGCCGCCGTGATCGGGGCGGGCGCCGAGCACCATCGGCGTCAGCAGATCGGCACCCCGGATCCGGCCGAGTCGCGACTGACGGCGAAACACGCCGACGATCGGGCCCAGCACACCCTCCGGGTCAGTACACCTCGGGCACGAACGTCTGCTCGTCGATCGGCGGCCGCACGTAGGGAAGCTCGGCCCGGGGCGGTAGCTGAAGCGGCGGCGGGGTGAGGTCCTGATACTCGATCATCGAGAGCAGATGGGCGATGCAGTTGAGACGTGCCCGGCGCTTGTCGTCGGCCTGGACAACCCACCACGGGGCGTGCTTGATGTCCGTGTAGCGGAACATCTCGTCCTTGGCGCGGGAGTACTCGACGTACTTGGCGCGGGACTCGAGATCCATCGGGCTCAGCTTCCAGCGACGCATCGGGTCGTGGACGCGGGCCTGGAACCGGCGCTCCTGCTCCTCGTCGGACACCGAGAACCAGTATTTGATCACCTGAATCCCGGAGCGGACGAGCATCCGCTCGAACTCGGGGCACGAACGCATGAACTCCTCGTACTCCAGCTCGGTGCAGAAGCCCATGACCCGCTCAACGCCGGCGCGGTTGTACCAGGAGCGGTCGAAGAGGACGATTTCGCCGGCGGCCGGCAGATGGGGCACGTAGCGCTGGAAATACCACTGTGTCTTCTCGCGCTCGGTCGGTGCCGGCAGCGCGACAACCCGGCAGACGCGCGGGTTCGTGCGCTCGGCGATCCGCTTGATCACGCCGCCCTTCCCGGCCGCGTCCCGGCCTTCGAAGATGACGACGACCTTCGGCCCGCGGGCCTTGACGTACTCCTGCATGATCACGAGCTCGCGCTGGAGCTTGAGCAGCTCCGTGTCGAAGTCGGCACGTCGCAGTTTTGGCCGCACCTTGCCATTTCGGGGCACGCCCGATTTCGGGGCGGTGGTGGGACGGGAAGGTTTTGGTTTGCTCGCCATTACCCCAGGTGATCGGTCTGGCGCACCTGCACTGAAGAAGCTACTCGGTCCGGTCCTGTTTCGCAGCCTCGAGCGCAGCCGGGGGATCGAGCGCCGTGTCCCCAGCCGCGAGCTCGAGCGCCCGGTCCGCGACCTCGGCCGCCTCCACCCCGCTGAGCGACTCGTCACGGAGCGCGAGCGCGAGCAGCGTCTCGCGCATCAGCTCAGGGTTGCTCGTGTCCGCGCGGCGGACCGGCCGGCGGCAGGGCGCCCACCGCGGCGACGAGCTTCGTCGCGTTCATGCCGCCGCCGAACAGGCGGCCGGGCATCTTGTCCGGGATCGTCGCCACGACCCCGCCAGTCGCGGGATTGACGAGGTTGACCTTGCTGCGCAGACCGTGACGGTCAAGCGCGAGTCGGTACCCGGACAGGCGCAGGTACCCGAGCTGGGCGGCGAGCCGCGTGAACGCCAACGCCTCGCTCTCGTCCTTCAGACGCGGCTGGTGAAGCACGATCTGCGTCCCGGCATCCGGGAGGGTCGGATCCGGATCCGGGGCCACGAGCAGGAACGCCTGCGGCCCCAGCCGGCCGGCGCCGACGCCGGCGACGTCGGCGAGGAGCTGGTAGCCGCCGAGGCTGAGCGCCCCGACGATCCCGCTCGGGAGCGGATGCTTGGCGAGGTGACCTTGTTCGAACGCCATGATCAGTTGTCGAGGATCCCGCGGGCGATCCCGCCGAGCAGGCCCCCGCCCGTGTCACTCGCCGCGTTGCCGCCGGAATCCGACCCGCCGACTGGGTTGAAGTACGCGCTCTGCAGGCACACCCGGCCCGGTCCGGTGAACCGGTTGAACACGAGATTGCCGGAACCCCCGCCGAGCAAGCCCGTCTTGAACCCGTAGACCTCCTGGGCCATCTGGACCGAATGGTCACGGTACACCCAGCCGCCGGGCTCGATGTCGATCGTCTCCCCCGGCTCGAGCACCTTCTCGAACAGGTTGCCGTAGCCGTGGATCCACACGACGCCCTCATGGTCAGCGGCGAAGAAGTGATCGACGAACAGACCGCCGCCGTAGAGCATGTTCGAGAAGCCCTTGATCCGGCTGTAGTCGTACTGCACGCCGCCGGTCGCGGCGAGGAACTGATGCTCGCGGACGAGGATCCCCTCGCCGGCCTGGAGATGGATCGCGGCGACGTGGCCCGGGGCGTCACGGCTGAACGCGATCTCGCCCGCCGACTGCGCCTCGATCAGGAGCAGCGGCATACCGCCGAACACGCGGCGCTTGAGTCCCTTCTTCAGCGGATGCAGGCCGACCTGCATCTGCGGGTACTTCCACAGCAGCACGTGGTGCTCGAAGTACACCGGGATCTGTCCGTCGAGCGCCATGTGGAGCACGGGGACGAGCTCTCCCTCGAGCCGGTACTTCACCCCCGGCGCGCTGCCCTCGGTGATCTGGGTCGGAAGGATTTTTGGTGCGGACGGCATGCCTCTCCGATTTCGTGACGACGACGGGATCCGAGGCGCCGGGTCCCCGCACCTCGCTGCAAGCTACGCCGAGACGGTATCGCGCTGTGGGCCCTGTCGCCAGAGCGGGGCACCCTCTCGGTCACGCACAGTCATCGGCAGCCCGCCCGTGGGACTGAGCGTCGGCACTTTCGTGACGCGCAATTCGTCGCCCCGAGGACGCTCTGGCAGCGCCAGCTTCACGAGCATGGAACGATATCGGCGTGCGTCCCATCTACGTCAGCGGCCATCGCAACCCGGACACCGACTCGATCGCCTCCGCGCTCGGATACGGCGAGCTCAAATCCCGGCTCGACCCGCGGCACGAGTACGTGCCGGTCCGGCTCGGCGAGTGCAATCCCCAGACCCGGTGGCTGCTCGAGCGCAGCGGTGCCTCCGAACCGCGGCTGCTCCCGCACGTCCTGCTCCGCGCCCGGGACGTGATGCGCACCGAGTTCCCGATGGCGCGCGAGGACGAGCCGATCCGCGCCGCTGGATTCGCGATGACCCGCGCCGAACTCGAGCTCACGCCAATCGTCGACGGAGACGGGGCGTTGACGGGCGTCGTCACCGAGCGGACGCTCGCCCGCCGGTTCGTCCGGGAAACGCGTGAGACATCGAGCCTCAAGGACGCCCCAACGCCCGTCAGCGCGATCGTCGACGTGCTCGAGGGCGAGTTGCTGACCGGGGAGGACACGCTGCTCGAGCAGCGAGTGTGGGTGCAGTCGATGGACGTCGGGAGCCGGAGCGGGATCTCCGATGGCGATGTGGTCGTCGTCGGGAACCGGGCCGACGCGCAGCGGCTCGCCCTCGAGCGCGGCGCCGCCCTGCTCATCGTGTCGAACGGCACCACGCCGGACGCGGACGTTCTCGCGCTGGCGCGATCGAAGGGCGCGGCGGTGATCGTCTCGCCGCTTGACTCGTACGTCTCCGGCCGCATGATCACGCTCGCGGCGCCGTGTCGCTCCTACATGGAGCGCGACCCGCTGACCGTCACCACCGAGTACCTGCTCGCCGACGTCTCCGAACAGATCAAGGAGATCCACTACGGCTCGGCGGTGGTGATCGACAGCGAGCGCCGGCCCGTGGGCCTGATCACGCGCTCCGACCTCGTCGCCCCCACCCCGCGCCGGGTGCTGCTCGTCGATCACGCCGAGCAGGCACAGAGTGTGCCCGGCATCGAACAGGCCGAGATCGTCGAGATCCTCGACCACCACCACATCGGCTCGATCGAGACCCACGTTCCGGTCACGGCGATCTTCGATCCGGTCGGATCGACGGCGACGCTCGTGATCGAGCGCTTCCGCCAGAACGGGATGGAGCCGAGCAGTGCCGTCGCGATGATGCTGCTCGGGGCGATCCTCTCGGATACCGTGATCCTCAACTCTCCCACGACGACCGAACGCGACCATGCCGTCGTCGAATATCTCGAGCGAGTGCTCGCGCTCGACGCACGAGCGCTCGGACGGGAGATGTTCGAGGCCACGGCCGACGTATCGGAGGTCAGCGCCGAGGAGATCATCACGCGGGATGCGAAGGCGTACGACCTCAGCGACGGCCAGACGATCTGCATCGCGCAGATCGAGGTGGTCGGCAAGGGTCTGCTCGAGCGCCGCGCCGAACTGCTGAAGGCGCTGCGGAGCGAGCGTGAGCGGCGTGACCTGCAGCTCTACGCGCTGATGGTCACCGACGTGCTCAGCAAGAGCACGGACATGCTCGTGGCCGGGGACACCGCGGCGGTGGCCCGAAGCTTCGACGTCGAGGCAGCCGACTCGACGATCGAGCTGCCCGGTGTGATGAGCCGCAAGAAGGAAGTCGCGCCGCGGCTGCTGTCGACGCTCTGAGGCGCGACCGCGACCGGCGCCTCAGGCGACGCCGCCGGCACCGACCACTTCGGCCGGCGCCTCGCCCCACAGCTGCTCGAGCCGGTAGTACTCGCGCGTTTCCGGCGTGAACACGTGGACGACGACGTCGAGGTAGTCCATCAGGATCCAGTTCGCCTGTGTGAGCCCCTCGACGCGGCGCGGGAGCAGCCCGTGCTCATCCTTCATCCCCTTGTGGATCGCATCGTGGATCGCCTTCGCCTGCCGGTCGGTGCGACCCGTACAGACGATGAAGTAGTCGGTGTACCCGATGATCCCGCGGAGATCGAGCTGCACGATGTCCAGCGCCTTGCGGTCGGCGGCGTACTCGCTGATGGCTTCTGCGATCTCTTCAGGCGTCATGTGTGTGTTCTACCTCCGTACAGCGTGTGCTCGTGGATGTATTCGGCGACCCCGTCGGGGACGATGTATCTGATTGGCTGGCCCGTTGCGCACCCGCTCGCGCACCATCGTCGAGGAGAACCCGACCCGCGGCATGCGGAAGAAGCTCGCGCGCTCTCCGCCCCGCAGGCCTCGCAGCGCCTCGTCGATCAACGCTCGCGGCGTTCCCCGACGCCTCGCGATCGCGAGGGTGGCGAGCGACAGGACCCGCTCGGGCTCGTGCCAGTGCGGCAGCCCGGCCGCCACGTCGCCGCCGACGATCAGGAACAACTCGGTGTCTGGGTGCTGAGTGTGCAGCTCCTTAAGGGTATCGACTGTGTACGACGGTCCCTCACGCGTCATCTCGAGGTCCGATACGGCGAACCTCGGATCACCGGCCACGGCCAACCGGCACAGCTCGAGACGATGCTCGGGGCCGGGCTCGTCGTCGACTGGCTTATGCGGCGGGATCCGGGCTGGCATGAGCGTCACGTGATCGAGACGCAGCTGAACGTACGCCTCCTGGGCGCAGATGAGGTGACCAAGATGTGGCGGGTTGAAGGTCCCGCCGAAGATCCCCAGCCGCACCGAGCTTCAGGGTCGGACGTGTCCCGAGCCCTCGACCAGGTACTTGAACGCGCACAGCTCGCGCAAACCGATCGGCCCGCGCGCGTGCAGTTTCTGAGTCGAGTTGCCGATCTCGGCGCCCATCCCGAACTCCCCCCCGTCGGTGAAGCGGGTCGACGCGTTGACGTACACGCACGCCGCGTCAACGCCGAGCTGGAACGCCCGCGCCGAGTCTGTGGACCCGGTGACGATTGCCTCCGAGTGACCGCTGCCGTGGACGTTGATGTGCTCGATGGCCTCGGCCGTCGAGTCGACGACTCCAACGGCCAACTCGAGCGCGAGATATTCGGTGTCCCAATCTTCATCGGTCGCGGCCGCGATCGGCACGCCACCCGCGGCAGCCCGCGCCCGGGCGTCGCCGTGGAGCACCACGCCGGCCTGGTCGAGCGCCCGGAGTGCACCGGGGAGGAACGCGTCGGCGACGTCGGCGTGGACAAGCAGCGTCTCGGCGGCATTGCATACGCCAGGCCGCTGCAGCTTGGCGTTCAAGGCGATCGCCTGCGCCGCCTCGAGGTCGGCGCTCGCGTCGACATAGACATGGCAGTTGCCCGAAGCGGCGTAGATGACCGGAACGGTCGCGACGCCCTTCAAAGCCGCCTTCAGCCCCTCGCCGCCGCGCGGGATGATGAGATCGACGACGCCCGTCTGCGTGGCGAGCTCGGCGAGCTCCTCGCGGCCGCCACCCGCAACGAGTGACAGGGCGCCGGCCGGGAGCCCCGCCTCTGAGGCCGCAGCCGACGCCACCGCGGCGAGGACCGCGTTCGAGTGCATCGCCGTGCTCGAGCCGCGGAGCACGATCGCGTTGCCTGATTTCAGGCATAGCGCGGCGGCATCGATGGTGACGTTCGGACGGGCCTCGTAGACGACCGCGACGACGCCGAGCGGGACCCGGACCTTGCGCACGTCAAGCCCGTTGGGCAGCCGGAAGCCGTCGATCACCTCACCGACCGGGTCGGGGAGCCGCGCAATCGTTCGCGCGCCCTCGGCGATCGTCGCGACGCGCTGCGCGTCGAGCCGGAGCCGGTCCATGAGTGCGTCGCTGAGGCCGGACTCGCGGCCGGCATCGAGGTCGCGGGCGTTGGCCTCGAGGATCTCCGAGGTGTGGTCGATGAGCGCGTCGGCGATGTCGTCGAGCGCACGGTTCTTGACGTCGGAGCCGAGCGTCGCCAGCGTGCGGGACGCGCGCTTGGCCTCGGCGCAGATCTCAGCGACGGAGGTGATCGTGCTCGCCATGGTCTGTACAGGTTACGCGAGCACGAAATAGTCGCGGTGGACCGCCTCTTCGCTCGCGCGCGGCAGCAGCGCGCGGACATCGGCGGACTGCATCCCGAGCACCTGGCGGAGTTCGTCGGACGAGTAGTTGCAGATGCCCTTGCCGACCGCGTCAGCGTCATGCGCGATCTCGACCGCGTCGCCGGCGTCGAAGTCGCCCGTGACCCCGGTGATCCCGACCGGAAGCAGGCTCGTGCCGCCCTCCCGGAGCGCGCGCGCCGCGCCCGCGTCGACGAGCACGCGACCGCGGGCGGGCTTGGCGTACTTGAGCCACAGCTTGAAGCTCGAGTAGCGCCCCTCCTGGGCGGCGAACCGCGTCCCCACCGGCCGTGACGCGACAGCCTCTCGAATCGTTCCCGGCGCCAGCCCGCTGGCGATCACCGTCGGGATCCCGGCCGCGGTCGCCATCTCGGCGGCGACGACCTTTGAGCGCATCCCGCCGGAGCCGAGCGGCGACGTCGCGTGGCCGATGTCGAAGGCCTCGAGGGCGTCGAAGCTCTCGACCTCGTGCACCAGACGCGCATCCGGCCGCTCTCGCGGGTCGGCGGTGAACACGCCGTCCGCATCGGTCAGCAGCAGCAGCTGGTCGGCGCCGAGGAGGATCGCGACCTGCGCGGCCAGGAAGTCGTTGTTGCCGAACGAGATCTCGTCGGTGGTCGTCGTGTCGTTCTCGTTGATCACCGGGACGACCCGCCAGTCGAGCAGCTTGCGCAGCGTCTGACGGGCGTTGAGGTAGTGCGTGCGGGCGCTCATGTCGAAGAACGTCAGCAGGACCTGCGCGGTCGGGATCCCGCGCTCGCGCAGCAAGTCGTCGTAGACCTGGTAGAGCTTGCCCTGGCCGACGGCGCTCGCTGCCTGGAGCTCGTCGATCGCCCGGGGGCGCAGCGGGATCTCCATCAGCCCCATTCCCCGCGCGATCGCACCGCTGGTGACGACGATCACCGAACGGCCGGCCCGGTACAGGTCGGCGAGTTCGTCGCAGATGCGCCCGAGCACGTCGGCGCGGACGGTGCCGCGATCGTCGACGACGATGCTCGATCCGAGTTTGACCACCAGCGTGTCCATACGCCGGTGGACGATACGGCCCCGGCGCGAACGCCGGGGCCGTCGTCTACGTCAGGCCTTACGCCCGGTGCACCACGGGTTCTTCGGAACCCCGGCGCACGGGTTCGGCATCGACTTCAGCTGCTTGGTCGGCAGCGAGTGCATGACGACCTTCGTCCGGCGCGGGTAGTGATCGCCCTTCTGGCACCCGAACGGCTTGAGGTTGATCGCCGAGTCGCACAGCACCTCGTTGAGGAACGGGACGTTGAGGTTCGGGTCGACCGGCGTCGTCGTGCACGTCGGGTACTTCGTCTCGAGATCGGCGGACACCTGCGTGAGGCTGCCGCCGGTGTCGGTGTTGCCGCTGAAGCAGTCGCTCGGATGCTTCTCGAGGTTGAGCTGCTCGAAGTCGCCGTTCGTCGGGTTCCCGAAGCCACCGTTGTTCGTGAACGTGTTGTCGACCAGGTGGCGGCCCCAGCCGTCGAACAGGCAGCTCTTCTTGCCGAGCAGCGGCGAGTTGTACGTGCCGCCGATGCACGGCTTGCCGTTGTCCGGGAAGGGCACGAAGATCACGCCCCAGGCGTCGTTGTTGACGAAGCGGTTGTGCATGACCGTGTCGTTGCGGCGCCGGTGAGCGACAGTACCGGTGCCCAGCGGGCCCGCGCTCGCCGACCCGAGCGCCGGGACGTTCGGGTTGTTGTTGTCGTGGACGAAGTTGTCCATGAACACCCAGCACGGTGGTGCGCCCGTGACCGGCGGGTTGACGCCCTTCGGGCACGCGCCGTTCTGCGGCGCCGGGTTGTCGCCGTTCTGGCTGTTGGAGTCGAAGCCGAACTGGTTGTGATCGAACTCCGAGTTCTTGACGACGAGCGTCCCGCCGGAATTCGAGCCGGAGTACCCGAGCACGTTGAACTGGGCGTGGATGTTGTCGACGAACTGGTTGCAGACCTGCATGCAGGCGCCGATGTAGAAGCCGGAGTCGCTGAAGTTGCTCGCGTAGGACTGCGACCAGGTGCCGCCGTTCCAGTTGCTCGAGAAGATGCCGTACTGGGCCGCGGTCTTGTCGTTCTTGTAGTACGTGCTCGTGGCGTTCAGGTAGGAGCCGTACGAACCCGTGGCCGCCGATCCCGCCCTTCTCCTGTCGCCGTGGCCGCCGTCCCACCAGATCTCGTTGCCGGTGTCGCCGGAGCCGTGCAGGTAGTTGCAGGCGGTCAGGTTCTGGATCCAGACGTTGTCGCGCCTTCCACACCATGCAGGCCGTTGAGACCGACGCGATGGTGCTTGAGGGTGGGACCGAACTCCTGGTCGGATGCCTTGTTGCTGCACCTCGGCGAGCCGGGCTTCGTCCCGTCGACGACGACGGCGTTGCGGTTCATCCCGCGGATGTAGAGCCGCGGCGTCGTGATCAGCACGCCGGCTGCGACGTCGGGCCGGCCCTTCGGCGCGCGGTTCGGAATGCTCCTTGTAGTCGCCCGGTCCGACGAGGATCCAGTCGTTCGGCTTGGCGGCGTCAACCGCCGCCTGAATCGACTTGAACTGCCCACGAATGCCTTTGTACGTCCCCACTCGCAGCACTTTGGCATTCGCCGCCGCCGCACCTACGGCGACCAGCGAAAACACGACTGCCGTGCTTACAACACGACGCATCCGTACTCCTCTCACTCAATCTTTGGCTATCCGGCCAGCGTCGGCGATCCTACACATTCGGATCAAGATCGAACGCGACGCCCGCGATCTCGACCTCATCTCCGGGCTCGAAGCCCTCGGCCTCGAGCGCCCGGATCACCCCAATCCCGCGCAGCCGGCGCTCGAGGTGGGCGAGCGCGTCGTCGTTGTCGAGGTCGTAGCGCGCGAGCAGCCGCTCGATCCCCGCTCCGGTGACCCGGAAGGCGCCGTCGCCGACCCGCTGCGACCCGGTAGGAGCGCTCCGCCGCGGGGCGGAACACGCGGTGCTCGGCGAGCTCCGCGGGCGCGGAGACGCTGTCTCCATCGTCGGCGACGGCGATCTCGTCCTGCACCGGGATCCGATAGCTCAGCTCGCGCGCGAGCTCGTCGAGCCCCGCCCGGGTCGCCGAGGAGGTGAGGATGACCGGAACGTCGTCACCGAGCCGAGCCCGCCACCGCTCCCGGGCGGACGCGGCCGTCTCGGTATCGACGAGGTCGACCTTGGAGAGCGCCATGATCCGCGGCAGTGCCGCAAGCCGCGGATCGTGAAGCGCGATCTCGCGCTCGACGGTCTCGTAGTTCTCATCGGGGTCGCTGCCGTCGAGCGGCGCCAAGTCAAGGACATGCACGAGCAGGCGGGTGCGCTCGATATGGGCGAGGAATTCGTGACCGAGACCGGCGCCGGCACTCGCGCCCTCGATCAGCCCCGGAATGTCGGCGATCACGAGCTGGCGGTCGTCGAGCTCAAGAGTGCCGAGCACCGGCTCGAGCGTGGTGAAGGGGTAATTGGCAACCTTCGGCTGAGCGCGGGTCAAGCGCGCCAGCAGCGAGGACTTACCGGCGTTTGGCAGACCGACGAGGCCGGCGTCGGCGAGCAGCTTGAGCTGGAGCGTCAGCCACGACTCGTCGCCCGCCAGCCCCCGTTCGGCGAACCGGGGCGTCTGATGGGTCGGCCCGGCGAAGCGCTTGTTCCCGCGGCCCCCCGAGCCGCCGCGGGCGACGACCGCGCGCTGGCCCGGACGGACGAGGTCGTGCTGGGTGCCGTCGGCGTCGACGAACACCTCGGTGCCGGGCGGGACGCCGATCGACAGCGTCTCGCCCTCCGCGCCGTGCCGGAGCGATCCCTGGCCGTGGCCACCGCGCTTCGCCTTGAAGTGCACGCTGCGGCGGAACCGCTCGAGGTCACGGAGGTTGTCGTCGCAGATGAGCACGACATCGCCTCCGCGACCGCCGTCACCGCCGTCGGGTCCGCCCTTGGGGACATGGGCCTCGCGGCGAAAGCTCAGGCAGCCGTTGCCACCGGCACCGGCCTTCACGTGGATGCGCGCGCGATCGTGCATGACATGATCCTGACATGCCCGACCCCGTCTTCCTGATCACCGGAGCCTCCAGCGGGATCGGCGCCGCGACTGCCCGCGCCGCCTCCGAGGCCGGCTACCGCGTCGTGCTCGCGGCCCGATCCACCGACCGCCTGCGTGAGCTCGCCGATTCCCTCGGCGGCCCCGAGCGAGCGCTCGCCGTCGGCTGCGATGTGACCGAGTGGGATCAGCAGCAGGCGATGGCCCACCAGGCGCTCGAGCACTTTGGACGGCTGGACGTGGCGTGGGCCAACGCCGGGTTCGGGGCGGCGCGCGGGTTTCTCAAGGAGTCGCCGGAGCACTGGCGCTCGATGGTGCTGACCAACGTGTACGGCGCTGCGCTCACGATCCGGGCGTGCCTGCCGTCGATCATCGAGGCCCGGGGCCATTTCCTGCTCACCGGCTCGGTCGCCGGCCGCCGAGCGCTGCCGGGCTCTCTGTACGGCTCGACGAAATGGGCGATCACCGGGATGGGCGAGAGCCTCCGACAGGAGGTCAACGACACCGGGGTGCGGGTGACCGTGATCGAGCCGGGCATGGTCGACACGCCGTTCTTCGACAACCCGGTGACCGGCGCGCCTCCAAGCCGAGGATGTTGCGCGGGCGGTGATGTTCGCGGTCTCGCAACCGCCGCACGTCGACGTCAACGAGATCCTCGTGCGGCCGACGGCCCAGTCCGGCTGAGCCGCTCCGCCCAGCGTGCGGGTGACTACTTCGCCGTCGCCACAGCGGTCGGCACGTATGTCCGACACGGCTCGCCGCGCAGCCCCGGGCACGGCGGCAGGCCGGTCGGCACGGACACGCCGGGCACGAGTGGGAGCACGAGCCGTGAGGGCATCGACGGTGAGTGCGCGATGAAGATCTTGTCCGTACCGCCGCTCGGGACGGTGTTGCGGAACGCCCAGATCGGGTTGTCACCACTCGGCGCGGAGATGATCACCCGGACGCGCGAGCCTTTGCGGTAGACGTGTCCCTCGTAGTAGAGCGGGATCGTGACGAGCGTGAACGTGCCGCTTGGGCAGCGACTGGACGTCGGCGCGGCGGAGGGTCTGTTGCGGCGCAAGCAGGCTGCCGCCCGGTACGAGCTTGCGCTCGCTCGCCCGCAGCCAGCCGCTCTGGACAAACGTCTCCTTGCCGTCAGGGCGGACCTCGGTGATCGTCGCCTGCAGGTCGACATCCGGCGTCGCGGACTTGATCCACGCCTGGACCGCGCCCGCGCCGAAAATCGTCGTATTCGCGGCGAGCGGCGCGCTCACGTACGAGACCGCGGTGCCGGCCGGGTTCTGGGTCCAGTTGTACGGTGGCGTCGCGTTCCACAGTCCGCCCGTCCCGCCACCGGTGTCACCGGTGAAGTCGGTCGGCGGCCGCGCCGTCTTGTTCCACGTGAAGTTGTCGCCGGTGAGGCTCTCGGTCGGCTTGCCGTCGGTCAGCGACCCGCCGGCGCCGAAGTACCAGGAGCGCGCCTGGGTGCCGGGGACCGGGAACGTCGAGAACGTCTGCTCGAACCCGGGCAGCGGGTTGCCGGGCGTCGACGAGCCGGCGCCGTTGTCGAACAGGACGCGCACCCGCGGCAGGCTCTGGAACGCCGCGAGCGCGGCGGCGTAGCTCGGCTCGGACTGGATCGGGTCGCTCGGCAGCGTGACGCCGTCCATTCCGAACACGGTCTTGTAGACGATCGGCGCGCTCGCCTTGACGCTCGCGGGCAGCGTCGGGTTCTGCCGCGCAACGTACAGCTTGAGGAAGTCGTACCAGCGGTTGAACGTCGCCGGATCAAGCGAGTCGGTGTGGACACCATTCGTGAACGTGAACCACTTCCGGGTCGTGCCGGTGAAATGCGCAACGAGGTCGGGGCAGTGTCCGCCGGTCTGCTCGTCGGTGAACTGGCAGGCCATGTACACCGGCACCCTGATCTTGTTGACGAACTTGATCGGGCTGGTTGGATCGGCGATCGCCGGGACGTAGTACCGGTTCGCGTGGATCTTGTTGACGAGGTTGACCGCCTCGGCATGGAGCGCCTGGTTCGCCTTGCACGTCGTGTCGCCCTTGGCGATCTCCGGGAGAACCCAGGCCTGGCCGCCCGTCTTCGACGCCGGCAGCGCATCGTGGTCGCGCTCGGCCGCCCACGGCAGCGTGAATCCGGTGTTGAGGATCCCGCCGGGGTACAGCGTCGTCTCGGCTGTCGTCGATCACGGACAGCGGCGCGATCGCAGCAAGATGCGGCGGGTTCGTCGCCGCGAGGAACAGCTGGCTGATGCCGCCGTAGGAGATCCCCATCGTTCCCACCTTGTGGTGCAGCACCCACGGCTGGCGGGCGACGGTCTCGACGATGTCGTAGCCATCGAGGCTCTGCAGCCGCTCGAAGTAGTCAAACGCGCCGCCTGAGCAACCGGTTCCCCGCATGTTGACGTCGACGACGGCGAAGCCGAGCAGGTTCGCGACCTGCGCGATACCGCTGTCCGGACCGTGGAAGGGATCCGCGTAGCCGTAGCCGGCGTATTCGACGACCGTCGGGTACGGACCCTTGCCCGTTCCGGGCGTGTGGACGTCGATCGCGAGCTTGGTCCCGTCACGGGTCGTCAGGTAGCCATAGCCGCTCGTCGGGATCCGCTGGCTGTAGCCCTTGGTGCTGACCGGCGCGTCCCGATTCGTGAACACGGTGACCGCCCGTGAGCGCGTGCGGCCGCTGCGGACACGATACGCGCGTCCCGGCGCGACGTTGCGGAAGATCAGGGCGCCGAGGCGGTCGACGCGCTTCACCTGCACGACGCGACCGCGGCGGTTGACGAGCGTGAGCTTCGCGCCCGGGGTGGCGCCGGTCAGATAGACCTGCTCGGCGCTCCCGCCGACGGTGCCAAGCTTGGCGGCAGCGACGGCCGTCGACGCGAACGCGAACGCGCACACCAACGCGGCGACGAGGGCCGTCGCCCCGAGCGCACGCCGTGCGCCCCTCTCTCTCCTCTGCGCCGCGCCAGGCACGGCGGCGGAGCATAGTGGAGCCAGGCGGCGGGCGTGACCTTGACACCAGCGCCCCGCGCATGTCTCCCGCAATCGCTCGTGGTTGCTTTTTGCGCTGGTAACAGGTGTATCGAACGACGATAAACCGTGCTGTCGGCGGGTCAACTCGCGACGACGATCGCTGTTGACCGGGGGGCCGTGCGGCGGGCGCCCGGTCCGTGCCCCGGTTTGTTGCGGGTCTGCGTCAAGAACGGCGCTTCGAGGGGGTGGAAATCGGTCGCTGCGCCCTCTGGAAGGGTGTGGCACGCCGAATCGTCAAAACATCCCAACGGACGGGCGACGCGTGGCGGTTGGGGCATCGTCCCGATCGGATCGGGACAACGGCACGTTCTACGTTCCGGTGCTCGGCCGTTGGGATCCTGTCCCGGTTCGTGGAAGCCGAGATCGACGGGTCGCGGCCGTCGCCGGCGAGCAGCGTGGACGGGCCAACCGTCGCCAGCTGGTCACGGCCGGCATCACCTCAAGCCAGATCGAGACGATGCTCGCGACGGAGTGGCTGGCAGCTCGATTTCGTGGTGTCTACGTTGTGGGTCACTCGCCCACGGCTGAGCTGACCAGAGAAACCGAAGCGTTGCTCGCGTGCCCTGACGGAGCGCTCCTCAGCGGCGTGTCGGCGGCGGCGATCTGGAATCTCATTCCCTGGCGGCTCGCGTCCGGCCCGGTTGACATTACGATCGGTGCCGCACACCAGTGCCGTCTCGCCGGGATCCGCCTCCACCGATCCCACACGCTCGATCCCAAGCTTGATGTCCGCATCCGTCACGGACTCCCAACCGTCTCCGCTGCACGCGCGATGGTGGAGATCGCGGGCACGCGTGACGCCGAGGGAACTCGAACGTGGCTTGGATGACGGGCTGGACAAGAACGTCCTGCGCCTCGCGCACGTACGAGAGACGCTGACGCGAATCGGCAGCCACCGCGCGGGCGCGCCGATCCTCGACGCCCTGCTCACCGAGCGCGAGAGCGGATCGGGAATCTCGCGCTCCGACAGCGAACTCGCCCTTTGGGACGCGATCGTCGCCTCCGGGCTCCCGCGCCCCGAGCGCAACCAGCCACTGCACGGCTACACCGTCGACATGTTCTGGCGAGAACTGCGCGTGGTCGTCGAGGTCGACAGCTACCTCTGGCACCTACGCAAGGCCACGTTCGACAGCGACCGAGCCCGCGACGCAGACCTCGAGGCCCGCGGCTTCACCGTGCTCCGGTTCACGGCCAAACAGATCGGCGAGGAGCCGCTCGCCGTCATCGCCCAGCTCGCCGCCGTCCTGACCTGGGCATCAGCCCGGACCGCATAGCGCCGTGTGCCCAATCACCAGCGTGCCACGGGTGCGGTTACGACCTTGGCCGAGCCGCAATCAGGACAAAGTCCCACCGGGACCCGAGTGCCGGGCGGGTTGGGACACCGTCCTCGCCCGATCGGGAGAAAGCCACAAGCCAATTCGAACTCGCCGACCAATGGGACTTTGTCCGGAACGGGGACTTTGTCCGGAACGGGGACTTGTCGGAACGGGGACTTTGTCCGGCGGGGTGCCGAACGCGTGGCGAATCCGCGGCGCCCCAACCGGGGAGCGCCGCGGCCTGGCCGCACACACAGCTCGGACTAGGGGGATAGGGCGCCGCGCCCGAGTCCGACGCCGACGGTTAGGAGTCCGACGCCGACCCGGGCTCGACCGAGATCACGCGCCCGCGGCGACCGCGGGTGAACGCCACCGTCCCCGCGCTCCGCGCGTAGATCGTGTCGTCCTTGCCGATCCCGACGCCGTCGCCGGGATGGAAGCGGGTGCCGCGCTGGCGGACGATGATCTCGCCGCCGGTCACGGTCTGGCCGGCGAACACCTTGACGCCGAGCCGTTTGGCGTTTGAGTCACGGCCGTTACGGGAGGACCCGAGGCCCTTCTTATGCGCCATTCTCGGTCGCCTCCTCTGAAGTCGAGGTTGAAGATGCTGCCGTGGCGGCAACCGGCGCTGGCTCGGCCTTCTTCGACGAGGACGACGAGCCGCTACCGGAGAGCTTGACGGACGGTCACCTCGAGCCGCGTCAGCTCCTGACGGTGGCCGGTCCGTCGCTTGTAGCCGCGCTTGGGCTTGAACTTGACGATGCGGAGCTTGGGGCCGCGCTCGTGGGCGACGACGCGCGCCTCCACGCTGACTCGCGACAGCTCATCACCAGAGTCCACGACCGTCGAGCCGTCCACGTAGAGCAACGGCTGCAGCGAGACCGACGCGCCGTCCTCCGCGGGCAGGCGCTCGACGAGCAGGGACTGGCCTTGCTCGACGCGGTACTGCTTTCCACCTGTCTTGACGATTGCGTACACGGTTACTCCGAGGACGAAGATGATGACGGCGCGGCGGCCGAGGTTGACTCGGCCTTCGCACCGGAACGGCGCCGTCCGCCTCTGCGGCCGCGGCGCCGAGGCTTCGATTCTAGGCCATCCTCGGAATCGCCTGCTCCTGAGCCGTCCGACCCGTCCCCGCTGGGGCCCGGTTCGGCGTCGACGAGCGACGCGCGGGCGGCCGTCCGCCCCACCTCCTCGATCCGCACGAGGTGCTTCTCGCCGACGTACGGCGTGCCCCCGGTGATCGAGATGATGTAGCCGTCGATCTTGGCCACGGCGTCGCCCGGGTTGAACATGTGCGGCTCGACGATCTCGACGTGGACCTCCTCGCCCTCCCGGAACGGGAGCGCACGCTCGAGCACCTTCTCGCGGTCGGCCTCCATCAGCACGGCGAAATGATCGAGCGGGAGCCCCTCGGAGCCCTCGAAGTGGAACCACTTGCCGGTGTCCTCCTCGATCTGATGCAGCACCCGGGCCTCGTTGCCGGTGAACTCGGCGCTCACCCGCGGATTCATCTGGATGAGCAGCGCCTCGGCCTTCGTCTCCTTGGCCACGTCGCGCATCCGGCGCTCGAACTCGATCGCGATCGTCTCCTCGGACTTGATCACGCCCTCGCCGTGGCACGTCGGGCACGGCCGGGTCATGATCTCCCGGACGCCGTCGGTGACGTTCTGGCGGGTCATCTCGACGAGGCCCAGGGGCGAGATCTCGACCACGAACGTCTTCGTGCGGTCCTCGTCGAGCGCCTTGCGCAGCGTCTTGAGCACGGCGTCCCGGTTCCGGGCCCGGGCCATGTCGATGAAGTCGATGACGATGATCCCGCCGATGTCGCGCAGGCGCAGCTGACGGACGACCTCGTCGGCCGCCTCGAGGTTCGTCTTGGTGATCGTGTCCTCCAGCCGGGCGCCCTTGCCGCGGCCGATGAACGACCCCGAGTTGACGTCAATGACGGTCAGTGCCTCGGCATAGTCGATCATCAGGTAGCCGCCGCTCGGCAGGTCGACGCGCCGGGAAAGGGTCGAGTCGAGCACCTTCTCGACGCCGAACGCCTCGAACAGCGGCCGCTCGTCGTCCCACAGCTCGACGTGCTCGACGAGATCCGGCGCGGTCCGGGAGAAGAACGAGGCGAGCCGGTGATGCGCCTTCGGATCGTCGACGATCGCGCGCTCGAACTCCGCCGAGTAGATGTCGCGCACGACGCGGACCGACAGGTCGGCTTCCTGGAAGACGAGCGCCGGTGCCGGCGTCTCCTCGACGCGCTTCTGGAGCACCTCGTTCAGCTTGAACAGGTACAGCAGCTCACGCTCGAGGTCGGCGCGCTTGGCGCCCTGGGCGGCGGTGCGGACGATGGCGCCCGAGCCCTTGAGGTCGAGCCTCGCCGCCTCCTTGCGGAGCCGGTCGCGCTCCTTGTCGTCAAGCCGCCGGGAAACCCCGACGCCCTCGCCGAACGGCGCCAGCACCATGTAGCGCCCGGCGATCGTCAGGTCCATCGACAGGCGGGCACCCTTCGTCTTCAGCGGGTCCTTGACCACCTGGACGACGATCTCCTGGCCCGGCTTGAGCATGTCGGTGATCTGCCGGCTGTCCCGGCCACCCCCACCGCCACGCCCGCGGCGCGGTGCCTCGACGCCGGGCAGCACGATCTCGTCGACGTGGAGAAACCCGTTCTTCTCCAGTCCGATGTCGACGAACGCCGCCTCGAGCCCCGCGAGCACGTTGTCGACGCGGCCCTTGTAGATGTTGCCCACGATCGAGCGGGCGCCGCGGCGCTCGAGATACAGCTCGGCGACGCGGTAGCCGGCCGCCGGGTTGGCGGTCTTACGCCGGCGCCTGGCGCCGGAACCGGGCTTACGTTCGGCGACCGTCCCGGTCGCCTCGAGCAGCGCGACCCGGGTCTCCCCACGGTCGACGCTGACCAATACTTGCTTCTTCAATTGTCGTTCAGTCCTTTGAGTGTGTGCGCCGCGCGTGCCAGCGAGGCACGGGGCGCGGTTTGGCCGGCTGCGCACGTGGTGGCGCCGGCATTACGAAATGAGCGCCCTTCCCTTGCCGGCAGAGGCGATCCGAGCCTGAATGTGGATCGACTGCAACAGCCCGAGGGCGATAAAGGTGACGAGAACGGACGAGCCGCCATAGCTCATGAGCGGCAACGGTACTCCCGTGATCGGCATGATCCCGATGGTCATACCCACGTTCACGAACACCTGGAACATCAACATCGCGAGGATCCCGGCGGCGATCAAAGTCCCGTACAGGTTCTTTGCCAGCGTCAGGATTCGCAGCGAGCGCCATATCAACAGCGCGTACAGGGATAAGACGAGTGCGCCCCCGACGAACCCGTAGGTCTCGCCGACGGCCGCAAAGATGAAGTCAGTCTGATGCTCGGGCAGGTAGTTGAGGCTCGTCTGCGTGGCGTGCGCGACGCCCCGGCCCGTCTTCTGTCCTGAGCCGATCGCGATCTCCGACTGCAGGATGTTGTAGGTCTGGTTGCGGGGATCCCGGGACGGGTTGACGAACCCGGTCAGCCGCTGCACCTGGTAGGGCTTGAGCACGTGAACCCCGAGCGCCGGGGCGCCCACGAGCACGAACGCGACGACCGCAGCGAACGCAGCGATGAGCCCCGCGAGCTGGCGGCCGGGCGTCCCGGCGAAGACGAGCATCATGAAGCCGACGACGACGTACACGAGACCCGTGCCGAGGTCCGGCTGGGGGATCACGATCAGCGCCGGCAGCAGCGTGAACAGCATGATCCGCGCCGTGGTGCGCAGCTCGTGCAGGCGGCGCATCCGGTCGACCGCGAACGCCGCGAGCGAGACGATCAGCAGGATCTTGCCGAACTCCGACGACTGAACCTGGAAGAACGGCAGCGGGATCCAGCGGTGGGAGCCGCGGATCGCCGGCATCCCAAAGACGACGATGTTCAGCGCGACGAGCAGCCCGTAGAACCCGTAGCGGTACTCGCGCAGCCGGGAATAATCGATCCGGGAGATGAGCACGCGCGAGCAGGACGCCGATGCCGACGTAGATCGCCTGGCGCTCGACGTAGAACAGCGGGTGCCCCTTGACGGCGTTACGCGTCGCGCCCTTGAGCGTGATCAGCGAGCACGCGACGAGCCCGGCCGCCGCGAGCATCAGCAGCGGATCGAACCGCAGCAGCGACGGCGCCCGAGGGGCGCTCGCCTCTTCCGGGACCTGGATCGGGGTCGTGACGCTCACAGCGTCTTCGAGCTCCCGACGACGTACTGGCCGCGCTTGCCGTAGAACCACTGCGAGAGGATCTGGCGCGCGGCCGGGGCGGCCGCCTGGGCGCCGAAGCCGCCCTGCTCGACGGTGACGACAACGAGGATCGGGCGGACGGGGTCGGGCACGTAGCACACATACCACGATTGGTCGGCCTGCCCGGTGTGCTGAGCGGTTCCCGTCTTCCCGAACACCGGGAAGCGGTTCTGATCCCAACCGGCGAACACGTCCGCCGAGGTGCCGCCCGACTGCGACGCCGCGGCGTGCAGGCCCGCCCGGATCGCGTCGAGGTTGGCGGAGGCGATCGGCAGGTGGCGTGACGCCGGCGGGTCGATCCGCTGGAGCACCGTGCCGTCCGGCGCGTCGACCTCGAGCCCGACGTGGGGGCGCACGACGCCGCCGCCGTTCTCGAGCGCCGAGTAGGCGACCGCGAGCTGGAGCGGCGTGGCCTCCAGGTCGCCCTGGCCGACCGCGAGGTTCTCGTTGTCGCCGACCGACCACGGGCGCCCGTCGGCGATCCCGCAGCTCGTATGGTGGGGCTTGCCCTTGAACGGGCCCGTGGCGTGCTCGCACGCCAGCTCGAGCTTGTCGCGCCCGGTGCGCCACTCCGGCGAGGGCAGGATCCCGGAGTTCTCACCGCCGAGGTCGATCCCCGTCGGGCGACCGATGCCGAAACCCCGCGCCCACTGCTGCAGCGCGCCACCCTTGGGGTGCTTGGTCGGGTCGGCGTTGAGCAGCCGCCCGAGGTTGTAGAAGAAGTTGTCCGAGGACACCTGGATCGCCTGGGTGAGGTTGACCGCGCCGTAGGCGGCGTGGCCGGCGTTGTGACGCGTGTCGCCGGGACCGTTCTGAGTAGACGCCGGTGTCGTCGTAGATCGAGCCGAGGTTCCAGGCGCCGCTCTGCAGCGCCGCGGTCGCCGTGATGCCCTTGAACGTCGAGCCGGTCGGGTACGAACTCTGGATCGCCCGGTTGAACAGCGGGAAGCCGCTCGAGGCGTTGTTGAGCTTCTGGTAGGCGGCCTCGCTCAACGGCTTGGTGAAGATGTTCGGGTCGAACGTCGGGGAGGAGCCCATCGCGTACACCTCGCCGTTGACCGGGTTGAGCGCGACGAACGCGCCCGCCGGTGGCCGGTGGGCTGTTCGCGATCGCCTGCGAGAGCGCCTGCTGGCCGGCCTTCTGGAGGCCCAGGTTGAGCGACAGCTTGAGCGAGTGCCCGGCGATCGGCTTGCGCTCGGACAGGTAGCCCTTGAACCGACCGAGGGCGTCGACCTGCACGCGCTCGGCGCCGTCCTGGCCGCGCAGGTAGCGGTCGTAGTACCACTCCAGGCCGGACTGCCCGACGATCGACTGCTGGTTGACGCCGCGGTAGCGCGTCTCGCTGGAGCTCGGCCGGGGTGATCGGACCGACGGTCCCGAACAGCTGGGCGGCGAGGTCGTGCAGCGGATAGCGCCGCAGCCACACCTGCTCGACGCTCACGCCCGGGAACTGGTCCTGGCGCTCGGCGAGATAGCCGTGGACGGCGTCCGACACGTCGGTCTTGATCGTGACGTTCGCGTAGGGCAGCAGCGCATGCTGCTGGGCGACCGCGCATGCGATCGGCGCGAGCCGGGCGTGGACGACGTGCGGGCCGCCGATGATCGTGCAGCTCCGGCGCTGCGTCGGGATCGCGAGCACCTGAGCGAGGCGGGCGTACAGTCCGGCGGCGTTTGGCGCCATTGCGCGGCAGGTCGGGCGGCGAGAGCTGCACCGCGATCGACGGCTTGGAATCCACGAGGATGTTGCCGTCGCGGTCGAGGATCTGGCCCGCGCGCGGCCGGGACCGCCAGCGTCCGCACCCGGTTGACGCTCGCCTTCGCCAGGTACTGATCGCCGCTCAGCACCTGGAGGAACCACAGGCGGAAGAAGATGATCGCGAACATCGCGAGCGCGACGCTGCCGACGATCGCCACGCGCAGCGCGAGCTGCGGCGTCAGCGGCGGACGTCGATCTTCGGGGGTCTGGATCATCGCGACGCGGAGCGGGGGATCTGGCCGAGGCGTTCGGAGGGGCGCTGGAGCGGGCTGAGCCCGCCGGTCGTGTAGGCACGGCGGCGGCGGCGACGGGGATCCTCGGGCAGCGCCGGCTGGATGATCCGGCGCACGAGCGCGTACACGGGCAGCGCGATCAGCGTGTTGACGAGGATCGTGATGAACAGCTGCTGGATGAGCAGCCAGCTCACGGGCGCGTCGACCCCGAGCAGGAACTGGATCACGCGCCATCCCGATCCCGGCGAGCGCGGTCGCGGCGGCGCCGAGGGCGAGCGGGACGAGCCCGTGGGACGGGTCGCGCAGCTCCCGCAGCCGGCCGGAGCCGTAGCCGATCGCGATGTACAGGAGCGAGGTGACACCGAGCGTCTGCACGAGCACGAGGTCGACGAACAGGCCGACGCCGAAGCCCGTGATCGCGCCGAGCAGCGAGCCGGTCAGCAGCCCGACCGACATCACGACGAGCGGCGTCAGGTCGGCGCTGACCCCGAAGATCGAGATCTGCGAGACCGCCGCCTCCTGGATCACGACGGTGAGGAACCCGAGCAGGACGAGCCGCACCGGCAGTCGAAGTGACAGGCGGACTGTCTCGTTCATGGGTGCGTCGTCGGCAGCTGGACCCGCCGCGTTCCGGCCTGCGGCTCGGTCAGGATCTGCACGAAGTCGAGGTGGCGGAGGTCGGCGGCGGGCGAGACCTTGACCTGGCGGTTGTTGATCAGGTCGTTCTGGTTGGCGTCCGACACCTGGCCGATCGGGATCCCGGCCGGGTACAGCGACTCGAGCGCGCCGGAGCGGAAGCCGGCGGTGACCACCTGCTGGCCTTGGGAGATCTGCGCGTGCGAGGGCAGATACTCGAGCAGCAGCTGGTTCGGGTTGCCGACCGCGGGAACGAGCACGCCGGCGTCGCCGGCGGCGTCCTGGACCTCCGCGGAGACGGCGAACGAGTGGTCGGTGATGAGCGTGACGATCGACACGTTCGGCGCGACCGTCGAGACCTTGCCGACGAGCGCCCCGTCGCCGATCACGGGATCCTCTTTGTGGACGCCGTCCGCCGAGCCCTTGTCGACCTCGACCGTCGCGTACCACAGCGTCGGGTCGCGGCCGATCACGTGGGCCGCGACCGGCTGGTAGTTGCTCGCCGATGCAGTTGTCGAGCCCGACCTGCTGGCGAGCTGGGTGTAGAGGATCACCTTCTGCTGAGCGACCGAGATCTCGCCGGAGCAGCTTGTTGATCTCCTTGCGCAGCGCGTCGCGCTGGGCCTTGGCGTGGAACGTCGAGGAGACGACGAGGCGATGTCGCGGAGCGGCTTGAGCGCCTTGCTCGCGCCCTCCTGGATCGGCGAGAGCACCTGGACGATGCCCCGCTGCACGCTGTGCAGAGGACTGCTCGGGGACTCGCCGAAAGAGGCGTCAGGAGGATCAGGGAAACGACGACGAGCAGAGCGAGGATCGCCGCCGGCGCCGAATGGGCTTCTTGTCATGCACGGGGTGCGTGTCTCCAAGGTGGTGCTCACGCGCCGCGGCTCCCAGGGCTCAACCTAGTAGCGGCGGCGGCGGTTGCGTGAATTCTTGCTGGAACGATGGATCGCCTCGAATTCCTCCAACGATCTCCCCGAGCCGACCGCGACACACGTCAGCGGTGACTCGGCCAGGTGCGCAGGCATCTGCGTCTCGTGGCGCAGGCGCTCTTCGAGCCCCTGGGACGCGACCCACCTCCTGCCAGCATGATGCCACGATCCATGATGTCGGAGGCGAGCTCCGGCGGTGTGCGGTCCAGAGTCTCCTTGACGGCGTCGATGATCTGCGACACCGGCTCCTCGAGCGCGCCGCGGATCTCCTCGCTCGTCAGCACGACGGTCTTGGGGAGTCCGGACACCATGTCGCGGCCACGGATCTCGGCCTCGACCTGCTTGCGCATCGGGGACGGCGAAGCAGGATCTCGGTGCGTGACGCCGCCCTTCCAGGCGGTTGCCCGATCAGAAGCTTGTACTCGCGTTTGACGTAGTTGATGATCGCTTCTCGTCGAGCTCGTCGCCACCGACGCGGATCGACTGCGAGACGACGATGCCGCCGAGCGAGATGACCGCCACCTCGCTCGTGCCGCCGCCGATGTCGACGACCATCGACCCGGTCGGCTCGCCGACGGGGAGTCCGGCGCCGATCGCGGCCGCCATCGGCTCCTCGATCAGGTACCGCCTGGCGGGCGCCGGCGCTCGGGCATGCCTCCTCGACCGCCCGCTTCTCGACGCCGGTGACCCCCGAGGGCACGCACACGACGACCCGCGGGTGCACCCAGCGGTTCTGATGGACCTTCTGGATGAAGTGCCGGAGCATCTCCTCGGTCACCTCGAAGTCGGCGATGACACCGTCCTTGAGCGGCCGGATCGCGGAGATCGTGCCCGGCGTGCGGCCGAGCATCCGTTTGGCCTCGATGCCGACGGCGTGGACCTCCCCGGTCCGCGAATCGACGGCGACGACGCTCGTTCGGACAGGACGATGCCCCGCCCGCGCACGTAAACGAGGGTGTTGGCAAGATCCAAGATCGACCGCCATGTCGCGGCCACCGAAGCCGGTCAGGTACGTGAAGAAGCCCAAGTGATTAGAGGATGTGGGAGCGCCGGACGGGCGGTTCAGTGAGCACGGGCCGCGCCCGGCTTGCCCGCACCGTCCTTGTTTCAGTTTAGCCGAACCGTCTGGGCCCCCGAAGTCCGGCCAGCACGCTTGCAAGACCTACAAAAACCTGCAAAACACTAAGTGGATTCTA
>CAVZZH010000038.1:0-79766 GCA_963779695.1 uncultured Solirubrobacterales bacterium
CCAGCAGTGCGCCGAACCCTTCGATGTCTCCAGCGTTCAGCAACTCGTAGAGCTTCCGCTGCGCGGCTGAGTGATCCATCGTCGTCCTTTCGTGGTGGAGGCCGACACTATCCCGGCACCAGCAGCGACGCAACAGGACCGTCGAGAGTCCGGAGGCGCTGACAGTCTCCCCCTTGCGGCGGTTCGATCCTGGGAGACTGCCGATAGCTGACAATCGAAAGGGGAGGTAGATGCGCAGGCTCAGCAGTTCGAGCGCGTCGCTGGCGATCTCGCTGGCGGCGCTGTTCGTGGCGCTAGGCGGGACGGCGTTCGCCGTCTCACAGATCGGCACATCGCAGATCAGGAACGGCGCCGTGACCGCCGCGAAGCTCCATTCAGCAGCCGTCACAAGCGACAAGATCAAAGCTGGCGCGGTCGGCTCAAAGCGGCTCGCGAACGGTGCTGTCACGAGCTCCAAGCTCGGGCGCGCTGCGGTGGGGACGGGCGCACTCGCCGGCAACGCCGTCACGAGCTCAAAGCTCGCGCCGGCGGCTGTCGGGACGGGCGCACTCGCCGACAACGCCGTGACGTCCTCGAAGGTCGCCGATGGCAGCCTCACCTCGGGTGACATCGCGCCGAACACGTTCCTGGGGGCGACGGGGACCGCTGCCGATTCGGCGAAGCTTGGCGGCGTGGCGCCGAACGGCTATCTGCAGGGCACCGGCAAGCTGCGGTCCGGCCGGCTGACGCTGGCGCCCGCGAGCGTCGCGACCGAGTTCCTGGAGCTCGACTTCGGCCACATCGCCGGCCTCTGCGATGCGGGAGTCAGCGGCAAGATCCGGTTCGTCGCCGACCTGCCGATTGACAATCTGATCGTGTGGACCACGAACTCCGGCGGGACGGTCGACATTCAAACCAGCAACGCGCTCACCGCCGGGGCGTTCTACGAGCAACCGCACACCGGCGGCCTGCCGCAGAGCGTCACGGTCCAGGCGGCGTACAACGACGGCAGCAACGAACACATCGCGACAGCGTGGGTCACGACTCAGACCGCAGGAGGCCAGTGCGTGTTCACCGGCCAGGCGATCACGACGCTCTGATCGCAGCACGGAGCGGGTCCCTGGATGTGGGAGGCTGTCCGCGCATGCGGCGAGTCAGCGATCTGCTCGCGTTGAGGGCCTGGGCTCTGGTTGTCGTCGCGTTGTGGCTCAACGCGTGTGGCGCAGTGTCAGGCGGTTCGCGCGCGGAGCATCTCGCCGAGGCGGGACGCGAGGCGGTCGCGACGCTTGCTGGCGTGTACTACTCCGGTCGAGGGAGCTGGCGAGCCTGTGATGCGGCTGACTGCGCGACCGGGGATTCGGACTGGGGCGTTGACTCCCTGACGTATGCATTGGCTTTGCAGGCGTCGCTGCGGAATGATCGGCGGCTCTTGCCGATGCTCCGTGCGCTAGCGCGCAACGCGCCGGCGTATGCGGTGCCGTGTGGCCGGGCTTCGGGGTGCGGGTGGAGTGATGTGGCCGAGTGGGATTCGATCGCGCTCAGCGATGAGTATCTGGCGACGGGTGCGCCAGTCGCGCTTGTGAAAGCCAGGAATGCGTATGCGTACGTACAGCGCGCTCGGGTGTTCTCACTGGGTGGCTGCCGAGCGATTCCCTATCAGCAGCCGGGGGGAGGCGAGAATCGACTGAAGACGCTTGAGACGGCCGCTAACGCGGTGAAGGCTGCGCTGCTGCTCTACAAGGCTACGCGCGAGCGTGCGTATTTGACCTCAGCGATCGCCGAGTATCGGGCAGCGCGAAGGTACTTTCTGGATCCACGCGTAGCGCTTTACACCGTGTACGTGTTCGATGACGGCCACGCATGTCGTCAGCTTCCCCACCGCTTCTTTGCCTCGGTCAACGGCGACATGATCTGGTCCGGGGTGGCGCTGTACCGCGACACCGGTCGGCGCGCCTATCGTGACCAGGCGAAGAGCACCGCCGCAGCGGTTGAGCGCTATCTCTCAGACGGCCGCGGCGTGTTTACCGATCTGCAGGCCGAAAACGATGTCGTCGAGCCGCTGATCGAAGGCATGCTCGCGCTCGCGCAGGATGGTCAGCGAGCCGCACGCGCATGGGTGTTAGCCAACGCTGCCGCAGCACTTTCCGCCCGTACACAAGACGGCTCGTTCGGCCGGTTCTTCGACGGACCGCCACCCGCGACAACAGTCACCGCGTGGCAGACAAATGGCGGGCTCGCGGTTGAGATCGCCGCCAGCGCGATCGCGCCACGCACACCAGTACGCGTGACGAACCATTGGGAAGGCGGGACGCTCGTCCGCCGTCAGATCAGCGCGATTCCGGCGACCATCCGGTTCCACGGATCAGGGATCGCACTGCTCGGAACGCTCGGACAGCGGTGCTGCGAGGCCGGTCACGCTCGCGTGCTCATCGACGGGCGCGAGACGTTCGACCGCACGGGCATCTGGCAGAACAAATCCAGCGCAGGACGGAGCATCCCGAACACGATCCTGTTCGCCTGGCGCTGGCGCACTCCCGGCAACCACAGCCTGGCATTCCTCCCCGGGATCCCTAACCCAAAAGAAGGCCCATCGTTCTTGCAGTTAGGCGCCTATGGGCTGCTCGCCAGTCGCTAACCGAAGAGACCGGCCAGTGCCGTTTCATGCGGTGATCTTGAATTGCGCGACGAGGGTGTTGAGTTGGTCGGCGTTCGCCGCGAGTTCGTGCGCGGAGGCGGCGATCTGTTCGGCGGATGCGGAGGTCTCTTCGGTTGACGCGGAGACCTGTTCGGTGGACGCTGAGGACTCCTCAGCGACTGATTCGATCTCAGCCATCCCGTCCTGCATGCTCGCGGCGCTGGCGGTGATCTGCTGCGCGCCGGCGGCGATCTGCTCGATCCGCGTGGTCATGTCATCAACGGCGTGTCCGATCGTCAGGAACGCTTCGCGGGTCTGCTCGACGACTGCTGCACCGTCGGCGGTCCGTTGCGCACCCGCCTCAACCACGGTCACCGCCTTGCTGGTCTCGTTCTGGATCGCACCGATCAGCTCTGAGATCTCGTGCGCTGCCCGTTGGGACTCCTCGGCGAGCTTGCGGACCTCGTCGGCCACGACCGCGAACCCGCGGCCTTGGTCACCTGCACGCGCTGCCTCGATCGCGGCATTGAGCGCGAGCAGGTTGGTCTGCTCCGCGATCCCGGTGATCGTGCCCACGATCTCGCCGATCTGCTCTGACTTCGTGGCCAGCTCGCCGATCGCCTGCGTGACATCCTGGCTGGAGTCCCGGACTGCTTGCATCGCATCGTTGGCTTGCTCGGCCGCCTGGACACCATGCTGCGCGGCGTCACGGGCCTGCGACGCGGCCTCCGCGGTTTGCTCGGCCTGCTCGGCGCTTTCCTTCACCGCGGACGCAACCTCCTCGGCCGCGCGGCGGGTGGTCTCGAGCATCTGCACCTGGCGCTCGGCGCCCTGTGCGACGTCACCGATCGCCTGTGCGATCTCGCCTGTCGCTCTGCCGGTCTCCTCAGATGTCGAGGACATCCCCTTGGATGCGGAGTCCACCGACCCAGCCGTGCTGGTGACCTCGCCGATCAGCTCGCCGAGGTTTTCAGCTGTCTCGTTATAGGCCTCGTAGCAGTCGAGCAGCCCGCCGCGGAATTGCTCGACCTGGCTTCTGATCTGGCCGAGCTCATCCTTGGGGAAATCGGTGGCACCGGCGCTGGTCGTGGCCTTTAGCCTGATCGTCAAGTCACCGCCAGCCAGCGAGTGCAAAGCGGCCATGAGATGCGTCTTGAACGCAGTCTGGATCACGGACATCCGCTCGAGGATCGAGTGCACGTTGCGCTTGATGTAGCGAAGGACCAAGAACGCTGAAGCGACAGCCAACAAGACCGCGATCGCGCTGACGAGAATGATCGTGGTGCGAGAGCTTGACTGCGCTGAACTCGCGCTCGCGCTTGCCAGCCTGGCTTCCTTCGCCGCGGAGGCGACCAGCCGGTCGACCGCCGAAGAAATCTGCGTGAACAGTGCGATCTCGCGACCGAGCACCAGCTTGTTTGCCTGAGCGACAGCTGCGGGGCTCCCATTGCGATATAGCCCGATCACTCTGTTGTCGGTCGCCATGAACTGATCAAAGGCCGAGGATGCGGCGGCAGCCTGAGCGCGCTGGGTTGGGCTCAGATGCTCGCGCTGAACCACGGCCAGTTCGCGGCGGAATTCGGCCGCGGAGGCAAGAAATGCCTTGCGGCTGGCGGCGCTGTCGGCTGTGGCCCCAGGTACGCCACGGATGATGTCGAAGGCATATGCGTTCTGCCAGCCGTTGAAGTCGGCACCGCGGTACTTGACCTGCATTACCTCTTGCGTCAGACGCGAGGTCGACTCCAGCTTTTTAGCGGCCGTGCCTTGAGCGGATCCGGCGGACAAGCCGACGGCCGCCACGACCAACAGCAAACCGACAAGCAGCGCAAACGCCGCGACAAGCCGGGCTCCCAAAGACACGTTCGACAAGCGTCTCATCAAAACTCCTCCCGATCCGGGATGACTGCGTAGAACGTTCGGTTCACTTCATCCACCGCCCGCGCACTGCTAGAGGGGCATCCCTCCGTTCCTCGGCGACGATCGACCCGTCTTGATGCTCCGACAGGGGTCTGCGGCTCACTACCGATCCATGGGGCGGACTACCAACCCCTCCAGAACGGGGAGAAGTGCTGCCTGAGGCCCGTTCGGCTCAAGCATGCTCCGGGACTCACGGCCGCGACGGTACGCGCTCCCGCGAGAGAGGTTGCCCGCGCGGGAGGGCGCATCGCGTCAATCCGAGAGCGTGGCGAGACGCCGGCGGCAGTCGAGTTGTTGCGTTTGCGGATCGGGGTGGACTCGATGAGCGAACTCGCGGAAGCGCTCTTGCCGGCCAGTCGGGACCTGCGTGATGCGAACTTTGATCCGGGCGTCAGTTCAGGTGTGTGGGCCGCGGGCTCGTCGAACTGCTAACCGGGCACGCAACCATACGACCGAGAGTCCTGGCGGCGTGAGACGTTGCTGTCGCTCGCCTCAGGTCAGTACGGGTGCTGGCGGAGCCACGTCGCGTAGTTCGCGATCCCGTCGGCGAGCGCGACCCGCGGCGTGTAGCCGAGCTCACGCTCAGCAGCGCTGATGTCCCACTCGCCCTGGCGGTCGAGATGCCAGAACCCCGGGCCGATCTCGATGTCCGCGCCGGGCACGGCGCTCCGGACGAGCGCGACGGCGTCGCTCAGTGACACCTGCGAGCCTCCCGTGATGTTGAACACGCGCTGCGCGGGCGCGTCGCAGTCGAGCGCACAGAGCGGTGGCACGGGCAACGTCATCCACGTGGATGAACTGGAAGCGGTGGTCGCCGCCATCGGGCATCCGGAAGGACTGACCGTGGACGGCGGCGAGGAGCATGTCCCGCAGCGCCGTGGGCATCTTGTTCCCCGGTCCGTACACCTCCGAGAGGCGAAGCGAAATCGCGTCGAACCCGTAGAGCCTGGTGTAGACATCGGCGAGCAACTCGCCCGTCACCTTCGTCACGCCGTAGGGCGTCGTCGGGTGGAGCGGCGCCTCCTCGCGAACCGTGCCGTCGATGTGCCCGTACACGGTCTCCGAGGAGAAGTAGACGATTCGGTGCACGCCGGCGAGACGCGCGGCCTCGAACAGGTTGACGGTCCCGTCGACGTTGGCCTGAAAAGTCGCGATCGGGAACTCGATCGAGAGGTCCGGGTGCGACATGGCGGCGGTGTGGACGATCCGCTCCACTGAGTGTTCGCGGATCGTCTGCAGCAGCCGCGGGATGTCGTACAGCTCCCCTTGAACGAGCGTGACCCCGTCCGCAGCTGCCTCCGCGTAGTCGCGGTTGTAGCTGACGACGTTCTCGCCGCGCGCGCGGAGCTGGTCGACGACGTGCCGGCCGCAGTAGCCGAGCCCGCCCGTGACCATCGTCGCGCTCATGCAGGAGAGACGCCGGAGATCCGCGCGGCGATCTGGTGGACACCCGCGTCAGTCGTCGACTCGAGCTGCAGCGACAGCGTGTCGCTGCGATAGATCACGCGCGCGACCTCGACCGCCTCGCCCGCCGATGGGCCCGAGCTGGCGACCTCGGTGACGTCGACCAGGAACACCGGCGCGCGCGCCGGGATCCCGAGCCGCTCCGCGTTGTAGGCACTGCACTGGCTCGTCGAGACGCTGATCTCTGGATTACCAAGCTCGACGCGGAGCTTCAGTTGCTTGCCGCTGCCAAGCCGTGCCCCGCGGATCGCCGCTCGCTCGAGCGCGGCGAGCGCACGCGGCCGGATGAACGAGTAGGAGATCGCGGTCGGCTCTTCCCGCAAGCGGAGTAGCCAGTCGATGCGCAGGACCTCGGCCGGCGCCGAGCCGGGCCGCGACGCTCTCCTCAACGGGCGTGAAGTGCGCGTCGAGCACCTCGACGTCGTAGACGCCCGGGTCCGCGGACGTCAGCACGCGGAGCAGGCCGCCGGCGGCGAGATCGAGCTTCGGCTCGGCGACGAACGTCCCCTTGCCCTGCATGCGGACGACCTCGCCGTCGTCCTCGAGCACCTCGAGCGCCTGGCGGACGACGATCCGGCTGACGTCGAACATCCGGCACAGCTCCCCTTCGGACGGAAGCGGATCACCGACGCGGAACCGTCCAGAGGCGATCTGCTGGTGGAGGATCTCCTGGAGCTGGTAGTAGAGCGGGACGCTGCTGCGACGGTCGAGCCGGTTCTCGACGACGCGGAGTGCGGCGTCCGGCTTGGACGCTCGGCCGCTCTTGCTCACGTTGGGCATCGGGATAACCATCTCACGAGTTGTCCGGACATTAGTACAAACCTTACCGGATGCCCTTGACAACGACTCTCAGATGCGTTCAAACTTGTCCGGACGTCCTGATGTCATGTGGACCTGAACGAGCCAGCACAGGGCAACGGAGGAGAGCAATGACCGTGGCAGACCCACCGGCGAGCACGAACCAGGCGTTCGGCGTCGAGCAGCACGGCTTCGACTACATCCCGGAGAGCGAGCGCAACATGCAGATGCGCGACCTCGCGTACGTGTGGGTCGGCGCGAATGCGTACCTGTTCTTCTTCTCGGTCGGGGTGATCGCGTTCGGCCTCGGGCTGAACATCTGGCAGGCGCTGCTGGCGGTCGTCGTCGGCAACGCGCTGTTCGCGTACGTCGCGTGGGGATCGATCGCCGGGGTCCGCGCCGGCCTGCCGACGATGACGCTGACCCGCGCGGCGTTCGGCATCCAGGGCAACCGGCTGAACGGCTTGCTCGGCGTGGGTCACGTCGGTCTCGTTCGAGGCGCTCAACACGACGTTCGGCGTCCTCGCGATTGCGGCGCTGCTCCCGGTGCTCGGCTGGCACAACGGCGGCACGGCCGGCAAGATCATCGCGCTCGTCGTCGTGTTCTTCCTCTCGGCGCTGATCGCCGTCCTCGGCCACGCGACGATGGTCTACTTCCAGCGGATCTTCGCGGTGCTGCTGAGCCTCGTGATGGTCGTCGTGTTCTTCTACACGATCGGCGGGGTGAACTGGAGCGCCGGCCCAGCTCACCCGCTGTCGACGTCGGCCACGATCGGCGCGTTCCTCGCCGGCACCGCCGTGATCGCCTCCGGGCCGCTCTCCTACATGTTCAACTGCTCGGACTGGCCGCGCTACCTGCCGGGCAAGACATCGAGCAGGTCGATCTTCTGGAACGTCCTGTGGAGCTCGAGCGGCATCGCGATCTTCCTCGGGTTCATGGGCGTGATCCTCTCCTCGCGCGGGGACATGTCGAATCCGGTCGCCGGGCTCCAGCATCTGATCCCCGAGTGGCTGTTCATCCTCTACGCGATCGCCGCGGTCGGCGGCGCCGTCGCCAACAACGTGGTGACGTTCTACGCATCGGGTCTGACGCTCCAGTCGGTCGGCGTGCCGCTCAAGCGCTACCAGGCGACGATGTGCGACATGACGGTCGCGACGGTGCTCGTGATCTACGTCGTGTTCATCTCCTCGAACTTCCTCACCGACCGTCAACGACTTCCTGTCGTTGCTGCTGATCTGGATCGGCCCGTTCGCCGGCGTGTGGCTGATCGACGGAATGCTGAGACGCTGGTCGTACGACCCGGTCGACATTCACGGTGTCCATGCCGGCGCCGCGGGTCGCTACTGGGGCTGGCACGGGATCAACGTCAAGGGGATGGTCTCGATGCTGGTCGGCGCCGTCGTCTGCCTCCTGACGATCAACTCGCCGATCCTGCAGGGTCCGATCAGCAAGGCAGCTCAGCGGCTCTGACCTGACCTGGATCCTCGGCCCGGTGATCGCGGGTGGGCTCTACTTCGTGCTCGCGCGCGCCGACGTCAGGGCGACCGCGGCGGTGCCGGAATCGCACCGCTCGCAGGCTGCACGCCTCGGCGAGGCGGGCGCCGTTCACGAAGGGCTGATTCCGTCCGAGACGAGGCCTCGCGTCGAGCGCAGCGGAGCGGCGGTCGAGGCCTCCGATGTTTGACGAGCATCCGGCGCTCGCCGGACGGATGACCGGCCGGCGCGCGCTTGTCACCGGAGCGAGCTCGGGGGTCGGACGCGCGACGGCCCTCTCGCTTGCCCGTGAGGGCGCCAGCGTCGCGCTGCTGGCGCTGCCCGCGAGCGGACTCGAGCAGGTCACGGCCGCCTGCCGCCGTCACGGCGCCGAGGCGCTCTCGATCGAGGCGGACGTTGGTGACGCCGCCGCGGTGGACCGGGCATTCGCGCTCGCGGAGCGCGAGCTCGGCGCGGTCGACGCGGTGTACTGCGCCGCGGGCATATCGACGGTGGCGGCCGCGACCGAGACGACGGATCAGGTGTGGGAGCGCCAGCTGCGGACGAACCTCAGCGGGACGTTTCATGTGCTTCGCGCGGCGGCGCGCGCGATGGTGCCGCGCCGCACCGGAGCGATCGTCACGACCGCGTCCGAGCTCGCGCTCACCGGGCAGGCGGGATATCTCGCCTATACGGCGACCAAGGGTGGCGTGCTCGCGATGACGCGCTCGCTCGCCGCTGAGCTCGCTGCCGCACCGGATCCGTGTCAACGCGGTCTGCCCGGGGACCGTCGACACGCCGCTGCTGGCCGCCGAGTTCGCGACTGCCGAGGACCCGATCGCCGAGCGGAGGGACACCGAGCTCTCGATCGCGCTCGGGCGGATTGCGCGGCCGGAGGAGATCGCACGGCTCGTGCTCTTCCTGCTCTCCGACGAGTCGAGCTACGTGACCGGATCCGAGTTCGTCGCCGACGGCGGGCGCACCGGCTGCTACCCGACGACCGGGGCGCCGGCGGAACGCACCCACGAGAACTACACGAGGTGACCACGTGAAGACCCTGTTCCGCAACGCGACCGTGCTCTCGATGACGGACCGTGCCTCGGTGGCGCCGGAGCGAGCCGACGTGCTCGTCGAGGACGAGCTGATCGGTGCGGTCGATCCCGCCGGCGCGGGCGATCCGGCCGCGGCGGACCGCGTGATCGACGCCGCGGATCTGCTGCTGATGCCGGGGATGGTCAACGCTCACATCCACACCGAACAGAACACGTTCCGCGGCCGCTATCGCGGGCCTGCCGCTCGAGGTCCTGATGCTGTACGCGTACCCGCTCACCGGCGCCGCGCCGCTCGATGCCGAGATGATTCACCTGCGGACGCTGCTGGCGGGGATCGAGTCGCTCAAGAGCGGCGTCACGACGATCCTCGACGACGTGATGGAGGTTCCCCATCAGGGGCTCGAGCAGCTCGGGAGCGTGTTCGGCGCCTACGAGCAGATCGGGATGCGGGCGAACGTCTCGGGCCACGTCATCAACCGACCGTTCTTCGAGACCATCCCGTACCTCGAGGAGTCGCTGCCGGATCGGCTGCGCGAGAAGTTCCTGAGGGTGCCGCCGATCGGGCTGTCCGACTACATGGACTTCTGCAGCGACGCCGTCGTCGCGCTTTCACGGGAGCGGCGGCGGTCGGCTGCGGTACGTCGTCGCGCCGTCCGGGCCGCAGCGGTGCACCGAGGAGCTGCTGGGGAGGGTCGCGGACTTCTCGCGTCAGTTCCGCGTGCCGTTTCACATCCACATCCTCGAGACGAAGGTCCAGCGGGTCACGGGAACCCGGCTGTACGGCAGGAGCCTGATCAAGCTGATGAGCGACCTCGGCGCCCTGCACGAGATGACGAGCATCGCGCACGCGATCTGGATCGACGACGACGACATCGGCCTGATCGCGACGAGCGGCGCGTCGGTCGCGCACAACCCGGTCTGCAACCTGCGGATCGGTTCGGGGATCGCGCCGCTGCGGGCGCTGTTGAAGGCCGGCGTCAACGTCGCGCTCGGCACCGACGGGATCTCCAGCAACGACAGCTGCCGCCTGTTCGACGTGATGAAGGCCGCCGGGATCGTGCACACCCTGTCCACCGACGACTACGACGAGTGGCCGACGGCGGCCGAGATCCTGTGGGCCGCGACCCGCGGCGGTGCCCGAGCGGTGGGCCTCGACGATCAGATCGGATCGATCGAGCGCGGGAAGAAGGCGGATCTGGTGGCGCTCGATCTCTGCACCTCGGCATTCGTTCCGGTCAACGACGTCGCCAACCAACTCGTGTATGCCGAGAACGGCTCATCGGTGCGGCTCGTGATGGTCGACGGCGAGATCGTCGTCGAGGACGGCCGGTGCACGAAGATCGACGAAACCGCGGTGCTCCGAGAAGCGCGATCGGTCCTCGGCGCGTATCTCGAGGCAGCACCAGCTCGTCGAGGACGACGCACGCGAGCTCGAGCCGTACCTCCGCGCGGTGATCGAGCGGTGCGCCCCGGAGCAACGGGCAGGGCTGACGGTTGGCGTCTAGCGCTGGCACGTACGTTGGCATCGATCGCGATCGGTGCGCGATCGGTCTCGCACGGGAGATCGAGCGACTGTCATCGGCGCCGTTCACCGACGCCGCCGCGATCACGCGGTACGCGTTCACCGATCCCTACCTGCGAACCCTCGAGTACCTCTCCGACCGGCTGTCCGAGCTGGGGTTCGAGGCGCGGCTCGACCCGATCGGAAACCTCGTCGCTCGCAACTGCGCCACCGGCGTTCCGGCCATCGGTCTCGGGTCGCACTGCGACTCGGTACGGGGCGGCGGCCGATACGACGGGATCCTCGGCGTGCTCGCGGCGATCGAGGTGGCGCGGTGGGCACAGCACCACGAACTCGATCTGCCGCTCCAGATCGTCTCGTGGGTGGAGGAGGAGGCAGCCGGATTTGGCCAGATGCTGCTCGGCAGCCGCGTCGCCAGCGGAGCGCTCGATCGTCGCGCTCTGCGCGACCGTGTGCGCTCGCTCGACGACGGCCGGACGTTCTCTGACCACGCCGGCGACGTCGGTCTCGATCCCGACCGGCTAGGCGAGGCGCCGGCGGTCCTCGACGACCTCGCGGCGTGGATTGAGCCGCACATCGAGCAGGGGCGCGTGCTGGAGGACGCCGGCGAGCGGATCGGCGTCGTCGAGGCGATCGCGGGATACGTCCACGCCGACCTCGAGATCCACGGCCAGGCGGACCACGCCGGCGCCACGCCGATGGACCTCCGTCGCGATGCGGCGGTCCTCGCCGCCCAGTGCACGCTTGCGCTCGAGCGGATCGCTGTCGAGACGGGTCGTGGGGCGGTCTCGACCGTCGGGGAGCTCGAGCTGGAGCCGGGAGTGATCAACGCGATTCCGGGTCGGGCGCGCCTCTCGCTGGACATCCGCGCGCGCGAGGCGGGAGTGATCGACGACATCTTCAGCGAGATCACGAGCATCGCCACCAGCCTCGCTCAGAGCCGCGGGATGACCGCGACCGTGACCGAGCGCCAGCGGGTCACGCCGACGCCGCTGGACGAGACCGTGCTCGACGCACTCGCCGACGCGGCGGGAGCGAGCGGCGAGCGATGGCGGCGAATGGTGTCCGGCGCCGCTCACGACACGATGTGCATCGCGCCTCGTCGTTCCGAGCGCGATGGTGTTCATCCCATGCCGAGGCGGGGTCAGCCACTCGCCGGCCGAGTACGCGTCGCCCGCCGATGCGGCGGTGGCGGTGGAGGTCGTGCTCAACGCCGCGCTGCGGCTGAGGTCCCCATGAGCAGCCTGCTCATCAGGGGCGGTCGCGTGATCACCGCCCAGTCGGACGGCGCCGCGCGATGTCTTGATCGAGGGTGGCCTCGTGACCGAGGTTGGCGAACGGATCGACAGCTCCCGCGCCGAGCGACGTGATCGACGCGACCGGGCTGCTACGTTCTCCCCGGCGGGGTGGATCCGCACACGCACATGGAGATGCCGTTCGGTGGCACCACCACGTGCGACGACTTCACCTCTGGAACAACGGCCGCCGCATTCGGCGGCACGACCACGATCGTCGACTTCTGCATCCAGGAGCGCGGCCAGCGATTCGACGCGGCGCTCGCCGCGTGGGAGGAGAAGATGACGCGCTGCCCGCCGGTGATCGACGTCGGCTTCCACCTGGCGGTCACCGACCTCGACGGTGGCGGCGGCGAGGACGCGCTCGCCGCCGTGCCGGGGCGCGGGGTCACGAGCTTCAAGCTGTTCATGGCCTACAAGGACGCGCTGATGGTCGACGACGCCGCGATGTTTCGGACCATGCGCGTCGCGGCCGAGACGGGCGCACTCGTGCTGGTGCACGCCGAGAACGGCCTCGTCATCGACGTGCTGATCGAGGAGGCGCTCGCGGCCGGGAACACGTCGCCCGCCTGGCACGCCCGCACACGGCCGCCCGAGACCGAGGCCGAGGCGACGAACCGTGCGATCCAGCTCGCACGGATGGCCGGGTGCCGGCTGTACGTCGTCCACGTGTCGTGCATCCCAGCGCTCGCCGAGGTCACGCGCGCGCGCGAGGCCGCGTTCGACGTCGTCGCTGAAACCTGCACGCAGTACCTGTTCGTCGACGAGTCGGCACTCAGCAGCGGGGACGAGTTCGAGGGCGCCAAGTACGTCTACACGCCTCCCCCGCGGACCGCGGCGGACCGCGAGGCGCTGTGGACGGCGCTCGCCGACGGCACGCTCTCGGTGCTCTCGAGCGATCACTGCGCGTTTCGATGGGCCGACCAGAAGATGCTCGGACGGCACGACTTCTCGCAGATCCCGAACGGAGCGCCGACGATCGAGCACCGGCTGCACATGCTCCATCACCACGGCGTGCGCGCGGGGCGGCTCAGCCTGAGCCGCATGGTCGAGCTGTTCGCCACCGAGCCCGCCCGGCAATTCGGCCTGTATCCGAGCAAGGGGACGATCGCGGCCGGCAGCGACGCCGACCTCGTGCTGTTCAACCCAGATCGGGAACTGACCGTCTCCGCCGCCGAGCATCACTCCCGCGTCGACTACAACGTGTTTGAGGGGATGACCGTGCGCGGTGCGCCGGAGCTCGTCATCGCGCGCGGCCGCCGGGTCGTCGAGGCCGGCCAACTCGTCGGCGAGCCGCGTGGCCGGTTCGTCGCGCGCGCAGCGAGAAATGGGTCGTACCGTCCGACTGACCGTGAGGAGCTGCACCAGCAATGATCAGAGCTGAAGAGCCTGAGTCCCACCCCGCGTCGCCTGTTTGGGCCGGGACCGACAAACGTCGCGCCGGATGTGCTGGACGCGATGCGCGCGCCGATGCTGGGCCATCTCGATCCCGAGTTCCAGGCGATTCTGGACGAGGTCGCAGCGATGCTCGGCGACATCTACCGGCGACGGTCCGGACTCAGCATCGCGTTGTCGGCGACGGGGACCGGCGGCCTCGAGGCGGGGCTCGCGGCGCTGATCGATCCCGGCGAGACGGCGATCGTCGGAAGCGCCGGGTTCTTCGGGGATCGGATCGCTGAACTCGCGCGCCGTCGCGGCGCCGATGTGATCGAGGTGCGCGCGGCGCCCGGGTGTCACGTGCCCACGGACGCCGCTGATGCGACGCGCTTGAGCGCAATCCGCGCGCCAAGCTGGTGGCGGTCGTCCACGCGGAGACGTCCACCGGCGTCAGGAATCCCGTCCACGAGCTCGGCGCAGCGCTGAAGGGCTCCGACGCGATGCTGCTCGTCGACTGCGTGACCTCGCTCGGCGGGATCGAGGTCGACGCGGACGGGTGGGGGATCGACTATGCGTTCTCGTGCACGCAGAAGTGCATCGGTGCGCCGCCGGGGATGTCACCGATCTCGATCTCGGACCGTGCGCGTCAGCGCGTGCGCGAGCGCCGGCGCAAGCCGCCGTTCTACTTCGACCTCGAGCTGCTCGAGCGCTACTGGGTCGAGCGTCCTGCCGCCTACCACCACACGCTTCCGATCCTCCAGGCGTACGCGCTCTACGCCGCGCTCCACTCGGTGCCTGACGGAAGGCCTCGAGCAGCGCTGGCGTCGTCACGCCGCCGTTGGTGCTCAGCTGCGGGCGGCGATTCACGATCGGGGCCTCGAGCTGCTCTCCGAGCCCGGCTATGAGCTGCCGCAGCTCACCGCGGTCCGCGTCCCGAAGGGCGTCGACGGCCGCGTCGTCCAGCGAGCGCTCGCGGAACGCCACGGCATCGAGATCGGCGCTCCGCTGAGCGACACAGGGCCGGCCATCTGGCGGATCGGCCTGATGGGCGTCAACGCGACCGCCGAGTCCGTGGAAGCGGTCGTCGAGGCGCTCGACGACGTGCTTGCCTCCCAGGGCGTCGGCGTCGCGGCCTGACGACGACGCGCTAGATCCAGGCCGTTTGGGCCGGCACGACTTCGATCGAGCCCGATGCGGTCCCGAGCGTTGGGTGCGTGGCGGTCAGCGTGACCGTCCCGACCCATTGCGGATACGCACGGACATACCCGCCGCCGACCCCTCCGTAGGTCTGAAACGGGAACGTGGTCGGGGTGAGAACGCCCCGGCCCGACAGCGAGAGCGTCACGTCACCGGTCACGGCGGGCCGCTGGTTTCCGTACTTGTCGACGGCGCGGAAGGTGAAGCGGGTCGCGTCGTGGCCGTTGGCTTCGAGTGTCTGGTCCTCGATCGTCAACTCGAGCCGGTCACCCGCGGGATCACCAGACATCGTGATCGAATGGACTTTCGTCGCCCCGACGTAGCCATCGATGGTCAGCTCTGGAGGATGGGCGCCCTTGGTCGTGGTCAGGTCGACGAACACCGGCGGATGGTCGAGGTGTCCGTAATGCTGGCGGTCGGGGGCGCCGCGGACTGACGGATGGCCCTGGATCGTGAACTCCAGGAAGTCGCAGTTGGTCGCGACCATCGCGTTCTTCCCGGGTCCGTTCGGAGATGATTTCCCGAAGTCCCAGAAGAACACCGGGAGGATCACCGGGTTCTCGGCGGGGCTGCATTGCGAGCGGTAGAAGGCCGCCGCCGGCTTCGGGACCCGGAAGGTGTCGAGCACGCCGGCCCACTTCAGGGTGTGCCACACCCGGTTGCCGCCGCTCAACGATTGGTAGTCGATCCCGGCCCACCCGAGCAGGCCCGCGTACGCCGCGTTCGATCGGGCGGCGTTGTGCTTGCGGGCGTGGAGCTCGGCCTGGGCGGCGAGTGTGGCGTTGCTGTCGACCCAGCGATACAGCGGCGGTCCGTCCAGCGCGCCGACAGCCTCGCTGACGAAATACGGAACCCGAGGGATCGGAGGCCTCAGCGGCGCGGCCTTCGGGTCGTTATGCAGGCTGTAGTCGTCGTATGCGAACACGTCCTGCGCCCAGTCCTTCGTCGAGTAGATGCGCATCGCCCCGCTTGTCGGCCGTGAGTTGTCGAGCTGCTGGGCCGTTTGACGCGTTTGCTTGTACAGCGCGGTCGGGTTGCCCGTCTCGTTCAATCGCGTCGCCCAGACGATGACCGAGGGTCGATTGCGGTCGCGCATGACCATGTCGTGGACGTTCCGCACGACGAGGTCTTGGAAAGCCTTATCGGTACCGACGTACTGCCACCCCGGCGGCTCCTCCCAGACCATGAGACCGAGCTCGTCGCACGCGTCGAGGAAATGCGGCGACTGCGGATAGTGAGAGCAACGCACCATGTTGCAGTTGAGCGTGGTCTTCAGCAGTTCCGCATCACGCCGCTGGAGCCGCTCGTTGGCCGCCATGCCGAGGTAGGGGAACAGCTGATGGCGGTTCAGGCCGAAGAGCTTGAAGGGTTTGCCGTTCAGGTGAAAGCCGTCGAGCTTGAACTCCGCCTGGCGGAACCCGGTCCTGATATCGAGCGTGTGCAACTCCGTTCCGCCCTGATCGGTGAGCGTCGTGCGGACCGTGTACAGCTTCGGGGTCGACGGCGACCACAGCTCGGGTTTGCCGAGCCCGGTCAGGGTCACAGTGACCGCGTGCGCGCCGGCCTTCGTGACCGCCGTCGACGTCGACCCGGAGGCAAGGGTCGCGGCGCCGTCGACGAGCTCCACCTGGACGTCCACGGGCCGGGCCTGTGCCGTCGCGGCGTCGATCGTGACCTCGACACGGAGCGTCGGCGACGCGCTCAGCACGCCCTGGGGCATCGCAAACACGTCCGCGATGAACACCTCAGGGACGACGCGCAGCGTCACGTCCCGGTAGATCCCGCCCGGCTCCAGAAAGTCAATCGTCCAGGCACCTCGCGGGTCACCTTCCGGAGGAACGCCCTGCCACTCCGAGTTCACCCTGAGTGCGAGCACATGCTGGCCCCGCGGTACGTGAGACGTCAGCTCCAACGAGAACGGCAGGTACCCGCCCTGATGGAGCCCCACATCGCGCCCGTCCAGGAAGTACCGCGCGCTTGTCATCACGCCGTCGAAGTCGACGAAGACCCTTCCCTGAGGCAGTGCCGAGCTATCGAAACGCTTGCGATAGATCCACTTCTTCTGCCAGCTGGCCGGCTGCCAGTCGCCCCAGGACAGGTTGGTCACCGTGTGCGGAAGCGTCACCTCGCCGAAGCGACTGTCGTCGAAGCCCGGCTGTTCGGAGTTGGCGACGTACTCGCCGCCGAACAGCCATCCGCGGTTGAAGTCATACACCGTCGAAGCTGCCATCGCTCACGGGCAATCCTATAGTCGGCAGAGATGCCGCTGAGCTACACGGACTATTACGAGGTGCTGGGCGTCCCGCGCGACGCGGACCCCGACGCGATCCGGCGCGCCTACCGCAAGTTGGCGCGCAAATACCACCCCGATCTCAACGCCGACCCGGAGGCTGAGGAGCGCTTCAAGGAGCTCGGCGAGGCGTACGAGGTTCTGTCCGATGTCGACAAACGTGCGCGTTACGACCGCCTCGGCGCCCGGTGGCGCGAAGCGGAGCGCGAGGCGCCTGAGGAGAGCTTTGAGGACTTCTTTGCCGACCAGGGGTTTGGCGACGGCACCCACGTCGAGTTCGGCGAGGACCTGTTCGAGGCGCTGTTCGGGTCGCGAGGCGGCCGTGCCGGCGGGCCTCTGCGCGGCCGGGATCGTGAGGCGCTCCTGGAGCTCTCGCTGGAGGACGCACTCGCCGGCGGACGACGGCGGTTGACGCTGGACGGCCGTGACGTCAATGTCAACTTTCCTGCCGGTGTCCGTGACGGCCAGCTCATCCGCCTGGCGGGACAAGGCGGCGAGGGGCGCGACGGCGGTCCGCCCGGCGATCTGTTCTTGCGGGTCGCGCTGAAGCCGCATCCGCGCTTTCGCCGGCGCGGCGATCACGATCTTGACGTCGATCTCCCGGTCACTCCTTCAGAGGCGGCGCTCGGGGCGACCGTCGCCGTCGAGACCCCGACCGGCAGCGCCCGGATTCGGGTGCCGGCGGGGTCATCCAGCGGCCGGCGCTTGCGGCTCCGGGGACGGGGGTTTCCCAAACGCGGTGGCGGCGGCGGCGATCTGCACGCCATCGTCAAGATCGTCGTGCCGAAGGAGTTGTCCGACCGGGAGCGCGAGCTCTACGAGCAGCTCGCCGAAAGCTCGAGCGTTGACCCGCGGGAGGCGTGAGGAATGAACGCAGACAGGCACACCGGGCCGGCTGATCGCGACGTCGTTGCGGAGGAGACGGTCGAGTTGTCGGTCGTCGCCAGGCAGGCGGGGGTCAAGATCGTGCACGTGCGGCGCTACCTGGAGTTCGGGCTGTTCGAGCCACGCCCGGCCGCGGCGGCGGATCCCCCACGCTTTGACCCGCGCAGCGCCGCGCGGGTGGCGCGAGCCGAGCGGCTGCGCCGGGACCTCGGGCTCAACTACGCGGGCGCTGTGCTCGTCTGCGAGCTGCTCGACCGGATCACGGAGCTCGAGGCCCGCCGCTACGTTGTGAGGCCGCTCAGTGCGGCGTGCGCGTGGGTTGCGCGTCGAGCGCCGTTTCAAGCAGCGCTTTGAGGTCCACGCCGTGACCGGCCGTGTCGAGCGCACGGTGCCAGGTGACGTTGATGTCGGCGCTCTCGGCGATCGCGACTCGGACGAGGTCTCGGCCCTTCTTGGTGAGGACGATGACCCGGGCGCGACGGTCGGAGGGGTCGCTGCGTCGCTCGAGGTAGCCGTCGCGCTCGAGGGCGCGGACGAGCTCGCCCATCGATTGGTGCGTGATGCCGGCGCGCTCGGCGAGGACCGTGAGTCGGGTGCCGTCGGGGTCGATGTTCTCGAACACGCTCTGATGAGCGGCGGTGATGTCGGCGTAGCCGGCGGCGTGGAGGCGTGCCACCAGGTCCTCGACCATGACCTTGGCCGACTGGCGCACCACCGTGAGCAGCGTCCGTGCGCGCGTTCTCGGCTCTGCCATGCGTCCTCTCTTGACAGCGGTGATCGGGGAGCTGTAACTTACGCAGGAAGGCTGCGCAGTTGTCCTTCGTAATCATCCTATCCGTCTCGGGGGCGGTCGCATGAGCACATCACAGGCGTACCCGCTCGGCAGCAGTACAGCGCAACGTCGCCACCCTCGGCACGGACGAGTTGTCGTCGTCCTCGTGCTGATCGCGGCAGTCATGCTCGCCGGCGCCGCGCCACTCTTGTGGCCCGGCCGGGCGCAGGCGGCGTCCCCACCGGCGCAGGTGATCGACTGCACCATCGCCGATGACGGCCTCGGGTCAACCAATGTCCAAGTTGGAGACCAGAATTCCCTCAAGGAGGGCTCTCACCCGCCGTCACCTGGGTGCAACTCTGGAGGCGGGGCGAGCCCCCCGGGGCAATCGGTCAGTGGGACGTGCGGGACCGGCGCGGACGCCGGTCCGTGCAGCGCGTCAGCCTCGGCATCCGCCAGCGCCTCGACCGCGACGAACGTATCGGCCGACGGGCACGCGACCCTCGGCGCCACTGCGACCGGGCAGGCGGCCGGGACAGCAACTGGCACGCCGGGGAGCTCCGCGAGCGCCGCGCAGTCGATCACCGCGGTCATTCGTTTCACCGTCAACTCTCCTGAAAGCTTCCACGTCTCCGGCAGCGCGACGACAAGGGGCTTTCAGCAGAGCAGCGCGGGGGCCCGCCTGTTTGGGGGATCGGCTGGGATCATCCTCAACCCGACCAACGGCGGCGGGTCGGCGAGCGGCACCCTGCAGCCGGGCACGTACACGCTGATCGCCCTCATCGACGCCCGCGCTAACGCGATCGTCGACCTGTCCGACCCGAGCCGGGAACAGTCCCAGGGCACGGCCAATGCGGACGTGTCGCTGACGCTCGCGCCGCCCGGCGGCTGTCCGCCTGACGCGACACCGTCGGTGCAGGTTGGTGTCGCCCTGGCGGAGGGCTGCTTCACCGAGCGCACGGATACGCAGAGCAATCCCACAGGCGCGTTTGAGACCGCCCAAGAGGCGTGGGTCGGCGGCTTCGACCTCAAGCCGCAGTCCGGTGCGAAGCTCGTCGTCGACCCGAGCAACCACAGCGCGCCGCTCCAGGCCGAGGGCGGGGGCGTGGACTGGGTGCTCAGTCCGACCCTGTCGATCCCGGCGCCGCTCGGGGAGATCAAGCCGTTCACGCCCTCGTACACGCTCGGGCTGAACACCGCCGGCTCGCTCGAGCGCCTAGTCGCTTTGCCGTTGATCAAGGATGCAAGCGCACAGGTCACGGTGACATGGGATCCGGGCGGCGCGTCGTCGTCGGTCGCGGCGCAGGTGTCGCTCGCGGACCTCTCCAAGAACCTGGGAACAGCGTTGTCGCCGGCCGCGGGTCGCAGCATCGGCACGCTCGCGGCCGGGTTGACGGTCAAGCTCGCGAACAACGCGCCTCTCAGCCTGGCGGCCGCCTCGCTGCAGATCCCGGAGTTCGCCATCGAGCTGAAGGGCTCCGATCCGGCGCTCAAGCTCGGGTTCGGCGGCGCCAAGTTCGCGTACGCGGCTGACCCGCAAGGCAACCCGATGTGGTCAGGGGAGGCGACGACGTTCTTCCCATGGGATGACCGCCAGGGCAGCTTCACCGCCGCCTGGGCGGTTGACAACGGGACGCTGACGTCGCTGAAGGTCGCGCTGACGGGCTTCAAGGTGAAGATCGGCAAAACCGGGTGGGACTGGACCGGGGCGAACGGGACGATTGGCCTCTCACCGGCGTTGGCCTTCGATGTCGGCATCGATCTCGAGCAACAGGTGAAGGTCAAAGGGGATCCCCTGTTCAAGCTGTCGGGCAGCGTCAAGGGTCTGCAGCTCGCGCCTGACTGCAAGAACGGCAAGAACCCGTTCGAGTTCCTCCTCAGCGGGAACTCCCCGCCACTGGAGAAGGCCGGGATCGGGAAGCTGGCGGCGAGTGTCCGGTACTGCGCCTACCTCAGCGCCTTGACCACGTTCGGGTTCGAAGCCGCCATGAACGCGACGCTCGACGTCGACGTGGAGACGCCGATCGTCGGGGTCACCGCCAAGAAGCTCGCGACGGCGACGGGCAGCCTCAGCGGCTGGTTCAGCGGCTTCGACTTCGACCTCGAGGGCAACGTCTCGCTGAAATTGCCGGTGTTTGGCACGATCGCCGGCACAGGCGTGCTGTCATCGAATGGCTATGCCGTCTGCGGCACGTACGGGTTCATCAGCACCGGGATCGGTACGAACAACTGGGTCGACCCGCCCACGGATCTGACCGGCTGCGACCTGACGCCGTTCCGGCAAGCGCCGCCGCCGGCCGCCGATCTCGCTCGCGCGGCGGCGGATACACGCACGGTTGCGATCCCATCCGGGCAGAGCGTCTTCGCGCTTGCCGTGCGCGGGCGCGCCGGGGCGCCGCGCATCCGTGTCACCGGCCCGGGGCACGCGCGCTTCGTCAGCCCGGCGGGGCCACATGCGCTGAAGACGGGCCGGGTGATCATCGTGCCGGAAGCGGCGCTGCGCACGACATACGTCTACCTCCACCACCCCCGGGGCGGGATCTGGAGGATCACGGCTCTGGCCGGCGCCGTGACCCGTGTCGACAGCGCCCACGTGCTCCCGAAGCCGAATGTGCGCGTGAAGCTCCGGCACCTCAGCGGTGGCCGCATCCAGCTGACGTGGCGGGCCCGGGTCCTTCGCGGCCAGCAGATCCGCCTCCTTGACCGGGCGGGCGGGACGGTGACCTTGATCCAGCGGCTGACGACGCGCCACAGCGGGACGGTTGCGTTCACCCCCGCGGGTCCGGCGGTGACTCGGCGACAGATCGAGGCCGACGTGCGCCAGGGCGGCCGCCCGCGCGCGCAGCTGATCATCGCCCGCTACCGCGTCGCGCTTCCACAACCGCCCGCCGCCGTCACCCACCTGACCGCGCGGCGGCGCCGGCAGGAGCCTCCTCGTCAGCTGGCGCACGTCGCCGCGGGCCAGCGGCTACTTCGTCACGGTCACCTCTGGAGCCCAGACCGTCGCGGCGCTCGACACGAGCCGGTCAAGCCTCACCGTCACCCCGGCGCCAGCAGGCCAGGCGACGGTCACCGTCACGCCACACGACCGGGCCGGCCGACGCGGACGCGGTGCGACGATCAGGAGCAGCTAGCTCCCCACGCTGGAGATCCACTAGCGTCGTGGCGCGTGCGGTAGGTTGGCGGCCATGAGCGGCACGCGGACCCTGGACGGCCCAATCGGGATCGTCGGCGCGGGGTACATCGGCCATCTCTTCGCGCAGCAGTTCGCCTTGGCCGGCCATGAAGTCCGGGCGTGGTCGCCCGCCACGTCGGTGCACACGCTGCATGAGCGGTTGCGCCAGAGCGTCTCGACGCTCGCCGGGATCGGCGCCGTACCAGCGGCGGCGGTCGATGACGTGCTCGCGCGGGTCTCCGTACACGACGACCTGGCGACCGCGCTCGGTCCGTGCGCGGCCGTGATGGAGTCGATCGTGGAGGACGCCGAAGTGAAGTCGGCCTGTTACCGCGAGATTGAGGCGGTGGTCGGCGACGACGTGCTGCTGTGGAGCGCCACCTCGAACTTTCCGATGACGCGGCTTGCCGCGGGCATGGCCCACCCCGAGCGGGCCGTCGTGGTCCACCCGGTGCAGACGCAGCTGATCATCTTCGTCGAGGTCGTCGCCGGCGAGCAGACGAGCGAGGAGACGGTCACGACGACGATGGACTTCTGCGCGGACGTCGACTTGCGAGCGATCCGCGTGCGCAAGGAGATCCCCGGGTTCCTGTGGAACCGGGTGTGGTTTGCGCTGCTGCGCGAGATGCTCCACCTCGTGGACGTCGGCGCCGCCGATCCGCTCGAGCTCGACTCGATCGTTCAGACCACGCTGCGCGCTTTCGTCCCCGTGTTCGGCCCATTGCAGATGACCGATCTCATCGGCCACGACACGTTGCGGAACATCTCCAACGCGCTGTATCCGGAACTCGCGGCTGACCAGGCCGCCTCGCAAACGGTCGAGCAGCTCGTGCGTGAGGGCCGGCTCGGGGTCAAGAGCGGCCAGGGGTTCTACGACGACAACGACCAACGCGTCGCGGAGCTCACTCTCAAGCTGTATCAGCTCGCTCGTGAGCTCGACAACGATTCGCCGTGAGGGCGAGCCACATCGCGATCGCCGTGTAGACATCGACCGCCGAGGTGTCCGTCTGAGCGACGGCCGTTCGTTTAACCGAGAAACCGGCAGCTCGAGAAGGGAGCGCGATGAAGTACGCACTGCTGAACTACGGCAAAGGGGAGGCGGCCGGGGAAGGCCGGCCACGCGAGATGCACCCCGTTGTCGCCGCGGTCCTGGAGCGGTCCGATGTGAGCGGCTGGGTCCGTCTGCAACCGGCCGAGTCGGCGACAACCCTCAGGCTCGAGTCGCGAAAGGTGCTCTTGACCGATGGCCCGTTCGTTGACAGCAAGGAGTTCCTGGCCGGCTTGATCCTGGTCGAGGCGGAGAACCTCGACGGCGCACTCGCGATCGCCGCCGAGCTGCAGGAGCTCGACGTCACCGCGGCGATCGAGGTCCGTCCGGTACTCGAGCAGGAGCTCGGGGGTGCTTGAAGACGTCTTTCGGGATCAGTGGGGGCGCGTGCTCGCCACGCTCGTCGGCGTTCTCGGCGACATCGAGCTCGCCGAGGACGCGGCCCAGGAGGCGTTCGCGCTGGCCGCGGAACGCTGGCCGCGCGATGGCCAGCCCGTGAACCCGACCGGTTGGCTGATCGCCACTGCTCGCAACCGCGCGATTGACCGCATCCGGCGCCAGCGGACGCTCGCGATCAAGACCGAGCAGCTGACCCGGGAGCTACGCGAAGGATCGGAGGAGACGATGGACGAGACTGCGACCTTTGCCGACGAGCGGCTCGAGCTGATCTTCACGTGCTGCCACCCGGCACTCGCGCTCGATGCGCAGGTCGGACTGACCCTGCGCACGCTCGGCGGCCTCTCAACTGAGGAGATCGCACGCGCCTTCCTCGTTCCGTTCGAGACGATGAGCAAGCGTCTGACCCGTGCCAAGCGCAAGATCCGGGACGCCGGCATACCGTTTGCCGTCCCGCCCGACCATCTCCTGCCCGAGCGGCTCGACGCGGTGCTCGCGGTCATCTACCTGATCTTCAACGAGGGCTGGGGCGGCGGCCGCGTCGACCTGTCGGAAGAGGCGATCCGCCTCGGCGGCTCGCTTGTCGAGCTGATGCCCGACGAAGCGGAAGCGCACGCCCTGCTCGCGCTCATGCGCTTAGGCCACGCGCGCGCCACCGCCCGCTTCCTGGGCGGGGAGCTCGTCCTGCTCGACGACCAGGACCGATCGCTATGGGACCAAGATCAGATTGAGCAAGGCCGGGCGCTACTCGAACACGCGCTGACCCTCCACGGGACCGGGCCGTACATGATCCAGGCTGCGGTCGCAGATCTCCACCTTCAGCATCCGCGCGACTGGGAGCAGATCGCGCTCCTCTACCAGCGGCTCGAGCACATCACCGGCTCGCCGGTCGTGACGATGAACCGCGCGATCGCCGTCGCCGAACTTCAAGGACCCGAAGCGGCGCTCGCCCTCCTGGACGGGCTCGAGCTCGACGATTACCGCTACTACCACTCGACGCGCGCTGAGGTGCTGCGACGGCTCGGCCGAAACGACGAAGCGCGCGCGCGCCTACACGCGCGCGCTCGAGCAGACCCAGCCAGGCCCGGAGCAGCGATTCCTCGAGAGCCGCCTCGCCGACCTGCCATCGACCGCATGACCGACGGGAATCACCGGCGGGCTAACGGAGCGGGTTGGCCGACCGCGACGAGTCCGTACGCTTAGGCCGCCGTCGGGTGCGGAAGCACGGCGAGCAACTCTTCGGTTGGGGCGTCGGTGAGCGCACTGTGCGCCGTCTCGCCGGCCTCGGACGCGCGCACGATGTCGACCGCAATCGAGCGCAGCAGACCGGCGATCTCGTTGACAGCGATGTCTGGGTTGCGCTCGGCGACTGCGGTCGCGCGGCCAGCGGCGCGGAGCGCCGTCCGGAGCACGTCGCCGCTGCGCCATGGCTCCGCGAATTGTGCGGGGAGCTCGGCAGCGGCGAGGCCGAGCTCGCGGACAGCCTCGGCCAACTCCGGGTGCACGGTTCGTCCGCTGCGCACGTACACGAGCACATTGCGCACCAGCACTCGGGCGTTGCGGGCGGCGAGATCGACGTGGACCAGCACCCGCTCGTACCGTTCGACCTCGGCCCGGGCACGCCGCCGGCTTGGCGCCCAGCGCACGGTGTCGCGGCCGAGCACGACGGCATGCCTCAGCTCGTCGATCTCGGTCGCCAGGTTCTCGGTCGCGCCCGCCGCCGATCGGGCATGCCGGACGTCCCCGGCGGCCAGCGCCGCGGCCGCATCCCGCAGCGCGATCCCAAGCTCCTCGAACACGGTGCCGGTGGCGCGGGCGATACCCGCCACCGGTTCCGGGGGGAACACGAGCGTGTGCAGGACAAACGCGACGCCGCCGCCGATCAGCACATCGAGCAGCCGGGCGGTCGCGGTTGACGACAGCGTTGCGACCAGCAACGCCGAGACGGCGGCCTCTGTGACGAGCAACTCACTGCCGCCGAGCAGGACGGCGGCCAGCATCGCCAGCACCACCAGGACGCCGATCTGCGCCGGCCCGTTCCCGATCGCGCGCACCAGGAGGTCGGCGACGAGGATTCCGAGCATCACACCCCCGATCAGCTGCACCGCGCGCTGCCGTCGCTCGAAGAACGCGGCACCCAACGAGATCACAGCCGCGATCGAGGCAAACGCCGGCCGCCGCTCCACGCCGAGCAGCACGGCCAGGTACCACGCGCTGACCGCGGCAAGTGCGGTCTGCATGATCGGCCACAGATGGCCGTCCACCCGACGGCGGAGTTGCTGGGGAAGCTCACTGGTCATTCACCTTGATTGACCCCGCAAGCGAGTGCTTGTTACCCGTGTTCACGAGGCGCTAACGAGTCGGCCACGCACCGGAAACCTCGCCCACGGTTCTACGGGCCGAGTTGCTCGGGCGGCGTGACGCAACTAGGGTGCTCAGACCGAATCGTCATCCTGAGGAGGAGATCGTTGGGGGATCGGGTTTCACGCCGCCGCGTGATCAAGTACGGACTGGGGGCAGCCACGGCCGTGGCGGTGCCCGAGCTGCTCGAGTCGGGATGGCCCCGGCTGGCGCCGGCGGCGGCCGCGCGGGCCACAACCGTGCGGGAGCTGCGTTCTCCGCGAGCGCTGCGGAGCCACCACGGCAAGCTGAAGCTGAAGCTCGTCTGCACACCAGCGACGGTCGACATGCACGCGGCCAAGCCAGTGCGGACCTGGACGTACGACGGGATCGTTCCCGGCTACACCTGGGAGCTGCGCGGAGGCGACGTGCTCGCGGTCGACCTGCGCAATCACCTGCCGGAGCTCCCGCACCACCCCCACATGACAATGGACCGGCCGCACCAGTGGACGACCACCAACCTCCACACGCACGGTCTGCACGTTTCGCCGAGCGGCATCGCCGACAACATCTTCCTCGAGATCCCGCCCGGCCACCGCCAGCGCTACGAGATTCCAATTCCCGAGGACCATCCCGCCGGCCTCTTCTGGTACCACCCGCACAAGCACGGCGGCGTCTGTCAGCAGGTACGTGGCGGTATGGCAGGGATCATCGTGATCCGAGGCGACCTCGACCGTGTTCCGGAGATCAGGGCCGCCCGCGAGCAGATCATGGTCCTTCAGTCGATCGAGCTCGGCTCGGGCTACGAGCTGATGGAGCCGATCCCCGATCCGACGAAGGAGCAGGCGTTCTTCCCGCGCAAGAACGTGCTCTACACGGTCAACGGCAAGCTCAAGCCGAAGGTGACGATGCATCCCGGCGAGGTGCAGCGCTGGCGCCTGCTCAATGCCGCCGAGGGCAAGTTCATGTCGCTGAAGCTGCAGAGTCACGATCTCCACCAGATCGCGTGGGACGGTTTGACGCTCAAGGAACCCGACCCAACCGACGTTGTGCTGCTCTCCTCGGGCAACCGCGTCGAGTTGCTGGTCAAGGCCGGCAAGCCCGGGATCTACGATCTCGTGCTCACGCCCGGCTCGAGCCAGAAGCCGAACATCCCGGGCATGCCGGAGTCGATTCCGGAATCGGAGGCGGAGCTGTTCTGTCGGCTCAACGGGGCGATGAGCTCCATGCCCGCGGCTGGTCTCGCGGACGAGCCGCCCGAGCTGCAACCGCGCACGATCCTGACCCTGGAGGTGCGCGGCAACGGGCCGACGATGCACCTGCCGCGCTCGCTGCCCGCCTGGGACCCGCCGATGCTGCCGATCGCACGGAGGCGTCGCCTCGCGTTCACGGTCTCACGGGACCCGATGAACGAGTTCCTGTCGTTCGGGATTGACGGCAAGCAGTTCGAACTGAAGAACAAGCCGTACCGGGCCAAGCTGAACACGGCCGAGGAGTGGACCCTTGTGAACGACTGCGACAACAAGCTGATGGACCATGCGCACGTGTACCACGTCCACGTCAACCCGTTCAAGATCACCGAGATCAACGGCCGGAAGCTCTCGACGCCGCTGTGGCGGGACACGTTCGTGCTCACCAAGCGCTCTGGTGACTCGTTGAAATTCGAGTCGAACTTCGTTGACTACACCGGCAAGTTCGTCGAGCACTGTCATGTCCTCGCTCACGAGGATCTGGGCATGATGGCGTCCGTGGAGGTGGTCAAGTGAGTGAGCTCTCGAGAAGAGACCTGTTGCGCGGTGCGGCCGCCGGCGCGGTCGGGCTGTACCTCCCGTTTGCCGCGGACGCTCGTTCGGCGTCGTGGCAAGCGCGAGCGGCGAACGCGCGCGTGTCACAGCGCGCCCTGCAGGAGTTGTGGCGAGCGCTGCGCGGTGGCCTGCTGCTGCCAGGCGACCCGGCGTACGACATCGCGATGACGCCGGCCAACTCCCGGTACGACGGGATCAAGCCGATCGCCGTCGCGCAATGCGTCAGCGAACGCGACGTGGTCACGTGCGTGAACTGGGCGCGTGCCCACGGCGTGCCGCCGGTCGTCAGAGGCGGCGGCCACAGTTACGCCGGGTACTCGATGACCGACGGGCTGATGCTCGATCTCGGTCTGATGACCGGCGTGGACTTCAACCGGCAGCACAGGCGTTGCGGTGACGGACGGCGCCGCGCGCAACCAGAACGTCTTCGACGCGACCATCAACAGCGACTACGTGCTCCCGGGGGGCACGTGCCTGGCGGTCGGTACCGGCGGTCTCGTTCTCGGTGGCGGCGTCGGCTACAACACCCACTGGGCGGGGCTGACCTGCGACCACCTGGTGTCGTCGCGGATCGTGACCGCCGACGGACGCGTCCGGCGCATCGATGCCGACCATCATCCCGACCTGTTCTGGGCCTGCCGCGGCGGAGCTGGCGGAAGCTTTGGAGTCAACACCCAGTTCACCTTTCACCTCAAGCGAATCCCGCGGACGGACGTGGCGTTCTACCGCTTCGACTGGCGCGGGGCCGACGCTGCGGCCGCGGTCCTTGGCGCTTTCGATCATGTGCTCGCAAAGGCGCCCGCCGCGCTCAACGCGGTGGCTCAGGCGCAGGCCGTGCCGCTGCAGGCCGGCGAGAACAAGCGCGACGCGGTCACGGTGTTCTCCCGCGGTCAGTACATCGGACCGCTGTCCGAGCTGAAGGAGCTCGTGCAGCCACTGATCGACGCCGCCGGGCCGCCGGCCAAGACCCAGCTCGAGACGTTCAAGTACTGGGACATGCAGCGGATGTTCGCGAGCTCGGAGGCCGAGCGCCACGGCTTCGGCGACCTCTCGCGGTACTCGAACAAGCCGCTGCCTGATCGCGTCGTCGCCAAGGTCGCGGACCTCCTGGCGAACTGCCCGAGCCGGGACGCGGAATCCAACGGCTCGATGTGGTCCCTCGGCTGGATCGGCGGCCCGGTCGTCGACTCCTTCCGTCCCCGCGAGACCGCCTACGTGCACCGAGACATGCTGACGATGCTGCGGGCCACGCCCGTTTGGGCGCGCGACGCGCCGAAGTCGGTGCAGAACGGCCTGATTGCCTGGACTAACGAGATGGTCGATGTGATTCGGCCCTACACCCCAAACCAGAGCTACCAGAACTTCCCCAACCGTGGGATCAAGGACTGGAAACAGCAGTACTACGGCGAGAACTACTCGCGCTTGGTCAAGGTCAAGACCAACTACGACCCGCACAATCTCTTCCGCAACGCGCAGAGTATCCCGCCGCGGCGTCCCTAACGGGGGGTCCGGACTGCGGCGTTGGCCGCCGCTGCGAGCGTCGGCCGCAAGGCGAACGACGGTGATCCACGCGCGACCTGCTCGGCGGCGAACCTCCACGTCGAACGATCTCCGATGGCATCGGGCCGTCGCGTGCGCCGCCAGCGCGCGGCGACGAGCGCTCTCGGCGGGCGCGTCGCTACGCTGGACAGGCTGCGAAGGCAGACGCGGTGTCTGTGCGGTCGGCTGCGACGCCGAGCTCGGCGGCGATCGCAGCGACTGGCTCGGCGTCGGCTCGGCGGCGCCACCAACCGACCGCGGCCTCAGCGCGACCCACGCCGGCTGAGCGCGTCGCCGGAGCGAGCTGACGGGTAGATTCGTGCGATGCGCCGCCAGGCGACGGCCTGACCGAGGCCGCGGCGGTCGTCGCGCGTCGATCCGGCGATCTGACGTCGATCGGTCGATCACCGCCGGCACTCGGAGGCCACGCCGGACGGGTACCGTCGACGCTCTCGGCCGCGGCGGCGCGCTCGGAGCGCCGCGGCATCGTGGACCGTCGGCCGGCCAGCGGCTGCGCCGGGAGGCCGAGGTGCTGCGCGAGCACCTGCCGGCGGGTGGCTGAGCGGCCGCACGGGGCGGCCGCTCAGAGTCCCACGGTCGGGGTGCTGCCAGGCTCCCCGTGTCAGGTTGACAAGCGCTACTGCGGCCTGCCGACCGTGACTGTGTGCTGGTAGACCGGGCCGGCACCGGCTCCCGGGAACGCGGATCCGACGCCGCTGAACAACACGGCGGTCACCGTGTAGGTGCCCGGCCGGGTGTAGGTGTGCGTGGGCGTCGCACCCGATCCGGTCGACCCGTCTCCGAACTCCCAGAGGTAGTTGATCACGGGCTGGCCGCTCACGGTCGTGAGCGCGCTGAACCGCACCGTCCGGTCGCACCCGCCGTTGTGCGCTGCGAGACCGTGAACGCCGGCGTGAAGCCGTCCTGGCCCGTGGTCACGATCCCGCCGGTCCCGGCCGACAGTCCGTCCGCGTTGAACACGGCCACCCCGGTGGAGTACGCGCCGGCCGCCGGGAACGTGTGCGTAATCGTCGGCGTTGTCTGCTCGACGGTGGGGGCGGCGAACGCGTCGTTGAACTGCCAGCTGAAGTCGGCCACGCCTCCGGGTGCGGACGACCGACTGGCGTCGAACGTCATGTCGAGTCCGCTGCCGGCTGTGACCCGTTCCCTCGCGGTTGGCAGCCTGTGGGGGAGCGTAAGCCGCTGCACGCAGCCGTGGCCGAGGTTGGTCCACTCCTCCTGGTACCAGTAGAAGTGACCGTTGATCACCTGGTTGTACTTGGCGCCGTTGGGGGCGGTCCCGAGCGGGGTGCCTCGCTGGCGATTGCACTGGTCGCCGACCTCCTCGCCCTGGTTCGCGCCGACGCCGTTCGTCCAGGCGTCGTTGGGGATCGGGTCGGTGACCGACTCCATGTGCTCGTGGCTGAGTCCGCCGTTGATCTCGCCGTCCGAGATGCCGTTGGGGTTGTTCCCGTCCTGGCAGCGCGGGTTTTCGGCGTCGTACGGATCGTTGGCGTAGAAGAGCATCGTCGGGAGGACGGTGTTCCCGTGATACGCACAGAACCCGGCGAGGGTCGCCGGAACGATGCCCGCCGAACAGCCGTCAAACGCGGTCGTGGCGTCGTTGCTGAAGCAGCTTTCGACGTGCGGGGGTGTCAACAGGAAGTACTCATGACTGAGATCGGTCTTCAGATGGTGCGCCGTGATGAACCGCACGAGCTCTTGCTGGATCTGGCCGTCCGTCAGGCACGCGGTCACCGGACTGTTCACCGGACACTGACTCTGCGGATAGGGGTGCGTGTCAAGCAGCACTCCACCGAACCTGACGTCGTAGTTCGCGACCGCGCCCGTGAGATCGTTGTATTGGGGCCCGACCGAGTCGACGTTCTGATTGCCGCCACTGTCGTGCGCCAGATCCCGGAAGAAGCGCGCGATGCCACCGACGAACTCGGGCGGGTAAGCCGACTGGCCCTGCGGGCTCCACAGCAGCATGTAGTCCGTGTTCGACGGCATCACGGGACCGCCGTTGTAATCCATGTTCGTGAACGCCGTGTCGAACGGTGTGACCTGCGAACCCGTGTTGGCGAGCGGTTGGTAGGACACCGTCTGCCCGTTCGGGAGCTTCTTGAGCACCGCCGAGGCGCTCGAGGTCACCACCGCCGAGACGGCGATCGCGGCGGCCAGGACCGCCATTAGGAGCCTTCCACGTTGACGAATCGTCATACGCCCCTCCCTCCTTATGTAGTTGTTCTTCCCCCGCCGCAAACCCTATCGCTCCGTTGTCGCTCGCAAAAGGGGCATGAGGCCGACCCGGTGCCGGCGGCAGACCGCTCAGAGCTCGTACGAGATGCCGCCGCGTCCGCGCGCGGCCAGCAGCCGCTTCAGCGACGCCAGCGTGTGGCTGCCGGGGGCGAGCGACTCGGCCACCTTCATGGCCGAGTACACGGCTGACTCCTGCGAGTCGAAGCCGGTGGTGTACTGGCCGCTGAAGTACAGGCCGTGGTGCCCTTGCAGCGGGCGTAAAGCGCGGGCCGCCTTGATCGTCGAGCGGCTGATCAGCGGGTGTTTGAAGCGCCGTTCCAGCACGATGTGCGCTGGGTCGGCGCGTCGGCGCTCGGCCCACGATTTGAACACATCGATCGTTTGGCCCGAGGGAAGTTTCGGGCGCAGGCCGCCGTACCACACGCTGCCCTCACATTCCCGGCCGTCGACGCCCGCGTTGTAGCTGGCCCAGTTGGCGCGATCATGCTGCACGTACAACGGGTCCGTGTGAATGAGCAGCCGCGAGTCGAAGTACTCATAGGCGTTCAGTAACGCGGTGATGTGCGCAAAGGCGGGCAGCCGCGGCAGCAGCTGGCGCCCGGCACGTGGCGGTGCGTTCAACACGACATAGCGGTAGGGCCCGTGGCGGCCTGTGGGCGTCTCCACCACCCAGCCGGCGCCACACCGGGTGAGGGCACTGGTCGCGGTTCTGAGCTTCAGCCGCACGCGTGGACTGCGGTCCAGCAGACGGCGGAGATTGCCCTGTAGGCCGATCGCCGAGTTGTAGGTGCTCGCTCCCTGAGTCGGGTCGGCCGGAAACGCCAGCGCGACCGTCTGCAGAATCGACCGCGCCGATGCCCGGAGCGCATCGGCCCGGGGAGACCCGATCAGCGCCGTGATCCATGGATACACAACGTCGTCCTTGAATGATTGGCTGACGGACAGGCCGCGGACCCACGCTTCGACGGTCGTCTCCCACGACATCTTGGACAGCACCGCATGCCGCGCAAGCTGCGTGTAGTTGGCGAACTCGAGCGCGCGCGGCAGCGTGGCGAGCGGATGCGACGACGAGAAGATCGGCGGGCCTCCGCGGGTTGGGAAGATGCACAGGCTGCCGGGGGCCTCCAGCGTGTCGTCCCTCCCGGGGCGGGCAGGGTCGTAGAGGCCCACCTGCTCGAGCAGCGTGACGTAGATGGGATGCGTGTCGGGGTGGAAGAACTGGGCGCCGACATCGACCGTGATCCGGTGGCCGCGGTAGTCGATCACGTGCGAGTCGCAGTGACCGCCGATCTTGGATCGCGCCTCGAACAGGTCGACGTCGTACCGACCGTCGAGGAAGTACGCGGCGGCCACACCGCCCGCACCGGCACCGATGATGGCGACACGGTCGCGACGCGATCTCGCCGCGCCTGCGGTGCGGTTGGCCGAGGCGGCCAGCGCGAGAGCGTCGCGACCCGCCAGCATCGAGCCGGCGCCGAGGGTCGCCGCGACTGCGCCCTTGACGACATCGCGGCGCGTCAGCGGCGAGCGGGATTCATCGATACCCATGGCTGCTCATAGTGTGCACGAGTGCGGTCGGGCGGACGGACCCCGCTCGATCACTCGCCGCGGCGTCATTTACCTTCCAGTCATGGCCGACGGTGTGGAGGTCCGCAGCTATGGCCGGGTGTTCAACGAGATTGCCGACGCGTATGACCGCCACCGCCCGGCGTACCCGGACGCCCTGATCGACCGCGCGTGCGAGGTGGCCGGCCTCGCTCCCGGCGCGAGGGTGCTGGAGATCGGCTGCGGCACGGGCCAGCTGACACGCAGCTTGCTTGAGCGGGGCCTGCGGGTCACGGCCGTCGAGCCGGGTGAGCAGCTGATCGCTCGGGCCCGCGATCAGCTCGCAGGCGCCGGTGAGGTGCACTTCGTCGGCGAGCGCCTGGAGGAGGCGTCGGTGCCGCGCGCACACTTTCAAGCGGCGTTCTCGGCGTCGGCGATCCACTGGATCGATCCGGATGTCAGCTGGCGGAAGCTCGCCGACGCACTCGTCGACGGCGGCACGGTCGCCCTCGTCTCCTACTTCGGGTTGGAGGACCCGCGGAGTGCCGACGATCAACGGGTCCTCCGCTCCGCGCTCGAGAGGATCGCACCCACGCTCGCCGCGGAGTGGCCGACCTACCGTGATCTCGACGGCACGCTTCAGGGCGCTGCGCAGCGGCAGGAGAACGTGGCGGAGGTGTGGGCGTGGCTCGGGAGCTACGACGTCGCGCGGGGGTACGTCTCCAACCTGTTCGAGGACGCTCAGGTTGCCGCGATGCCGCTCCTGGCAGAGCACACAGCCGACGCACTGAACGCCCTGCTGGGCACCATGTCCTTCTGGGCGCGGCTGTCGCCGGAGCAGCGCGACGCTCTCATCGCCGCGAACCAGGCCCTCCACGCGCGGCTCGGCCGGCCGATCCGCTCGAGCACCGTCGCCTGCCTGGTCACAGCACGGCGAGCGCAGCACACCTGACGGCGCTCGCGACCGGTCGACCCGGGGCGCGGGTCAGTCCGCGCGTCTCAGCATGAACACCGGGATCTGTCGCGTCGTCTCGGACTGGAAATCGCCGACGGACGGAGCCGCCGCGACCAGCGTCGGCCACACGTCGGCGCGGGCGCTGCCGTTCAGTTCGTGTGCCACCGCCGTGAACGAGTCGGTCCCAACCTCGACTTCGATCCTCGGATTCGCCTTGAGGTTGTGGTACCAGCTCGGGTGGGTTGGCGAGCCTCCGTTTGAGGCGACGATCACGAAGGCGCCGTCGCCCTCAGGGGTGTAGGCCACCGGCGTGACGCGCTCGACCCCGGACCTGGCGCCGAGGTGATGGAGGAGCAGGATCGGCGTGTCCGCCAACGGCCCGCCGACCCGCCCTCCGTTCGACCGGAACTCCGCGATGACGCCGGCGTTGAACTCGGTGATGCTGTCCGGATCCGGGTCGGCCATGCTCGGGGAGCTCCTGTCGCCGCGCACCTACGCGGCGGCTGCGGCTGTCGCTGCCGACACGGCCGCGGTGACCCGGTAGGTGAGATTGACGCGACCCGACGGCCCGGGCTCCGTGCTGAGAAGCTCAAACGCTTGCCGCTGGGCGACGCCGCCGAAGAGGGCGGTCCCGCTTCCCACCGCGACCGGGTGCACGATCAGGCGCAGCTCGTCGAGCAGGCCGGCGTTGATGAGGCTGGTGACGAGGCCGGGTCCGCCGACGACATAGACGGGGTTGCCCGCCTGCGCTTTGAAAGCACGCAGCTCGTTGATGTCGCGGACGACTCGCGCCGTCGGCCACGACGTGTCGCGCAGAGTGGTCGAGAGCACCAGGTGCGGGGTCGTGGCGGCGACGCGCGCATAGCTGACCTCGCGAGCGTACGGGTCCCTTCCGAGCCAGTCGGAGACCGTCGCGGGGTCGTCCAGAACCGTCGCCCAGAACTGCTCGTAGTCTCCGAACATCCCGCCGCCGAGGACGAAGGCGTCGACTTCCGGCAGCAGTGCCAGACCATCGGCCCAGGAGTCGACCCAGTCGGACTCGCCGTCCGGGCCGAGGATGTAGCCGTCGAGCGTCACTTGCATCGCGGCGATGAACGGACGTGCTGGTGCTGTGGTCATGTCTGGCTCCGATCTGCAATCGCGGGTTGAGCGGTGCTCGCAGGGCGCTCGGCGTCCTCGCCGAGCCGGTACGTGAGGTACGCGAGACCGTCGCCGACGGTCCCGGTGTCGAGGAGGCGGACGGGTTTCTTGTCGGAGGTCTCGCCGAACAGCCGCTCGCCGGCTCCGAGCACGACCGGGAAGACGATCAACCGCAGCTCGTCGGCCAGGTCGTGCTCCATGAGCGTGTGCGCGAGCGTACGGCTCCCGTAGACGACGATTTCCCCGTCGACCTGCTGCCTGAGCTGCGTGACCTCGCTCACGACGTCGCCGGTCAGCACGGTCGAGTTGTCCCAACCCGGATCGACGAGCGACGAGGACACGATGTACTTCGGCAGAGTCCTCAGCCGGTCCGCCCATCCACCGGTCCGGGACTGCCACCGTGAGGCGAAGTATTCATAGCTCCGCCGGCCCAAAAGCAGGGCGTCGGCCCCGAGCGCCTCGTCGAACTCGACCTGGGCCCACGCTTCACGGTCCGACTCCCCAAACTGGGTGAACCAGCCACCGTGCCGGAAGCCCTCCTCGCCGCTCGGGTCCTGCACGACCCCATCGAGCGAGACGTTCTCGCTGATGACGATCTTTCCCATCGTGGTTCTCCTTTTCGTGTGACCGTCGACTAGATGTGCCCGATGAGACACCGCCTATGCGGACAACGGACCGATCCGTTCTTGCCAGGAGTGGTGTCCTTATGAGCGATGTCGATCGAGCTGGCAAAGACCGGCGACGAGCGCGCGTTCGCTGCGCTCGTCGACCCGTACCGGCGTGAGCTGCAGCTCCACTGCTACCGGATGCTCGGCTCGATCCAGGACGCCGAGGATCTCGTTCAGGAGACGCTGCTCGCCGCCTGGCGCGGGCTCGGCGGCTTTGAGGAGCGCGCGTCGCTGCGCGCGTGGCTTTACAAGATCGCGACGAACCGCTGTCTCAACGCCCTGCGCGAACGTGGGCGCCGACCCGTGGTGGAGGACACATTGGGAGCACCCCCACCCACCCATTACGTCGAGCCCACCTGGCTCGAGCCCTACCCGGACGTGATGCTGCCCGACCTCGCGCCCGGACCCGAGGCGCGCTACGAGCAGCGCGAGGCGACGCAGCTTGCGTTCGTCGCCGGGCTCCAGCACTTGCCCGAGCGACAGCGCGCGGCGCTCGTGCTCCGCGATGCGCTCGGGTTCCGCACCGAGGAAGTTGCGGCGATGCTCGACGTCACGCCGCAGTCGGTCAAGAGTGCGCTGCAGCGTGCGCGGGCGACGCTTGAGGAGCGGACGCCCAAGCTCGAACGCGCGCCCCTCCCCAACTCGCCCGCCGAGCGCGAGCTCGTCGCCCGCTTCAGCGACGCGGTCGAAGCTGGCGATAGCGCGCGCGTCGTCGCCCTCCTGACCGGTGACGCACGGCTGACGATGCCGCCGCTCCCGCTGATGTACGTCGGCCACGAGCCGATCGCGGCGTTCCTCGACGACCGCACCACCGTGCGCGGTGCGCCACTCGAGCTACGCCCGACGCGGGCGAACGGCCAATTGGCGTTCGGCTCCTACCTGCACTCGCGCGCGTGGGGGATGCTCGTGCTGACGCTGCGCGATGAGCTGATCGCGGAGCTCACGTTCTTCTCCGACCCCTCGCTGCTCGGCCGCTTCGGGCTACCGCGCCACATTTGAAGTGGCGGCGATTACGCGCTGCACCCTCGTCGCATGGGATTGCTGCGATCCTGCTTCCAGCAGAGCGTCACCGACCAGCGAAGGAGCGAGATATGACCGGTAAGGCAGATTTCACCGAGGAGGAGTGGAAGAGCGTGCTCGAGGCGCCGCCGAGCGCGGGACTGATCGTCCTGACCGCCCAGCACGGCGGGACCTTCCGCGAGACCTTCGCGATCGCCAAGTCGTACACCGAGGCGCGCCAGCAGCACGGCCAGAGCGAGCTCCTCGACGAGATCGTGTCCGCAAAGCCGGCGATGGACCACACCCGCTACCACTCGCCTGAAGAGCTACGTCAGCACGGCCTGCAGCATCTCCGGGACGCCGTCTCGCTGCTTGAGCAAAAGGCGACTCCGCAGGAAGTCGACGATTTCAGGCGGTTCGTCGTGACGCTCGCGGAGAACGTCGCGAACGCACATCGCGAGGGAGATGTCGCCGTGAGCGACGCCGAGCACGCGGCGGTCGAGGAGATCACGGCCGCGCTCGGCCTGACGACCGAGGCGTAATGAGCGCGTTTGGCGAGGGACAGATGATCTGGGTCGAGCAGCCCGACGGGTCACAGCGCGCGGGGATCTTCGTCGGCGAGGCTGAGGCATCCTGGTTCGGCGGCGCGCCGGGTGCGTACGTCGTCTACCCCGACACCCGGGTGGGCGAAGAGGTCGCCGTGACGCGCATCGTTCCGCGTGATGATCCCGGCTAGCCGCCGGCCAGCGACAGACCGTTGGCCGCCGGCGCCGCGAGGTGCGCGTCGACCCAGCCGGTGATCGTCGTGACCACGAGTCTGGTGTCGTCCCACATGGGCACGTGCCCGACGCGTGGGAGGACCCGGAACGCCACGTCCGGGATCTCTCGCTTGAACCGCGCGGAGCAGGTCGCGGGTGGAAGGATCCGGTCAAGCTCGGCCCAGGCGAGGAGCGTCGGCGCGGCGACTCGGTCGAGGTCCTCAGGGTGGGCACGACCGGCGCGGAGGCTCGCGAGCACGTCGTCGACGACCGTGCAGCCGAGCGGATCGAGACTCAGATCGACGGCATCCGCCGGAGGGATCAGCTCGCCGTGGCGCATGATGTCCCGCATCGCGAGCTTGCGCGCGCCGGGCCGGCGCATGAGGCGCGGGAGCTGCTTGCGCGACGCGCGCACCATCCGCATCTGGCGTTCGAAGAAGCGGGCGATCCGTTCCGGTTCGGGACTGCCGAGCTCCCAGCCGCCACCCGGCGAGAGCGCGACGACGCTGCGCGCGCGGCCGCGCTTGGCGAGCTCGATCGCGAGGGCGCCGCCCATCGAGTTGCCGACGAGATGGGCGGTGCCGACGCCGAGCTCGTCGAGATGACGCTCGAGCGAGTCGCCGGCGTCCGCGACCTTCTCGAGCCCCATGCCGCTCGGGTACGCGGGTCCGCCGTTGTGCCCCGAAAGGGTCGGGGCGATCACCTCGTAGCGCGCGACGAGATCCGCGAGCACCGGCTTCCAATGGCGCCAGTGGCCGGTGAAGCCATGCAGAAGGACCACTGGCTCGCCCTCCCCGGCGCGGTATAGGGACGTGGAGATCTCCGCCATCGGGCGGGGAATCCTAATCGGGTCGAGATGTGGTTCGCGCCGGACGCGTGTCCGCGGGAGCCTGATCGGCGAGTTCGGAGAGCTGGCGCAGGCCGTCCTCGATGCCCGCGCCGAGCACGTCGATATCCGGCGCCGTGTCGTAGTCGCCGCTGATGCCGAAACTGAGCGCGCCGTCGTAGGAGAAGATCGCCACCGCAACGCGGACACTCGCGAACAGCGGGATGTAGGGAAACGACTCGAGCATGCGCCGGCCCGCCAGGTACAACGGGAACTGCGGTCCGGGGACGTTGGTCGTGCCCGTATTGAGACTCCGCTGGGGGAGCCGGCTCGCCAGGCGCGCGCCGAGGGCCAGGAGCATGGGCGGCGCGAAGCCGGACAGCGACGTGAGGACCTCGCCCGCGACCGCCTGCTTTGACTCCTTCAGATCGGCCATCTGCAGCCGGATCGAGTCGAGCCTCTGCGCGGCGTCCTCGATCCCGACGGGCAGCTCGGCGAACATCGCCGACACGCGGTTGTTGTAGCTCCCGCGCTCGCCGGGCCGGCGGACGGACACCGGGACGAGGGTTCGCAGCACCCGATCGACCGATTCTCCGCGCGCGATCAGCAGCTCGCGGAAGCCCTGTGTGATCGCCGCGAGCACGACGTCGTTGACGGTGCCACCCAATGCGGCTCGGACCCGCTGCACGTCGGAGAGCTGCCCCCGGGCCCATGCCCAGCGACGGTGCGGGCCGAGCGGGCCATTCAGTGAGGAGCCCTGCGGCCGCGCGATGCCCGCAAAGCCGACGAGTCCCCGCGCCGTGTCCTCGATCACGCTCGTCAGTTGCCGCGGGGCGCGCAGCGCACCGAGGAACCGCTCGGTCGCCGCGACCGGGCTCGCGGCCTGCTCGGCGATCGCGTCGGCCAGCAGCCGCACCGAGCTCGGTTGCGGCTCGGGCGTCCAGCTCGCCGGCCCCGGGCGGGGCGGATCGGGCTCGGTGTCCAGGAGCACCGTCATCAGGTCCGTCCCGGCGACACCGTCGACCATGCAGTGATGCACCTTCGAGAGCAGGGCCCAGCGCCCGTCTCCCAGGCCCTCGACGACCCACATTTCCCACAGGGGCTTTGCGCGGTCGAGGTTCTGCGACATGACCCGGCCGACGAGCGCGTGCAGCTCATGATCCCCTCCGGGCGCTGGGAGCGCCGTGGCGCGCACGTGATAGCTCAGGTTGAAGTGCGGGTCATCGACCCACACCGGGCGTCCAACCGAGAGGGGTACGAAGTGCACCGCCTGCCGGTAGCGCGGCACGAGCGGGAGCTTGCCGTCGACGATCGTGAGCACGTCCGCCAACGGCGGCGGCGGGCCTTCGAAGATGCTGACCCCCCCGACATGCATCGGACTGGTGTCACCCTCGATATCGAGAAACGACGCATCCTGGAAGCTCATCCGCTGCATTGGGCGTGCCTCACGCGTTCGCTACGCGCACCGTCCGGTCACAGCATGCTCAGGCGAGGGCGCCATTTGGAGACTGTATCCGCAAGCTCAACCGGTCGAGTCCGCCGGCGACGACGCCGCACGACACGGCGGTGGTCGTTGCTATGGTCCGCGCCTTCTCATGCTCACGCGCGAAACCGTGACGTTCCGGGACGGCGACGGGTGGAGCTGGGAATTCGACCTGACGTTCCTGCTCTCCAACTATCGGTGCATCTGGGGCGCCGGATGTCCGGACACCCAGCGACATCACAGTGTCCGCGGCTGCTGCGTGGAAGGAGTCGAGATCTACCAGGGCGAGGGCGACACGCCCGGCCTTGAAGACCTCAAGATGATCCGGGGACGCGTCGCGCAGATGACCGACGAGGACTGGCAGAACCGGCAGGTCGCGCTCCGTGGCGCCGGCCGCGACCCGTGGGGCAAGGCGCGGTTCAAACGCGACAGCGTCCACACTCGCCTGCACCACGGCGCGTGCATCTTCCACAACCGGATCGACCATGCCGGCGGGGCCGGCTGCGCGCTGCACGTCGCCGCGCTCCGCCGCGGCGAGGACCCACTGGACTGGAAGCCGCAGATCTGCTGGCAGGTCCCGCTGTTCTTCGACATCGATGAGAACACGAAGACGACAGCCGTGCGCGCCTCCCGGACCGCTGATTGGGGTGGGGAGGGGATCATCGACTGGTGGTGCACCGAGCATGAGGATGCGTACGTCGGCGATCAGCCGGTGTACGTGAGCATGGAGGCGGAGCTCCGGCGTGTGTGCGGCGCTGCCGTCTACGACGAGCTGGTCGAGTATTGCCGGACGCGACGGGGCGATCGCACGCCGCGCGGGAGGGACGCCACTGCCGATGGCGCGCTAGGGGCGCTCCGGCCGGCGCTGGCAGCGCAGCCCCATGTCAGCGTTCTGGCATCTTTCCGGCCCGTCGCTTGCGATCAGATGCTCGGGCTGCGACGGTTACGCGATGGCGCTCCAGGTCACCGTGCCGGGACCTCCAACACGCGGCACACTTGCGCTGCGCAAGAGCGTCGACAAGCTCACCGCTCCTGAGCTTGACAGTCTGCGGAAGGCGTTTGCCGGGGCGATGCAGCTGAGCGACGAGCGCGGTTTCTCATACTTCGCGGGGTGGCACGGTGAGCCGTTCAACTGGTGCGAGCACCACACGCCGCTGTTTCTGCCGTGGCATCGCCAGTATCTCTACTACTTCGAACTGGCCCTACAAGCAATCGTTCCGGGGGTCACCCTCCCGTGGTGGGACTGGACCACGAGCAACGCGATCCCGGCTGCCTACCTCGAGGACCCGGCCGTGCCGGACAATCCACTGCTTGTCAGTCAGGTGACCGTGTACCGATCCGGCCAGGAGCAGGCGGCGCCGCCGCGTACACCCGGACAGAATCCCGGTGTGCCAGCGCTCCCCTATCTCGATGATTACAACCACGCTCTGGCCGCCACGAGCTTTCGTGCGTTCCAGACCGCGATCGAGTCGGTCCACGACAACGTGCACGTGTGGGTCGGGGGCATCATGCAGGACATCCAGTGGGCGGCGTACGACCCGCTGTTCTTTGCCCACCACGTCATGATCGATCGCTGCTGGCGGATCTGGCAGCACAACAATCCTGGCGCGCTGCCTGACGTCGGCCCTCCTCACGGTCGGCCTCCGTCCGAATGGGATGACCGTCCAGCAGACCCTCGACGTGACGCAACTCGGCTATGAGTACGCGGGGACCGCCTCCGAGGTTCCGGGGCCGACTGCCCCGGGCGGTGGTTGACGTGCAGACCTGGACCTCCGCACCGCTGCCGGTGCCACGCCATCCAGGTGCGCCCTACGCAAGCGCGGACCTCGAGTTCCACGACCTCCTGCACGACGGGCCCTCATACCATGCGCTCGTGTACCTCAACAATCCCGGAGTGACCGAAGGCAGCGGTCGCGAGGCACCGGGCTTTGCGGGCGGTTTCTCGCTGTTTGCGCACGGCGATTGCTGGGGGGATCTCGGCCACTGCGACGTGCCGAGCGGACCGCTCCACCCGTTCGACCATCGTGCGAGGCATCCGTTAACGCCGATCGCAATCACGGTCGACGTGACCGAGGCCCTGCGGGCCGTCGCCGAGCCGGAGGTGACCGTCACGGTGGTGTGCCTTCCGGTCATTGGCGCGGACCGAGAGGACCTGCTCCGGTTTGGCAAGCTGATCCTGGTGACGTACGACTAGACCCACTAACGACGTCCAAGCCAGAAGTCGACCTCGGCGAGGTGCTGACCCTGGAGGTAGTTACTCTGCCATTGGTCGTTGTCCACCAGCCCATGCCAGACGTTTGGATCGGCGCGATGGGCTTCCACATAGCTGTTCCAGCGATACGCGTCGAAGATCGCGATGACGTTGATGGCATAGGCGAGGGCGAGGGGCTGATTGCCCTCGATGATGACGAGGTTGTCGTCGTTCTTGCTGGAGGCCTTGAGACCGAGATTGTGCGAGCCGGTCATGACCACCGGCTTCTCACCAAGAGGATCGAGCACGATCACCTTGCTGTGGATGTTGACCATGCTCGCCCCGAGCAGCTCCTGTTCCCAGTCGCCGAACTGGCTCTTGATGTTGTGAGGCACGAGCACCTCCTGGCCGAAGCTCTGTGGTGGGGCGGCGGCGCCCCGAATCAGCGTCACCGGGCTGCGCCGGGCTGCGGTGCGGCGGCTGGCGCACCGGCCGGCGCGCCGGCCGCCGCACCGGAGCGGGGGATGCCAAGGGCTCCGTCAGGCCCGCGATCGTTTGGTTGACGACGCCGCGGATGTAGAGGTTCGGATCGAAGTTCGGGTTGCCGTCTGACTGCTGTTGCCGAGCAAGGATGGTCTGCAACAGCGTCGCACTTCTCCGGGTCGGTCGCGTAGACCCCGGGATTGAAGAACAGGAAGAGAATCCCGTCCTTCGCCGCGTTGATCAGCGTGCGCGCGTCGTCGAGATCCTGAGCATGTGAGGTGGAGGCGAACCAGGGCGTGACCGCCCCGCCGTCGAGTGGCACGGTCGCTGCTGTCGAATTCCCGGTGATGAGCTCAGGCGGGTAGCCGTTGCCGGCAGCTTTGATGCGTGTCCAGGCGTCGAGGTAGGCGGCGGCGACGTCCGGATCCTCGATCACCACCGCATTGTTGGCCTGCGTACACAGTCCACTGGTCGTCCAGTTGGTGCTCCCGGTGAGCACGCGAAGAGGGTTACCGGCCGAGTCGCAAAACACGACGAATTTGTTGTGAGCGAAATGCCCTTCGGAGACGAGGCGATCAATCAGGGTGACCTGGGAGCTATCGCGCAGCTGCGCTCTGACTGCTGCGTTCTCGTCGGGGTCCTTCGCGCTGAATGCGCCGTTGGCGAGGATGAGGCTGCAGTCGGACCCGAACGCGGTGAGAGCCGGAATCAACTCAGGGTCGTTGAGCTCATAGAGGGCCGCGAAGATCTTCTCGTTCTGCGCCTTAGCGTCGGCGAGCAAGGACAGAATCTGCGGCCGCAACAATCCGCTGAGCGCGTTTCGCAGGGGATTGCCGGGCGTCGCCACCAGGGTCTTGATACTGCTGCCCTTCGGGGTTGCCGCCAGGGCGTGCGCGACCCATTGGGCGGCAACAATGCCTTTGTTGAAATACGCCGAGACATGAGCGGTGCGCTGCCCAGTGATCGTCAGCGCGGGGCTCAGCGGACTCGCCAGGTCAGTTGCCAGCGCGAGATGGTCCTTGTCGTCGCCGACGACGGGCACGACCGAGTACTGAACGGTATCGCCGACCGTAACGAGGTAGTCCCACCAGATGAAGCGCTGGAGTGGAAACTTCCACGGGTTCTCAGGATCGAGCGTGTCGGTGTCCGAGAACCCAACCATGCCGTGCAGGTAATCGGTGAGGCCGTTCTTGATCCTCCTGACCGTGAAGCCGCGGCATCCGGGAATCGGTTTGGCGTCCGGCGTCAGCCACACGAGACACGTATGGTCACCGTTATCGTAGGCCTTCAGGAGAAAAGCACTGTCGGATGTGCCCATTGGTCTCACCCCTCGTTGTGTCCGTGGCCATGGTGACACTCACGGACATGCTGAAGGTGATTTCTTTCGGTTCTGGCTCGCGGCGGTCGCGCAGACTGCGCCGGACCTCCAGGCTGCGCCCCCAGACTGATGCGTATAGCGAGCCGGTTCGCTACCGTCATGGTTGTCCCGATGGTCGTTGCCTCTTCACCTTCCCGGCGTGATGAGCTCCGCGCTTTCCTGCGCTCCCGGCGGGCGCGACTGTCCCCGGCGGACGTGGGTTTGCCCGACGACGGCGCCCGTCGCCGAACGCCGGGGCTGAGGCGTGAGGAGCTCGCCTCCCTCGCGGGCGTTGGGGTGTCGTGGTACACGTGGCTCGAGCAGGGGCGCGACATCAAGCCCTCGCCCGAGGTGCTCGACGCCCTCGCGCGGGCGCTGCGGCTGGACGCCGCCGAACGGACGACGTTGTTCGCCCTGGCGCGCACAGAGCTGCCGCTGCCCGACGACTCGAGGAGCGCTGCGGGGGCCGATGACGACGACGGGCGGGCGCTCCTCGTTTCCCTGGTGGAGGCGCTGCACCCCGCTCCGGCATATCTGCTCGGCCCGATGACGCGAATTCTGGCGTGGAATCCGGCGGCCTCGGCACTGTTCGGATCGCCGGATCACCTTGACCCGGAGCGTCGCACGCTGCTGTGGATGCTCCTCGTCGATCCCGGCAAGGGGCGTGACAACCCGGGTCGTGAGGGCACCGCCCGCAACATGGTGGCGCGGTTCCGCAGCGAGTATGCGAGGCATGCGGGCGAGTCCGACTACGAGCAGTTCATCGCCGAGTTGAGCGAGCGCAGTCCGTGGTTCGCCGAGTGGTGGGGCGAGCACGAGGTCACCGACACCCAGCGCGGCACCAAGACGATCGAGCATCCGACGCTGGGAACGCTGCGCCTGCACCACGCGCAGACCGTGCCGACCGGGGCACCTGACCTCCGGCTCAGCATCTACGCGCCGGCAGACGCAGCGACCCGCGCCGCGCTCGCGACGCTGACGCCCTAATGCTCAGCGGCGGTCGTCGGGTCGCCGACCTCGACGGCGTTCCCGAGCCGCTGAAGATCCGCTTCGTCGAGCTCGATCTCGCCCACGGCCATGTTCTCCTCCAGGTGGCGGACGGAGCTCGTCCCGGGGATCAGCAGGATCCGCGGTGAGTGGTGCAGCAGCCACGCGAGCGCGATCTGGGAGGGCGTGGCCGCGTGGCGTGCCGCCACCTCGGCGATCGCCGGGTCGGCCGCCAGTTGCGCGGGACCGCCCGAGAACGCGGACCCCAGCGGGAAGAACGGCACGAAGGCGAGCTCGCGCTCTTCGCACAGATCGAGCTCGTCCTGTTGTGCTCGGTTGACGATGCTGAAGGCGTTCTGCACACACGCGATGTCCACGAGCTCAAGCGCTCGGCGGACGGCGTCGGCGGAGGCGTTGGAGATCCCGATGAGGTCGAGCTTGCCCTCGCCCCGCAGATCCTCCAAGGTGCCCAGCTGCTCGGCCAGGCGACCGTCGGACTCGTCCTCGTCGAACAGGCGCAGGTTGACCAGATCCATCCGCTCACGGCGCAGCGTGCGCAGGTTGTCCTCGACGCCCGCCCGGAGCTCGGCCGGCGACAGAGCCTGGTGCCATCCCCCGACTTCGTCACGGCGGCCCCCGACCTTGGTGACGAGCTTGAGGGACTCCGGATACGGGTACAGCGCCTCGCGGATCAGCTCGTTGACGACGTCCGGACCGTAGTACTGCGAGGTGTCGATGTGGTCGACACCGAGCTCGACGGCGCGGCGGAGGACCGCGCGGGCACCTTCGGGATCGCGCGGCGGTCCGAACACGCCGGGGCCTGCGAGCTGCATCGCGCCGAAGCCGATGCGGTTGACGGGCTTGTCGCCCAGAAACGATGTTGTGTTCATGACGCACAGATTGCGCCGTTTGCGCCGCCGCAACAAGAAGTCTGGTGATCCTGTGACTGCCACCACCAGCTTCGCTCTTGGGACCCTTTACTCCCGCTCGAGCCGCTGCAGCCCGTGCGCGGGCGTCCACCAGTCGACGACGAGCAGCGTCGCCTCCGCGTTGAGGTGGGTGTGCACGACCGCCGCGATGTCCGCATGGAAGCGGTCGCTGTCCTGCCCGTCCGTGATCGGCAACGCCGCGATCGCGCGACCGGAGATCTTCGCCTCGCCCGGCCACTGCGCCTCGGCGCCGTCGACGGGGTCGATGGTGGCGCTGTGCAGGGCGAACCGCGGATCACGATGGAGGTCCGCGCCCTTGCGCGCGTTCGGCATCGAGCCGAACACGAGCTCTCCGTCCTCGAAGGCCGATTCGATCCCGGAGATCCGCGGCGAGCCGTCGGCGCGCAGGGTGGCAATCGTCTTGTGCCGGTGAGCGTCGAAGAGCGCGCGCACGCGTTGTGCGAACTCCGGCTCCGCCTGCTCGACCTCCTGCCATGACGTCATCCAGCGATGATCGCATCGCCGGCCGACAGGCTGCCGCTTCCGGTTTGTCGTAGGGTTGGCCGACGACTGTCATCCGCACCCGCCTGGCGCGCGGGCTGAGCCTATGGGAGACGACGCTGTGAACGTCATCGCCACCTCGAAGTCGCGAACCACGTCCTGGGCCTCGGGGCTGCGCCGGGCCGACGCGACAACGCTGGCGTTGCGCGCGCGCAACGCCGTCGGAGGCGTGATCGAGTCGCTGCCGACGCCGGGGGCCCAGCCGTTGGCGCCGCCGCCGCCGGGGAGCGGTCTGAAGCCGGTGATGGGCGAGCCCGGACTGCCCGTCGTCGGGCAGGTCTTCGGCTTTCTGATCGATCCGATCGGCCAGGCGCGGACCGGCTACGACCTCTACGGCACGGTCGCCTGGGGCGGTGGACCCGGCGGACGGGTCGTCCGCGTCCTCGGTCCCGAGGGCATCGGCACCGTGCTCGCCAACCGCGATCGCGCGTTCTCCAACGAGGAGGGGTGGAACTTCTTCATCGGGCCGTTCTTCCGCCGCGGCGTGATGCTGATGGACTTTGAGGAGCATCACCACCACCGACGGATCCTCCAGCAAGCGTTCACGCGCAAGCGGCTGATCTCCTACCTCGACACGATGAACCCGGCGATCGCCCGCGGAATCGACGCGTGGCGGCCCGGGCAGATCCGGCTCTACCGCGCCGCCAAGCAGCTGACGCTTGATGTCGCCACCGAGGTGTTCATGGGCCATCGGCTCGGCCCGGAGGCCGACCAGATCAATCGCTGGTTCATCGACGTCGTCCTCGGCGGGAAGGGCATCGTCCGCGCCGACGTGCCCGTCGGACGCTGGGGTCGCGGACTGCGCAGCCGCCGAGCGCTCGAGGATTACTTCCGCCGGCAGATTCCGGCCAAGCGCGCCGGGACCGGCGAGGATCTCTTCAGCGTGCTCTGCCACGCGGAGAGCGATGACGGGGAGCGATTCTCGGACGATGACGTCGTCAACCACATGATCTTCACGATGATGGCCGCGCACGACACGAGCACGATCAGCGTGGCGATGATGGGCTTCTACCTGGCACGCCATCCCGAATGGCAGGAGCGCGTGCGCGCTGAATCGCTCGCGCTCGGCAAGGACGCGATCGACTTCGACGACCTCGACGCGCTTCCCGCCATGGATCTCGTGTTCAAGGAGACGCTGCGGATCAACGCCCCGGTCGGTCAGGTCGCCCGCCAGGCGCTCGTCGACACCGCGATCGACGGTCACTACATCCCAGCCGGCACGACGATCATGCTCGGGATCTTCCAAACCCAACGTATGGAACCGTGGTGGCGGGATCCCGACACGTTCGACCCCGAGCGCTTCACGGCGGAACGGGCCGAAGACCAGAGTCACAAGTACGCCTGGGTGCCGTTCGGCGGCAACGTCCACAAGTGCATCGGGATGCACTTCGGCAGCATGGAGGTCAAGGCGATCATCCATCAGCTCTTGCTCCGCTACTCACTGCATGCCGAGCCGGGCTACGAGCCGCTGATCGATTACGCCACTGGCCCCTACCCGGGCGACGGGCTCCCGATCGAGCTGCGCCGCCGGTCTACCTAGCGAACCGCGACCCCACATGACCTCGCTCTGGCCGCCCTCCACCGTGGCCATGACAGCGACCGTGGCCAAGGGGGAAGTTGCCGCCCGAGTCATCGATTTCGACCACTACGGCTTATGTGGCGTCCCGTCGAGAGCCGGACGACGCATCCCCCGGCTCTCCCGCTCGCACCTCGTGGTTGGTCGATCGCCGCCCGCCGTCGTCGGCGCGGGCGCGTTTCTGCTCGGGCATCGTCGTCCCCTGCTTACGACTGTTGCGGAGGATCCGGAGTGTCGCATCGATCAATCGGTGGCGGGCACCGGCGGGCTCGGGAGGCGGGCGCACAGCGGTCAGCCGCTGACCGCGCACCTCACCTCAACGGTGACGGTCACGTTGAAGTGGATGTCAGTGTCGAGGGCGTCGACGAGCCATCCGGATCCCTGGTCAGGCGGAAGCGGATGTGAGCCGATGATCTTCACCTTGGGACCGACGTTGATGGGGCCGCCGTCAAGCGGCTGAGCACCCTCGAAGCATCGTGCGATGACGTCCTGCTCGCCGAAGATCGATTCCTGCTCCTGGTTGACCTGGTAGCGCGCGGTGCCGGTGAAGCCGGTCGCCCCCGTTGGTCCGGGCGGACCCTTGATCGTGTTGGGGATCCCGGGCGGGCCGGCGTCTCCCTGCGGCCCGGCAGGCCCACGGGAACCGCGTGGCCCCTGCTGCCCTTGGGGACCCGGGATGCCGGTCGGCCCGGCCGGGCCCGGCCCACCGCGACTGCCAACCGGGCCATCGAGGGCGCCCGGCGCGAGATCGGATCGGCCGAGGCTTCCGGCCGTCACCGCGGACGTGGCGACAGCACCGGTCGCGAGCCGCGTGTTGGTGACGGCCGCCGCCCGCAGCTGCGCGCTGCCGACGCTCGAGGGAGGCACGTTGATTGCGGCATAGGCGCTGCCGCCGGCCGTGATCGCGAGCGCCATCAGCGACAGCGCGCTCGCGTGGTGACGCCGGACAGCGGCCAGCCAGCCACGGACCCCGGCCACGATGCGCTCGCTCACCGGATGATCACCGCGCAGATGGCGTCGGCGGCGATCAGCGGTCCGGCAGCGTCAGCCTTCGCGGTCACGAGCCAGCCGGCTTCGTCGGCGGTCGGTTGGGAGTCGATGAACGTCACGCGTTCGGAATTCGCTGAGGCGCCGCCACCGATGACCTTTGTCCCGGGTGGGCAGCTCACGGACACCGAGTCGCTCGCGCCGGCCATCTGCTTGTTCTTGCTCACGTGGGCGTACTGGCTGATGCCAGGCGGGCCGGTGGGACCGATCGGACCCGGATCGCCCTGCGGACCTGGCATGCCGGGAGGCCCCTGGGGGCCGACGGCACCAAGCGGACCCGGCGGGCCAATCGCTCCTGGCGGCCCGACCAGACCCGCGGGCCCGGCCGGACCCTGCGGTCCCCCAGGCCCGTCGACGCCCTGCGGCCCGCGCGGACCGCGGGGCAGCTGGTCGCGCCGGAAATCCGCCGCAACGAGTGAGCCGTCACGCACCTTCTCCGAGGTGACGGCACCACGTCCGAGCTTGCTCGAGGTCACCGCACCCGGCTTCAGCTGTGCGGTTCCGACGCTGCCGGTCGGGAGTGAGATTGCCGCATACGAGGTCCCGCCGACGGCTGAGGCGAACGCCATGAGCGACAGGACGGTGGCGTGATGGCGCCTGAGATATCCGAATGGTCTGCGGAACATGCCGAACATCCTGGGCGCCGACCAATCGGGGTTCAATCGGGGCCCGACCCTGAACTTTCGGCGTCCGCCGACCCTGAGGGCGACGGCTCGACCCTGAACTTCAGGCTCCGCCGGAAGAAACTCCAGACGCGGAACGTCAAACCTCCGACATCGCTCTCGGCCAGGAGGTCCCGTGTTCGCAGTCGCCCAAACCGGTAACGCGCCCATCCAGATCAGCGCCCGCCTCGCGCGTATCGCGTGCGTCGGTGCGGCGATCGGGTTCGTCGCGCTCACGATGGCCACGTGGGTGCACGCCGGCGCCAGTCACGGCGTCACGGGGCGCAGCGAGTTCCTCGCCGCCCGGGGCGCTCCAGCCGCCACCACACCTCATGAGGCCCAGGCCCGGGTCCTGCCACTGGCGGCACGCGGCCCCGTGTCGGCGACGCTCGGCAGGCATGACCGTGGCTACTGGATTCACGGGCTGCATGCCGACAACCCGGCGCAGCAGCTCGCCATCCGCTTCTCAGCGTCCGGAGCCACGGTCGCGGCGGGCTCTGCCCGTGCGGAGCTGCGCCTGACCAGCTACGGGTATGCGGACACACAGCAGACGCTGACGGCGGCCACGCCACACGCGGTCGCCAACCGCCTCACGTACGAGCACGGCGGCGTCGATGAGTGGTACGCGAACGGGCCGTTTGGGCTCGAGCAGGGCTTCGACGTCCGTGCGCGACCGACGACTGGCGCCGGTCCACTTGAGCTCGCGGTGGGACTACGGTCGAATCTGAGTGCTCGTGTCGACGGTTCCGACATCGTCCTCAGCGGGCACCGGACCCGGCTGCGCTACGGCGGGTTGACCGCGCGCGACGCCGCGGGACGTCCGTTGCGGGCGTGGTTCGCGCTGCGCCACCGTCAGATCACGATCGCCGTCGCCGACCGCGGCGCTGTCTATCCGGTGCACATCGATCCGTTCGTGCAGCAGGCAGAGCTGACGGCCAGCGATGGTGCGGTGGACGATGTCCTCGGTGCGGCGCTGGCCATGGACGGGGACACGATCGTCGCCGGAGCACCAAACAAGACGGTCGGCACGAACCCGGGGCAGGGCGCCCTGTATGTCTTCGTCAAACCAGCGTCGGGATGGGCGGACACGCACCAGACGGCCAAGCTCACCTCGTCAGACGGGACGGCGCTTGGCGGAGTGGCGGTCAATGGCGACACGATCGTGGCCGGCGCGCCCGGCAAGCAGCTCGGCGCCAACCAGGATCAGGGCGCCGCCTACGTGTTCGTCAGGCCAGCCGAAGGCTGGCGCGATGGGACGCAGACGGCCGTCCTGACCGCCGCTGATGGTGGCGCCGAGGACCGGCTCGGATCAGGCGTGGCGATTTCCGGCGACACGATCGTTGCCGGCGCCCCCGGGCGTAACTCAGGGCGTGGTGCCGGCTACGTGTTCGTCAAGCCTCGGTCAGGTTGGAAGGACGGCACGCAGACGGCGGTACTCACCGCTCTCGGGGGTGCCGCCCAGGACTCCGTGGGCCTCATCAACAGCGTCGCCATCTTTGCCGACACGATCGCGCTCGGCGGGAGCAACCACACGGTCGGCGACCACACCAACCAGGGTCTCGCGTACGTCTACGTCAAGCCGGACGCCGGCTGGACTAACGCCACCCAGAACGTCACGCTGTCCTCCACCGACGGGGGCGCGGGCGATCTGTTCGGGTTCGCGGTCGCCGTGTCCGCCGACACCGTCGTCGTGGGCGCTCCTCACCACATGATCGGTCGCCGGGGGTCCGGCGCGGCATATGTCTTCACCGAGCCGCCCTTCGGCTGGCTTCAGCGTGCCACCGACACCGAGACGGCGGAGCTCACACCCTCAGACGGCGCCACCGACGATCGCTTTGGCGCGCAGCTCGGGATCTCCGGCAGCACCGTGTTCGCCGGCTCGTTCCTGCATCAGGTTGGTCCCAATCCGGCACAAGGCGCTGCCTACGTCTTCATCCGGCCCGGGTTTGTCTGGTCCGACGAGACCGAGAACGGTCAGCTGACCGCGGCCGACGGTTCTGCCCGCAATGGCTTCTCCGACACCGTCGCGGCGTCAGGGAACCTCGTCGTGGCCGGAGCGCCGGCCCGGACCATCGGTCAGAACCTGGGCCAGGGCGCGGTGTACCTGTTCGGCGTTCCCCCGACGATCACCATTGCCACGCCCGCGCGCGGTGCCACCTTCACCCAGGGGCAGAGCGTGCTCGCGTCCTACGTGTGCGCGGCGCCGTCCGCGGCGACGCTGACCAGCTGTGCCGGACCGGTGGCGGCGGGGGCCCGCATCGATACGGCGACGCCCGGACCGCACGTATTCACGGTGCGCACCGTCGACAGTGACGGCGCGACGTCCACGCAGACGACCAGCTACACGGTGACCGCCGTGCGAAAGCCTGGTCCGCCGACCGTCGCCGGGTTGCGACAGGCGGCAGCCACCTGGCGCACGGGCGGGGCTGGCGGCCGGCACCGCCCGCCTCTCGGCACCACCTTCTCGTTCACGGTCAACCAACCCGCCACCGTCACGCTCAGCTTCACGCGTCAGATGACGGGACGAGTGGTCGGCGGCCGTGCCGCGTGCCGACCAAACGGACCAACCGTCGGCCGCGGTGCACCCGCGCGATCGCCAGGGCACGCTCACGCTCGCCGCCCACAGCGGGGTCAATCGGATTCGCTTCCGCGGGCGAGTGTCCTCACATCGGGTGCTGCAGCCCGGCCACTACGTGATGACCCTCACCGCGACGAACGCGGCGCAGCTACGGACAACGCAGCGACCGCTGCGCTTCACGATCGTGAGGTGACCGTCGGCCTAGCATTGAGAAGGTGGAGCTGCATCCCTTGGCCCAGAAGTTCGCCTCGGTCGCGGACGTGTACGAGCGGGGGCGGCCGGATTACGCGCCGGCGGTCATCGGCGCGACCGCGGCCGAGCTCGGCATCCAGCCGGGTGATCGCGTCGTGGACCTCGCCGCCGGGACGGGCAAGCTGACGCGCGCGCTGGTCGCGTTCGGCTTTGACGTGGTCGCGGTTGAGCCGCAGGAGCCGCTGCGCGTCGTCCTCGCCGACAAGGTCGCCGCCGCCCGCGTGCTCGACGGTGTCGCCGAGGAGATCCCGCTCGAGGATGGCTCGGTCGCCGCGGTGATGATCGCCGATGCGTTTCATTGGTTTGATCGCGCACGCGCGCTGCGCGAGATGCACCGCGTGCTGAAGCCCGGCGGAGGGGTGGCGCTGTTCAACACGGTGCCCGACTGGAGCGGCGCGAGCTGGGCCCACGAGCTCGGCACGATCATGGCCGGCACGCGTCCCGAACACCCGCACTTCGACGGCCGGCCGTGGCAGGAGTACGTCCGCGAGGACGGCGGATTCGCCGAACCCTGGGAAGTCCGGGTGACCACGTACAGCCCTGCCGATCCGGAACGGGTGCTCGCCCACATGGCCTCAATGAGCTGGATCGCCGCGCTTGCCGAGCCGGAGCGGGTGGAGGTTCTGGAGCGGATGCGGGCGATCGTCGCTGCCGGTGAGACGCCGCCCCAGTTCCCGCTGCACGTCGAAGTCGGCTTGAGTCGGCGCGGCTACAACGTGTCGTTGAACACGTAGGAGCGACTAACCCGAGTGGCGCGCGCTCTGGAGCGCAAACTGAGGACGACGACGCCGATGACGCTCAGCACGGCTGCGATCACGAAACCGAACAGCACGCTGAGGCCGAGGACGGCCCCGGTCTTCTCCGGGAGCGAGAGCAGCTCGAACCCGGTGACCGGCTGACCGGTCGGCGCACAGTAGAAGTGCGTCGCACCCTGCGCGCTGCCGCCGTTGCTGTGCACCACGCCGCCGTTGGTGACGAGCTGCTGACCGCTTGAGCACACGAATCCCTTCGTCCACTGCGCCGTCGATGGCGCGACCTCGGCGATGATGAGCAACGCGATCCCCAGCACAAAGCCGAGGACGACGGTCGCGATCATGGCGAGCTTCCACCGGCCGGCGAGCGAGAACCCGGCGCGCGCGGGTCGGGAACTGATGACCCGCGGGTCCGACCGGCGCGGCTCCGACGGCGTCAGGGCGGCGAGCGGGTCCGGCGGCGGCGTCGGCTGGGCGGTCGCGGGTGCGCTCGCGGGTGCGTTCGCGCCGGGCTCCAGGAGACCGCGCTTCGCCTCCGCGAATTCCGCGTCGCTGAGGTCCCCGCGCCGGTGCATCTCGGCCAGCGTCTGCAGGCTTTTCACCGAGTCTTCGATCACGCGCACATCGTGATGCCTGGTTGGGGCGTTGTCAGTACCGCGCTCGTCTCGGTCCCGTCTCACATGCGGAGTGAACGCCGTCGATCGTCCCACCGTAGGATTGCGGCATGAGCGTCGTCAAGATCAACGCGATCACCGTGCCGCGGGAGCGGTTCGCGGAGTTTGAGCAGCGATTCGCGTCTCGCGCCGGGAAGGTCGAGGAGGCCGACGGCTTCGAGAGCTTCGAGCTGTTGCGTCCGAACGACGAGCGCGACGTCTGCTTGGTGCTGACGCGCTGGCGCTCCGAGGAGGACTTCCAGGCATGGCTCGGGAGCCGCGACTTCGGCGCGGGTCACGCGCAGCACCGCGACCGCGGTCCGGTCGGAACCGCCAGCGAACTGTGGTCGTTTGACGTCCTCGAGCGCAAGGAAGGCTGAGAGCAATGGAAACCTGGGATGCCATCACCGCTCGGCGCAACGTCCGCCAGTTCGCCGACCGGGCGATCCCCGACGCGGACCTCGACCGAGTGCTCGAGGCGGGCCGGATCGCGCCGTCCTCGCAGAACAACCAGCCGTGGGATTTCGTCGTTGTCACCGACCCGGACCTGCTCCGTGAGCTCTCCGGGGTGTGGCGGGGCGGCGGGCATATCGCCCACGCAGCGGCCGCGATCGCGTTGGTCATTTCAGACGAGGAAGAACCGCGTGTCCGCGAGCGCAATCGCTTCGACATCGGTCAGGCGACGATGCAGATGATGATCGCCGCCGCCGATCTCGGGATCGGCGCCGGTCACTCGGCCGTCGGCGATCAGGCCATCGCGCGGTCGGTCCTCGGCGTCCCTGGCGACAAGCTCGTCGCGTTCGTGATGGACCTCGGCTATCCGGCGGACCGGCCGCTGAAGCCCGGCACGCGCCTCAAGCGCCGTCCGTTCGACGAGGTCGTGCACCGCAACGGCTGGTGAGCCGAGCCTCAGTTCTTCCCTGCGTCCGGGGACTCGCCCGCCTGGGTGCGCCGCATCTGCTCGACCTCGGCCGCGAGGTCGCCGCGCGCGGCATCCCGTTGGGCGAGCTTCTCTCCCTGCCGACGCTCTCTACGCATCTTCAAGGGGATCCAGGTGGTCGCCAGGACGACGAACAGGACGACGACAATCGTCACGGTTACCCCGACCGCTGACGCCATGGGCAGTACCACGCTTGGCATGGGCCCGAGCATCCTAAGCGACCCAGTGACGCGGCGGGAACTATGGACAGCGGTGTCCGGCGCGAGTAGCGTGACCGCACCGCGAGACACGAGCAAAGGGGCCATTGATGTCACCGTTCTTCGGCAAGCACCACGACGCCGACACGGATGCCGGGGCGGATGCGTCGGAGCCTGACCAGGGGCACCTGCCACGGCTCTTCGAGCTGGGAGCCGCGCTCGACGACGCCGTCAAGGACGCGGCGGCGATGCCGCTGCCGACACTCGCCGCCAAGCTGATGGGCGAGCTGTTCGGATCCAACTACCAACCGCGCGGGAACGGTGTCGACATCGACACGATTGCCTCGCCACTGGTTCCGCCGAACTCCGGGTCCAAGTTCGGCGACCCGACTCCGGAAGGCGTGGAGATCCTGTGGGACATCGCCGCAGAGGCCATCCAGTTGCTCGAGCACGCCAGGCTGGTCGTGCCCGACCTCTGGTACAGCGGCAATGTCGCGTGCTCCGGCTACCGCAGTACGCGGGCCGGACGGACCGCGGTCGAGGCGGGGACGGTCGAGCAACTCGTTACGGCGCAGACACGGGTAGCTGGTCAATCAGGACTCTCCGGGCACAGATAGGCCAAACGGCCGATGCGTCGCGCTGGCGCGCGGGGCCATGATCCGCACCAGTCAACGCCTGACCAAGGAGGATTGGATGTCAGCCGAGAACGAGGCCCTGGCCCGTCGCTTTTTTGAGGAGTTCTGTAACGGCCGCGACGCCGCGGTCGCGGACGAGATCATCGCGCGCGACTACGTCGCGCACGGCCCACAGGCGCCCCCCGCCGAAGGCCCCGACGGCGTCAAGGCCCGCGTCGGGGTCTACCAGGACGCGCTCGACGGCCACTGGGACGTGCAGGAGATCCACTCGACGGGGGACCGCGTCGTCGTCCGCTGGATCGGACGTGGAACGCATGAGGCGGAGCTCATGGGGGTCCCGGCGACCGGGGCGAAGATCGCCGTCGAGGCGATCACGATCCTGCGGATCGCCAACGGGCAGATCGCCGAAGAATGGACGGTGTGGGACGCGCTCGGCTTGCTCCAGCAGGTCGGCGCCGTGCCGGTTCCGGCCTGACTTCTCCAACAGGGCGTACCGGGTGGCGGGCCGCGGAGAGCGACCCGCCCACCGGACGAATTAGTGCCGCTTTCCGTGCGAGCGACCGACGTGGGTCGTGAGTCCGTAGCCGAACGGATACAGCGGGTTGTAATGCGGGTCGCCGATGTTGATCGGCTCCTGCGAGAGGGTCCGCGGCCAGGACACCGGCAGCTTGCCGGTGAATGGACGCGCGCCGAACAGCGTGTCCGCGACGCCGGCGCCCTCGCTCCCCGGCAGCCAGGCGGCCACGATCGCGTTGGCCTCGTGGCGCTGAGCCGGGTCGAGGATCAGCGGGCGGCCGGACACGATCACCATCACGCACCGCTTCGCCGCAGCGCAGACCTTGTCGACGGCCGCCTTGTCCGCCGCCGAGAGCTGCATGTCCTTCACCGGCCGCGGCACGCCGTTGTCGCCCGGGTCAAACGCCCACTGCGGACCGAACACGTCGCCGAACCCTTCGGAGTACGGCGTCTCGCCGACGACAACGATGCCGGTGGCGTTGTGCGGAATCGGCGCCGAGGCGTCCTGGCTGTAGGTGACGCTGCCGCCAGCGTCTTGGCGGATCCCGTCGAGGATCGTCGTGCCCGGGATCACGTTGGTCGAGCCGCCCTGCCAGGTCAGCGTCCAACCGCCGGCCTGGTTGCCGATGTTGTCGGCGTTCGAGCCCGCGACGTAAATGTTGGTGTGGCCCTCGATCGGCAGCACGTGCCGCCGGTTCTTGAGCAGCACCTGGGACTCGGCGGCGGCCCGGCGAGCCACTGCATGGTGGGCGGGCGAGCCGACCTGGTTGATGTAGCGGCGGTCCGTGAACGGGTGTTCGAACAGCCCGAGCTGGAACTTCTTGGTGAGGATGCGGCTCACGGCATCGTCGATCCGGGCCATCGGTACCTGCCCGGAGTTGACCAGGTCGGTCAGGGTCGACTCGAACTGCTCAAAGTTCTGCGGCTGCATGAACATGTCGATGCCCGCGTTGACGCCCGCCTCGACCTTCTGTGCGAACGTCGTCGTCTTCGGATTGATGTGGTCGATGCCGTTGTAGTCGGAGATCACGAACCCGCCGAAGCCCATCTTGTCCTTCAGCCAGCCGGTGATCAGATCGCGGTTCCCGTGCATGTTGATCGGGTTGCCGAGCCCGTCTTCCGTCCAGTCGACGTCGGAGTACGACGGCATCACGCTGCCGATGTCGTGCTGACGCACCGCGGTCACGTACGGCGAGAGCGCGAGCCGGTTGAACGTCGCATGGTCGACCCGGTCGACGCCCTGGTCGATCGGGTAATTGCCGGTCGTCTGGCTGTTTGATCCGGTCCCGTAGGTCGTCAGGCCGTCGCCGGCGAAGTGCTTGGCGGTGGCCAGGACGCGGTCAGGATCCGACAGATGGCCGGGCGGGCCCTGGAACCCGTCGATCGCGGTCTCCATCTCGCGCACGAGCTTCGGGTCTTCGCCGAAGGACTCGTACGTGCGGCCCCACCGGTCATCGCGTGCGACGCACACACAAGGGGCGAAGACCCATTGCGGTCCGGTCGTCCGCGTCTCCTCAGCGGCGATGTGCTCCACGGTGCGCACGAGCGCCGGATCACGAGTCGCGCCGAGGCCGATGTTGTGCGGGAACACCGTGGCCCCGTCCATGTTTCCATCCCCGTGGACGGTGTCGATGCCGTAGATGATCGGGATGTGCAGCCGCGTCGCCAGCGCCGCGCGCTGATAGCGGTCGACCATGTCCGCCCACGCCGTCGGCGTGTTCGGCGTCGGCACCGAGCCGCCGCCGGACAGAAGGCTGCCGAGGTTGTCGGTGGTGATCTTCGATGTGTCGGTGTCCACGCTGCCGCGCTCGGCCTGCGTCATCTGACCGATCTTCTCGGCGAGCGTCATGCGCGAGACCAGATCCTGGACGCGCTGCCTGATCGGCAGCGTCGGGTTCTGGTACGGCATGGCCCCGTCCGCCGACGCGGCGTCCGGCATGCGCATCGTCCCGCGTCGTGCGGTTGCCCGACGCGTTCACCACTGGTGCGGCGATCGCGGCAGCGGCAAGCCCGGCTCCCGCCACGGCGCCCAACCGGCGCGCGAGCGTCCCGGATACATGCATTATTGACTCCCTCCTACCTCTCTCGGAACCCTCGGTCCCGCAGTTGCGGTACCCCTGGGCTTCGGCGCGCAAACACCCTCGGTTGGCGTTCGAACGGGCTTCGCCCGCGCGCTCGGCGAATGGCTACGCCGGCCCGGCGGCGTCGAGACGGGTCGCGCGGCCAACGTGCTCCCACGCGGCCAGCTCACTCTGAAGCGCGGTCAGGTGGTTCCCGATTCCGTCGATCGCGTCGCCGCCGAGGACCAGGCGCAGTGGCGGTGTCTCGGCGTCCATCGCGGTGAGGATCGCCCGGGCGGCCTTGGCTGGGTCGCCCGGCTGTGAGCCGCCACCGGTCTGCACGTAGTCACGCGTCGGTCCGACCGTGGCCGCGTACTCAGGCATTGGTGTTGACTGGTAGGAGGCCTCGGGGTTGAAGAGGCCGGTGCGAAACGCGCCCGGTTCGACGATCAGGAAACGGACGCCGAAGTCGACCTCCTGGCTCAGGGTCTGGGTGAGGCCTTCCAGCGCGAACTTGGTCGCGCAGTAGGCGCCGAATCCGGCCGCGGTGACCTGACCGCCGACGCTCGACATCTGCACGATCCAGCCTCCGCCCTGACGGCGCATGTGCGGCAGCGCCGCCCTGGTGAGCGCCGCGGGGCCGAAGAAGTGGAGATCGAATAGGTCTCGCAGCTCCTGGTCGGTCGTCTCCTCAAGCGCCCCGACCTGCGTCCGCCCGGCGTTGTTGACGAGAACGTCGAGGCGGCCGTGGCGGTCGACAACCTCGTCGACCACGCGTTGTCCGGCTTCGGCGTCCGTGACATCGAGAACGACCGGATGAAACTTGTCCCGGGGCCTCGGCGGCCAGCTCGTCGAGCCGAGCCTGATTGCGTCCCGCGCCGACGACGACGTCGCCGGCGGCGATCACCTCCTGCGCGAGTGCTCGGCCGAAGCCCGAAGTCGCTCCGGTGATCAGCCAGACCCGAGTGTCCGTCGGTGTCGCCATGTCGCGCTTCGTACCCAGTGTTCCCAACGCTCACACACGCCAAGCACACGCGCCCGCGCAAAAGCGCGATGCTGCGCGCATGCGAACGCGACCGAAACGCATGAGAGCACCCGCGGCTGCATGAGCGAGCTCGAGTTTCTCGGCGCGCTCCACGTGGAGATGCTGCGCCACGGCGACCTGCGGCCGGCCACCCGGCAGCACGAGCTGTTTCAGACCTCGACGATCGAGGCGCTGCTGGGCGGAGCCTTCGAGGGAGATGTGTCGCTATCGGAGCTCCTTCAGCACGGAGACCTCGGACTCGGGACCCTGAACGGGCTCGATGGCGAGCTGATCGTCATCGAGGGCGACGCGTGGCAGGCGAACGCCGAGTGCAAACTGATCCGGGCGACCGGCTCGTCGAGGACGCCGTATGCGGTGGTCACGGCGTTTTCGCCGGGTCCGCCGGTCGCGCTCCACGGCTTACTGCGTCACGCCGATCTCGGCCAGGCGCTCGGGCACCGCCTCAAGGACATGACGTCTCCAACCGCGGTGCGGATCGCTGGCCGCTTCGATCACGTCCGCGTTCGTTCCGTCCCGAAGCAGCGACGCCCGTACCCGCGACTCGCCGAGGCACTCGCGCAACAGCACGTCAGCGACCTGCGCGGTGTGTCCGGGACGATGGTCGGGTTCGGCTTTCCGGACGCGCTCGACGGGATCGAGATGATCGGATGGCATCTGCATTTTGCGACCGACGACCGCACCCGCGGCGGTCACGTGCTCGACTTCACGCTCGAGCACGGAGTCGCGCACGTCGACGACGCCACCGAGCTCAAGGTTGAGCTGCCGCCGGCCGTCGAGGTTCACCACCACGACGCAGCGCCGGATCAGGCAGGCGCTTCGACGGCTGGAGTTCGACGGCTGACCGGAGGAGCCGCGCGCCGCTCGAACGCCCGGCGGGCCGCGGAACACCTGGTCGCTCGAACCCGTCGACGTGTAGGCTGGACGAGCGCCGAGCCGGGTACTCGGTGCTTCAACGGGGCTTGTCGAGGGGGCTGTGATCGTGCTCAGACGTTGGTCGCTGGTCGTGCGGGGACTGCTCCTCGCCGGGGGTCTCTCGGTTGGGGCGAGCGCGTCGCTGGCCGCCGAGCGACCGCTGTGGCCGGCCGCGAGCGAGCTGACCGTTGCCGGCAATCCGCCCGCCCCCGGCGGCCAGCTCACGACGCTGACCGGGGTGGCCTGCACGAGCGTCGGCAACTGCACGGCCGTCGGCGAGCTACTCGGACAACACCTCATCGCTGCCGATCGTCGCGACCGAGACGGGTGGCGTGTGGGGATCCGCGGGCAAGCTCACCCTCCCGCGCGAACGCCACCTCGACCGCGTTCGCCGAACGGCCTGTTCGGCGGTCTCGTGCTCGCGGCCGGGGAGCTGCGTTGCGGTTGGGACATACCAGATGTCCGCGTCGGTGCTCGATCTTCAGCCGATGGCGTATCGTCGAAACCGGTGGGACGTGGGGCCCGGCGATCCCGCTCACACTGCCGGCGGACGCCGAGGGCCCGCCCGCGCTGCAGCTCGCGACGCTGAACGGCGTGACGTGCACGAGTCCGGGGAACTGCGTGGCCGTCGGCCGATACAGCCGGAGCGACGATTCTCGGTGGCCGATGGTCATCACCGAGATCCAATGGGCAATGGGGGACGGCGCAGCTGCTCGGTCTGCCTCAGGGCGCGCCGGCGACGGAGCTCGCAGAACGCCGGGCTGGCCTCGGTGACGTGCTCCAGCCGAGGCAACTGCGTGGCGGTCGGCAGCTACGTTGACAGCACCGGCACCGGCACGCAGCCGATGGTCGTGGCCGAGGCGGGCGGGACCTGGGGGCAGCCGACGGCCGTCGCGCTCCCCTCGGGCGCCGCGAGCGCCGGACAGGCGCAGAATGCGACGCTTCTCGTCCGTGAGCTGTGTGGGCGTCGGCACGTGCGTTGCGGTCGGCCAATACGAGGACACCCGCGGCTTCTTGGACTATCAGGCGATGGTCGCCGCCGAGACGGGCGGCGTGTGGGGGCAGGCGGCGCGGGTGAAGCTCCCCGCGAACCTCGCGACGGCCGCCGGCACCCAGTCCGCCTCGCTGGGCTCGGTGGCCTGTACGAGCGTCGGAAATTGCGTCGCCGTCGGCTCCTACAACGCCAGCGACTCCACCGCCACCAGTCGCGATGCCCGGGCGATGGACGTCACTGAGACTGGCGGCGCGTGGGCGCACGCCACCGAGCTGACGCTGCCGGCGAACGCCGCAACGTCCGGCACCTTCCGGTTCGGCCAGATGAATTCGGTCAGCTGCCCGAGCCTCGGCAGCTGCGCCGCTGTCGGCGGATACACCGAGGGCAACAGCACGCTGGACATCCGTGCGATGGTCGCGAACTCGGTCGGGTCGTTGTCGATCTCAAACGGTTCGCTGCCGTGGGACCGGGTCGGTTCGCCCTACCACGCGACGCTCGCCGCGGTCGGCGGCGCGGGCCGGTATCGGTGGACGATCAGCGCCGGCGTGCTGCCCCGCGGGCTCGCGTTGAACGCGCGGACCGGGGTCATTTCCGGCATTCCGACCCGGGCCGGCCCGCTGAAGGTCACGGTCAGCGTCAGCGACCCCGGGCCGCCGGCGCAGACCGTGTCGAGATCGCTGGGGGCGACGATCATGCCCGCGCTCCGACCGCACACCCGCCTGCTGAGCATGGCGATCAGCTCCCGACGGCACAGCGCGCGGTTCACGTTCGGAGCGCGCGGATATGCCACCGGCTTCCTGTGCGCGCTCCAGCGCGTCAGGCAACGGTCGGCGACACGCGAATGCCAAGCCCCATTTCCGAAGCTGCCGGAGCCCCAAGACGTACGCGCGTTTGCGCTCCGGGACCTATGTGTTCTCGGTTGCCGCGACCGGGCCCTCCGGCCCCGACCGGGCACCGACGAGCCGTAAGTTCAGCATCGCCTGAGCGGGTCGCGGAGCGGTGCGGACGCTGAACCGCTCCTCGATCCGCCCGAATCGCCACACGAGCAGCGCCAGCATCCAGGCGGCGACGAACATGCCGACGATCACGATCCCGAGCGTGTTGATGTTGATACCTGAGACCCAGCTCCAGAACGAGCCGTGCAGCGACAGCTTGTGCGCGAGCAGGCCGAGCAGCTCGACGGTGCCGACGAGCAGCGCGACAGCGATCGACAGTCCGGTGATGGTCAGGTTGTAATAGATCTTCCGCACCGGCTGAGAGAACGCCCAGCCGTAGGCGAAATTCATGAACGAGCCATCGATCGTGTCGAGCAGGGACATGCCGGCGGCGAACAGGATCGGCAGGCAGAGGATCGCGTAGAACGGCAGTCCCGCCCCGGCGGCGCCGGCAGCGAGGAACAGGAGGGCCACCTCGGTCGCGGTGTCGAAGCCGAGTCCGAAGAGCAGCCCGAGGGGATACATCATGCCGGGGCGGTCGACCTTGCGCGTGAACCGGCCGAGGAGGCGGTTCATCGCACCGCGGTTGTTCAACCGCTGCTCGAGGGCTGCCTCGTCGTACCGGCCGGATCGGATCTCGGCGAACGTGCGGGCGATCCCGGGCAGGATCGCGAGGTTGACCGCGGCGATGATGAGCAGGAAGCCGCCGGACACGCCCGTGCCGATCAGGTTGGTCACCGAGTGCAATGCCGAGCCGCCGTGCGCGACCGGGCCGCTCAGGGCCCGGAAGCCGACCGCGAACAGCAGCGACAGCGCGAACACCACGGAGGAGTGGCCGAGCGAGAAGAAGAATCCGACGCTCAGCGGTCGCTTGCCGTCTGCCATCAGCTTGCGGGTCGTGTTGTCGATCGCCGCGATGTGGTCGGCGTCGAACGCGTGGCGCAGGCCGAGCGTGTACGCCGTCAGCCCGAGGCCGACGGTGAACGTCCCGCCGCCGCCGAGGTGCAGATGCCGGGGCGCGACGAGCGCGAACAGGATGAAGAACCCGATCACGTGCAGCGCGATGACAACGCCGGCCATACCGGCGAGCGAGCGCCGCTCCTCGGGTCGCAGATTGCCCCACGCCCGCCGCGCGGCCCGCGGGGTCACAGCTTGGATGCGCATGTTGCGTCTCCGCAGAGGTTGAAGGTTGAGTGTGGGCAGCGGGGGTGGGAGCCGCCTGGCGCGCCGGTCGGGCGGCTCCACCCCTGCGTTCTAGGCCAGCGAGATTTCGGCCACCCGGCCTGCCGGCACGGTCACCTCGGCGGCCGGCCGGTCCCGGTCCTCCCAGATGACGTACTCGCCCGCGGGGAGGCTGCCGAAGATCGCGGTCAACCGCTCGCCTGCCGCCGAGCGACGCCGGTGCACCCCGGTGTGCACCCGGTGGCCGTCGCCCTGCACCCGGCTGATCTCGATCTCCCGGCCGTCGAACCGCGCGGCTGGCAGGATGATGAGGGCGCCCCGGTCCTCGCCGATGTCCAGGGCCACACTCGCGGTCGCGCTGTGGCTCGAGGTCATCGTCGGGCTTTCGTGGCTGGTCATCGTTGCTCCACTCATGCTGCGGCTCCGAGCGGTGTCGTGTTGTAGCCGCTCTGCGGGCCCGCCAGGTACGGGAACGTGTTCAGGTACCGGCTGTTGTTCGGTCCGAGCCCGTCCGTGATCGCTGACGCGGCGGCGTCGGGCTTGTAGGACGGACTGACGAGCGGATACGTCGCGCCCGCAATCGCCCGCAGCTCGATCGACACGACGTCGTCGAACACGCGCCGCCCGTTGGGGAACCCGGCCGCATCGCCGCCGACCAGGCCGGTCGCCTTCGGGTCCTTCGAGGGCGGGATGGCGAGGTTGAGGCGGAGCTGATCGGCGTAGCGCTTGCCGGTGTAGTTCTGGAACCCGGGCACGACCCCCTTGGGCAGACCGGTGAGCAGGATCGCCACCAGGTCCGCCCGGGCCGCCGTCAGACCGGCGAGCTTGGGGAAGACCTTCGGGTACAGCACGGGCAGCAACTTCGCCAGCTCCGGATGCTGGACGTACTTGAGGAACTGACCGTCGGCGGACGCGGGCAGGGCGTTCCACCGGTCCTTGTGCGCCATCGGCACGATCACCTCGTTGAACAGCGGGTTGCCGAGGCGGGACACCTGCACCCACTCCCCGGCGGTGTGCTGGCGGCCTTGACGCGGCTCATGCACGAGCGCGCGTCGCCGGCTGGCCGCGGCCCAGATCCCGACCACGGAATTCCCAGCCAGGGGGTTGGACGGGACGCCCCCGTTCGCGGTGAGGAGCCGCTTTGGCACCTTCAGCGCGATCGAGTGCACGCCGAATCCGTTCGTGTCGTTGACGCCCGCCGCCGCGGCCATGCCCGCGATGTGGAGGTTCTGGAACGGGCGCAGGTCGCCGAGGTCGAAGATCGCCCCGAGGTCGACGTAGAACCCGTCAAGACGCTGCCCCGCGAACACGGTGTGACCGCCCCCGACGTGATGAATCGCTTGGCCCGCGAGCGCGCCGTAGTTCGGCGTCGACGCCGGCCCGATGTTGCACGGCGGGCACGCGAGGTGCTTGCCGAGCACCTGTCGGCGGCCGTGCACCACGCGGGTCACCGTGTAGAACTGCCGACGGTTCCAGTTAGCCGAGCCGATCGACTGAATCGGGCCCGTGTTGTACAGGAACGTGTTCGGGTTGCGCACCTCGGTCGAGAACTTGAACTCGTAGGTGATCTCGGCCTCGCCGTCAGCATCGTTGTCGATGTGAATGGAGTACAGGACGTCATCACCAAACTCGAAGAAGTTCGGTCCCCCGAACGGCGCCTCGAGCGGCAGGTAGTTGGAGATGATGGTGACCGTGTCCGGGTCGTCGGGTGAGACGAACGCGTACAGATCGGTGTTGTCGGCCACCGGATCCTTACTGATCGCCGGTGCCTCGCGATGAGACGACATGTGTGCAACCTCCAGGTCGCTGAGTGTGTGAATGGTCTTGGTGAGACGGGTGTCCGCCGGGGTCGCCGGAGCGGCGGCGGCGCCGCCGCCTTAGGCTGCGGCGCGGACGATCTGCGCCGCCAACTGGTGGTCACGGACGGTGTGCTCCCCTTCGGCGCCCATCAGCGTGATCTCGCCACTGCTCGGATCGCTGATGTACGCCACGACCGGAGTCGAGCCGGCAGCCACATCGGCATCGGCACGTCCGGCGAGCAGCGCGCCGAGGGCGGTGAGCCCCGCGGCCGCGCCGGCTGAGTTCTGCACAAACCTGCGCCTGGTCAACTCAGACACGGTGATCCTCCTTATGTGGATCTGTGCCGAGCGGCCGGTCGAACAACCCCATTCGGCTCCCGCGACACGGATGTCGGTGTGCGAGGCCGGACACTCGACGGGTGATTAGTCAGACCCTCATACGGGAACGCGCGCGCGTCGGATCACTGAGACCTTTCCGAGCGATGAACGGCCTTCGGCGGTGGGACGACGCGGGCGGGTGACGGGTCGGCGGCGGCGAGCGCGGCGATGCGCTTCAGGTCGAGGTGAGTGGCGGTGACACAGCCACCGATGATCGTGTTCCCGGGGAGGCGACCGAGGGTCCACACCGACGGGTAGGCGGCCGCCATCGCAGCCGTGGCGGCGTTGATGTCTCGCGCCGAGCGGGTGTCGACGACGTTCACCAGGGTCAGCGGGGCAACGCGCGCTGCATCGGCGAGGGCGTCGGCGGTCATCAGCCGCGCCGGCACCCGCGCGCCGATGAACGCGTCGATGACGACGGCGTCCCAGCTGTCGTGGCGCTGCGCCGCGAGGTGTTCTCGACCCTCGGCGTGCCGGACCCGCAGCCCGGGGGCCCGCCGCAGCCCGAGATGCTCCCGCGCGATCGCCAGGACATCGGCGTCGAACTCGCACACCTCCTGCAGTCCGGTGGGATCTTCCGCGGCGAGTGCCCGGGCGAGCGCGCACGCGCCACCGCCGATGTGGAGCACACGCCGGGCGCCGGCAACTCGGAGCACGATCCGCAACCACCGCATGTAGTCGAACTCGAGGTGCGTGATGTCGGCGAGGTCGATGTAGGAGCCATCCATTCCGGCCTGGCGGAGCAACCGTCCGGAGGGTCGCCACGGGTCGACCTCCACGATCAGCTCGCCGCGGCGTGCGAGGGTCCTCGTGCGCGTCTGTCGATGCGGCACCGGGACAGCGTGCACAGACCGGTGTCGGACCGTCGGTCGCCGTCTGTCCGGCTCGGCGCGCGCTGGGCTCGGGACTTTGGTTGGACTATTGACCGCAAGTCCCAACGCCAGTTGGCGGGCAGGCGCCGAACCAGTTCGGGCCGGCGCGGACCAGCGGCGCCGCTCGGATCAGCCGGCGAGCACCCGCTCGAGCTCGTTGAGGCACTCGCCCCAGCCGAGCTGCTGGCTGTCACGCCGCGCCGCGTTCACGATGCCGCTGTTGACCATCCGCACCGTCGTCGCGCCCTCGGACTCCGAGAACGTGAGCTCGATCAGCTGTGTGTTCGACGGGATGTCGTCGAACGTCCAGACCATGACGAGCCGGCGGGGTCGGTCGATGACCCGGTACTCGCCGTGGGCGGCGGCTCGCGTGCCGTCGGGCCTGCGCATCACGATCCGCACGGCTCCGCCGACGCGGAGGTCGACCTCCGCCTCCGGCGTGTCCCAATCCGGGCCGGCGTGGAACCAGCGGCGCATCACCTCGGCGCTCGTCCAGGCATCGAATACGGCCTCGGCCGGCGCGGCGAACGTCCGCTCGATCCGCACGACATAGCCAGGTCCGTCGCTCACCGCTGCTCCTCGAGGTAGTCGCCGACCACGTCGAACAGGCGCTCCCAGCGGGTTCGCTGCCGCTCGATCCAGGCCTCGGTGTCGGCAAGGGTGTCCGCCCGCAAGGCGAGGCGATGGTTGCGGCCGTCGATCACGCGTGAGATGACGCCGGCCTCCTCCAGCAGCCGGAGGTGCCGGGAAATCGTCGGTTTGGAGACGCCGAAGTCTCTCGTCACCTGACCGACCGTAGCCGGTCCGCGGCTGAGTCGCTCGACGATTTCGCGCCGCAGCGGATGGGCGAGCGCGGAGAACGCATCGTTAGCCATTATGCTAACTATATAATCGAACCCCGGACGAGCTGAGGAGGCCGCCATGCCGGAACACGAGATCGCAACTCGCGAACAGTGGGAGGCCGCGCACGCCGCGTTGCTGGCCCGAGAGAAGGAGCTGACCCGGATGAGCGACGCGCTCGCCCGGGAGCGCCAGCTGCTGCCGTGGGTGCCGATCGAAAAGGCGTATACGTTCCAGACCACCGACGGGCAGAAGACGCTCGATGAGTTGTTCGACGGTCGCTCCCAGCTGGTCGTCTACCACTTCATGTTCGGCCCCGATTACGAGGCCGGATGTCCGGTGTGCTCGTCGATTGCGGACAGCTTCAACGGCGTCGTCCCGCACCTCGCGGCGCGCGACGTGACGATGATCTGCATCTCGCAGGCGCCGATCGAAAAGCTCGCCCGCTTCCGCGACCGGATGGGGTGGGGTTTCACGTGGGCCTCGAGCGCCGAGAGCGACTTCAACCGGGACTTCGGGCATTCGTTCGCGCGGGCCGACGTCAGCGAAGTGGCTGGTCAGCTGCCGCCGTTCGTCTCCACGTTTGCCTCCGCGAGCGGAACCGACGTCACCGGCTACATCGCCCAGCAGCCCGGACTGACCGTGTTCACCCGCGCGGACGGCCAGGTGTATCTCGCGTACACGAGTACCGCACGCGGGCTCGAGGTCGTGATGAACTACTACGGCATCCTCGACCGCGTCCCCCGCGGCCGGGACGAGCACGAGCCCGCCTACCAAGCCTGGATCCGCCATCACGACACGTACGGGCATCCGGCGGACGCGACGCCCGCCGCGTGATCGTGGTTTCGGCGACCCGCAGACACCCGGGAGCCGTCGCCGCGCTGCTCGCCGCGGCCGCGCTCGCCTGGTGGCTGACCGTCCACCGCATGGCCGGGATGGATGCGAGCCCCGGCACGGATCTCGGCACGCTCGGGTGGTTCGCCACCACGTGGCTCGTGATGATGGCGGCGATGATGCTGCCGTCGCTCGTGCCGACGCTCGCAGCGTACGAGGACGCCGTCGGCGGGCGAGACCCCGGCCGCTCGGCGCTGTTCGCCGCGGGTTACCTGCTCGCGTGGGTGCTCGCGGGCCTCGTCGCGTATGCCGTGTTCAAGCTCGGCAAGGCTGTGTTCGCGAGCGAGCTCGCCTGGCACCACGGCGGTCGCTGGGTGTCCGCGGGCGTGATATTTGTCGCGGCGGTCTATGAGTTCGTCCCGGTAAAACGGATGTGCTTAGCGCGGTGCAGAGGCGACCTTGGAGCCCTGCACCGCGCGTCCAGCCCTCCGGGGCTCGAGGCGGTCGAGCGCGGCCTTCGCAGCGGCGGCTGGTGCATCGGGTGCTCGTGGGCGCTGATGGCGGCGCTGTTCGCCCTCGGCGTCATGAGCTTGACCTGGATGGTCGTGATCGCCGTGCTCGTGGCGTGCGAGAAGCTCGGTCCCTGGCCGACCGCCGCGCGGCTCGCGACGGCGGCGATTCTCGCGGCACTCGCCGTCGGCATCCTCGCCGCGCCGGATGCCGTGCCGGGTCTCGTGATTCCGCACGGCGGGGCGATGCGCTCGATGACGATGATGCAGTAGTGGGCCCACTAGCCGCGGTTCGCCGGCCCGCTTCGGCGCCCCGCTTCGCCGCCGCGGCCTAAGCTGAAGGCTCAGATGGTGACCGGGACCGAACGGTGGCGAGGATGAGCGGGTCGGCACAGGCCACCGAGCCGCGCCGCCGCGTGATGCCGGAGGAGCTGAGCCCGAGACATCTCGTCGTCCGCGTGCTTGAGGTTGGCGCGGTCATCGCCGCGGTGGTGGTTGCGATCAGCGCCCTGCCGGGACTCGATGAGGTCCGCTCCCGCCTGACGGGCGCCGATCCGGTTTGGGTCACGGGCGTGGTGGTCGCCGAGCTCGGGTCGTGCGCCGGGTACCTGCTCGTGTTCCGCGACACCTTCTGCTCGCAGATGTCGTGGCGGCTCTCCTACGACATCGCGATGGCTGAGCTCGCCGCGAACTCGCTGCTGCCGACGGGCGGGGCCGGCGGGCTCGCGCTCGGCGTGTGGGCGCTGCGTCAGGCGGGGATGCCGACCGCGCACGTGGCCCGACGCTCGGTCGCGTTCTTCGTCGTCACGAGCGCCGCCAACTTCTTGACCCTGGTGGTGGTCGGGGTCGGCGTGTTCGTCGGGATCGTGCCGGGACACGGTTCGGCGTGGCTCACGCTCGTCCCAGCGCTGATCACCGCCGCCGGCACGATCCTCGTGGTGCTCTCGCCGAAGCTCCTCCGGGCGCTCGGATCACGAGGCGCCGGGCATGATGCCGACGATTGGCGCACCCGGGCGCGCTCGGCGGTGCGCCGTGGGCTGAGCGCCGGGGCCGACGGAGTCGACCAGGCGAACGCGCTCATGCGGTCGCACAGCTGGGGCGTCGTCGTCGGCTCATTCGGCTACATGGCGTTCGACATCGTCGCGCTTGGCTTCGCCTTCGCCGCTGTCGGGCACGTACCGCCGGTCGGCACGCTCATCCTCGGTTATCTGATCGGCCAGCTCGGCAATCTCATCCCGATTCCCGGTGGCGTCGGCGGGACCGAGGGCGCACTGATCGGGATGTTCGTCCTATACGGCGTCGGCGCCTCGGACGCGACCGCGGCGGTGCTGCTGTACCGGCTGTTTCAGCTGATCATCCCTGCGCTGCTCGGCGCGCCCGCGTTCGTGTTGCTGCGGCGCCGGCTGTTGCATTCCGATCAGCCGGCGCAGGTGTGCGCGCCGCTGGCCGTCGACGTGGTCAAGCTGCCCGCTCGGTAGCTCGCGTCGCCGGCGCCCGTCGAGCACCGGCGACGCGGGATCAGGTCAGGCGGTACTCGCTCCCGGCTTGATGTTCTGGTTGAGCCGGAAGACGTTGGTCGGGTCGTACTCGTTCTTCAGCGAAACCAGCCGGCGGTAGGTGTCCGCGCCGTAGGCGGAGCGCGCCGCGTCGGCATCGGCGAGGAAGTTGACGTACGCGCGCCCGGTCGACTCGGCCGCTGCGGCGTCGACGACGGCACGGGCCCACTCGGTGTGTGCGGTCGCGGCGTCCGCGTCGTGCCATCCGGTGACCGCGTTGAGCACGAACGGCATCGACCGTTCGGAGAACGCCGTCGCGCCCTCAGCCACGCGCCCGACCGCACCGCCCATCTGGTGCACGTGGATCTCGCACTGCGGACCCGGTGCGGCCTGGTGGACCTTGCACAGCCGGTCGATCAGCTCGTCGTCAAGCCGCGCGAGATTCGTCGCCTTGAAGTACGAGTGGATCCCCTTTTGCCACAGCGGGTCAAGCAATGTCTGGAGTACGGGGTACGGCATCGGGCCGAGCAGGTCGGCGATCGGCTCGGCGACCTCGCGGACCGCCCGGATGAGCGACTCGCCTTCATCGACCGGGCCGGTCGAGGCGGCGACGAGCGCCACGACCTTCTTGCCGTGCCACTCCTCCGGGATGACGGGGAGCGGTGGCGCAGACGTCAGGTTGACGAGCGCGGTGATGTCGTCGGGAGCATCCGGCGCCCAGTCGCGGAACACGCGGAGCAGATCGGCCGCCGCCTCGGCCGGGTAGAAGACCGGGCCGCCGTAGATCTCCGCTCCGATCGGGTGCAGTGCGAACTCGAAGCGGGTGACGATCCCGAAGTTCCCGCCGCCGCCACGCAGGCCCCACAGCAGATCGGGATTCTCGGTTTCGCTGGCGCGCACGGTGCGGCCGTCGGCGGTGACGACATCGGCTGCGACGAGGTTGTCGCAGGCGAGGCCGAAGCTCCGCATCGTCCAGCCGATCCCGCCCCCGAGCGTGAACCCGGCGACGCCGGTGGTCGAGATGAGCCCGCCGGTCGTCGCGAGTCCGTGGGCCAGCGTGGCGCCGTCGACGTCGGCCCACACCGCACCGCCGCCGGCGCTGGCGCGACGAGCGGTGGGGTCGACCTGCACATCGTTCATCGGCGAGAGATCGATCACGATCCCGCCGTCGCAGGTGGAGAACCCGGCGACGCTGTGCCCGCCACCGCGGACCGCGATCGTCAGCCCGTGGCTGCGCGCGAAGCCGACGGCGGCGTTCACGTCGGCGGGCGCCGCACATCGGACGATCAATGCCGGCCGGCGGCCGTCGTGCGCTCCGTTCCAGACCCGCGCCGCTTCGGCGTATGCGTCCTCGTTTGGCAGTACGACGTCCCCCTGGAGGGACTCGCGCAGCTCCTGAATGGTTGCTTCCCCGAGAACCGGGGTGATGGTAGAACTCATCTCCGTCTTTCCTTTGGTGTTAGGACGTGAGCGGAGTTGTATGGGGCGGGTCTTTGACCGGCCTTAGCACGCCGTTAGCGAGCTCGCCAAGTCGCCGTTCGACGTCGGCGACTCCACGTACGTCGTGCCGGGCGGCGTAGCGCTCCTGAGCATCGAGGAGCAGCACCCTGGCGTGCTCGGCATCGCCGCGCTGCACCGCGACCTCGGCGAGCCCAGCGAGCGTATTGGCGATCCATCGCTCACGCTGCGTCGGACCGAGCACACCCCGCGCCTCGTGGAGTGCGCGCTCCGCGTCGTCGATCTCGCCGAGGGCGAATGCCAGGTCGGCCGTGCGCCACAGGGCGTTGGTGAGACCCCAACGGTCACCCGCGCGGCGGAACATGCGACGGGCCTCCGCGAGTTGCTGCTCAGCGCTCGCGTAGTCACCCGTCAGGGTGTCGATCAGCCCGAGCCCCGTCAGCGCGAGACCCAGTCCGCGTTGGTCCCGTTGATGGCGTCGGAGCTCCAGGGCCTGCTCGAGCGCTACGCGCGCCGCCGCCGGTGCGCCTTCGGCGAGCTCGAGGTACGCGCGCCGCGCCAGCACCGCCGCCGCGCCGTGCTCATCCCCGGAATCGGTGAATCGGGCGGCGCTCTCGTCGAGAAGCATTCGCGCCCGCGGGAGATCCCCCCGTGCGCGCAGGATCCCCGCCTGATTCGCCAGGACATATCCGACCGCGGCCTCGCAGGACATCTCGACGAACGGCTGCAATGTGTCCTCGAACACCATCCGGAATCCGGGCCGTCCACCGGGCTGACGGGCTTCGGCGAAGTTGAGCGGGGACGGGATCCGCTCCGGCGATCCCGCCAATGCCTTGAACCGGTCGGCCGCGTCGCCGAGCAGCTCTTCGGCGCGCGTCAGGTCCCCAACGACCCAGTGGACGATGCCGAGCGAGTAAACGCCCGTCGCCTCGGCGCTCACGAACCCCTCGCGGCGGGCGATCTCAAGGCCCTGCTCGAAGGACCGGCGCGCGATCTCCACGTCGTCATGCGCGATACCCAGCTCGCCCAGGAACTGGACCGCCCGCCACTGGGATCGCGCATCCCCGATCTCGCCGGCGAGCGCATAGCTCTCGGTGACATGTGATACGCCTCGGGCAATCGCGCCGCTCCGTAGGTCGATCGATGCGGCAGCGAGCAGCGCCCTCGCTCGGGCGGTCGTCCGCTCGGTCGCGGTTGCGAGTGCGCGATCAAACCGGCGCTGCGCCTCGACGAGGTCGATCCGGCGCATCCAGAACGGGAGCAGGGCCGTGCACAGGCACAACGCATCCGCGGGGCGTCGGTCGAGCAGCGTGTCCAACGCCACCCGCAGGTTCGCCGCGTCGGGGTCGAGCTTCGGCGACCCGCGCTTCTCCTCGGCGAGCGCGAGTGCCCACCGGGCATGGGCGTCGCTCATGGGCTGCTGTTCACCTGCCTCCGTGAGCCGATCCCGCGCGTACAGGCGAACGGTCTCGAGCAGCCGGTAGCGTCGCTCGCGCGGGGATACATCGTCGATCGCGACGAGGGACTTCTCCACGAGTCGCGCCAGGAGGTCGGGGATCTCCTCCGCCGGCACGCTGCCGCCCGGGCAGACGGTCTCGACCGCGTGCAGGTCGAACGAGCCCGCAAAGGCCGCCAGGCGCCGGAACAACGTGCGCTCGGTTGCGTCGAGCAAGTCGTGACTCCAGTCGAGCGTCGCGACGAGTGTGTGCTGCCGCGTCGGCGAGGCGTGGCCGCCGCTGCGGAGCAGACGGAAGCGGTCGTCGAGGCGCTCCGCGATCACGGCCGGACCAAGTGCTCCCAGGCGGCCGGCGGCGAGCTCGAGCGCGAGAGGTAGCCCGTCGAGACGGAAGCAGATGCGGGCGATGTCGAGCGCGTTGTGCCCGTCAAGGGCAAACCCGGGTGCGGCTGCCTGCGCCCGGTCCACGAACAGGCGGACCGCCTCGTAGCCGAGCAGCGCCTCGGGGGTGAGTCCGTGTTCGGGATCCGGGATGTCAAGCGACGGCACCCGGAAGACGACCTCGCCCGGCGCCCCCAGCGGCTCGCGGCTCGTCGCGAGGATCACGAGGTGAGGCGCGCCGCGGAGCAGCTCCGCGGCGACACCGGCCGCGCCCGCAAGCAGGTGCTCGCAGTTGTCAAGCACCAGCAGCAGTCGCTGCGCCGAGAGGTACTCGGTCACCGCTTCGAGCGCGCTCTGGCCGGACAGGGCGTGGACGTCGAGCGCCGCAGCGACCGCCTCCGGGACCAGTGCGGGGTCAGTGAGGACGCCGAGCTCGACGAGTGCCGCTCCACCTGTGTACGACCGCTCGGCGCCCCGTGCGAGTTCGAGTGCCAGCGTGGTCTTGCCGACGCCGCCCGCTCCGACGAGCGTCAGCAGGCGGGTCCCGGCGAGCAGGGCGCTCAGGTCGGCGAGCTCACGTTCCCGGCCGACGAACGAGCTCGTGTCGGACGGCAGCGATGGCGGCTGATACCCGCTGTCTGACGCGACGACTGAGAGCTCCTCCTCGAGCGCGACCGCCAGCTCCGCGAGTCCCTCGCGCCGGTCCTCGACCCAGTCGTCGTACCGGTTCTCGGGAAGCAACACGCCCCGGTAGAGCGAGAGCGCGGCACGGTACGTCGCGGGGGCGCCTCTGCGCCGTGCGTCCGCGGCGGATTGCTCAAGCTGATCGACGTCGATCTCGGCGATGAGAGTGAGCATGCCCTCGTGGACGTCGATCGCGTCGGCGCCGAGAGCTCGGCGCGCGACGTGCACCGCCTGGTGGAGGTTGTTCGCCGCCGCGGCCGGGGTGCGGTCGCGCCACAGCACGTCCATCACCTGCTCGCGGTGCAGGCGATGTCCGGGCGCGAGGGCGAGCAGCTTGACGAGCTCGCGGGCCTTTCGCAGACGCCAGACGCGCGGGTCGACGGAGACTCCGTCGACGGCTGCGGAGAACCCGCCCAACAGCGTGACGCTGACATTGCCCACCGGCCCGAACTCCTCGCCTGCTGGCCCTCGCATCTGCCGGGCGCGACAGTCGCGCCCGGCACGACAAGCATAGTCCGACGGCGCGCCTCGGATAAGAGGCTTCTCAGAGTCGCTGCTCAGCGCCGGCACCACGCAGCACCGGCGCCGAGGATCTACGGCTTGGGTGCGAGCGAGATGACCTGCTGGTAGGTCGGTCGATTCGTCGATGGGAACGTCGTCTTGATCAGTCCGGGGATGAAGCTCGTCATGCCCTGGTCGACTCGCCAGCTGCTCGGCGAGGAGCCTGACTGCTTGACGAGGTCGGCTCGCCCGCCTTGATCGCGGCCCACAGCGAGCGCGCGCACGCGCCGATGTTCCCGCGACCGCAGTAGCGGACCGAGTACGGCGCCAGGATGTGGCGACCGAGCTGCGTCTTCAGGTCCTTGTCAACGTAGGACGGGTCACGCCCGAGCAGGCTCTCGAATGCGGGCAGCACGCTCCCGAGCTGAGGCGTCATGACCGCGTCGAAGATGTGCGGGTATGCGGCCCGCAGCAGGGCGGCGCCGGCGTACGGGATCGGACCGCCCGCGGGTGACCCGATCGTCGGAGCGCCGTGACGCACCCAGTTGTCGATGAGCGCGACCGCGTTCGCCGTCGCCGCGTCCGGGGCATGGCCACGCCTGAGCATCGCGCGGATGATCGGCCAGACGAGCACGCCGGTGGCGTCCTGCGTTGCGGCCTTGTTCATGACCCCGACGACATCGTTGATCTTGGGGTGCTTGGGGAACGGGCCGAACAGCTCGACGTGCTGCACCGAGCCGTAGTGGTCATCGTCGCCGTGCATGTAGCCCGGCGCCGCCTTGTTGTTCCAGTTGAGCAGGAGGCTGTTCTGGCCGCCGACGTCATGAGGGTGAGCGAGCTCGGACAGGAAGCCACGCCATTCGTAGCTGCCGTTCCCGAGCGTCGGCAGGCGGCGATCGAGTCCGCGGGCGCGGATCGGCAGCAGTCCCGAGGAGAAGAACGAGGTCCACTTGCGCGACGTGTACGCCCAGTTGAAGGTGAAGCCAAACCGGTTCGCGTACTTCCAGAACTTCTGCGGGGTCGTCGCGCGACCTTCGGTCATCGCCTCGAGCGCTCCGATCGACAGTCCGTCCTGGCCATACGTGGAGCGCTTGCGCGCGAACGCGTACGGCGATCCGTGCACGGTCGCCGTGCCGATGATCGGGCCGTGCACCGTCATCGGGAACGTGATCTCCTTGCTGCCGAGCTTCCCGGCGTCGAAGATCGTCATCTTCCGGCACTGCCCGCGGTACACGTACGACAGCGTGGCCCGGGTCGGGCGTCCGCCGCCCGGCACGCACAGCTTCTCGGCGAACACATCCTCGTTGTCACCGGTCGCCGTCGTGAGGCTCCAGGCGTAGTCGCGCGTGCGACCGATCAGCAGGTACAGGCCGAGCCCGGATACGGACACGCCCTGGGCGTTGATGCCGGGTCCCTGGAGCTGCTCCTGGTAGACGATCTCCGGGTAGTAGTAGCCGAGCTGCGGACCCATCACGCCGAGCGGGCGGCCGGTTGCCGAGCGGCTCGCCGCGACCTGCTGCCAGTTGGAGGCGTGGCGTCGCGGCGGTTCCATGTCACGGGCGGCGCCGGTGCGCGGGTCCGGGACGAGCTTGATCGAGCCGGGGTCGATCACGACCGACCCACGGACCTTGCCGCCGGTGAGCGTCGGGTAGTTGAAGAACTTCCGCGTGGTCGTCGGGGCGTCGGGGTCGTTCGCCTCCATCGCGTCGGCCCACAGGCCATGGCCGCGCTTGGCGCCGAACTTCCGCTCGAGCCGGGCGAGCAGATCTGAGTTCTCGTGCTCGGACCCGCCGCCGTTGCCGAAGATCGAGCCGATGAACGCGGTCACGGCGATCACGTCGTTGGGCGGTGAACGGCTTCCCGCTCCCCGGGAACGGGAGGTGGTGCGCCGTGTAGTACGCGTTGACCCCGTTGGCGTAGTTCGTCATGTCGCTGAGCATCTGGTGCCCGTCGGCTCCGTAGGCGCGGATGAGCCGCTGGCGCTGCTGGGTGACGAGCGCCTCCGCCTGTGCGCTCGGCGTGAACGACGTCGCGCTCGTCACAAGCGAGAACGCGTCGAGGCCGGGAATGTCCGCCACCGCGGCGCGGGCCGGCTCGCGGCCGAACGCCAGCAGCAGGCCGCGGTCGCGCGCCGTCACCCACCCGGAGCCGTACATCAGCCCGGCGCGCGTCGTGCCCTTGATGTGCGGGATCCCATAGGAGTCGTAGGTGACCGTGACGTCGCTGCGGCCGACGGGCTCGTTCGTCGTCTTGCCGATCGGCTTGAAGTCGTCCGGCAGGTAGAAGCGGTTGACGTCCGCCATCGTGACGTTGCGCCGCAACGGGGTGAGGCCCGTGTACAGCGGCAGCTGGTCGAATGATTGCGCGGTCGGCGCCGGGCCGCCGTAGTTGCCGGGCGGAAGGACGTAGCGAGCGATGTCGCTGCTGGCGGCGTGGGCGGCGGTGGGGGCCAGCACCGGCAGGGCGAGCGCGGCCGCGGCAAGGAGGCGTCGAATCATTTGCGGTTTCTACAGGCCCGCGGTCGACGGAGTCAACTCTGAACCGTCGGGCGAACCGGGAGATGGTCCGCGTTGGGATCGTGTGCGATAGTGGCTCGCGGTGCGGGCAGAATTGTGGGGTGTTGGGGCTTTCAGGGCGCGGATGAGCGCACTCGCTGCGCTGCTCGTGGTCGGTCTGCTCATCCCTGCCGACGGCGGCCGCCGACCCGACGCCGGCGCAGGCCGTCACGAACCTCAACACGTGGCGCAATGAGGTCGGCGAGAGCCTGGTGTCGACGACGACGGTGTCGGCGTGGAACACCGGGTGCGCGCACCACAACAACTACGAGCAGCTCAACGGCAACTCGCTCACGCACACCGAGGTCTCGGGTCACCCCGGCTACACGACCGACGGAGCCGCCGCCGGCAGCAACAGCGTGATCGCCAACTCGTTTTCGTTCCCCAACGCGACGCCCGTCGCGTCGCTTCTGCCGGGCCCGACGTGGGACGGAGCGGTCTTCCACCGCGCCGCGCTGCTCGACCCGCGGCTCGCGCAGATCGGATTTGACTCGCAGACCATCGACGAGAGCGGTCAGTGGTGGAGCTTCGACTGCCTCTATGTGCAGGGCGGAGATGCGACGAACGGTCAGGCGCTCGACAACACCCGCACGACGCCAGACCTGACGCTGTACCCGTCGCCCGGCAACGGCGCCTACCACGTGCCGACGAAGTTCCCGGGGAACGAGTTCCCGGACCCGACGGCCGAGACCGGGGTCCCGGGAGGTGCGCAGCTCGGCTGGCTGCTCAGCGTCGAGATCAACGGGCCGTGGGCACAGACGAACTTCGGGTACGGCGCCGCCGCGCACGGCGTCACTGCGACGCTCGCCCCGGACGGCACCACGAACACCGTCCCGGTCGTGATCAGCGAGTGCGGACCGTCCGGATGCGGTGGCGCGGGCGGGACGAGCGACGGCTCCTACTTCCGGGGTGGATTCGGCATCTTCCCCGCCCAACCGCTCGCGGCGAACACGGTGTACCGGGTCGTGATCACCGGCGGCACGATCACCGACTTCGCATCGCACACGAACTACCCGATCCCTGCCGGCTATCACTGGTGCTTCAGCACCGGCGCCGCCTACACGCCGAGCTCGGACTGCGCCCCTTCGACGACGGCCGCGGAGGAACCGGCGAACCCGAACGCGAGCACGACGCCGACCGGAGGGAACGGCGGGGGTGGCAATCCCGGCGGCGGCAACCCAGGCGGGGGCGGGAATCCCGGCGGCGGGAGTCCCGGCGGGGGCGGCGGTCCTGGCAGCGGCAGCTCGTCGCACCGCACGACGCTGACCGACACCGTCGAGGACCACAGGATCTCCGCGTCACTGTTGCTCCCGAACACGTGCGTCGCGAAGTCGAAGACGGTCAGCGTCGCGACGAGCACGGTGCGGATCGCCGGATCGCACGCGCACGCGGTGCACTTCTCCCGCGCCGAGGTCTTCATCGACCGCGGGATCAAGCACGTCCGCCATCACACAGTCCGCCGCCACGGCCGCACCGTCCGGATCACGACCGTCTCCTACAGCGCGAATCGCACCGTCGGCGCCCTGCCGGGCACGATCACGCTCAAGCTCGCCACACTCTCCAGCGGATCCCACGGGCTGAGGGTCGTGTTCACCTTCCACCGGACGGTGCGCAAGAACGGTCGCTCGCACGCGGTGTCGTCGACGGGCACGCTGAGCACGAAGTTCAAGGTCTGCTGACGGACTACTTCTTCACGGTCAGTACGCCGGCGACGTTCCACGGCGTCCGGCGGCCACCGTGATCGGCCGCCGCCACCTCGACGCGGAGCGTCCGCCCGGCGGCCGTGCTGAGGAGCGTCAGGGGAAGCTGGAGCCGAACCGTCCGCCCGGCGGTCACGATCTGCGTGCCGCGGAGGCTCAACGAGGCACCCGGACCGCTGAGTGATCCAGCACCCCCGGGCTGCCGGGGGCCGCTCGTGGCGTGACGCGCGCCGTCGACGCGCGTCAACCCGTTCGTCGCCTGATTCCATCCGACCGCCAGCGCGGTTCCCTTCTTGTCGATGAGCCGCAGGTCGAGGTTCTTCAGGCTGCTCCATTTCCGCGGCTTGGGCACCGTCCAGCTGAAGCTGTAGGTCACCGTCCTGCCCGCGCGGCCGGTGGCAGTCGATGGGAGTCAACGCGAAGGTCCCGACCGGGTTTCCATCGATCGTCAGTCCCGAGTTACCCGAGATCACCCGCGTGCTGTTGGCCTGTCCGCGAACGGAGTGTTCGCGAGGAAGGTCGCGTTCGCGATGCCGTCCCAGAAGTGGACGCACCGGCCGGCGCGGCCACGCCCTGCGCCAGTTCCTGGAATGCCGGCATGCGCTCGTCCTCGCCCTCGGCATCGAACCGAGCGAGGAAACCGTGGCGCTCCAGCGCCGTGTGCTCGGCGGCGAGCCGATCTGAGCCCTGCGGCTGCGCAACGCGCTACACATTGGGACATGGCAAAGATCGCAGTCACCGGAGGGAGCGGGAAGGCCGGGCGCGTCGTCGTCCGCGACCTGCGCGAGCGCGGACACGACGTGCTCAACATCGATCTCGTGCCCTCGCCCGAGTCAAATCATCCGGAAGGAGACATCCCGTTTCTGCGCGCGGACGTGACCGATTTCGGTCAGACGCTCGAGGCGCTGAGTGGCGGTCACACGCTGCCGGGAATCGAGACGGTCGTCCACCTTGCGGCGATCCCGTCGCCGGCGCACGCCACGGCGGATCAGGTGTTCCGCACGAACATCACGAGTACGTACACGGTCTTCTCCGCCGCGGGTCACCTTGGCCTGCCGCGGGTCGTGTGGGCATCGAGCGAGACGACGCTCGGGTTGCCGTTCGATACGCCCGCCTGACTACGCGCCCGTCGACGAGGCGCATATTCGCCCCGAGACGAGCTACGCGCTGTCGAAGGTTCTCGGCGAGGAGATGGCACGCCAGATGCACCGCTGGCACGGGACGACGATCCTCGGGCTGCGGTTCTCCAACGTGATGATCCGC
>CAVZZH010000039.1:0-92474 GCA_963779695.1 uncultured Solirubrobacterales bacterium
GCGGCTGCGGCACGACGCTCGGGTAGGACGGTCGGCCGGACCGGTTCGACCACGCACGAAACGGGGGTGGTGTGCGGACGGCCGGCGGGAGAGGCTATGCTCGCGTGTGCAGGTTGAGCAGCCGCGGAGGCGTTCGCCTTCGAGGAAAGTCCGGACATCACAGGGCAAGGTGGTCGGTAACGCCGACCCGGGGAAACCCGCGGGAAAGTGCCACAGAAAAGACACCGCCTAAGCCTGGAGCCGCTGCAGCGCTCCAGGCCGGTAAGGGTGAAATGGTGCGGTAAGAGCGCACCGGCGTCGCGGTGACGCGGCGGCCAGGTAAACCCCACCTGATGCTAGGCCAAGCAGGACCGTTTGTAGGTGACCCGCCAAGGTCCGGGTAGGCCGCTCAGATGGATGGCTGCTCTCGACAAGATCCGGCTTATAGGCCTGCTACGGAGAAGCCCCGCTACGGCGGGGCTTCTCTACGTCGTGGGTGCGCTGCGCGCGTGTGCGTGCGCGTCGTCAGTGCGCGTGCGCGTCGTGGCTGCGCGTGCGCGTCGTCAGGAGCCGACCCCGGCTGCGCCGGCGGCGACCACCGCGCGCTCCTCCTCACGGCTGCGATCCTGCTGATCGAAGAACTCCGCGCCCTCGATGCTGATCTTCGGCACGATCCGGTCAAGCCACTTCGGCATGTACCAGTTGCTCTTGCCCATCAGGATCATGAGCGCCGGCACGAGCAGGCACCGGACGACTGTCGCATCGAGGATCACCGCGACCGCGAGACCGATCCCGAACTGTTTGACCGTCGGGTCGCCGTTGAGCACGAACGATCCGAAGACGAACACCATGATCAACGCCGCGGCGGTGATGACCCGCGCGCTCGTCACGAGTCCGGACACGACCGAGGTGCGGTTGTCCTGACCTGAGTGCACGTGCTCCTCGATCTGACTGACGAGGAATACCTCGTAGTCCATCGAGAGCCCGAACAGGATCGCGAACATGAACAGCGGCACGTAGGAGACGATCGGCACCGGGCCCGGCAATCCGATCACGCCGCTCAACCAGCCGTACTGGAAGATCGCCGTCAGCACGCCGTAGGACGCCCCGATCGAGAGCAGGTTCATCACCGCCGCCTGTGGCGGGATCGCGACCGAGCGGAACGCCAGGATCAGCAGCACGAAGCTGAGCGCGATCACGACAAGGATCTGGAGCGGCAGCTTGGAGGAGATCCGTGACGCGAGGTCGTCGTAGCCGGCGGTCGTCCCACCGACGTCGGCCTTCATGTTCGTGCCCTTCTCCGCCTTCGGAATGACGTCGTTGCGCAGCGTGTTGACGAGCGCCGTTGTCTTCTTGTCGGCCGGGTTCTGGGTCGGGATCGCGTTGAAGTACGCCGTCGTCCCCGCCTTATCGATCTGGATCGGGGTCACCCCCTGAACGCCGGACGTGCCGGCGACGTCCTTCTGGAGGGTGGCGAGCCGCGGGTCGGTCGTGCGGGGATCGCTGTTCGCGCTCGAGCTGGAGCTGGAACCGGAGCTGGAGCTGGAGCTGGAGCTCGACTGGCTTGACCCCGAGCTCGATCCCGACTTGCTCGAGCTCGACTGGCTTTGGCTCTGGCTTGAGCTGCCACTCGCAGGCTGCGCGGGCGAGCCGAGCCGCACCGCGATCAGCAGCGGACCGTTGACGCCGGCCCCGAAGTTCTGCGAGATCAGGTCATACGCCTGGCGCGACGTCGTCGACTTTGAAAGCGCCGCGGTGTCCTGCTGACCGAGCGACAGCGACAACAGCGGAATCATCAGCGGAATGAGAATTGCCAGCGCGGCGATCCCCGCAACGATCGGCCGCTTGGAAATCTCGTGGGCCCACTTCGCCCACAGCCCCTTCTTGGCGTGCTCCTCCGGATGGAGATCGCGCACCTTCAATGCGTTGATTCGCGGGCCGAGGATGCCGAGCATCGCCGGCAGCAGCGTCAGCGCGCCGATCACCGCGACGACGACCGCGATGGCCGCCATCAGCCCCATCGTCGTGACGATTGGAATCCCGGCGACCGCGAGCGAGACCAGCGCAATCGTCACCGTGCCACCGGCGAAGAACACGGCGCCGCCGGAGGTTGCGGCCGACCGTGCGACCGACTCGTGGGTGTCAAGGCCATCGTGCATGCCGCGGAAATGACGCGTGACGATGAACAGTGCGTAGTCGATGCCAACCCCGAGGCCGATCATCGTGGCCAGGGTCGGAGCGACGGTTGGAACGGTGACCACGTGCTCGAGGATCCGGATGATCGACAGCGTGGTGATCAACGAGAAGATTGCCGTCACGATTGGAATCAGCATCGCCACGACGGTCCCGAACGTGAAGGTCAAGATGAACATCGCTGCGAGGATTCCGATCAGCTCGCTGGACTCCGTCGACGGCTTGGAGACCTTCGTGCCGAGAACGCCGCCGGTCTGGACCTCGATGCCGACCTTCTCGGTCGGGCCCTTGGCCGCGTCGACGATCTTCTGCGCATCATCGACCGACAGCGACCCGGGACTGACTGACGTCGTGACCGACATATACCCGGTGGCCTGGCTCTTGCTGAGTGCCGACGCGCCCTCCGGGGTGAGCGGGTTGACGACCGAGGCGACATGCGCGGTCTTGGCCGTATCCGCAGCCGCCTGGTTGATCGCGTTCGCGTACTTGGAATCGGTCAGCTTGCCGCTCGCCACGTGAAACACGATCGGGCTCGTGCCGTTCGCCTGAGCGGGGAATGACTTCGTCAGCGTGTCGGTGGCCCGCTGGCTGTCGGTTCCCGGCAGCTTCAGGTTGTCGTTCGTGTTGTCACCGAGCTGGTGCGACACGACGACGAGCGCGACGGCGGCGACGAACCACACGGCGAGCACGACAAAGCGCCGCTTCACGCAGAACTGCCCCACTGCGTACAAGACCCCGGTCATGTGCCTAGCTGCCCCTCTCTCCGTAATGCGACGTTGTGCGCAGCGCAATGCTCGCGCCCCGGTACGCCATCTGTCAACCCGCGTCGTCAGTCGTTCATATTCGGGTGCGAGAACTCGTTCAGGGAACGGGTCCACCGGCGAGCGCGACGACCACGCCGACCGCCGCAGCTGTCAGAAGGGTGACAACAACGCCGCGTCGGGCCACGAGCAGCATCGCCACCGCGACCGCGAGCAGGGCGAATTGCCAACCCTCGCTGAGGGCGCGCGCCAGCGGGATCGCTGAGCCGAGAATGGCGCCGATCGCGGCCGGCCCGGCGCCGTCGAGGAACGCACGAACGCGCTCGTCATGGCGCAGCCGATCGAAATACGGCCCGCCGACGATCACGAAGGTGAACGAGGGCAGAAACGCGATCGTCGCCGCCAGCGCGGCGCCGCCGACGCCCCGAGCGGCGTAGCCGACGGCGGCGACGGTCGCGACGACCGGACCCGGCGTCACCTGGCCGAGGGCGACGGCGTTCAGGAACTGGGACGAGCTCATCCAGTGGTAGGTGTGCACGGCGTCGGACTGCATCAACGGCACGATCACGAATCCGCCGCCGTAGGAGAGTGCGCCGACCTTGAACGCCACCCAGGCGAGTGCGCCGAGCCCGCCGACCCCGGCGGCGGCCGAGATGAGCACCGGCGGCACGACGCTCACGACGCGGGTCGTCGCCGGCCGCCGGGCGAGCACCTCGACGCCACCACAGGCGATCAGGAGCAGCACCAGGAACGGCCCGATCAGCGCCGCCGACGCGGCGCCGAGCACCGCGTAGATGAGCCACCGCGCTCGCTCGCCGCGAACGGACCGCGTCCGCCGCCAGCTCGGCCCGAGCAGTCCCCAGCCGGCGTGGAGGGCGACCGCGGCGACCGCTGCGCCCGCACCGGCGCCGGCCCCCCGAACCCAGCGCGGCGGCGCCTGCGCCAGAAACACGACGGAGAGAGCGGTGACGATCACCACGCCCGGCACGATGAACCCGAGGCCGCCCGCCACCGCTCCCCGAACCCCGCTGAGGCGGCGAGCGAGGTAAATCGCGAGCTGCGTCGAGGCGGGCCCGGGGAGGAGGTTGCAGGCCGCGATCGCCGCCTCGACGTCGGCGTCGCTCAGCCAGCCGCGGTCCTCGACGACGAGCCGTCGCAGCAGGGCGATGTGTGTTGGCGGACCGCCGAAGCCGGTCAGTCCGATCCGGGTCCACTCGCGAGCGATCGTCGCGATCGGGACGGAGGCGGGGCGGCCGGAGGTGGCCGCGCCGCTCACGGCTCGACGGTCAGGCCGGCGGCGACACGCTGAAGCGCCGGACCCTCAAGCCGGTGGGCGGCCCACTCCTCAAGACGCTCGGCGCCGAGCGCGGCGTAGAAGTCGAGCGCCGGCGTGTTCCAGGTGAGCGCCGCCCATTCAAGGCGTCCGCACCCGCGCGCGACGGCAAGGTGCGCGAGATGGGCGAGCAGCTGTGACCCGGTCCCGCCGCGCCGGTGCTCGGGCCGCACGAACAGATCCTCCAGGTAGATGCCCGGTCGGCAGAGCCACGTGGAGAAGGTCGTGAAGAACAGGGCGAAACCGGCGGGCTCGCCCGCGACCTCGGCAACCACTGCCTCGGCCGCGGGACGCTCGCCGAACAGCGCCTCCGCAAGCATCGTCTCGGTCCCTGTGACCCGCTCGGCGGCGCGTTCGTAGTGCGCTAGCTCGCGTACGAATTGCAGAAGCAACGGCACGTCATGCCGCTCGGCGGGGCGGATCCGGGCCGGTCCGCTCAACTGTCCGGCGGCGGCGTGATCTCGCGTTTGAGGATCTTGCCGGTTGGGCCCTTCGGCAGCTCCTCGACGAACCAGATGTATCGCGGGTACTTGTAGGCCGCGACCTGCTGCTTGACGAAATCGCGCAGCTCGTCGGCGGTCACCTCGACGCCGTCCTTGAGCGTCACCGCGGCGGCGACCTCCTCGCCGTACTCGTCGTGCGGGATCCCGAGAACGGCGACTTCGCGAACGGCGGGATGCTCGTAGAGGACCTCCTCGACTTCCCGCGGGTACACGTTGTAGCCGCCGCGAATGATCATGTCCTTCTTGCGGTCGACGATGAAGAAGTAGCCATCCTCATCGACACGGGCCATGTCACCGCTGTGGAACCACCCGTCGCGGATCGCCTCCTCGGTCGCGTCCGGGCGCTGCCAATAGCCGCTCATCACGTTGTGGCCACGGATCACGATCTCGCCGACCTCACCCTGAGCCACCTCGTCGTCGTGCTCATCGACGACCTTCATCTCCACGCCGGCGATCGGGGTCCCGATCGAGCCGGGCTTGCGCTCGCGGTCCGGGTGGTTGAACGACGCAACCGGGGAGGTCTCCGAGAGTCCGTATCCCTCCAGGATCTTGCAGGCGAATGCCCGCTCGAAGCTGCGGAGCAGCTCAACGGGCAGCGCCGAGCCGCCGGACACGCACAGCTTCAGGGTCGAGGTGTCGAAGCGCTCACGTCCCGCAAGGTGCAGGAGCGCGCCGTACATGGTCGGCACGCCCATGAAGATGTTGACGTGGTCGCGCTCGATGATCTCGAGCGCCTTCTCCGGGTCAAAGCGCGGGATCATCGTCAGGGTCCCGCCGGCCAGGACGATGGCGTTCATCGAGCACGTCTGACCAAATGAGTGAAACAGCGGAAGCGCCCCGAGCGTGACGGCCTCGGCGCCCGCGCTGAAGAGATCGCGTGAGACCTCGGCGTTGCGGCGCAGATTGTGGTGGGTGAGCTCGGCGCCCTTCGGCGTGCCCGTCGTGCCCGACGTGTAGAGGATGACCGCCGTGTCAGCGTCGTCCCGCTCGACGACCTCAGTGTTCGGCGTCGCCGCGCCGACGGTGTGCTCGAACTCGCCCGGCGTGACGATGATGCACTCGGCGCCCGCCTCCTCGGCGCCCGACTCGGCGTCCTCGGCGAACCCGTGCCAGGCGAAGAGCAGCTTGGCACCCGAGTCATTGAGATAGAACGCCACCTCGCGTCGCTTCAACAGAACGTTCATCGGCACGACGACGGCGCCGGCGCGCAGGATCCCGTAGTAGATGACCGGGAAATAGGGGACGTTCGGGAGCATGATCCCGACGCGGTCGCCCGGACCGACGCCGTGCTCGGCGAGCAGACCGGCCACATGGGCACTGGCTCCGTCGAGCGCGGCGTATGTCAGAACCGCGTCGTCGAGCTTGATCGCGACGTGTTCGGCGTCGCGCTCGGCCGAGTCGGTGAGGATGCTCGCGAGGTTGGTCATCGGTGGCGCCGCGTAGCCTACCCCTCGACGGGGAAAGCCGGTTGGCCGTCGATGCGGGAAGATGTGCTGGATTCCAGTGGACTTCCTGCCAAAGCAGATCACGCGGCCGGTCGGCCGCCTTGGCAGCGCCGCTCAGAACGCCCTCGAGGTGGCGCGGTTCGGCGGACTGGCGACCGACGAGGAACCGTCGCCGTACGAGGTCGTCACCGAACAGCGCGTCTACCGGCTGCGGCGGTACTACGCCGACCCTGACGGGGCCCACAGCGACACGGCGCGCGGTAACGGGTCTCCGCGGGCGGCCGATCACGGCCCGCCGGTCCTGCTCGTCCCGCCGATGATGCTCGCCGCCGAGGTCTACGACGTCTCTCCGATGACGAGCGCGGTCACGATCCTGCGCCAGCACGGGGCCGATCCGTGGGTCGTCGACTTCGGCGCCCCGGAGAAGCAGGAGGGGGGACTCGAGCGAACGCTCACCGACCACGTCCTCGCCGTGTCCGATGCGGTCGACCGGGTCCGAGCGGCGACGGGGCAGGACGTCAACCTGGCGGGCTACTCCCAGGGCGGGATGTTCTGCTACCAGACCGCCGCGTACCGGCGCGACGATGGCCTGTCCTCGGTGATCACGTTCGGCAGCCCGGTCGATACGCGGCTCGCGATGCCGTTCGGGATTCCCGAGCAGTTCGCCGCCGGCGCCGCGGGCGTGCTCGCGGATCGCGTGTTCCGGACGATGGCGCTCCCGGCATGGGCGAGCCGGACCGGCTTCCGGCTGCTCGACCCCGTCAAGTCGATGCGCAGCCGGATCGACTTCATCCTGCAGCTCCACGACCGAGAGGCGCTGCTCCCGCGTGAGGGGCAGCGGCGGTTCCTCGAGGTCGACGGATGGGTCGCGTGGCCCGGGCCGGCGATGGCGGACTTCCTGCGTCAGTTCATCGCCCACAACCGGATGCTCGAGGGCGGCTTTGTGATCGAGGACCGGCTGGTCACGCTGGCCGACATCGCCTGCCCGATCCTGTCCGTCGTCGGCACCGTCGACCAGATCGCTCCAGCGCCCGGCGTCCGGGCGATTCGGCAGGCGGCCCCGCGCGCCGACGTATATGAGATGTCGCTCCACGCCGGGCACTTCGGGCTGGTCGTGGGTTCGACCTCGAACGAGGTCACGTGGCCCAACGTCGCCGCGTGGTCGCGCTGGTGCGCGGGTGACGGCGAGCTGCCGGAGCGGATCATGCCGATCGAGGACGACAGTGACGCGGCGATCGAGCTCGTCCCGCCGGTCCGCAACCGGGTTGGCTACGGCGTCGAGCTCGTCGGCGCGGTCGGCAACGGGATGGCGCGGTCACTGCTCGGCGCCACGGAACGGACCCTGCGCAGCGTTCGCGAGCTGACCCGCGAGGCCGCCGGCGCGCTGCCCCGGCTCGCGCGGCTCGATCAGATCCAGCCGGGAACGCGGATCTCGCTCGGGCTGCTCGTCGAGGAGCGCGGCCGCCGCGCGCCGGACGACATCTTCTTCCTGTTCGAGGACCGCGGCTACAGCGCGAACGACATCAACGAACGGATCGACAACATCGTCCGCGGGCTGATCTCGATCGGCGTGCGCCAGGGCGAGCACGTCGGGGTGCTCATGGGGACCCGTCCCACGGCGCTGGCGTTGACCGTGGCGATCAGCCGGCTCGGGGCCGTCGCGGTGCTCATGCGCCCGGACGGCGACATCGAGCGCGAGGCCGAACTCGGGCAGATCACGCGGGTGATCGCCGATCCCGAACGCGCGGCGCTGGCCACGGGCGTCCGGGACGTCACGACGTTCGTGCTCGGTGGCGGCGGCGGCCCGCGTGACCTCGGCGTCCCGCTCACCACCGACATGGAGCAGATCGACCCGGCCGCGGTGAAGCTTCCGAAGTGGTACCGGCCGAACCCCGGAAAGGCGAGCGACATCGCGTTCATCCTGTTCACCGGGGAGGGCGAGCGGACACGGATGAACCGGATCACGAACCGTCGCTGGGCGCTGTCGGCGTTCGGCACCGCCTCGTCAGCGGCCCTGAGCGACGCCGACACCGTCTACAGCGTGACGCCGCCTTATCACCCCTCCGGGCTGATGATGAGCATCGGCGGTGCGATCGCCGGCGGCGCCCGCCTGGCGATGGCCACCCACTACAACCCCTCGACGTTCTGGGAGGAGGCGCGGCGCTACGGGGTGACGGTCGCCTCGTATACGTGGACGCTCCTGCACGACCTTGTCGAGGCGCCCCCGCAGCCCGGCGAGCGTCATCACCCGGTGCGGCTGTTCATCGGCTCCGGAATGCCACGCGGCTTGTGGCGCCGGGTGCAGGAGCGCTTCAAGCCCGTCCGGGTGCTCGAGTTCTACGCCTCGACCGAGGCCGGAGCGATCCTGGTGAATCTCTCGAGCGCGAAGATCGGGGCGATGGGCCGACCGCTCCCTGGCAGCACCGAGGTCCGGATTGCGCAGTACAGCGTCGAGGCGGGCGGGCTTGTCCTCGGCGGCGATGGCTACGCGATCGAGTGCGCGGACGACGAGGTCGGGATGCTGCTCGCGCGGGTCGGGCCTGAGGAGCCGCTCAGCGTGATCCCACTACGGGGCGTGTTCTCGAGCGGTGATGCATGGATGCTGACCGGCGATCTGTTCCGTCGTGACGCCGCCGGCGATCTCTGGCGGGTCGACAACCTCGCCGAGATCGTCCACACCGCCGACGGGCCAGTGTTCACGGGGCCGATCCGCGACGCCCTCGGGGACGTGCCGGCGGTCGACCTCGTCGTCGCCTACGGCGTCCCGCTCGAGGGATCCAAGTACCAGCTCGCGGTCGCGGCGGTGACGCTGCGCACCGGACGTGACCTTGGCCCCAAGGACGTCGCCGGCGCACTGCGCGCGCTCCCGGCGGAACAGCGGCCGCGGATCGTCCACGTCGTCAAGTCGATTCCCGTCACGACGTGGTTCCGCCCCGTCACGGCGCCGCTGCGCGAGGCCGGCATCCCCGAACCGGGCGACAGCGTGCAGGCGTGGTACCTCGACGCTTCCGGCGGGACGTACCGCGCGCTCACCGAGACGGCGCACAAGCGGCTCGCCCGCGCGCCGTCCTAGAGCGCCCGCGCCCGGCCCCGAACGTCGAAGTCTGGCGTTTCAGTTCAACCCCTCTGAACTGAATCTCCATTCACGTCCGGTGGAGGTGTCCGATCGGTGGGTTCGGTCGGCGCCGGGCGGAGCGGATAATCTTCGCGGGGAGCTGGGGCAGCTGGCGGATAAGAGACCGAGGGGCGTCGTGTCATGACGGATGTTCGCGCAGGATTGAGTCCGGGAACCGTGTTGGGCGGGTACCGCGTGGAGTCGTTCGTCGCTCGCGGTGGGATGGGCGTCGTCTACCGGGCGACGCAGCTGGCGCTCGACCGGATCGTGGCGCTCAAGGTGGTAGCGCCGGAATTCGCCGACGATGCCGGGTTCCGGGAGCGTTTCGGGCGCGAGGCACGGCTGGCCGCATCGCTGGATCACCCCAACATCCTGCCGATCTACGAGGCGGGCGAGGTCGACGGGCAGCTGTTCCTGTCGATGCGGTTCGTCGAGGGCACCGACCTGAAGAGCCTGATCGAGGGGCCCGCGCTCGCCCCGCCGCGCGCGGCGGCGCTCGTCGCCCAGGTCGCCAACGCGCTCGACGCGGCACACAGCCGCGGGCTGATTCACCGCGACGTCAAGCCGGGGAACATCCTGATCGCGCAGGAATATGGCCAGGAGCGGGCGTATCTGGCCGATTTCGGCCTGAGCAAGAACCTCGCCGCCGGGACCCGCCTGACCCGGACCGGGTTCATGGTCGGAACCCTTGACTACGTGGCGCCCGAGCAGGTGCAGGGCGGCAACGTCGATGGGCGAGTGGACACCTACGCGCTGGCCTGCGTGCTGTTCGAGGCGGTGACGAAGCAGATCCCGTTCGAGCGGCCGGACGACGCGGCGAAGGTGTGGGCGCACATGAGCGAACCCCCGCCGTCCGCTGCCGCCCTCGCGCCCGGCATCAGCCGAGAGCTCGACGCGGTGATCCACCGCGGGATGGCCAAGCGGCCGGAAGACCGCTTCGCCGAGACGGGCGACTTCGGCCGGGCCGCGGTGGCGGCGGCGGGCCCGGACGTGCGGTGGGCCCCGACGCTGGTCGACGCACCGATCATCGAACCCGATCGTGCCGCCCGCTGCCGGCGCGACGCCGCCAGCGAGCGCGAGCCTCCGCCGGCGAGCCCGCGCCGCGCCCGCGACCCCGACGCCCGCGACCCCGACGCCCGCGACCCCGACGCCCGCGACCCCGCCGCCCGCGACCCCGACGCCGCCGCCCGCGAGCCCGCCGTCCGCCCCCGCCGCCGCGCGGCGGGCGCCCGCCCGCCGCCCCGCCGCCGCCAGCGAGCGGCTTCGGGCGGTCGCCGCATGGCCGCGTGGGCCGGTGGCGCGGCCGCTCGTCATCGTCGTCGGTGTCGTCGTCGCCATCGTGCTCGGAAGCAGCGGCTCAGGTGGTTCGTCGACCACCACGACGACGATCACATCGTCGACCACGACCCCGACGACGACCTCCTCGACGACGACGATCTCGCCGGAGCAGGCGCAGACGGCGGCCTATCACGCACGCGTCTCGCGGATCGCGTCCCGGATCAAGGCCGTGTTCCGTCAGTTCCCCAACGGCCACGACTTCGGCAAGGCGAGCTTCAACGCGACGTCGCTGAGGGTCGCGGCGGGACTGCGGGGGATCGCCGACAACCTCGACTCGCTCTCGCCACCGTCGCGGGCGCTCGTCGCCCACGAGACGCTGGTCAACGATCTGCGGTCGATGGAGCAGTCCTTCCGGTCACTGGCACTCGACAGCCAGAACCGTGACTTCACGGGCGCGCATCGAGATCTGGACAGCGCGAGCCGGGCGCTCACCAACATCAACCGGCTCGTCAAGCGGGTGCTGGCGCAAACGCAGACGTAGCGATCGCGCCCGGCGCGCCCGGCGGGTCAGCCTCGTGAATGCTGCACGCTCCGGAGCAGCGGCTCGAACTGCTCAGCGGCTCGACCTGATCGAGCTGGGCGGCCGGCGTGATGCAGTCGAAGATGTACACGTCGCGGCCGCGGAAGAAGAAGCCGAGGTGGCCGCCCTGGGTGTCGCTGACCCGCACCAGTCCGACGCCGGTGATGTTCTGTGCGGGCTCGGCCTGGATCGAGCGCACCTCGTAGTGCTTGACCGTCCGCGCCGCCGACGCCGAGCGGTCGCGCACGAAGGCGAACTGCGACAGCTGCGAGGAGTTGGCGGGGCCGGCACCGCGCTCGATCTCGAGCGCGCAGCGCGTCTCGTGGTCGGTGCCGGCGTTGATCCCGAAGTCGGCGGGGGAACCCTTGCAGCGTCAGCGGCTCCCATGAGGCCGGGTACGAGAAGCTGACTCCCAGGGAAGCGTTGCGGTAGGTCTTCACCGTGGGGGTGGGCGTCGTCCGGACGGTCACCGTGTGTGGGTGATCGCCACCGGAGCCCCCGAACGCTCCGCTCACGAGCACGACCACGACGGCGATCAGGGCGAGCCCTCCGCCAATCGCCAACGCGATCCGGCGACGGGGCGCGCGGCGCTGCGGCCGGGCCCGGGCCGCGCGGCCGGTGGCCCGGCCGGGCGGCGGCGGCAGGTCCGGCCTCGGTCGTGGGCGCTGCCGGACCCGCGGCGCTGGCGGATGCTGGGGCGGCCGGCCGACCGCCACGCTGCGCTCGGATTCCATCGCCTGGCCACCCGCGACGGCGGCCAGTCGCGGCGCGTCCGAGGTCGCCGGCCGACGGGTAACGCTCGTCCGGGTTCTTCGCCATCGCGCGGGCGATGACGGCGTCGATCGCCGGCGGCAGATCGGGAACGAGCGCCCGTGCGGACGGCGGCGGGCTCGTCATGTGCGCATAGATGATCGAGGCCTCGTGCTCCTGCTCGAACGGGACCTGGCCGGTGAGCATCTCGTAGAGCAAGCACCCGGCGGCGTACACGTCCGTGCGCGCGTCGACGCGCTGGCCCTGGAGCTGTTCCGGGGCGGCGTAGTCGAGCGTCCCGACGAACGTGCCCACCCGCGTGCGCCCGGGGCTGCTCGCCGGCTTGGCGAGGCCGAAGTCGGTGAGGTAGACCTGCTCGCGATCGCCCTCGCGCGCGAGCAGGACGTTGGCCGGCTTGACGTCGCGGTGCACGAGTCCGTGGGCGTGCGCGGCATCGAGGGCGGCGGCTCAACTGGGACAGGATCGCCGCTGGCGCGGGCGGGACTCAGCCGGCCCTCGGCCGCGATCACGGCGCGCAGGTCGGTCCCCTCGACATAGCGCATCGCGATGTAGAGAAGACCGGCTGCGTCGCCGACCTCGTAGACCGGGATCACGTTCGAATGCTCGATCGAGGCCGCGATCTCGCATTCGTGCTCGAAGCGGCTGCGGAACTCGGCGTCGTCGGCGAACTCCGGCGAGACGACCTTCAGCGCGACCGTGCGCGACGGCCGCAGCTGCTTGGCCCGGTACACGACGCCCATGCCGCCACGGCCGGCGACGCGCTCGATCACGAAGCCGGCCGAGCTGCGCACCGGCGCTCGAGCTCACCGGTGACGCGGTCACGGCGCCGGTCGACCTCAGGTCGCGGCTGACGTCACCGGCGGGGGTCGACCTCGGTGCGGTCATCGCGCGATTCATCCATGACCGGCGTCGCCGCGAGCTCAGAACGGGACATTGCTTCGAGGACTGACTGCGCAGGAACGCGGCGTAGTCCTGCGCGAGGTTGAACACGTCAGGGCTCCCGAGTCCCGTCGCGAAGCTCCAGCCCCCGGTCGCCGGGTAGTAGCCGTTGTTGCCACATGTGATCTGGTGATACGGCGGGCACCGGCTGGGGCGTCGCGGCCAGGTCGTACAGGATCGGGCCGGCGAAGCAGTGCGCGAGCGAGCCGGCGCCGTGAGCGGCGGCGTACTGCTGGACGAGCACGAGCGACGCCGCCCAGAACGGCGTCGCGGCGCTCGTGCCCGCCGTTCGCCGGGCCACAGCGTGGGCGTGCTCGACGCCCGGTCGTGCTGCAGATCATGAAGCCGGAGAACGGGTCTGCCGGACCGGACACGTCCGGCGTCTGACGCGTGCCGCGCGGGTTGAAGCGCCGGCTGGCTCACGCCGGGGCCCTGCTGCCAGGCAGGCCGCGGCTCGATCGCGGATGCGCCCGCCACCGGCACCCTCTCGCTCGAGCGGGTTCGACCACGCGGACTCCGTCGAGGTAGCTGCCGTCGGAGCGCAGATCGAGCCGCGTGCCGCCGACCGCGACGGCGTACGGGCTACTGCTCGGCGTCTGAACTCGCGAGCTGGCGAATCGCGTTCGGCAGGTCTGCTAACCGGCTGGATCTGGAGATGCTGCAGGCATGCATACGCGCCGCTGTCCCCGGTTGACTCGAACACCGTCACGCCGCTCGCCTCGAGGGCCTTCAGCGAGTTGTCGATCAGCTGCTGGTCACCCGGGTTGAACTCGTCACGTACGGCTCGCACAGCCGTAGCTCGTGGTCACGACCTGTGCGGCTGACCGTCCTGTTCGATCTGGTTGTAGAGGTCCGCGAGCGCTGCGAGCCGACATCCGCTGGAGCCCTGGTAGTCGATGATCCGTGCCTCAGGGACGAGGCCGAGCACGATCTGGAGGTCGAGGTCGACCTCGGAGTCGGAGCCTTGCGCGCGGGTCGTACGTGGCTGCCGCCGTCGACCTGCTCGATCTCGATGTGCGGGGACGATCCCGTGCTTCTCGGCGATACGTCTGGATGTCGGCCGGGTTGATCGCCCCGAAGGCGGTCGCAATCGCGATCGTCTGACCCTGCCCGCGGATGCCGGCATTCCAGAGCGGCGTGATGTCGTAGGCCTTCGCCGTGATCGCGGGGGTCAGCCCGCGACGCCGGGATGTCGTACGCCGGACCGGCCGATTGGACAGATCGCCGAGGCCCGTCACGTACGGTGCGAGCGTCGCCGGGATCCGTGGCGGACTGTCGGGGGCGAAGTAGCGCCGGCCATCCGGCAGTGCGTAGCGATCGAAGCGCAGCGCGAACACGCTCTGCAGCCGGGCGACGCTCGAGCGGACGAGCATCGCGGTGCGCTGCGGATACACGTGCTCGACGCCGATCCCGAGCCGACCGAGCGCGCGTCGCAGCGCTGACAGCTGCGTGTCGCTCTGCCCGAAGCGGGTCCCGAACCCCGCCGCGGTCAGTCTGCTGCCCCGAGACGTCCCGGGTCGACGTGGCGCAGGTAGCCGTCCAGCGCACGCTCCTGCAGCCGCAGGTTGAGAGCGAAGCGGACCGTTCCGTGCGTGATCCGGCCGATGCGGCGCGTACCGTCCGGCAACGCCGGTGCGATCGGTCTCGCGGCCGTCGAGCGACCGTCCCGAGAGCGCACCGCCGCCGCCGACGAGCACCACGGTCGTGGCCGCCAGCCCAGCCAGCAGCGACCAGCAGCAGTCCGAGTGTCAAGCGCCGCCGGCTCGCTCATGCCGCACCGTCGCCCGGGAAGCGGACCGTGCCGAGGATCTCGTCACCGAACGCATCGGGAACGCGATTGGGGTTCTCGCTCTGCGTCTCTCCCCGCCGAACCGGATAGACGATCCCCACCGCGAGCGTGACGCCGCCGGACGCCGCCGACATGACGGCCACCTTGACGAGCGGTCCCGGTCCCTGCGGCGTCGGGTGTTCCCCTCGAGCACCTCGCCGGCCGCGGGGTGGAAGCCCAGGACGGGGCGCGTGAACAGCTGATCGGAGTCCGGCGCGGTGGTGGTGCCGAGGAGGTGACCGGACAGGTCGTTCGCGAGCGAGTTCTCGGCGGCCGTCGGTGAGGTCTCGGCTCGACCGATACGCACGGACGAACACGCCAATCATCTTGCTGTTCGCCGGCACGCCGTAGGAAATGCTGGTCGTACGCGCTCGTTTCCTGGAGCGACAAGCTCGTTGCTGGACGCGTCCGCCGAGCTCGGGTGCGCCGACTGGGGGTCGTACTCGACGCTCCATCCGAGCGAACCGGTGAAGCTGCCGTGGCATGCAGCGGCGGCGTCGTCGGCGGCGGATTGCAGACGAACCCGCCCGGGCAGGTGCTGGCTGCCCAGCGGCGCCGCGAGGACGCACGACCGCGATCGCGATCACCACCGACGCGGCGAACACCGCCGCGAACAGGCCGATGACGCGTCCGCGCCGCGATGAGAGCCGCGCCTGCGGCCGCTCCCTGCGGCGGGAACTGGGGTGCGGCGCCGGGGGGCAGCGGGCGCCGGCGGCGGGCCCGGCGAGCGGCGGCGAGCGGCGGCACCGCGGCGGCGGGCGGCGGCCGCGGCGGCGCTGGCGGGAGCGGCGGCCGGGGGTCGCGCGGCGCGGCTGCGCGGCGGCTGCGGACTGCGGCGCGCGCGGCGCGGGCGAGCGGCGGCCGCCGCCGGCCGCGGGCGCGGCGGCATCGATTCGGCCGCCTCGACGCCACCGAGACGGCCGGGAACCCGTGCGCGACCAACGTGCTCGAGCCGATCTCGATCTCGTCCGCGTCCCGCAGCGCGCTGGCCGCCGGAGCGGCACGCCGTTCACCCGCGTGCCGTTCGACGAGCCCGTGTCCTCGATGAAGAACACGCCGCCGGGTCCGCGGGCGATGCGCGCGTGGCGCCGCGACAGCCTCCGGTCGCCGCCGAGGGCTCCGGGCTCGCCGTAGCTGCGGCCGATCAGCAGCTCCTGATCGAGCGGGATCTCCTCGCCCTGGCGCGGCCCGGCCGTCACCCGGAGCTCGGAACGTCGGAACCAGCGCCGGCATCTCGGCCACCGTCGGCGCGGAACGGGGCGCCGGCATCGTCCGGCTCGGTGCGGGCGGCCGGGGGCGGAGCCACCTCGAGCTCGAACGTGCTCTGGCCGACCCGCAGGATGTCGCCGGTCACGCAGACGTGGGGCGCGCTCAGCCGCTCGTCGTTGACCCACGTCCCGTTCGTCGAACCGAGGTCCTCGATGATCGCCCGCCCTGCTCGTCGACGGAGAGTCCGCGCGTGTCGGCGCGAGAGACGCGCGTCACCGCCGAGGTGGCCGGGATCGGGTTCCTCGCGCCCGAGCACGAGTTCGGAGTCGACGGCGATCGATTGGCCGAGACACGGACCCATCGTGCACCGCAACGTCATTCCCATTACCCGCTGCCCCCGTTCGTGTCCACGCGCGCCCCGAGCTCGAGCCTACTGTTCGGCGGGAGGGCGGAGTGGGGGCACGCGCTGCAGCACCGAGCGGCTCGACGGCAGCGCGGACAGCGAGATGCCGCAGTACTCGCAGAAGGCACCGCGGCGGGTGCGGTGGCCGCAGTTGGCGCAGGTGATGATCGGTGCATCCTCGACCTCGAGGGCTTCCTCGAGCAGGCCGAGGTGAATGACCTGGCGCAGCCACAGGAGCCCGAGGACGGCGAGCACGGCGACGATCGCGAGCGCCACGCCGCTCGGCAGCGTGATCTGCACGATCGCCGAGATGATCAAGAACGCGGCTCCGAGCGGCACGACGAGGAACAGCGAGCCGAGCCGACCCAGAGCCCGGCGGTCGCGGATCGGTGCGCGGCGCTTGAGCCATACCGCGCCCGCGACGGCCGACATCGCCGACAGCGTCACGATCGGCAGACCGATCGAGATGAGCGCGAGCTGGACCAGCCACGGCACGACGGAGCCCGGCGGTCGCAGCCCGTGGGTCAGGACGGTCAGCGCCTGGACGATCACCTCCGCGCCGACGAACGCCGACGCGCTGGCGGCCCCGAACGTCGCGCCGTCGAGCACGGTCGAGAACTTTGGGTAGCGCAGCATCCACAGCGGGCCGGCCAGGATGAGCACGACGCTGAGCAGCGGGTATCAGCACTCCGCGCGTCAGGACCAGGCTGCCGTCGCCGCCGACGAAGACGTCGGTGCCCGACGGCGAGATCGCCTTGGCGATCAGGGCGGTGAGCGACACCCATGACCGCGCCCCAGACGAGCGTCGCCCCGATCACGGTGAGCGGGAGGTCCTCGAATACGTTGACATCGAGCATGTAGAGCACGACGAGGGACGGGACGAGGACGGCGGCGGCGATCAGCGCGACCGGATAGAGCCCGGCCAGCCCGAGCACGAGCACCGTCGCCCAGCCCGAGGGCCAGGCAGGCGCGGAAGGTCGCCATCGACGGCTGCGGCAGCTGCGGGAAGATCGTCGAGACGATCGTCGGGCGCAGCACGCTCTCGTTGGGCGAGGCGGCGAACGCCCGGCGTACGCCGGACAGCGACGCCGGATCGATGTTGAGCACGCCGGATAGGCCGCGACCGACCGCGGCCGCGCCTGGGACGCGGCTCATCCGCGACAGTGCCGGTTCGCCTCCCTCGTGTTCGTGCCCACAACGGATGCAGAACCTGCTGTCCGGTACTTCATGCCCACAATTCGCGCATTTCCGTAGCGCCATTCATCGCGCATCCTAGCCCAGAGCGGTGAAGGCGTTCAGCCGGCTGTGCGATCGCGGTCGTCATACGCCGGTCGTGAATGGCGGTCAGTCTCGCCGTTGGTCAGGATCGGTGGACGTTTCAGACGCTCAGCGCAAGGAACGTCACTGGATCCGCCGCGTCAGAGTAGCTGCGACGTTACTGCCGCACCCCGGCGGCGCGTCCGGAGCTCAGTCCGCCTGGGTGCGACTACGCCGGGAGCGTGTCGCCCGAGTAGAGCTTGATCACCTTGACGGTCCCGGCCGGGGCCGCGTTGATGCACAGCTCGCACAGGACGCATTCGTCGAGGTTCTCATCGACGATTTGCAGCGTCCCGTCCTCGTTCTGGGCGAAGATGTCGACGGGGCAGACCTCGGCGAGCTTGGCGGCGAGCGCCGGGTCGCCGGCGACCGACTGGTCGACCTCGACGTTGATGAACAGTGCCTCGCTCATACCTTGGCTCCGAGCTTGTCCTTGACGATGTTCGGGATCTCGGAGATCTCCTCGGCGACGACGATCCCGGCCTCGGCGAGGCGGGCGATCTTCTCGCTCGCGGTGTCCTCCTTGCCCTCGACGATCGTGCCGGCGTGGCCGAAGCTCATGCCCGGCATCTCGTCCATGAACCGCCCGGCCATGAACGCCACGATCGGCAGCTTCGAGCCGGTCTCGGTCACGTACCGGGCGAGCTCGGCCTCCATCCGGCCACCGGGCTCGGTGTAGATGACGATCGCCTCGGTCTGCGGGTCGGCGTCGAACAGCGGCATCAGCTCGGCGTAGCTCGAGCCGATGATCGCGTCGCCGCCGATCGAGACGGCGGTCGACTGGCCGAGGCCGGCGGCGGTGAGCGTCGAGGACATCTCGGTCGTCATCCCGCCGGAACGCGAGATGACGCCGACCGATCCGGGCGTGTAGGACTTCGCCGCGTCCTTCGCCGGGCCGCCGATGCCGCCCATCTTGATCACGTTCGGGACGATGATCCCGAGGCAGTTGGGGCCGATGATCCGGGCCTCCTTCTCGGCGGCGAGCTCGACCATCTGGGCGACGTCGCCGCGCGGGATCCGCTCGGTGACGATCACGATCAGCTTGACGTCGTTCTCGAGCGCCTCGAGCACCGCGTCCTTGGTGAACGCGGGGGGGACGGTGACGACCGAGCCGTCGATCGGCACCGCCGTGGTGCTCGACCGCCTGGGCGACGGTGTCGAACACCGGCACGCCGTGGACCTCGCGCCCGAGCCGTCCGGGGGTGACGCCGCCGACGATCTTCGCGCCGGTGCCGTAGTCCAGGCACTCGCGGGTCAGGTTGACGGCCTCGCGCCCGGTGATGCCCTGGACGATGAACGTCGTGTCGGAATCGATGAGGATGGACATCAGGCCGCGACCCCCTGGATCTTCTCGACCGCGCGCCTCGCCGCCTCGTGCAGCGAGACCGAGCGGTCGGCGTATTCGACGCCGTACTTCTCAAGGATCTTGAAGCCCTCTTCCTCCCAAGCGCCCGGGATCCGGAAGATCGCGATCTTCTCGGCCGGGTCATACCCGAGCTCGACGCACGCCTTGATCACGCCGCGGGCGACGATGTCGACACGGGTGTTGGACACGATCGACATCATCACGGCGATCTTGTCGACGCCGGGCTTCTGGAGGACGAGCTTGGCGAGTCCGCAGGCCTTGCGCACGGACGGATTGCCGCCGATCTCGCAGTAGTTCGCCGGGTCACCGCCGTGGGCGCGGACCGCGTCGAACAGGGTCAACGAGCCGCCGCCCGCCCCGATCACGAGCCCGAGGTTGCCGTCGAACTCGGTCACGTTGCCGGCGACGCCGCGGTGATCCTGGGCATCGACCTGCTCGCCCGCGAGCTCAAACGGCGTCGCCTCGCGGGCCTGACGGGTCTCCTCGTCGCCGACACCGAGCTCATGGAGCAGCGCCTTCTGGCGCGGACGCGCCTCGTTCTCCATGTCCATGTGGGCGTCGAGCGCGATGAACGTGCCGTCCTCGAGCTGGCCGAGCGGATTGATCTCGGCGAGCGTCATGTCGTACTGGAGAAACAGCCGGGCGAGCCGGGCGATGATCGGGGTGAGCCGGTTGAGCGCCGACCCGGTGATGCCCAGCGAGGCGATCAGCTGCTTGGCCTGCCAGTCCGAGAATGGCTCGCGCGTGGAGAAGTGGGCGCGGGCGACGTGGTCGGGATGCTGTTCGGCGACTTCTTCGATGTCGATCCCGCCCATGTCGGAGAACAGCATCACCGGGCGCTTGCGGATGCCGTCCCAGACGACGCCCGCGTAGTACTCGTGCTTGACCGCCGCCTTGGAGTCGACGAGGACGCCGCGCGGCATGTGGCCGTTGATCTCCAGATTGAGGACGTGGGCGGCGTGGCCCTCGGCCTCCTCTGGGGAGTCGGCGAACTGGACGCCGCCGGCCTTCATCCGGCCGCCGGTGAGGACCTGAGACTTGATCACGACGGGTCCGCCGATGTCCTCGGCGATCGCGCGGGCCTCCTCCGTGGTCTTGGCAAAACCGTGCTTGGTGACCGGGATCCCCGCCTTCGCGACGATCGCCCGGGATTCGTATTCGAAGAAGCGCATGAGGGGTCGGAGGCTACCGGCGATGGGCCGACGGCGACGGCTCCTCGCATGGGCTCCTCACCGGGTCAGATGCAAGTGTCCATACCCAACCATCCCGCTTGGGCTTGTGCTACAAACTGAACCGAACGTTTCCCATAAAGATGATCGAGAAAACAGTCTTTATAGAGGTGAAGATGATTCGAGCATCCAGGTTCAGACGGTCCGGCGCGATGGCGCTCACGGCGGCGCTCATCGGCGGTGGCGTGATTGCCGGCTGCGGCGGATCATCAGACACCAGCAGCGCCGGCGCAGGCGCGAGCGCTGCGAGCACCGACGGCGTCAAGCTCAACCTCGTCGCCTACTCGACCCCAAAGAAGGCCTACGACGCGCTCACCTCGGCGTACAGCACGCTCCCGCAGGGCAAGGGCGTCGGCTTCACCCAGTCGTTCGGGGCCTCGGGCTCACAGAGCCGGGCGGTCGACTCCGGCCAGAGCGCCGACATCGTCGCGTTCTCGACGACGCCGGACATCACCCGGCTGGTCAAGGACAGCCTCGTCGCCAGCGACTGGGACGCGAACCCGGAGAAGGGCATCGCGACCGACTCCGTCGTCGTGCTCGTCGTGCGCAAGGGCAACCCGAAGCACATCACCGGCTGGGACGACCTGATCAAGCCGGGGATCGACGTGATCACGCCGAACCCGTCGACGTCGGGCAGCGCCCGGTGGAACATCCTTGCCGCGTACGGCGCGCAGCTGAAGGAGGGCAAGACCCCCGCCCAGGCGCTCGCCTACGTCAAGACGCTGCTGACGAAGAACGTCAGCGTCCAGGACTCGAGCGGCAGCGCCGCGCGCTCGACCTTCACCAGTGGCAAGGGCGACGTCCTCATCTCGTACGAGAGCGAGGCGATCTCCGCGGTCAAGGCCGGCGACGCGGTCCAGTACATCATTCCCAAGCAGACGATCCTGATCGAGACGCCGATCGCGGTGACGAGCAAGAGCGCGCACAAGGCGCAGGCGCAGGCGTTCGTCAACTGGCTGTGGAGCCCCGCGGGACAGACGATCTGGGCCCAGCAGGGCTACCGGCCCGTGCTGGCCGCCGTTGCGAAGCAGTTCAAGTCGAAGTTCCCGACCCCGCCGCAGCTGTTCACGATCAAGACGCTCGGTGGTTGGACGGCGGTGAAGAAGCAGTTCTTCGATCCGGCCTCGGGATCGATCACCAAGATCGAGCAGGCAGCAGGAGTTCCCACTGCCTCCAGCTGACGCATCTGTAGCCGTCCCGGCGCCGGTGAAGGTCCGGCGCCGGGCTCGGCGCTCCGCGCGACGCGGCGGCCTCGGCCTCGGCGTGATCACGCTCTATCTGAGCGTGATCGTGCTGATCCCGCTGGCCGCGGTCGCCGTTAAGGCGTTCTCCGGCGGGATCGGCGCGTTCTTCGATGCCGTGACGACGAGCACCTCGCTCAAGGCCCTGGCGATCACGCTCGTCATCTCCCTGATCGTGGCCGCGATCGGGGCGGTCATGGGGACGATCGTCGCGTGGGTGCTTGTCCGCGACTCGTTCCCCGGCAAGCGGATCATCAACGCGCTCATCGACCTGCCGTTCGCCCTGCCGACGATCGTTGCCGGGCTCACCGTGATCGCGCTCTACGGACCCGACAGTCCGTTCGGCATCCACCTCGCGTTCACACGGGGAGCTGTGTTCGTCGCGCTGCTGTTCGTGACGCTCCCGTTCGTCGTGCGCTCGGTGCAGCCGGTGCTGATCGAGCTCGACAAGGAGGTCGAGGAGGCGGCGGCGTCGCTCGGCGCCTCCAACAGCGTCACCTTCCGACGCATCGTGCTGCCGGCGCTGCGACCGGCGATCCTCTCTGGCGCCGCGCTGTCGTTCGCCCGCGCGGTCGGCGAGATCGGCTCGCTGCTGCTGATCATCGGCAAGGTGCAGATCGCGAGCATCGTCATCTTCGCCGACATCGAGGGCGACGCCCCTCAGGCGGCCGCTGCGCTGTCGGTCGTGCTGCTGGCGATCTCGCTCCTCATCCTCGTCGCGATCCGGCGACTCGGAGGTCGCGTTGCCCACTGAACTGAAGCCGCAGCCATGACCGTCAGTCGCAAAGCCACCTGGTCGCTGCGCATCGTCGCACTGCTCTACCTGACCATCCTGTTGTTGCTGCCGCTCGTCGTCGTGTTCGGCAAGACGTTCGAGCATGGCCTCAGCTACGCGTGGAGCTGGATGACGACGCCCGCCGCGATCAGCGCCCTGTGGCTGACCTTGCTCGTCGCGGTCATCGCCGTGCCGCTCAACACGGTCTTCGGCGTCGGTGCGGCGCTCGTCATCGTCCGCGGCAAGGGCCGGGCGCGCAAGGCGCTCGACGCGTTCATCGACCTTCCGTTCCTCGTCTCGCCGGTGATCATCGGGCTGGCCCTGATCCTCGTCTACGGCAAGGACGGCTGGTTCGGCGACTGGTTCACGAGTCACGGGATCCAGATCATCTATGCGGTCCCCGGGATGGTGATCGCGACGATCTTCGTGTCGCTGCCGTTCGTCGTGCGCGAGGTCGCGCCGGTGCTGATCGAGGTCGGCGATGAACAGGAGCAGGCGGCGGCGACGCTCGGCGCGTCGGGCTGGCAGACGTTCTGGCGCGTCACGCTGCCGTCGATCCGCTGGGGCGTCGCCTACGGGGTGGTGCTCACCACCGCCCGGGCGCTGGGAGAAATCGGGGCCGTGCTCGTCGTTTCCTCCAACGTCGCCGGCTCGACGCTGACGCTGCCGCTGCTCGTCTACCAGCGCTACAGCCAGATCGGCGCCGGTTCGATCCCCGGGGCGTACGCCGCCGCGACCGAGCTTGCTGTCCTGTCCCTGCTTGTATTGCTCGTGATGACCGTGCTCGCGCCGCGAAAGGACGACGCCTGATGAGGATCGACATCGACCACGTCTCGAAGCACTTCGGGGAGTTCACGGCGCTGGACGACGTGACCCTCGACGTCCCGGAGGGCTCGCTCACGGCACTGCTCGGGCCGAGCGGCTCGGGCAAGTCGACGCTGCTGCGGATCATCGCCGGGCTCGAGACGCCGGATACCGGCGTGATTTCGATCAACGGCGAGGACGTGACCGACGCTCGGCCTCAGGAGCGCGGCATCGGGTTCGTGTTCCAGCACTACGCCGCCTTCGCGCACATGAGCGTCCGCGAGAACATCGCGTTCGGTCTGCGGATCCGCAAGCGGCCGAAGGACGAGGTGAAGGCGAAGGTCGACGAGCTGCTCGACATCGTCGGGCTCACGAACTGGTCCGAGCAGCGCCCGTCGCAGCTCTCGGGCGGCCAGCGGCAGCGGATGGCGCTCGCCCGCGCGCTCGCCGTCGACCCGCGCGTGCTGCTGCTCGATGAGCCGTTCGGCGCCCTTGACGCGAAGGTCCGCGCCGAGCTGCGCCGGTGGCTGCGCCGCCTCCACGACGAACAGGGCGTGACCACCGTCCTCGTCACCCACGATCAGGAGGAGGCGATGGAGGTCGCCGACCGGATCGCGGTCATGAACCACGCCCACATCGAGCAGGTCGGCTCGCCGCGCGAGGTGTACGACAAGCCGGCGACTGAGTTCGTGATGGGCTTCCTCGGCCCGGTGAGCACGTTCAAGGGCAAGCTCGTGCGCCCGCACGACGTCACCGTGTCGCTGAACGAGACCGAGGGGTCGATCGAGGCGATGGTGTCCCGCGTCGTCCACCTCGGATTCGAGGTGCGGATCGAGCTCGAGCTACCGGGCGGCGACAGCGCCCGGGCCCAGCTGACCCGCGGCCAGACCGAAGAGCTCGAGCTCGCGCGCGGCGACATCGTCTACGTCCGCCCGCCCGAGGGCACGACCCGCCGACCCGGCGCAGCCGGCCGAGCCGCAGCGAGGAGACCGCAACCGCCTGATCCGTTCCGAGGGCGCGCATGCGCGCCCTCGCCGGCGGTGCATGCACCTCCGGGCCAGCGGCGCATGCGCCGCTGGCTACCTGGTGACCCAGGCCTCGGGGTCCTCGGCGAGCTTGTCGATCGACTTCGGGAGCTGACCGCCCGCGATGTCGGCGACGGTGATGTGCTCCATGACCCGGCGCAGGTTCGCCCGCACCGCGATCCACACGCGGGGGAGAGAGGCCGCCGCCCCCGGGTACTCGGCCTCCTCGGGCGGGCCGCCGCGGACCGACGCGAGCGGGCCCTCGACGGCGCGGATGATGTCCGCGACGGTCAGCTCGGTCGCCGGTTTGGCGAGCCGGAAGCCACCCTCGGCGCCGCGGTGGCTGCGCACGATGCCGGCGTGCCGGAGCTCGCCGAGGATGTTCTCCAGGAAGTTGAGCGGAATGCCCTGGGCCGTCGCGATCCGCTCGGCCTTGACCGGCTTCTCGTCGGTGGCAGCCGCGAGTTCGACGGCTGCCCGCACGGCATAGTCGGCTTTGGCCGAGATTCTCACGGGGCCAGTGTTACACGGCGCTCGGCGTAAAGCCGTAGGCCTCGGCGAGCTCGGGGTCCTTGTGGGCGAGCATCTCAGCGAGCGTGACCATGACCTTGCACTGCTTCCAGGTCGCGTCGTCCTGCATCTTGCCGTCGATCATGTGCACGCCGCGGCCGTCGGGGATCGCCTCGAGCACCTTCTTGGCGAACAGGACCTCGTCGGGATCGGGGCTGAACACCTTCTTGGCGATGCCGATCTGCACCGGGTGCAGCGACCAGGCGCCGACGCAGCCGAGCAGGAACGCGGCGCGGAACTGGGTCTCGCAGCCGAGGACGTCCTTGATGTCGCCGTAGGGCCCGTAGAACGGGAGGATCCCGGCGGACGTGCACGCGTCGACCATGCGGGCGATCGAGTAATGCCACGGATCCTGCTGGGCGCTCGGACGGGGCGCCTCGGGATTGTCGGCATCGGGGTCCTCGATGACGCGGTAGCCCGGGTGCCCGCCGCCGACCCGCGTCGTCTTCATCCGCCGTGAGGCGGCGAGGTCGGCCGGGCCGAAGCTCATCCCCTGCATCCGGGGGCTGGCGGTCGCGATCTCCTCAAGGTTGACGACCCCGAGGCCGGTCTCGAGGATCGCGTGGATGAGGATCGGCCGGTCAAGGCCGGCGCGCGCCTCGAGCTGGGCGAGCAGCCGGTCGACGTAGTGGATGTCCCACGGCCCCTCGACCTTGGGGATCATCATCACGTCGAGCTTGTGGCCGATCTCGGTGACGATCTGGGTGATGTCGTCGAGCACCCACGGTGACTCGAGCGAGTTGACGCGAGTCCACAGCTGGGTCTCGCCCAGGTCGATGTCGCGACCGACCCGGAGCAGGCCCTCACGCGCGGCCTCCTTGCGGTCGACCGGCACGGCGTCCTCGAGGTTGCCGAGCAGGATGTCGACCGTCGGGGCGATGTCCGGCACCTTGGCGACCATCTTCTCGTTCGAGAAGTCGAGGAAGTGGATCATCCGTGAGGGTTTGAACGGGATCTCGAGCATCGGTGCGGGAGCACCGATGGCCAAGGGCTTTCCGAAGTCGCGGGGGTTGCGCACTGTCAAATCTCCTGGTTGGTTCGGTCCCGAACGCTACCGCGGCGCGTGAGAGGTCGCCTCTGAGGCGGCCTCTACGGCAACCGTCCCGCCCAGCGCGTCGACGCGCCGGCGGCGAACAGGAGCAGCACGAGGCCGCCGACGGCGAACAGCGCCGTGATCTCGCGGTGGCGGGTCGTCGAGCCGAGCTTCGACCCGAGTGCCTTGTAGATCGAGCTGACCTGGTCGGCGCTCTGGGCGTTGAACGTGCGCCCGCCGGAGAGCTTCGCGATCTGGGCCATGAGCTGCGGGTCCGGTGAGACGTCGACCGGAGGGCCGAGCGGGTCCGGGTTCGGGATCGTCGCGCCCGGCTGCCCGAGGGCGACCGTATAGATCGGGATCTTGTCCCGCGCCGCCTGCTGGGCGACGGTCGTCGGGTCAACGCCGGTGTTCGCCGCCCCGTCGGAGAGGAGCACGATCGCCGACGGGGGATGCTTCTTGTCGGTGGCGTGGAGCAGTTGCAGCGCGAGCGCGAGCGCGTCGCCGGTCGCCGTGGCGCCGTCGGCCGTCTGGGCGTCGATCACGCTCCGGGCAGCGCCGTGGTTGGTGACCGGCCCCTGGACCGTGTCAGCCGAGCTGGAGAAGGTGACCGCACCGACCCGGGCGCCGGAGGGGAGCTGGTCGATGAACGTGTTCGCGGCCTTGACCGCGGCGGCGAGGCGGGTCGGCTGCACGTCGCTCGCCGCCATCGAGCCGGAGTGGTCGGTGACGAGCATCACCGAGGCCTGATCGACGGCCGCGCGGTAGGCGACGTGGGGGCGGGCAAGCGCGACGGCGAGCGAGGCGATCGCGGCGAGGAGCAGCCCGAGCGGCAGTCGGCGGCGCCACGTCGAGCTCGGACCGGCGGCGAGGCGCAGCGTCTCGACCGCCGTGAAGCGCACGGCGTAGCGGCGCGCGCGGCGGCGGGTCGCGTACTGGAGTGCCAGCACCGCCGGGATCGCGGCGAGGGCGAGCAGGAAAAGGGGGGAGGAGAACGTCATCGCAGCTGGCGGCCGAGCTCCCGCAGCCAATCGGCATCGGTGGACAGCGACACGTGGTGGACGCGCAGCCGGCGCAGCTCACGGGCGACGGTCTCGCGGCGTTCGCGCTCGAGCTCGGCGAAGCGCTCGCGCAGCCGGGGGCTCGAGGTGTCGACTTCGACGCGGGCTCCGGTCTCGGGGTCGATCAGCGCCAGGTGGCCGACGGCGGGGACCTCGAGCTCGCGCGGGTCGACGATCTCGACTCCGACGACCGAGTGGCGGACGCGCAGCGACCCGAGCGGGCGCTCCCAGCCATGCTGGTCACGGAAGTCCGAGGCGACGACGATCAGGCCGGGCTGGCGCGCGAGCCGGCCGGCCCGCTGAAGCGCGTCGGCGAGCGCCGCCGGATCGTGCTGGCCATCCGGCGCGACGCCCTCGGCGACGGCGCGGCGCAACGCGACCATTCCGGGCTTGGAGCCGCGCGGCGGGAGCCACCCGCGGCGCCGCCGGCGCCGTACATGATCAGTCCGACGCTGCCGGCCCGGCGGATGCCGAGCCGTCCGAACACGAGCGCGACGCCCTCGGCGACGTCGGCCTTCAGCCGCTGGGCGGTGCCGAACGCCATCGACGGCGACACGTCGAGCACGATCCACGACGTCATCGCCCGCTCGGGGACGTGCATGCGGACGTGCGGCTGACCGCCGGTGCGGGCGGTCGCCGCCGGATCGATGTGCCGGACGTCATCGCCGACGACGTACGGCCGCAGCTGGGCGAGCTCGACGCCGAGACCGACGCCCGCCGCGCGACGGTCGCCCGGCAGCGTGTGCGCGAGCCGGCGCGTGATCGCGACGTCGAGCGCGTCGATCAGCGGCTGCGGGATCGGTCCAGGACCCTGCCGCGCCGCGGGCGGCTGCAGCAGCGTCTGGGTCATCCAGCCGCGCGCGGTCGAGTGTCAGCGGCCACCGGACGGGTGAGGTGGTGCGCGCCGGGCGCGGGCACGACCGCCATCACCTGTTCGATCAGTTCGTCCGCGCTCACGCCTTCGCTCAGCGCGTCGTAGGAGAGCACGATCCGGTGGCGGAAGACGTCGGCGGTGAGGTCGCGGACGTCCTCGGCGGCGACGTGGCCGCGGCCGCGCAGCAGCGCCAGCACGCGGGCCGCCTGGACGAGGCCGATCGGTCCGCGCGGGCTCGCCCCGTACTCGATCATCGTCGCGAGGTCGGGCAGGCCGTGGTTGGCGGGGTTCCGGGTCGCGTCGGCGAGTGACACGGCGTAGCCGATCACGTCGCGGTCGACGAGCACCGACTCCGCGGCCCGGCCGTAGCGCTCGAGCTCGGTCACCGACAGGCATTCGCTGACCACCGCCTGCGCGGCGAGGCTCCGCCCGACGACGGCCGCCTCTTCACCCATCGACGGGTAGTCGACGAGGATCTTCATCAGGAAGCGGTCGACCTGTGCTTCCGGGAGGGGGTAGGTGCCCTCGGACTCGATCGGGTTCTGAGTCGCCATCACGATGAACGGGGCGGGGACCGGGAACGTCGTGCCGCCGATCGTCACCTGCTGCTCCTGCATCACCTCGAGCAGCGCCGACTGGACCTTCGCCGGGGCGCGGTTGATCTCGTCGGCGAGCACGAAGTTCGCGAACACCGGTCCGAGCTCGGTGTCGAAGTTGCCGCTGTCGGGCCGGTAGACCCGCGTGCCGACGAGGTCGGCGGGGACGAGGTCCGGCGTGAACTGGACGCGGCTGTAGGAGCCGCCCAGCACGGAGGCGAGCGTCTTGACGGTGAGCGTCTTGGCGAGGCCGGGGACGCCCTCGAGCAGGACATGGCCGCGGGCGAGCAGGCTGACGAGCAGGCGCTCGAGCATCGCGTCCTGGCCGACGATCACGCGCTTGATCTCGTGGAGCGCCTCCTGGAGGGCCTCGCGCGCCTCGGCACGGAGGTCGTGGGGGTTCTCGAGGGGTTGTGTCTCGACGGGCGGGGTCTCTGCCGGCCGGTCGTGGGGATCGTGAAAGCTCATGGTCTCCTGGGAGTAGTGGGGCGATGGTCGTTCATGTACGTGCGCGAGCGGCCATCAGACGAGGCGGCCGAACCAGCCGAGCGAGAGGACGCTGCCGAGGAGCAGCAGCACCAACGCGCCACCGGCGAAGCTCGCGGTGATTTCGTGTTTGACCTGTTTGTGGCTGAGCTGCTTGCCGAGGTGGGCGTAGACGGCGCTCAGCCCGCTCGTGTCCGCGGCGTTGAACGACTGGCCGCCGGACAGCTGGGCGATCTGCTGAAGCTGCTGCGGGGCGGGCGGGACCGGCTCGTTGACGAAGTGACCCTTCTTGTAGACGCGGATCGTGCCGCTGCTGTTGCCGAGCACGACTGTGTAGATCGGGACGTGCTGGGACTTCGCTTGCCGGGCGGCGGCGAGCGGGTCGGCGCCGTTGGTCGAGAACCCGTCGGAGAGGAGCACGATCGCTCCGGGCGGCGCCTTGCCGTTCTGCTTGGGCAGCGCGGCGAGCATCCGCAGGCCGGTGAGGATCCCGTCGCCGATCGCGGTGTGCCCGCCGACGCGGAGCTGGGCGAGCGCCTGGCGGACGAGCGCGCGGTCGGTCGTCGGCGACTGGAGCACGGTTGCGTGCTCGTTGAACTGGAGCAGGCCGGCGCGGGCGGTCGACGGCAGGCTGGAGAGGAAGCGATTGCCCGCGACCTCGGCGGCGCCGAGCCGGGAGGGCTTGAGGTCGGTGGCGGCCATCGAGCTCGAGACGTCGTTGGCGAGCACGACCGCGGCGTTGTTGACGGGCACGGCGACGCTCTTCTGCGGCCGCGCCGCGGCGATGATGAGGACCGCCACCGCGATCGCGAACATGGCCATCGGCAGATGTCGGCGCCAGCCGGGCCGGTGCGGCGTGACGGAGTCGGCCATCACCGGCGAGACGAACGCCGCGACCGCCTGCCGGCGGCGGCGCTGGTAGGCCGAGTAGAGGCTGATCAGGACCGGAATCGCGCACAGGGCGACGAGGACAAGCGGCGCGGCGAAGCTCATGGTTGTCCGGCGAGCGTCACGTCGACCGTGAACGAGTTGATCCTCGCTCGATCCCGAGCTGGACATCGTCACCGGGCCGGCGGCCGAGCAGCAACGCCCGGACGTCGCCGGGGGAGTGGACCTCGACCTGGCCGATCCGGGCCAGGACGTCGCCGGCTTTGATTCCCGCGTGCGCGGCGGGGCTGCCCGGGTCGACGCCGCGGATGATCAGGCCGCCCATGAGGGCGTGCGAGGCGATATGGAGACCGAGGTAGGCGGTCGGAGTGTTGTCAGAGGCCGACTTGTCGGTGCCGAGCGCGCTCGTCAGCCCGAGCCCGATACCGGCGGTGACGAGCGCCGCCAGCACGAGCACGGTCGCGAGGCGGACACGCTGGGACGGCGCCCGGCGCTGGCGACGGGCGCGCGGAGGGCGGGGCGGGCGGCGTGGCGGCGGCGTGCGCTGGGGCCGCGGGGCCGACGGCGTGCGCTGCGGCCGCGGGGCTGGGGCCGGCTCGGGCGGCGCTGGCGCTTCGGGGACGGCGGGACGGGGACGGTTGCGGAGCGCGGCGAGCTCGTCAGCCGTGGCGTCCGAATCGCTGCGCCAGTCACCCGACCACAGATGCTTGGGTGGTGGGGTCATCTCTCGAGCGGAAGGTAGGACCGGTTAATGAGAATGTCGTAAAAGGCGCGATCGGCACGGATCGGGCCGAAAATACGTGAGGACTGGCATTCTCCCTGGTCCGGAAACCGGACAGACCAGGAGTTCAGATGAGCCACGTTGACACCGACCAGGCGACGCGGGAGGCGAGCGGCGCCCATCCGTACGGGCGCTACCTCGAGGAATTCGACGTCGGGGCCGTGTACAAGCACTGGCCCGCCAAGACCGTGACCGAGTCCGATGACCATCTCTTCTGTCTGATCACGATGAACCACCATCCGCTGCACCTCAACGACGTGTACGCGAAGCAGTCGCAGCAGGGTCGCAACGTCGTCGTCGGTCCGCTCGTCTACTCGCTGGCGCTCGGGATGAGCGTGTCCGACGTGAGCGGCAAGGCGATCGCGAACCTCGCCACCGAGGAGCTCAGCCACCCCGCCCCGGTGTTTCACGGTGACACGCTCTTCTGCGAGTCAGAGGTGCTCGAAGTCAAGCCGTCTCGCTCCAAGGCGGACCGGGGGACCGTGCGGGTGCACACGCGCGTGCTCAACCAGGACGGCGTCCTCGTAGCGGAGTTCAAGCGGCTCGTCCTCGTCCCCCGCAAGAACCCCGGCGACAATGGGGCATCCGCACATGCTCAGCCGGCCGAAACGAACGTTGAGTAGCAACCCCTGACCCCAGTCGAGTAGGCATCCCGGAAGCAAAAACAGGCCTTTCCCGGGTAGCCTTGCGGAAGCTACCGAACTCATTTAAGGAGTGACTAAGTAGACCAATGGCACACACGGCACCGCAGCACCAAGCAACCACCAACAATGTCCGTCTCCAGGCCTGGGTTGAAGAGGTAGCAGCGCTCACCCAGCCTGACGACGTGTACTGGTGCGACGGATCTGCGGAGGAGTACGACCGGCTGGCGCAGGGGTTGGTCGATGCAGGGACCTTCGAGCGGCTATCCGACGCCAAACGCCCGAATTCCTACCTCGCGCTGTCGGACCCCGACGACGTGGCGCGGGTCGAGGATCGCACGTTCATCTGCTCCAAGGACGCGGATGACGCCGGGCCAACCAACAACTGGCGTGACCCGGAGGAAATGCGGGTTGCGCTCACGGGGCTGTTCGAGGGCTCGATGCGGGGCCGGACGATGTACGTCGTTCCGTTCAGCATGGGTCCGCTCGGGTCCCCGATCTCCTACATCGGTGTGCAATTGACCGACTCGGCGTACGTGGCCTGCTCGATGCGGATCATGACCCGGATGGGCCAGCCGGCGCTCGACTGCCTCGGCGAGGACGGCGAGTTCGTGCCGTGTCTGCACTCCGTCGGCATGCCGCTCGCCGACGGCGACCAGGATGTCCCGTGGCCGTGCAACGCTGAGAACAAGTACATCGTGCACTTCCCGGAGACCCGTGAGATCTGGTCGTACGGCTCCGGTTACGGTGGCAACGCGCTGCTCGGCAAGAAGTGCTTCGCGCTCCGGATCGCGTCCGTGATGGCGCGCGACGAGGGGTGGCTCGCCGAGCACATGCTCATCCTCAAGCTGACCTCGCCGGAGGGCGAGATCAAGTACGTCGCGGCGGCGTTCCCGAGCGCGTGTGGCAAGACGAACCTCGCGATGCTGATCCCGACGCTTCCCGACTGGAAGGTCGAGACGATCGGCGACGACATCGCCTGGATGAAGTTCGGCAAGGATGGCCAGCTGTACGCGGTCAACCCCGAGGCGGGCTTCTTCGGCGTCGCCCCGGGCACGGGCGCGATCACGAACCCGAACGCGATCGACACGATCGGCCGCAATTCGATCTTCACCAACTGCGCCAAGACGGATGACGGCGACGTGTGGTGGGAGGGCCTGACGGCGGAGCCGCCGGCCCACGCGATCGATTGGCGCCGGGGCGAGTGGACGCCCGAGTCCGACACCCCGGCGGCTCACCCGAACGCCCGGTTCACGACCCCGGCGGCACAGTGTCCGTCGATCGCGGCCGAGTGGGAGGACCCGCGCGGCGTGCCGATCTCGGCGATGCTGTTCGGCGGACGGCGCTCAAGCGTCGTGCCGCTCGTCTACGAGGCCCGGGACTGGGAGCACGGCGTGTTCCTCGGCTCGACGATGTCCTCCGAGACGACCGCGGCGGCCGCCGGCAAGGTCGGCCGGCTCCGCTGGGATCCGATGGCGATGCTGCCGTTCTGCGGCTACCACATGGCGGACTACTTCCGCCATTGGCTGAAGCTGGGAGAGCGCGACGGCGCCAAGCTGCCGCGGATCTTCTACGTCAACTGGTTCCGCAAGGACGAGAACGGCAAGTTCCTGTGGCCCGGGTACGGGGAGAACTCCCGCGTGCTGGCCTGGATCTTCCGTCGCTGCGAGGGCAAGGCCGAGGCGGTCGACACCGCGATCGGACTGCTCCCGCCGGTTGGCGCGGGCGGCATCGAGACCGACGGCCTCGACGTGTCGACCGAGGCGATGGAGGCACTGCTCACGGTCGACGCCGACGGCTGGAAGGAGCAGCTCCCGCAGATGCACGAGCACTACGCCGAGTTCGGCAAGAAGCTCCCGGACGCACTGCGGGCGCAGCTCCACACGCTCGAGGAGCGCCTCAAGGTCTAAGAAGGTGTGAAGACTCGCCTGGGGGTACGGCTTTTTGGCCGTACCCTCAAGGCGTGGCTCTTCCGTTTGTTTGGTCCGACGCGGCGCTGCTCGCGGTGCAGGCGGGCGTCGTCGCCGCCCCGCGGGTCCCGCCGCGGGTGCGACTGTTCGACCGCCTGCGGGGACCGGCGTGGGCGGTGGTGCCGATCGCCTCGATCGTGCTCACGATCTTTGCGATCCGGTACGTCTCGGACACCGCGACCGGCCTGACGTATCTCGCGCTCGTGGCCGTGCCGCTGCTCGCCGCGGCCGCGCTCGGGTGGGCGGCGCGGGGCAGCGTGCCCTGGGCGGCGCTCGGCGCCGTGCCGCTGTTCGTGTTGGCGTGGGCGGCGCGGACGTCGCTTGTCGGCGAGGCGGCGGCGGCTTTGCTGAGCGCTCTGAGCTGCGTGACCTTGGGTGTGCTGCTCGGTGCGGTGACCCCGCCGGGGTGGCTGAAACTCGGGATCGTGCTGATGGCCGTGGCGGATACCTGGCTCGTGGTCTCGGATCTGCTCCAGGCGCCGAATGCGGCGCTGGTGGCCGCGGCGCCCGGGGCCGGGCTGCCCCAGCTCCAGAGCGAGCTGTTCGGGACGGTCTCGATGGGATACGGCGATCTGTTCGTCGCGGCGCTGCTGGGGGCGGCGCTGGCGCGGACCGTGCGTGTGCAGCGCGGGGCGGCGGTGCTGACGTTCGTGTTCGCCGCGCTGTTCGACCTGCTGTTCTTCGCCGTCGACGAGCTGCCGGCCACCGTGCCGGTGGCGCTGGTCGTGATCGTGCTCGAGGTGTGGCAGCGCGGGCGGTTGGGCGAGCGCCTTCGTGGCCGTGGGCGGCGGCGGGAGGTCGTGGGCAACGAAGAGGAGGGGGATGTGGGGCTGCGGGAGGGCGCTCCGGTCGGGTGACGGGGCCGGGCTTGCCCGTGTGAGTGGCCGAAACGCATGGAGCGGCGCGCGAATGGCCGAAACGCATGGAAGCCGCGCGCGAATGGCCGAAACGCATGGAAGCGGCGGGCGTTTCCGGCGCTTTCTTGCAAACAGGTCGATAGATCGCCGAAACGCAAGAAAGCGCGCCAGATCGCCGGAGCTCACGTGCGTTTTGGTCGAAGCGCCCGCGCTCTGCGTTCGGCCATCCGCGCCGGCACGCGGGCGCTCGGCGCCGAACGCGCGCCCGCGCCGCCGCGAGCCACCACGCCGAACGCACCCAACCCCTCCTCGACGCCGACAACGCTGGTCGCCCGCGGACGCGCGACCGGCGACGGCTAGTGCTTCGCGTCCCCCGTCGACGCCGGCGGCCGTGACTCCTCGGCGAGCGAGGTGATCGCGAGCTGACCCCGGGCCGCGTCCTCGAGCACCTCGGTCGCCTCCTCGGCCGAGCGGGCGTAGAGCTCGACGAGCAGGTGGACGACGATCCGGTCCTCGTCGTGCTTGTGGAAGCGGACGTGGGTGAAGAACTCCCGCGTGCCGTGGTCGCCGAAGGCTGCGTAGGACAGGGCGTCGCCGGCCTCGGGGCCGGAGCAGGTCTCGACGTCGTCGGCGTCGACCGTGACGGTGCAGGACGCGACCCACGGCGTGCCGGCGATCATCCGCTCCCAGCGGTCCTCGATCGGTTCGACGCGACCGTTGTGGAAGCCGAGGTGCGGCTGGTCGTGCATGCACTCAAGGCACTGGACGACGGCCTCCTGCATTTCGTCGACCACCTCGCCCCGCTCTCCACTCTCGGGATCGATCCGGTGGATGCCCTCGTAGTGAACCTGGACCTCGAGGTTCTGAGACCAGCAGCGGTAACACCGCAGCCAGCTTCGGACCTCTGTTGAGCCCTCCATCCAACTGATTCTACGATGGCGCCGTGACCAAGTTCGACGAGGCCGGCTGATGCGCCGCCGCCGCCGCCCGATCGGCGTCGTTCTGGCCGGTGGCAGCGGGCGGCGGATCGGCGGGTCCAAGGCGATCGTCAAGCTGCGCGGCCAGCCGCTGATCACCTATCCGCTCGCCGCGCTCCGGGCGGTGCTGGAGGAGGTGATCATCGTCGCGAAGGCCGATACCGAGCTGCCGAGCCTGCCGGGCGTGACGGTGTGGATCGAGCCCGCCACACCGCGGCATCCGATCGTCGGCATCACCCATGCGATCGCCCTCGCGGGGCGCAGTCCGGTGCTGATCGCCGCCGCCGACATGCCGTTTCTCACGCCCGCGGTCGTCGAGCAGCTCGTGTCCGCCGACCCGGGCCGCGCGCCCGCAGTCATCGCCACCCACGGCGGTCGGCTGCACCCGCTGCTCGGCTGCTATCAGCCGCAGGCCGCGATGCCGCTCGCGACGGCGCTCGCGGGCGGCGACGTGGCGCTCCGCGATGCCGTCCTCGACCTGAGGCCGCGGCTGCTCGAGATCGACGATGCCGAGGCGCTGTTCAACGTCAACGCGCCGGAGGACCTGCTCCACGCCGCGGCGATGCTCGATCGCCGAATCAACCGAAGGTGAAGCTGTACGCGCTGACGCCTGGGGGGACCTCGACCGTGAGCGCGTGCCGCTGGGCGGACGGCAGCGAGACGAGCGAGTACAGCCGCTGGCCGCGCACGGTGACGAGGCCGCCGTGCACATCACGGCCGGCGTCGCGCGCGGCGATCGGCCGGCCGTCAAGGAGCACCCGGACGCTGCGCGGGGCATCCCCGTTCGACGTCAGCACGAGATAGACGTCGGCCGCCTGGAAGCCGACCTGGATCGCCGCCCCAGAGGCCGCCGGCGTCGCGGGGCTTCCGTCTTGGCTGCCGACGCTCCAGCGGCCGCGCAGCGCGAACTGATTGAGCTGCGGCACCGGAACGCCGGGATAGCTGTGCACGCCGGACATCAGCTGGGGGGTGAAACCCTGCTGGCGCAGCGCGTTGAGGTAGGTCTCCGGCGTCCCGAGCTGCGCCGAGGGCATGATCGCGTGCGCGGTCATCGGCGGGGGCAGCCGCGTCGCGCCCGCTTCGCGGAGCAGGGCGCGAACGGCATCCTCGCTCTGCGCATAGTCGCCCTCGCCGAACTGGGTGTGGCGGACCTGACCGGTCGCGTCGATGAGGTATTCCGCCGGCCAGTACTGGTTGCCCCAGGCGTTCCAGGTGCCGTAGTGGTTGTCCTGCACGACCGGGTAGCGCAGCCCGTCGGAGGCGATCGCCTGGTCGACGTTGCCCGCGTTCTGCTCAAAGGTGAACTCGGGGGTCTCGACGCCGACGATCTGAAGCCCGTAGCGGTGATAGGTGGCATACAGCCCCTTGAGGAACGGCAGCGTGCGGATGCAGTTGATGCACGTGTACGTCCAGAAGTCGACGAGCACGACGTGACCCCGCAGCCCGTGGAGCGTCAGCGGCTGCCCACCGGGCGTGTTGAACCAGCGTTGGGTGTCGGTGAACTCCGGTGCCGGGCCGAGGCGCGGGAGGTTGCTCGCGGGAGCGCTGGCGTTCGCGAACTTCGGCGGCGGGCGCAACGACGCGAGCCGCGACTGGACGGCGTGTGAATTCTCGAGCGCGCGGGTCGGGTTGACGAGGAACGCGGGAAGGCTCCGGTCCTTGGCGAGCGCCTCCTCGAAGCGGACGTCGAGGTTCGTCGCCATCGCCACCGCCGTCAGCAGCAGAATCGCGCCGAGGACCGGCTCGACGAGGTGTCCCCGGGCGCGGCGGCGGATCCGCTCGAGCACCGCCCGTCCGCCGAGCGCGTACAGCAGCAACATCGCGCTGAGGCCGAGCGCGTAGGCGATCGCGACCGCGACGATCTGCGCCGTGGGTCCGCTGGAGGCGCTGACCGACGTGACGGCGGCGAGGATCGGCCCGGCGCACGGCGCGCACACGAACCCGAGCGCTCCGCCGACGCCGACGCCGGACCAGAACCCGTCGCCGCGCGTCTTGGGACCGAATCGAGCGAGCCGGGAGAGGGGCGCCTGCACGCGCGCGGCGAGCGACGGGATCAGCAGCACGAGCCCAAACCCGATCAAGACGATGATCGCCAGGGTGCGCGCAGCTCCGCTCGCGAGCCCCACGCCCTGGACGAGCTGAGCGAGCGCGACGATCGCGATCGTGAACGTCGTGGCGAGTCCGACGACGATCCCGAATGGCCGACGCCGTCCGCCGACGGCGCCCGCCGAGAGGAGCGCAGGCAGCACCGGGAGCACACACGGCGTGATCGCCGTGCCAACCCCGGCGATCAGCGCGAACAGCAGCAGCAACGGCATCTCGGCGCCCAATTGTGGAGCCCAGTTCTTGCAGGCGGGTTAACGTGCGATCTGCTGTGCCGAGATCAGCGCGGCGCCAAACGCCGCGACGAGGAGTTCGCGGAGCTGGTCGCGGGTGAGGTCGCGATGCTGAGTCCAGTCGAGGATCGCCGCGTCCAGGTAGCCGAGCCACCCGACGATCGCGGTTCGCAGCGCTGCGGGAGGGTCCTCGCCGGCGCCAAGTCCGGCGAGCACCATGGCCATCGTCTCGGAGCGGAACCGCTCGACGATCTCACGCGCCTCCGGCAGGGTCGCGGCGCTCTGCATGAGCTTCGTCCACGTGCGGGCGTGGTCCTCGATCCAGCCGAGGTAGGCGTCGAGCGTCGCCGCCAGCTGTTCCGGCGCGTTCCCGCCCCCGGTCGGCCGAATGAGCTCGGCGAGCGTCGTGGCCGCCTCGGACACGGCAGCCTTGAAAAGGTCGATCTTCGACGGGAAGTAGTGGTAGAGCAGGGCTTTCGAGACTCCGGCCGCGGCGGCAATCTCGCGCATGGAGATCTCTTCGTAGGCGTGCTCGGCGAACAGCGTCGTCCCCGCGTCAAGGATCTGGGCCCGGCGCTCATCGACCGGGAGGCGGGTGTAGGCGGGTTCGCTCACGACGCCATGTTAGCACCTTGTTGACCGGCGGTTGACAACTCCGCGACGGAGGCGTAGATTTATCGACCGGTGGTCAACAAGAAGCAGGAGGGACACGATGTCGGTATCCGCATCACCTGACCAGTTGGAAGCGCGTCTCGCCGAATTGGAACGGCGGATGAACTCGGTGGAGGCGGTCGTCACGCCGCGACGGCGGTGCCGGCCAGAGGTCCGTCCCGCCCGCCCGCCCGTGCACCGCGTCGGTCCCGCCACCGCTGCCGATCGTCGACCCGCCGCCGGTCGACCGTCCGCACCGCCCGCGCCCGGCCGCGCGTGAACGCCGCCGTCAGCCAGTCTCGCTCGGCGACCTCGTCGGCGGGCGGGTGCTCGCCTGGATCGGCGGCGTGGCGACGCTGTTCGGAATCGTCCTGTTCCTCGCGCTGGCCGTGGCACGTGGATGGATTGGGCCTGAGGCACGGACCGCGCTCGCGGGCCTCGGCTCGCTCGCGCTCCTCGGACTCGGCACCTGGCTCCATGCGAGGCGTGGCCGGACCGAGGCATCGGTCGTGCTCGTCGGTGTCGCCACGTGCGGCCTGTTCGTGACGCTGCTCGTCGCGGCGCACGTCTACGCGCTCATCCCACCGCAGCTCGCGGTCGTGGGGGCGCTCATCACGGGCGCAGCGGCCACGATCCTCGCGATCCGCTGGGCGGGGATCGCGATCGCGCTGCTCGGCCTGATCGGCGCGCTCCTCTCGCCGGTGTTCGTCGGCGCCCCAATCGACGCGCTGACGCTGACGCTCCTGGCCGTCGCCGCCGCGTGCGCGACGTGGACGGCGGTGTGGCAGCGGTGGGAGTGGCTGGCGTACGGCGCCATGGCGATCTGCATCCCGCAGTGGGGACAGTTCGTCCTCGGCGATCACCCGCTGGGGCTACGCCTCGCCGTCGTTGTCGTGTTCGGTGCGATCGGGATGGCGGGCGCGCTCGCGACCCAGTCCGCCTCACGTAGTGAGCGCCTCGTCCCGGCCGCCGTCGTGATGTTGACGACGAACGCCACGGTCGTCGCGCTCCTCGGTGCAGTTGCCCTCCGCGGGACCGATGGCAGCGCGCCGCTCGGTGGCGACGCGCTCGCCGCCTGGTTCGTCGCCGTCGGCGCCGCGCATGCCGCGATCGGGCTCGTGCGGATAGAGGCGATCTGTGTCCCGATGCGCCGGCTCGGGCTCGTGGTCGGGCTGATCCTCGCCGACGTCGCGTTCGGCCTGACCGCGAGCGGCATCACGCTGGCGATCGGCTGGGCTGCCCTCGGCGTCGCCTTCGCCGCGCTGACGCGCCGCCCGTTCACGCGGTCAAGCGACCTGGCGCTCGTCGAGATCGCAATGGGCGCCCACATCGCACTGGCGCTGTTCCGCGCAGTCATCACCGCGCCACCGAGCGCGATCGGCAGCGGGACGGCCGGGCTCGTAGCGCTGCTGTCGCTGGCCGTGCTCGCCGGCGCGTGCATCGCCTCGGCGGTCCTCGTGCGCCCCGGCGCCCCCGAGCTGAAGGTCCTGCTCAACGCACTCGGGCTGGCGGCGATCGCATACCTCACGGCCCAGGCGCTCAGCGGTGCGCCGCAAACGGTGGCGTGGGCGCTTGAGGGCCTGGCCCTCGCGGGCCTCGCCGCCCGTACGGATGATCGGCTTGCCGAGGCGGGAGCGGCCGCGTTTGCGGGGCTCGCCGTCCTGCACGCGATCGTCATCGACGCGCCGCCGAGCTCGCTCGTGGCCGGGGCACCGAGTCTGCTCGACGCTGCGGTGGCGCTCGGTGCGATCGCCGGCGCCGGCATCCTCGCGAGCCGCAGCCACGAGCGCGCCCGGTCCTGGCTGCTCGCGGGCGGCGCCGTGACGCTCCTCTATCTCGCGTCGGTCGCGATCATCTCCGCATTCCAGCCGACCGCCGGCGCCGTCGATCCGTCGCTCCTTGACCTCAGCGTCCGTCAGCAGGGGCAGGTCGTGCTCAGCGGCTGCTGGAGCCTGCTCGGGCTGGGACTGCTGATCACCGCGCTGCGCACCAATCGCGACCCGCTGCGCAACGCGGCGCTCGCGTTGCTGTTGTTGACGGTCGCCAAGGTGTTCCTGTACGACCTCTCGACGCTGACGTCGCTGTATCGCGTGATCTCATTCATCGCGCTCGGCCTGCTGCTGCTCGCCGGTGCGTTTGCCTACCAGCGGCTGCGGCCGCCGCCGGTGCCCGACATGCGCGGCGTGCATCCGAGCCAGCGCTGAGGCCGGCGCTCAGCCGCCGATCGCACTCATCGTGCGCTCCGGCTGCATGAAGCCGGGCTCGCCGACGTGGTGCTTGAGCTCCTTGCGCCACACGGCGTCACGGATGATCTGCTCGAGCTGGGCATCGGAGGCGCCCTCGCGCATCGGCCCGCGCAGATCGGTTTCGTTCAATGAGAACAGGCAGGTGCGCAGCCGACCGTCGGCGGTCAGCCGGATGCGGTTGCAGTCGCCGCAGAACGGCTCCGAGACGGGGTTGATGAAGCCGATGCGTCCGCGTCCGTCGGCGAAGCGGTACAGGCGAGCGGTGGCGTGCGGCTCGCGCGGCTCCGGCTCAAGCGGATAGACGGCGTCGATCGCGGCGCGGATCTCGGCGCCGGTGAGAACCTGTTCGGCGGTCCATGCCCGGTCGGCGTCGAGCGGCATGTACTCGATGAAACGGATCTCGTAGGAGCTCGAGCGGGCGAGCTCGGCGAACGGGAGCGCTTCGTCCTCGGTGAAGCCGCGGATCGCGACGGCGTTGACCTTGATCGGATGCGCCTCGGGGAACGACGCGAGCAGCTCCAGGCCGCGCAGGACCTGGGGGAGGGCATCGCGCCGCGTCAGCTCGAAGAAGCGATCCTGCTGGAGCGAGTCGATCGACACGTTGAAGCGGTTGACGCCGGCCCGGACAAGGTTCTCGGCGTCACGCTCGAGGAGGAACCCGTTCGTCGTCACGGACAAGTCGTCGACATCGGGGATGGCGGCGAGCAGCGACGCAAGGTGAGGGAAGTTCCGGCGGACGAGCGGCTCGCCCCCGGTCAGCCGAACATCACGCACGCCCATCGCGCTCAGTATCCGCACGAGCCGGGCGATCTCCTCGAAGGTCAGCACCTCTGAGCGTTCGAGCCATGGGAGGCCCTCCGCCGGCATGCAGTACTGGCAGCGGAAGTTGCACCGATCGGTCACGGAGATTCGAAGGTCGCCGATCAGACGCCCGTGTCCATCGCGCAGTGGCTCAATCGCCATGCTCACAGGCTAGTGCACCGTGCACTAGCTGTAACCAGGCAGGGTCCGGGCGACATCGTCGGCGAACAGACCGAACGCGACCATGTCCTCACGCCCGTGAGGTCCGCGGGTGTGGGCGCGCAGCAGCGCCTCACGTGTGAATCCGGCCCGCTCGGCGACCCGTTGCGAGGGGAGATTGCCGGCCGCCGCGAGCAGGTCGATCCGCTCGAGGCCGAGGCTGTCAAACGCCCACCGGCAGGCAAGCCTCACCGCCCGCGTCGCGTGGCCTCCGCCACGCGCATCGGCGGCGAGCCAGTAGCCGACCTCGCCGCGGAGGTGCTCCCAGGCGAGCCGGAGGATCGACACCGACCCGAGCAGGCGCCCGAGGTCGTCGCTGGCGACGATCGCAAACGGGGCGGTCGCGCCGGCGCGCAGGGACGCGCCGCGCTCGAGCAGGTACGCCTGCGCGTCGACCTCGCCGTAGTGCTCGGGGACACGCGTCCAGCGGGCGATCTCCGGGTCCTGGCAGGCACGGACGATCGCGTCGATGTCATCGTCACGCCACGGGCGTAGCGCGGTCGGACCATCGACGAGCGGCTGGTTCGGAAGGACGATCTCACCTACGGACGGTCGCATCGGCGACGCCTCAGGGACGCTTGACGATGACCAGTACGGTGGCGAGCGCGAACGCGATCTGGCCGAAGGCGAGGGCGGTGCCGAAATTGGCGGCGCCGACGGCGCCGGCGAGCGCGGTGGCGAGCACGAACGCGCCGAACATGATCGCGAGATCGATGCGCATCGGTTTTAGATTGTGCCGGTCAGCGCCCGCCGGCCGCGGCACTTTCGAGCGCGGCGTACAGCGCCGGGACGTCAAGCCCGCGGTCGAGGCCGTCGAGGAGCCGTTCTCCCGCACGGCGCCCACCGAGCGCGCGCACCCCGCGGTCGCCATATTCGGTGGCGAAGTCGGCGAGCGCGTGCATCCTCCGGGCACGGGCACGGCGAGCGGGAAGATCGAGCCCTGCCCGGTGCTCATCGAGTGCATCGACGAGCGCGTCGACCCCGCTCGGCGGCGCCATCGAGGAGACCGCGACGACGGCGGTGCCCCGGGCGCCGAGCGAGCGCAGCGCCGACCGGAGATCGGCGAGCGCGCGCATCGCGATCCGGCCGAGATCGGCCTTCGTGACGACGAGCACGTCGGGGACCTCCATGATCCCGGCCTTGAGGAACTGGAGCACGTCGCCCGACCCCGGCTGCACGACGACCGCGACCGTGTCCGCGACGTCCGCGATCTCGGTTTCGGACTGCCCGACGCCGACCGTCTCGATGACGACGACGTCGAACGCTGCCGCCAGCGCCGCGGCGGCCGCCCGGGTTGCGGGCGCCAGCCCACCGAGGCGATCACCGGCGGCGGTCGAGCGGATGAACACGTGCCTGTCGGCGGGGTCGACGTCGATCCGGGCGCGGTCGCCGAGGAGCGATCCACCCGAGCGGCGGGAGGTCGGATCGACGGCGAGCACGGCGACCGAGCGGTCCCGCGCCCGCCATTCGGCGACGAGCCGGGAGAGGAGCGAGGACTTGCCGACGCCGGGCGGGCCCGTGACCCCGACGACGTGGGCGGGCGCCTCGTCCCCGAGCGCCGCGGGGGACACGGCGGCGAGCAGGGCGGCGGCCTGCTCCTGCGCCGCCGCGGTGCGGTTCTCGACAAGGTTGAGCACGGCGGGAGCGGCGCTCACGTCTCGCGCCCGCAGCCGCTCGGCGAGCTCAGCCCCCGTGGTGTCGGCTGACGGGCTCAGGCCGGGGCGGCGGTATCGACGATGCCGTTGCGCTCGGCGACCAGCGTGATGATGTCCCGCATCATCTGATTGAGATCCCAGTCCTTCGGCGTGTACACGGCGGCGACGCCGGCCTCACGCAGCCAGGCCGCGTCCGCCTCGGGGATGATCCCGCCGACGACCACCGGCACGTCGCCGGCGCCCGCCTTGCGGAGCTCCTCGAGTACGGAGGGGATCAGCTCCCGGTGCGAGCCGGACAAGATCGACAGGCCGATGACGTGGACGCCCTCCTGGGCGGCGGAGGTCGCGATCTGTGACGGCGTCAGCCGGATGCCCTCGTAGACGACGTCCATACCCGCGTCGCGGGCGCGGACGGCGATCTGCTCGGCGCCGTTGGAGTGGCCGTCGAGCCCGGGCTTGCCGACGAGGAACTTCAGGCGACGGCCGAGCGCGTCGCTCAGCCGCTCGACCTCGTCACGGAGCTCGGCGACATCCTCGCTGGAGACGGCGGCCGCCTCGCCGACGCCGGTCGGGGCCCGGTACTCGCCGAACACCTCGCGCAGCGTCTGGGACCACTCGCCGGTGGTGACGCCGGCCCGGGCCGCGGCGATGGTCGCGGGCATGATGTTCTCGCTGTCGTCGCGGGCGACCCGAGCGAGCTCGGTGAGCGCCGCGTCCACCTTCGACTGATCGCGCTGTGCCCGCCAGGCCTCGAGCGCGGCCTTTCGATCGGCCTCGACCTGCGGATCGACGACGAGGATGCCGCCGTCGGCATCCGCGGTCAGGGGGGAGGGCTCGGTCGAGGTGAACTTGTTCATGCCGACGACCGTGAGATCGCCTGACTCGATCCGCTGCCAGCGCTCGCGATGGGACTCGACGAGCGAGGCCTTCATGTAGTCGACGGCCTCGACGGCGCCTCCGAGTTCGGCGACCCGGGCCATCTCCTCGCGGGCGCCGGTGGCGAGCTCGGCGACGAGGCCCTCCATCACGGTCGAGCCCTCGAAGATGTCCGGGTATTCGAGCAGGTCGGTCTCGTAGGCGAGGATCTGCTGGAGGCGCAGGGACCACTGCTGATCCCACGGCCGCGGCAGCCCGAGCGCCTCGTTCCACGCCGGGAGCTGGAGCGCGCGCGCTCGTGCGCTGCGGCCGAGCGTCACCGCGAGCGCCTCCAGGGCGATCCGGTAGACGTTGTTCTCCGGCTGCGCCTCGGTCAGGCCGAGCGAGTTGACCTGGACGCCGTAACGGAAGCGGCGGAGCTTCTCGTCCTCGACGCCGTAGCGATCACGCCCGAGCTCTTCCCACAACTCGGCCATCGCGCGGAGCTTGGCGTGCTCTTCGACGAACCGCACGCCGGCGTTGACGAAGAACGAGATCCGCCCGAAGACGCTGCCCATCAGAGGTTGGCCGCGGCACCAGGCGCTCGCGGACCGCGTCGAGCACGGCGATCGCGTTGCTCATCGCGTAGGCGATCTCCTGGACCGGCGTCGCGCCGGCCTCCTGGAGGTGGTAGGAGCAGATGTTGATCGGGTTCCACTTCGGGACGTGCTGGACGGTGTAGGCGATCGTGTCGGCGATCAGCCGCATGCTCGGCGCGGGCGGGAACGCGTACGTGCCCCGGCTCAGGTACTCCTTGAGGATGTCGTTCTGGGTTGTGCCCTGCAGCTTGTCTTCGGCGACGCGCTGGTCCTCGGCGGCGACGATGTAGAGCGACAGCAGCCAGGCCGCCGTCGCGTTGATCGTCATCGAGGTGTTCATCTGGTCGAGGGGGATCCCGTCGAGCAGCGTGCGCATGTCTCCCTCGTGCGCGATCGAAACCCCGACCTTGCCCACCTCGCCCCGCGCGAGCTCGTGATCGGGGTCGTACCCGGTCTGGGTCGGCAGGTCGAACGCGACGCTCAGTCCGGTCTGTCCCTTGGCGAGGTTTCGCCGGTACAGCTCATTGGACCGTTTTGCGTCGGAATGGCCAGCGTAGGTCCGCATCATCCACGGACGATCACGCTCTGACAGGCGGGGGGAGGGAGTTTCCGGCATACGGATAGGCTACTCGGCGATGCCTTCGATCGCTGTCGTGGGCGGCGGCTTTGGCGGGGTCGCCGCGATTGTGATGCTCCGGCGAGCAGGGTTCGCCGACGTCACCGTGTTCGAGCGGGGCGAGCGGATCGGCGGCGTCTGGAACCACAACACGTACCCGGGTGCCGCGTGCGACGTCCCTTCGCACCTGTACGAGTTCTCGTTCGCGCCAAACCCCCGGTGGTCACGGCGGTACGCCCCCCAGGCCGAGATTCAGGCCTACCTCGAGGACATCGTCGACCGGGAGGGCGTGCGAGGCCGGGTTCGGACCGGCGTCGAGGTGCAGTCGGCCACGTGGGACGCGGAGCGGGCGAAGTGGACGCTTGAGACGAGCGACGGCGGCTTCGAGGCCGACGTCGTCCTCACCGCGTGCGGACAGCTGTCGGTCCCGAGCGTGCCGGCGATCCCCGGGCTCGACGACTTCGCCGGGCCCGCGTTTCACACCGCGCAGTGGCGCCACGACGTTCCGCTCGACGGGCGGCGGGTGGCGATGGTGGGAACCGGTTGCAGCGCGATCCAGGCTGGTCCAGCGATCGCCCCGTCGGTGCGACAGCTCGACATCTACCAGCGCTCGCCCGGATGGACGTTTCCGCGGATGGACTACGCCTACACGGACCGGACGAAGCGTCTGCTCGAGCGCTTCCCGGCGCTGCAGCGAGCCGACCGAGCGGGCAACTTCGCGTTTCACGAACTCGGCGCGGCGGCGATGACGGGCCGGAGCCCGTGGCTGCTCCCGGCCTTCCGCGCGATCTGTCGCCGGCAGATCAACAAGGCGATCGAGGATCCCGAGCTCCGGGCCAAGGTGACGCCGACCGACGAGATCGGCTGCAAGCGCGTGATGCTGACCGACGAGTGGTACCCGACGCTGACCCGCCCGAACGTGTCGCTCGTCACCGACGGGATCGAGCGGATCGTGCCCGGCGGCGTGCGCACCGTCGACGGGGTCGAGCGGCCGGCGGACGTGATCGTGCTTGCCACGGGCTTCAAGACCCACGGGTTCGTCACCCCGATGGACGTGATCGGAGCCGGCGGCGCTTCGCTGACCGAGCGCTGGAACGGTCGCCCCCGCGCCTATCTCGGGCTGAGCGTGCCCGGGTTTCCCGAACCTGTTTCTCATCTACGGCCCGAACACGAACGGCGGCACCGGCTCAGTCATCTACACGATCGAGGCCGGCGTCCAGCATGTGATCGCGGCGTTGCGCTCGATGCAGGTCGCCGCCGCTCGGACGATCGAGGTCGAGCCGGCGGTCGCGGACGGTTTCGACCACGAGCTCCGCGACGCGCTCGCCGGAACGGTGTGGCACACCGGATGCACGAGCTGGTACATCGATGAGAACGGTCACGACCCCAATCAGTGGCCGTGGCTTTGGAGCACATATCGCCGAAGAACAGCGGCAATAGCGCCCGGAACGTACCGCCTGAGCGCGCCGACGAGTTCGCCCGTCGGCGCTGTTGGGTAACTTCACTGTCATGCCGGATCAGAGCCGCGCCGCCGACGAACACGCGATCCTCCAGGAGATCACGGCCCCGCTTGCGTCGCTGCCTGGCGACCCGCTGCCGAGCCCGGAGGACACCGACTTCCCGCGGGCGCGCCGTGGATACGACCCGATGGCGGTCGATGCGTACGTGCGCCGTACGAACCAGCTGATCGCCGATCTCCAGGCTCGGAGCTCGCCCGACGCTGCCGTGCGGCGCGCGCTCGAGCGCGTCGGCGAGCAGATCTCCGGGATCCTTCAGCGCGCCCACGACACCGCGGAGCAGATCACGACCACGTCGCGCCGGGAGGCCGAGGATCGTCTCGAGCACGCGCGCCATGAGGCGGCCGAGATCGCCCGCTCCGGGGAGCAGCGGATCAAGGACCTCGACGCCGATGCCGACCGGATCTGGGCGGAGCGGCTGCGCATCATCGAGGACGCCCGCGAGCTCGCGGCCCAGCTGACCGCGCTCGCTGACGACGCCGCCGAGCGGTTCCCACCCGCCGATGAGGCGACCGGCGGGGTCCCGGCGGTCGAGCCGACCGGCGCTTACGAGCCGACCGGCGCTGTACGAGCCGAGCCGGCGCGGTCGACGCGCCGGAGGTCGACGCGCGCGGAGGTCGACGCGCCGGAGGTCGACGCGCCGGAGGCCGAGGCGCCAGGAGCCGAGGCGCCGGACGTTGAGGGGACCGCGGGCGCGGAGTTATTTGATGTCGAGGCCGTCGCGGAGGAGATCGATCCCGAGGCGACGGCTGTGCTCCCGGTGGTCCGGGCCGAGCCGGCGACCGAGCTGGAGCCCGAGCACGAGCCGGAGCCCGAGCTCGAGCCGAGCCCGAGCCCGAGCCCGAGCACGAGCCGGAGCAGGAACCGCCGGCGACCGAGGAGCATCACGTGCCGCCGCCTCACGGTGCGGCACCGCCGCGTCAGCCGCCGCCGTGGCCGGCGTCCGACCAGCCGCCGCACGGCGCATGACGCCACGGCTGATCGAGCTCCATCACGTAGGTCGCGACCGCGTGATCGGCTGCTGGCAGGTTGGGGATGTGCTGATCGATCCGGGCCCAAGCTCATGCCTGCCGTCGCTGCTCGAGGCGCTCGGCGACGCGCGCCCCCGGGCGCTGCTGCTCACCCACATCCATCTCGACCACGCCGGTGCGAGCGGCTCGCTCGTGGAGCGGTGGCCCGACCTCGAGGTGTACGTCCACGAGCGAGGCGCGCCGCACATGATCGATCCCGGGCGCCTGCTGGAGAGCGCGCGGCGTCTGTACGGCGAGGACATGGACCGGCTGTGGGGTGAGTTCGTGGCTGTGCCCGAGAGTTCGATCCGCGTCCTCACCGGGGGCGAATCGGTCATCGACGGGGCGTTCGACGTCGCCTACACGCCGGGTCACGCGTCGCATCACGTCTCCTACCTGCATGACGGCACGGCCTTCGTCGGCGACGTCGGCGGTGTCCGGATCACCGACGACACGATCACCATCCCGCCGACGCCGCCGCCGGACATCGACGTGGAGAAGTGGCAGGACTCGATCGAGCTGATCCGCGGATGGGCCCCCACGCAGCTCGCGATGACCCATTTCGGTGGCAGCCACGATGTCGCGCGCCAGCTCGACGAGCTGAGCGATCGGCTCGGGCGCTGGGCTGAGCTTGCCCGCGACCAGGACCAGGACGGATTTATCGCCGCGATCCAGCACGAGATCGCCGCGAGCGCGAGCCCCGAGGTGGCGGAGGCGTACACCCAGGCAGCCCCCCCAGAGCAGCTGTACGCCGGGCTCGAGCGCTACTGGCGCAAGCGCGATGAGCGGGCTGGCCGCGCGCACAGCACACCGGTATCCTGAGAACAGATGTCGCAGACGGTTGAGTTGCCGCGCCTGGGCGGTCCCGGCGGCGGACTCGGAGGCCTTTGGCGCGTCGTGGTCCTCAACGATGACTACAACACGTTCGACCACGTCGCGGAGACGTTGGCCTCCGTGGTCCCTGGGGTGACGCTGGCGCAGGGCTACCGGCTCGCCGATCGGATTCACAACACGGGCTGCGCGATCGTGTGGTCCGGGCCTCGAGAGGACGCCGAGACGTACTGGGACGCGCTGGACGGCGCCGGCCTGACGATGGCGCCGCTCGAGGGCGGGTGAGCCGGCGTTAGGTCTCGGGAACGATCTTCGCGCTGCGGCGCTGATCCGGCGGGAGCGTCTTTGCCTGCTGGCGCTCGGGGCTGATTCGCACGACGTTCCACACGATTCCGAGCTTCTCCAGCAGGGCGATCAGCAGGCCGGTTGGGTCCGCGATCCGCTCCCAGAACCGCAGGCCATGGAACGCCGAGGTCGGGAACGCGTGGTCGATCAGATTTGTGGTCTTATGAGCGCGCGTCATCGGGTAGTGATGGCAGAATACTGAGCAGTGGCTCACGTTTCTATTGCTTTTGCGACGAGACCCCAGCGAGATTTCATACATCAGTGACAACTTAATGGCCGATCAACCGTGGCACGAGTTGCCACCGCGCGTCGTTGACGTCCTCCGACCCGCGCTGCCCGACATCGCGGACGAGATGATCGACGCGGTCCGCCGGGTCCCCGCATACTCGCGTCCGCTCGAGGGGGAGTTCGGCGCTGGGGTCCGCGCCGGCGTCGAGGAGGCGCTTCACCACTTCCTCGCCGAGATCGAAGCCGGCGGACCGGTCGGGCGCGCGGATGTGTACCGGGCGCTCGGTCAAGGCGAGATGCGCGCCGGCCGAAGTCTCGACGCGCTGCTGAGCGCCTACCGGGCCGGTGCCCGCGTCGCGTGGCGGCGTTTTGTCGCGCTCGGGAGTGCGGCCGGACTGGAACCGGAGACGCTGTACATGCTCGCGGAATCGATCTTCGCCTACATCGATGCGCTGTCCGCCGAGTCGGCGGCCGGGTACGCCAGCGAGCAGTCGGCGGCGGCCAGCGAGGCTGAGCTCCACCGCCGGCGGCTCGTGCGGATGCTCGTCCGCGAGCCGCCCGCTGAGCCGGCCGCGATTCAGGCCGCCGCGCGCGAGGCGGGCTGGGAGTTGCCGCGAGCCCTCGCCGTCCTGACCGCCGCGGGCCATCGCGGTCCGTTCTCGTTGCCGCTGCCGGCGGACGCGATCGCCGAGACGATCGGTGACATGTCGGTCGTCATCGTGCCTGACCCGGACGCCCCGGGACGGCTCGCCGGCCTCGAGCGGGCGATCGTCGACAGCGGGCTCATCGGAGCGATTGGGACGACCGTCGAATGGCCGCAGGCCGCACTCAGCTTCGTGCGGGCGCGCGCGGCCCTCGAGCTCGCCGGCGTCACGCCCTCATTGATTGTCGCCCGCGACCACATCGGGGAGCTGATGCTGCGCAGCGACTCCGCGCTCGCCGAGGAGCTCGCCCGCCAGCAGCTGGCTCCACTCGCCCGGCTCTCTCCGGGCTCGCGCGCCCGGATGCTCGAGACACTCCGCAGCTGGCTCGCCGAGCAGGGGCGGATCGGCCCGATGTCAGAGCGGCTCGGCGTGCATCCGCAGACGGCCCGCTACCGGCTCGGGCGACTCCGGGAGCTATTCGGACCCGCGCTCGACGATCCCGACGAGCGGTTCTGGCTCGACCTCGCGCTGCGGGTGCGTGTGCGCGACTGAGGAAGCCGCGGCGTTACGCAGTCGCCTGCGGCTCGGGCTCGGGCTCGGGCTGCGCGGGCTCGAGGGCGACATCGGGACCGAGCGCGCCTGAGGCGATCTCCTCGTGCCAGATGTAGGTGATCGGGATCTGGTAGCGGCCCATGTAGCGCCGACGGAAGGCGTTCATCTCGGGGCCCTCCCAGTACCGGTACCAGTCGCGCTTGTCCTCGAACCAGATGATCTGGGTGATCTTGTACCGGTCGTCATTGGAGCGGTGCACCATGTACTGGGTCGCGCCGTAGCGCATCGCGATCGGCGCCTCGGCGGCGACGGCCGCGGCGAAATCATCGCCGCGGAACACCGTCGCGTACCAGGGAACGTGGATGACGCCGGCCATCAGGCGCCGACCTCCGCGCGGATCGCGCCCGGACCCTCGGCGGTCCTGCCCTGACCCTCCTCGGTGGCGCCGACGAGGATCGCGATCTTGCCGAGGTGCTTGTTGTCGCGGAGCAGCTGGTGGGCGTTGGCGACCTGGTCGAACGGCATCGTCTGCCAGAGCACCGGGCGGATCTTCGACTCCTCGATCAGCTCGTTGGCCTTCGTCGCCTCCCACGCGTTCGCGAAGTGCGAGCCGAGGATCTCCTTCTGGCGCATCCACAGATAGCGGACGTCGAAGTCGAGCTGGTAGCCCGAGGTGGCGCCGCAGATCACGACCTTGCCGAACGGGCGGACGACGAGCACCGAGGTCGGGAACGTCGCCTTGCCAACGTGCTCGAAGACGATGTCCGGCGGGCCGCCGAGGATGCGCTCGACCTCCTTGCAGAAGCGCCGTGACTCCTTGAAGCGCGCCTTCTCCTGATCGGGATCCTCGTCGCCGCGGCGCATCATCCCCGCGAACTCGTTGCGGTTGATGTGGCCGACGGCTCCGAGCTGCTCGATCAGCTTGCCCTTCTCGTCGCTGGAGACGACGCCGACTGCATCGGCGCCGGCGAGCTTGCACAGCTGAGTGGCGAACACGCCGAGGCCGCCCGCGGCGCCCCAGATGAGGACGCGGTGGCCGGACTGGAGCTTGCAGCGGTCGATCAGCATCCGGTACGCCGTGAAGTACGTGAGCCCGTAGGAGGCGGCGTCCTCCCAGGAGAGGTGCTTGGGCTTGTGCAGCAGCTGCTGCGCCTGAACCTTGCAGAACTGGGCGAACGAGCCCCAACTCGTCTCATAGCCCCAGATCTGCTGGCTCGGGGCGGCGAGCGGATCCAGGCCGTGCACCTCTGGATCCTCGTAGGAGGCCTGGTTGCAGTGCATGACGACCTCGTCGCCGGGCTTCCAGCGGGTGACGCCCTCGCCGACCTTCCACACGATTCCGGAGGCGTCCGAGCCCCCGATGTGATGGTCCTCGTTGGGGTGGTAACGGAACACCGAAACCGGCTGTCCCAGCGCGGCCCACACGTTGTTGAAGTTGACGCCGGCCGCCATCACGCGGACGACGACCTCAAAGGCGCCGGGCTCGGGTACCTCGATCTCCTCCAGCTGGAAGGCGTCGGTCGGCTCGCCCTCCCGTTCCTGGCGAATAACCCAGGCCGCCATCGTGGACGGCAGCTCTCCGGGTTCGGTTTCGACGGTTGCAACTTGACTGAGATCGACGGCCACGAACGTTGCCTCTCTTGATTCGGGTACTCCTGGGAAGACGTCGAACTGTAGAGAACTCAGGTGCTTCCGGCGGTGAGGTTGGACCGCACCCGTCAGCCTGGGCGCGGGCCGACGACTTAGGCGGCGATCTCGACGCGATCCGGCTCGCTGCGGGCCTGCGAGGCTGCGGCTTCAGGCTCAGTCTTCGGCCGGGGCTCGATCAGGATCCACGCCGCGAACGCTCCGAAGAGCGTCACCGCGGCGCCAATGGTGAGGCCGGTGCCGAGCGCGGAGACGAACGCCTCGCGGCTGGCGGAGACGATCTGGGCGGACACGTGATGTCCGCTGAAACTGCCGCCGCTGCTGATTCCGTTCGCGATCGTGGCGCGCGTGTGGGCCGGAAGCTGGGGGAGGAGCTCGTCGATCTTGGAGCGGCCGATCGTCGCCACGAGGGCGCCCATCACGGCGACGCCGAACGTGCTGCCGACCATCCGGCTCATCGAGAGCACGCCGGAGGCGGCGCCCGCCTTGGTGCGGTCGACGGCGTTCATCGCGGCCGTGCTCATCGGCGACATCACGAGGCCCATGCCGAGGCCCATGAGAATGAACCCGGGCAGCAGCAGGCCGTAGCCGCTGTGCACAGTGATGTGCGACTGGACGAACACGGCAGCGCTCACGATCACGAGACCGAGCGTCATCAGCGGCCGCGGTCCCACCTTGTCGGTGAGCCGGCCGGCAAGCGGGCCCATGACGATGATCACGAGCGTCGAGGGAAGAAACCGGACGCCGGTCTCAAGCGGCGAGTAATGCAGGATGTTCTGCATGTAGATCGTGATGAAGAAGAACTGGGCGAACATCGCGAACGTCACCAGGAAGCCGACGAGGTTCGCCCCGGCCGACGTCCGCGAGCGGAAGAACGCGAAGTCGATCATCGGCGCCTTCGACGCGGCGCTCGATCTGCACGAAGCCGATCAGCGAGACGAGCGCGATCGCGAACAGCGCGATGATCCGGGGCGATCCCCAGTGCCAGGCGTTGCCCTGGACGAGCGCGAGGACGAGCGCCGTCAGACCAACGGTCAGCGCCGCGATTCCCGCGTAATCCACGCGCTTGCCGACGGTCTCGTCACGCGACTCCCGCGCCGCGAACAGCGTCACGGCGACCGCGATGATCGCGATCGGGGGATTGATGAAGAAGATCGCCCGCCAGCTCACGTCCTGGGTCAGGAAGCCACCGACGACCGGGCCGATGGCCAGCGCGAGCGCGCTCACGCCCGCCCACGTGCCGATCGCGGTCCCGCGCTGATGCGCCGGGAACGCCTGCGTGATGATCGACAGCGTCGCCGGCATCATGAACGCGGCGCCGACGCCCTGAACGGCCCGGAAGCGCGACGAGCGCGGCGTCGGTGGGGGCAAGGCCGATGGCGATGCTCGAGAGGCCGAACACGACGACGCCGAACAGGAACATCTTGCGGCGTCCGAAGATGTCGCCGAGGCGCCCGCCGGTGACCATCAGCACGGCAAACGTCAGCGTGTAGGCGTTCACGGTCCACTCGAGTGCCGACAGCGACGCGTGGAGGTCACGCTGGATCGAGGGCAGCGAGACGTTCACCACCGTGTTGTCGAGCATCACCATGAACAGCGCGAAACACATCGCGCCGAGCGTCCACCAGCGGCTGTTCTCGTCGGTGATGAGTCGGTGTCGGTGAGCGGTCAGTCGTTGGGTCATGCGTCAAGTCCTTCTGGTCGGCACGCCGCGACGTCGTCGCGCTCGAGCAGCTTCTTCAGCGCTCCGGCGAGCTTGCGTCGTTCGGCGTCATTCAAGGTCTGGGTGAACTGCTCGAGGCCGCTGAGCCGTGCGGCGTTGAGGCGGCGGATCACGGCCCGGCCCGGATCCGTCAGCGATACCCGCTTCATGCGCCGGTCCTCCGAGTCCTCGTGACGCTCGACGAAGCCGCGGCGATACAAGTCATCGACGGTGCGGCTGGCGGCGGGCAGCGAGATCAGGACGAGATCCGCGGCCTCCTTCAGCGTCAGCTCCCGGGACTGATCCTCAAGGTGGTGCAGCAGCTTGATCTGAGTCAGGCTCAGCTCGAGCGCCCCGACGGCTTCGAACAGATCGGCGTTGCAGTTCTTGTGCAGGAACACGACGAGCGCGTACAGGTCGTACGCGAGGTCGGTGGGGGTGGCCGTCCCGGTCTCGGGCGCTGCCGCGGTGCCAGCCGTCGTCGCCAGCGGTCGCCGCCGTCCCTGCTCCCTGCGATGTAGTTACTTGCACGCATGCAAGTATTCCACGCAAGCGTTGATTGCGCAAGGGCAATGAGGGGTCTGGGTTGGAGGTGCGGCAGGGCCGGCGGCGTGTGCGGCAGGGGCGGGGGGTGCGGCACGTGCGGGGGGGTGCGCGGCGGGCACACGAACGGCACAGCCACGAACGGCACAAGTTCCCACGCGTGTCAGCGCCAGCCCACGCTTTGGGAGATCGTGCTGCTCAGAGCGGCACGAACTCCCGCGGGTCCGACCGCGCGGACACGGGCGGGCATTCGTGCCGGTTGGTCGCGCCGCGTCGACGTGCGACGGCCGGGCCGGGCCGGGGCGGGCCGCGCCGGCGCACTGTCCGCGCGGAGACACGCCGCGCCGCGGTCAGTGCACCTCGGTTCGGTCCGTCACGCACCCGGGTACGCCTCAAAGAGAGACCGACGAAGGAGGCACCACGATGGCGCACACGCCGCACACGTACTCGTTTCTGCTCGAGGAGTCCGTGGCCGAGGCGACCACCCGGATCGCGCGCGAGCAGCTTGACGTCGCGATCACGCAGCTCACCGAGACGCTGCCGACCGATCCGGAGAAGGCCATCCACAATGCGCGCAAGGCGATCAAGCGGGAGCGCTCGCTGATCCGGCTCGTCCGCGGGGCGATGCCGCGTGAGGAGCGCCGCCACGAGAACGCCGCCCTGCGGGACGCCGCGCAGATTCTGTCCGGGGCGCGGGACGCGGACGCGCTGGTGGCGACCGTCGACGAGCTCTCCGAACGGTTTGCCGGTCAGTTGCCCGAACGGGCCTTCACCACGGTTCGCGCTGCCCTTCAGACCGACCGCCACGGTCATGACGACGGTGGCCTCGCGGCGCAGCGCGCCGCGGCCGGCGTGGCGGCTGAGCTGCAGGCCGTCCGTGAGCGGACCGCCGAGTGGGAGATCACGGCCGACGGTTGGCGTGCCCTGGACGCCGGCCTGGTCCGCTCTTACACGCGCGGGCGCAAGGCGTTGACTCGGGCGAGGCGCGGCCGCAGGGCCGAGGCCATGCACGAGTGGCGCAAGCGGGTCAAGGACCTCTGGTACGAGTCGCGGCTGCTCGCCGACGTGTGTGGCCCCTCGATCGCCGGACAGGCGAAGGACGCCCACGCGCTCGCGGATCTGCTCGGAGACGAGCACGACCTCGCGATCCTCGATCAGCGGCTCGCCCACGGGTTGCCGGCACCGGTCGACGTCGATGGGGTCCGCGAGCTGATCGCCCACCGGCGTGACGAACTGCGGGCCGAGGCGCTCCGCATCGGGGCACGCGTGTACGCCGAAAAGCCGAAGGCGTTCCGTCGCCGGATGCGGCGGGTCTGGCGGGCCTCACGCGCGTCCGCGCCGGCACCGTCGCCGGTCGCGCTCGCCGCGTAGAAATCTCTTTATGGCTGTAGCAGCTGTGACGACGCGCTCGCCCGCTGCTTGCCGATGCGCAGCGTCGCCGAGGCGATCGATGAGGGCTGGTGCTGCTCGGCCTGGGTCTTGCCCGACTTGCCGGCGGACACGGTGTAGGTGCCCGGATCACGGAAGTCGACCGTCACCTGGGCGGTCGACTGCGGGTTGATCGGGCCGGTGGTGCCGATGCTCGAGCCGTCGCTGTTGCCGATGTTGAGCGACACCGTCTGGTCGGCGGCGTTGCTGACGATGAACACGACCGGTCCCGCTCCGACGGATGACGGGGACACCGACACGCGGGCGTTGTTGATGTACACGGTCAGATTGACCGGTGTGGGAGGTCGCGGCTTATTGGCGAAGGTCGTGCCTCCACCACACCCTGCCGCGGTCAGAGCAATGACCGCGAAAATCCCGGACGTCCACCTGCGCATGCCTGGACCTGGCTCTCCTCTTGACGTGCCGGAACCCTAACTGACCGGATCGTGGTGAGGAAGCCTGATGAACGTTAAATGGGTCCCGATGCCCTAAATCCCGGTCTGACCCAGGGTTCGGCGCTGTCGGTCCAGTCGACGCAGCTCACCCTGCAGCTCAGACCACGAGTCTTCTTCCGCACGCTCGTACTCCTCGCCGGACAGATCCCGCAGGCGCTCGCTGTACGCACTCCAAGCGCGCTTCATGTCGGCGTCGATCTCCCGCGTCTTGTCAGCGACGGCCGTCAAATGAGCCTCCTTCCCGTGTCCGAATCAAGACGATGGTACCCCTACGCACGGTCGTCTAAGACGGGTCACATTGCAACTGCGCGTTCGCTCCGTCCGGGGGCAGGCGTATCACGCATCGCTTGGAACTGCTCGAGCAGCCGATCAGAACCGCCGAGTTCCTGGCCGTCGACACCGAGACCAATGGGCTCGGCGGGGACGACTGCGAGCTGACCGAGGTCGGGGCGGTGCTCGTCGGCGGGGGCGAACTCCACGAGACATGGTCCTCGCTCGTGCGGACGAACATGCCACTGCGGCGGGGAATCCAGCGATTCACCGGGATTACGCAGCAGATGGTCGACGGCGCCCCGCCGGCGGAGACCGTCCTGCCTGAGCTCGAGGAGCGGCTGCGGGGGCGCATCATGGTCGCCCACAACGCGCCGTTTGACCGCCGCGTGCTCCGTCAGGCGTTCGATCGGAGCGGCCTGGACTGGCCGAACCCGCCGGTCATCTGCACCGCGGCGCTGGCACGGAACATGCTCCCGCTCCAACGCGAGCGCCGGCTCGGGGCCCTGGCCGACGCGCTCGGCATCGAGGTCCGCGTCGCCCATCGCGCGCTCGCGGACGCAGAGACGTGCGGGCGGGTCCTGTGCGCCCTGTTCCCCCGGCTGTGCGCCAACGCCGCCACGGTCGCCGACGCGCTCGCGCTCCTGAAACCGCGCCGCCCGAGCCGCCCCAGGCCGCCGAAGGCCCCCCGGCGCGCGGGGCGCGCCGCGCACGATCACGCGCTGCCGCAGCTCGACTTCAAGGAGCTGCCGAAGGACCCGGGCGTCTACCTGTTCCGCGACGCCGCCGGCAAGCCGCTGTACGTCGGCAAGTCGATCTCGATCCGGAGCCGGGCGCGCGCGCATTTCGCCCCCTCGACGCCCCGCGCCGAATGGACGGCATACGCGACGATCGTCGACTACCGCGCGACGTCGTCGGAGCTCGGGGCGCTCGTGCTCGAGAACCGCCTGATCAAGCAGCTGCGCCCGCCCGGGAACACCCGGCTGCGCGCCCGTGATGACCGCCTCGTCTACATCCGCTGCCGGCTCGACATCCCGTTTCCGATCCTCGAGGTCGCACCCGAGCCGGCCTCCGGCCACGCCGTGACGATCGGGCCGCTCCGCAACCGGCGTCTCGCCGCCGAGCTCGTCGAGCAGCTCGATTCGCTGTTCGGCCTGCGCCACTGTGGCCGGATCCTGCCGCGCCGCGAGCATCCGTCGGCGTATGGCCAGATGGGCCGGTGCCTGTCCCCGTGCCTCGGTGATCTCGACCCGAATCTGTACCGACGCCGGCTCGACGCCGCGCTCGGCGTGTTCCGCGGCGCCGGCGACGCCGGGCCACGGCTGATCGCCCACGTGCGCGACCAGATGCGGGCCGCGGCCGCCGACCAGCAGTACGAGCGCGCCGCGTGGCTGCGTCGCCGCGCGAGCCGGCTGGCGAAGATCCTCGATCGGCTCGAGGGGACACTCGAGGCGACGCATGCGCGTCCCCGGCTGCTCATCGCCGCCCACCCGACGGCGCCACGCGGCGACGGCTTCTGGATCGTCGGCGGCCGGCTCGTCGCGTGGGGGCCGATGCCAACGGCGGCGGACGTGCTCCAGGAGCGCACCGGCGCGGCTCTGATCGGCAACACCCGCGCGGCCGAGCTCGGCGTCCGCGTGCCGCCGGGGGAGGTCGACGAGATCCGGATCCTCGGCAACTACCTGGCGGCGCACCCGGAGGCGCCGCAGCTGACGCTTGATCAGCCTCCGAGCTCGGACGCGCTCGTGCGGTTCGTCAGCGAAGCGGGTGTGACGGAGTCAGCCGAACGGCAGCTCGACGACCTCGCCGGTGAGGCCGTCGCCGCCCACGAGCACAGTGGAGCCGGGTGGCGCCTCGCGGCGAACGAGCGCGAGCGCGATCGCGCCAAAGCGCGGCGACAGCGCGGTGCTCGTGATGTGTCCGACAGCGCGGCCCTCCAGCTCGATCTCGTCACCTGACCGCGGGGGCGCCGACAGCGCCAAGCCGCGGAGGTGCCGGTTCGGCTTGCCGCGGTAGAACAGCCGGGCGACGGTCTCCTGGCCGACGTAGCAGCCCTTCGTGAACGAGACTGCGCGGTCGTTGAGCCCCGCCTCCTGCGGGATCACCGTGTCATCGAGATCGATTCCGTAGCGGGGACGGCCTCGCTCGATCCGGAGGCACTCGACGGCTTCGGCGGAGACGACCGTCGCCCCAGCCGCGGCGAGCGCGGCGAGCAGGGCCTCGGTGTCGGCGGCGTCGCACAGCAGGTCGATGCCGACGTCGGTCCGGATCGCGCGGGCGGTGATCGGACCGACCTCGACGAGCCCGTGGGCGTGCTCGGCGTCCGGAAGCCCGTCGGCGCCCGCGACGGCGGCCGACCCGGGGCCGATCAGCGAGATCAGGCCTCGCTCCACGGTGCGCTTGTGGAGCTCGACGGCGTAGCCGATGCTGAAGCGCCGGATCATGTTGAACAGCCCCTGGAGGGCGACGCGTTCGGTGTCGAGCAGCAACTCGTCGCCGGTGTCGAGGATCCGCAGGTCGCCGAGCATCTTCCCCTTGGGCGTGAGGAACGCCGCGTAGCAGCCGGTGCCGGGGGAGAGCGACTCGATGTCGTTGCTGACCTGGCCCTGGAGGAACGACTTCGCGTCCGCGCCGGTGAGGGCGAGCTTGCCGCGCTCGGAGCGGTCGAGCGCGCCGCAGGACTCGGTCAGCGCGCGGTACTCGGAGTTGCTCGTCTCGACGGTGCTCACGCCGACACAGGATAGCCACCTCGCACCTCCGGCCGGACTTGCCGAAACTATAATTTAGGCGTACCATAATTCCTGTCATGGCAAGCCACGAGACCACGATCTCCTCAGCAGTCGAGGACTACGCCAAGGCGATCTATGCGCTCGAGCGCCGCGGCGGCGAGCCCGTGACGACGAACGCCATCGCCGCCCGGCTCGGCGTGACGCCGGCGTCGGCGTCGGGGATGGTCAAGCGGCTGGGGGAGCTCGGACTGGTCGAGCATGAGCCGTATCGGGGCGTGTCGCTGACCGATGACGGCCGGCGCGTGGCGCTCGAGGTGATGCGCCATCACCGGTTGCTCGAGCTCTACCTCGTGCAGAGTCTCGGCGTCCCGTGGGATCGGGTCCATGCCGAGGCCGAGGTGCTCGAGCACGTGCTCTCCGAGGAGCTCGAGGAGCTGATCGCGGCGAAGCTCGGCAACCCGACCCGCGATCCCCACGGCGACCCGATTCCGACCCGCGAGTTGACGATCGACGAGCAGCCGACCGAGTCGCTCTGCGAGCTGGCACCGGGCGCGCGGGGGACGTTCACGCGGATCTCCGATTCCGACCCGGACATGCTCCGGTTCCTCGCCGAGCGCGGGATCGCCCCCGGGGCGACGTTTGAGGTGATCGACAAGCAGCCATTCGACGGGCCGCTGTTCGTGCAGTTCGGCGACGAGGTGCAGGTCCTCGGGGGAACCCTGGCCCGGGCGATGCGGGTGGAGGTGGACGGATGACTCCGCCTCCCCTGACCCGGGTCCCGGCCGCCGCCACCCCGGATGGCACGGTCGCGCTCCCGGAGACGATCGGCGTCGCCAGCCCGGTTGCCGGCGGGGTCAGTCCGGTCGAGCGGCTGCTCCAGCGCGGGCGGCTGCGGGCGCTGCTCACGATGCTCGGCCCGGCGTTCGTGGCCGCGGTCGCGTACGTCGACCCCGGGAACTTCGCCACGAACATCCAGGGCGGCGCCCGGTTCGGCTATGCGCTGCTGTGGGTCGTGGTGCTTGCCAACGCGATGGCGATGCTGATCCAGTACCTGTCGGCGAAGCTCGGGATCGCCACCGGGCGCAGCCTCCCGCAACTCGCCCGGGAACGGCTGCCGCGTGGCCTGCGCTGGGGGCTGTGGCTCCAGGCCGAGGTGATGGCGATGGCCACCGATATCGCCGAGTTCCTCGGCGCGGCGCTCGGCCTCAACCTTCTCTTCGGGGTGCCGCTGTTCACCGCCGGCCTGATCACCGGCGTGATCGCTTTCGGGATCCTCGAGCTGCAGCGCCACGGCGTCCGGCGGTTTGAGCTGGCGATCGCGTCGCTGCTCGCGATCGTGTTCGCCGGCTTCCTGTACGAGACGCTGCGGATCGGGCCCTCGGCCCACGCCTCGCTCGCCGGGCTGATCCCGTCGGTGCACGGCACCTCATACCTGTATCTCGCGGTCGGGATCATCGGCGCAACCGTGATGCCGCACGCCATCTATCTGCATTCCGCGCTGACGAACGGGCGGATGCCGGCCCGCAATGACAAGGAGCGGCGGGTCGTGCTCGGCTACGAGCGGATCGACGTGATCATCGCGCTCGGCCTCGCCGGGGTGATCAACGTGACGATGCTCATCGTGGCGGCGAAGCTGTTCCACACCCCGGCGCTTCACAACCTCAGCACCATTCAGGACGCCCACGCCGAGCTCGGGCGGCTCGTCGGCGGAGGGGCCGCGCTCGCATTCGCGGTCGCGCTGCTCGCTTCCGGCGCCTCGTCCTCAAGCGTCGGCACCTACGCCGGGCAGGTCGTGATGGCCGGCTTCATCAATATCCGGGTGCCGCTCGTGGTGCGGCGCGCGATCACGATGATTCCGGCGCTCGTGATCCTTGCGCTCGGGGTCAGCCCGACGAGCGCGCTCGTCCTCAGCCAGGTCGTGTTGTCGTTCGGGATACCCTTCGCCCTGGTACCCCTGGTCGTGTTCACCAGTCGGCGCGACGTCATGGGGGTCCATGTCAACCGGACCGTGACGAACGTGCTCGCGTTCGCGGCGACCGGCATCATCATCGCCATGAACATGTTCCTGATCGGCCAGCAGCTGTTCTCATGACCAGCCTCGCAGACACCTTCACCGAGATCGTCGAGTCGCTTCCCGACGACTGGACCGACCTCGCATTCGATCTGCGGATCTTCGATGAACGCCGCTACGTCGACGCCGCGGTCCTGCTCGTGACGTGCAACGCGCAGCCGCAGTCGCACTCCGACTGGCACTGGCACGTGATCGTCGCCCACCGGTTCGGCCATGCCGCCTCGGCCCCGGCGACGCACGCCGCGCTGAGGCTGCTCGACGAGGCCGAGATCGCCGCCGAGCTCGCGGTGCGCGAGGTGCGCACCGGGCGCGCCGAGGTCGTCCAGATGTGGGGGCGGACGGAGTCGATCCGCGAGGAGTACAGGCGGCTCAACGCCCAGTAGGGCCGTCGGGGCGTTGCCCGGCGCTGGGCCGAAGGTGGGTCGTCTGGACGGATCGGCCCAGAATCCGCTCAACGCCGTCGAGCGGGGGTTGACCGCTGGCCCGGATCTCGCCACGTCGGAGAGGATCGGGCCTCGAGCCCCCCGGACCCGAACCGCCTTCTTCGATGCAAAATCGTCTTGAATGCCGGCCTCGTCAAAGCGCGCCCAGTCAGACCGGCGATCGTCAGGGACTGGGTCCCGGCGACGAACCGCGGGTCGAAGGTCTGGAAGACGTTCGGCGGGCGCTTGACGATCCCGAAGCGCGCCTCCCACCTCGACCAGGCCTTGAGCGTGCTCAGCGTCAGCTCGCCGAAATGGCCGTCCGGAGCGAGGAACGCCGGCTCCTCGGCGCTGAGCTCGGCGCTCACGAGCGCGGGGTCGAGGCCACTGACCGACTGCTCGAGGTTGCCGGCGCTCCCCTCGGGATCGGTGAGCGTGACACCGTAGCCGCGGACGAGCGTGCGGACGATCGCGTGGGCGATGCCCGGCTGTTGGTTGAGCGTTGACCGGGTGGCGACGAGCACGAGCTCGGGGTAGGCCGGAGCGCCGTAGGCGTCGACGCGGAAGCTGTGAAACCCGGGGCGGCGGCGCTGGAGGGCGACGCCCTCGTCGTTCCAGAATGCGGTTGCGGCGGCGACGCGATGCGAGAGCAGGGCCGGAACCGCGTTGAAGCCGATGGTCACGGTCTTGACCTTGTTCGGATTGCCGCCGGCGCCGGCGACGATCGAGCGCAGGACGGCGGTATCGCTCGGGACGCCCGTGACCCCGACGGTCTTGCCCTCGAGGTCGCGCGGGGTGCGGATCCCCGGCTCGGCGATGACGGCGGCGAGCGGCCGCTCGACGATCGCCATGATCCCGACGATGTCGTGGTGATGCTCGCGGGCGATCGCGAGATCGTGGATGTCCATGAGCGCAAAGTCGGCCCGGTCGGTCTCGAGCAGCTTGATCGCATCGGTGCTCGCGCCGGGCACCTGGACGTGCAGGTTGATGCCCTCGCCCTGGTCGAACGTGCGGGCGACGGCGCTGTAGATCCCGGCGTGGATCGCGTTCGGCGTGAAGTCGAGGACGAGGGTGACGTCCTGGCCCTGTGGCAGGTTCGGGTTCCCGGCACCGCAGCCGGCGAGCAGAACGGTGATGAGGGTGCAGACGAGGAGCGGCAGCGTGCGGCGCATCGCCGAGGCAGGATATGCCGCGCCGAGGAACAGTCGGCCCGCTACGTAGAATCCGGGGACGAATGCGCCGCCGCGTCACGTTCAGCCGAAACCTCACGCTGTCCCTGTCGCGGACGTGCCGTTGCTATTGCAAGTACTGCGCGTTCGCGACCCATCAGCCGCATCTCCACGAGCCGGACGAGGTCGAGCGGATCCTCGACCAGGCCGTATCCCGCCACCGGGTCAAGGAGTTGCTCGTCCTCACCGGCGAGAAGCCGGAGGTCAACGCCGGCGTCCGGGCGCGGCTCGACGAACTCGGCTTTGCGGACTTCACGGCGTACGTCGTGTGGGTGTGCGAGCGGGCGCTCGAGCGGGGGTTGCTCCCGCACACGAACCTGGGCGTGCTGGACCGGGCCGATCTTGCCCGGCTGCGGGAGGTCACGGCGTCGCAGGGGTTGATGCTGGAGTCGGTCGCCGAGCGGCTGATGGAGACGGTCCACGCCGGCTCGCCGACGAAGCATCCGGCCCGCCGGATCGAGACGATCGCGGCCGCGGGTGAGCTGAAGATCCCGTTTACGAGCGGGATTCTCGTCGGGATCGGAGAGACCGAGGAGGAGCGAATGGCGTCATTGGAGGCCATCGCCGAACTGCACGGTCGCCACGGCCATATCCAGGAGGTGATCCTCCAGAACTTCGTCCCGCACCAGAGCTATTACGGGGAGGAGCCGGCGGAGATCGCGGAGGGTGCCGCCCGGGCGTACTGGCAGACGGGGATCGCGGACGGTCCGCAGCTCCCGGCGCCGGCCTGGGCGTGTCCGGTCTCGATCGAGGACATGACGCGGCTGATTGCCGAGACGCGCCGGCTGATGCCGGACATCGGGATTCAGGTGCCGCCGAACCTGAGCGACTGGTGGCCGGAGCTCGTCGCCGCCGGGGCGACCGATCTCGGCGGCCTCAGCGCAAACGGCGATCACATCTCGCCGGAGCACCCGTTCCCGTCGCCGGCGCAGGTGCGCAAGCGGCTGCAGGAAGACGGCTACGCCCTGACCGAACGGCTATGCGTGTATTCCGAGTACATCGACCCCGAGTGGGTGGCGCGGCCGGTGATGGACGTGATCAAGACGATGTACTGGTCGTTCATCCCCCGTCGCGGCTCCGGGCGGCGGGTCGAGCGCTTGGTGGGCGACGACCTCGCCCCGCGCGCGGTCGCGAAGGCCCGTGACGGCGCCGCCCTGACCGAGGCGGAGCTGACCGCGCTGTTCTCCGAGCGGCGGCCCGAGGTGATCGAGGAGATGCGCTGGGCGGCGGATGAGCTCCGGCGCGAGCTCGCCGGCGACACCGTGACGTTCGTCGTCAACCGCAACATCAACGTCTCGAACATCTGCACCGTCGGGTGCGCGTTCTGCGGCTTTGGCCAGTCGCGCCGCTCGCCGGACGCCTACGTGCACGAGGAGGACGAGTTCGCCCGGCGCGTGCAGGAGGCCGTCGAGGTGGGCGCGACCGAGATCTGCATGCAGTCCGGCATCCACCCGGACTGGGGGCTCGAGGACTACCTGCACTGGCTGCGCTTTGCCAAGTCGCTGGCGCCCCAGCTGCACCTCCACGCCTACTCGCCGATGGAGATCGCCCACATGGTCGACGTCAGCGGGCTCGCGCCGGATGCGGTGTTCGAGCGGCTGCGTGAGGCCGGGCTGGGGTCGACGCCGGGCACCGCGGCCGAGGTGCTGCATGACGGCGTCCGGGAGCGGATCTCCCCGAACAAGCTGCCCGTCGCCCGGTGGGTCGAAATCATCGAGGCGTCCCATCGCGCCGGCCTACGCTCGACCGCGACGGTCATGTTCGGCCACATCGAGGAGCCGTGGGAGCTCGCCGAGCACATGCGCGTCGTCCGCGAGCTCCAGGAGCGGACCGGCGGGTTCACCGAGTTCGTGCCGCTCTCGTTCATCCCGTTTCACACGCTGCTCGGCCGCACCCACGGCGTCGAGGAGATCTCCCGGGAGGAGAACCTCAAGCACACCGCAGCGTTCCGCCTCGCGCTCGGCAAGACGATCCCCAGCCTCCAGGCGAGCTGGGTGAAGATGGGCCTCGACGCCGCCACCGAGGCGCTGCACTGGGGCGTCAACGACCTCGGCGGCACGCTGATGGAGGAGTCGATCTCCCGGATGGCCGGGAGCTACCACGGCGTCCGGCTCGAGCCCGAGGACTTGATCGACGCCGCGCATCGCGCCGGGCGACCCGCCGCCGAGCGCACCACCCTGTACGACATCCGGCAGCGGTTCGACCTCGCGCTGGCGGCATGAGCATGGTCGACCGTCCGGCTGCGCTGTTTGCCGGGGTCGAGCCGCTTGAGGTGTTCGTCGAGCTGCTCGCGGAGATCGACACCGAGACCTCCTCGACGGAGTTCTACGACCGCATCTGCGAGGCCATCTGCCGGCTGACGACCATGCGTCGCGCCGCGATCTTCATGGCCGACGCCGGGCGCCGTCGGGTGCGGGCGGTCGGATCCCACGGGACGCCGTACGAACAGCTGGTCGAGTTGCGCCCAACGCTCGTCAACACCCCGATCGCCCAGCAGGCCCTGCGTGACGATGAAGTGGTCGTCGTCTCGGAGCGGATCGAGGAGTGGGTCCCGCCGGATTACGCCAAGGTGCTCGGGATCACGACGCTCGTGTGTACGCCGTTGAGCGCGGCCGGCCGCGACTACGGAGTCATCTGCGCCGACCGTGGGGGCGGGCGCTTTGAGCTCACCGACGGCGAGCGGCACCTGCTGTGGACGCTTGGCAAGACCGCCGCGCTCGTCACCACCGCCCGCACGACGACCCGCCAGCAGGAGCGCAACCGGCACCTCGCCGAGCGGCTCGGCCTGGCGCGGGAGATCCACGAGCGCGTCCTGCAGCGTCTGTTCGGCGTGTCGTTGGCGTTGAGCGCGGAGACCCCGCTGTCGGCCGATGAGCGCGAGCGCTGCCGGGTCGAGATGCAGCAGGCCCTCAGCGACCTGCGCCGGGCGCTCGAGCGCCCGCTCGCGCCGGTCGCGCCCGAGACCGGTCTGACGCTGGCGGAGGAACTCGAGCGACTTGGTGCCGCGCCCGGGCCGCCGGTGCGGGTCGAGTGGCCGGACGGCGTCGTCGTGCCGGGCGAGCTCGAGCCGCTCGCCCAGTCGGTGCTGACCGAGGCGATGCGCAACGTCGTCAAGCACGCCGACCCGACGTGCGTCGACGTGGCCGTGGGCGTTGACGATGAGACCTTCACGCTCGAGATCCGCAACGACGGTGTCAGACCGGGGGCTCGCGGCGCGGGGATGGGGCTGCGGTTGAGCGCGTTCGAGGCGCTCCAGCATGGGGGGGTGGTCGAGTTCGGACCGTGTCCCGGCGACTGCTGGCGGGTCCGTCTGGTGGTGGCGCGTGCCCACGTCGAAGCTTGACGGCCGTCGCCTCCGCGTCCTCGTCGTCGACGACCACGACGTCGTGCACTGGGGCTTCCGGGTGCTGCTCGGCGAGCAGCCGTGGGTCGAGCGGTGTCTTGCCGCTCGGACCGGCGAGGAGGCGCTCGAGCTGACGCGGACGTTCGATCCGCACGTCGCGCTCGTGGATCTGTTCTTAGCTGGTGAGTCCGGCGCCGACGTGTGTGAGTCGATCCGCACCGCTTCGCCATCGACGCGGGTACTGCTCATCTCCGGCGCCGGTCGGATGTCCCCGGCCGCCGCCCGGGCCGCGGGCGCGTCGGGGTTCGTCTCCAAGGACTGGGAAGCGGGCGACGTCGCGATGGCCGTGCGGATGGTCGGCCTGGGGATGACGATGTTCCCGCCGAAGGCTGATCAGCCGGCGCCGCTGTTGACCGAGCGCGAGCGGGAGGTGCTTGACCTGATCGCCGCCGGCTCGACGAACCGGGAGATCGCCCAGCGGCTGTTCCTCTCGCCGCACACCGTCAAGGAGCACACGAGTGCCCTGTACCGCAAGCTGCAGGCGCGCAACCGGGCCGAGGCGGTGCAGCGGGCCCAGCGGATCGGGTTGCTGGGATAGGCGCGCACGACGAGGATTGGATCGAATCCGTAGAGGCCCCGGACTGGCCACAGCAATAAGACCCCTACCCACCGGGCTGGTGAGCGTTCACAATCGCCCGCCATGAGGAGCGGAGGCGCGGTGGAGAGACGCGATTGGCGCTACGCCAACACGGGCATTGACGGGGCCAACGCGGGGGCCGCATTGCCTCGGATTGCGCAGGATTGTGGAAACTCACCAGTCCACTCCAGTAAGGTGTCGACTGCCAGGGTTTCACGGATGGGAAGCCCAGATCAGAAAAGAGCCGATTAGGGTGAGTTTGCTCGACGTAGCGCGCCAGGCCACGGCACAGCTCATGCTGGTGTCGCCTCCCAGGCGCCGGGTGTCCGGCGCCGAGGACTTCTATCTCCCCCCGGATCCGCTCCCGGATCTCGCACCCGGGGAGATCATTCGGGCGGAGCCCACCGACGCGTATCTCGTTCCCGGCGTGCGACTGCGCGCCCAGGCATGGCGGGTCCTGTACCGCTCGACCGGCGCTGTCGGCGAGCCGACGGCCGTGTCCGGCACGGTCCTGGTCCCTCGCGGGCGGCCGAAGGCACGGGCGCTCGTCGGCTACGCGATCGGCACCCACGGGATCGGCGATGCCGCGGCGCCCTCACGGCTGCTGCCGCGCGGACTCGAGTGGGAAGCGAGCATGATGGCGGCGTGCCTGGCCCGCGGGTGGGCCGTGGCGATCACCGACTACCAGGGCCTCGGAACCCCCGGCGACCACGCGTACATGGTCGGCCGTGCGCTCGGCCCGAACGTGCTTGACGCGATGCGCGCCGCGCGCCATCTGTGTCCCGAGCAGCTCCCGGACGACGGCCCGGCGTCGATCATCGGCTACTCGGAGGGCGGCGCGGCGGCGGCGTGGGCGGCTCAGCTTCAGCCAACCTACGCGCCCGATGTGGAGCTCCGCGCGGTCGTCGCCGGCGCGGCGGCGGCCAACGTCGAGAGCGGTGGCGAGAGCCTCGACGGCAGCTTCTTCTCGTTCTTCATGGCCTACGGCGGCATCGGCTATGCCGCCGCGTACCCGGAGCTCGAGCTCGATCCGTACCTGACGCCGAAGTCGCGCAAGGGGATCGGGATGCTCCGCGAGTCGACGATCGTCCAGGCGATGCTCATGGGTCCGCGCTTCATCCACGCCGACGAGCTGACGAACCCGAACGTGCTCGAGCTCCCCGCCTGGCGCACGCGCCTGCGGGAGAACCGCCTCGGCACGATCGCGCCGGCGGCCCCGGTCCTGCTCCACCACGCCCGGCGTGACCAGATCGTCTCCTTCCAGCAGAGCCTCGACCTCAAGGCCGACTGGGATGCGCTCGGTGTCGACGTGCGGCTGTACGTGACCCGCGGCGGCATGGACCACATCAGCGGTGCGGTCGCCGGCACGCCGGTGGCGCTCGACTGGATGGCCCGTCGACTCGGCCGCGGCGCGGTGCGCCAGCCGCCGGTGCAGGCGATCGTCGAACAGCCGACGGCGAAGGCCGCTTGACCCACTGATCGAGGCGTGGACGGACGCGGGCGCTGATCCGCGTGAGGCGCGCGCCTTAGATCCCAGGCGTGCTCCCGACCCGCCACTTCGCCGAGTTCCTGCTCACGGTCTATGTCCTCATCCTGATTCCCGGGACCGAGCGTGCTGTTCGTCGTCAGTCGCGGGGTCGCGCTCGGACGGCGGGCGGCGCTCGCCACGGTGCTCGGCAACGCGTCCGGGTTTGCGCTGCAGCTGGCGCTCGTGTCGCTGGGGGTCGGGGCGATCGTCGCCCGCTCAGATGCGGTGTTCACCACGCTGAAGCTGATCGGCGCGGCCTACCTCGTGTTCCTGGGGATCCGCAACATTCGCGATCGGCAGAAGCTGGCGCTCGTGTTCGGTGTGTCCGGCGCCGACGCCGCGCCCAAGCCGCTCGGCCGCATCATCCGCGAGGGGTTCTTCGTCGGCGCGACGAATCCGAAAGGGATCATCATCTTCACCGCAGTGCTCCCGCAGTTCATCGACCGCGGCGCCGGCCACGTAACGGTGCAGCTGATCCTGCTCGGGACGATCTGCATCGCGATCGCACTCCTCTCCGACGGCGCCTGGGCACTGGCCTCGGGGACGGCGCGGGAATGGCTCGGGCGCTCGGAACGGCGGCTTCAGTGGCTGACGGCCGGGGGTGGCGTGACGCTGATCGGGCTCGGTGTCGGCCTCGCGCTCACCGGCCGGAAGTCGTGACGGCGAGGGTGTCGTCGAGCCAGTCGTAGCAGAGGTGGTGGAACCGGCTCCGTCCCTCGGCCTCGCAGTGTCCGCCGGTGCCCTCGTCCTCACTGAACGTGATCAGCGCCTTGCGTTCGGCGGAGATCGCGTCGAGCAGCTTCGGCGCGTCGCCGGAGGTCATGTCGCCCTCCGACGCGGTGAGGAGCGCCGGGCAGTCGATATCGGCCGCCACCGGCGAAAGCTCGTAGCGGACGAGGTCGGCGAAGTAGTCGAACAGCGTGTCAACGCCGTGCACCCACAGTCCCCGATCGAGTAACCGCCACCTGAGCATCGCGTTTCCGTCAGGTGAGCGCAGCTGCTCCTCGATCGCGGCGAACGGAGCCGGGTCGACCCCGTCCGGGAACGACGCGCGCTGCTCCTCGGCGACCGGGACCCGCGCGCGCTGATCCCACTGGCCGGGATCCGCCCACAGAGCGGCAATGCGATGCTCGAACGCCGCGGCCCTTGGGGCGAGGAAGCCGCCCCAGCTCCAGCCGCCGAGCACGATCCGGTCCGGATCGACCTCGGGTCGCGTGAGCACGTAGTCGATGACCGGCCGGACGACGTTCTCCCAGTCAGGCCGCATCGTGAGGCCGTCACGGATCAGGTTCCGGCCCTGGCCCGGCCCGTCGAACAGCAGGATGTTGTAGCCCCGCCGGACGGCTGCGATGGCATGCGCGACGAACATCTCGTGGACGTTGGAGTCGTATCCGTCGACGTGAACGATCGTCGGCCGGGGGCGTCCGCTGTCATCGCAGGCGACGAGCACGCCGGGCAGGGTCGCGCCCGCCTCGAACGGGATCTCGACGAGCTCGACCGGTGTGTCCCACAGCGGCGCGGCGGCGGCGAACGCGGCGGATTCACGGTCAAACGTGGTCCGGAGCCGGTCGTCGGTCGGTGCGCCGTACAGCGGCATGTTCGCGGTGCGGAAGTACGTCGCGGCGCGGAGGTAGGCCTCACGCGCGCCGACGGGATGGCCGGCGCCGGCGCTCGCGTCCGCGAGCGAGACGAGCTCACCGGCGAGCGCCGTCCACTCGGTATGCCACATGTCGGCGTCGCCATCACCGACCCGCTCCACCGTACGCGCGCATTCGCCGAAGTCGGCGCCGCCGTAGGTCGCCAGCATCAGGGCTCGAGTCCCAAATGCCTCCCACATCGGGTTGTCACTCAGCCACGGCATCGAGACGCGGGAGCCTAGTCGGTGGGGCCCACTAGCGTCAGCCCCAGCCGTCGCGCAGGGATTCGTGAGCGAGGGTCAGCCAGGTGCCGGTCGCACCGACGCGCGCGACCGCCGAGAACGTCTGGCCGATCCCGCGGGCGGGCCACAGATCCTCGGGCGGCGCTGCGCCGTGGGTGATGACGTGAGAGAGCTCGTCGGGACGGTCGAGCAGCCGGTCTCGGGCGGCCGCGACGGCGTCGATGTCGAGCCGCACGGGGCCGGGCTCTCCGAGAGGACCGAGTGCGTGCTGCGCGAGCGCGAGCGCGGTCTGGCCGAAGGACGCCGCCAGCACGCCGCTCGCCTCGAGCGCGTTGCCGAGCGCGTCGGCATCCCCGGCGATGAACGCCTCCAGCGTGCGCACCGAACCGGCGAGCCGCTCAGGCGTGACCGGCGCGACGGCGCCGAAGTCGAGTACCGCGATCCGGCCGTCGGTGAGGACGAGCACATCGTCGGGATCGATGTCGGCGTGCACGAGTCCGAGCGAGCGCTGGGCGCCGAGCGAGAACCGCACGAGCGTCGCGCATGCCTTGTCCCGGTGATCACCGGCATCGCGCAGCGGGACGCCGTTGATCCACTCACTGACGGTCACGCCCGGATGGGCGAGCCGCGTGACCGGCGCGGGGACGACGACGTTCGCGTGGCGCCGGAGCGCCCGGTGGAAGCGTCGCTGGATGCCCGCCTCGTGCTCGAGGTCAAGCTCGTCGAGCACCCGCTCACGGACCTCGCGCAGGAGCGCCGCCGCGTCGATCGCCGGGAACGCGGAGGACAGCGGCGCGAGCAGTCCCTCGAGCAGCGCGAGATCCTGCCGGACGGAGGACCCCAGACCCGGCCGCAGCACCTTCACGGCGACGGGGTCACCGTCGAGCACCCCACGGTGGATCTGGGCTCCCGGTGTGACCGCGACCGGTTCGGAATCGAGTTCGTCGAGCTCGTCGCTCGGCTTCGTACCCCAAGCGTCGCGCAGCGCGCGCTCAACCTGCTTGAACGGGATCGGCTCGCGGGCGGCCTTCGCCGCCGTCCGCAACTCCTCGACGAGCGACTCGCCCCACGGGAGCGGGACCCAGGACAGCTCGAGGGCCCGCTCGACCTGCGCCAGCGCGTGCAGACCGCTCGGCGCCGAGCGCGCGAGGCGAAGCGCGACCCCGACGAGCGCGTTGAGGCGACGGGCGATGTCATCGGTCACTCGCTCGGTCACTGGCTCGGTCACCCGCTCAGCCGCCGAGCACTGCGGTCTCGGACTCGTATCGCGCGGACAGTTCGCGGCGCTTGATCTTCCCGGTCGACGTCCGCGCGAGCGCATCGACGAACCGGATCTCCCTGGGAACCTTGTGTCGCGCGAGCCGGGAGCGGACATAGTCACGGAGCTCGTCCTGGGACGGCGCGGCGTCCGGCGCGGGGACGACGTACGCCGCCAGCCGCTGACCGAAGTCGGGGTCGCTCACGCCGAACACGCCGGCGTCGGCGACGTCCGGGTGGGCGAGCAACAGGTCCTCGACCTCCTGCGGGAACACGTTCTCTCCACCGGAGACGATCATGTCGTCGTCCCGTCCATCGATGAACAGCCGGCCGCGTCCGTCGAGGTGGCCGAGGTCGCCGGTGCTCATCAGCCCGTCGATGACCTCCTTGCTGCCGCCGCCGGTGTAGCCGTCGAACTGGAGCGGACTCCCGACGAAGATCCGCCCGGTTGTCCCCGCGGTGACCTCCGCGCCGTTCTCATCGAGGACCCTGAGCACGGTGCCGCCCATCGGGCGACCCACGGTTCCGGGTGCGGCCCGCAGGTCCTCGGGCGTGGCGAGCGTCCCGCCGCCGACCTCGGTCGAGGCGTAGCCGTTGTAGAGCACGTCGCCGAACCGGTCCATGACCGCCGTGGCCAGTTCGGCCGACAGGGGTGCGGCTCCGCTGACGATCATGCGCAGCGAACCGGTGTCGTAGCTGTCGAGGATCTCGGCGGGGAGGGCCATGATCCGGCTCAGCATCGTCGGGACAGCGAGCAGGGCGCCGGCGCCATGGCGCTCAAGCAGATCGAGCGTCGCCTCCGGATCAAAGCGGCGGCGGATGACGATCGGCGAGCCGAGCGCGAACGCCGCGGTCAAGCCGATCAGGCCGTAAAGGTGAAACAGCGGTGGAGCGACGACGAACGGGTCACCCGAGCGGGGCGCGCTGCGGATCCGTCCCAGGTCCGAGCCGCCCCCGACCGCGAGTGGCACGAGCGAGCGCGGGCTGACCGTCCGCTTGGCGCCCTTCGGTGTCCCCGTGGTGCCCGAGGTCAGCATGGTCACGCTGCCGTGCGCGCGCGGTGCCGGCGCGACGCCGTGCTCGCCGCGGCCGCCGCCGGCGATGAGCTCGGCGAGCGTCGGATCGTCGCGCTCCTCGCCACGCTCGTGCCAGCCCACGATCCGCGCCCCGGTGAACCCGGACGCGTCGACGACCGGGCGGAACTCGGTGTCGAACACGATCGCGCTCGCGTGCTCGCGTGCCAGCACGTCGCCGAGCTGGGGGCCGGCGAAATCCGGGCTCAGCGGCACGAGCCCACACCCGAGACGGGTCGCCGCGACGGCGGCGAGCACGAACCCGCGGTGGTTGCGGCACATGACCGCGACGGTGTCGCCGGCGCCGAGCCGGAAGCGATCATGGAGGGCGGCGGCGAGCGCCTGGGCCTCCCAGTCCAGGTCGTCGAAGCTGAGCGTGCCGAGCTCGTCGATCACCGCGGGTCGACCCGGGTAGAGGGCGGCGGCCGCGGCGGCGACCGCGGCGGGCGTCGCGCCGAACCGCGCCAGCGCGAGCAGAGCGCGGGCAACGCGGTCCGGGCGCACCGGCCGCACGACCCCGACGGCCGTGCTCACCGCGGTGAGCGGCGACGATGACCCGGAGCGGCTCGCCGGATTGACGCGCGCGGCGTAGATGCTCAGCGTGCGCTCGACGGGGACCTGGGCCAGGCTCGTGAGGGCGCCGCCGAGGCGCGCCCACGCCGGGGCGATCACACGCGGGCGCTCGACGATCGCGCGGGCGACGATGGAAGCGGCCTCGTGGCTGCTCATGCCCGGGATGTAGTGCCACATCCGGAACGGACCGAGCATCGGCGAGCGCACGAGCTGAAGCTGGATCGAGGTCGTCGTCACGCCGTCGGCGCGGATCTCCGGCGCGACACCGGCGAGCCAGGTTTCGAACGCGACCTTCGAGGCGATGTACGCGCTCCAGCGAAGCGGCGGAAAGTTCACGCCCATCGTTGAGACGTAGACGATGTGCCCGGAGCCGCGGGCACGCATCGAGGGCAGCAGACCGAGGAGCAGACGCGTCGGGCCGAGATAGTTGACGTTGATCGTCCGCTCGATGTCGCGGAACCGCTCATACGTCTCCGACACCCAGCGACGGATCGACAGGCCGGCGTTGGAGACGACAACATCGACATGTCCGTGGTCGGCGAGCACGCGCTCGGTCAGTTCCGCGACCGCGTCGACGTCGGAGAGGTCGCAGGGGTACGCCTCGGCGTCACCCCCCGCGGCCCTGATCTCGTCCCGGATCTCGGTGAGCAGTTCGGCTCGGCGAGCCACGAGCAGGACGGTCGCGCCCGCGGCGCCGAGTCGCAGAGCGCTCGCCTTGCCGACGCCGGACGACGCCCCAGTGATGAGTACGACCTTGCCGGCCGTGGCCCGGCGCAGGCGGCCATCTGAGGTCCCCCGGCTGGTGGCGCCCAGCAAGAGCCGCACCGGGCGCGGCAGCAGTTCGCTCATCGGCTGCGCATGAGCCACTCGATCGCGGGCAGCTTGAACGCGTGCGGCAGGTACCGCGCAGCCTGCATCGCGGTGCGAACCTGGAAGCCGGGGACGACGACCCGCGTGCCGTGCTCGAGCCCGCGCACGCCTTCCTTGGCCGCCTGCTGGGGCGTGATCCATGCCGGCTTGGGCACGGCGCTCTCAAACGTCTGGCCGCCCTGCACCTGCCAGCCCGAGATCTCCCAGAAGTCGGTTGACACCGGGCCCGGGCACATGACGGTGACGGTGACGCCGAGGCCACGGAGCTCCTGATGGATCGCCTCAGAGAACGTCAGCAGGTATGCCTTGGCGGCCGAGTAACCGGCGGAGTACGGCAGCGGCTGCATGCCGGCCGTGGAGGAGATATTGAGGATGGCGCCGCGACCGCGCTTGACCATGTCCGGCGCGAACATCGAGGTCAGCGCAACCGGCGCCTCGACGAGCACGCGGACCTGTTCGAGTTCTCGCTCAGGGTCCGACTTGTGAAATGCGCCGTTCGTGGCGAAGCCCGCGTTGTTGACGAGGATCTCGATCTCGAGCCCGAGCGGCTTGATCTGGGCCGGCAGCTTCTTGCGCGCGGTCGCCTTGCCGAGGTCGCAGGAGATGGTCTCGGCGCGAATCCCGTGGTCGGCTTCGAGATCCTCGGCGAGCTTGTCGAGCCGGTCCTTGCGCCGCGCGACGAGCACGAGATTGTGGCCGCGCGCGGCCAATTCACGGGCGAGCTCGGCGCCGATCCCGGCGGAGGCGCCGGTGACGAGGGCAGCGGAGCTGGGGCGTGGCTCAGGCAGGCTCATGGCGCGATACGAGAGCGTACCTGGCGACGTTCGGCCGGGGTCGTCCCCCCGAACGGGGGGAAGCCTCTTCCGGAGCTGTATCTGCCGGCTCCCGCGTGCGTACGGTGATGCGAATGACCGCCACAGCGATTCTGTTCCCCGGACAGGGGAGTCAGACACCCGAGATGCGTGAGACCGTCGACGAGCAGCGGCCCGATCTGATCGAGCGCGTCGAGTTGCTCCTGGGGTCCGATCCGTTCGCCCGGGTCGATGAGGGCACGCACTTCGCGCAGCCGGCGATCTTCTGCGCGAGTCTCGCCGGCTGGGAGGCGATCGGTCACCCGCTCGGCGACTACATGGCCGGTCACTCGCTCGGCGAGCTCGCCGCGCTCGTCGCCGCCGAGGCGCTCGACGAACAGGACGGTCTCGAGCTCGTCGTGCTGCGCGGCCGCCTGATGCACGAGGCGGGCGAGCGGGAGGGTGGCGGCGGCATGATCGCGCTGCTCGGCAGCGGTGCCGCCGAGCAGGCGGGCGAGCTCGCCACGGACCACGGGCTCGCGGTCGCAAACGACAACTCCCCCCAACAGGTCGTCCTGTCCGGCGCGCGCGCTGCGCTTCCCGCCGCTGCCGAGGCTGCGGAAGCGCTCGGCCTCCGTGCGATGACGCTCCCGGTCACCGGCGCGTTTCACTCGCCGATGATGGCCTCCGCGGTGCCGGCGTTTCAGTCGGCGCTTGACCGGGTGGACGTCCGCTCGCCGAAGGTGCCGGTGCTTTCGGCGGTCACCACGGAGCCGTTCGACGATGTGCGCGCGCGGTTGGCCGAGGCGTTGACGATGCCGGTGCGCTGGCGCGAGACCGTGCTCGAGCTGCATCGCCTCGGCGTGGCGGAGTTTGTCGAGGTCGGCCCCGGGCGGGTGCTCACCGGCCTGGTGAAGCGGACCCTGCGTGGCGTGGAGGTGCCTCGTGCTTGAGCAGACGCTTGTCCCTGAAAGGACCGAACGCACGCACCTGCAGACGGCGGCGATCATGTCGGTGGCGACCGAGCTCCCGGCGGATCGGCTGACGAGCCGCGAGCTGGCCGAGTCACTCGGGATCAGCGAGGATTGGATCATCTCGCGCACCGGCATCTATGAACGGCGTCGGGCTCGGCCGGACGAGCGGCTGACCGATTACGCGATCCGTGCGGGGGCCCAGGCGCTGCAGGACGCCGGCGTGGCCGCCGAGGACGTCGACCTCGTGATCGTGGCGACGATGAGCCAGGACGAGTTGACGCCGAACGCCGCGCCGCTCGTCGCGCATGCGCTCGGCGCCGACCGGGCCGGCGCGTTTGACGTCGGCGCGGCGTGCACCGCGTTCCTGTCCGGACTCTCCATCGGCACGGCCCAGATCGAGAGCGGCCGGGCCGAGTACGTGCTCTTGGTCGGCGCCGACTTCATCACGCGGATCACCGACTACACCGACCGGCGGACCGCGCCGCTATTTGCGGACGCGGCCGGCGCCGTCGTGCTCGGCCACGGCGGCGGCGAGCGCGGTGCGATCGGGCCGGTCGTGCTCGGCGCCGACGGGTCGGGGGCGTCGCTGCTCTACGCCAACCACGATGAACGTCTCATCCGCATGGACGGGACCGAGGTGTTCCGCCACGCCGTCGCCCGGATGGGTGACGTCACGCAGGCCGCCGTCGCCGAGGCGGGCCTTACGCTGCACGACATCGACCTTTTCGTCTATCACCAGGCCAACGCGCGGATCACGCGCGCGCTCGGCGACCGACTCGGGCTCGACCCCCGTCGCGTCGTCGACTGCATCGCGACGCTCGGTAATGCGTCGGCGGCGACACTGCCGCTGGCGCTCGCCGCGGCGCAGCGGGACGGTCGCCTGCGTTCCGGCGCGCGCGTGCTGGTGAGTGCCTTCGGTGCCGGGTTCACCTGGGGCGGCGGCGTGATCGAGTGGGGCGCGGGTGTCTGAGGAACGCGTGGGCTGTGCGCTCGTCACAGGTGCCTCACGAGGAATCGGTGCGTCGATCGCGCGGATGCTGGCTGCCGACGGCTGGCCGGTCGGCGTCAACTACCGCTCCGACCGCGCCGGGGCCGAGGCAGTGGCCGCGGCGATCGGGGCCGGCGGCGGGCGGGCGCTCGTTGTCCAGGGCGACGTCGCCGATCCGGCGGCGCCGGAGGCGCTGTTCAGCACGGTTGAGAGCGAGTTCGGAAGTGCCGTCCTCGCGCTCGTCAACAACGCCGGGATCAGCCGCGACAACCTCTCGCCGTCGCTCACCGACGAGGAGTGGAACGCGGTGATCGAGACGGACCTCAACGGGGCCTTCCGCATGACCCGTCGCGCCCTGAAGGGCATGCTGCGCGCGCGCCGGGGCCGCATCGTCAACATCGCGTCGGTCGTCGGCCTGCGCGCGAACGCCGGCCAGGCCAACTACGCCGCCGCCAAGGCTGGGCTGATCGCGCTGACGAAGACGGCCGCCAAGGAGGTCGCGCGGCGCGGGGTCACGATCAACGCGGTCGCGCCCGGTTGGATCGACACCGATATGACCGCCTCCGTCTCGACCGATCTGCTCGAAGCGGTCCCCGCCCGGCGGGCTGGAACCCCTGATGAGGTCGCGGCGTGCGTACGCTTTCTTGTTTCCGATGACGCGAGCTATGTGACCGGCGCGGTGCTATCCGTCGACGGCGGGCTCGCTGCGTGAACCACAACGACGAATAGGAGCACTGATCCAATGTCCACCACCACTCCCGAGCAGATCCAGAGCCGTGTGGTCGAAGCGCTCGCCAGCTTCGGTCCTGACGAGAGCCAGATCACCCGTGACGCGACCTTCGAGGCACTCGACATCGACTCGCTTGACCTCGTCGAGCTCGCACAGATCGTCGAGGACGAGTACGGCGTCGTCCTCAAGGGCGAGGACATGAAAGAACTGAAGACCGTCGGCGACGCGATCGACCTGATCGCATCGAGGGCTTCTTGAGCCGTAAGGTCGTCATCACCGGCCTCGGGGCGGTGACACCGCTCGGCGTCGGCGCGCCGGCGCTCCACGAGCGCTGGGCCGAGGGCACGTGCGGGATCGCCGATGGCGCCGGCACCGTGACCGAGTACGAGCCTTCCGAGCACCTGTCGGTCAAGGAGGCCCGGCGGCTCGACCGCTTTTCCCAGTTCGCGCTCGTCGCTGCGGCCGAGGCGATCGCGCAGGCGGGCTGGGATGGCGCGGGCGGCGACCTCCCGTATGACCCGATGCGGATCGGCTGCATCGTCGCGACCGGGATCGGCGGGATCAAGACCGTCGAGACCCAGCACGACGTGATGCGAGACAAAGGCGCCCGGATGGTCTCGCCGCTCGGCATCCCGGCGTACATGCCGAACGCCGCCGCGGCTGCGGTGTCGATGAAGCACGGGCTGCGCGGCCAGATGTACGGCATCGTGTCAGCCTGCGCGAGCGGCGGTCACGCGATCGGATCGGCGATGCGGATGATCCAGTACGGCGACGCCGACGCGGCGGTCGTCGGCGGGAGCGAGGCGACGCTCACCGAGTTCGGGTTCGCGTGCTTCAACTCGATGCAGGCGCTGTCGGAGACTGGCATCTCCCGGCCGTTCGACCTCCGGCGAGACGGGTTCGTGATGGGCGAGGGATCGGGAATGCTCGTGCTCGAGGAGGAATCGGCGGCGCGCGCGCGCGGCGCCGAGATTCTCGGGTCGGTCGTCGGGTACGGCTCGACCTCGGACGCGTTCCACCTGACCGCGCCGGAGCCAACCGGGGGTCCCGCGTCACGCGCAATCGAGCTCGCGCTCGCCGACGCCGACGTTGCCGCGGACGGGCTCGACTACGTCAATGCGCACGGGACGTCGACGCAACTCAACGACGCGGCCGAGACCGTGGCGCTGAAGCGCGCGCTCGGTGAGGAGCAGGCCAAGCGGGTCCCGATCTCCTCGACGAAGTCGGCGATCGGCCACCTGCTCGGCGCCGCCGGGGCGGTGGAGGCGGTCGCCACGATCCAGACGCTCCGCACGCGCGTCATCGCGCCGACGCTCGGCTACGAGGTGCCCGATCCCGAACTCGACCTCGACTACGTGCCGGGCGAGGCCCGCCCGCTCGTGCTCGGCAACGGCCGGCCGCCGGTGGCCATCTCGAACTCGTTCGCGTTCGGCGGCCACAACGTCGCACTCGTCTTCCGGGGGCCGGAGGGCGCGTGAGCGCGACCGCGCATGTGGCTGCGACGGGGCGCCTGTCGCCGCTCGAGCGGCTCGAGGCGTTGTGCGATCCCGGCAGCCTCCAGCTGATCCGCACGCGTGTCGTCTCCGGTCGCCTGGGCGCCCGGGCGGTCGCCGGCGACGGGGTTGTCGGGGCCACCGGGGCCGTCGACGGTCGGCCGATCGCGTGCTACGCCCAGGACGGCGGCTTCCTCGGCGGCTCGCTCGGCGAGCGGCACGCCGACACGGTCGTCCGCGTGCTCCAGACCGCCGGCCGGTCCGGGATCCCGGTCGTCGCGTTCGTCGAGTCCGGCGGCGCCCGGATGCAGGAGGGCACCGCGGCGCTTGCCGGTTACGGCCGGATCTTCCGGGAGACGGTCGCGCTCGGCGGCATCGTGCCGCAGATCTCGGTCGTCTCCGGCTCCTCGGCCGGCGGCGGCGCGTACTCGCCCGCGCTCACCGACCTGATTCTGATGACCGACGACGCGGCCATGTTCCTGACCGGTCCGGGCGTCGTGCGCGAGGCCCTCGGCGAGGAGATCGACGCGGCCGGACTCGGCGGACCGCGGGTGCACGAGCGCAACGGCGTCTGCCATCTGGTCGAGCACGACGAGCTCGCCGCCGCTGCGCGGGTGCGCGAGCTGCTGTCGTATCTGCCCTCCGGGGCCGGCGACTCGCCACCGCGGGCGGCGGTGATCGAGCCGGCGTTGCGCGATCCTGGTTCGGTCGTCCCGACATCTGGGCGGAGCGCCTACGACGTCCGCGCGGCGCTCGGCGGGATCGTCGATGGTGAGTCGCTGCTTGAACTCTGCCCGCGATGGGCGCGGAATGTCGTGACGGCCTTGGCGCGTGTGGATGGGCGCCCGGTCGGGGTCGTCGCCAACCAGCCCCGTCACCTCGGGGGCGTGCTCGACGCCGAGAGCTCCGAGAAGGCCGCTCGGTTCGTGCGGTTCTGCGATGCGTTCGGGCTGCCGCTGATCGCCGTGGTCGACACGCCCGGGTTCATGCCGGGGAGCCGGCAGGAGCGGGCGGGCGTCATCCGCCACGGGGCATCGCTCGTGCGCGCGTTCGCCGCCGCGCGCGTGCCGAAGCTCACCGTCGTCCTGCGCAAGTCCTACGGCGGCGCGTACATCACGATGAATTCACGCGATCTCGGGGCCGATCTCGTGCTCGCCTGGCCGGACGCGGAGCTCGGGATCATGAGCGCGCGGGCGGCCGTCGGGATCGTCCACCGGCGCGAGCTGCACGACGCCGACGATTACGAGGAGGCGCGGGCACGGCTGGCGAGCGCCTATGCGGACGAGCACCTGCGCGCCTCGGCCGCGGCGAGCGAGGGGTTCGTCGACGAGATCATCGAGCCGGGGGAGACACGGGAGCGGCTGTCGTGGGCGCTGCTGACGCTGTCCGGACCGGGTCTGCGGTGACCCTCGCGGGACGGTCCGGCCGGTGATCCTCGCCGGCAAGCGCCTGCTCATCACCGGCGTCATCACGAAGGATTCGATCGCCTTCCACGCCGCCGCGCAGGCGCAGGAGGAGGGTGCCGAGGTGCTGCTGACGAGCTTCGGGCGGGTCCGGCGGCTGACCGAACGGGCGGCGGAGCGGCTCCCGACGCCGGTCGACGTGCTCGAGCTTGATGTGAACCGTCCCGAGGATCTGGCGGCGTTGGCTGACGAGTTAGGGTCGCGCTGGGGGCGGGTCGATGGCGTGCTCCACGCGATCGCGTTCGCCCCCGAGGATGCTTTGGGGGGGCGGTTCCTGACCACCCCGGCCGCGAGCGCGGCGCAGGCGTTTGAGACGAGCGCGTTTTCGTTCAAGGCGCTGGCGGCGGCGCTGGCGCCGCTCATGGAGGGCGGCGGCGCGATCGTGGGGATGGACTTCGACGCGTCGCTGGCGTGGCCGATCTATGACTGGATGGGCGTGGCCAAGGCGGCGCTGGAGTCGGTGTCGCGGTATCTGGCTAGGGATCTCGGGCCCATTGGCGTCCGGGTGAATTTGGTTGCCGCTGGTCCGCTCGGCACCGTCGCCGCTCGGGGCATCCCGGGGTTCGAGAAGCTCGCCTCGCTGTGGGAGCGCCAGGCGCCCTTGAAGTGGGACACCGACGATCCGGGGCCGGTGGCGTCCGCGATCTGCTGGTTGCTGTCCGATTACGCGCGGGGGATCACCGGCGAGATCGTGCATGTCGACGGCGGGTTCCATGCGGTGGGGGCGCCCGGGGATCTGTAGGGGTTGGTCGGTTGTGGGCCGGGTGCGCTCGGTGCCGCCGTGCGCTCGGTGCGCGTCGGCGCGGGGGGTGGCGCTCGGTGCGGCGCGGTGCGCTCGGTGGCGTGAGCGGTGATGACGACGAAAGGCGCATCGAGAAGCAGGCGGGATCGGCCGGAACGGACGTCGCCTGAGTGACGCTCTCGTCTGGGTCGCCATTGCCATCCGCGGGAAGCGCGCGGTCTCCGGCCGCGCTGTCCGTGGCGTTTGGTCCCAAGCGGCGCGCTCGCCGACCTAGCGGTCCGGCCGTGCGTTTCGTGCGACGCGGTCGCCGCGGTCGGCACCGGACCCCCTCCTCGATGCGGCTTTTCGTCGGTCGCAGCCGCACGCGCGATCTCTCGCCGATCCGACTCGGCAACCGACGCCTGATCGCGCCCGGCAATCGCGCCCGGGGTTGACCGGAGCCCACTCGCGCCCTAGCGTCTCGGACTGGCCACGCAGCCAAACCCGCCGACGAACGCCCGGAGGACAGAGATGAGTGAGGAGTTCGCGCTGGACGCACAGCGCATGGAGGTCCTGAGCGCCCTCTGCGACACGATCGTGCCGTCGATCGAGCACCGGCCCGACCCGCATGGTCACTGGGCGCGTTCCGCGTCGGCGTACGGGGTGCCGCAAGCCCTCGCGGACGCGATGGCAACCTTCCCGCCTGACGTGCGCGACGGCCTCGGCCAGCTGCTGGACGCCCTTGGCCAGCAGGGCCTCACCAAGGCCTCCCAGCTCTCCCGTGAGCAGCTGCTGCGCAACGTGTCCCTCGGGGCGCCGGACGCCGCGGCCGGGATCGCCGCGCTCGCCGGGCTGACGCTGATGTTCCACTACGGTGCCCCGGACCCAGGTACCGGCCGCAACCCGGGATGGGACGTGCTCGGCTACCCCGGTCCCGTGTCGGCGCCGCCCCCGACCGCGAAGCCGCTGCAGCCGGTCGGGCTCGGCAGCGATGACCTCAGCCTCGAGGCGGATGTCGTCGTCGTCGGTTCCGGCGCCGGCGGCGCCGTGATCGCCGCGGAGCTGGCTGCGCGGGGGGCGTCGGTGGTGATCGTCGAGGCCGGCGGCTACTTCAACGAGGCGGACTTCAACCAGTACGAGCTGTGGGCGTGGCAGAACCTCTACTGGCGTGGTGGCCCGACGCCGACGGCCGATGCGAACGTGACGATCCAGGCCGGTTCGTGCCTCGGGGGTGGGACGGTCGTCAACTGGACGAACAGCATCCGGACGAAACCGTGGGTCCGCGAGGAGTGGGCGCGCGAGCATGGCCTGACGGACATCGGCACCGTCGATTTTGACCGCCACCTCGATGCGGTGTGGACGCGGCTCGGCGTCAACAACGAGTGCTGCGACATGAACAAGCCGCACGAGGTGATGAAGCGGGGGGCCGAGGCGCTCGGGTGGTCGTTCGTGATCACCAACCGCAATGCCGATCGAGCGACCTATGACCCGGTGTCGGCCGGCTATCTGGGCTTCGGCGATCAGACCGGCTCCAAGCAGTCGACGCTCAAGACCTACCTGCCGGACGCCGTCGCTGCCGGGGCGCAGATCGTGACCGGGTGCTTCGTCGAGCGGGTGCTCGTCGAGGGCGGCCGGGCGGCTGGGATCACCGGGCGTTCGCCGATCACCGGCGCCCAGTTGACCGTGCGCGCGCCGCAGGTCGTGGTTGCGGCGGGCTCGCTCGAGAGCCCGGGAGTGCTGCTGCGCTCCGGCATCGGCGGTCCCGCGGTGGGGCGGTACTTCCGCCTGCATCCCTGCACCGCCGTGTTCGGCGCCTACGGCGCGGACATGGAGGCCTGGTGGGGCGCGCCGCACGTCGGCTTGATCGATGAGTTCGCCGGCGCCGACGACGGCTACGGCTTCCTGATCGAGGGGGTCCAGTACACGACCGGTCTCGGCGCCTCCGCGATCCCGTGGCGGAACGCGCACCAGCACAAGCAGTCCTTTGAGGACTTCCGGACCGCATCGACGCTCATCGGGCTGCTGCGCGACCGCGGGGACGACAACGGTCGCGTCGTGCTCGACGCCGCCGGCATGGCCCAGCCGTACTACTCGCTGAGCGATCCGGCTGACCAGGCGATGACCCGGACCGCACTTGAGGCGCAGATCCGGATCCACGCGGCAGCCGGCGCCCACCAGATCTCGGTGCTCGCCGCCGGGCTCCCGCTGTGGCACCGCGGCGAGGATCTCGACGCGTTCATCGCCCGGGCGAAGCGGATCCCGCTCCGTGCGGGAGCGATGAGTCTGTTCGCCGCCCATCAGATGGGGACGTGCCGGATGGGCACCGACCCGAGCACGAGTGTCGCCGGCCCGACCGGTGAGCTGCACGACACCCCCGGCGTCTGGATCGGCGACGCATCCGCGTTTCCGACCGCGAGCGGGAGCAACCCGATGATCACGATCATGGCGCTCGCCCATCGCACGGCCGAGCACCTCGCCGCCGCGGCCGGCGCCGGCACCGCGACCGCCGCCGGCACCGCGACCGCCGCCGGCGCCACGACCGCCACCCCCGCCCTCCAGGAGGCCTGAGCAACGATGTCGAGCACCGCAGAGACGGCAACCATCGAGCGCACCGAGCTGTTCATCGGCGGACAGTGGGTCACGCCCGCGGGCGGCGGCCGGATCGACGTCATCGATCCCACGACCGAGGGCGTGATCGGGTCCGTGCCAGAGGGGACGGCGGAGGACGTCGATCACGCGGTCGCGGCCGCCCAGGAGGCGTTTCCGGCGTGGAGCGCGCTGGAGCCTGAGGACCGCGCGGAAGCGTGCGCGGCGATCGGCAACGCGCTCTACGCCCGCCAGCAGGAGATCGCCGCCCTGATCAGCCGGGAGATGGGCATGCCGGTCGCTCAGTCGGTGATGATCCAGGCCTCGCTGCCGGTGATGAGCTTCCTCACCCAGCCGCAGCTCGTCTCCGAGCTCGCGTGGGAGGAGCAGATCGGCAATTCGCTCGTCGTCCGCGAGCCGGTCGGGGTCGTCGGCGCGATCACGCCCTGGAACTACCCGCTGCATCAGATCGCGGCGAAGGTGGCGCCCGCGCTGACCGCCGGCTGCACGGTCGTGCTCAAGCCGAGCGAGGTGACCCCGCTCAACGCGTTCGTGCTCGCCGACGTGATCGAGGAGGTTGGGCTACCGGCCGGCGTGTTCAACCTCGTGTGCGGGTACGGCAACGTCGTCGGCGAGGCGATGAGCGCCCACCCCGGGATCGACATGATCTCGTTCACCGGCTCGACGGCCTCGGGCCGCCGGGTGTCGGCGAACGCGGCCGCGACGGTCAAGCGAGTCGCGCTCGAGCTCGGCGGCAAGTCGCCGAACGTCATCCTCGACGACGCCGACCTCCAGACGGCGGTGATCGACGGCGTCCAGAAGTGCTTCCTCAACTCCGGCCAGACGTGCAGCGCGCTGACCCGGATGCTCGTCCCGCGTGCTCAGCTCCCGATCGTGGAAGAGATCGCCCGGCAGACCGCCGAGGCGTACACCGTCGGCGGACCGTTCGAGGAGGCCTCGGTGCTCGGTCCGATCGTGTCCGAGACGCAGCGCGAACGCGTGCGCTCTTACATCGCCAAAGGCGTCGAAGAGGGGGCCAAGCTCGTCACCGGTGGCGCCGAGGCGCCGGACGGCCGGGACACCGGGTACTTCGTGCGGCCGACGGTGTTCAGCGAGGTCACCGATGAAATGACGATCGCGCGCGAGGAGATCTTCGGTCCGGTGCTCGCGATCATGCCTTATGACGACGAGGAGGACGCCGTGCGGATCGCCAACGCGACGTCGTACGGACTCGCCGGCGGCGTGTGGTCAGGGGATCCGGAGCGTGCCCAGCAGGTCGCCCGGCGGCTGCGGACCGGCCAGGTCGAGATCAACGGCGGCGTGTTCAATCCGCTCGCGCCGTTCGGCGGCTACAAGCAGTCGGGCCACGGGCGCGAGCTCGGGCGCCACGGGCTCGAGGAGTTTCTCGCCGTGAAAGCGATGCAGCTCTAAGACGTCTACGCCCAGCGGAACCGCTGGACATATGCCGTGCAGATGCGGCTCGCGTGTGCAACCCGGCACGAGCGCCAGCGGCGCGTGCCCGTGAAGTCGTACCACCAGTACGCATGACGTCCCTGGAGGTAATGGAAGAACCGGCCGCTCACCGCGTACGTGTCGCCGCCGGACCGCCAGCGGATCGAGCAGTGGACCGTCCACTTGCTCGTCCGTGAGCAGCTCAGCGTCAGGTGGGGGCGCTTGTGCGTGCGCGCGTGGACCATCGTCGCCGCATAGGAGCGAGCCTCCGACATCGTCAGTGTCGGGAGGGTCGGCAGGGGCGGCGGGGGCTTCGGGGCGCGGGCCTGGGTGCTCGCGGGCGTGGTCTTGGCCGTCGTCGTGGTCGTGGTCGTCGTCGTTCGACGTTGTCGTGGTGGTCGAGGTCGTCTTCGACGACGTCGTCGTGCTCGCGGTGGTGGTGGTGTGTGGGTGGCGGCGTCTGACGTGCTCGTGAGCGAGTCGACGAGCGCGTTCGCCCACTTCGACAGCTGATCGGCTCGAGTGAAGTAGTCCGCGGTGTAGGTGTTGCAGTTGGTCGGCCCGACGCTCGTGACGCCGATCTCGACCGGCTGCCCCGAGGCGTCGCTGGTGAGGAGCGGCCCGCCGCTGTCGCCGTTGCAGGTCCCGGTCGCGAGGCTCGGTTCGTCGACCGCGCACGTCTCCCACGTCTCGGTGTACCAGTCGTTGTACCGCTCGCAGTAGTTGGGCCCCTTCACCGTGGTCGACGCGGCCTGGAGCAGCGCCGACGAATTGCCATATCCGTCCAGGCCCCAGCCGGCGATCTCGGCGACCGTCCCGGGGGTGTACAGGTCGGTTTCGTCCGGCCGAGCAAGTCGGAGCGCCGGCGCTGTCGACGGCTTGCTCAGCACGAGCAGCGCCGCGTCACCGGAGTAGTCGTGCCAGTCGTAGTGCGGGTTGACGACGACCTGGCTGACGGAGAACACATGTGAGGCGGGCACGTCGCTCAGGTCGACGGACCCGGTGACGACCCTGATATCCACCGGGATCAAGCGGATCGTTGGTCGAATCGGCGGTCGCGCAGTGACCCGCGGTGAGCACGACCCGTGGGGAGATGAGCGTGCCGCTGCAGTAGAAGTCGGGATTGTCAGGCGACGCGTTGTGGACGACGAAGGCCGCGAATCCCCAGTCGGCCTGATCGGCGTCGACGCCGTTGACAATCGTCTGATGCGCGGTGGGGCGGATGAGATATCCGCGCCGATGGGGGTGACCGGCCCGGGAGCGCATCAGCGCCACGATCTGGCGCAGTTCATGCTTGCTCAGACGCTGGCTGCCGGCCGTCACCGGGTATGCCGCCGCCGGGCTCACCGCCACGGTGAGCAGGAGGACGCTCGCGCACCCGAGAACCAGGGCCATCCTTACCCCACGCATTACGCCGGAAAAGTAGAGCATGGGGAGCCGCGTGTCATCCGAAACGTTCCGCAACCAATTTGCGGGGTCCCCGGGATCGCTCGTGAGGTCCGTGCGCCGCCGCACACGAACCGTAAGCTGGACGGCGAATGCTGGACCGGCTCCAAACTGAGACCAACGTGCGGATCTGCGCGCTCCTCGGCGCGATCACGATCGCATTCTCGAGCATTTTTGTCCGCCTCGCGCACGCTTCGCCGTCGACGGCCGCGATCTTCCGGTGCGTCTACGCGCTGCCGGTCCTTGGTCTGCTGGCGCTCGTCGAGGACCGCCGTTTTGGGGCGCGATCGTGGCACGATCGCCGGTACGCGATTGGTGCCGGCGTCTTCCTCGGTGTCGATCTCCTGTTCTGGAATCGCTCGATCGGGGATGTTGGGGCGGGGCTGGCGACGGTGCTCGCGAACATCCAGGTTGTGATCGTGCCGCTGGTCGCATGGGCGGTCCTCGCCGAGCGTCCGGGACGGCAGGTGCTCGCGGCGCTGCCGATCGCGCTGCTCGGCGTGCTCCTCATCTCGGGTGTGCTCGAGCACGGAGCGTATGGCCGGGATCCGGGGCGCGGGACGCTTTATGGTCTGTGCGCCGGCATCACCTACGTCGGGTTTCTCATGCTGCTCAGGCGGGGCGGGACCGATCTGCGGCGGCCGGCGGGCCCGCTGTTCGATGCCACCGCGTCGAGCGCCGTCATCTGCACGATCGTGGGCGTCATCATGGGCGACGCCCACCTCGTCCCGAGTTGGCCGAGTGCCGGCTGGCTGCTCGTTCTGGCGCTCAGCTCGCAGGTCGCTGGTTGGCTCCTGATCACGATCTCGCTCCCGCGGTTGCCCTCGGCGCTCACCTCGGTGCTGCTGACCGTGCAGCCCGTCGGGTCCGTCGTCCTCGCGGCGATCATCTTCGCCGAGAGCCCGACGCCACTCCAGCTCGTCGGCGTCGCGCTCGTCCTCGCCGGGCTGCTGACGGCGACGCGCCGGGTCCGCGGCCGCTCGACCGCGCCCGCCGTCGAGAGCGCTACCTGAACAGGTCCTGCTCGGCGGGACGCAGGAGCGAGAGCGCGCCCGGGCCGTCCTCGGCGGTGACGTGCCGACCGGCACCGCGGACGCGAACGACGGGCTGTCGGCCATCCTTGGTCCGTGCCAGGTCGGCGGCGGCGGCGAGCTCGTCGGCGACGGCGATCCACGTCGCGCTCAGCTCGCGGCCGGCGGCGTCGTGGCGGCCGCGCCAGTCCTCGAGCGGGGCGAGCCCGGCGCAGCCGATCGCGACATCGGTCTGCCCGTGCCTCCACGCCCGCCCGAAGGAGTCAGTGATCAGCACCGCGGGCCGAAAGCCCGTGAGCTCGGCGAGACGGGCGCGGAGCCGCCGTGCGGAGCCATCGGGATCGACGGGGAGCATCACGACCGCGTCCTCGCCGGGGACGTTGGAGCGGTCGACGCCGGCGTTGGCGCAGATGAAGCCGTGGTGGGTGAGGCTGATCAGCACTCCGCCGGAGGCCCGCACGATCTCCCGAGTCTCGTCGAGGACCACCTGGAGGTGGCGGGGATCGTCCTTACCGAGCTCGACCGCGAGGGAGCGCGCCCGCGCGGTCGCGGTGACCTCGGCGAGCGCTCGAACGCGGCCCTCCGCCTTGGAGACGACCTTGTGTGCGATCACGACGACATCGTCATCGCGCAGCTCGGCGCTGTCCGCGATCAGTCTCCCGAGGTCGTCTCCAGGATGGATCTCCGGAATCGACTCGAGCGCGACCGCGGTGACCGCCATCAGGTGCGGCTGCGCAGCATCTGGTTGAGCATCCCGCGGGTGTGCGCCGCGCCCCCGTGAGTCTGCCCGAGCACCGCGATCAGCTCGCTCAGGTCCTCCGGGGTATCGATATCGAGGCCGAGCGACGGAACCGGGACGACCTCGTGCGCCGTCCCGGCGAGCCGAGCATTGGCCGCGTGGCGCTGGCAGCTGTCCTCCCCGAACGCCGGAGTCAGCGCGTCCGGCGGCGTGAGCACGAGCGCGTTCGTTCCCGTGCCGTGACGGTCCGGCACGATCAGCACGGACGGCGGCTCGGGTGGGCGAGCGAGCAGCTCGTCGAGTTCCGTGGGGTCGAGCAGCGGGCAGTCGCCCGGAACGAGCAGCACCCGCTCGACGCCGCTCTCGATCGCGGTGGCGATGGCGAGCGACGCCGCCTCGCTGTGTCCGAGCTGCTCGTCATCAAGGATGCCGGCGCCGTAGCCGCCGGCGATCTCCTGCGCGTCTCGGTCGCTGCTGACGACGACGACCTCGTCGACCCGCTCGGTGCGTCGCAGGGCGACCAGCACGTCGGAGAACATCGCCTCGACGAGCGCGCGCCGCGGGCCGGGGGAGAGGTGCTCGATCAGCCGCCGCTTGGCGTCAGGGAGACTCTTGACGGGGAGGATCGCTTGGGTCCGCATCAGGCTCGAACGCTATCGCGGGGCGACTACGCGAGACCGAGCGCGAAGGTGAGGGTCTCCTCGGCGACACGGCGACGCTCCTGCGGCGTCGACATGAGCACGTCGGTCTCAAGCACGGCAAGGGCGTCGGTTCGCTCATCGGCGACGAGCCCGTCGATCAGGCCCGCGTAGGCCGCCGCGATCCCGTCGCTGGACCGCGGATGCCCCGCCCACTGCATGAAGGCATCGGTCGGGCCCTTGACGACCTCCCCCCGGACGAGCGGGCTGACGGCGACGACCGGGGCATCACTCTGGGCCATCGCGTCGCGGACCCCGGGCGTCCCCAGGATCGGTCCGATCGAGATGACCGGATTCGACGGGCCGATGATGATCGCGCGGGCGCCCGCGAGCGCCTCGAGCACCTCAGGAGTCGCCGGTGCCGCCGGACCGCCGCGGAACTCGACGCCACCGACTGGCCCCTCGCCGCGGGCCTTGATCATGAACTCCTGGAAGGGCCACCATCGATCGTGAGCCAACACCCGGGTGCGCACCGGGTTGTCGCTCATCGGCAGCACGCGCGCGGCGACGCCGAGGGCACGGGTGATCGCGGCGTGGGACTCGGTCAGCCGGACGCCGGCGTCGAGCGCGCGGGCGCGCTCGATGCCGACCGCGAGATCCCGGTCTCCGAGGTTGAACCACACCTCGACGCCGAGTTCGCGAAGGCCGTCCATGACGTGGAACGTGTCGTCGCGCAGGCCCCAGCCACGCTCGTCGATGCGATCCGCGAGCCAAAACGTGACGAGGTCCGGGTCCGGAGAGACGTACGCGCCGTAGATCTCGACGTCGTCACCGGTGTTTGCGATCACCACGAGGTCCTCGGCGCCGACCACGTCCTGCATCCCGCGAGCGAGCTTCGCGCCGCCGGTCCCACCGGCGAGAACGACGACCGGGCCGCTCAAGCGGTTCCGAGGCCGGTGATCTTGATCCCGGCCCGCACCTTGTTGCGGACGTTGATCGAAATGATCAGTGGCGTGAGCGACTCGACGATCCTCGCCATCTCCAGCGGCCCGCAGTCGACGGGCCGCAGTCCGGCGATCTGCTCGACGAGCGCCGCGAGCTCCTGCTTGTCCGCGCGCTTGTCGCCGCAGATGAGGACGTCCTCGTCGAGTTTGTGGTCGAGATCGGTGAGCAGCGCCGCGCTGACGGTGTGAAACGCCGAGACGACGCGCACGCCGTCTGGCACCATCTCCTGCGCCTGCTGCGCGGCCGAGCCCTGCCACACAGCAAGCGTCCGCGTCGCCTTGCCGCTGACCGCCGCCGCAAGGGGGACCGTCGCGTCGACGAGCAGCTGCCCCGGGCGGAGCGCCCCTTTGAGGTTCGTCAAGTTCTCGGACTGATTGCGGAACGGCACGCTGAGGATGACGATCTCCGCGCCCTGGACCGCGTCGGCGTTCTCGGCTCCGGAAAACGATCCGCCGGGCACTCTCGCCGCCGCGCGCTCCACGGCCTCCTGGGCCCGACCGGCGTCTCGGGAGCCGATCACGATCGGCACCCCGGCCTGTCCGAGTCTGAGAGCGAGCCCGAAACCGAGCGCTCCGGTCGCGCCGACGATGCACACTGGCGGCGTCACGGCGCGGGAGTGTACGCGCCGACTCGTGGGATAGGCTCACGCGATGGCTTCCTCGCTGGAACTGGGGCTGGAAGGCACGCACGATTTCGAGGTTGAGGGCCGGTTGCTGACCGATGTCGCCGGCACCCTGGGCGCCTCCGTGCTGTCGACGCCCGCGATGATCGCAATGATGGAGCGGACGTCGGCGATGCTCGTCTATCCGCATCTCGACGACGGTCAGGCGACGGTCGGGTTCGAGGTGTGCGTCAAGCACGTGGCGGCGGCTCCGGAAGGCTCCCGGTGCACGGCACGCTCTCGTCTGGAGGAGGTCGTCGATGGCCGCAAGCTCCGGTTCTCCGTCGAAGTCGTCGCCGAAGACGGCCGCACGATCGGGGTCGGAACCCACGAGCGCCGGGTTGTCCAGGGCCGCCCGTCGTAGCGCTGCCGCGGTCGCGGCCATCGTGATCGCGGCGCTCGGGTTCGGCGCGGTCCCGGCGGCGGCACGCGGTGTCCCGGCGCCGCAGCGCGTCCGCACGACGCACGCTCTCGCAGGACGGTCAGCAGCTGCTGTGGACGGTTGAGTTGACGACTCCGTTCTCGCCGAGCGGTATGCGCACCGAGCGGCGCACGCTGTGCCTCATCCTGCGTCGCGCCGCCGGGTCGGTGTCCGGCCAGCTGTGCGTCGCCCCGCCCGCCCGCGGAGGACGCAGCCCGCGGCTCATCTACCAGGCCGTGACAGCGCGTGGACTCGGGCGCGGACAGGTCATCGGCGCCGCGATCCGCCGAACGTCGACCGCGAACCTCCGGGCGCGGTTCGTGCCCGGGGATGTCCACTCCGCCTACGGCCCGCTGCGCTGGCAGGTGCTGACAACGCTCAGCCAGCGCGGCTGCCGCCCACTCGCGCGCAGCGGTCACAACCGGTGCGTCCTTTACTTCCCGTCCCGCCCGGCGCTGCTGCGGCTGCACGTTCCCCAGCCGGTCGGCTGCGTCGCCAGCGGAGCGCCGTACGTGACCAACGGTTCGCGCAGCCGGCGCGTGATCGCGCTCACGTTCGACGACGGCCCCGCGCCCGACACGCCGCAGTTCCTGAGCCTGCTCGAGCGCGAGCACGTCCCGGCGACGTTCTTCTGGATCGGCGAGCAGGTGCGCCAGTACGGCCCGGCGGTGTGGCGGCGGATGTTCGCCGACGGCGACGTGATCGGCGACCACACGTGGAATCACGCCAACGTCGCCGGAGGCGGGTCCTTCGCCGCCGGCGAGATCTCCTCCACCGCGGCGGCGATCCGCGGCTTGACCGGGTTCACCCCGTGCCTGTTCCGGGCTCCCGGTGGAGCGGTCAGCTCGTCGCTGATCGGGCTCGCCCGCTCGATGGGCTTCATCACGATCGAGTGGGATGTCGATCCGCGCGACTGGTCGCGGCCCGGAACCGGCTCGATCATCTCGACCGTCCTCGGGACGACGCGGCCCGGCTCGATCGTGATCCAGCACGACGGCGGCGGCGATCGCTCGGAGACGCTCGCGGCACTCCCGACGGAGATCGACACGCTCCGCGCCCGCGGCTACACGTTCGTGACGATTCCGCAGCTGCTCGGGATCCGGATCATCTACAAGTAACCTGCGAATGGCCATGGCCGGTTTGCCCCAGACCGTGCGGATCCGCGAGGTCGGTCCGCGTGACGGCTTCCAGAATGAGCCCGAGGTCATCCCAACGCCTGAAAAAGTGCGGCTGATCGAGCTGCTCGGTGCCACCGGCCTGCGCCGGCTCGAGGTGACGAGCTTTGTGCGCCCGGACGTGATCCCGCAGCTCGCCGACGCCGCACAGGTGCTCGATGCGGTGCGGCTCCCCGCGTCGGTGGCGGTGAGCGTGCTCATCCCAAACGAACGCGGTTTGGAGCGAGCGCTCGCGCACCGCGATCGCTTCCAGGAGATCAACGGCTTCCTGTCGGCCTCCGAGACGCACAACGAGAAGAACGTCGGGCGTCCGATCGCGGATTCGCTCGCCGGTCTGGAGCGGACGTTCGCCCGCGCCCGGTCCGAGGGCCTGCGGTGCGAGGGCGTCATCTCGACGTCGTTCGGATGCCCGTACGAGGGGCCGGTGCCGGTGGAGCGCGTGCTGTCGATCGCCGCGGCGCTCGCGGACGCCGGGGCCGAGGAGGTCGGCTTCGGGGACACCACGGGGATGGCCAATCCGCTTGCCGTTCGCGAGTTCTTCATTGCGGCACGGGAGGCGCTGCCCGGAGTC
>CAVZZH010000040.1:0-32999 GCA_963779695.1 uncultured Solirubrobacterales bacterium
ACCGTCGAGCGTGACGGCCTCGTCCGTGAACGTGCCGTTGGACTGGTCGATGCGGATCTGGTCGTTGCCGGCACCGCCCTGGACGTGGATGGCAGTGAACGTGCTCCTGTCAAAGCTGAAGTCAGGAGTGCCGTCATCCCCGACGTCGACCTGGAGCGTGTTCGGGTTGCCGGGCGCGAGCCGGAGCGCAAGCTTGTCGCTCGCACGGTCGCCGGCGATCTCCAGGGTCCCATTGTGCACATTGGCGGTGTAGGCAGCCAGGGCTGAGTGCGCCCCGAATGCAAACGTCCCGGCCAGCGCGGCCCCGGTGACGGCGCAGAGCTGACGTGCCCTGCGCAGAAAATGGTCATCGTTAATCGACATGCGTTGTCTCCTTAGTGTGTGGCCTGCTGAAGTACGGCCTGAGACGCTGGCGACGCTGCCTTTCTTCCACGGGCCGCGAATTGGCTCGCGCTGGAGCCGCTCGGCCGGTAGGCTGAAAGCTCCCGGGGATCGAAGTGAGGCACTGGTGTGCGTGCGCTAGTCGGCCGTGACCACGAGCTGGGTGAACTCGATGTAGCGCTGGATCAACTGGCCGGCGGAGAGCCGTGGTTCGTCCAGATCTCAGGCGAGCCGGGAATCGGCAAGTCACGGCTCCTGGCGGAGCTGTGCCGCCGCGGCGAGGATCGGGGCTTTCTCGTGCTCGAGGGCCGCGCGGCGGAGTTCGAACGTGACATCCCGTTCGGGCTGATCGTCGACGCGCTCAACGACTATTTGGCCTCGCTCGAGCCCGCGATGCTCCGCGCGCTCGACGACGACGCACTGTCCGAGATCGGCTCGATCCTCCCGTCCCTGCCCCGGCCGGAGAGCGTCGGCTCACGCCCCCCGGGCGAGGGCGCGGAGCGCTACCGGCTGCATTACGCGATCCGCAGCGTGCTCGAGCGGTTGACGAGGCGCCAGCCGTTGGTGCTGGCCCTCGATGACGTGCACTGGGCCGACGCCGGCTCGGTCGAGGTGCTGTCGCACCTGCTGCGTCGCTTCCGCGGCCCACTGTTGATGGCGGTTGCGTTTCGACAGTCGCCCCCGCGGCTCCTCGCTCAGCTTGAGGGAACCGCGCGCGCCGGTGTCGGCACTCTGCTGGCGCTGATGCCGCTCAGCGGCGAGGACGCGCAGTCGCTGATCGCCCGCGATGTCGATCCCGCTCACCGATCTCGCCTCTACCGCGAGAGCGGCGGCAACCCGTTCTACATCGAGCAGCTGGCGCGTTCGGGTTCCCCGCGGCGGCGCAGCGAGAGAGCGGCTCCCGACGGTTCTCCTGAAGCCGTCCCGCGTGCGGTGATCGCGGCCATCGAGGAGGAGCTCCGGGGCATTTCCAGGCAATCTCGCGTGACCCTGAGGTCGGCCGCGGTCGCCGGCGACCCGTTCGAACCCGAGCTCGTCGGCGCGATCGCCGAACAGGACGTCGCGACGGTGTTCGCGGCCTTCGATGAGCTGCTCGAGCTCGACCTGATCCGCCCCACGGCCACGCCTCGACGATTCCGCTTTCGCCATCCGATCGTGCGCCGGGCCGTGTATGACAGCACTCCCGGCGGTTGGCGGATCGGCGCCCACGCCCGCGCATCCGCAGCCTTGGAGGCCGCCCACGCGCCCGTCAGCGCCCGGGCGCACCACGTTGAGACGTTCGCGACGCCCGGTGACGAGGATGCCCTCGAGCTGCTGGTCCACGCCGCCCGTGAGGCGGCCCCCCGCGCCCCTGACGCAGCGGGTCGTTGGCTGATCGCGGCGACGCGCCTGCTTCCGCCCCACGCTGACGTGCAGCGACGACAGTGGCTGCTGGTCGAGGCATCAAGCGCGACGTTGCTCGCTGGTTCCTACGACCTGGCGCTCGAGATCCTGGCCGAGGCCACAGGGCTGCTGGACTCAGAGCAAGTTGCCGAACGAGGCCGGCTTGTGGCAAGGACCGCGTTTGCCCGACGGATGAGTGGTCATCCGCTCCAGTCGCGGAGCCTCGTCACCCAGACGCTCGAGGGACTCGACGACGACAGCGTGGTGGCGCTCAACCTGACGCTCGAGCTGGCGCTCGATCACTACTGGCGCGGTCAGTTCACGCAGATGCACGAGGTCGCGTCGCAGGTGCTGGACAAAGCGCGGGATAAAGCGCGGGGGCGCTACGCGAATCTGCTGACTTCCTGCGGGGGCGCGCTTGCCAGCATCGCCAGCACCGCCCTGAGCCGCCCGACCGAGGCACTCTCGGAGCTGGCCATGGCGACGGCGGCGTACACCGCGTTGCCGGATGACGAGCTGGTTGACCACATCGAGATTTGCGGCTACCTCGCGCAGGCCGCCTCCGCGCTCGAGCGGTTCGACGACGCGCTCGACTGTGCGCGGCGCGGGCTACGCCTGGCTCAAGAGACGGGCCAGGGTCCGTACATCTCTGGCCACCTCCTGCTGCAGGCAAACGCGCTCGTGATGAAGGGACGCATCACGGAGGCGGCCGCAGCCGCCGAAACCGCCACCGATGCCGCCGTGCTGACCGGCAACGACCAGTTCATCGTGTGGGCGTTGTGGAGTGATGCGATGGTGTGCACGTCGACCGGCGATGCCGCGAGGGCGCTGGCAAGCGCTCGCGAGGCGCTCGCCCGATCCGCGCACCTGACTGAGACCTTCTTCTCCAGCCTGTCCCATCTGCATCTCGCCGCCGCACTTCTCGCCATCGGCGACGCAGCCGCTGCCCGCACCGAGCTGTCCGCGTTCGAGGCCGGGCCCGACCAGCGGCTGCTGGACCTTCGCGGCGGCCACGGCTGGGAGCTTCTGATCCGAATCCAGCTCGCGCTCGGTGAGCTCACCGCGGCCGCGGAGTCCGCGGAGACGGCGGTGGCGCGCGCTCGCGGGACCGCGCTCTCGCAACGGACGGCGGCCGCCCTGCTCACCAAGGCGACGGTGCTGCTCGCCCAGGACGACGCCAGCGGTGCGCTGGGGTTCGCCAGCGAGGCGATCGAGCTGGCCGACGGCGCCGGGAATCCCGTGCTCGCCGCACGCGGACGGGGTGTGCTCGGAACCGCCCTCGCGCGCACCGGTGACGAGAAGCGCGGGATCGCGGAGCTTGAGGCCGCCGAACGCGTCCTGTCCGGCTGCGGTGCGATGCGCGAAGCCGATGCTGCTGCCCGTGAATTACGTCGCCTCGGCCATCGCGGGCGCCGACGGGCGAGCGTCGCGGGGCGGCGAGTGGCACGGCGACCGCGCCATTCGCGCCATTGAGTCCGCGTGAGCAGGAGGTCGCGGCTCTCGTCGCGGCGGGCAAGCGAAACCGCGACGTCGCCTCGGCGCTGTTCGTGACCGAGAAGACGGTCGAGAGTCATCTCGCCCGGATCTACGACAAGCTCGGGGTCCATTCACGCGTCGCGCTGGCCGCGATCGTCGGCACCCCGCCAGGCGCGAGCCGCCCGCAACCTCCTCGGTCAGCAGCCGCGCCACGTGCTGGCGACCGCGGTGAAGGCGGCTCGTGAGCGTGCCCTCGGTCGTGCGGAGCGAGCGGGCGGCCTCACGATAGGAGAGACCGACGAGATCGACCGCGATCACGGCATCGCGGTAGGGCTCAGGAGCGCTGGCGATCGCCTCCATCAGCTCGCGCGAGTTGACCGTGCTCGCCGCGTGGTCCGACCCGTCCTCGTCAAGCAGCGGTCGCTCGCTTCGCTGCCGTGCCGTACTGCGATACCAGCTCGCGTGGGTGTTCTTGAGCGCTCGCACCAGGTAGCCGACATCGGAATCGCCACGCACGAGCCGAGGCCGCTTGAGGATCTTGACGAACGTGTCTTGGACGAGGTCCTCGGCATCGTGGCGTGAGCCACACAGCGCCCACGCGACGCGAAACAGCATGTCGATGTGGTCGACGAGGCCGTCGGCGTCGAGCACGCGCACGCCCGGTGTGCTCGGCAGCCGCTTCACGGGAGTTGCACCTCTCCCACTTCCTCGGCGGTGGTCCGCTGCGCGACGTAGTGGGGCAAGAGCGCCAGTGCAGCGGCCTCGTCCGGAGCCTGCACGGTCCACCACAGATGGTGACCGCCTCGCGCGCACGAGCCGAGCGGCCGACCGCGGCGGAGCGGGCTGGCGAAGCCCTTCCAGGCGGCGATCGCAATCGCGCACTCCGCCGGCTCGTGCCGGTGCGTGAGGACATAGGTCGGCATGTCCTCAGATTGGCGCGGCGGGGGCGGAACCGGTATGGGGTGATTCCCTGAACCATCCCCTGAACATGGTGGGTTGCGGCTGGTTCCGGCCGGGCCTTGGGATTGTGTACGACTGTTGTACACAATCCCCAAGCCCATCGTCAACGGGACAGCCTCTTTGGGAAGAAACCGCTCCGGGGTTCCGTCTACCAGAGCACCATGGCTCTCCACGCACATCGCAGCCGCGCTGAGGCAGCCCCGCCCCACCAGCACGTGCGCCCGACGGTCAGCGCGATGCCGCCTGCAACGGCCCATCCGTCCGCGGAGAGCTGGCCGGGCGCCGCGGCGCTCGCGCAAGGCGCCAGGGTCCGGAGTGGCAATCTCCCCGTCGGGCGTCCCGGGAGTTTGATCGGCCGCGTGGACCGAGCACAATGCTCCCGTGGCCGTCGCGATCGTGACCGGAGGCAACAGCGGCATTGGCCGCGCGACGGCGGTCGCGCTCGCCGGCAGCGGGTTTGACGTCGGCGTCACCTGGCATCGCGACGAGGACCGCGCCCGGAGCGTGGCCGCCGAGATCGAGCAGCTTGGGCGCCGGTGCGAGGCCCGCCAGGCCGACCTTCGTGAGGTCGAGGTCGGCCCGCGGGTGATTGACGAGCTCGCGACTGCCCTCGGCGGGATCGACGTCCTCGTCAACAACGCCGGCATTGGGACCAGCACCCCGTTCCTCGAGATGCCGCTCGCCGATTGGCGCGCGGTGCTCGACGTCAACTTGACGGCGGCGTTCGTCTGCGGGCAGGCGGCGGCTCGGCGGATGGTCGAGCAGGGACGCGGCGGGGTGATTGTCAACGTCACCTCCGTGCACGAGCACATCCCGCTGTCCGGCACGGCTCCGTACACCGCGGCCAAGCACGGGCTCGGCGGCCTCACCAAGGTGATGGCGCTCGAGCTCGGTCCTCACGGGATTCGCGTCAATGCCGTCGCCCCCGGGCAGATCGCCACCCGCCTGACCGGGCAGGAGGACACGGAACCGAACGAGATCACGGTTCCCCTCGGCCGCGCCGGGCGAGCCCGGGAGGTCGGCGAGCTGATCGCATGGCTCGCCTCCGAGCGCGCCGCCTACGTGACCGGCTCCTCGTACGTCATCGACGGCGGCCTCTCGCTCATCGCGGCCGAGTACCAGTGACCCGCCGAAGCACACGTGCTTAGGCTGGTCCGCTTCGATCTCCGATTCGGCCGAGTTGCCACGGAACCTCCGCTGTCGAGATAGAGTCGCCGCGGGTTGGCGCCGGACCGAACCGTAGGGAGGACCGGATGCATCGACATGTTCGTCTGCCACCGCCAGCCATGATCGTCGCGACGATCGCGTTGGGGTTCTCGATCGGCGGCGGTGCGTATGCCGCCAGCTCAATCCTCTCGGGCGGCGGCTCGCTCGGCCTCTGTGTGGCCCAAAATGGCAAGCTGCATGCGCGCACGGCTGGACATCCATGCGTCAACCACGAGCAGCTCGTCAGCGTGAACGTTCGGGGGCCAGCCGGCAAGCGAGGTCCGACCGGACCCCCAGGAGCAACCGGGAACACGGGCGAGCCAGGGCCGAAGGGGGACCAGGGATCGCCCGGCCCCGGTGCGATGACGTTCCGCTTTGACTCCGCTCAGGCGAACTCCACCACGTTCACGGACGGGCCGCTGTCATTCCCGGCCAACTGCAGTTCGACCAGCCAGACCAACTTCTCGATCCAACTCAGCACCGCCAAGCAGACGAACGTCTACACGGAAGGACTGTTCGCCCAGAACGCCGGCGCGGCGACCCCGAACCTCAACTCGATTCTGGTGTTCCCGAACTCGCCGACGACAATCATCGGCGACGGCTCAAGCGGAACCGAACAACATGACTCCACCCTTCTCATCGATCAGGGCAACGCGTCATGGTTCGTCAACGCCGACGTCCAGGTCGACAACAACACCCACCGGTGCCAGATGCTCATGCTCGTCGTGCCGTCAACCTGAGCGCAGCTCAGCCTCTACTGGATGAGGACGTTGTTCCCGGGTCCGCCGTCGAGCGCGTCGACGCCGGGACCACCGTTGAGGATGTCGTCGCCGGCTCCGCCGAGCAGCGTGTCGTTGCCGTCGCCGCCGTTGATCACGTCCGCGCCGTCGCCGCCGTCGGCTCGGAAGCCGATCGAGTCGGCCGTGAGCCCGGTGCCGGTGATGACGTCGTCACCGCCGAGACCATTGATTGCGAGCTGATCCTGAGCCGCGGCCGGGTTGGCGATGTCAATCGTCGCGGCGAGCCCGGTCACGCTGACCTTGCCCTGGCGGCCGCTGGCCGTGATCGCGTCGCCGCGCTCGGTGCCGTTGACGACGACCTGGTCGGCCGCGCCGTCGTCGGTCTGGCCGGCGCCGCCGCCGAGATCGGGCTGGATCTCGCTGAGATCGGTGCCCGAGACGTCGTTGACGGTCAACCGGTCCGCGCCGCCGAGGGCAGCCAGATCGATCTCCTCGATCGCCCGCCAGATCCATCGTGATCGCGCCGACGTCCCGCGTGAAGCGCACGCGGCTGCCGTTGGCCGAGACGTCGAACTGTTCGGCGGCGTTCGAGCCGTTGAACTGCATCGTGTCGTGTCCGTCCTGTCCCTCGACGCGGTCGCTGCCGTCGCCGGGGTCCCACACGAAGCGGTCATCGCCGGTCCCCAGGATCGCCACGTCGGCGCCCTGGTTGCCGTCGACCGTGTCGTTGCCGTCGCCGCCCCGGAGCACGTCCGCTCCGGCACCGCCGAGCAGCGTGTCGTCGCCGGCGCCGCCGTCGGCACCAAGCTGGATCGCGTCGGCCTTCAGCGCCGTCGCGTCGACGTGGTCGTTGCCGCCGAGCGCAAAGATGCCCAGCTCATCACGGGTGGGGTCGGCATGCACGACGTTGACGGTGGCCGAGAGGCCGGAGACCGACGCCGATCCGCCCGCGCCGGAGACGACGATGCCATCGGCCCCGTCGGTTCCGTTCACGGTCGTCTGCGCGACGCCGGCACCGGGAACGGTGCCGCCCAGCGTCGCCGCCAGGTCGTTGTTGACCGTCGTGACGTCGGTACCGGTGAGGTTGTCGACGGTGAGGTTGTCGTTGCCGCCGACCGACGCGACATCGACCTGCTCGACGCCGGCGAGATCCATTCTGATCGCGCCAAGGTCACGCGTGAACAGCGCGTGTGAGCCGTTCGCGGACAGCTCGAACCGCTCGGCGGCGGCCGCACCGTTGAAGGCCATCACGTCATGGCCGTCGCCGCCCTGAACGATGTCGCTGCCGTCGCCGGGATCCCAGACGAAGCGGTCATCGCCCGTGCCCAGGTTGATCGTGTCAACGCCGCCGTTGCCGTCGACGACGTCGTTGCCGTCACCGCCGGTCAGGCTGTCGGCGCCGGCGCCGCCGAGCACCGTGTCGTTCCCGGCGCCTCCGTCGGCCGTGAGCTTCGGCGCATCGGCTTGAAGGCCGGTCGCGTCGATGCGGTCGTTCCCCGTCAGCCCGGCGATGGTCAGGCCGTCACGCGTGTCCGCGTGCAGGATCCGGACCGTCGCCGCGAGTCCGTGCACGGTGGTCGCGGCGCCGCCGCCAGAGGCGACGATGGTGTCGTCGCCGACGGTTCCGTTCACGACCGTCTGTGCGACAGCGGCGCCCGGCGTCGTGCGGCCAGGAACGGAGGCGAGGTCATTGGCGACGCCGGTGATCCCGGTGCCGCGCAGATCGTCGACGGTCAGCGCGTGATTGCCGCCGATCGAGGCGACATCGACCTGCTCGGTCTCGTCGAGCGCGAGCGCAGCAGCGCCGGCATCGTGCCTCAGCATCGCTTGGCGACCGCTCGGGGACAGGCGGAACGCATCGGCCTGGGCGGCTCCGTCGAACACGAGCGTGTCGTGGCCAGCACCGCCATCGACGATCGTCCGGTCACTCCGCGTGAACTGCCCGTTCGATTCGTCGATCCGGACCGAGTCATCGCCGGCACCCGTGGCAACCCGGATCGCGTTGAAGCGATGTCGATCGACCTGGAAGTCCGCCGTTCCGTTGTCGCCGAGATCGACCTGCAGCGTTTGCGGATGGTGCGGGCGCAGTCGCAATGCCAGCCTGTTCGCCGCCGCGGTGCCGTTGATGGTGAGGGTGCGGTGGGCGACCGCGACGGTGGTGAAGCCGCCACGGGCTGCGTGGTGGTGGGCCGCCGTGTGGTGGTGGGCCACCGGCTCTGGTGGTGGGCGACCGCTTGGGCGCTGGCTGCTTGCGCGCCGACGGATAGCCCGCCGGTCAGCAGCCCAGAGATCAGCGCGGTCCTCGCGATGCGCCGCTGCAGCGCGGCGCGCGCGGCTCGCTTACTTGAATCATTCATGTCGAACGTGCTCCGGGGGGTGGTGATTCGGGTCTGAGCCCTCTGAGACGCTCACCCGGAGCGATTTCGTCCCGGAACGCCTCAAAACGTCGGCAGCCGTCGACCGCGTCGATCCGGTAGGAGCACCCGAGCGCGAACCGTTCCGGTCGTGCGGCGCGTACCAGGAACGTGAGCAACGCCCACGCCGAACTGTCCGCCCGCTCGCAGATCCGCGACGATCACCGCGAGCGGGGCCGCTCCGGCCGCTTGCAGCTCGGTGGCAAGGAGCTGCCCGAATCGGCGTGCTCGCGAGTCGACGCTTCCGTCCGACGCGCACGTGCTCGATCCTCAGCGGCTCGGGGACCACATCGATCGCCTGTACCGCGCCGCCTGGGCGATGTGTGGCTCACGCGAACAGGCGGAGGATCTCGTGCAGGAGACGTTTGCCCAGGTGCTGTCCCGCCGGCGCATCATCCGGCGTGACGACGACATCCGATATCTGCTCCGGGCACTGAGGAACACGTTCTTCTCTCAACTGCGCACCGCCCAGCGGCGGCCGCACCAGGCCGATGTCACGATCGAGGAATTGACCCTCCCGGACACGCGGAACCCCCACCTGGACCCATCCGCTGCCGCGGAAACGCGCGAGCTCTACGCACTGATCGCCGAGCTCCCGCCCGACTTCCGCGACGTGCTCGTGGCGGTCGACGTCGTCGGCCTCACCTACGGCGAGGCCGCCCGAGCACTCGGCGTGCGCGAGGGCACGATCACGAGCCGGCTGCACCGCGCTCGCGGGCGCCTCGCCGCGTCGTTGTCCGAATAGCCCGACGTCGGCGGCTACCTGCCGCGGCGCGCGAAGAAGTCGGCTTCGGCTTCCCCGAGAGCCGTGGCCGGAGCGGCACCATGAAGATACTCGCCGGCGATGGCGCCCCAGTCGGCACCGGCCCGGAGCTGCTGCAGAACGGTGGCGACGATGCCGTGCATGCGGCGGATGAGGATCGCCTCGGGCGGCACCGTGAACTGCTGCAGCTGCGTCTTGATCGCTTCCCGCTCCGCGGCGTCGGGCCGGCCGTTGCCGTTGGCGTTGGCGTTGGCTGTCGCTCGTCGCGCGGCTCGGTGCCGTCGCCGCGCGGCAGCTCACTGTCGCGGTCGCGGCCGCGAGGTCCACGCTGCCCACCCGCTTTGAACCGACGCTCGCCCGGCACGGCGTACCACTTGGTCGCCCGCCGCATCAGCCTCAGCGCGAACTCCGGATCGACCCCGTCGGACCGTTCAGCCGGGAGGTATCCGCCGTCGATGAGTGCTGTCGTCAGGGCGTGGGCATCCTTCTCGCGCACCGCCAGCGCGATTGCCCGCTCAGCCTCGACGCGGGCGGGGTCGACATTGCGGACCAGTCCGAAGTCGAGGAAGCCCACCCGCCCGTCAGGCCGCAGCAGGTAGTTCCCGGGATGAGGGTCGCCGAGCGCGATCCGGTCGCGGTAGAGCAGGCCGAAGAAGAACCGGAACACGATCTCCGCGTAGCGGTCGCGCTCCGCCTCGTCCTCCCGCCGCACGTCCTCGAACCGCTCACCCTCGATGTACTCCGACACGAGCACCCGTCGCGTCGACAGGTCGGTGTAGACCCGCGGGACCGAGATGAACGGATGCCCGCGTGTCAGCCGCTCGATCCGGCGCTGATTCTGCGCCTCGAGTTCGTAGTCGAGCTCTTCCGAGATCCGCTCGCGCATCTCTGCCGCGAGCGCGCGCACGTCGATCCCCGGTGCGAGCCGCTTGAGCAGCGGCACGAGCAGCATCGCGTTGCGCAGGTCGGTCTCGACCGCCTCCGCGACCCCCGGGTACTGAACCTTCACGACCACCGCATCCCCGTCACGGGTCGTGGCGCGATGCACCTGTCCGATGGATGCGGCCGCAAACGCGGTTTCATCGAAATCCTCGAAGATGGTCTGTATCGGTGCGCCGAGCTCCGCCCGCATGAGCTTCTCGAGCCGCTTGAACGGCACCGGCGGGATGTCGTCGCGCAGGGTCGCGAGCATGCGCTGCAGCTCGTCCTGCTGCTCGGCGTCAAGCCCGTCGAACTCGACCATCGAGAGCATCTGCCCCACCTTCATCGCCGCGCCGCGCATCCGGCCGAGCTGCTCGACGAGCTCGTTCACCGTCGCCGCGATCCGCTCGTTCTCCGCCGCCGCCGCGCGCTCCGGCGAGCGGACCCGATTCGCCGCGCGCATCCCCGCCCATCGCGCCCCCTGGCCGGTCACCAACCCCCCGACCCGCGCGGTTCGCGCCACCCGACCCGTCGGCAGCTTCTTTGCCGCGGGAGCCTGGCGGTCGTCGTCGTCGTCGGCGGACATAAGCCGAGGCTAGCGACCAGCGCGTGCGGGCGATCCGGGCCGCCTGCCACGATGGAACGCGTGAGCACCACGATCACGGACACGTTTGCCGCCACCGCGCTTGACCGGCTGCGCGTGCTCACCGCCGACCCTGCGGCCGAGTTCAGGCCGGATCAGCTCGAGTCGATCCGCGACGTCGTCGTGGACCGGGCACGCGTCCTCTGCGTCCAGCGCACCGGCTGGGGCAAGTCGGCGGTGTACTTCGTCGCCACGGCGCTGTTGCGCGGCGAGGGTGCAGGTCCGACGTTGATCGTGAGCCCGCTGCTGGCGCTGATGCGCAATCAGATCGCGGCGGCGGAGCGTCTCGGGCTGCGCGCGCACACGATCAACAGCACCAACCGCGATGAGTGGGACACGGTCCGCGAGCGCCTCGCCGCCGACACCGTCGATCTGCTCTTGATCAGTCCCGAGCGCCTGAACAATCCCCGCTTCCGCGAGGAGATGCTGCCGCTGTTCGCCGCATCGGTCGGCCTCCTGGTCATCGACGAGGCGCATTGCATCTCGGATTGGGGACACGACTTCCGGCCGGACTACCGGCGTGTGAAGGACATGCTTGACGCGCTCGCCCCCGGCGTCGCCGTGCTGGGGACGACCGCGACCGCCAACGACCGGGTCGTGCGCGACGTCCTCGATCAGCTCGCGGGTCCGGCCGAGGACCCGCTGCGCTCCTACCGTGGGCCACTGGCCCGGACGAGCCTGCGGCTCGAGGTTCTGGAGCTGCCGCGGCCGGCCGAGCGACTCGCGTGGCTCGTCGAGAAGCTGCCCACGCTCGAGGGCTCAGGAATCATCTACACCCTCACCAAGCGCGACGCGGAGCAGGTCGCCTCGTTCCTCACGGCGAACGGGATCACGGCGCTGGCCTATAGCGGGGAACAGGAGACCGAGAACCGGATCGCCACTGAGGAGCGCCTGCTGCGCAACGAGGTCAAGGCGGTCGTCGCGACGAGCGCCCTCGGGATGGGCTACGACAAGGCGGACCTGACGTTCGTCGTGCATTACCAGGCCCCGGGATCGGTCGTCTCCTACTACCAGCAGGTCGGCCGGGCCGGACGCGGTGTCGCGCATGCGGACATCATCCTGCTGCGCGGCGGCGAGGACCGGGCGATCCAGGACTTCTTCATCGAGCAGGCGTTCCCGGAGCGCGAACGGGTGAACGCCGTGCTCGCGGAGCTTGACGGCGCCGGCGAGGATGGGCGGACGACCCGCGAGCTGATGGCCGTGGTGAATCTCGGCATGGGCCGGATCGAGGCGATGCTGAAGATCCTTGATGTCGAGGGTGCCGTCCGGCGGACCGGGAGCCGCTGGCAGTCGATCCCGGACCGCGATTGGACGTACGACGCCCCGCGCTACGCCGAGGTCACCGCGCTGCGGCGTGCCGAGCAGCACGCGATGGCTGCGTTCGGCACCGATGGGCGCTGCCTGATGCGGGTCCTGCAGGAAGAGCTCGACGATCCGGGCGCCAGTGACTGCGGTCGCTGCTCGGTCTGCGCGGGCCCGCGGTTCGCGCAGGCGCCGGACCCGGGGCTCGTCGAAGCGGCGGCGCGTCACCTGCGCTCGACCCCGGTCTCACTCGAGGTGAAGAAGATGGCGCCCGACGCCGCGGGCGCGATGCACAAGATTCCCGAGGATGTGCGGCTTGAGCCCGGCTGGGCGCTCGCGCGCTTCGGCGACGGCGGCTGGTGGCCGGCGGTCGAGCGTGGGCTGCGGTCAGGGACGTTTGAGGACGACGTGGTGATGGCGGTCGCGGAGATCGCGCGGGATCCGTCTCGCGCCGCTGGCCTTGGCCCGATTGCCTGGATCACGACCGTGCCGTCGGTTCGCCTCGGCGACGTGATCGCGCGGCTGGCCACGCAACTCGCCGCCGCGCTCGACGTCCCGCACCTCGAACTGGTGTCGCGCGTCGCGGAGCGACCGCCTCAGCGTGACATGGCCAACGCCGCGCAGCAGGCCGCCAACGTGCGCGGCGCCTTCAAGGTCACGGCACCGCCCCCGCCGGGCACCGGCCTGCTGCTGGACGATCGCCGCAGCTCGGGTTGGACGCTCGCGATGGTCGGGGGTCAACTCCGCAAGGCCGGGGCCGAACGGATCGTGCCGGTCACCCTCGGAGCGCTCGGCTAAGACTCAGAGCGCAACGCCTGATCCGGCTCAAACGTCGCTGGCAGCAGTCGATGACCGGGATGAGGGGCATCGCCCCTCGTGTGGTGTGCCATGCGTGGCCGGAGGGCCTGATGACAAACTCAAATCGGATCGGCGTCACCGCTGGAATTGTCGATCCGGCACGCGATGGCACAGCACCGGACGTGGCGCAGCCGCTCGCCGTCCGGCTTGTGAACGTCGATGCGCGCCGCCCGAGGCTCGTCCTGACCGTCCTCGGGTTGCTCATCGTCGCGGCGATCGTCTACTCGGCGCACGCAGTGCTCGGCCTCGGCGGCCATGCGAACCCGCACCTGTGGAACCACTGGCTCTACGACGCGGTCATCGGCGGGTCAGCAGCCGTGTGCCTCTGGCGGGCGTTCTCGATTCGGGGCGACCGCGGAGCCTGGGCGGCAATCGGCGTTGGGATCACCGTGTACTGGCTCGGCGATCTGTACTGGAACACCTACCTCGCCGACCTGGCCAGCCCGCCATATCCGTCGTGGGCCGACGCCGGGTGGCTCGCCTATTACGTGCCGCTGTACGTGGGGTTGATGTTGATCCTCCATCGCCGGGTCGCCGGCCTGCCCCTCAGCATGTGGCTTGAGGGTGTCGTCGGCGCGCTCGCGCTGGCGAGCGTCTGCGCCACGCTCGTGTTCGACCCGCTCGTGACATCGACAGGCGGTGATCTGGGGACGGTCGCCACCAACCTCGCCTACCCCACGGCCGACCTGCTGCTGGCGATCATCATCGCCGCCGGTCTCGCGCTTCAGCGGGAGCGATCAAGCGCGAGCTGGGCGCTGATCGGCGCCGGCGTCGTGCTGTTCGCGGTCGGCGACTGCACGTACGTCGTTGAGGCGGCGCGGAACACCTACGTCGAGGGCACGTGGGTCGACGTCACATGGCCCGCGGCGATGGTCCTCGCCGCGATGGCCGCCTGGGCCCGCGACGGAGTGCCGGTCGCCCTGGAGGGCGCGGGATGGGTCGGACGCGCTCTCAGCATCTGCTTTGGGTCGCTCGTCATCGGCGTCCTGTTGCTCGAGAGCCTGCACCGGATGCCACTCGTCTCACGCTTGCTCATCGTCGGAGCGGTCATCGCGCTGATCGGGCGGCTGCTGATCAGCAGCCACGAGCGCGCCCAGCTCGAGCGCACGCGGCACGAGGCGCGCACCGACGAGCTGACGGGGCTCGCCAATCGACGCCGCTTCTACGAGGAGACGGAGCTCGCGCTCGCCGCGGGGCCCGTCGGGCTGCTCCTGCTCGATCTCAATCGGTTCAAGGAGATCAATGACTCGCTCGGCCACAACAGCGGCGACGAGCTGCTCTGCGACGTCGCCGAGCGGCTGACCAGCGCGTTGCCGCCCGGCGGCCGGATCGCACGGATCGGCGGCGACGAGTTCGTCGTCCTGCTTGATGCGCGGCACACCGAGCGCAGCGCTCTCGCCGCTGCCCGCGCGTGTCGCGAGGCGCTCGAGACGCCGTTCACGCTCGACGGCTTCCACGCGCCGATGACCGCGAGCATCGGCATCGCGCTCGCACCCGCGCATGCAGTCACGCGTGCGGAATTGTTGCGCTGCGCGGATGTCGCGATGTACTCCGCCAAGACCCACGGTACGGCGATCGAGCTGTACAAGCCGGAGAATGACACGGGCACAGCGCGGCGGCTATGGCTTGTCACGGAGCTCAGTGAGGCGATCATCGCCGATCAGCTCGTGCTCCACTATCAGCCGAAGATCACCCTCGCCGACGGCGAACTCGAGGGCATCGAGGTCCTCGTCCGATGGCAGCATCCACGTCTCGGGCTGCTCGCACCCGATCAGTTCGTGGCGCTCGCCGAACAGCACGGGCTGATGCGCGCGCTGACGATGGCTGTGCTGGATCAGGCGCTGCGACAGCAGCTGCACTGGCGCGGGCGGGGTCACACCATTCCGATCGCCGTGAACCTATCTCCGAGCAATCTGCTCGACACGCGACTGCCCGAGGACGTCACCACGCTCCTCTCCCGCCACGGTACGACCGCCGACATGCTCAAGCTCGAGATCACCGAGGAGACGCTGATGCGCGACCTCGCTCGCGGACTCGACGTGATCGCGCGGCTCAGCGAATCCGGCATCGAGTTCGCGCTCGACGACTTCGGGACCGGATACTCATCGCTCGGCCAGCTCCGGCGCCTCCCCGTCCGCGAGCTAAAGATCGACCGTTCGTTCGTCACACAGATCCTCGACAGCCCCGACGACGCCGCAATCGTCCGCTCGACGATCCAGCTCGGCCGCAGCCTCGGACTGCACGTCGTCGCCGAGGGTGTGGAGACCGCCGAGCACCTCAACCTGCTCCGCGGCTACGGGTGCCACGCGGCTCAGGGCTACTACATAGGACGGCCAATGCCGGCCGAAGCGCTCGAGCGCTGGTGCGCCGAGCGAGAGCACCTGCACCACGGCTAGCGACCGCCTCACGCGTCAGTGGTTGACGGGATGACCTGAGGCGCCCGGCGCGCGTGCCGCGAGACCACCACGCCGCCGCCAAGCAGCGAGATTCCGGCGATGCCGACGCCGATCAGCGGCCATTCCGTGGAGCCGTCATTGGAATGGCTCGTGACGGCGTGTGTGTTGAGCGGCGGGTAGGTGAGTTGTCGAACTTGGCCCACGCGGCCGGGGCGGCGATCGCGTTGACCACGGTGACGGCAGCGAGCATGCGGGACATGGGTGTGCGCGCGCATCTCGCGAAGCCCCCAGAGGTGCTCGCCCGGGTCGGCCGAGACAGTCCGGGCCGGTCGGGGGGCCTGTTGGCTGGGGACCGACCGCCGTTGGAACGTGCTGTGCAACCGACGCGTACGTCGCACCGGCCCCGTAAATCGGGGGACCCGCACTTTTGTACGAGTCGTCGGCGTCGCGTCTACCACATCGCGGAGGTGCGGGTGTAGGTGATCCGCGGCATCCAGGACGAGGGGGAGGAACTGATGAACCGGTTCTGGGATGTTGCGCGGATCGTCGCGAACGCCACCGCCGTGACCGGCGGCCTCGAGCACACGTGCGCGCTGAAGACGACCGGTGGTCTTTCCTGCTGGGGATACGGCGGGGACGGCGAGTTGGGGAACAGCGGCAATTCGACCAGCTCGACGCCGGCGACGGTGGTCGGCTTCCCGTAGGGCCACCCAGTGGTTCGTCTCCGAGACGAACCACTCGTTCATCGCCGGGAGGAGCGCCGCCGCCAGCTCCGGCGGCCACTGACCTCGCCCACCACCTCTCGTCACGATAGATTCCGCACCAGGAGAGTCACGCGGAACGACGGGTTCGTCTGGGGCCGGACGGATCGGGACACGTCGGACACCGCGGAGCATCAAGCTGAGATCAGAGGAGAGGGGTAGTTCATGAGGAGCGTCGCACGCCGAGTTGGGGTCGGACTAGTAATCGCGGCGCTCGCCGCTGTGAGCGTGGCCGTGGCCTCCGCGGCCGTGGCGAAGCATCCGAAGAAGCCGAAGAAGCCGCTCCTGTCGATCTCGGTTCTGTCCGGTCGCGCTGACCTCGTCAGCGGCGGCTCCGCGCTTGTGGCGATCACGCTGCCCGGGCGCGCAGACGCCAAGAAGGTCAAGGTCACCGTCGGACGCCGGAACGTGACGAACCAGTTCGCGTTCCGCAAGGATGGGCGCTTCGAGGGTCTGGTCAGCGGGCTCAGCCTCGGACGCAACGTCTTGCAGGCGACTCTCAAGAGCGGCTGGGCCGCACGGATCACGCTGGTCAACCACCCAAGCAGCGGACCCGTGTTCGAAGGCCCGCAGCTGAAACCGTGGACATGCCAGACCGGCGCGACGGACAAGCAGTGCGATCAGCCGCCGACGTTCACCTACCTCTACAAGTCGACGAACCCGGCGAAGACCGGCTTCCAGTCCTACGACCCGAACAACCCACCCTCGGACGTCGCGCAGACGACGACGGATCAGGGCGTGTCGGTGCCGTTCGTGGTGCGGGTCGAGACCGGCTACATGGATCGCGACCAGTACCAGATCGCGGCGCTCGATCAGCCGAAGAAGTCATGGACCGCAGTGTCGCCACAGCCGCAGTTCGACCACAAGCTGCTGATCACGCATGGCGTGTCGTGCGGGGTCGACTACCAGACCGGCACAGCCCCGCCCACGACCTCGAGCGCCACCGACGGAGCCGCGCTCGGCAAGGGCTTCATCACGATGTCGACCGCGCTCGATTTCAGTGGACACAACTGCGACCTCCCGCTCCAGGCCGAGTCTCTCGTCATGGCCAAGGAGCACGTCGTCAAGGCCTACGGCACGCTGCGGTACACGATCGGCACCGGGTGCTCGGGCGGCTCGCTCGCGCAGCAGTGGATCGCGAACGCCTACCCGGGCGTCTACCAGGGGATCCTGCCGACCTGCTCGTTCCCGGACGCGTGGAGCACCGCGAGCCAGTTCCTGGACTACCACGTGCTGCTCGCGTACCTGACGAACCCGACGAAGTGGGCGACGGGCGTCGTGTGGCTCCCGACGCAGATGGGCGATGTGCTCGGCGGCCCGGACGGCGTCGCGAACGCCGAGGTCTCCGATCACGCGCAGTTCCACGTCGCTGTGCCGACCGATCCGTGCAACGGCACCACGGACGCCAACCGGTACAACGCGACAACCAACCCGGGCGGGATTCGCTGCACGATCACCGACGCCGCGATCAACGTCTTCGGCCCCGAGCCGAAAGCGCTCTGGTCTGCGGCTGAGCGGAAGATCGGTCGCGGGTTCGCGCGGGAACCGGTCGACAACGTCGGCGTCGAATACGGACTCAAGGCGCTGACCGCGAACCAGATCACCCCCGCGCAGTTCGTCGACCTCAACGCCGTCGCCGGCGGCGCGGACGTCGACGCGAACCTGACGCCCACCCGCATCGATGCGACGGGCGCACCGTCGCTGGCCCGGGCCTACCGCAGCGGAATGATCAACGAGACCAACAATCTCAACCAGACGGCGATCATCGACTGCCGCGGGCCGAATCCCGGGCTGTTTCACGACGCCTATCGAGCATTCGCTGTCCGGGCTCGCCTCGACCGCGAGCACGGCACCCATGCCAACCAGCTGATCTGGGAAGGCCCGACCACGATCGTCGGCGATGCGAACTGTGAGCTGAACAGCTTCAACGCGATGGACCGCTGGCTCAGCCAGGTCGAGAAGGACCGCAGCACCCGGACGCTGTCGCAGAAGGTCATCCGTGACAAGCCCTCGGACATCACCGACGAGTGCTGGAGCGGTCTCGGCCAGAAGCTCTCCAACGGTCTCTGCCCGGCCGGCGTGGTGAATGTCGAGGGGACCCCGCGCACGGTCGCCGGCGACCCGATCACGACCGACGCGAACAAGTGCCAGCTCAAGCCGCTCAAGCGCTCCGACTACCCGGGCATCACGTTTAGCGATGCCGAGTGGACGAAGCTCGAGCAGACGTTCCCCAAGGGCGTCTGCGACTACTCAAAGCCGGGTGTCTCCCAACAGCCAACGATCTCGTGGCTCACCTACCAGGACGCCCACGGTCACGTCATCTACGGCGGCCGTCCGCTTGGGACGGTGCCCGCCTCCACGGAGTTCCGCACGCGGTAGGAGCGGCGGAAGCAACTGGTATCGCTAGCGGTACAGCCCTGTATCGCTAGCGATACAGACCAGCGCAACGAGCGGGCTACTTCTTCACGACGGTGAACCGCGTGGTGCGCGCCGCAGACCGCTTCCCCGCGGCGTTGATCGCGGTGAGCGTCGCGGTATAGGTCCCGGCGGCCAACGCGCTTCGCCCGATCCGACCGGTGAACGCAATCGACACGTTCCCCGAACCGAGACCTCCCCGGATGAGCGTCCCGCTGAGCACGCCGCGGCGGCGGATCTGGATCGCCACCGTGGCGCGAACGTTCAGGGTGAACCGAATGGTCGTGCCGATCGGCGCGCGTGGTCGGCCTCGCCGAGCGGCGGCGATCGAGGCTGTCCCGTGACCGCTCACCCTGAATCGGCTGTGCACAAGGCTCAGCCGAGAGATCACCGGCGGCGTCCGGTCGACGCCGACGGCAGCAGGAGCGACCGACACCACCCGCGTCTGGCTGACGCTGTTGCCGACGCCGTCCACCGCCGTGACAACCACCCGGTACGTCCCGGGCGCACCAAACACGTGGGACACCATCGCGCCGTCGGCCTGCGAGCCGTCGCCGAACTCCCAGCTGATCGTCGTGGTCGGCGAGAGCGCATCGGTCGCGTTGGCCGAGAGGGCAACCCGCTGTCCCGCCACCCCACGCGCCGGGACGCTGATCGGCCCAAACATCGGCGGCGCCGTGTCGAGCTCGCTGAGGTGCAGGCGGCGATTGACGAGCCCCGAGTTATCCGCCGACGCCCAGAGCACGAGCGCGCGTCCGCCCGGTGCGATGGCGGCGCTGGCCGCCGCAAACTGATTCGGACTGTCGTCCTGCAACCCCGACACGTCCTGCGGGGCCGCGAACGCACCGCCGGCGAGTCGGCGCGAGGCGAACACCTGGAGCGTACGACTGAAGCCATCGGAGGACCGGTCGGGGAGCACCAGCGCGCTCCCGTCGGAGGCGACCGCGAGCGCGTCCGTCTGACGGGTGACGCCCGGCGCAGTGAGCCGAACTGCCGGCGCCGGCGTCGTCCCCGCCGGGATGGTCGCCGCGCCGACGGCCTGAGCGCTGCTGCCGAGCGGTTCGCCGTCACCCGCGACGATCAGGGTTCCCGAGCTGTCGGCGCCGACGTGGAGGTTTCGCATGAACGGATCGGTCGGGATCCGTAGCTGGGTCCCCCCGGTGCCGACGTCCTCGTAGTTGACGGGCTGCTCGTCGCGCGGGCGCAGCCACACCACGTACGCGTGGCCGCCGCCGGCGGCGACGCGGGGCGTCATCTCGGGCGCGAACTCGCTGTTATCGACGGTGAAGTCGAGCGTCACCGGCCCGCCAAGGACCCCACTCGCGTTCAGTGGGGCGTATTTGACAATGGTTGACGCGTCGGTCACGACCGCGCCGTTGTTGTTGAGGACACCCTCGGTTTGCCTCTGCCAGCTGACGAAGATCTTTCCCCCGTCGGCGGCGATGTTCGGGTCGTTGACAAACTGGCGTGGCTGTCCGGCAGGAACGCTCGCGTGGTCAAGGGCGCCTCCCGATGCGGGGCCGGGAACGAGCGCGACCGCGGCGGCGCCGGCGGGAAGTCGCGCTGCCCAGACGGTCGAAACCGGGTCGACGCTCGACTCGAACGCGGCGACCGCGTCGGCGCCGTTGAACGCGAGCTGCACGTCGAACGGTGTCTCACCGCCGGCGACGGTCAGAGGCGTCGCGTCGACGAAGTTCGTCTGGCCGGGCGCCATCCGCGCGATATGGACCGTCCGCGTCGCCGACTCGGTCCAGGCCAGCGCGACCGTGCCGTCCGCGGCAACCGCGAGCTTGGGCCCGTCAACGTGTCCGGCGAACGTCTGGGTGGCGCCGAAGTCGTGGCCGGGCGGCGCGACCCTCACCGAGACGTTCTCAGGGGTGAAGCCGTTCTGCAGGTTCTGAACCCACGCGATCACACGCTCACCGCTCGGCGTGACCACAACCTGCGGCTCGCTGGCGACTCGGTCGTCCGGTGAGAGGGGTCCGCTCGAGACCCATCCCGTGGCGTGCGCGGCGGGCGCGAGCGACAACGTGGCCGCGATGGCCGCGGGCAGAAGGAACCGTAAGCGCATGAGCTTCACCTCCGGACGACCGTGAACCCCACGGTCCGGGGACGGGAGCGGTTTCCAGATCCGTCGATCGCTGTGACGGACGCGGTGTAGTTGCCGGGCGACAGTGCGCGGCCGTCGGGCCTGCCGCTGAACGGGATCGAGACGTTCCCGGGCCCGCGACCCGCTCGGATAATGGTCTCGCTCGTGTGCCGCCCTTTGCCCGCGCGCGTGATCGTCAGGACCACCGTCGCACGCTCGCTGATCGCGAACCTGAACGCCGTGCCCGCTGGGGTTCTCCGGCGCGCGGCGATCAGTGCCGTCCGACGGCGCGTGGCGGTGAAGCGCCGGTTCGTGACACCGAGGCGACTGATGGCCGGCGGCGTGGTGTCCTTCACGGTGGCGACCGTGATCGGACGCGTCTGACTGACGGTGTTGCCAGCGCTGTCCTGGGCCCGGACGGTGACCGTGTACGTGCCCGGAGCACCGTATGTGTGTGTGACAGACGTCCCGCGCGCGGCGGCGCCGTCACCGAAGTCCCAGCTGAGCGTGACTGTCGACAGCGCGTCGGTGGCGACCGCCGACAGCGCTACGGCATTGCCGGCGGTCGCCGTGCGGGGGACGATGATCGACCCGAGCGTCGGCGGCGCCGCGTCGCGCTGGCTCAGGAAGACCCGCGAGTTGGCCACGCCCGACCCATCGTCGGCGGTCCACGCGATCAGCGCGTCGCCGGCGCTGCCGAGCGCGCCCGAAGCGGTGTCGAAGGTCGCATTGCCGGTCTGATCCTGGGCGCCCGAGACGTCCTCAAGCGCGCCGAACGCTGCGCCGGGAGCGCGGAAGGAGGCCTGTACGCGCTCGGTCGCATCGCCGAACGGTGAGAAGTTCGCTTGATCCGGTACCGCGAGGACGCTGCCGTCACTGCCGACGACAAAGTCGTCAAGCTGTCGGTTGCCACCGAACGGGGTCAGCCGCACCGGCGGCCCGGCCTGGCCGGCGGGCGGCACGGTGTCGGCGAACACGGCTTCGGCGCCGTCGGTCGCGGTGAATGCCTGCCATCCGAGCACGAGCGCGCCGCCCGAGTCGATTCCCGCGCGGAGGCTCGTCGCCGACGTGGCGATGTGCTGGGTCGTGCCGCCGGACGTCAGCTCCTGATAGTCGATCTGCGGGGCGCTGGACGGCAGCCACGCCAGGTCGACGCGTCCGTGGCCCGCCGCGAGCAATGGATCTTCGGACTCCGCTCGGGTGAAGGTGATCGTCGAAGAGTCGACGGGAACCGTCGCGCCGAAGGGGCCTGCGCCAGCGGTGGCGGTCGCCCGCCGCACCAGCGTCGTGCTCGTCGTCGTTCCGGCCGCCGCGTCCTGGAGCCGCTCCCAGGCCACGTGCACCGTGCCGCCCTCGACGGCGATTTGCGATCCGTCGACGATCGTGCTCGGCTGGTTACTTGTGTTGAAGCTCGCCTGGTCAAGATTCGGCCCTGCCGGACCGTTCACGGGCTGGATTTGACCGGAGCCGGCGGCCAACCTGACGACGCGGACCGTGGTGGTCTTCACGTTGCCGTCAAACCGGCTCGTGTCGAGGGCGACGTAGACGTCTCCGTTCTGGACCGCCACATGCGGCGCGTCGCTGGTGAACGTGCCGAGTGGGAGCGGCGTGGCTTCGGTGAATCCCGGCTGGCCCGGCGTCTGGCGGGCGATGTGCAGATCCGCGCCGCTGGAGGAGGTCGAGTCGCTCCACACGAGCGCCACCGTGCCGTCGCTTCCGCTCGCGAGCGAGAGGTCCTCCCCGTTGCCGGTCGGGAGTGTCTGCTGCGCGCCGAAACCACCGCCCGGAGCCGCGATGCGCACCACCGTGTCCTCGATGTCACTTGTGCCCGCCCGGAACTCCTGCCAGGCGACGACCCGTTCTCCCGTCGGTGTCACCGCGACCTTCGGCTCGACGGCGACGCGACCTGGCGCCGACAGCGGTGTGCCGGTGACCCAACCGACGGCCCCGGCCGTTGCCGGCACCATCAGCATGAGGGCCGAGATGAGCGGGGTCAGCAGTCGGATTCGCATCGCGGCCCACTATGCGAAACACGCCGCCGGCCGACAATCGGTGACGGACCCTGAACTTTCGCCGCCGCGACCCCGAGAAGAATCAGGGTCCCTGCGTGTGAACGCGCCGAACCCGCGGCAGGCAGCTACGCCCGCGCGAGCGACAGCACGGTCGGCACCGACGTCCCGCACAAGCCGTCAGGCCCGCACTGGATCTCGGCGGTCGAGGCGACCAGGCCCTGGCGGACGGCCTCGTCGACCGCCCACCACATCGCGTCGCGGTCAACCTCGCCCAGGCGCATCAGGAGGGCGTCGGGGGTCGCCGGTCCGAGCCGCAGGGCGTGGACGATGTCGTCTGCGGTGGGAGCGGGCACATCCTCATGCTAGGGAGCGACAACTGGTGCGTCGCTTGGAGGTGTGATTATTGGTTTGGTCTGCTGACCAACGTGGGGCCTCCCTGCCGGTTCTAAGCCCGTTGCGACAGCGGCTCCCGTTGCGTTAACCGATCAGTTGCTTGAACGCGGGGTCGTCGCGTATCGGGTCGAAGTCGGAGTCGTTGGCGGCGAGCGAGGCGCAGCTATACGAACGCTCGATGGCGAGCCGGAGGTGCTCGATCGCGTCGGTCGTTCGTCCGGCAAGACTCTCGCAGCACGCCACGTTGTAGAGCAGCCCGTGGTACTCGGGGTGAGCCTTGATGAGCTCACGGCCTCGGTCAGCGGCCTCGGCGTACTCGCCCGCCTGGTAGAGCGGACCGAGCGGCGCCCAGATCTCAAAACCACCGGGCTCGTACGCCTTCCCCGGTGTGCCGCCGATGGCGATAATCGTCGTCCCCGGCTCCTCGGCGAACGCCGTGCGCCTGACGTCGGGCCGGACGTAGACCAACGTGCCGACGGGCGCCTGCACCGGCTCGCCGTCGAGCTCGAACCTGGCACGGCCGCGGTGCACGAGGTAGAGCTCCTCGTCTCCGTCGTCCTCGCCCTCGTCGTGCTCATTGATGATCCGGTCGCCCGCCTCACGACCGGTCCAGGCGTTGACCCCGAAGGACGTGATGCCGAAGTGGTAGCGGATTGGTCGCGAAGGACAGCGGCCGTCGCTGATCTCGTCGATCTCGTCGAGGTGCGCCACTGCGTGGCGACTCATCGGGCCTCCTGCATGGTCGTGTTGAGAAATCCGGGCTACGGAGTCGAGGCTACCGATTACCCCGCCCGCCTCAGGTCATCTCATCTCAAAGCGACGACTAGCGGCCGGTGACGCGATGGACGACCGATGGTGTGTCGGTCGCCGCGGACGTGTCGAGATCGAGCGTGAGGTTCGGGGCGGCGTACAGGTCAGCCGGGATCCGGCGCAGGAGGTGGAGGGTCATCACGCGCGACTCGTTCTCGGTTCGCATCCGCCCGCCGACATCGCCGAGGTCGGTCGAGGTGATGTCGCGATGCTGCTCGTTGAGCCGGATGAGTTCGCGCTGCGGCAACTGCAACGACACGCCGTATCTCGTCGGCTGCACGCAGCGCACCCGGATCCGCAGCCCGACGCGACCGACCTGGCGCAGTGATCGCGGATGGCTGAGCAACTGCGAGCGACACGGGATCGCGCTGAACAGCGGCGACTCGACCGGCGTCGGGTCGGGGCGATGGAGAAAGTCGACGGCACGCACCCAGAATCGGTACGTCCGGGTGCTCAGCGGCACCCGCAGGGTCCGGCTGCAGTCGACCCAGGTCGAGGGACGTGCTCCGCTCGTGACCGCGCACTGGGCCGTGTCCTCGTACAGGATCGGATCGGCGTCATCGATCGTCCGGTAGTTGAACTCGACCGGGACGCCGGTACGCGTCGCGTGCTCGATATCGAACGTGGGCGCGGCGGCGGTGATCCGCGTGTCGGGCAGCGTCGAGTCGATCTGGAGGCGGAACCCCGCCTGGTCGAGCGGCTGGTTGGGATCGTTGTCCGGGAGCGTCGAGTCAAAGATCGCGCCGTCCACGCGGTGCGGCCCGTCCGTGGCAAACGTCGGCGTATAGACCCAGCACTGACTCGCCGGACAGCCCGACGTCACCGGTGTCCCGCACGATGTGAACGTGCCTTGGTCGGCCGAGCATTCGACGTGCACGTTGCTCGTCGAGCCGAAGCGGAACTGCACCATGATCGTCGGACGCCGTGACCCAACGACGGTGATGCCGCTGTCGTCCGTTCGCCCGACGGGGGTCAGCACGATGTCATTGTCCGGTAGGTCGGCACTCGCCGATCCGGGCATCGCCAGACCCGCGGCGGCCACCAGCGGGAGCGCCGCCAAAGCGCGGGTCATCCAGAACCTCTTCAGCTCCATCTCGCACCCACTTCGCGGCGGATCGATAACCCGCCCGCGCGGGGCGATCACGGGGCCCAGAGCGACGTGACGCCAACCACCGGGGTGGCCGAGTTCCCACCTTGGGTGCCTGTGCCCGCCCGCCCCCGCCCCCGATGATCCCTGTCACTGAAGGGCCGGATCACACACTTCGTCAAAGCGCCAATCGCCAGCAGCACCCCGAGGCCCGGCCGCGACCGGGCCTCGAACCGTTAATCGGGCGGTATGGCGCGAGCCGGTGTTAGGGTCGGGGTCCATGGAGCTCGTCGCGCTCGTCAAGCACGACTGCCCGGTATGCGATCAGGTGCTGCCGGTGCTCGACGCGGCGCGTGCCGATGGAGGCGCGATCCGGATCGTCTCTCAATCGTCAGCGCAGGACACCGCCGCCCAAGCCGAGCGGCTCCATCTCACCCAAGCGCCGGACCTCGACGCCGACCTCGAGCTCTCGCAACGGTTTGATCCCGACGCTGTCCCCGCCGTCGTCCTCCTCGATGGGGGCAGTGAGCAAGCCCGGACCGAAGGGCTTGACCGCCAACGCCTGAGCGCGCTGGCCACGCAGGCCGGAATCACGCTCCAGCTCGACGGGCTCCCGGACCGCCGCCCCGGCTGCGCCAGCATCACGCGCGACCCCGTCGTGGCGTTACGGCTCGCGGCAGCCAGAGCCCGCCAGGAGGGCCGCATCCAAGCTCGCGAGCTCGAGATCGGCGAGCTCGAGGATCCAATCGAGGCGCTGTTCGACCGCGGCTACTCCGACGGTCTCCCCCTCGTCCCGCCGACGCCGACGCGCGTCGTCGAGATGCTTTCAGCGACGTCGCGCAACCCGCAGGATGTCGTCGCCGACGTCCCGCCCTACGAAGGAACAGCCACCGTCGAGAAGGTGGCGATCAACGCCGTCATGGCCGGTTGCCCGCCCGAGGTCTTCCCGATCGTGCTCGCCGCGGTCGAGGCGGCATGCGACCCGGCGTTCGCGCTCCTCGGGCTCCTCTCGACGACGCACCCCGCCGGTCCGGTGATCATCGTCAGCGGTCCGCTCGCGGACGCAACACACATGAACAGCGGCGGCAATGCGCTCGGCCAGGGCAACCGCGCGAACGCGACGATCGGCCGCGCGCTCCAACTCGTTGTCCGTAACCTCGGCGGCGGCAAGCCGCAGGAGGAGGACCGGGCCGCGCACGGGAATCCGGGCAAGCTCACCTCGTGCTTCGCCGAGCGCCTCGACGACTCGCCGTGGCCCGGACTCGCGCACGATCGCATCGAACTCGACGACACGGAGACCGGCGTCACGCTCTTCGCGGGCGAGGCCCCCCGCCTCGTCATCGACCAGCTCGCCCGGACGCCCGAGCAGCTCACCGCGAGCTTCGGCGAAGCACTCGAATGGGTCGGGCACAAACGCCAGCGCATCGCGTTAGACGCGGTCGCGGTGTTCGGGCCCGAGCATGGCCGCATCTTCAGAGAGAACGGTTGGGACCGCCAGCGCGTCCAGAACGAGCTGTTCGAGAAGTCGAAGAGCCCCGCCGGAGAACTGACCCGCGGGCACAACGGCATCGCCGAGGGCATCGAGCAACGGTTCGTGACCGACCCGACCGCGGAGGTGCCGAAGTTCGCAAGCCCGGACCGGATCCTCGTCGCGTACGCCGGTGGCGACGCGGGGCTGTTCAGCATGATCTATGGCGGCTGGGTCTCCGGCGACATAGGATCAACGCCCGTGACCAGGAGCGCCCAGCCATGGCGGTGACGATCCTTGATCCCACCAGCGAGCAAGCCCCCACCGGTCGCCCGTTAAGCGGTCAGCGACTCCAGCCGGGCACCCCGGCCAAGATCGCCCTGCTCGACATCCGCAAGCCCCGCGGCGAGATCTTCCTCGACGAGCTCGAGCACCTCCTGACGCAAAAGGGCCACACGGTCATCCGCACGGCAAAGCCGACGTTCACGAAGCCCGCACCGCAGGACGTCCGGGCCGAGATCGCGCAGCAATGCGATGCGGTGATCGAGGCCCTCGCCGACTGAGGCTCTTGCGTGTCGTGCGGTCTGCGCGACGTCCTCAGTTTCGAAACGCTGGACACGCCGGCGGTGCTCGTCGCCTCGAGCGCGTTCACCCAAGCGGCTGAGCACCAGTCGAAAGCGCTCGGACAGCCAGACATCCATCGCGTGCTCGTCCCGCACCCCATCCAGGACCGCACCGACGACGAACTACGGCAGCTCGCCCGCGACGCCGTCGACCAGATCGTCGCGGAGCTGGGCTAACGAGGCCCGTGCGTCGCTTTTGAGGTGTGATTCTTGGTTCGGTCTGCTGACCAACGTGGGGACTCCCTGCCGCTTCTAGATCCCCGCAGGAGAAGCGAGACTTCCATGCGAAGCACGGCGAGTCACCGGCGAGGGGCGCCGGTCAAATGCCAGAGCTTGAGTGCCGACGCCGGTCGAGGTCGAAGCTCGGCGTTCGACCGGCGGGGGGTGCCGGTGGATCACCATGGTTCGTCCTCGCGTCCCGGTGTGATCGACCGCGCCGCGCGCCCTACCGGCACGATCGCCCGCTCGTGCTCTCGCCCGCGGTTGTGCGGGAGTTCGTGCCGCTGTGAGCGGCACATCTGCCCATCGGTCTCATCGCACGAACACGCGCGGGAACGCGTGCCGGTCCCTGCCACGCTCCGGCGATCGGCGCGGCGATGGCATCGATCCCGTTGCCCAGGCTCGGAGCACAGCCGGGTCCGCCAGGTTGATCGAGAAACAGAAGCCGGGGCGATCTCGGCGTGAGTTCGGTCGCGGACCGATGGCAATCACGCGTATGCCGTTCAGAACAGATTCGCTTGATGGGGTCCGCTTAAGCACACCTCAAAGCGATGCAGGACTAGTGTCCCCAGACCTTCGGGAGTGAGGCCGGGGTCGAGAGCGGGGGCGCCGCCATCATCTCCTCGAAGATGGCCCGCTCTTCCTTCACGGCTTCTGTTCGGGGAGCAGCAACTCGGTTCGGTACTTCGGCGCGAGCGCGACGGCTTTGGCGATGAAGCTCGCGGTGCCTGCGGCGTCGAGCGCGGGAGGGGCTTCGGTTCGGGTCGCGACGGGGACGCCGACGGCTTGGAAGAACTCCTCCTGACCAGCCGGCGAGCACAGGCAGAGTAGGCGCGCGGGTCGGCTGGCGTTGTTTCGAAAGACATGCGGCGCGTTTGCGGGCACGTTCATGGTGTCGCCCGCCTTGGCCACGGTGGTGACGCCGCGGAAAGTGACCTCGATCTCGCCGTCAAGGATGGTGAACATCTCCTCGAAGTCGTGGCGGTGCGGCGGAGGCCCGCCGCCCGGCGGAACGTGCATGTCGATCAGCGTGTAGTGCCCCGCGGTGTCCCGGCCGGATACAAGGATCGTGTAGGTATCGCCGACCACGCCGAGGTGAGGCAGGGATGCGTCCGTATCGGGACTGACGTGCGTCAGGTGTCTGCCCGAATCGTCGGGCGGGACCGGCGCCGGGGACTGAGGTTCGACTGGCGAACTGTCGTTCATCGCTTCCCTCCGTTTCGTCTAAGCGGACGAAATCGTCCGCTTAGTGGTAGCGTAGCCGAAGTCACCGAGGCACGCCCGTGCATGACACGATCCCTCCCCGGATGTCCAGAGCCCCCAGCGACGCGGGCCGCGCCACCCGCCCGCTCCCCAGCGACGCGGGCCGGCCACCCGCCCGCTCCCCAGCGACGCGGGCCGGCCACCCGCCCGCTCCGCAGCGACGCGGCGGCCAACCGCGAACGCCTGCTCGACGCTGCCGCAGTCGCGATTCGACGCGACGGGGACAGAGTGCCTCTGGCCACGATCGCGGAGGAGGCTGGGGTAGGAATCGGCACCCTGTACCGCCACTACCCGTCTCGCCCGGCCCTCCTCGCCGCGCTCGTGCTGCGGTCCTTCCGCCTCGTCCTCGGTCACGCGCATACCGCCGCCGAGAGCGGCGAGTCAGCCCCGGCGGCGCTGGCGCACTTCTTTGGGCAGACCATCGCTGCCCGCGACGACCTCATCCTCCCGCTGCACGGTGGCCCGGTCATCCGCGACGAGCGGATCACTGCGCTCCAGACCGAGATCCGCCAGTTGCTGGAGGAGGTGCTTGCCCGCGGGCGCCGTGACGGGACGATCCGCCGCGATGTCACGGCTCACGACATCATCATCACCGGGGCGATGCTCGCCCAACCCCTTCCGCACGCAGACGACTGGGATCAGATCGCCCGCCGGCAAGCCAGGATCTACGTCGCCGGTCTTACTGCCAGCGCCGGCAGGCCGCTCCCCGGCCGCGGGCCTACCTGAGTCGGCAAGCCGTCTACGCGACGGTTTCGGCGACCGTGGCCGGGGCGCATCCGCCCGGCTCTGGCTCGGCGCCGCGCAGCGCGCGGGTCAGCAGGTCGCGGAGCGTCGCGCGCTCGTCGGCGTCGAGCGCAGCGAGGACCTGGTCCTCGATGTCCGTCTGCATGCTGGCGGCGTGCGCGAGGATCTGCCAGCCGCTGTCCGTCATGAAGACGCGGTGGCGACGGCGATCCTCTGAGTCGCGGCGGCGCACCAGGTGCCCGAGGTCCTCGAGCTCGTTGAGCAACAGGACGACGTTCTTGGCGTCGATGCACAGCGCATCGACAAGCTCCTGCTGCTGCGCGCCGTCGTGGTCGCCCAGATAACTGAGGGCCATGAGCAAGCGCAAGTCGATCCCGAGCGCCTGCGGGTCGCTGCGGCGCATCACCTGCTTGGCGAGCCGCGGCAACAGGATCATGGTGCCTGCGTGCGTGGGAGTCGTTTGAGGGTTCATTGCCCGGCCGAGTATAGCGGAAAATCGGCCATGGTTCCAGTACCGCGGATGATCCCTGTTTCAAGATTGATACATGCAACAGGAATCATTCGTGCTACATTGGTTCTGCACACGGCACCAGGAAAGAGAAGGCATGAGCATTTCACCCCAAATTTCAAAGTCCGCACCAAACCGCTGGGCCGTTCTCGCGTTGCTCGGCGTTGCCCAGCTGATGGTCGTCCTCGATGCGACGATCGTGAACATCGCGCTGCCCTCGGCGCAGCATTCGCTGCATTTCTCGACCGACAACCGGCAGTGGATCGTGACCGCGTACGCCCTGTCGTTCGGCAGCCTGCTGCTGGTCGGAGGCAAGCTCGGTGACCTCTTCGGGCGCAAGTGGACGCTGATCGGCGGACTCGTCGGGTTCTCGATCGCCTCCGCGATCGGCGGCCTCGCGCAGTCGTTCGGGATGCTCGTCGCCGCGCGGGCGCTGCAGGGCGCGTTCGGCGCGCTGCTGGCTCCGTCGGCCCTCGGGCTCCTGACCGTGACCTTCCAAGGCTCTCCGGATCGGCCCAAGGCGTTCGGGATCTTCAGCGCGATCGCGGCCGGAGGCGGCTCGCTCGGGTTGCTGCTCGGCGGCGTGTTGACCCAAGCGATCTCCTGGCGCTGGAGCCTCTACGTCAACCTCGTGATCGCGGTGCCCACGGCGATCGTGGCGCTCCGACTGCTTCAGAACTCGCGTCAGCCCGTGCGGCCGCGGATCGACTTTCCGGGCGTCGCGCTCGCCTCGAGTGGACTGTTCGCCCTGGTCTACGGCTTCTCCAACGCCGAAACCCATTCCTGGTCAGACCCGGTGACGATCTTCGCGTTGGGCGCCAGCGTCGTGCTGCTGAGCAGCTTCGTCCTGCTCGAGCGGCGGGTGAAGAATCCGCTGCTGCCGCTCCACATCGTGTGGGACCGGGCGCGAGGCGGCGCCTACGCCACGATCGCTCTGGCCGGCTCGGCGATCTTCGCGGTGTTCCTGTTCCTGACCTACTACATGCAGCAGAACCTCGGCTTCTCGCCGCTGACGACCGGGCTCGGCTTCCTGCCGATGACCGGCATGATCGTGGTCACCGCCACGACCGTGCAGACGAAGGTGCTCCCGCGCACCGGCGCCAAGCCGCTGGTCATGGGCGGGATGGCGCTCGGTGCGACCGCCATGCTCCTGCTCTCCCAGATCACCGCGCACGGCGCCTACGCCAGCCACGTCCTGCCCGGACTCCTGCTCAGCGGGATGGCGATGGGCCTGATCTTCGCCCCCGCCTTCTCGACAGCGACGCTCGGGGTGAAAAGCACCGATGCCGGCATCGCGTCGGCCATGGTCAACACCTCCCAGCAGGTCGGCGGGTCGGTGGGCACGGCGCTGCTCAGCACGATCTTCGCGAGCGCCGTCGCCAGTTATGCCTCCACCCACGCTCACGTCGCGACGCTCACAAGCGCCGCCTCGATCCACGGCTACGCCACGGCATTCGAGTGGGCTGCCGCGCTGTTCGGGGTGGGACTGCTGGTCGCGACGCTGATCCTTCCCACCGACCGAGCGGCCCGCGCCCGCAGCGCGCAGGTCGACACCGGCACCGAACCCGCACTCGCGCTCGACAACGCGTGAGCACGAGCTACTAACGACAGGGAGACCCTTGATGAACATCAAACAGCACAGGACCTACGCCAGCGGCGGCTTCGTGACGGAAGACGCCGTCCGCGGCGCCCTCAGCCGACGCCGGCAGGCGCGGGCCAAGACGACGATCGCGGCGCGCACCGACCGCTCCGGCCCACGCGGGCACAGCAGCACTGACCGCGAGTCGCGGCGAGCGAACCGCTCGGCGGTCCTTCGCCGCTGGTCAGTCGCCGAACTGATCGCCAACGGTGTCGCCCGGCCGCCCGTCGGGCAGACGTCCCTCTAAGGGCGGAGCGGTGTTCGGCTATGAGCCCGCTCGTCCGCGCCGCTCGCGGGCGCGGCGCTTGCCCTCGTGCATCGCTTGGACGCGAGCGACCGGGATCGCACGGCCCTCCTCGATCAGATCGACAGGCAGCGACTGCGGCTCGGGAAGGCGGTCGGCCCACGGGTTGCCGCCCCGGAGCAGGGCCGGCACGGTGTGGATCGTGAAGTCGGTCGGCGCCACGCGGTCGAGCTCGTCCCACGAGACCGGAAACGACACCGGCGTGTTCGGACGGATGCGCGGGCTGTAGGCCGCGACGACGGTCGCGCCGCCCGCGCGCGTGGCGTCGAGGAACACCTTGCCGTCTCGCTCCTCGAGGACATAGGCGGTCGTCGCCAGCTGCGGGTCGAGGCGCTCGGCTCGTGCGGCAAGGGCTCGTGTGGCCGCGGCGATCTCCTCGGCACTTGCGGGCTGCTTGATTGGAACGAACACATGCACGCCCTTGGCCCCGCTGGTCTTGACGGCCCCGGTGAGCCCGGCGTCGGCAAGCGCCCGGCGCACCAGCGCCGCGACGCGCACGACGGCGTCGAACCCGGCCTGCGCCGGCGGGTCGAGGTCGAGCACGAGGTGTGTTTGGGCAAAGCCGTGTGCATCGGCGCGCGCGAGCGTCGGGTGATACTCGATCGCGCGCTGGTTCGCGAACCACAGCAGCGTCCGCGGATCGTTACAGAGCGCGTACGCAACATCGCGCTTTGAGCGCTCCGCCCAGATCGTCACCGTCTTGACCCACGGGGGCGCATAACTCGGGATGTTCTTCTGCATGAACGGCTTCCGGCCGCGCAGCGCCCGCACCACCGACAGCGGCCGATCGCGCAGCTCGCCGAGCAGCTGCTCGCTCACAACCTCGAAGTACTCGACAAGATCCCGCTTTGTCGCGCGCGCATCGTCAAACAGCGGCGTGTCGAGGTTGGTCAGCGGGACGTCATCGCAGCCGTCCATGCCCGCGCACTGTACGGCACCGTTCACGGCGGCCCGGTGGGCCCACGGTGACCGTGGACCCACCGCACCAGACTGACTCAGGGCGCTGCGGTGATCTCCCCCAACAATCCGTGACTCTCGTCGCCGATGCCCGCCGTGAACAGGAACGAGTGCCTGCCGACCGACGCCAGCGCCAGGCCCTTGTATACGGCGCGCTTGTTGGCGAACTCGACCTGCGCGTTCGTACCGGAAACCTGCTGCCCGGCCCAGGCGCTGAGCACGCCGGACTCCGAATCGAAGATGAACACCGCCGGCCCGCTCCCG
>CAVZZH010000041.1:0-118032 GCA_963779695.1 uncultured Solirubrobacterales bacterium
CACGGCGTCTGACCGGCACCCCCTGCCGGTGAATTGGTGTTCATCGCGCCGCCGGACATCTCGGACGCATGCGATCGCGATCGACCGCCGAGGGTGAACTGGCGATGATCCCCCCCGGGCCTGCCGGGACCTCGTCGCGACCCCGATCAGAGCGCGATCGCTGAGCGATCGCTTCCGGGGGCACCGCCGGGCCTCATAGGCGCTAACTCAACGGCCAAGATCCCCAAAGTTGCGCTGACCGTCTGAGGCCGCCCACCGCCGTGCGCCAATCTCGCCCCCGCGGCCAATGCACCCACACCCCTACGCGGCCTCGCTCGCGTCGGCCGTTCGCCGCCGCCAGATGTGCCGCACGACGAGGACGACCACGAGCACCCCCGCGGCGATCGCCAGGTAGATGCTGTAGCGGCTCGCGGCGTTGTAGATCGACGTGATGTGGTTGCCCGAGAAATAGCCGACGCTCGTCCAGACGGCGACCCACAACGCCGCGCCGATCGCGTTGAACACGAGGAACTTGGCCCAGTGCATCCCGCTGATGCCGGCGATGATCCCGTTGGCCTGCCGCAACCCCTCGATGAACCGCGCGAGCATGACGATCTTGCCGCCGTGCCGCTCGAAGAACGCGGTCGCGCGATCGAGCCGCTGTGGCGTCAGCAGGATGTACCGGCCGTAGCGCACGACGAGCGGGCGGCCGCCGAAGTGACCGATGGCAAAGCCGACGTTGTCACCGAGCGTCGCGGCCATGAATCCGATCAGCGCGACGAGCACGACCGAGAGCCTGCCGATGCCCGCGTACACGGCGCCGACGACGAGGATCGTCTCACCGGGGACGGGCACGCCGAAGTCCTCCAGGAACACGAACCCCGCGATCGCGAGATAGCCGTAATCCTTTAGCGGCGCCTCGAGCGAGTGGAGGACGCCCGGAAGGTGGGCGGGCGCTGCGGCGGCGGCGAGGGCGAGCGAGCTGAGCATGCGCGCATAGTGGTTTACAGGGTTCGCTACCGTGGCGACAACTGTCGAGTGTCAACCCGGGATCGCGGTGCCGCTCGCTGGACCGGCGGCCTCAGCCGGTCGGGCGAAGGTTCTGCTCGAGCCAGTCCAGGACGGTGTCGTTACGCACCGTCGGCGCCATCGGCTCGCAATGGAATTGTGCGCCCTGCGCGACCGTGAAGCGGGCGAGGTGCTTTTTGACGCGCAGCCACTCGTACAGGGTCTGCGCCTGCCCGGGGAAGAACGCCTCGCCCTGCGGCGAGGTGATGATCGTCGGCGCGCTGATCTTGCGCGCCAGCGAGCGCCCGAACACGAACTTCGACGCGAGCCGCATCCGCTCGTAGAAGTTGCCGTTGCCGTAGATCTCGGAGCGTTTGGCGATCGAGAACCTCGTCGCGGGCGGGAGGAACTGCTGGGCCTCGGCCCAGAACTGGGTGAACTCGCGCTCCTTGCCCTGCTTCAACCACGTGATCATCTGGTGCGGGAGGTTCTCGTCCCACGAGACGAAGGCGTCGTGCACGCCCGGGTCGGTGGCGACCCCGGCGAGACGGCGCTCGAACGCGGCGGCGCGCGGGACCAGGTAGCCGCCGAAACTGGATCCGAACAGCGTGATCCGTCGCCGGTCGACCTCGGGACGCTGTCGCAGCCACGTGACGATCGGCGTGATCACCTTTTCCCAATCCGGTCGGAAGGGGATGTTGTGCAGGAACAGGTTTGACCCCTGGCCGGGCCCTTCAAAGATGAGGGCGTTCCAGCCGCGCTCGACCGCGGCCATCCCGCCGGCCACGAACAGATCGACGTTCTGGGCGTCGCTGCCGTTGTTGAGGATGATCGTCGGGCGGCGGATCCGCGCGCCCGGCGGCGTCAGCAGCCACCCCGGCAGGGACCGGTGCCCGTACGGAATCGAGACTCGCTTGAACGCCGGCGAGAAGCGCGCGGCGGCGGCCGCAAAGGCGCTCTCCATCTCTCGGTAGACGCGTCCTTCCTGTGCCCGCGTCGGCGTCTTTGACGCGAGCACGAAGAACAGCGCCTGATCGAGATACGTCGCCGACCGGAGATATGCGTCGCGAGCCGTGACCCGTCGACCGGCGGCAGCAGCCTGATCGGCGCGCTGTCGCGTGCGCCGCCCGATCGCGAGGAACTCCTCGTAGTAAGCGAGGTACGTGTCGCCGCGGGCGTGGATGCGGTTGAACGTCTCGAGCACCTCGCCGGGCTGCGACGCGTTGTACGACGCCGCCCCCAGCGCGAACAGGCCCTGGAAGTTGAGCTCCGAGGAGGCGAAGAACTGCTCGGAATCGACCGGCGCGGAGGCCGTGGCGGCCTGTGCGGCACCCGGCCGCAACGGCAGGACCGCGGCCGCGCCACCGGCCAGGGCAGCGGCCAGAATTCCCCGCCTGGAAAGCCCGCTGCCGGACGCCCCGTGATCTTCGACTGCCGCCATTACCTGCCGGTATCGGACGCGGCGGCGACGACTTGAGCAAACCAGTGGCGCGATAGCCTCCGAACGGGGTCCCGCAGCGATGACACCATCCTTCTGGCTTGATCAACTTGAGCTCGGCTCTCACCGAGCCCATCTCACGGGAACGCACGACGCTGACGTCTGCATCGTCGGCGGCGGCTTTACGGGCGTGTGGCTTGCCTATGAACTGCGCCGCGCCGACCCATCGCTCCGGGTCGTCGTACTTGAGGCCGAGACCGCCGGGTTCGGCGCCTCCGGACGCAACGGGGGGTGGGTCCAGGGCGACGTCTCCGGCAGCGTGGAGGCCTGGCGCAAACGGGGCGGCCCCGATGCCGCCGTGGCGATGGCCCGCGCAATTCGGGCGACGCTGCCGGTGATCGGGGAGACGATCGAGCGTGAGCGGATCGACTGCGATTGGCACCAGGGGGGATCGCTGACGGTCGCGCAGAGCGAGCTCCAGCTCGCGCGCTTGCGAAAGGAACTCGAGCATGAGCGCGCCTGGGCCGGCGCGGACGCCGCGCTGCAGCCGCTGAGCGCCGCCGAGCTCCAGGCGCGGGTGGCCGTGGACCGCGGCGTTGGCGCGCTGTACACGCCGCACTGCGCACGGGTGCAGCCGGCAAAGCTCGTGTCCGGCGTCGCCGATGCAGCTGAGCGGGCCGGCGCGGTCATCTACGAAGGCACGCGGGTGCGCAGCGTCGAGCGCGGCGTCGCGCGCGCCGCGGAGGGTGAGGTCCGAGCACGGCATGTGATCCTCGCCACCGAGGCTTACACGGTCAATCTGCCGGGCCGCCGCCGGATGGTGCTCCCGATGAACAGCTCGATGATCGTGACCGAGCCGCTGCCGGAGGCGCTGTGGCACCAGCTGCGGTGGGACAACGCCGAGACGATGCTTGACGGCTCATACCTGTACACGTACTCCCAGCGCACCGCCGACGGCCGGATCGCGATCGGCGGCCGCGGCGTGCCCTACCGGTTCGGCTCCCGCACCGACCGTGAGGGCCCGGTCCCCGCACAGACGGTCCGCCAACTGCGGGAACGGCTGCGCTCACTGTTTGCGCCGCTGGCCGAGGTGCCCGTCGCGCGGGCTTGGCACGGAGTCCTCGGCGTGTCCCGTGACTGGTGTCCGACGGTTGGCCTGAACCCGGCGACCGGCATCGGGTTCGCCGGCGGGTACGCCGGTGAGGGCGTCGCCGCGGCACACCTCGCGGCGCGCACGATGTGCGACCTGATCCTGGGCCGGGACACCGAGCTCGCCCGGCTCCCGTGGGTCGGAGCTCCACCCCGCAACTGGGAGCCCGAGCCGCTGCGGTACATCGGCGCCCGGTCGGTCTTTCACCTCTACGGTGAGGCCGACCGCCGGGAGGAGCGCACCGGCCGCGCGACGAAGCTCGCCGCGGTCGCCAATCTGATCGCCGGCCGCTAGCGTCGCGATCCTAGGCCCCGCCACCCCGCCACCGGCCCCCGCCACGCCGCCACCGGCCACCCGCCACCCGCGATCCCGCCCAGGCGGGGCCGGGTGTCACACCGAGATCCGGGGAAAGCACGGTCTCGGTCACGGGCTTTGTCCGCGAGCCGTCGTCGCGACGGCGCCGATATGGACCTGAGGGCCCCTGTCGCTGGGGCTCGCTTGCTTGATGGACCGCCCAGAGGAGACTCCAGCGCATGACCGACACGCTTGTCGCCGACGAAATACGGACGCTGGAGCCGACTCCGTCACAGGCGCAGGACGACGCCACGCGCGAGCAGCCGGACCAGGCCACGCCGGAGGAGCGGGACACACAGGTTCCTCGGGCCCGGGCCGCGAAAGCCAAGACCGCGGCGCGCAACGTCGAGCGACCGCTGAAGGCCCACGAGCTGTTCTTCTCGACGACCAACGCCAAGGGCGTGATCACGTCGGGCAATGACGTCTTCAGCCGCGCCAGCGGCTACCCGCTTGACGAGATGATCGGCAAGGCGCACAACATCGTCCGCCACCCTGACATGCCACGGGCGGTGTTCCAGCTCTTGTGGGACACGATCTCGGCCGGACAGCCGCTCGCCGCCTACGTCAAGAATCGGACCGCCGACGACGCGTATTACTGGGTGCTGGCGAGCGTCGTGCCGATCAGCGACGGGTATCTGTCGGTGCGGCTCGCGCCATCCGGCGAGCACTTCGAGCTCGCCAAGCGGATCTACACCGCCCTCTCGGACCTGGAGAAGCAGGTCGAAGGCGGAGACGTGCGTCAGCGCAAACCGTCGATCGCGGCCTCGACCGAGCGGCTTGGCGAGCTGCTGAGGGAGGCCGGCTATGAGAACTACCGAGCGTTCATGCGCGCTGCCGTGCCCGCCGAGGTCATCCGCCGCGCCGATCAGGTCGACCAGTCACACTGGGACGCACTCCAGCACACGCCCGACGCTCCTGCGACGCGATCGCCCTTGTCCTCGAGCAGTACCGCGCGTTCAGCGTCTTCCTCACCGGCTTGGTCAGCGACCTGTCCCGCTACGCGGACATCGGCCATTCGCTCGGCGAGCAGTCCCACTACCTGAAGGCGATGGGCGACGACGTGAGGCTGTTCGCGCTCAACGCTCAAATCGGCGCCAGCCGCCTTGGCGCGCAGGGCGCCGCGCTTGACGCCGTCGCCCGCCTGCTGACCGCTCAGTCGCAGGCGACGTCTCCACTCGTGGCGACGGTCGCGCAGCGGGCCGGCGCCGCCGTCCGCGAGATCGAGGATATGACCTACGAGCTGTCGCTCAGCACGCTCCAGGCCGAGATGATCGCGCTGTTCGCGCATGAGATCGCCGAGGCGGGCGAGATCGAGCATGGATCCGACGTCAGCATGGTGCGTCTCGCCGACGCGCTGGAGCGCGGAAGCGAGCGCACATTCGCGGCGCTCACCACCGTCTCCAGCCATCTGACGAGCGTGCTTGACCATGTGAGCGACGTATCGACTGGGATCGACCGGCTCAGCCGGCTCGCGCTCAACGGCCGGATCGAGCTCGCCAGTGTCCCGGACGCCGGCTCGATCGGGACCCTGTTCTCAGACGTCGAGCGCCAGGTGGAGGAGGCCCGCACCCGGCTCACAAGCTTCCAAGCGGTCGCCGCGGCGGCCGAGGACCTCGAGCAGGCCGCTCGTCACCCGGCGATGAACGCCCCGGCGGAGCTTCGGGCCGGCGCCGAGAGTCTTGGGGCCGCCGTCGCCGGCTCACACGGCACTCAGGGCGAGTGACCGCTCGGGCGGCGCCCGCCCGAGCTAGCTGCCGGCGTGGTGGAGCGAGAGACGCTCCATGGCTCCGCGCATCACCCGGAGCGCGATCTCGCGCTCGCGCTCCGGAGTGTCGCCGAACAGCTCGTCCTGAATCGTCTGGACCGCCGGATCTGCCTCGGCGAGCAGGCGAAGACCGCCGGCCGTCAGCTCGGCGCGGAGGATGAGGGCGTGATCCGGGTCGACGGTACGCCGCACGAGCCCGCGCTCCTCGAGCTTGGACAGGATCTCAAGCATCGATTGCGGCGTCACGAGCGCGCGGCGCGCGAGTTGCGCGTTGGACAGGCCGGGGCGTGCCTGGAGCACGGACAGCGCCGTGTACTGCTGCACGCTCAGCTTCCAAGGCGCGAGCCGCGCCTGCATGGCCCGCCGGATGCCCTGGTTGACCCGTCCGGTGACGTACAGGAAGGATGCGTCGTGGGCGTCCATCACATTGACCGCGACGGTATCATTCGGATACCTGATACTCAAGCGAAAGGGGAACACGTGGAGAGCGTGACGAGCGCCGGTCTCACCACCGACCTGGCAGGCCTGCCGAAGCTCGCCGGCGAGCCGCTCGGGGTCACCGAGTGGGCGGAGATGACCCAGGATCAGGTCACCCGATTCGCCGAGTTGACCGGTGACCACAACTTCCTCCACGTCGATCCGGAGCGGGCGAAGGCGACGCCGTTCGGCGGCACGATCGCCCACGGCTACCTCAGCCTCGCATTGCTCGCCCCGGTCATGCAGCGCCTGCAGGTCACCGACGCCTCGACGAGCGTGAACTACGGGCTCGACAAGTTGCGCTTCCCGGCGCCGCTCCCCGTCGGGGCGCAGTGGCGGGCGCGCGCCGACATCGGCGAGATCACCGAGATCAAGGGCGGGTACCAGGCGCGGATCAATGCCTCGGTCGAGGTCGAGGGCTCCGAGCGTCCAGCCGTGGTCGCCGAGTCCCTGATCCGGTTCTACGCATGACGGGCTCGGTCGATCTCGACGCGCTGGCCGCGATCGACGTGCACGTCCACGCCGAGCGCAACGAGAACGAGCCCCAGGACCCGGTGACGACCGAGATCCTCGACGCGGCGGCGAAATACTTCGGCGGCCATCCGACGCAGCCGACCGCCGAGGAGGTCGCGGCCTACTACCGCGAGCGCAACATGCTCGCCGTCGTGTTCAACGTCGACGACGAGGCGGGCATGGGTCGAAGGCGGCTCGGCAACGGCGAGGTGCTGGAGGCCGCACGACGGCACCCGGATGTGCTGATCCCGTTCGGCAGCGTCGACCCGCACAAGGGCAAGCTCGGCGTCCGCGAGGCACGGGAGCTGATCGAGCAGGGCGTGCGCGGCTTCAAGTTCCACCCCAACATCCAGGCGTTCTGGCCCAACGACCGCGCGCACTACCCGCTGTACGAGGTCATCGCCGACGCCGGGCTGATCGCGCTGTTTCACTCCGGGACGACCGGGATCGGTGCCGGCATGCCCGGTGGCGGCGGGGTCCGCCTGAAGTACTCGAACCCGATGTGCGTCGACGACGTCGCGGCTGACTTCCCCGAGCTCGACATCATCCTTGCCCACCCGTCGTTCCCGTGGCAGGACGAGGCGCTGGCGATCGCGGTGCACAAGCCCAACGTGTTTATCGATCTCAGTGGCTGGTCGCCGAAGTACTTCCCGGAGAACCTGATTCGCTACACGAACACCCAGCTCAAGCACAAGATGCTGTTCGGCTCCGACTACCCGCTGATCACCCCGGACCGGTGGCTGTCGGACTTCGAGAAGCTGCCCATCAAGGACGAGGTGCGGCCGCTCGTGCTCAAGGAGAACGCGGCGCGCCTGCTGAAGCTCACCGGCGGTCAGTGACCGGAAAGCGCGTTCTTGACGAGCGCGATCGCGACGGCCGCGGTGAGCACGATCGCCGCGTAGACGATTGACCGCACCCGGCTCGCGCCCCCGCTGCGGGCGACCGCGTACCCGACGATCCCGATGAACGCCGCCAGCGTCAACTCCGCGGACTCGAGCTCGGCGGAGTGCGGGGTCAGGAGCACCGGGATCGATGCGAGCAGCGCGACGCTCGCGGCGCCGGCGAGCTGGGCGCTCGCGGCGTTGAGGTCATGGCGGTGAACCCGGCCGGCGCTCACCAGCGTCGCCGACACCCGAAACGCGAACCAGTGGGCGAGCGCGAGGCCAACGGTTACTCCCCAGATGATCGCGATCACCTGCGCCTCGTCTTCCTGATCGGTCGGCAGCGCGATCAACGCCCCGAGCAGGCAGATCGCCACGTACAGCCCCATCGTGTAGGCCTCCTTGCGCAGCTCGATCGGCGCTCGGGGCAGGTGCGGTCCGCGACGAGCCGTCGCCGGCGGCGACGGGGCGGACGGTTCGGAAGGTGGGGCGGGAACGTCCGACATGCGTCGCGACCATACCGCCGTCCGCGCGGCCACACCCAGCCGTTGCCCGCCCGGCCGGGGGGCACTAGGGTGCCACGAGCACGATGCGGCAGCAGAGGATTCAGGCACGCCGGCCAGGCAGGCGAGGCCGAGAGTGAGCCCGCTTCCCGACGCGGAGCGGTTCGAGCTGCTGGCCGCCGTCGGCGAGGTGACTGACGGCACGCATCTGCTCGGGGAGACGGTGCAGCGGCTCCTCGACATCATCGTGCCCGCGTTCGCGGAGGTCGCGACGCTCGATGTGCTCGGCGCGACCGGGGAGATGCGGCGTCTCGGCGCACGTGTCGAGCGGCCTCGCGACCCCGAGATCGAGGCGGCGCTGCTGGCGCGTCATCAGAGCGGCGACGCGGGCGTCGGCGTGCTCCGGGCGATCGCCAGCGGTGAGAGCCAGCTCCTCGCCCCGATCACCGACGACGACCTGCGGCTGATCGCGACGAGCGAGAGCGACCTCGCGATGCTGCTGTCGCTGCACCTGCGGGAGACGATGTACCTCCCACTCACTGCACGCGGCCGGACCCTGGGCGTGCTGGCGTGCAGCACGCGCAGCCCTGAGCGCCGCTTCTCCCGGGAGGACCTGCGGTTTGCCGAGGCGCTGGCGAGCCGGATCGGCCTCGCGCTTGACAACGCTGGCCTGTCGGAAACCGTGAGCGGCCTGGAGCGCCAGCTTGAGGCGACGCTCGCCAACCTTGCCGCTGGAGTCATCGTCCGTGACGTGAGCGGGCGCATGGTGTTCGCCAACACCGCCGCGGCGACGATGCTCGGCGTCGGCTCGGTCGAGGAGTTCTTCGCGATCAGCTCCGACCAGCTGATGGACCTGTTCGACGCCTACGACGAGGCCGGCCAGCGGCTGTCGCTCGACGACCTCCCCTCGGGACGCGCGTTCCGGGGTGAGCGGCCGGCACCGCTCGTCGTGCGCAGCACGCGGCGCGGAACGGGACGGACCCGCTGGTTGCTTCACCAAGCGACGCCGGTCTATGAGTCGGACGGGCGATTGGCACTCGTGGTCAACACGATCGAGGACGTCACCGAGGGCAAGCGCGCCGAGCTCACCCAGCGGCTGCTCGGCGACGCCGGACGCGAGCTCGCCTCCTCGCTCGATTACGAGCAGACGCTTCAGCACGTCGCCCAGCTTGCCGTGCCCGGATTCGCCGACTGGTGCGGCGTCTCGATCGTCGGCTCGGGCGAGCTCCTGCGCCAGGTCGCGGTCGCGCACTCCGATCCGGACAAGGCGGCGCTCGCGCGCGAGTGGGGCGAGCGTTACCCGACGCGGCTTGACAACCCGACCGGCGCCGCCGAGGTCATCCGCTCCGGCGAGCCGCAGCTCATCGCGGAGATCAGCGAGGAGCTGCTCGAGGCGATGAACGCGACCGACGACCAGCTGCAACTCGTCCGGGAGGTCGGGATGCGCTCGGTCGTCATCGTGCCGCTCGCGGTCGCTGGGCATCCGCCGTTCGGGACGCTGTCGATGGTGATGGCCGAGTCCGGCCGCACGTTCGACGCCGACGATCTCGCGGTCGCCGAGGAGCTCGCCCGGCGGGCGGCGATGGCCGTCGAGAATGCGCGTCTCTACACCGAGCGCTCGCGTGTGGCCGCCACCCTCCAGCACAGCCTGTTGCCGCCGGAGCTCCCCGAGGTCCCCGGATTCACGCTCGCCAGCCTCTACCGTCCGGCCGGCGAGGACAGCGAGGTCGGCGGGGACTTCTACGACGCGTTCCCGGTGCCCGGCGGCTGGATGCTCGTCGTCGGCGACGTGACCGGTCACGGAGCCGAGGCGGCAGCGCTGACGTCTCAGTCGCGACACACGCTGAGGACAGCTGCGCGCCTGCTCGGGGACCCTGTCGCCGCCGCGGAGCAGCTCAACGCGGCGCTGCTTGAACGCCCGCAGCTGTCGCTCGTCAGCCTGTGCTGCGCCAGGTTGCGCGTCGACGGTGACGACGTGGTGGCCGACGTCCTGCTCGCGGGGCATCCGTCGGCCTACCACCTGCACGGCGGCGAACACCGTCTCGTCGGCGCCCAGGCGCAACTGCTCGGCTTCGACGGTCGCGGCCGCTGGGAGACACGCACCGTTCGGCTGGACCCCGGCGACCTGCTGGTCCTGTACACCGACGGCGTGATCGACACCTACGGCGCGACCGAACGGTTCGGCGAGGCGCGGCTCACCGAGGTCCTCCGCGAGGCGATCGATCCCGCCGACGCCATCCGCCGGATCGACGCCGCGCTGACCGCCTTCAGCGACGGACCACAGCGTGACGACACCGCGGTGCTCGCCGTCCAGCGCACCGTCGCCCCGAGCCGCTCGGCCGCGCCCTCCGGCTCGTCGCGGTCTTCGTCCGAAGACAGCACGGGCTAGCTGCTTACTAGTCTCGGAAGGCGATGAGTTCCGTGCCCGCCCTCTCGATCCGTGCGCTGACCAAGCGCTACGACAGCGGATTGCTCGCCCTCGACGCGTTCGATCTCGAGGTCCCGGACGGGGAGTTCTTCGGCCTGCTCGGGCCCAACGGAGCGGGAAAGACGACGCTCATCAGCGCCGTGTGCAACCTCATCCGCGTGAGTTCGGGGGAAATCTCGATCTTCGGCCGCGCCCACGACGACCCTGAGGCGCGGCGGATGATGGGTCTTGCCGAGCAGGACGTCAACCTTGATCGGTTCCTCGACGTCGAGGAGACGCTCGTCTACCACGGCGGGTACTACGGGATGAGCCGGACCGACGCCCGCCGCCGTGCCCGGGAGATGATGGATGTGTTCGATCTGCGGGCCAAGGCGGGGGTGCGCGCGCCGATGCTCTCCGGTGGCATGCGCCGCCGGCTGCTGCTCGCCCGCGCGCTCATGCACGAGCCGCGGCTCGTGATCCTGGACGAGCCGACCGCCGGTGTCGACTTCGAATTGCGGATCGAGCTGTGGCGGTACATCCGACGCCTGCACGAGCAGGGCACGACGATCCTGCTCACGACCCATTACCTCGAGGAGGCGGAGGAGCTCTGTCAGGACATCGCGCTCATCCGCTCCGGCCGTCTCGTCGCGCGGGACAGCCTGGCCAGGCTGCTTGAGGCGTTCGAGGCCGACTCGCTCGCCGACGTGTACGTGAGGGCGATGGCGGCGTGAGCGCCTCGGCGATCGCCCACGACGAACCGGCGTCGCCGGGACGCGCACTGCTCGTCCGCCGCCGCGGACTCGGCGCCCTCGCCGGCCGCGAGATCCTCCGCGTGCTCAAGCTGTGGACGCAGACGGTCGCCGCGCCCGTCGTCGCGTCGTTCCTTTTCATCCTCGTCTTCGGCCTGTCGTTGAGCGGCCGGATCCGCCATGTCGACGGGTTCGACTATCGCGTGTTCATCGTCCCCGGCCTGATCACGATGGCGATGGTCCAAGCCGCGTACGCGAACAACTCCTCCTCGGTGTTCCAGTCGCGCTTCGATCGCTACCTGAACGACGTGCTCGCCTCGCCGATGCGCAACTGGGAGATCAACCTCGGGCTGTCGCTCGGCGGCGTCGTCCGCGCGCTGCTGATCGGGATCTCGTTGTTCCTGCTGTCTCTCCCGATCACGCACGTGCCGGTGCGCGAACCCCTCGCGCTGATCGCCGGCGTCGCGCTCGGGCTGACGCTGTTTGCCTCGCTCGGGGTCGTCGTCGGCATCTACGCCAAGACCTGGGACCACGCCGGGTTCGTCCAGAACATCGTCATCGTTCCGCTCAGCTTCCTCGGCGGCGTCTTCTACTCGGTCTCCGTGCTGCCCTCGCCATGGCGCGAGATCTCTCACGCCAACCCGATCTTCTATCTCGTGCAAGCGGTCCGGTACGGATTCCTCGGCTCGAGCGACGTCCCGGTCGGGGCCGCGCTCGCGATCACCGCGGTGCTCGCCGGCCTGACCGTCGCATGGAGCGCCTGGCTGTTCCGCAGCGGCCACAAGCTCAAGCCGTGACAGACGACGCCGGGACGTGGCGATGGCCGCGCCGCTGGGAGAGCGCACCACGCCCCGCGGCTCCGCCTAAGCCCGGGCCTACCGGGCCCCCGCTGCCCCGGCCGGCCGCGGCAGCGGTTCCTCGGCGAACCGCGCGACGCGCTCGTGGCGCCGCCGCGGGCGCCAGACGCGCAGGTACTGCGCCCCAAGGTACGACCCGACGACGAGCAGCACCGCGCCGAACTGGGCGACGATCGTCTCCACGTTCGGGAACAGGGAGAACCACTCGCCGGCCCACCCGGGGAGTGAGATCCCGATCGGGGTCGTCCCGATCCAGCCCGCGAGCTGCATCTCGTTCACCTCTTCGCCGACCATCACGAACAAGACGACGAGCAGCATCCCGCCGGTGATGATCAGGAGCTTCTTGTACGGGAGGCGCTGGTGCAGGGCGAACGTGAGCACGCCGACGGCAACCGTGAACAGGCTCCCGAGCACGACGCCCTCGAGCACGACGCTCGAGCCGAAGGTGACCCGCAGGTTCTGGAGGAACAGCACGGTCTCGAAGCCCTCGCGGTAGATCGAGGTGAACCCGAGCAGCGCGAACCCGAGCAACGCGCCCCGCGTCAGCGACTCGCCGGCCCCGCTGCCGCTCAGCAGGCCACGTCGCCGCTTGTGGTGATGCGAGATCCAGCCGGTCCAGTAGACGCGGTGGAAGAACCAATTCATCACGATCAGCAGCACGAGGATCGCCGGGATACCCGTTGCCGCCTGGACCGAGAGGCCGGTGCCACCGAACATCCCGATGAACCAGATCGCGGCAAACCAGGTTCCGATCGTCGCGACCACTCCGATCGCGCTGCCGACCTGCCTGTCACGGCGGCACCGTAGCACATATTAGGGTGGCCTAATTAGGTCACCCTAAGCGCGGTCGGCGAACCCGCTTCGGATGCCGCGACGGACGGATTAGGCTTCGGTCGATGGAGGCGATTGCGACAACGCCGGGCGCATCGGTGCCTGACTCCGCCTACGCCGCGGCGATGATCGACTGGTTGGCGTGCGCGTGTGCCGGAGTCGATCAGCGGGCCGCGCGAGCGGTGAGCCGGAGCGGGGATGACCTGTTGACCCGGGTCGCCTTTGCCGCCACCGCCGGGCACGTCCTCGATTTCGACGACACGTTCTCGGACGGCGTGGCCCACGTCAGCGCCACCTGCGCACCGGCAGCGCTGGTGCTTGCCGCCGATCTCGGCGCCACGCTCGGTGACGCGCTCGGTGCCTACGCCGAAGCGTTCGAGGCGATGGCGGCCTGCGCGGCGCTGAGTCATCCGGCGCTCTACGCGGGCGGGTGGCACCCGACGGCGGTGTGCGGACCGGTCGGCGCCGCCGTCGCGGCCGGGCGGCTGCTCGGCCTCTCTCCCGACGAGCGTGCGCAGGCGGTCCGCCTCTCACTGCTGCGCGCCGGCGGGACGCGCGGCGCGTTCGGCTCGGACGGCAAGGCGATCCAGGTCGGTCTTGCCGCCGCCCACGGCGTGCAGGCCGCCCGGCTCGCCCGGGGTGGTGCGCGTGTCGGCGAGCGGGCCGTGAGCGGTGAGCTCGGGTTCGAGGGTGTGTTCGGCGCGGCTGCGGGCTCGGCGCACGCGACCGCACCGCCCGCGACCGCACCGCCCGCGACCGCACCGCCCGCGATCGAGCGCAACTGGATCAAGCTCTACCCGAGCTGCCTCGGGACCCACTCGCCGATTGAGGCGGCACTGCGCGCTCGGGCGGACGGGCATGACTTGCAGGGTCATCCGGTCGCGATCCGCGTGCATCCGATCGCGCGCCAGGCCGCGCATCTCGACGACGTCGCCGACTCGCTGGAAGGCAAGTTCTCGATCCCGTACTGCGTCGCGCTCGCGCACGTCCACGGCTCGATCGGGCTGGCGCAGTTCACGGCGCTGGACCCGCGCGCCCGTGACCTGGCACGGCACGTCACGGTCGAGCTTGACGACGCGCTGCCGGAGTTCGGCGCCGTGCTGGTGTGCGCCGGCGAGGAGCTGGCCCGGGTGGAGAGCCCGGCCGGCTCACCGACGCGGCCGATCGCCCCCTCCGAGCTGGCCGGCAAGGTGCGTGACCTCGCCGGCGATCGTCTCGCCGGAGTCCTCGATGATCTCGGCGTCCCTGCGGCCCGCGCGTTGAGCGCGGCGCGTCTGAGCGAGCACGACCCTGTCTGAGTCCACCGATCGCCGTGACCGGATCGTCGCGCGCGTCATGGGCGCGAGCTTCGCCGTCGGTTCGGTGGGCTTCGCGCTCGCGCCGCTCAACACCTACGCGGAGCGGGCTGGCTCGCACCGCGACGCGCTCACGTACTTCCTGGGCTCGATCCTGTTCACGGTCGGGGGTCTCGCCCAATGCACGCTCGCCTGGCCCGAGCGCCGCAACGCCGGGGACGGCGACTGGGCATGGCGCACCGCATGGGTTCAATCGGTCGGGACGGTGATGTTCAACGTGATGACGTTCGCGGGGCTGCATGTCGACGTCGGCGCGTCTGACTACAACACGCTCGTGTGGCTGCCGAACGTGCTCGGGTCCGTCTGCTTCCTCGTCTCCGCGGGGTTCTTCTACGCCTCCTCGCCACGCCGGGGTCTGATCCTGGCCCGCGGCCACCGCGGCTGGTGGGAACCGCTGGTGAACGGACTCGGCTGCGTCCTCTTCGGTGTCTCGGCGGTGGCGGCGTTCGGCGTCGCCTCGACCGGCAGGCTGCTGAGCGCGGAAACGGCCGACTGGACGACGACCGCCGGCGCGCTCTGCTTCCTTGCGATGGGGCTCGTCGCGCTGCGGACCGGCCGCTCGTTCAAGGTGCCGCGGCTCCGGCGGCTGCGCCGGGCTCGAAGAAGTCGTCGAACACGACGTCGTCGAGGTCGCGGAGGTTGTCGAGCGCGAGCTGTGAAGCCCGGCTCAGATCGGCTTCAGCGTGCCGCCCGCGAGCGGCGCGATATAGCCCTGGTGGGACGCGTTCTTGACAAACACGACCCACTGCGGCGCCTGGCCGGACGGTGAGCTGACGACCGCATAGTCGATCCGGCTGAGTGGCACGTGAAACCGTCGGTGCATCTGGGTCATCAGCGCCCCGAGCACGTTCGGCTTGATCTTCGAGACCGGAACGGGCTGCTCGCCGGTGTAGTTCTCGCTGGTGACGAACGTCACCCCGGGACTGATGACGACGTGAGTCATGGCGCCGTTCGGGCGCCTCGCGTAGGTGATCAGGCTCCTGCCGTCGACCCGGAGGAGAGTGACCTGCTTGGCGCCGTGCGCGAGTCGCGTCACCTCGGCGAGTCCGACGCGGAGGCCGTGGGGCGTCAGGTACGACACCCGTCGTGGCGCCGGCGTGGCCGAGCCGCTGGTCGCGGTCGTCCCGGAACCCGGGGCCACCACCCCACCGGTGTTGAAGTTGAACGACGGAATCTTGACCGAATGCACGTTGTGGCTGACGCTGGCGACGATCGATCCGACGATGACGAGCACGAACACGACCGAGCCGAGTCTCCATCCGGCGCGGACTCCCGGGCTATAGCCGACCGATGCCCTCCCGAGCCGCCGGTTCGGCGGGGTCACGGTGTTCGCGGGTGGTGACGAGTAGCTCACCGGCGACGCCGTGATCGAGCCCGTCGGCTGCGCCGGCTGCGGCGGCTGTGCCGGCGGAGGCGTGGACGACGGCGAGACCGACGGCGGGTCTCCCCCGAGTCCGAAATCCGGCAAGGTCGAGGGAGCGCTCTGATACGTGCCGTCGTTCTTCAACGCCGCGAACGGATCCTCCTCGTCCTTACGTCGCCCGAACATCCCGGTCGCACCCTACCGTGCGCGCGCCGCGGCGACAGTCTCTGATTGGTCTCACAGCACTCGCGCCGGCGGGTGTCCGTTAGGCTCGCGCGGTGCGATTCCGCGCCGATCGACCGCTTGGTCTCGCGCCCGCCACCGTGCTCGACTACCGCGAGCTGGCCCGGCGCAGGCTCCCGCGCCAGCTGTTCGACTACATCGACGGCGGCGCCTACGAGGAGGCGACCCTGCGGTCGAACGTCGACGACCTCGAGCGCCTCCTCCTCCGCCAGATCGTGATGCGCGACGTCTCCCAGCGGGATCCGTCGGTCGAGGTGCTCGGTCAGAAGCTCGCCCTGCCGATCATCCTCGCGCCGGTTGGGCTCGGGGGGATGTTCGCCCGCCGGGCGGAGGTCCAGGCGGCCCGCGCCGCGGAGAGCGCGGGGGTGCCGTTCATCGAATCGACGGTCTCGGTCTGCGGCATCGAGGAGGTCGCGGCCGCGACGTCGACGCCGCCATGGTTCCAGCTCTACGTGATGCGGGACCGCGGGTACGCCGAGGACCTGATGGCGCGCGCGCGGGCGGTCAAAGCCCCGGTGCTGGTGCTCACGGTCGACCTCGCGGTCGTCGGGGCCCGGCATCGAGACATCCGCAACGCGATGGGCTCTGGCGTACCGACGTGGGCCAAGCTGGCCCGGGGTCTCGATCTCGTCAGTCACCCGCGCTGGGTCCACGACGTCCCGATCAAGGGACAGCCGCTCACGTTCGGGAATCTGGAGAACGCGGTGCCCGGCGCTCGCAGCCCGGACGCGTTTCGCAGCTGGGTGGATGCGCAGTTTGATCCGAGCGTCACCTGGGATGACATCGCCTGGGTGCGGGAGCACTGGGACGGCCGGCTCGTGGTCAAGGGTGTCCTTGACCCGGAGGACGCCCGCCGGGCGGTGGAGGTGGGGGTCGACGGCGTGGTCGTCTCCAACCACGGCGGCCGTCAGCTCGACGCCGTGCCCTCGACGGTCCGTGCGCTGCCGGCCATCGCCGAGACGATCGGGGACCGCGCCGAGGTCCTCGTCGACGGCGGCGTGCGCACCGGGCTCGACGTTATGAAGATGATGGCGCTCGGCGCCAAGGCCGTCCTGATCGGGCGGGCCTGGGCGTGGGCGGTCGCCGCTCGGGGCGAGCCAGGCGTGCGCCACGTCCTGCGGGTCATGAAGGCCGACATCGACGTTGCCCTCGGCCTCACCGGTCAGACCTCGATCGCCGGGATCGATCGCTCCGCGCTGTACAGCCCGTGAGTCGACGGGCTGCGCTCGCCACGCTCGCCGTCGTTGCGTGCACCAGCTCCGCTAACGCTCCCGCGCGGTCGATACCGCGTCTCCGGTTCGGGATCGACCCGGGGATTGCCGGCAGCGTCGGCGGCACCCAGCAGGCCGCGGTCCCGGATCAGCCGATGCGCGATCTGCGTGCGCTGCGCCGGCTGCGGCCCCAGGGCAAGGCGCTCGTGCTCCGACTCGGTCGGTTGTTCCTGTCCGACGGCGAGCGGGGCATCAAGCGTTTCGTCAGTCAGGCGGCCACCGACACGCGGGCCGGGTTCGAGGTCGAGATCCAGGTCCGCTACCACCCGTCGCCTGCTCAGGCGGGTGACCTCCGCATCTGGCGGGCGTTCGTCAGGCGGGTCGTTGACGCGTTCGGGCCCAACCGCCGGGTCGTCGCGATGACGATCACCAACGAGGTCAACATCGCGGTCTCACCGAACACGTCCGACGGCGCCTATCCGCGGGCCGAGGACGCGCTCATCGACGGGATCGAGACCGCCCACGCGGAGGCCGCGCGCCGGCATTTCACTCAGCTCCGGTTCGGATTCACTTACGCCTACCGGTTCGCCGGCGACCCGGCGTTCTTTACCTACCTCGGCGCGCGCGGCGGCCAAGCCTTCCGGCGGGCGGTCGACTTCGTCGGGCTCGACTTCTATCCCGGGACGATCGCGCCGCTGGTCCTGGCCCCGGGCGAGAGCTACCGCACGGCGTTCGCGCAGGCCGCCGGCACGGTGAGGCGCCGCCTGATGCCCCGAGCCCGGCTCGGCGCGCGCATCCCGCTGTGGATCACCGAGAACGGCGTGCCGACCGGCTCGCTCAGCGATCGTGGACAGGCGGCTGCCCTGGATCAGCTCGTGCGTGCGGCGCAGGCGTTCTCGGGGACGTTCGACATCACCGACTACCGCTGGTTCAACCTCCGCGACTCAATCCCGGACCCGCCCCTGGGCACCGCCCGCCCGATCTTCGCCTTTGACGGGTTGCTGCGCGCCGACTATTCGGCGAAGCCGGCCTTCGCCACGTACCGCGGACTGATCGCGCGGTACGGGGTCGCGGCGCCCGGTGCGTAAGAAATGTCACCGCCCGCCGCAGCGGCTCTACCGCTCAGGGCAGGACGCGGCGGCTGACGGGGAGCGCGGATGCGCAGTCGCGATGAACGGCAGCGTCCGCTCCATCCGCCGCGAGTGGTTCGACGGCGAGCGACGTCCGTCGCAGGTCGCTGCCATTGAGCACGACCAGCGGTTCATAGATGCCGATCGCGTCGTCACAAACTGCGCACAGGACAAGCGTGGTCATGGCAACGAGTATTGACGCGGGCGGGCCCAAGCGGGTCCGTAATCGGCCGCGGTGTTCTCTCAGTTATTCCGCGGCGACGACGCGCCCGTCCGGACCGAGCGAGAACCCCAGCAGGCCGAACTGATCGGCCAGCAGACCCGGGATCTCCTCCCGCGAGACCGGTGTGACGTCGGTTGACGCCGGCGTGCGGACAGTCAGCGCGAGGTCGCCCCAGTCGCTCAGCGAGACGCGGGTCCCGTCAGGGCGCTGTGCCGCGGCGACCAGTCCAGTGACGAACGGCGAGCGCGGCGACGTGGCGGTGAACCAGTTGCTCACCTCGATGTCGACCAGCGGGGCCAGTTCCGGGACGAAGCCGTAGACGTCGACCCAGTCGTCGCCGAGCACCGTCTGCACCACGAGTTCGTGTTCGTCCTCGACGAGACGAAAGCGCCATCCGTATTGCTCAGCCTCGACGCCCGGGGCGAACGTGATCGGCTCGATCAGCGTGCCGAGCCCGAAGCCGACGTCCGCGAGCCACGTCTCCTCGCCGTCCCGGACGCGCAGGACGAGGTGTGACCGCGGCCGGACGGTCCCCGGCGGCGCGCCGATCCGCACTCGCGCCAGCATCGGCTCCACCTCGCAACCGATCGCGCCGAGCGCGGCGGCGAGCAGCATGTTCTGCTCAAAGCAATAGCCGCCGCGCCCGCTCGCCACGAGCTTATGCTCGAGCTGTTCGGATTCCAGCGACACCGGAATGCCCCGGTGGGGGTCGAGGTTCTCGAATGGGATCGAGAACACGTGCGCTCGGTGGAGCTCGGTCACCGACGGATCCGACCCCGCACCAACACGCTGTGCGTACGCGTCGAAGTCGAGCATGCGCGTGACACTAACGACGGTAGCCTCGGAAGGGGGGACAGCGATGAGTTCTCGCGCCCGCCGCGGTCTGTCCCCAGACACCACTGGATTGGGAGGGATGTGTGAGCAACGTCGCGGCATCCAACGAGATGCAGACAGGATCCATGAGCAGCGACGCCACCGGCGCGGCGATCGCGGCTCGCTCGCTGCGCCGGACCTTCAAGGGCGGGATCGACGCCGTCCGCGGGATCGATCTCACCGTCCGCTCCGGCGAGGTGTTCGGCTTCCTCGGACCGAACGGCGCGGGCAAGACGACGACCGTGCGGATGCTGTGCACGCTGCTGCCGCCGAGTTCCGGGCAGGCGCGCGTCGCCGGGCTGGACGTCGTCGCCGAAGCCGGCGAGGTGCGGCGGCGCATCGGCGTCGCGCTCCAGGAGATCGGGCTTGACCCCGTGCAGACCGGACGGGAGCTGCTCGAGCTCCAATGTGGGCTGTACGGGATCACCGGCAAGCGCTCCCGCGAGCGCGCCGAGGAGCTGCTGGAGCTCGTTGGTCTCACCGACGCCGCTGACCGTCGGACGAAGACGTATTCGGGCGGCATGAAACGCCGCCTCGACCTCGCCAGCGCGCTCGTTCACGCGCCTGACGTGCTGTTCCTCGACGAGCCGACGACCGGGCTCGACCCAGCGTCCCGGATGACGATCTGGGACGAAGTCCGCCGGATCAACACCGGCGGCGCGACCGTCTTCCTCACCACCCAATATCTCGAGGAGGCCGACCAACTCTGCGACCGGATAGCGATCATTGACGACGGTCAGATCGTCGCCGAGGGGACGCCGGCGCAACTCAAGGCGGAGATGGGCCATGACGTCGTCTCCGTCTCGCTCGACGGCGCCGACCGCGCCGTCACCGAGGCGGCGCTCGCGGGCCTTCCGGGCCTTGAGCGGATCGTCGAGGAGACGGATGCGCTCGCGCTGTACGTCGAGGACGGGCCCGGCTCGATCGCCGAGATCGTCGGCCGAATCCAGGGCCAGAGCGTCACGGTCGGTGCGATCTCGGTCTCCCGGCCGAGTCTTGACGACGTGTTCCTGCGCGCGACCGGGCGCCGGCTTGAGGGCACTGAGCGTGCCGCCGAGCCGGAGGTGAAGCGATGACGGAGGTGATGCTGCTCGGCCGCCGAGCGGTGCGGGAGATCGCCCGCTATCCCGAGGCGACGATCCCGACGCTGTTCATCCCGCTGTTCTTCCTCGTCGTCAACATCGGGCAGGTATCGAAGACGTTCCCGAGCTCGACCCCGTTTCTCAAGGGTCAGGGCTACGTCGCGTTCCAGCTGCCGGTGTCGCTGATGTTCGCCGTCGCCACGGCGACGTCCGGCCTGGCGCTCGTCACCGAGATCGATCTCGGGTATTTCGACAAGCTGCTCGTGGCGCCGATCCGCCGCTCGTCCCTGATCTTCGGCCGGCTGACTGCGGACCTCGTCCGCGGGATCATGACCTCGGCGCTGGTGCTGCTCGTCGGGATCGCGCTCGGCGCCAGGATCGAGAGCGGTCCGCTGGGAGCGCTCGTGATCATCCTGCTCTCCTCGCTGTTCGGGGTGGCGTACGCCGGCTTCGGGATCCTCGTCGCGCTGCGCACACGCAACGTGCAGGCGACGCAGTCGAGCTTCCTGCTGTTCTTCCCGCTGCTGTTTCTGACCCCGAACTTCGTCCCGTTTGATCGACTGTCCCCGGTGATGGAGACGCTCGCCCGGATCAACCCGGTGAGCTACGTGATCGTCGGGCTCCGATCGCTCGTGATCGACGGCTGGGACGCCGGCAAGATCGCGGTGTGCCTCGGCGTGACCGTGGCGCTGGGCGTGATTCTCACCGGGCTGTCGCTGCGGGTGATCGCCACCTACGACCGCTGAACGTCGTCTGCGTCCCGCTCGTCGCGGTCGGCCCACTCGAGCAGTGGGTCGATCGTGAACACGGCGTCATCGATCCCGGCGTGGAGATCGCCGAGCTGCGCGAACCGCTGCGGCACGGTCGCGATCGTGCAGTCGGCCGGCTCGACATCGTCGATCTCGTCCCAGCGGATCGGCGTGGAGACGGTTCCCTGAGGCACGCCGCGGACCGAGTAGGCACTCGCGATCGTGTGATCGCGGGCGTTCTGGTTGAAGTCGACGAACACCTTGTCCGGCGGCCGGTCCTTGCGCCACCACGTCGTTGTCGCGTCCTGGGGGATCCGCCGCTCGACCTCGCGGGCGAACGCGAGCGCCGCGCGGCGCACGTCGCCGAACCCCCAGTCGGGTTTGATCCGGACGTAGACGTGCATTCCGGACCCACCGGAGGTCTTCGGCCAGCCGACCGCCCCGAGTTCCTCGAGCACCTCGTGGGCGACGTGGGCGACGCGTCTGACCGCCGCGGGCGGGCACTCCGGCATCGGGTCGAGGTCGATCCGCCATTCGTCCGGTTGCTCGACGTCGGCCCGGCGGGAGTTCCACGGATGGAACTCGACCGTCGCCATCTGCACCGCCCAGATGACGCTGCCGAGTTCGGTGACGCACAGCTCATCGGCATGTCGGTTGTACCGGGGGAACGTGACCCGCACCGTCTCCACCCAGCCGGGCGCGCCGCTCGGGATCCGTTTCTGGTGGACCTTGTCGCCGTCGACGCCGCTCGGGAAGCGGTGCAGCATGCAGGGCCGCTCGCGCAGGGCGCGGACGATCCCGTCGCCGACGCTCAGGTAATACCGCGCGAGGTCAAGCTTCGTCTCGCCGCGCGCCGAGAAATACACCCGGTCGGGACTCGAGACGCGCACGGTGCGCCCCTCGACCTCGAGTTCAATGGCATCGTCGCGCTTCGCCACGGTCAAAAGAGTAGGGGGACCCCCGTCGTCTCAGCTGCCGATCGCCTGGGGGAAGTTGAAGTAGTGGTGCGGGTCGACGCGTGAGCGGGTCTGCTCAAGACGCGTGAGGTTCTCGCCGTAGTACGCCTGCGGCCAGCCCTTGAGCGTGGGATCGATGTAGTTCTGGTATGCCTGGCCGGAGACGTACGGCCGCATCTTGGTCCATGCCTGGTCGATCCACGACGCGCTGGCGCCGTTGCCGTAGTACTGAATGCAGAACAGCTCCTGGCGGTGGACGAACGCGGTCGCGGTCGGCGCAACCCGGTTGACGGCGCCGCCGTAGGAGTCGCAGAGCAGCGACCCCGAGCCGCTGGCCTCGACCGCGGCGATCATCGCCGCGCGACCCGCGTGGGGCAGGGGCGTGGCGACGTAATCCGACTTGGCGTTGAACGTGTTGCGGGGCAGGGTCCCGTGCGGTGCCGTCCCGATCGTGTGGCAGGCGGCGAGTGGCTTGCCCGCACAGCCGGCGAGCAGCAGCTGCAGCGGCAGGTAGGCCATATCGAGGTGGCTCTGCAGTTGCGCGCCCGGGACGGCGAGCAGGGGTGCCAGCAGGTTCGGCAATGCCGACGAGGACCCGAGGTACTGCCCGTTGGCGGTGATCGACGGAGCGCTGCCCGAGTTCAGGTGGAGGATCGAGGTCACGCGGTCGGTCGTGTGCGGCGCCCACGACTGCCACGCGGCGATCGCCTCGTCCGCCGATGACCACGGCCACGCGACGTTGAAGTACGCCGCGCTCGACGGGAGGGGGTGGATCGTGAAGGTGAAATCGGTGACGATCCCGAAGTTCCCGCCGCCGCCGCCCTTCAGCGCCCACAGAAGGCCGGGGTCGGTGCTCGCGTCGACGGTCCGGAGCGCGCCATCGGCGGTCACGATCTTCGCCCCGACGAGGTTGTCGGCGGTCAGGCCGAAGTGTCGCCCGGCGAGTCCGAAACCGCCGCCCAGCGTGACGCCGGAGATGCCCACCGACGGGCACGAGCCGGCCGGGAGGGTGGCCCCGGCGTTCGCCAGCGCGGCGGAAACGTCGATCAGCTGTGCCCCGGCACCGACGGTCGCAGTGCGCGCGTTCGTGTTGACCGTGATCGCGTTCAGCTCGCGCAGATCGAGGACGACGCCACCCGTCAGGGTCGAGTAACCGGCGTAGCTGTGACCGCCGGAGCGTGCCCGCACGGGCACGCCGTGGGCCGCCGTGAAGCGGATCGCGTTCCGCACGTCGACGGAGTCGACGGGGCGGGCGACCGCGCTCGGGAGGATGCCGTCGAAGCGCGGGTTGTACAGCTGGGCGGCGGCCGAGTAGCCGGGGGCGCCACGCTCAAACACGTGCCCTCGGATCGCCTGCTGCAGCGTCCCTGGCGATGGTTTCGACACCGTGCGCGCTGTCGTGCTCGCCGACGTCGTGTGGTGCGTTGCGTCCGATCCACAACCCGCCGCCGCCAATGCCATCGCGGCGCCACCGGCGCCGATCAGAAACCGGCGCCGATCAAGCGTCTCGTCGGCGGTGGGCTCCGGAGGCTGCACGGTGCCGCGCAGCCTATCCCTCGCCCCAGCTGTCCCCGGTGTGGAATGCTGAGGGCCATGAGTGACCTCGACGGCCGCAATTTCCTCGTCACCGGAGCGAACACCGGGATCGGCCTCGCGACCGTCCGGACGCTCGCCGCGCGGGGAGCGCGGATCTGGCTCGCGGGTCGCTCAGAGCCAAAGACGCGGGAGGTGATGGGTCGGATCGCCGAGGAGACGCAGAACAGCGCGCTGCATTACCTGGAGCTCGATCTCGGCTCGCTGTCCTCGGTCCGGTCATGCGCAGATGCGTTCCTCGTCTCCGGCGAGCCGCTGCATGTGCTCATCAACAACGCCGGCCTGGCCGGTCAGCGGGGGATGACCGACAGCGGCTTCGAGCTCGCCTTCGGCACCAACCACATCGGCCCGTTCCTCCTCACCGAGCTTCTGACTGATCGGCTCCGCGCGAGCGCCCCCGCTCGGATCGTCACCGTCGCCAGCGATGCGCACTTCAGCGCCAAGGGCATCGACTATGAGGCCGTTCGCCGGCCGACCCGGAACCGCACCGGATTTCCGGAGTACGCCGTCTCAAAGCTCGCCAACGTGCTCCACTCGCAGGAGCTGAGCCGCCGCCTGGATGGCTCGGGCGTGACGACGTATGCCCTGCACCCGGGGGTGATTGCGTCCGATATCTGGCGCAAGGTCCCGTGGCCGGTCCGGCCGATGATGAAGCTCCGGATGCGATCGACCGAGCAGGGCGCGCAGACGAGCCTGTACTGCGCCACCGCCCCGGAGCTCGCGACGGAGAGCGGGCAGTACTACGAGGACTCGGCGCGTAAGGAGCCAGGACCCGCGGCGACGCCCGCGCTCGCCGGGGAGCTGTGGGAACGCAGCGCGAACTGGGTCACCGGCTGAACAGGTCGGGCGTGTCAGCCCGTGCAGAACCGACGCGCGCGTCGGCGATCCGCCTCAACTGGGGCTAGGGGCCCCATCCGTGTTCCTCGCCGGGGGCATCGACGCGCTGTCCGTGCTCGCGCCGGTCAACGACCGCGACGTACCGGAAACTCCGCCCGACGCTCGCCGTCTCACCGGGTTCGGGCGCGACATTCCGGGAGGATCCGAGGCTTGGAGTGGCATCCGTCGGCGGCGTCGTTCGGCAAGCTCCACGACGCGGGCAAGATGACCGTGTTCCCGGGCATCGGTTACACCGACCCGGACCTGTCGCACTTCACCTCCCGTCATTACTGGGAGGTGGGCGCGACCGAGACCCGCCTCGTCACCGGTTGGCTCGGCCGCTACCTCGACCTCGTCGGCAGCCCGACGAATCCCCTCCAGGGACTGTCGATGGACGGGGCGATGAACCCGACGCTCGCCACCGCGCGCAATCCGGTGGCCGCGATCCAGAAGCCTGAGGACTTCTCGCTGTGGCTCGAGGGCGTCTGGGGGAACATCTTCAACTACACGCTTGATTCTGCCTCCGGGTTGGGCGACGCCCAGCGTCACTCCGGCGATCCGGCGATCGCCCAGGTCGCCGAGGCGGCCTCCGAGGTCGGCGTCGTGCGCCGGGCGCTCGCCCCGTTCCGGGACAAGAACGGCAATGCCGCCTACCACAGCCCGGTCGTCTACCCGACCTCGCCGGACTCCGATTTCCCCGGCCGGCTCGCCGGGCTCGCGGCGATGCTCGCCGCCGGTTTGCCCGTGCGCTGCGTCGCGGTCACCGCCGACGGCCAATTCGACACCCACTCCGCGCAGGAGCAGCCGTTCGACTCCGGGCTCGTCTCTCGTCGCCGATTCACTGCTCGCCTTCCAGTCGGATCTCGAGGCCCGCGGCATCGCCGATCGCGTGCTCGTCCACGTCTGGTCGGAGTTCGGCCGCCGCGTCGAGGAGAACGGATCGAAGGGCACCGACCACGGCGCCGGCGGGGTCTCGATGCTGATCGGCACCCGCACCACCGGCACGATGGTCGGCGAGTTCCCGGGCGTGACCCGGCTCGACGAGAACGGCAACCTGATCGAGAACGTCGACTTCCGCGGCGTCTACGCGTCGCTGCTCGAGCAGTGGTTCGGCCACGACGCGGCCTCGGTCATCCCCGGCGCGGCGCGCTTCAAGCGCTACACCCTGCTCCGATGAGACGCCTCGGCATCGTGGCTGTGTGCATGGCCGCCTGTGTCGCGGCCGGCGTCGCCGGCGTCGCCGGCGCGCCGGCGCGGCCACCCGTCACGCCAAGCCGAAGCCAAAGCCGCCGGCGCGGATGCTCGTCTACGCCCAGGAGTGGACGATGTACGGCTCGCGGACGTCGGTCCCCGCCGGCCGGGTCATCGTCCAGCTGTGGAACCGCGGCCAGGACGCGCACGATATGCGGATCCGCCGGCTGGGCGCGCACGGTCAGATGGTCGGCCGCGCCCAGGCCGTCCGGACGACCCAGTCCGGCGCGATCAGCGACGCCACCTGGAAGCTCGGCAAGGGACGCTACGAGCTGTACTGCTCGTTGTTCCTCCATCTCCAGCGGGGGATGCACACGCACCTCACCGTCCGGTAGCGGCAGCGCCGGTCGCGGCGCCGCTGGTGGACAAGTTGCCGCGCGCGGCCCCCAGCGGCGGCGCGCGGCAACTCATCCACCTCTGAGGTGGACAAGTTGCCTCGCCGACGCGGGTGCCGACGCGCGCGGTAACTCGTCCACGTGCAGATCCCAGCAGCAGCAGCAGCGGCGGCATGAGCACATCTCGACTGGAACGGAATGCTCCGTTCTGATAAGATGACGGTGCTCAACAGGCCGAGATCACCGCCCTAGCGAGACACTAGAACCGCACCACCAGAAAGGACCCCCGCATGGACCTCAAGCTTGAACTCGTCGGCGTCCCCGTCTCCGATGTCGACCGCGCCAAGGCCTTTTACACGGATGTGTTCGGCTTCAACGCCGACCACGATCATCGGGTCAACGACGAGCTCCGGTTCATCCAGCTGACCCCGCCCGGCTCCGCATGCTCGATCACGATCGGAACGGGCGTCGTTGAGGGTGAGCCCGGGTCGATCAAGGGCCTTCAGCTGGTCGTCGACGACGTCGAGGCCGCGCGCCGTGACCTGCTCGAGCGCGGGGCCAGTCCGAGTGAGATCCAGGACTTCCCGTGGGGCCGGTTCGTGTTCCTCAGCGATCCGGACGGCAACCGCTGGGCGCTCCAGCAGGTCTCGCCACGCGGCTGACGCGCGGCGAGCGCCGGCCGGGCCCAGCGCCGCCGGTGAACGGTGCTCAGGCCGGCGGCGCCGGGCGACGGTCGAGATCGAGGACGAGGTCGATCCCGGCAATCCGCCCGTCCCGAACGGTGAAGCTCACGGTGGCGAACGGATCCTGTCCGGGCTGCGCCACGACCGCGCCCGCCCTCCCGTCGACGATCGCCTGACGGGCCAGGGGCGCGAACGGCGTCCCTCTCGCCAGAACCTCGCGGGCGACGTCCGCCGCGCCGGTGATCGGCTGCCGCGCCAGCGCCGTCCGTCCGCCGGCGTCGATCCGGAACACGACATCCGGGTCAAGGACCTCAAGGAGCGCCTCGAAGTCCCCGGCGCGGGAGGCGGCGAGGAACGCGGACACGACCTCGCGCTGGCGCCGGGGGTCGGGCTCGGCCCCGGGCGCAGCGCCCCGCACGCGCCGTCGGGCACGGCTCGCAAGCTGCCGCGCGGCCGCGGGCGAGCGCTCGACGATCGGCGCGATCTCGTCAAACGAGACCCCGAACATGTCGTGGAGCACGAACGCCAGCCGCTCGGCGGGCCCGAGCGTCTCGAGCACGACGAGCAGCGCCAGCCCGACCGAGTCGGCGAGCTCGACCTGATCCGCTGGGTCACCAGCAGCTTCGAGCGGGGCAGTCGGGGCGATCGGCTCCGGGATATCGGTGCCGAACGCCTCCTCGCGCCGGGCCGACCGCGCGCGCAGCATGTCAAGCACGATCCGCCCGACCACCGTTGTCAGCCACCCGCCGAGGTTCGCGACCGCGTCCCCGTCGGCCCGGTTCAGCCTCAGCCACGCCTCCTGCACGGCGTCATCGGCCTCGCTGGCGGACCCCAGCATCCGGTACGCCATCGCGCGCAGACGGGGGCGGTGCTGCTCGAACTGGGTGGTCAGGAAGTCCTCGTCGGTCACATCGCATCCTTTCGGATCGGATCGTCATACCACTGACGAGTGGACCGCCCCGGATGTGACGCGATCTTGCTACACGGAGCCGAGCGCCGCCACGCAGTGCTCGCGTACACTCATCTGACTCCGCGGCGGGGCGCCGGAGCGTTGAGCGAGGCAATGGGGATGGGCTGTGACTAAGGTCGATGCAGGGTCGTTTCTGACCATCGTTCTCGTCGGAGCGATCGCCGCTGTCATCGTCAGCGCGCTCCCCAAACGCTACGCGCCGCCGGTCGTCGTGCTCGAGATCGTGTTTGGGATCATCGTCGGTCCGCAGGTGCTCGGGCTCGCGGACGTGGATTCGTTCGTGAGGTTCTTCTCCAACCTCGGTCTCGGCATGCTGTTCTTCTTCGCCGGCTACGAGATCGACTTCGATCGGATCCGCGGCAAGGCGCTGACGCTTGCGGTGTGGGGGTGGGCACTGTCGATCGCGCTCGCCTACGGAATCGGCGGTGCGCTCGCTGCGGCCGGGATCGTGCTCTCGTTCCTGTACACGGGCTCGGCGCTGGCGACGACCGCGATCGGGACCCTGATCCCGATCCTCCGCGACGAAGACGAGCTGCGCACGCGCTTTGGGACGTTCCTGCTCGCCGCCGGCGCGATCGGCGAGTTCGGTCCGATCCTGCTGCTCACGCTCGTCCTCTCGACCCAGGATGCGATCAACCGCGCGTTGCCGCTGCTGCTGTTCATCGCGCTCGCGATCGTCATCGCCCTGGTCTCCGTGCGTACCGCGCCGGTGGGCTGGGGCGCGCTGGAGCGCTCGATCGAGGCGAGCAGCCAGCTCGCCGTCCGGCTCGCGGCGTTGCTCGTGTTCGGCCTCGCCGCCCTGGCTGCCGAGCTTGGCCTCGACGTCGTCCTCGGCGGCTTCGTCGCCGGGATGATCACCCGGATGGCGGTCCGCGGCCACGAGGTCACGGTGCTCGAGTCAAAGCTCTCGGCGGTCGGCTTCGGACTGCTGATCCCGTTCTTCTTCACCGTCAGCGGCATCAGCTTCAACCTCGACGCGCTCGTCACGAGTCCCGGGGCAATGCTGAAGCTGCCGATGTTCCTCGCGCTTGTTCCTCGTCGTCCGCGGCCTCCCGGCGCTGCTGCTCTACCGGGGCGCGCTTCCGCGGGCCCGCGACCGGTACGCGCTCGCCACCTATTCGGCGACGGCCCTGCCGCTCGTCGTCGCGATCACCGAGGTCGCGGTCCAGGACGGCCACATGCGTTCCTCGACCGCAGCAGCGTTGGTCGGGGCGGCGATCGTCTCGACGGTCGTCTTCCCGTTCGTCGGCCGGATGCTGCGGTTGGATCGCGTCGAAGCCGAGGCGTTCCCGTCGGTTGTCGAATCGCCGGCCAGCGCGGCGTAACGAGCGTCTCGCTACGGGATCCAGCGGTCGCCGGCGGGCGTCACCACGAGTTCGTGGGTGTAGCCGCGTTCGCCCTGACCGACGAGGAACGCGACCGCCTCCGCGACGTTCTGCATGTCCGCGAGCGCGTTCCGCGGCGCGTCTCGGGTGAAAGCCTCCGTCTTCGGGGACTCGATCGTCGCATCGACCGCGAGCAGCGCCGCGTGGATCCCTTGCTCGCGAAGTTCCTGTGAGGCGGCCTGGACGAGCGCGCGCGTCGCGAACGCGCCGGCAGCCCAAAGCCCCTTCCCGGGAATCGCCCGTCGGGACGAGCCGCCGGTGATCTGCACAAGTGCCCCGCCGCCGCTCTGCTTGAGCGCCGCCGCGCCGGCGGACAGGAACACGAACGCCTGCTCCGCGACCGCGACCGTCCACCCGCGGAACCCCGCGAGATCGGCATCCGCGAGCTCGCCGCCGCCGAACGGACCCGATCCTGGTGGCCGGGCCGCAGTCACGGCGTTGACGATCGCATCGACCGACCCGTACTCGCCGCGCACCTGCTCGAGCGCGCCGCTCAGGGCGTCGAGATCGGCGGCGTCCGCCGCCACGGCGAGGGCGCCACGCTCTCGGACGCTGGCGAGCGACTCGTCGCTGCGGGCGACCCCCGCTGCGTTCCAGCCGAGATCGACGAAATGCTGGGCGATCGCGCCGCCGAGGTTGCGCGCGCCGAGGACGACAATGGTCTTGGCCATGCGGTGGTTATACCGTTCAGGGTGGCGATGGCAAGCCCGGGACTCACGAATGCCGTATCGACCGCGCTCGCGGCACTCGCCGTCCTGCTCCAGATCCTCGTCGTTCTCGTCGCCCTCACGGCACTTGTCTCGCTCGTCTCGCCCGCCGCCCGGCGCCTGCTGACGGAGGTCCGCGACACGCTCCTCGGCAACGAGCTGTGGATCGCCTGGGTGATCGCGCTCACGTCGACGCTCGGCAGCCTGTACTTCTCCGAGCTCGCCAAGTTCGTCCCCTGTCACCTGTGCTGGTATCAGCGCATCGCCATGTACCCGCTCTCCGTGATCCTGCTCGTCGGGGCTCTGCGGCGCGAGGTGCGGGCGGCCGTCCAGTACGCGTTCGTGTTTCCGATCGTCGGGATCCTGATCGCGATCTACCACATCTACCTGGAGCAGAACCCGAGCGCTCAGCCGTCGAGCTGCAAGGTCGGTGGGGCCACGTGCGCGACGAAGTGGATCGAAAAGTTCGGGTACATCACGATTCCTGTCCTCTCGATCACGGCGTTCGCCGCGATCCTCACGCTGCTCGCGATGGCGTGGTCCCGGCGGGACGCCGGCGCGCCGCAGGAGCCCGACTCAGCCGTGGACCCCGACGCGGCGACCGCACGGGTGTGAGCGCTCGGACCGGAGCCCTGGCGGCGGTGCTCGGGGCCGTCGCGATGACCGGCTGCGGAGGCGGCGGCGGCTCATCGAGCGTCCCATCGAACGCGCCACCCGGAGAAAAGGTGTTCGCCGACAACTGTGCGACGTGCCACACCCTCGCGGCCGCTCATGCGACGGGCACGGTCGGAGCGAACCTCGACCATCGACGGCTGGACCTCGCGACCGTCGAGAGCAAAGTCAAGGGCGGCGCGACCGGCATGCCGGCGTTCGGCGATCAGCTGAGCGACACGCAGATCAAGCAGGTCTCGCAGTTCGTCGCGACGTCGTCGCAGTAGCGCGCGCGGGCCGGTCTCTCCGGAACTAGCGGCACCGCCTCGGAAATGCGTTGTGGGCGATCTCCCACGGATGGCCGTGGACGGTCGCCTGCGCAGGCGGCTCGCGACCGTCGTGCCCAGTCGCCTCGACGGATCGACCTCGGCGAGCCGAGGTTGAGCGCGAGCGTGAGCCGCCACCGTATCGGGCCCTGCGAGCCGCGCCCAGCGCACTCACCCGCTGGCACCTCGTCGGCGTCCACCGACTTCCGGGACGCATGCCTGAGGCTGACGCGTTGCTTCACGTATGACACAGCATGCCGTAATCGACACCCGCCGGATGTTGTTGTTCGATCTCGACGGCGTCCTGATCGACTCGAGCGCGAGCGCCGCCCGACACTGGGGGATGTTCGCGGCCGAGCACGGGCTTGATCCCGTCGCGGTCATCGCCCGGATCCCTGGGCGCCGGGCGATCGACAGCGTGCGCGAGTTCATACCGGACGCGCCCGAGGCGGAGATCGTCGCCGCCGCCGCCGCGCAGGAACAGGCGGCCCTCACCGACCACGACGGCGTGGTCGCGCTGCCGGGCGCACGGTCGCTGCTGAGCGCCCTCGGGGCGGCCGGCTGGGCGGTCGTCACTTCCTCGCCGCGCGAGCTGGCCACGGTCCGGCTCCAGATTGCCGGCCTGCCGCGCCCGCCGGTGCTGATCGCCGCCGAGGACGTGAGCGCCGGAAAGCCCGATCCCGAGCCCTATCTGGCCGCGGCCGGCCGTCTCGGCGCGGACCCGGAAGCCTGCACGGTGTTCGAGGACGCGCCGGCCGGGATCCTCGCGGCGCGCGCTGCGGGGATGCAGGTGATCGCGCTGACCACCTCGCACCCGGCCTCGGAGCTGCCACACGGTGCCGAGCTCACCGTGCCTTCTTTGGCGTCGGTTACGATCGCGGGGTGCGCTCGACACGACGTTGGCGGCACAGACGGGGCGTGATGTTGGTGGTCGTCGCGGTCATCGCCGCGGCGTTCAACGACTTCCGCGACGCCGGGATGAAGTCCCAATTCCCGTTCCCGCGCCGCTATTACGCACGGGTCCTCGATCACCTGCACCAGCGGCGTGCTTCCGTGCCCCCATCTGCCCGTTGTAGTCCATGCGGGGGCGAACCGTCAATAAGTACAAATACGTATTGATCCCTCACGGCACCGGGAAGAGACTCCGGCGATGAGGGGCGGATAGGATCGGGCACACGATGAGCTGGCCGGGGGCGTTTCTGGTCTTACTCGTTTCGCATGCGGTGGGCGATGTGCTGCTTCAAACGGACTGGCAAGCGGTGAACAAGACGCGGGGTCTCGGTGACGACGCCGGTCGGCGGGCGCTCATCCGCCATGTCGCGATCTACACGCTCGCGTTCATCCCCGCGCTGATCTGGATCGCAGATGAGCGCTCGGTGGGGCGGGCGATCGCCGTCGCCGCAGCGGTGGCGGTGCCCCACCTGATCGTCGATGACGGGCACATCGTCCGCGCCTGGCTGCGGACGGTCAAACACGTCTCGGATGGGCCGCTCGGACTGTCGATCGCCGTCGACCAGAGCCTCCACCTGCTCTGCCTGTTCGGCGCCGCCCTGTTGGCGAACGCATGAGCGCCTCCACCGCCTTCCTGCGCAATGTCCCGGTCCTCGCCGGGCTGGACGACGAGTCGCTTGAGCGGCTGGCCGGCCAGGTGCGCGGCGTTCACGTCCGCGCGGGCGACTGGATCATGCGCCAGGGCGATGCCGCGGAAAGCGTGTTCATCGTGCGCACCGGGCGCCTCGAGGTGGTCGACGAGGGCCCGCCGGAGACGCTCATCCGTGTGCTCCGCCGCGGTGATGTGCTCGGCGAGCTCGCGCTGCTGCGCCAGGGCACGCGCTCGGCGTCGGTCCGCGCGCGGCGTGACGCGGAACTGCTCGAGCTCGGCCGGGACGCGTTCGAGGCGCTGATCCAGGAGGCGCCGAGCTTCGCCCTCGGCCTCACCCGCGCGATGGGCGCCCAGCTCGCGGCGAGCCGCACACCGATCGCCTCGGCGACCCCGCCGCGGACGATCGCGGTCGTGGGGCTCGATCAGGCGGCCCCGATCGTCGAGGTCGCGCGCGGGCTCACGGCCGCGCTCGCCAACCATGGCTCAGTCGCCGGATTGCGCTCCGGTGAGCTGGCCGCAATCGATCAGGCAGAGCGAGACAACGATCGGGTCGTGCTCACCGGCGGTGCCGACCCGGACGACGCCTGGACCGACGTGTGCCTGCGCGAGGCCGATCTCGTCCTCGCGGTTGGCACCGGGCCGCTCGCGGGCACCTGGATGCGCCGGGCCACCGCCCTGGGCGGATGCGAGCTGTTGATCATCGGCCACCGCATCTCCGCTGACACGATTGCCGCACTGCGCCCCCGTGAGGTGCAGGTCCTGACCGAGCCCGATCGGCTCGGCGACGCGCTCGCCGCGACGGCTCGCCGACTCGCCGGACGCTCGGTCGGAATCGTGCTCTCCGGCGGGGGTGCGCGGGCTCTGACCCACCTCGGCGTCCTTGAGGAACTGAGCGCTGCCGGCGTGCGGTTCGACCGCATCGCCGGGGTCAGCCTCGGGTCGCTCGTCGCTGCGGCGGCCGCCGCCGGGTTCACCCTCGAGGGGATGCGGGAGGCGTTTGAGCAGGCGTTCGTCCACACGAACCCGACGAACGATTTCGTTCCGCCGGCCTTCTCGCTCGTCCGCGGCGCCAAGACGCGACGACTCCTGGAGGACAACTTCGGCGATCGACGGATCGAGGAGCTGCCGCTCCGGTTCTTCTGTCTCAGCTGCGATCTCATCGCCCGGGAGTCGGTGCTTCACCGGAGCGGCCCGGTCGCCGACGCCGTCTACCCGAGTCTTGCCATCCCCGGCGTGTTCCCACCGGTGGCGACCGACGACGGACGGTTGCTCGTCGACGGAGCCGTGCTTGACAATCTCCCGGTGGCGACGATGGCACGTGCCGGCGAGGGCCCGGTGATCGCCGTCGACGTCACCGGCCGCATGGGGCAGTTCCGCCGACGTCACACCGCGGCCGTGGCGCGCCTCGGGCGACCGGTCCGTCGCCTGCTCACCGGCAGCGAGGCTGAGGTTCCTCGGCTCGGCGAGACGCTCGTGCGGACGGTGACGGTCGGCAGTATCGACACCGTGGCGGCGGCACGGATGCACGCCGACCTGGTGATCACACCGCCGGTGGAAGGGATCGCCCTGCTGGACTGGAAAGCGCTTCCGCGGGTGCGTGAACTCGGCCGCCAGGCCGCGCGCGACGCGCTCGCGGCGGCCCCTGAGGTCGCGGAGCGGCTCGGGCTGGGCTAGTGGACCTGACGACGATCAGAGGAGGGGGCATGGCGAGCATCACTGTGAAGGGCGAAGCCGCGGTCGAGACGATGGCACCTGATGCGGAGGAGGCGCCCCGGCGCCGCCGCGGCCCCGAGCCACGGGTCGTGCTGGCGATCGCGTCGCTCGGCGCGGCCGTCGCGTTCATCGACGCGACGATCGTCAACATCGCGTTCCCCAACATCGGACGCTCGTTCCCGGGGACGTCGATCTCGTCGCTGTCCTGGGTCCTGAACGCGTACAACATCGTGTTCGCCGCGTTCCTCGTCGCCGCTGGGCGGATGGCCGACCTCATCGGCCGGCGCCGCGCGTTCATCTTTGGGCTCGAGTTGTTCACGGCTGCATCCGTGTTGTGTGCGGTCGCCCCGTCGGCGGAACTGCTGATCGCCTTCCGGGTCGTCCAGGCCCTCGGCGCTGCGTTCCTCGTCCCCTCCTCGCTGGCGCTCGTCCTCAACGCGTTCCCGGCCGAGCACCGCTCGCACGGCGTGGCCCTGCTGTCCGCGGTCGGCGCCGCCGCGGCCGGGCTCGGCCCGTCGCTCGGCGGCCTCCTCGTCGCCGCGGCCAACTGGCGGCTCGTGTTCCTCGTCAACCTGCCGATCGGAATTGCGGCGGTGCTGCTGGCACGGCGTTGGCTCGTCGAGAGCCGCGCCCCGGGCCGCCGGCGGATGCCGGATATCGCCGGGGCGGGGATCTTTGGGCTCGCGATCGCCGCACTCGTGCTCGGCGTCGTCAAAGGGCAGGATTGGGGCTGGGCGAGCGCGGCCACGATTGGCTCGTTCGTGATCGCTCTCGTCCTCGGCGCCGTGTTCGTGTGGCGCTGTAGCTGGCATCGCTCGCCGATCATCGATCTGTCGCTGTTGCGGGTCCGCACGTTCAGCGCGGCGAACGCGATGACGGTCGTCGGCGCCGCCGGGTTCTACGGCTACACGCTGACGAACGTCCTGTTCCTCACCGGCGTGTGGCGGTACTCGGTTCTCCAGGCGGGGCTCGCGCTGACGCCGGGCCCGCTCGTGGCGGTCCTCGTGGCGGGCCCGGCGAGTCGTCTCGTCCTGCGCATCGGTCATCGCCCCGTGCTCGTCGTCGGGGGGCTGTGGTGGGGCGCGGCCGTGCTGTGGTTCGTCGAGCGTGTCGGGCTGACGCCGAACTTCCTCGGGGAATGGCTTCCCGGGATGGTGCTGCTCGGGATCGGCGCCGGAACGCTGTTCCCGAACCTCGCCGGCGCGGCGGTCGCCTCGGCGCCAGGCGAGAGCTTCGCGACGGCGACGAGTCTCAACTCTGTCGCCCGGCAGGTCGGTGCCGCCCTCGGTGTCGCGCTCGTGATCGCGATCCTCGGCCATCCGACGCCGCTGACCGCAGCCGACGCCTTCGACAACACATGGACGTTCGCGTCAGTGTGCCTCTTCGTCGCCGGTGCCGGCTGCCTGCTGGTCGGCCGGATCAGCACCGAAAAGACCCCGGCGCTCCGCGATGCCGCACGGTCGGTGCGCGCGCTCCGCAACGTCACGCCGCGGCACGCAGCGGCGCCGCCGCGGGCGCGACGGGCGATCACCGGGGATGCGTCGACCGCGCCGCCGCGCGCGGAGTCGGTCTCCGAGTTTCTCGCCTACGTCCCGATCTTCGCCGGCCTTGATCCGGCGCTCCGTGACCAGCTCGCCGCCCGCGCGCAGATCACGCACCTGGCCGCCGGCGACTGGCTGTTCCACCAGGGGGATCCGGGTGATGCGGTGTACATCGTCCGCGCCGGCCGGCTGGAGGTCGTCGACGAGGGCGCCGGGCAGGTGATCCGCCAGCTCGGCCGCGGCGACGTGCTCGGCGAACTCGCGCTGCTCACCGACTCGCCGCGCTCGGCGTCTGTCCGCGCGGCGCGGACGAGCGACCTGCTGGCGATCTCACGCGCGGACTTCGACGGGATGCTTGAGAGCTCGCGGGCGTTGTCGCTCGCGCTCAATCGGATCCTCGGCGAGCAGCTCCGGGACACGCGGGCACCGGCCCCGCGACGCCGGCCGCGTCCGGTGACCGTCGCGCTCCTGCGGGCCGCCGCGTCCGCGGGCGACGCCGGTGACGGACTCGGTCAGCGGTGCGCGAGCGCTCTTGGGGCGCACCTCCAGACGGCGCTGCTCACCGGGACTGAGGTCGGTCCGCCTGAAGACCCGGCGCGCGCCGCCGCCATCTACGGCCCCGTGCTCGACCGCGCCGAGGCAGCCAACGGAATCGTGCTGCTCGACGCCGGATCGCTCGCCACCGCGACCGACTGGACGCAGTTCTGCCTTCAGCAGGCCGACCGCATCCTCCTCGTCACCGCCGGAGGCCCCGTCCCCGACGCGGTCCGGGGCCGGCCTGAGCTCAGGGGCTGTGACCTTGTGATCATCGGCGTGGAGCCCGGACGCGGAGCACTCGATGGGTGGGCGCAGGCGGTTGACCCGATCGAGTCCCACGTGGTGAGGGCAGACCGGCCGGACGACGACATGGCGCGGCTCGCCCGGCGGCTCACTGGCAACTCGATCGGCATCGTCCTGTCCGGCGGCGGCGCGCGGGCGTTCTCTCACATCGGCGTGCTTGACGAGCTCGTCTCAGCGGGCGTCCCGATCGATCGCGTGGCCGGCGTCAGCATGGGCGCCTATATCGGAGCGCTGTTTGCTCTCGAGCTCGACCTCGACGAGATCGACGCTCGCTGCTTTGAGGAATGGGTCCAGCGCCGGCCGCTCAGCGACTACACGCTGCCGCGCCACTCGCTCATCCGCGGCGAACGGATGCGCGGGATGCTGCACCGGACGTTCGGAACGCACACGGTCGAGGAGCTGCCCCGGAGCTTCATCTGCGGCTGCGCCGAGCTGCGCAGCGGCCAGCTCGTGATCGCGCGGCACGGTCCGCTGTGGGAAACGGTTGGGTTCAGCATGTGCCTGCCGATCATCGCCCCGCCACAGGTGCGCGGGCGGGAGATGTTCATCGACGGCTCGCTCGTCGACAACCTGCCAGTGGAGGCGATGGCGAACATGGGCGAGGGGCCGATCATCGCCGTCGACATCAAGGCGCAGCTCGACCACCGTCCGCCGCCCGGGGCGGGCACCGACGCGCCGTCAAACGGCGACCGCCCGGCGCGGACGCCGAGTCTCGGAGAGACGCTCGCCCGGGTCCTGCTGCTCGGCAGCACGAACACCTCCGAGTCGGCCCGGCGGCACGCCGATCTGCTGATCAAGCCGCAGGCCGAGGGCGTCGGCCTGCTGGAGTTCCATCAGCTCGAGGCTGCCGTCGAGGCCGGGCGCACCGCCGCTCGCCAGACGCTCGAGCAGACAGCCGGTGCGCTGTTCGGCTGAAGGACCGGCGGATCCTTCCGGTTGCCGGCTCAGGCTCCGAGGGCCGGACCGGACGTTCCGCCCCACTCCTCCGGAGCGACGTCCGCGATCGACTCGCTGAACGTCCACCGGTGGCCTGCGAGGTCCTCCGCCGTGTACTGCCGCTCGCCGTAGGGGAACTCCTCCGGGGCGCGGAGGATCCTGGCGCCACCCCGGCGGGCCTGCCGATAGTGACTCTCGAGGTCCTCGACCCGGACGAGGATCGAATGGCTCACCTCGCCTCGGCGGGGGGCGCGGAAGATCGTCGGGTCGGTGCCTTCGAGCGCCTCGGCGACCCGGCGCTCGCCGACCACGACCGCACCGTCGCCGACCGCGAGCTGCGCGCGGTGGTTGCCGGCGCGCCACCGCTCCACGAATCCGAAGGTGTCACACAGCCATTCCACCGCTTCGTCGACGTCCTCGTAGACGAGCACCGGGATCACGGTGGAGGTCGGCATCGAGCGGTTCTCGACCATGACGCCACACGTTAGCGCCGGAGTGCTGGCGCGGAGGGCTGGATATGGTCGCGCGGCTGTGGCGAGCGCTTCGACACCTGAGCGTTGCGCAAGCGACGGCGATTCTCGACGTGCCCCAGCTTCGGTGATAGGACTCGGAGCGTCCCCGTATGAGGCGCAGGAGGTCCCGATCGCCGTGAGCACGACCCGTCTCACCACCGCCCAGGCGCTGGTGCGGTTTCTCGCCGCCCAACAGGTGGAGCGCGACGAGCGCCGCGAGCGCTTCTTCGCCGGCTGCTTCGGCATCTTCGGCCACGGGAACGTGGCCGGCATCGGCCAGGCGCTGCACCAGTACCACGACGAACTCCCGTTTCACCCCGCCCGCAACGAGCAGGCGATGGTCCACGTCGCCGCCGGGTACGCCCGCCAGCGCAATCGCCTCGGCACGTTCGCCTGCACGACTTCGGTCGGGCCGGGCGCGACCAACATGGTGACGGGGGCCGCCGCGGCGACGATCAACCGGCTCCCGGTGCTCCTGCTGCCGGGCGACACGTTTGCGACGCGGACGCCGCATCCGGTGCTGCAGATGTTGGAGGTGCCCCACGACGGGACTGTGTCGGTCAACGATTGCCTGCGACCGGTGTCGCGCTACTTCGAGCGCGTCGAGCGTCCGGAGCAGCTCGTCCCGGCCGCGCTCGAGGCGATGCGCGTCCTCACCGACCCAGCCGACACCGGGGCGGTGACGCTGGCGCTGCCTGAGGACGTCCAGGCCGAGGCCTACGCGTTTCCGAGCGCGTTTCTGCAGCCGCGAGTGTGGACGGTGTATCGACAGCCGCCGGCAGCGCAGGCGCTTGCCCGCGCGGCCGAGTTGATCCGGGGCGCCGAGCGGCCGCTGATCGTGGCGGGCGGCGGCGTCATCTACAGCGAGGCGACGGCAGCTCTGCGCGGGTTCGTCGACGCAACCGGCATCCCGGTCGGCGAGACGATGGCCGGGCGGGGCGCGCTCGTCTCCGAGCATCCGCTCAGCCTGGGCGCGATCGGCGCCACCGGCACCGCCGCCGCCAACCGGCTCGCCCACGATGCCGACCTCGTCATCGGTATCGGAACCCGCTGGAGCGACTTCACGACCGCGTCGAAGTCCGCATTTCAGGATCCGGGTGTCCGCTTCGTCAACATCAACATCGCGTCCTTCGATGCCGCCAAGCACTCCGGCCTCCCGGTCCTCGCCGACGCCCGGGTGACGCTTGAGGAGCTGCGCGACGCGCTCGCCGGCTGGCGGGCGCCCGACGACTGGGAGCGCCGGGCGGCGACCGAGGCGCAGGCGTGGGCGGAGGAGGTGAGGCGGCTCATCTCGGCCGGTCCGCGGCTCCAGTACGGCCCGCCGCCCCAGGCGGCGATCATCGGTGCGATCAACGATGCCGCTGGGGACACGGGTGTGCTCGTCAACGCGGCCGGGTCGGCGCCGGGAGACCTCCACAAGCTGTGGCGGGCGCGCGACCCCGCGGGCAAGACGTACCACGTCGAGTACGGCTACTCGTGCATGGGCTACGAGATCCCGGGCGCGATCGGGGTCAAGCTCGCCGCTCCGGAGCGTGAGGTGTACGTCCTGATCGGCGACGGCTCGTACCTGATGCTCCCGGGGGAACTCGTCACCGCGGTCGCCGAGCGGATCCCGCTCGTCATCGTGCTCGTCGACAACCACGGGTACGCCTCGATCGGGTCGCTCTCCCGCTCGATCGGCTCGGCGGGATACGGGACGCACTATCGCTTCGCGGCCAACGGCTCGCCTCCGCTCGATGCCCCTGACGGCGCCGCGCTCGCCGAGCCCTCGTCATCGGACGTGCTTCCCCTCGACCTCGCGGCCAACGCCGAGAGCCTGGGCGCGCGCGTGACCCGGGCCACGACGATCGACGAGCTGAGAGCCGCGCTCCAGGACGCGCACGGCGCCGCGGGGCCGGTCGTCATCTACGTCGAGGCCGACCGCTACGCCGGGGTCCCCGGATATGAGAGCTGGTGGGACGTTCCGGTGGCCGAGGTGTCCGACGAGGAGCCTGTCCGGGCTGCGCGCGCGGAGTACGAACAGGCCCGGCGCGCCCAGCGTCTCTACCTGAAGGGACCCGGCGGGCCGGTGTAACTTTCTCGGCTTACGGGTATCCGGTGCGCAGGGTGATCGAGTGTGCGAGACGCAAAAGATGATCCGTACCTACGACGCTGTGCCGGCGTCCGTGCCGGAGGCGCGCCACACGCTCGCGGCGTTCGCTGCTGGCGCTGGGGCGACGAACGACGAGCTGGACTCGATTCGGCTCGCCACCTCCGAGGCGATCACGAACGTCGTCGTCCACGCCTACGGCGATGCGTCCGGCCACGTGCACGTGAGCGCGGCGATCGCCGAGGACGAGCTGTGGGTCCTCATCGGGGACGACGGCGGCGGACTGCACACCGGCAGCACGCGCGGTGGACTAGGGGTCGGTCTCGCCCTCATCGCCGAGCTGACCGACAGCTTTGCGGTCGTCAATCGCTCGAGCGGCGGGACCGAGGTGCGGATGCGCTTCAAGCTTGAGCAGGCCCGCCTGCGGCGAGACGAGGGCGGCGGTCAGTCGGTGCGGTCGTCGAACGCGTCGGCCGCCCGTCCCGCGGCATCGACCTTCTCGACGATCAGGTAGCCGGGCTGCCGGGCGACGACGACCTCGACGTCGGGCAGTTCGTGCCCGGGTTGGACGATGAAATGGCGCGGATTGGCGCGCACCGCCTCGTACTCGCGAGGCGTGAGCTCGATCAGCTCGTTGCAGCCAAAGCGGGCGCATTCGCAGCGAAAGCGGGCGGGATGATCCTGCTCGCCCGGCCACTGGCCGCGCGCGATCGCCTCGTTCACGTCCCGGAATGCCGACTCGTTCGCGGCGATCCGCTGTTGAAGCTCGTTTTCCACGGTTGTTCCCCCTTAAACGCTAAACGTCCCGATTTGCCGCGCTTTTTGCACCATCAGGCGCCGCGCGTCGCGAACCCCGCGTTGAGCAGGCTCACTGCCTGTCCTGGCGGGTCATCGGAGTGCAGCAGAACGACCGCGAGCCACTTACGACCGTGCCGGGCGGCCGCAACCAGGCATCGGCCGGCGGCGAACGTGTAGCCGGTCTTGACCCCATCGGTCCCGGGGTAGCGCGTCCGCAGGAGCGGGTTGTTGTTGTACAGGTACAGCTTGTGGCCCTTGATTGGGAACGGCAGAACCGCGTCCCGGGTGGCGACGATCTTGGCCAGACGCGGCTGGGTGAGGACGGCGTGTGCGATCACCGCCAGGTCGGTCGCGCACGAGTGGTTGCCCTGGTCGATGATCCCCGAGACGGTCGTGAAATGCGTGCAGTGGAGTCCCAGCGCGCGGGCGCGGTCGTTCATCATCGCAATGAACCGGTCCTGGGTGCGGGCGACGTGCTGGGCGAGGGCGATCGCGGCGTCGTTACCGGACGGCAGCATGAGTCCGTAGAGCAGCGTCTCAAGCCGGACATCCTTGTGGAGCGGCAGCAGCCCGACCCCGGATCCCGAAAAGTCGATCGCCGCCCGGGTGATGAGCACGTGCTCGCTCGGCTTGGCGTGGGCGACGACGACGAGCGCGCTCATCATCTTGGTGAGGCTGGCGATCGGGACCTGCTCGGTGCGGCGGCGCTCCCACAACACCCGGCCGCTGCGGACGTCGAACAGCAGCCCGCTCTCCACCCGCGTCTTGAAGTGCGGTCGCACATGCGCCGCGGCGGGCCGGGCCCCGTACACGGACCGGGGATGGTGCGGCTTCGCCCCGGTTCGGCCCGAGCCGCCCAGCTGAGCGCGGGACAGCGAGGTCGGGCCGGACGTGTTCGAGGCCATGAACACGAGCAGCGCGACGACACCGGCCGCGATCAGCACGACACCGAACCCGGCGATGCGCCGCCGGCGCCGCCGCCGCGCCTGCTGCTCCCGGACCGACCGGCGCAGCCGTCCCTCCTGAAGCACGCCTAGATCCATTACTCCCGCGGAGGTTGTCGTAAGGCTCCGACGATGCCAATCATAAAGAGGACGAGCACGAGGATTGCGAGCACGGACAGAACGGTGAGGCCGTACCGCGCGATGTCGATCCCGGTGAGCACGCCAAGGCCGGCGATGAACAGCAGCGCAATGACGAGCACGGGGATGCGCATCGCTCGGCTCAGTACACCGGGACCCGCGGCGGGATTGGCTTGAGGCGCGTCGCGAGCAGCTTGATCGTGGCGAGGCCGAACAGGAAGCCGCCGACGCTCGCGACGTCGGCGACCACCCCACCGCCGCCGAGGGGCGTGATCACGTCGGTGGCGCCGAACACCGCCTCGACGGCAAACCAGACGGCGACCATCACCACGATCGGCACCTCGACCGCCGTGACGTAGAACGGGATGAGCGAGAACGCCAACACGCGAGCCCTTCGGTACAGAAGCGTGTAGCCGCCGAGGACGGCGGCGACCGCTCCCTGGGCCCCGACGATCGCCGCGGTTGAGTTCGGTTCCAGCACGACGACGAGCGCGAGTGCGGCAACGCCCCCGCAGAGGTAGAGCGCGACGAACCGGAGCCGGCCGGTGGAGTCCTCGATCGTGTTGCCGAAGATCCACAGGAACAGCATGTTGACGACGAGATGGAGAAACGAGCCGTGGAGGAACATCGACGTGAACACGGTCTGCCATGGGGGGAGCGCGCCGCTCGGAGCCGAGCCGTGGGTGAGGGCGTGCGGGATCGCGCCGTAGCGCAGGACCTCGTGGGCGTCCGGCCCGCTCCACAGTGACCCGCCGTGGCCGACCGCGAGGAGGTACACGACCACGTTGGCGAGGATCAGCGCGAGGGTCACGACCGGCGCACGGTCGTTCGGGAGGTTGTCCTTGATCGGGATCACGCGGGCTCAGCGTACCCGCGCGCTTTCGGGGAGGTCGCCTCTCGACGACCGTCAGGACCGGGCGAGCGGCGAGCCGACGCTCGCGATCCGCCAGGGCTGCTTCTCGTCTCCGTCGAGCGCGAGCGTCCAGTGCTCGGTGAAGTTCGTCGCGCGTGATTGGCTGCCGCCCAGTACGGCCGCAGTGTCCCGATCCTCCAGGTACCGGCGTCCGGTGAGGTCGACCTCGATCGTCATCGTCGGCGGCGTCGCGGCCGCGTCGAGCGCGACGATCCGGATCTGCCTGACCTGGGGTCCGCGCACGACCACCCGGGTCTGTTGGCTCGGGTCGCCGGGATGGAGGAGCTGGAGCGCAGCCGCCGGTTGCGCGACGGCGTTCAGCTTGGCGTCGTCGCCGTCAACCGCCTCGGCCCATGCCTGGATGGCACGGCGGGCGGCGACCTCGAGGATGTCCGGGGCGAACCGCCCGTCGGCGAGACTGAGGTCGTTCGCGGCGGCACGCGCATCCCCCGTGAAGTCGAGATCCGCGAGCTCGGCGATGTTCGTCGACTCGGGCACGGCATCGGCGACCGCGCCTTCGATGAGCGCCTCGTCGTGCATCGCGCGATCGTCGGACCACGGTGTGGCGACGATGTCCTCCTTGAGCGCGTGCTCGCCCTCGGCGCCCTGCTCGATCGACAGCAGCACCCAGCGGTCGTCGCGCTTCCCAAGCGTCCAATACTCGCGCACCATCGTCGTGTCCGACAGCGCATCGGTCCGGCCGACCCGCTGCCCGTAGGAGTCGACGACGTAGTCGCGCAACCGGGCCTGGATGAGCACCGTGACGCGGTCATCGCGGTCCTCGGCGGCGTTGCGCAGGCCAACGTAGTCGACGCTCGGAGTGCTCGCCACCTGGACGCGGTTGCGCCAGCCCTTGCGGTCGAAGTCATCCAGCCGGCGGGACCATTCCTGCAAGAGGTCCGGCGCCACAAGCTTCGCGAGCATCGCGCGGTCGCCGGAGTCCCACGCCGCCTGGATGTCCTGGAACAGCTGGGTCGCGGCTGGACGCACGACGTCCGGTGCGAACGCGCTGTCGTCCTCGGAGGCCTCGGCGGCCGCGAGTTCAACGCGGCGCTCACGGTCCTTGACCTCCTGGCGGCCGGCGACGCGCTGGCGGACAGTCCGTCCCGCCGTTTGCTGGCCGCGCCACCACACGATCAGCTTCGGGAGGATCCAGAAGACGATGATCGCGATGATCACGAGGATGATGAACCCGCCGCCACCGCCAATCGGGATGAACAGGAAGTGACCGCGGCCGCCGAACCCGCCGCCGCCACCGCCGCCGAACCCGCCGCCGCCACCGCCGAAGTGCGAGCTGCCGCTGCCGCTGCGGGCGAATGCGGCGGGTGCGGCGATCAGCAGGAGGAGCAGCAAGCCGGCAAGACCGGCGATCAGTCGTGGCGCGCGCCTCATCGTGCCGCCACCTCCGCCAGCGGTCCGGTGCCCGGCTGTGGCTGCGGCACGTGCTGGTCGGCGTGATAGCTCGAGCGCACGAGCGGTCCCGCCGCCACGTGCTCGAAGCCGAGCGCATACGCCGCCCGCTCGAGTTCCTTGAACTCGTCCGGGTGCCAGTAGCGGACGATCGGCAGATGGTTCTCGGTCGGGCGCAGATACTGGCCGACGGTGAGCACCTGGACGTGTGACTCGCGTAGGCGCTCGAACGTCTCGACCATCTCCTGAAACGTCTCGCCGAGGCCGACCATCAGGCCCGACTTCGTCGTCACCTCGTCACCACCGATCTCCTTGGCGTTGCGCAGGACGCGCGTCGAGCGCTCAAACGTCGATCCGCGGCGCGCGACCGGGTACAGCCGCGGCACCACCTCGACGTTGTGGTTGAACACGTCCGGGCGCTCGGCGATCACCTTGGCGAGCGGCATCTCCTCGCCGCGGAAGTCCGGGGTCAGCACCTCGATCTGCGTCTGCGGCGACTGCTTGCGGATCTGGCGGATGACGCCGACGAACGCGTGGGCCCCGAGGTCCGGCATATCGTCACGATCAACGCTCGTGATGACCGCGTGACGCAGCCCCATCCGGGCGACCGAGCGCGCCACCCGCGCCGGCTCCAGCGGGTCGTTCCACGTCGGCTTGCCGGTCTTGACGTTGCAGAAGCCGCACCGCCGGGTGCACGTGTCGCCGAGGATCATGAACGTCGCGGTCCCCCGCTGCCAGCACTCGCCGATGTTCGGGCAGGCCGCCTCCTGGCACACAGTGTGGAGGTTCTCGTCCGTGATCAGCTTCTGGAGCTCGCGGTACTTTGGGCCCCCGGGTGCCGGGACCTTGAACCACGGCGGCTTGCGGCCGCGGTGAGGCTGGGTCTCCTCGGTGCCGAGGACGGCGAGGACGTTCTGGATCCCGCCGGGATTCGAGCGTGCCCGAGTGACGTGCTGACGTTCGCTCACGGTCCTCCCAAGGCTAGCGCCTGGGGTCGGCGCGCCCCGGTCGTTTGTCACTTCTCAGCGCGTCACGGTCAGCGACAGCGTCCGCTTGCCGGCTCCGGCCGAGACGACGAGCTCGTAGGACCCCGGCGCGAGCCGATGGCCGCCGACGCGGCCGACCGGGAAGCTGTTCGCGCCGGACCGACCGGTGAGCGTGAGTGTGCCGGCCGCCACGAGCAGATGCCGCTTGCGGTGATGACTCACCTTGGTGACGTGGCGCAGCAGCTTGACGCTCACCTTGCCGGCTGCCGTCAGCGTGACCTTGAGGACGAAGCCCTTGCGCGACGCCACCTTCGACTTGCCGAGCTCGGCGTTCGTGAGCTTCAGCGGCGCAGCGGAGGCGCCGCACTTTCCGGTCACGGACCCGCCCGCGTAGGAGACCGTGCCGTCGCACACCTTCGTCAGCGTGTACGCCCCGCTGAGGTGGAAGTTCGGGCCGGTGCACGAGTCCTGCGGGTTGATTCCGGCCGGGCACGGCGAGAAGGTGCTGAGGTCCGACGCCGGGAGCGAGATCTTTGCCTGGCCGACACTCGTGAACGGGACCGTCGCGCCGTACGCGATGGTGTCGCTGAAGTCGAGGTTCGCGTATGGGAGTGCGTCGGCCGGCGTGCACGTGAACGCGTTCGGATGAACCGACGTGCCGCCGGAGTTGAACCCGCGGCCAGGGGAGCCGTACGAGGTGGCGAGCGACAGCTTCCCGAGCACGACGCCGACCGACGCGGTCGCGACGCCGTCGTCATACACGGACGAGGCGGTGCACGAGTATGGGACCTCGGTCGTGTCCGGCGTGTACATCCCGGTCTGGGTCACGGTGCCGGTCTCGGGCGCCGTCGGCGGGACGTGCTGGGTCGTCGCGGTGCTCAGGAGGCCTTCCGCCCCGCTCGACAGCCTTGGTGGGAAGCCACAGCCGGGCCGGGGAATTGTCGACCACCTTCCAGCTCGCGCTCTGATCCGCGCTGTTCGTCTCGACGTTGGGATCGCCGCCGGAGTGAGACGAGCTGACGATGTGCGCGCTCGCCGAACCGCTGAACGTCACGTCGTATTCGCTGCCCGGTGTGCTCGCCGCCGCCGCGACAGGCGCGCCGACCCCGGCGATCACGAACGCCGCCGCCAGCGCCGCCACGCGATTGACAGATGCCGTCATGACCCTGCTCCTTGTCGAATGCCCCAATCCCCGGTCAGCGTCAAACGCTACGCCACTCGGCCCCGGCCGGTCAAGCCTCCGGGACGCGATCGAGCGCGTCGTGGACCCCGTCCGCGTCGAGCAGCACGTTGTACACCGGCGTCCCCGGCTGCTGGCGGCGCCCGTCGCGGAGCGTCCCACCGTCAACCGGGTCGAAGCCCATGTCGTCGATGAGACCGGACACGACCGACTTCGCCTCGTCATCGTCGCTGGCGACCGGGAGCGCGACCCGCTCCTCGGCGCCGTGCGGCACCGCCTGGTGCAGCAGGTTCTCAGACCACATCGTGTTGAACGCCTTGACGACCCGGGCGCCCGGCACGTGCTCGGCGAGCCACTCGCTCGATCCGAGTCCGGCCTCAAGCTCTGGGATCTTGCCGTCCCGTTCGGGGTAATAGTTGTTCGCGTCGACAACGATCTTGCCGGCGAGGGCTTGCGCCGGGAGCGTCGCGACCGCGGCGAGCGGCGTCGCCACGATGACCACCTCACCCGCGCGCGCGGCGTCCTCGACCGTCGCTGCCGACGCCGCCTGGCCGAGGTCCTGCTCAAGCTCGGCGAGGCTCTCCGGGCCCCGTGAATTGCTGATCGTCACGGTGTGGTCCCCGTCGATCAGCCGTGTCGCCACCGCCCGGCCGATGTTCCCCGCGCCAATGATCCCGACCCGCATCCGACGTCCCTCCTTCGTCGCGTGACTGTGTGTCGGCTAAGCGTAGGCGACGCCGATCGGGATCACCTCCGCTTTGCGGACCAGCTCGTCTTGACCGAGCAGGACAGGATCGCGATCTGCGCTGGGCCGATGCTGCGGTCCTTGGAGTACGTGACGTGCACGGTCCCGGTCGCGTTACGGCCCTTGACGGTGCCCTTCACGGTCGCCTTGACGTTGTAGAGCGTGTCGACCCACTTTCCCTTGAGGAACAGCTTCTGGCGCTTGGCGTTGACCGTCGCGGTGAACGCGCCTGCGCGGCCGACATGGGCGGCCTTTGGCGGCGAGACGATGTAGATATCGATCCCGCTCAGGGACGGGGCCACCAGCGACACGCATGAAACGCTGGCGTTAGCGTTCAGATGACGCACGGCGCCGCCTGAGACCTGGAACGTGATCGCACCGCCGTCCTTGACCTTCCCTTTGTACGACGGGGCGGCGGCGACCGCCGGTGAAGCGAGCGTGAGCAGACCGGCCGCGACGGCGACGGACGCGGCACGGCGGCAGAGATGGCGCATGGTGACCCTCCTTGTGCGAACGTCATCCACAGCGTGCGCCGCCGCCCGCGCGGCGTCATCCGCACACAGCCCTCGGTGGGGTTACGGGTGGACTACGACCTCGGAGCGGCCGGAATTGTCGCCGAACCTCGCGTCCGGCTCGACGCTCGGCGACCGCGCCTCAGGCCGAGCCGGCGGCGCCGACGACCGCCGGCCGCGCGTCGCCGATCGCCCGCAGGAGCCGCTCGTGGCTCATCAGCCGCTGTCGGCGCCCGAGCGCCTCTGCCACCTGGTAGGCCATCCGTCGCCGGAAGCACGGCATCTGGCCCGCGAGACGGCCGGTCTCCTTGATCAGGCTCGTCATCTGGACGCCCTCGAGGCCGCAGGGCACGACCCAGCCGAACGGCTGGAGATCGTTCTCGACGTTGACCGCGAACCCGTGGGTCGTCACGCCACGTTGGACGTGAACCCCGATCGACGCGAGCTTCCGCTCGTGCACCCACACGCCGGTGAAGTCGGGTCCATCGTCGAACCGGGCGCGGGCGTCGGGGATGCCCTCCTGCGCGAGCGCGGCGACGATCGACTGCTCGAGCGTCCGGACGTAGGCGACGACATCGTCAACCCGCACGATCGGATAGCCGACGAGCTGCCCGGGGCCGTGGTACGTGACCTTGCCGCCGCGGTCGGTCTCGATCACCTCGATCCCCTGCATCCGGTACCACTCCTCGCCCATCGGCAGCTCACCCGGGGCCGACCGCCGGCCCCGGGTATAGACCGGCCAGTGCTCGAGCAGCAGCATCACGTCGGGCACCTGATCGCGCTGGCGGGCCGCCCGCACGCGCTCCTGGAGCGCGAGCGCCTCGCGGTAGTCGACCGTCCCGAGGTGGCAGACCCACAGTTCGCTCATGACGCCCATCCCTCGAGGTGACGCTTGAGGCTCGCCAGGAACTGGGCCGAGATCGCGCCGTCGAGGGCACGGTGATCCCAGCTCAGGCCAAGGATCGTCATCGGCCGGATCGCGATCGAGTCGTTGCCGTCCGCATCGGTCACGACGACCGGCCGCTTGACGATCGCCTCGAGGTCGAGGATCGCCACCTGCGGCTGGTTGATGATCGGCGTGGCCATGATCGAACCGTACTGACCCGGGTTCGTGATCGTGAACGTCCCGCCGGTCACGTCGTCCGGCGTCAGCTCGCGCGCCCGGGCGCGACGGGCGAGGTCCTTGATCCGGGCTCCGAGCCCCTCGACCGACAGCTCGTGGGCGCCGTGGACGACGGGCACGATCAGCCCGTCCTCGCCGAGCGAGACGGCGATCCCGAGGTTGATCTCGTGGTGGCGGGTGTACGTGTCGCCGTCGAGTGTCGCGTTGAGCGCCGGGTGCTCCCGGAGTGCCGCGTTCGTCGCGCCGGCGACGAACGACAGTGCGGTCAGGCCGAGCCGCGCGCGGGCGGACTCGATCCGGCTCATGTCGACCTCGATCCAGGTCGTGCAGTGCGCCGCGGTCTCGAGCGAGCGCTTCATGTGCTCGCCGATCTGCCGGCGCATCCGGCTGAGCGATCCTCCGGCCGCCGGCGCCGCGATCGGCTCGGGGACGTAGGGGCTCTCGATGTGGAGCGGCGGCTCGGGTGCGGACGTCGTCGGCGCGTCCGGTGCCTCGGCGCCCACCACGGCGAGCACGTCCTGCTTGCGCACGCGTCCATCGCGGCCGGTCCCGGTCACGGTCGAGAGGTCGATGCCATGCTCGGCGGCGATCCGCTGCACGACCGGGGAGTACCGGCCCCGGGCGCGTGGCGGCGCCGACGAGCCGTTGCGACGCCCGTTCGTCTCAGGGGCCCGGGGCTGCGGGGCCTGCGCGGGCGCGGCGGTCACGGCGGGCGCGCCATCCGGCGCCGGCTCGCCCACCAGCGGCGCCACATCACCTGACGCGATCCGGGCGAGCACCGTCCCGACCGCAACCGTCTCATCGACCGCCACGAGGATCTCGGTGACAACGCCGCTGACCGGCGCCGGCACCTCGGTGTCGATCTTGTCGGTCGAGATGTCGCAGATCGTGGCGTCGGCCTCGATCCGCTCGCCGACCGCGACCCGCCAGCCGACGATCGTCCCCTCGGCGACGGACACGCCCATCTGGGGCATCGTGACGTCGATCAATTGCTCAGTACGCAAGGAGCTCACGGCACGCCTCCCTCACGCGATCGACACCCGGCAGAACCGCCTGCTCAAGCGGCGGCGAGAACGGGATCGGAACGTCCGGCGTGGCCACCCGCACGACCGGGCCGTCAAGCGACTCGAAGCCACGCTCGGCGATCACCGCCGCGACCTCGGAGCCGGCGGCACACGTCGAGTTCGCCTCGTCGACGATCACGACCTTCGAGCAGCGCTCGACCGATTCCAGGATTGCCTCGACGTCGAGCGGCACCAGCGAGCGCAGGTCAAGCACCTCGACCGACGCGTCGTCGACCGCTTCCGGCGCGGTCGCCTCGAGCGCGACGTCGACCATCGCCCCGTAGGTGATCACGACGAGGTCGGTCCCCGGGCGGGCGATCCGCGCCGTGAACGGAGTCTCATAGATGCCGTCCTGCACCTCGCCCCGGACGCGGCGGTACAGGTGCTTGTGCTCCATGAAGCAGACCGGGTTCGGATCCCGAATTGCCGCGTGCAGCAGCCCCTTGGCATCGGACGCCGTCGACGGCGCGACGACCTTGATCCCGGGGGAGTGCATGAACAGCGCCTCCGGGTTCTGAGAGTGGAACGGTCCCCCGGAGAAACCGCCGCCTGAGGGCAACCGCACCACGAGCGGGACGGCGAGGCCCTGGCGGTAGTGCATCTTGCCGGCGACGTTGACGAGCTGGTCGAACCCGCACGAGATGAAGTCCGCGAACTGCATCTCGCACACCGGCCGAAGCCCGACGACCGCGGCGCCGACCGCGCAGCCGATGATCGCCGACTCGGCGAGCGGCGTATCCATCACGCGATCGGGCCCGAACTCGTCGATGAACCCGTCGGTCACCTTGAACGCGCCGCCGAACACACCGATGTCCTCGCCCATCACGAGCACGCGCTCGTCGGCTCGCAGCTCATCCCGCAACGCCGAGGAGATCGCCTGGAGGTAGGTCATCTCGGTCATGACAGGTATCCGCTCCAGCGTGCGACTCCGTCCCCGAGGGACTCCGGCTCGCCCTCGCAGAAGACGCCCTCGGTCACCGTCGCCGGATCCGGCATCGGGGCCTGGAGCGCCGCCTGCGCGGCGGCGTCGATCGCCGCGGTCACCTCCGCTCGCAGCGCGCCGACGTCAACCCCGAGCGCCTCGAGCCGCTGCTCCTGGCGCTCGATCGGGTCGCGCTTGCGCCACTCCTCGACCTGTTCCTTGGGCACGTACTTCATGTCGTCGTGGGCGGCGTGTCCGTGCATGCGCATCGTCACCGCCTCGATCAGCGTCGGGCCATCTCCGTCGACCGCCCGCGCGCGGGCGGCGAGCGTGGCCTCGAACATCGCCTCGACGTCGTTGCCGTCGACGGTCACGCCGGTGAACCCGTACGCCGCGGCGCGCTCGACCGGGTCGACCGCGAACTGCTTGTCGAGCGGCGTCGAGTACGCGTACTGGTTGTTCTCGAGCACGAACACGACCGGCAGCTTCTGGACGCCGGCCCAGTTCATCGCCTCGTGGAAATCGCCTCGGGAGGTCGACCCGTCCCCGAACCAGGTCAGGGCGCAGCGGCGCTCGCCGCGGAGTTTGAAGGCCATCGCCATCCCGGTGGCGACGAGCATCATGTCGGGCAACATCGAGACCATCCCCACGCAGCCGAGCGTGCGGTCGCCGAAGTGGACATTGCCGTCACGTCCCGCGGTGATGCCGCTGGCGCGGCCCATGTACTGGGCGAGGATCCGATCGGGCTCGACACCCCGGATGATGTGCGCCGCGAGGTCCCGGTGCAGGATGCACAGCCGGTCCTGAGGTGCCATCGCGAACGCGGCCCCAGCGGACACCGCCTCCTGGCCGTAACCGTCGTAAAACGAGCCGGGGACCTTGCCCTGGCGGTACAGCGTCATCGCGCGCTGTTCAAGGCCGCGCATCAGCAGCATCGCGCGCAGCAGCCAGACACGATCGTCCAGCGTGAGGTGTTCGGGCGTACTGGCGGCCGTGACGGGGATCACATCCGCGGAATCGCTCACGCCGCTGCCCGGCGGAGCCGTATCGGTAGCCATCTCTCTTTCCTCCCTATCCGGGGGCCGAGCGGGATCTCCGTCCGGCCCCGCTTTCAGCGGCCGCTCCCGGGATCTCCGAGACCGGCCCCGCGAACGGGGTCGTTGTCACCTTACAACCTCGGGTGGAGGTGCTGCCCCACCCTGTGCAACGAACATTCACGTTTACTCTTCGACAGATGGAAGGTGCCCGGCTCGCGCGCATGCGGTGGCGTCTGCGGGGCGCGTGGCTGGCTCCCGCGCTCGTCGTCGCGACCGTCGCCGATGCGGTCATCGGTCATCTCCTGCCGCCCGCCGGGGAGACGCAGACAATCCTCGCGGCCGCCCTGCTCGGAGCGTTGTTCAACCTCCTGGCGGTCCTTCTGCTCCGGGTTCCGTTCTCGGCACTGATCCGCCGCCGGCGCCGTGATCTCCCCCGAGTCGTCGCGCGGGACTACGCCGGGACGATCGCGATCACGCTCGTCTCCGCGGTGCTCCTGCTCGTCGGCCTGCTCCACCGCCCGACGATCATCGCCAACCGCAACGCCATGAACGACGCGATCTCCCGGGCGCAGGCGTTCATCGGCGACCGAGCGCCCGCCGAGTTTCGCCGCAACCTCGCGTACGTGAGCACGTACACGATCGAGGCGGGCCGGATCTACCGGACGTGCGTTCCGGGCATCAGGACCGGACGGACGTATTGCGTCGTCGTCAAGACGCAGATGCCGTTCGCGCCGTAGCGTCACGTTCGCGGGCTACGAGTCGAACGCCGACTTCTCACGCGGCGCCTGGTAGGCGACCGGGAGATCCTCCGATCGGAGGACCCCAAGATCATCCCCCGGAGGGCCCGACCGGACGATGGTGGGGACGCCTGCAGAGATCAAGAATCGATGCATGCCATCCACCAGCGCATCGAAGCTCACAGTCAAGCGTGGTATCGACGGGCTGATCGCCGTGCTCGTGGTGGTGGTGCTCGGGCCGCTGATGCTCGCGATCGCGCTCGCGATTCGGCTCAGTTCTCCCGGACCCGCCCTGTTCCGCCAGCGACGGATCGGGCAAGGCGGCCGTGAGTTCGTTCTCTACAAGTTCCGCACCATGCTCGACGACCCTGACGCTCACGAGTTCGAGCTGCCCGCCGGCGTCGCGCCGGGTGGCGTCGAGGGACAGGATCGGCGTACGCGGATCGGGCGCTGGTTGCGGGCCACGTCGCTCGACGAGCTGCCCCAGTTGTTCAATGTGCTCCGCGGCGACATGAGTGTGGTCGGCCCCCGGCCCGAGCGTCCCGAGTACGCCAAGCGGTTCGCGCTGACCGTCCCCGGTTACGTCGATCGGCTGCGCGTGAAGTCCGGGATCACCGGTTGGGCGCAGGCAAATGGTCTCCGCGGTCAGACGCCGATCGCCGATCGCGTCGCCTACGACAACTACTACATCGATAACTGGTCGCTCGGGCTCGAGCTCCGGACGATCGCCTTGACGGCGATCGAAATCGGGCGCCTGCGCGACCGCGGCGGCAGTCTCCGAGCGCCCGCAACCACCTGGACGTGATCATTACGCTGACGCGATGGACACGAAACGGATCGCGCTCATCGCGAGCATCGTTGGATCCGGGATCGTGTTCCTCGATGCCACGATCGTCAACGTCGCGCTGCCGTCGATCCGGGCGAGCCTGCACGGCGGTCTGGCGGTGCAGCAGTGGGTGGTCGAGGCGTATCTGCTCACGCTCGTCATCGCTGCTGCTCGTCGGTGGCTCGCTCGGTGATCTGTTCGGTCGTCGCCGCGTGTTCGCGATCGGCGTCGTGGCGTTCGGCGTGTTTTCGCTGCTGTGCGCGGTCGCGCCGAGCAGCGGCTGGCTGATCGCCGGCCGGGCGATCCAGGGCATCGCCGGTGCGCTGCTCGTCCCGAGCACGCTGGCGCTGATCATGGACACGTTCGATGCGGACGAGCGGCCGGCGGCGATCGGGACGTGGACCGCGTACACCGGTGTCGCGACGGTCATCGGTCCGCTCGGCGGTGGCGCGCTCGTCCAGGCCACCTCGTGGCGGTGGATCTTCGCCATCAACGTCATTCCGGTGCTGATCACGCTGTGGCTGCTCTCGCGGCTGCCGGATGACACGCGCACCCCGGGACACGTCGACGTCGTCGGTGCCATCCTGTGCGCGCTCGGGCTCGGCGGGCCGGTGTTCGCGCTGATCGGACAGCCCAGCTACGGCTGGTCCGATCCCCGCGTGTTCGTGCCCCTGGTCGGCGGCGTGGTCCTGTTCGGGACGTTTCTGTGGTGGGAGCGACGCTGCACGCATCCGATGATGCCGCTGTCGCTGTTCAGGATCCGGAACTTCGCGGTTGGCAATCTGACGACGCTGACGCTCTACTCCGGACTCGGCGTGGCGACGTTCTTCCTCGTCCTGTTCATCCAGCAGGTGGGCGGCTACACGCCGGTCCAGGCCGGGATGTCGCTGCTGCCGATCACGGTCGTCGTGTTCCTGCTGTCCAGACGGTTCGGCGTCCTCGCCGATCGGCTCGGGCCGCAGCTGTTCATGGGCGGTGGCCCGATCGTCGCCGGCCTCGGGTTGCTGCTGCTCGTCCGAGTCAACGGCAGCGCCGACTACGTGACGCAGATTCTCCCGGGCGTGCTCGTGTTCGCGCTCGGGCTCTCGGCCACGGTCGCGCCGCTGACGGCGACCGTGCTCGGCTCGGTCGAGCCCGGGCACTCGGGCGTCGCGAGCGGTATCAACAACGCGGTCTCTCGGGTTGCCGGACTGCTCGCGATCGCCGCGCTCGGGGCGGTCGTCTCAGGCAGCTTCATCTCCCGGGTCGACCGCACGCTCGTCACCCAGCCGCTCGCTCCGCCGGCCCGGGCGGCCCTCGTCCGCGCTCGCGATCAGCCGCTCGTCACGTCGACGAGCGGCGTTCCGAGCTCGGATCGTCCGGTCGTTCATGCGACGCTCGTCGACGCCTCCGTCTACGCGTTCCGGATCGGGATCGGGATCGCCGCTGCCCTCGCGATGCTCGGCGGTGTCGTCGCACTTGTCGGGATCGTCAATCCGCGCCGGTCCGCGTCGGCCTCAGCGGACCTTCAGCCGAGCCGATCCCGGGGACGCTCCCGGGAAGCTCGCGGTGACGGCAAGCCGTCCCTTCGGCACCCGGAGGCGGAACCGGACGCGCCCCCGCTTGTCGGTGACGCCGGTGAGCTGGTGGCCACTGACGGTCAGGGTCACGATCGCGCCCTTGATCGACGTTCCGAGGCTCGTCACGGTGAGGTTGAGCGTCCGGCGCCCGTGACGCAGCTTCCGGGGCACGCCGCTCAGCGTGAGCGGAAGCCCGAGCCGCTTGGCGACCGTCCGTCCTCGGTAGCTGACCGTGCCGGCCGTGCCGAAGAAGTTGAGCGGCACCGTGCCCGTCGCGCCGGTGTGGGCGGTAAACGCGAAGTTGTTGATCTGGCGGGCGTAGCTGGTGAGCGGCGCGCCGACGATGCCGAAGACCTCGACGTGGGCGGTGCCATTCCCGGTGCCGGTGATCTTCGCGGAGGAGTACGTGCCGCCCGGCACGACGTAGGTCGTCGTGTCGCCCTGGTGGAAGATCATGCCGGTGCCGTTGCCGGCGAGATGCCCGTGCGCATCGAGGCCGAACGTCTGGCCGCTGGCCGAGGAGAACATCAGCGTCACCGGCGAGTGCGTCTGGAGGATCTGCGGGGTCCCGTCCGGGGCGGCGCAGGAGTTGTAGAACTCCGCCTGCCCGGCCGGGTCGAGGACCGACCGCGGGTAGGGGAAGCCAAAGTACGCGTACTGGTCGCCCGTCCACGGGGCGAGCGGGCCGAGCACCGAGCGCCCCGGAGGCGGCGTCTTGGCGCCGCTGACGTACATCGTCCACTGATCCAGCGTGCGGCCGACGCCGTTCGCGGCCGGGAGTGGCTCGCCGCCGTCGGCGGCCTCGACGATCGCCTCCGCGTCGCGGATGTCGAGCACGCCGGTCGGGCCGGCGGTCGGCGAAGCGCTGCCGCCGCGGGTAGAACAGGATGCCCGCGTGGTCGGCGTAGCTGACCGGTCCGAAGTCAACCCCGGGGATGGCGGAATGGCCGGTCGCGATCAGCCAGTTGAGCAGGAGGTCCTGCACGACGGCCTCTGGCGGGCCAGGCAGCTTGTTGAGCTGGACCTGGATCGCTCCGATGCCCGGAGACACGCCGTGACGAATCGCGTCGTAGATGTCGGTCGGGATCTGGTCGAGCGGCGGCACGCGGCCGGCGCCGGAGGAGTCAAACGGGAACGCGGCCTCATCCGATACCGATGCGTCGCTCGACTCGGCGGCGTGCAGAGGCCAGTGCCCGTCGGCCGTGCCGGGCCACACCGTCATCGGGGCCTGTCCGTTGGCGTCGGTGGTGACGGTGAACGGCGACCCGAGCGGCGAGCCGTCGGAGAGCAGCTGCGGGTAGAGCACCTTGCCGCCGGCGCAGACGAGCGCGAGCGGGGACGCGTCGAGCGGGAGGTGTCACCTTCACGTCGGTGCCCGGCGCCGGCTGACCGGCGCTGTTGGTCGCGTCGATCGTTCCCTCAAAGTGACTCATTCCGTCGGCCGGCGGCGTGCGACGGTGAGAAGTGGAGCTCGATCTTGTCCGGCGGCGCGGTGAAGTCGGCTTGACCGTCCGTCTTGTCGAGGTTGAGGTCGCAGGTCGTCCCGACGCTGTGCCCGCTGCAGAACGACGCGACGTCGCGCACGCCGTGCACGCTCACCCGGTAGTGACCGGGGTCGACGATCACCGAGTAGTACCCATCCGGGTTCGTGCGCTCGATGCTCGAGCTCGGGCCATCGATCGAGATCTCCGCTCCGGCCACGGCCTTGCCGCGCTTGGTCCGGACCTCGCCGCTGATCGCCCGCTCGTGCGCACCGATCACCGCGTAGAAATCGCACGAGCTCCAGGGGCCGAAGCCGGACCCTCCCTGGATGCAAGCGATGGTGTAGTGAGATCGGTTTTGTGGATCGATTGGCGTGGCGTCCGTCGCCTTCAGCGTGCACGACCCGGCTTTCGTGCCGCAGCCCCTCGCAACGGTCACCCCAGCACCGACACCCCAACTCCAGGACACGGCCTTGGCGCCGCCGGGGCCGCACTGGTCGGTCGCCGGACCGGCATCTCCGACGATGTCCTCGCCGACGTGCACGATGTGGGGCGAGAACGAGACGGGCGCGCACCGTGAGTTGTACGTGCAGAAGGTTGTGATCGAAGCCGAACACGGCACTGGCGCCGGTCCGAGGAACTGCGGCACGCGCGCGTGCGCCACCGAAGTCATGCCCGGCGCGCCGCTCGCGAGCACGAGCAGCGGTGCGACCAGGAGCGCGGCGCGCGCGACCACGTCGTGTGCCGGCGATGACGATTGTGCACAAGCGTTTAGGTTTCATCGGGCCCTCGTGAATTTCAGTGTGATCCGCAGCTTGAGCTTCGGAGGCCGTGCCACGCGGACGCGTGGGCGGCCCCGGCCAGACCGCCCAGCATCAGCCCAATCAGGGACAGGACAACCCCGCCCGTCGAATAAGCCCCCACGTGCTCCGCACGCAGCGCACTATCGAGCCGGGGGCTCAATCGGTCAATACGTAGTTCTGCGTAGTCGAGCCGGGGGCTCGGTCGGTCAATACGTAGTTCTGCGTAACGACGGCGCGGGGCGCGTGATCCGGGCCTCGGCAGGGAGGCGGAAGAGCGACGGGAACCGGAGCGCCAGGAACGGATCTCCTGACAGCTCGAGGCGTCCGCACGACATCAGCTTCGGCCACCCGACGAGCCCGAGGGACAGCCGGATGAGATCCGGGAGCGCGATCGTCGCCACCGCTCGGGCAGCTCCGTTGGCGCCACGGTGCACCCGGCACTCACCATTGTCGATCTGCAGCGTCAGCCGCACCGGCTCGCGCCCCGATCGCTCTCGGACCCGCAATTCGAATGCCGTCGTCAGGCCGCGGGCGCGGGTGGGGTCGAACCACAGCGGGATGACTCTCGCGATCGCCCAGCCGGTCATGCCATCAGGTACTGCATCGCCTCGGTCGGATCGGAGAACAGCATGAGCGCGTCGTCGGTGGCGACCATCCGGCCGTAGTGCGTCGACATCTCATGCTGGATCGAGTAGGCGTCGATCTCGTAGCCGAGCGCCTCGGAGACCTCGTCGTACGGGATCGACAGCCGGCCGCGGGAGCGGATGTCCCAGAACGCCGGCTGCTCGAGCACCTCGATCCCGTCGCGCCGGCCGAGGATTTCGGCGACGGCGTCGCCCTCGGCGCTCTTGGCCATCACGATCCCGACGTAGTCGAAGCTGCCGTCGTCGATCGTCGCCGCGGACGGCGGCTTGACGTTCGAGGGTCGGATCCGGCGTTGGGGCCTCGCCGCCGCCGACGGCTGCACCGCCGACGGCTGCACCGCCGACGGCTGTACCGCCGACGCGCCGTTCCCGAGCTCCGTCTGACCGCGCACCCGCGCCGCGTACGCCTGCACCCGCTCGACCGCGGTCTCGGTCTCGATCCCGCGGGGGATCTGTTCGGCGAGCGGCGCGAGCGCGACCGCCGCCTCGTTGGCACGCGGCTCCCAATCGGCGACCCACTGCTCGACCACCTCCCGGTTCTCGGCGCCGTGCGCGGGATCGGCTGAAAGGAAGCGGACGAGCTCGGTGCTCCATGCCTGCGCCCACTCCCACTCCTGCGATGCCACCCGGGCGAGCACCGGCGTGACCGTGTCGCCGTTCGCGGCCGCGGCACGGATCCCGAGTTCGCGGCGCAGCAGTGTGCCGACGATCGGCTCAAAGCACAGGTTCGCGGCGACGATCACCTCGCCCCAGTCCGGCGTGGCGGCGAGCCGCTCCAGGTAGCGCCGGGTCGGCTGCCACGCCGCCTCGGACAGGAACGCATCCCGGGCGGCTTCGATTCGGGAACGGGCCGTGGTGGCGCTCGAGGTCCATCGCGTAGAGCACGAGCGCCTGGGCCGAGCGCTGTTTCATTGCCGCCTGCAGGCACACGCACGTCGCGACCGAATCCGACAGACACGCCCGCCCGACCGTCGCCAGCGCGAACCACAGACCGTGCTCGACGTACGCGGGGACCTGGAGGCTCGTGCGCAGGAACTCGACCCACTGCGGGCTGAAGTCGTCGATCAGCCCCTGCTCGGCGGCAGACTGCAGCGCGCCGTCGATCTGCTGCTCGATCGCCGTCTCGCGCTGGTAGTACGGCCGCTCCCAGTACTCGCCGGGATCGCGGAACGCGAACCAATCGGTCGACTGAAGGGCGGTGGAGGCGTCGTCCCAGGTGCCGCGCCCGTCCTCGAAGCGGACCGGCCAGCCGCGGCCCAGATGGCGGTGAACCGACGGCTGGGTGTCGATCGTGACGTCCTCGTACAGCGTCGCGCGGCGCTTCGCCGGCGTGTACCAGGTGAAGTCGCGCTCGGACGCGTGCGCGGGTGCCGCCGCGGCTTCGAAGCGCTTGACCGGCGGCGCCGGCTCGGTGGTCGCCTCGGCCGAGGTCGTGAACTTGTCGACGAAGATGCGCCGCTCATCGACTCCGTGGCGGGCGAGCATCTCCTCGGCCGCCTCGACCATCGGCGGCGGCCCGCACATGTAGACGTCCGCCTCCTGCGGGGTCGCCGTCAGGTACGCGTCGACGGCCTCGTGCACGAACCGGCCGGTCACGGCGGTGAACTCAGCCAGCTCGGCGGCGATGTCGGCGTAGAACAGGTCGTCCTCCGTGCGCGCGCCGTAGAAGAATCGGATCGGACGCTCGCACCCCTGCCGCGCGAACTCGCGCAGCAGGGACAGGATCGGCGCCATCCCCGAGCCGCCGGCGATCATCAGGATCGGCCGCTCGGAGTCCCGGGCGTGCAGGCTGCCGTACGGACCGGTGTAGCCGATCGTGTCGCCGGGGGAGATCGATCCCTCGAGCAGTCCGGAGAGCCGGCCGCCGGGGTAGCGCTTGATGATCAGCTCGATCTCATCGCTGCCGGGGAGGTTGGCCATCGAGAAGGAGCGCTTGGCCCCGTCCTCGGCGCCGGGGACGTGGAGGTCGATGTACTGCCCGGGGGTGAAGTCAAAGCCGGGCGCACGCAGGACGAGTCGCGTGATGTCGTGGGTGAGCGCCTCGACGGTCTCGACCGTCGCCTCACCGTCGGCGATGAGATGCTCGAGCCGGTAGTTGTCCGGGTCGTAGTGGAGGAGCTCGACGACGAGGTCCTCCTCGGGCACCGCCCGGCACATGAGCGCGTACCCGTTCCCGCGCTCCGTATCCGAGAGGGCGAAGTTGCTGTAGCGCTCGAGCGCCACGTCTCCCTCAAGCAGGAAGCACTTACACGCCGAGCACTGCCCCTCCCGGCAGCCGTAGACGAGGTTGTAGCCCTGGCGGAAGGCGGCGTCGAGCACCGTCTCCTCAGGCCCGCATTCGATCTCCTCGCCGATCGGCTCGAAGCGAACCGTGCGGACCCCGGCGCTCACGCCGCTGCGCTCCAGTCGCCCGACGGCAGACCGAGCTCGCGGGCGACGCGAATGTTGGGACTGACGAAGTGCAGGTTGTGGCGGCGGATGTCGGTGAGGGTCCACCGGCGCTCGTCGTTCAGGTGCGGCTGTCCGATCAGCGTCTCACCGTCGGCGCGCACGAACCCGATGTCCCGGATCACGTCCGATGCCTCCCACCCGTGATAGCGGTCGAGGTAGTTGCGATCGCCCGTGTAGCGGCCGGGGTTTGAGACGTCCATCCACTCGCACTCCTTGGAGCAGTAGAACCGGGTCCGGGGGTCCGGGGTCCCGTTCGCGTTCGGGCCGGGGACGACTCGGTGCCGGCGATCATCCTCGGACACACACAGTCCCTGGCACGTCCAGCAGAACGGCGGCGCCATGTTCATGAACTGGAGCGGGAGGAAGCCGGCGGCGGGATCGATCCCCTGGCGGTAGCCCTCCCAGAAGCTGCCGTACTCGGCGTACCAGCCCGGGTACTTGGCCTCGAACCACTCAAAGTCACGCTCGTCGAGCGGGTCAAACCGCCAGTGAGCGAGCGGCCAGGCGGCGAAGGCGAGGATCGCGTGGCGATGGTGAACGCCCGCGACGAGCCGTTCCCGCGCCCGGTCAAAGATGTCCGTCGGGATGTTCAGCCCGAGCTTGCCGAGCTTCATCACGTACGCGCGGTGCCAGTCGTCGCGCACCCAGCGGTCCCACTTGTCGAGGTAGGACTCCGGATCGGACCGATCGCGGGAGAAGTACTCCATGACGACGGCGGAGAAGATGTCGATGAATGCGTGGTTGATCCAGAACGCCTGCTGGAGATCGCGCTCGATCAGCGGCGCGTTGTGGTCATCCTGGAGGACAGTGAGCAGCGTCGCGTAGCCGTTGGAGATGTGCCGGGCCTCGTCGGACTGGACGCTCAGATAGGTCGTCGGCAGCGTGAAGTCGCCGTTGCGCGCGGCGACGTCCGGGAGCGCGACGAACACGATGTTCGTGAACGCCGTCTCGGCGACGACCTGGAGTGTGAACGCGCACTGGATCGGGTCGCCGACCATGAAGTGGCTGAGCATGTTCAGCCCGGGGTTCGTCAGCACGCTGTTACAGAACGCCTTCGGTCCGAGATTCCACCCCGCCGGGTCCGGGACGTTCTTCGCGTACCACCGGGCGAGCGACATCTGCATCCCGGTGTGGCGAATCTCGTCGACGAACTGGACGTGGTAGCCGTTGCGCAGCTCGTTGTTCGGCACCGCGCTCATCAGCATCGACATGCACCGCCCGGCGCCGATCTCGGCGAAGTTCGTCACCGTGATGAACGGCTTGAGGATCTCGAGCCACCGTTCGTGCGCCTTGTGCGGCATGTCAGCGCGGACGGCCGCGTCGAGACCGCCGTACACCCGCTCGTCCTTCTCGAGCTCCATCGGCAGGTACTCCCGCATGATGTGCTTCATCGGGTCCTTCGCCTTGTTCGGGAACCGGTACCGGGTCGGGTAGCGGACCGTCGGCTCGTGATACGAGGGATCCCAGCCAAGCTGGGCGATGCGCTCGTGCGTTTGGGTGATGCTCCGGCGACTCATGATGCGCACCGTATGCGTCTTTGGGCCAATGATCCACCCCGTGGTGCAACGTTCTCGCGCGAGCGCTTTGTCACAATGTGACAATGAAGCCGATTCCGGCGGAGACGGTGGCCGCGGTGCGCTCGGCGATGCACCGGCTCGCCGACGGGATCGTCGAAGAGATCCGCACCGAGAACCCGGTGTACGCCGACGTGCTCGAGGGGCCGGAGGGGGTCGGGATCCGGCTCGGCATCGAGCAGGCGATCGGCGCCTTCCTCGACGCGATCGAGCGCGGTGAGAATCCCGGCGGCGAGACCGCCGAGGTGTGGCGGCGGCTCGGAGAGGCGGAGTTCCAGGCGGGCCGCAACCTCGATGCGCTCCGCGCCGCGTGGCGCACCGGGACGCGGGCGGCGTGGCGCGGCGCCGCCGATCTCGCGGCCGAAGCCGGGATGCCGACCGCGACGGTGATCGCGCTCGCGGAGGCGATCTTCGTGTTCACCGACGAGCTCGCCAGCGACGTCGTCGAGGGCTACGTGCGCCGGCAGTCCGATGAGGCGGGCGAACGGGAGCGCCGCCGCCGCCGGCTGATGTCGTTGCTGCTCGATCCCGACGGCGGCGATCCGGAGGCGCTCGTCCGCGCCGCCGAGCTCGCGCACTGGCCGCTGCCGCGAGCCGTCGCTGTGCTCGCGCTCGACTCCGACACCGCCGGGCCGCTCGTCCGCCGGCTCGACCTCGACGCTCTCGTCGGCAGCGAGGGCGGGGGCGCGGTGCTCGTCCTGCCGGACCCGGACGGACCCGGCCGAGCGGCCGCCCTACGCCGCGCGCTCGCCGACGTCACTGCGGCCGCCGTTCTCGGTCCGACCGTGGCCGCCCGTGAGGCCCATCGCTCGCTGCGCTGGGCGCGGATCGCGCTCGAGCTCGTCCGCCGCGACGCGCTGCCCTCAGGCCGCCCGACCCGCGTCGCCGACCACCTGGCGACGATCGTCCTGCTCCAGGACCCCGGGATCGCCCGCGCGCTCGTCACGCAGCAGTTGTCCGCGGTCGAGGCGCTGCCTGAGACCGAGCGCGAGCGGCTGCTCGAGACGCTCCGCGCGTGGCTCGCCCACCAGCGCCACACGCCGCGGATCGCCGCCGAGCTCCACGTCCATCCGCAGACGGTGCGCTACCGGATCGGCAAGCTCCGCGAGCTGCTCGGCGATGCGATCGACACGCCCGGACGGGCGCTTCGAACTCGAGCTCGCCCTCCGCGCCCGTGGGGCGCTCGCGCGGTAACCGGATCGTCACCTGAGTCCATGGCGGCGCGGGTACCGTGACCGCCGCCGCTCTCGGAACAGACGACAGGAGACCCGATCCAGATGCAGCTCCGGAAATCGATGATGTCCGCCGTCGCACTCATCGCCGCGGCCACGGCGGTGACACCCGCGCAGGCCGAATCGGGCCGGCGCGACGCACGTGGCCACGAGTTGTGGCCGGGGAACCTGCTCGTCAGCCGCAGCGTCTACACCGGGCGGCCCGGGCTGCTCACGCCGAACGCGACCGTGCTCCCGCCCGGATGCGTGAGCTCGTGCGTCACCGCGACGGCGGACGGCACGTATCCGTACGTGTTCAACAACGATCTCGCGGACGCGAGCTTCGGCGTCACGTCGAAGATCCTGCTCGATCAGCTGACACCGTGGGGCGCCCGCATCGACACGCTCGAGGTTCCCAACAGCTCGCAGTGGGGGATCAACCGTCGCGACGACCAGATGGTCACGAGCTTCCCCTCCAAGTCGGAGCTGGCTCTGAACCTGTCGTTGCGAGGCCGCTACGTGACGTTCATGGGGTATCTCGCGCCTGTCAACGCCCTCGACGTCTCGAACTCGAACACGCCGGGCGTGTTCGACCCGACGAACCCGGTGCCCGGGACGAACCCGCGCGTCGTCGCGCAGCTTGACCGGCACGGCCGTTTCCGATTCACGTTGACGAGCGCGTACAGCGGCAACAACGGGCGCGCTGCGATCGAGAACGATGAGCGCGGGGCGCACGCCATCTATGCGGCCGGGAACGCCGGCAACGGCGGCAATCCGCAGCCGGACGGCGTGATCGTGGGCGCCGGCGCCCAGTTCATCGCCCCGATCCGTGCGCCGGAGGCGTTCCAGACGCCAGGATTCCCGACCCCGCTTGGCAGCTTCGACCTCAGCCAGGTGACCGGCTCCTCGGACAAGATCGGCAAGGACACGAACTTCCGCGGTCTGACCGTGGCGGGCAACGTCGTCTACTACACGAAGGGCAGCGGGGGCAACGGCATCAACACCGTCTACTACGTCAACACCTCCGGTCAGCCGTGCGCGGGTGGCGTCGGACTGCCTGATCCACACGCGACGCTGCCGACCTCGCCGCTCGCGTATGACCCGTCGGTGCTCCAGACCCAAGGGCTGGTGCCGCGGAACATGTGCATCCTGCGGGGCTTCAATACCCAGACGGCGAAGAAGACCAAGGACGTGTTCCCCTTCGGCCTCTGGTTCGCCAACCCCCACACGCTCTACGTTGCCGATGAGGGGACCGGCGACAACACGTTCGACACGCCGAGCGGCACGTACACCAACGCGGCGGCTCAGACGAAGGCCGGGTTGCAGAAGTGGGTGTTCGACTCCTCCTCGCAGTCCTGGAAGCTCGCGTACACGCTCCAAGGCGGCCTCGACCTCGGTCAGCCGTACACGGTGCCCGGCTATCCGACGGGCACGAACCCGGCGACCAAGCTCCCGTGGAGCCCGGCGACCGACGGCCTGCGCAACATCACGGGCCGCGTCAACCGGGACGGCACGGCGACGATCTGGGCCGTCACGTCAACGGTGAGCGGCGACGGCGATCAGGGCGCGGACCCGAACAAGCTCGTCGCGATTACCGACGATCTCGGCGCGACGACGCTCCCAACCTCCGAGCGGTTCACGAACGTGCGCGTCGGCCGGGTTTGGCGAGGTGCTCCGCGGCGTGTCGTTCACGCCGGGCACCGGCGAGCGGCGGGCCTGGTCTCGCCACCGGCGGCGATAGCGCCCGCCGGTGCGGTAGGCTACGCCGTGCGGCCTCCGCGGCTCGCACGAGCGGGACGAGGTTCCCGAGCGCGAGATTGACGTCGACGCGGTGCAGGCCCCAGTTCGGGCCGAGGGACGGCGTCACGACCGGGCGGTGGTCGCCGTGAGTGGTGTCCGGCGCGACGTCGAGCCACGTGGCGCCGCCGGCCGAACGACACCGTGCCGTGTACTCGCCCGGGAACGACACCCACGGCGTCGTCGGCGGGGTGAGCGCCGGGCCGCGGGCCTGCATCCCGCGGATCGTGCTGCTCAGGAAGTAGGGGAGCAGCGCCCCGCGGCCGCCGGTGAGCGCGGCCGGGTTGACGCACAGGATCTGGAGGTCCGTCCCGCGGTGGGCGTACGGGTTGATCCCGCATCCCCACACGACCGAACAGACTGTTCGCCGGCGGCGTCCCGTCGAAGCTTGAATAGGCGACGACGCACCCGGTCTGCGTCGCGGCGTGACACGCCGCGATGTGGGAGAAGTCGCCACCGGTCGCCCGGCCGCGCTTGACCGTGACGTTGCCGCCCATGAGCAGCGCCGAGACGAGCCGTTTGCGGACCGCCGGCTTGGCGTCGACTTCGTGAGCGAGCAGCGGGATCAGCATCGACGACCCCTGGGAATGGCCGATGAACACGATCCCGCGTCCGTGGTTGTCGTGGGCGAGGTAGTCGCGGAACGCAGACAGCACACCGCCGTAGGCGGTTGCCGCGCCGACCGCTGTGATCCCGCCCGGCTTGAAGATCGCCGGCACCGTGAGCTGTGGGTACATCGGCGCGTACACGCGGCACACCGAGGAGAACCGTGAGGCCTGGTCGATCGCCACCGCGGTCTCCTGCGGGTCGATGACGAGGTTCGCGTTGGTTGTCGACTGCAGGCTGACGGTCGGATAGACGTAGAAGCAATCGATCGCCGGGTGGGCGGCCGGGCGCGAGTGCTGCACGGTCCGGCGGCCGTGGGCGTCGATCACCGTCGTCGTCATGCTGCTGAGACACGGGTTGTGGGCGAGCCCCGGCCGGCACAACCAGACCGTGGCCGCGGACGCGGAGGCGCCGCTCGCCACGATCGCGGCGATGACGACACCCAGCGCGAAGGCGGCGGCGCGTCCCTTCATCACTCCCCCGCCGTCAGCTCTTCGATCTCGGTGATGTCGAGCGGGAGGCAGACGTCGCAGAAGTCCTGCCCGAACGGACTGAGCCGCAGGCTGCGGTGGATTGTCTTGGCGCGCGTCGTGTCCTTGATCGCGCGGAGCACATCCGGCTGGGCCTCGAGCACCTGATAGGAGATCGGATCCGGCAGCGGCTCGTCGGAGAGCCAGATGAGCCCGAGGCGGTGGAGGTTGTTCAGGTAGGCAGGCACGCGATCGCGGTAGCGCAACCCGGCCTGGGCTCCCATCATGTTAAGCCCCTGCGCAACGAGCTGTGAACCGACGCCGATCAGGTTCGTCGCCCGGACGTCGACGAGCGGCTGCGGCCCGTCGGAGGCGAGCACCCGCAGGATGCGTGCTTCGTCCGGGGCGAGCTCGGTGAGGATCCGCGCGTACGCGGGGTGGGCGGTGTCGTCGTCGTAGACGTCGGCGGCCTGCTTGAGCAGTTCGGCGCCGAGCTGACGCAGCGCCTCGCTGTCGGTGACCCGGCCGTTGCGCCGCCCCCGGCGGGACAGCGGGCTGGCGCCGCCCGGCCCCGTCAGCAGCTGCACCTGCTCATCGATCTCGTTGACGCCGAGAAACTCCCGCGCGTAGCCGCGCAGTTCCTTGCGCACGTCGATCACCAGGTCCGCGGCTGCGTCCGGATCGACGGCCGCCCGGGCGAGCCGCCGTCCCGTCCGCACCGAGGTGTTGATGCCCCATGCCGCGCCGCGCAGCCACGCCCGCACGCTCAGCCGCGCGAGCGCCGGCAGCAGCTCGGCGAGGATCTCCGGCTCGGCGAACGCGTCGGCCGGCTCGGTAACGCGTGCCGCCTCCTCGACGACCGGATCCTCGGGCTCGCTCATCCGAACAGCGCCAGGTGGACGAGGCCGCCGGCGAAGCCGAGCACCGCGCCGTGGAGGAGCAGCAGCCACTCGTCCTCTCGGGTCGCGGTGCGGAGCATCTCGGCGAAGTCGGAGGCAGGCATTTCGCGCATGCGCTCGGAGATCAGCTTACGCATCGTTTCCCCCTGCTGGCGCGTGAACTCCGGGTCGCTGAGGGGAGTCATCATCGACTCGACCGGTTCGGCGGCGAGTGACTCCCGGATCGCGTCGTACTCGCGCCGGCCGATCGCGACCCGGACCGCCGCGCGCGCCGGTCCGATCGCCTGGTCGATCGCGGGGCGCATCGAGGACTCGATCAGGTGCCGCGTACGGTCCGACTGGGGTCCGTTCAGCAGCTCCCGGCCGAAGTTGGCGACGGTCACGATCTCGTCGGCGACGATCCGCGCGTACACGTCGGCGACCTCCGGCTGGCGCTTGACGAACAGGCCCTGGAAACGGAACGGCCCAATCTGCCATGGCTCGGGTGGCTCGTAGATCATCCACAGCGCGACCCAATTGGTGACGTAGCCGACGACGACGCCGAGGATCGGGAGCAGCCACCAGCTGGTGACGAAGTGGGTGATCGCCGCCACCGGGATCCCGAGCGCGAAGCCGAAGAAGAAGCCGAAGTTCTGGATGAACTTCAGCTCGCGCTTGCCCATGTCGAGGAACACCCGGTTGGCGAGTTCCGGGTCAAAGCGTTTGATCACCATCAGTTTGATGTCGACGAGCTGATCGATGTTCTCCGCGATCTCGCCGGTGAGGCGGTGGACGACCTCAGGCAGTCGTTGCTGCACGCGCTGGTGGACGAGCTCCCGGATCGGCGGCGGCAGCTCGTGCCACAGCCGCGGATGTTCGCGCTCCATGATCGTCTCGACGGTGCCGTGCATGTCGTCCCGGAGCCCCACGATGATCTGCTCGGCGATCTTCTCTGGGTCAAGCTGCTGGAAGAACTCGGTCGGCGTGCCGAGCTTGGCGATCCCGCTGTCGACGGCGAGGCTCCCCATCTTTGCCGCCCGCGACGGAATGATCCCCTGCCACCCAATCCCGCCGACCATGATCCCGGGGATCTGCCGGAGCTTGTAGGGCAGCAGCCGCGCCACGGACCGCAGCCACTCCGCCCGCACCCCGCGAAAGTGGACCGGGTAGAACAGCATCAGCACGCCCGTCCAATTCGTGAGGTAGCCGATCGCCCCGGTGACGAACGGGACGGTGATCAGAGCCAGCGTGCTCGTGCTCAAGGTGCGCCAACGCTACCCGCGAGTAGCTCGAGACGCACCCCCGGTTACCCTTGGCGCCGATGTCCTACGTCTCCGTCATCACCGGGGCTTCGGCCGGCATCGGCGAGGCGGCCGCCCGGCGACTCGCCCGGGAACCGGGCGCGGAGCTCGTGCTCGTCGCGCGCCGGGAGGAGAAGCTGCGGGCGCTCGCCGCGGAGCTGGCGCCCGTCCGGTGCACCGTCGTCGCCGTCGATCTGACGGATGCCGACGCGCCCGCGCACGTGCGTGACGTGATCGAGCGCGAGCACGGCGGCCGGCTGCATCTGCTCGTCAACAACGCCGGCGCCGCCTGGCGCGGTCGCTTCGACGAGACCGGGTGGGCGAACATCGAGCGCCATATGCGGCTCAACTTCGAGGCGCCGGTCAAGCTCACCGAGGCGCTGCTGCCGCTGCTGAAGGCAACGGCGGCGGCCGGACAGAAGGTCGCGATCGTCAACATCGCGAGCACGGCGGCGCGCGTGTCGCGGCCGAACAGCGGCGCCTACTCGTGCAGCAAGTTCGCGTTCGCCGCCTGGAGCGACGCGATCACCGGCGAGCTCGCCGCGGACGGTATCCATGTCGGGCTGGTGCTGCCCGGGTTCGTCAAGACCGAGGGCTTCCCGGCGGCCGAGCTGCTCGCCAAGCCGCACACGCGCTGGATCGTCTCGACGCCGGACAAGGTCGCCGACGCGATCGTCGACGCCGGACCGGGCGGACGGGCGGAGCGATACGTGCCGCGCCCGTACTGGTTCGCGGCGGCGCTCCGGATCCTGGCGCCCGCGCTCGTGCGTCGCGGCACGGCCGGCGGTGCGTTCACGACCGCCACGAAGTCGTCCACCGACTGACTGACGGGTCGCCCGCCGCGGCGGGCTAACCTACACCGCTGTAACAACTCGAATCCAGGAGTAGTTTGCAATGAACGCACATGCCCGCCGTGTGGCGGTACTCGGGGGCATCCGGATCCCATTCGCGCGTCAGGACGGCCCGTACGCGACAGCGTCCAATCAGGACATGCTGACCGCGACGCTCGACGCGCTGGCGACGAAGTTCGACCTCCAGGGGGAGGTCATGGGGGAGGTTGCCGCGGGAGCCGTGCTCAAGCACAGCCGTGATTTCAACCTGACCCGGGAGTCGGTCCTCGGCTCCAAGCTCGCACCGGAGACCCCGGCTTACGACGTCCAGCAGGCGTGCGGAACCGGGCTCGAGACGACAATCCTCGTCGCCAACAAGATCGCCCTCGGACAGATCGAGTGCGGGATCGCCGCCGGATCGGACACGACCTCCGACGCGCCGCTGGCGCTCAACGAGGACCTGCGCGAGGTGCTGCTCGAGGCCAAGCGCGCGAAGACGAACGGCGGGCGACTGCGCGCCCTCGCCAAGCTCCGTCCACAGCAGATCGTGCCGGAGATCCCTCGCAACGCCGAGCCGCGGACCGGGCTCTCGATGGGCGAGCACACCGCGCTGATGGCCCGCGAGTGGGGCATCGCGCGCCAGGACCAGGACGAGCTCGCGGTCCGCAGCCACCACCACCTGGCGGCGGCGTACGACGACGGCTTCCTCGATGATCTTGTGACGCCGTTCCTCGGTCTCGAGCGCGATCAGAACCTGCGCCCGGACTCGAGCGTCGAGAAGCTCGCCAAGCTCCGCCCCGTGTTTGGCGGACCCGATGGCACGATGACCGCCGGGAACTCGACGCCGCTCAGCGACGGCGCGTCGGCGGTGCTGCTCGCGAGCGAGGAGTGGGCGGCCGAGCACGAGATTGAAGTGCAGGCGTACTTCACCGAGGCGCAGACGGCCGGCGTCGACTACGTCGGCAAGCAGGAGGGTCTGCTGATGGCGCCCGCCTACGCGATGCCGACGATGCTCGCGCGGGCCGGGCTCACGCTCGGAGACTTTGACTTCTACGAGATCCATGAGGCGTTCGCCGCCCAGGTGCTGTGCACGCTGAAGGCCTGGGAGGACCCGGTGTTCTGCCGCGAGCGGCTCGGGCTGGATGCGCCGCTCGGCGCGATCGATACCGAACGTCTCAATGTCCACGGCGGGTCGCTCGGGGCCGGGCACCCGTTCGGCGCCACGGGCGGGAGAATCGTTGCCGGACTCGCCAAGATGCTCGCCGAGAAAGGCTCCGGCCGCGGCGTGATTTCGATCTGCGCCGCCGGCGGTCTTGGTGTCACCGCGATCATGGAGGCGGCAAATGGCTGACCGTTACCAGCAGCTGATCAACACTCCAGTCGGGCGGATCGTCTCCAAGCAGGTCGGTCTCCCCGCCCCGGTCCGGATCGAGCGCTTCGAACCGGGTCAGCCCGTGATCAATGGACCCGTGCTGCTCGGCGGCGCGCCGTTCGGCCGGCTGATCGGCCCGGCGATGCACGTGCTCGCCGGGATCGGAGCCGAGACCCACACCCCGATGCTCGACGAGGTCCGCAACGCGGCCGCCGATGCGGGTGTCGACGCGCGGGTGTTCAACCCGGAGGTCGCGCCCGCGGACCAGACGTTCAAGGCGCTCGTGTTCGACGCCACCGGCATCACATCGACCGACGCGCTGCACGAGGCGTGGGCGTTCTTTCATCCGACGATCCGGCGCGTGCGCCAGTCCGGCCGCGTGATCGTGCTCGGCACGCCACCGGAGGACGCCGGCGCCCCGCCGGAGGCGATCGCCCAGCGCGCGCTCGAGGGCCTCGTGCGCTCGATCGGCAAGGAGGTCCGCAAGGGCGCGACCGCGCAGCTCGTGTACGTCGCCCCGTCGGCCGAGCAGGGCGTCGAGTCGACGCTGCGCTTCCTGCTCTCGCCGAAGTCGGCGTACGTCTCGGGGCAGGTCATCCGCATCGTCCCCGGCGGTTGGATCACGCCGGGCGTCGACTGGGACCGGCCGCTCGCCGGGAAGGTCGCACTCGTCACCGGCGCATCGCGCGGGATCGGCGAGGCGATCGCCGAGGTCCTCGCGCGGGATGGCGCCCGCGTCGTCGGCGTCGACGTGCCCGCGATGGGCGGCGAGCTGTCGAAGGTCACCGGGCGGCTCGGCGGCTCCTCGCTGACGGCGGACATCACCGACGAGGGCGCGCCCGCGGAGATCGCGACGTACCTGCTCGAGGCGCACGGCGGCGTCGACATCGTCGTCCACAACGCCGGCATCACCCGCGACAAGACGCTTGGCCGGATGGACGAGGAGCTATGGGACGCGGTGCTTGGCGTCAACCTCGGCGCGCCCCAGCGGATCGACAAGGAACTGTTCGAGCGCGGGGTGTTCCATGACCAGGGGCGGATCATCGGCGTCTCGTCGATCAGTGGCATCGCCGGCAACGCGGGCCAGACGAACTACGCGACGTCGAAGGCGGGCGTGATCGGGTTCGTCCAGGCGTGGGCGCCGGAGACGTTCAAGCGCGGCGTCACGCTCAACGCGGTGGCGCCGGGGTTCATCGAGACGAAGATGACGGCGGCGATGCCGATCGCCACCCGGGAGGTCGGCCGGCGGATGAACAGCCTCTCCCAGGGTGGCCTGCCGGTCGACGTCGCCGAGACGATCGCGTGGTTTGCGTCCCCCGCGTCCGGGTCGGTCAACGGCAACATCGTCCGCGTGTGCGGGCAGAGCCTGCTCGGAGCGTGAGGAAGATGTCTGAACGAACGCTCTCCTCCTCGCCGTCGATGCCGGTCCTGTTCGCGCGGGCCGGCGCGGCGATGGTCCCGGGCGCGTCGCTGCTGCCATTCATCGGGGGCGGCGGGGGCGAGATCCCGGACCTGACGCTCGTGCTGGATGGCGTGTCGGTCGATCCGGCGCGCCTGGCGTCCTACCGTCGGGTGTGCGAGTTCGGGCCCGGCGGCGGCGACGACACGCTCCCCGCGACGTATCCGCACATGCTCGCGTTCCCGCTCCATCTCGCGCTGATGACCGACTCGAGCTTCCCATTCCCGGCGATCGGCCTCGTCCACATCGTCAACCGGATCGTCCAGCGCCGGCCGATCTCCGCCGGCGAGCGGCTCTCACTGCGGGTCTGGGCGACGCCGCTGGAGCCGCATCCGCGCGGACGCCAGTTCTCGATCATGACCGAGGCACGGGTCGGCGACGAGCTCGTCTGGGAGGAGGTCTCGACGAACCTCCGGCGCGGTCGCTCGGGCGGCCGGACGGCCCGGACGGCGGCGCCGGAGCGCGCGGGCGGCCCGGACGGCCCGGCACCGACGTCGACCTCGATCGACGTGCCCGACGCCGCCGATCTGCCATCGGTCGAGGACTGGGAGCTCCCCGGCGATCTCGGCCGGCGCTACGGCTCGGTGTCCGGCGATCTCAACCCGATCCACGTCCACCCGCTGACCGCGCGGCTGTTCGGTTTCCCGAGCGCGATCGCACACGGCATGTGGACGAAGGCCCGGTGTTTGGCCGCCCTGCAGTCCCGGCTCCCTGACGCGTTCACCGTCGACGTCGCGTTCCGCAAGCCGATCCTGCTCCCGGCGACGGTCACGTTCGCCGCGACCGGCGGCGACGGCCCGGAGCTCCGCTTCGGCGTCCGCGGCGCGGGGGCGGGCGCGGGCGGCAAGGCGACGGCCCACCTCGACGGCGCCGTCACCGCCTGACCGCGACCCGTCCGCCGACCCGCCACCCGCGCGGACGTGAATGGCGATTCAGTTCACCTCGGAACTGAATCTCCGAGGTCAGTCGGCTCGGCGAGCTGTCGCGCGACGGCTCAGCTCTCGTCGTGGCGCAGCTCGTCGAACATGTCCCGCATCCGGTCGAGCACGGCCGATGCGGTGCGCAGTTCGTCGTCGCTGAATTCGCCCAGCGTGGCCCGCCAGCGCGGCTCGTAGCGGGCGCGGCGCTCCTCGATCAGCCTGCGGCCGCGATCGGTGAGCGAGATCAGGACGACCCGTCGGTCGCGGTCCGAGCGCTCGCGGCACACGAGCCCGGTCGCGACGAGCCCGTCGAGCATCTCGGTCGCGGTCGCCGGCGACAGATCGGCGGCGAAAGCCAGCTCGCTTGACGACATCGCGGCCTGATCGCGGAGGCTGAACAGGAGGCCGTATTGCGCGTCGCTGAGCTCGCCCGGTTGGCGACGGGTCTCACGGCCGCGGAGCCGCCGCACCGCGGCCATCGCACCCTTGAACGAGCGCCCGAGCTGGGCGAACGGGTCGAGCCCGGGGTCGACGGCGTCCGGCGTTGCGCGCTCGGCCTGGCGGCTTGGTTCGCCGGCCGGAGCGTCGGTGCGCGGACTCATGCCGCCACCGCCTCCGCGAGTGTCTCCGCCGAGGGCTCGGCGGCATCACCCTTGGCACGGCGGGCCGCCCGCTCGGCGCGGACCAGGACCAGGCACGGGATGATCGCCAGTGCAGCGATGCCGGCGGACCACCAGAACGCCGTCCCGTAGGCCGCCGCGGCGCCGCTCGCGGTATGGACGCCGACGAGCTCCCGCTGCAGGATGACCGCAAGCGCCGCGGTTCCGATCGAGCCGCCCACCCGCTGGAGCACGTTCAGCTGCGGGGTCGCCTGAGGGAGCTCCGAACGGTCGAGCGAGGCGAACGCCGCGGCCATCGCCGGCATGAACGCGAAGCCGATGCCGATCCCGCGCGCGAACATCGCCACCGACAGCAACGAGACCGATGTGTGGGCGGTGACGAACCCGAACGGAATCGTCGTGATCGCCGTGACCGTGACACCAAACAGCGCGAGCGGTCCACCCCCGAAGCGGTCGGTCAGCTTGCCGGCGAGCGGCATGATCAGGGCCATGCCGAGGCCCTGGGGCGCGGTCAGCAAGCCGGTGTCGACGACACTTTCGTGTCGGACCGTCTGCCAGTACAGCGGGAGCAGGATCATGCCTCCGAACAGGGCGGCGCCGAGGCAGAACATCGCGACGGAGGCCGACGAGAACGTCGGCCGGCGGTACAGCCGCAGATCGAGCAGCGGGTACCGGACCCGGAGCGCATGGACGGCGAACGCCGCGATCAGCACGAGTCCGAGCACGATCGAGACGACCACCTTCGGCGAGGTGAAGCTGCCGGTGCTCCCGATCTCGGCGAGCCCGTAGGTGAGGATCGGCAGACCGGTCGACATCAGGATCAACCCCCGCACGTCGAGCGGATGGGTGCGCTTGGGTGCCACGCGCGGCAGTGTCCGCCACGCGGCGAACACGGCGATCATCCCGATCGGGACGTTGACGTAGAAGATCCAGCGCCAGCTGATGTTGTCGACGATCAGACCGCCGAGCGTCGGACCGAGGATCGGGGCGAGCATCGCCGGGACCGCGACGATGCTCATCACGCGGCCCATCCGCTCCGGGCCCGCGGCCTGGGCCATCATCAGCTGGCCGACCGGAAGGATCATGCCGCCGCCGACGCCCTGGATGACGCGGAAGAGGATCAGTTCCGTCGAGGAGTTCGCCAGCCCGCACAGCGCGGAGGCGGCCGTGAACAGAGCGAGCGACACGAGATACACCTGCTTGGCGCCGAACCGCTCGGCCGCCCAGCCGCTCACCGGGATGACGGCGGCGAGCGAGAGCATGTAGCCGGTGACAACCCACTGGATCTGCGAGATGCCGGCGTGGAGGTCACGGCCGAGCGTCGCCAACGCGACGTTCACAATTGTCGTGTCGAGGATCGACATGATCGCGCCGAGGATCACGACGATGCTGATCCGCCAGACGTACGAGTCGATCCGAGTGCTGTTGGAACTCACTGAAGTCGGGTCCTTCCCCTGTCAAATTTCTGAGGCTCCGAAAGATTAGGCACCGAAGCATTCCTCTGTCAAGCTATCGTGGCTAGTACATGACCTCATTTACTGACCTCGGCCTCGAACCGGCGCTGCTCCAGGCGATCCAGGACGTCGGGTATGACGCACCGAGCCCGATCCAGGAGGAGGCGATCCCACCGCTGCTCGCCGGGTCGGACGTCATCGGCCAGGCGCAGACCGGCTCGGGCAAGACCGCAGCGTTCGGCCTGCCGATGCTCCAGTACGTCGATCCCGAGGAACACGAGGTCCAGGGGCTCGTGCTCACGCCGACCCGGGAGCTCTGCATCCAGGTTACCCAGGCGTTGCGCGCGTACGGCAAGTCGAAGGGCGTCGACATCGTCGCCGTGTTTGGCGGGCGCTCCGATCCGCACCCAGCAGGCTCAGCTCCGCGGCGGCGGTCACGTCGTCGTCGGGACGGTCGGACGCGTCAAGGACCTGATCTCCCGCCACTCGATCGTGCTTCACGCGTGTCGCTTCGTCGTGCTCGACGAGGCCGACGAGATGCTCGACCTCGGCTTCCTGGAGGACGTCGAGCGGATCCTGTCGCTCACACCCTCAAGCCGCCAGACCGCCCTGTTCTCGGCGACGATGCCGCCGGCGATCCGCCACCTCGCCGACCAGTACCTGTATGACCCGGTGACGATCAAGGTCAAGACGGCGACCCTGACCGTCGACACCGTCGAGCAGTTCGCGCTGGAGGTCAAGCCGCGTGAGAAGCCGGAGCGGCTGCTCGAGGTGCTCGAGGCCGAACACCCGGACCAGGCGATCGTGTTCGTACGGACCAAGATCCGCTGCGAGCAGCTCTACCGCACACTTCGCGACCGCGGGATGAACGTCAAGGCGCTCCACGGCGACATGAGCCAGGGCGCACGGGACGGGGTCATGATCTCGTTCAAGGACGGGCGCCTGCCGCTGCTCGTGGCCACCGACGTCGCCTCACGCGGGCTTGACATCTCCGGCATCTCGCACGTCATCAACTTCGACATTCCGCCCTCACCGGACGTCTACGTGCACCGGATCGGACGCACCGGCCGGGTTGGGCGCAGCGGCCGCGCGATCACGTTCTACGAACCGCGACAGCAGCGCGAGCTTCAGGCGATCGAGCGCCACGCCGGGGTCAAGCTGTCGCCGTGGGTCAAGGACGCCCGGGTGGCGCCGACGGCGGCCAAGCCGGCCCGCCCGCGCCGGCACTCCAAGCCGCACGTCTCGGTGAACGGCGAAGGGCCGGTCCGCAAGCTGATCATCTCCGGCGGCCGCGCGGCCGGACTTGAGCCGTCGGACATCATCCACGCGATCACCGCCGCGACCGGCCTTGACGGCGAGGCGGTGCGCAACGTGCGCGTGCTCGAGCGCTTTGCGTTCGTCGATGTGCCCGAGCCCGAGGCCGACCGCGTCGTCGACAGCGTCCGCGGCACGCAGGTCAACGGTCACGAGCTGCGGCTCGAGCCGGCGCGGACGTAAAGCCTGCATAAGAGCTGTCTTATGCGGCCGCGACTTCGCGGCCGACCGTGTGTTAGGAGAACTCAAACCCCGGGCCGGGGATGTACGTATCCAACCTCAAGGGAGGCTCGATGCATCCACGCTGCCCTCCGGAAGTGTCGGCACGGTGCAGCTGCAGAACGGCGCGGTGACGAACTCCAAGCTCGGCAACCAGTCGGTCGGCAACTGGAAGCTCCGCTTTGGAGCGGTCGGTTCGAAGAAGCTCGCGAACGCGGCGGTCGGCACGAAGCAGATCAACACCAACCAGGTCCAGGCGCGCGTCACCGGGACGTGCCTGTCGCCGGGACAGGCGGTCAACGCCGTCAGCCAGTCCGGCAACGTCAGCTGCGGCGAGACGACCGCGCCGCAGTTCGGGACCGCGACGAAGGATCCGGTGACGATCAACTCGTCGAACAGCTCGACGCAGATCCTCACCGACACGCTTCCGAGCGGCAGCCCGTACCTGCTGTTCTCGACGGTCAACGCCACGGTCACCGGCGCGGATTCGGGGCAGTGGGTCAAGGTCTCGTGCACGCTGTCTCCGGGCGGCACGGCGGCGAGCCAGACGAACACCGCCTCGGTGCATGTCAGCGGCAACCCGGAGTCGGTGACGATCCCGCTGATCGTGCCGGCGCCGTCGACGACGAACAACGCGACCGGCGCGATCAACTGCGCGGAGGCGCACGTGTCCGGCAGCGCGCCGACGGTGACGGTGGCCGCCAGTCTCAATGCGCTCCAGACGGCCAGCAACACCGTCCAGACCCCCAGCAGCAAGTAGCGATCGGCTGACGGGAGCCGGCGGTTCCGGGGCCGCCGGCGTCTCGCCAGTCAGTAGTCTGCGGTCAATGTCCACAGCCAACATGAACACGAGCCACGGCACGATCGCACTTGAGTTGTTCGACGACGATGCGCCCAAGACCGTCGAGAACTTCCGCAAGCTCGCCGCCGATGGCTTCTACGACGGCATCATCTTCCACCGCGTCATCCCCGATTTCATGATCCAGGGCGGTTGCCCGGACGGGATCGGCACCGGTGGCCCGGGCTACGAGTTCGAGGACGAGATCAACGACCACAAGGTCGTCCGTGGCGCCCTCGCGATGGCGAACGCCGGCCCGAACACGAACGGCAGTCAGTTCTTCATCGTCACCATCGACGCCGCACCGTGGCTCGATGGCAAGCACACGGTGTTCGGCAACGTGACGGCGGGGATGGACGCCGTCGACGCGATCGAGGGCCTCCCGACCGGCGCGCGTGACCGGCCGCTCGAGCCGCCCGTGATCGAGTCGATCGAGCTCGACCCCGCTGCGTAGACCCCCATAGCCGCACTAGACCTCGCCATACATCCCGCGGGTTTGGCCACGATGGCAAATCCGGAGCGCAAAGACGGGCCACGGCAGTACATGCGCGCCTGCCATGCTCCATGCCGAGGACGATGAGCGTGACGAGCGACACACGGCTATGGCATCCGTTCGCCGACATGGGCGCCGTGCGCCATGCCGAATTCGTGATCGAGCGTGGCGAGGATGTGTGGGTGTGGGACACCGAAGGGCGCCGCTACCTCGACGCCACCGCGAGCCTCTGGTACGCGAACGTCGGTCACGGGCGCACGGAGATCGCGGATGCGATCGCCGCCCAGCTGGCGAAGATCGAGGCGTATTCGGCGTTCGGCGACTTCGCCAATCCGCCGGCGCTCGAGCTCGCCGGGATGCTCGCCGAGCGTGCCCCGGTCGCCGGGGCACGCGTGTTCCTCGGCTCCGGTGGGGGCGACGCGGTCGACACCGCCGCGAAGCTTGCCCGGCGCTACTGGACGGAGCTCGGGCATACCGACCGAGCCGTGCTGCTCAGCCGCCACGCCGGCTATCACGGGACCCACGGTTTCGGCACGGCGATCGCCGGCATCCCGGCCAACCGCGAAGGCTTCGGGGACATCGCGGCCAATGAGCGCGTCGCGCACGATGACCTTGACGACGTCCGGGCGACGGTCGAGCGGATCGGTCCGGAGCGGATCGCCGCGATCTTTGTCGAGCCGGTGATCGGCGCCGGCGGCGTGTACCCGCCGCCGGAGGGCTACCTCGAGGGCGTTGCCGAGCTGTGCGCCGAGACCGGCATCCTGTTCATCGCCGACTCCGTGATCTGCGGCTTTGGTCGACTCGGCACGTGGTTCGGAATCGAGCGCTGGGGCGTCGATGCCGACATGATCATCTTCGCCAAGGGCGTCACGAGCGGATATCTGCCGCTCGGCGGGGTCATCGTCTCCAGCCAGATCGCCGAGCCGTTCTGGGGCGAGGCGGGTGGACCGATCTTCCGTCACGGCGCCACGTACGCCGGGCACGCGACGTGCTGCGCGGCGGCGCTCGCCAACCTCGCGATCCTCGAGCGGGAAGGTCTCGTCACCCGCGGTCAGGAGAACGAGCGTGCGATGTTCGATGCGCTCGCCCCGTTCGCTGATCTCGACGCCGTCAGTGAGGTCCGCGGCGGCGTCGGCATGATGGCCGCCGTCGAGCTCTCCGACGAGCTACTGGCCGCCGACCCCAAGGCCCTCGGGACCGTGGTCATGACCGCGCGTGAGGCCGGTGTGCTCATCCGCCCGCTCGCCAAGGCGGTGGCGATCAGCCCGCCGTTGACGGCCACCGAAGAGCACTTTGCGCTGATCGCCCAGGCGATCGAGCGCGGCCTGTCGGCGGCGGCTCCCGCGGCCCTCCGATAGCCTTCCCAGAACCGTCCCCGCTGTGAGCACTACGCGCGGGGCGCGTTCATTTCGAAGCGGCCGAAGAGGAGACAGGATGGCGAGCGTCAGTCAGCAGACGCCGGTCCAGAAAAACGGTGGAACGGCGACGGCGACGATCGGAGTCGAAAACCCCGCGACCGGCGAGTTGATCACCACGATCCCGGTACTCGGGAGCGATGAGATCGCCGAGATGGTGAAGCGAGCCCAGGCGGCGCAGCCAGCCTGGGACGCCATGGGATTCCAGGAGCGCGGCCGCATCATGCGCCGGGCGCAGAAGTGGATGCTTGACAACGCCGACCGCGTTATCGACGTCGTCGTCTCCGAGTCCGGGAAGACGCACGAGGACGCCCAGCTCGCCGACCTCGGATACACGGTGAGCGCGCTCGGGTTCTGGGCCAAGGAGGCCGAGAAGTACCTCGCAGATGAGCGGGTGCCATCGTGGAACAACCCGGTTGCCGCCGGCAAGAAGCTCGTCATCCGCTATGCGCCGGTCGGCGTGGCCGGGATCATCGGGCCGTGGAACTATCCGATCGCCAACTCGTTCGGCGACTGTATTCCGGCGATGATGGCCGGCAACAGCGTGATCCTCAAGCCGAGCGAGGTCACCCCACTCAGCTCGTTGCTGATGCAGGAGATGATGGTCGAGTGCGGGCTGCCGGAGGACGTCTTCCAGATCGCCACCGGCGACGGCTCGACGGGCGCCGCGCTGATCCGCCACGTTGACGTGATCATGTTCACCGGCTCGAGCCGGACCGGCCGCTCGGTCATGAAGGAAGCCGCCGACGCGCTCATTCCCTGTTACCTCGAGCTCGGTGGCAAGGACCCGATGATCGTCTGCCGCGACGCCGACATCGAGCGGGCCGCCAACGCGGCGTCGTTCTACTCGATGAACAACGGTGGCCAGGTCTGCATCTCGGTCGAGCGCGTGTACGTCGAGGAGCCGGTGTACGACGCGTTCGTGCAGAAGGTGACCGACAACATCCGCCAGCTCCGCCAGGGGGCGCCCGCGGGCGTCGGCTCGGTCGACATCGGTGCCGTCACGTTCCCGCCCCAGGTCGACATCATCGACAGCCACGTCAAGGACGCCGTCGAGAAGGGGGCCAAGATCCTCACCGGCGGCCATCCCCTGTCCGGTCCCGGTCGCTTCTACGAGCCGACCGTGCTCGTCGACGTCGATCACTCGATGACGTGCATGAAGGACGAGACATTCGGCCCGACGATCCCGATCATGAAGATCTCCGATCCCGAGGAGGGCGTCCGCCTCGCCAACGATTCCGAGTACGGGCTCCAGGCGAGCGTTTGGACGAAGGACGTGCGCCGCGGCGAGGAGCTCGCGCGTCAGATCCACGCCGGGGTCGTGTGCGTCAACGACGCTCAGGTCAACTACACCGCGCTCAACCTGCCGATGGGCGGTTGGAAAGAGTCCGGGCTCGGCACGCGCCACGGCGCCAACGGGATCCGCAAGTACACGAAGATCCAGTCGCTGCTCGTCACGCGCCGGGCGCTCAAGCGGGAGCCGTTCATGTTCCCGTACCGCGCCAAGCGGACGATGATGCTGCGCCGGATGTTCAACGTCCTGTACGGGCGCGGCAAGCGCGACTAGTCCTGTCTGAACCGCTCGCCGGTCTGAGGCGCGCTCGGTGCTGGGCCTCGGCCTCGCCCTGAGCGCGTCGCTCGGCTGGGGCATCGCCGACTTTCTCGGGGGTCTGCAGGCCCGCCGAGTCGCGCTGCTGCGGGTGATGGTGCTCAGTCAGGGCATGGCCCTGATACTGCTGTTCGTCGTCGTGGCGCTCCGCGGGTCAGCCCCGCCGGCGTTCTCACGGCTGTGGCCGGCCGCGGTGGGCGGCCTCGCCGGGATCACCGGGCTGACCGCGTTCTACCGGGCGCTCTCGATCGGCAAGATGAGCATCGTCGCCCCGATCGCGGCGACCGGCGTCTCGATTCCGGTCATCGTCGGGATCGCGAGCGGCGACCATCCGGCGTCGATCCAGCTGCTCGGGATCGTCGCCGCCTGCATCGGAGTCGTGCTCGTGAGCCGGGAGACCGAGCACGAGCCGAAGTCCCCCGGCGCCCGGGCCACCCGGATCAGCATCGGGCTCGCACTCGTCGCGGCGATCGGCTTCGGCAGCCTCGCCGTCGGGCTCCGGGAGGCGGCTCGCGCCGACGTGCTGTGGGCGCTTGCGGCAGCGCGTGGCTTCGGCGTTGCCGCCGTCCTGGGCGTCTTCCTGGTTCGCCGCCCGCCGCCGGAACGCGAGCCGGTGGCCTATGGCGTGCTCCTGCTGATGGGCGTCCTCGACCTCGCCGGGAACGGGCTCTACGCCCTCGCCACCCGGCACGGTCTGCTCTCGATCGTCGCGGTCGCCGCATCCCAGTACCCACTCGTCACCGTGCTGCTCGCGCGCGCGGTCCTGCACGAGCGGGTGCGCCGGATCCAGGAGGTCGGGATCGTCGCGGCCGTCGCCGGGGTGGCACTGATCGCCGCGGGTTAGAGATCGCCTGAAAGGCCCAGCTCGCCCGGGCGACCCGTTTCGGACACTAACGCCGGTTGAAGATCGCCGCGTCGAACACCGGCAGCTCTAGATTGCCGGAGTATCCGAGTCTCTTCAGCGTGAACAGATTCTCGATCGTCGCGAGCAGCGAATAGTGGTTGTAGTAGTCCACGAGGTCCTTACTGCCGGGCTTGACGTAGGGTGAGATCAGGACCAGGCCGACCTGCCCGCCGCCGCCGGTCGGCGTCGTCTGGCCGGTTGCGTCCGTCGGTGGCGTGCCTGTCGTGGTCGAAGTGGTGGTCGTCGACGCGCCCGGCGTCGCCGTCGTGGCCGATCCCGTCGTCGTCGTTGCTGTCCCCGCCGTTGTTGTGGTCGTCTCGCTGGATGTGGCGGTGACCGTCGGCGTCAACGCCGGCGAGATGGTCGACGTGCTCGTGGCAGTGTCCGCAGGCATGTTGGGATAGGCAGGGGTATTGCAGCAGGCGCTCGGGTCGGCGTGGGGACCGCTCTGCGCCGCCTCGTCGAAGGTGATGGCGATCAAACCATTGTCCTTATATGCCGACGACCTCTCGATTTCGGTCACGGTCGAGCGCAGGAACGTGTCGGATTGGGTAAGTCCCGCGGGCGCGGCCGGCGAGCATGGCGCGTCGCTGCCGTCATGGCACACGTTCGGCAGGATGAACGACACGCTCGGGGCCTGGCTACCGGTCCGCAGGTCATATTGGAGCGCGGTCAGACCGACGTCATTGTCGAGGCAGTCGGTGCCGCTCGTCAGCGAGGTGAAGTACACGAACGGATTGCTCCAGGTCACGTAGGGATCCTTGACGCGCGGAGCGTGTTCGGTATCGATGGCGCCCGGCTCCGGATGTCGGCAGCTCCCCTGCTGACCGTTCGGAGTCGTGTCGATGCTCTCGACGTACGCCTTCCACGAGTGGTGCGCGGCCGTCAGCTCGTCGACGAGCGTCTTCGTCGTCGACGGATACACGCAGCCGGCGCCGATCACCTGGCCTGCGGACTTGCGAGTTCCCGGCGTGATCGGCGCGTACACGGGGCAGTTCTGCGTCGTCTGCGGCGTTGGTCCCTGGCCGCTGATGAGCGCGATCCGGTTCGCAAGCGGGCTGCCGGCGACCGCGTAGTAGTTCGTAATCAGCTCGCCCTGATCAACCAGGGTCTTCGACAGGTAGTGGTCTTGCGACGTCGGTGCGAACGTCTGACCGAAGCCCTGGTCGGAGAGAACGATGAGGAACACGTGATGGATCGGCGGCAGTCCGTACAGGTTCTGAGACGCGCCACCGCCACCGCCGGAGCTCGCTGGAGCGGAGGCCGGGTTCTGACTGGGTACCGGACCACTCGTCTGAGCAGGAGTGGCCGGCGCGGGCGAGACAACCGTCTGCGTGATCACAGTGGTCGTCCCTCCGCCGCCAGACGAATCCGTGGAGGCTGCGTCCGTCGCAGGCGCAACGCCGGTTTGTGTACCGGGACGTGGGACGGCGACGAGCACCTGCGAACTCGCCAGGCTCTGGAGCCCGGCCTGGCCAAACGATCCGACGAGCACGCCGAACCCGAGCATCGCAAGCACGCCCGCGGCGGCCGCGCGGGGCGTCGGCATCGTGATCGCCGGCACCCATGAAGAGCGGGACGGGGACGGCGTTGCGGTCGGCCGCGGAGGTGCGGCACGCCCACCCCGCTCGTGGATCGCGCCGATCATCGCGGCCACCCCCGCCGGGAGGGCACCGCGACGGGTTCCGCACTCGACGCAGTAGCGCTGGTCGTGCCCCAGCCGCGCGCTGCACTGTGCGCACAGCGAGACGTCGTCTGGTGCCCCGCGGTTGTCGTCCATCCGTGTCGTCAGTGTGCTCTGAAGGCGGCGCCGACTTGTGGACAGCTTGTGAACGTCCCCGCGCAGTCTCGCCCAGGCGCTCCGCCGACCTGGGTCACATGTCGGTAACAAGCGCTCCGCATCGCGCCCTTACTCTCAGTCACGAGACATGGGGGTGACTTCCGCGAGCCCGAATGACGAAGCCGAAGATGTGCGGGGCGCTATCCCGGACGGCGCCGGAACCGAACCTGAGGCGCAGCGACGATCGTCGTCCGACGCTGCGACTCAACGGTTCGTCGCCCCTGCGGTCGGGGAGCGCTGCATCACCTGCGAGGCTCCGCTTGCTAGTGACCAGCGGTATTGCCTGAACTGCGGTGAGCGGCGCGGCCGGAGTCGGTTCTCGCAGCTGCGCGGCCCGGCGGCCGACGCCGCGCCATCGCCGCCGATCCCGCCCGTGCGCCCGCGCCGGCGGCTGTCCTCCGGAGCGACGCTCGTCGCCGGGATCGCGACGTTGCTGCTAGCGATGGGCGTAGGAGTCGAGATCGGACGATCAACAACCGGGGCCAGCAGCGCGCGAGTTCACCCGGCGTGCAAGTCGTGACGGTTGGCGGGTCGGGTGGCGGCGGAGCGACCGGCACCGCCGCGAACCCATCCAGCAGCAGCACTACTAAGGGCCACGCCAAGGTGAAGGCGGCCAAGGCGCAGCCAAAGGTCGTTCACATCACCCAGAAGGTCCAGGCGCAGGCGGCCACCGCCGCGAAGAAGGTCCTGGGCTCAAGCGCCGCGAACTTGGCACCGGCGACCGTCCAGCCGGGGCAGACGTGCACGCACGGGGCCGGTTGTCAGGGCGGCAAGTTCACGGGGAATTTCTTCGGGCCGTGACGAGCGCGTCAGAGGTGACATGGTGACCGAGCCGACCCGCAACCGGCGAGCGGGCGTCGGGTCCCTGCGCCGACGCCTACCGGGGCGGCGAACCCCGTCTGCGGCTGGCGTGAACGCCGGCGCTGCGCCGCCACTGCTCCCCGGCTCGCTGCCCCGGGAGAAAGGGAACATCGATCTCCAGCGCCGGCGGGACCAACTCTCAGCCCGCGTCGCGGAGCTGCAGTTCGACCTCGGCGGGCTCGTCTACGAGATGGCGATTCGCGACCGCATCCGCGTCGACATCTTGGTTCAGCGAGCGGCCGTCCTGCAGAGCGCCGATGCCGAGCTGGCGGAGGTGGAGCGGATCGTGCGCCTCGAGGAGACCTCTACCGCTGGGTCGTGCGTCTCCTGCGGAGCGCCTCACTCCACCGGCGCGGCGTACTGCTGGCAGTGCGGCCAGCCGCTGCTTCAGCAGGTCTCACATCACGCAATCGTCGAGCCGTAGCGGCGCGGACCGCTCGGTCCGCGGCCATCCGCCCCGGTCATCCACCGCCTTCTCACAGCGGGCATCCTGGGATCAGCCAAACTGCCCGGTCACATAGTCACGGGTCCGAGAGTCGGACGGCCGCCTGAAGATCGTCTCCGTGTCGGCGTATTCGACAAGCGTGCCCACGCGATCCGAGCCGTTCGTATCGAGTCCGAAGAACGCTGTCTGATCCGCAACGCGAGCCGCCTGCTGCATGTTGTGCGTGACGATCACGATCGTGTAGCGACGCTTGAGCGTGTGCATGAGCTGCTCGATCGACGCTGTCGCAACCGGGTCGAGCGCGGACGCCGGCTCATCGAGCAGAAGAACATCGGGTTCGATCGCGATGGCGCGGGCGATGCACAGCCGCTGCTGCTGGCCTCCCGAGAGGCTCAGCGCGCCGTCACGTAGACGGTCTTTGACCTCATCCCAGAGTGCAGCGTGACGCAAGGCCCGTTCGACCCGCTCGTCCATGTTGTCCTTCAGGCCCAGGTTGCGCGGGGCCCATGCGATGTTGTCGTAGATCGTCTTCGGGAACGGGTTGGGCTTCTGGAAGACCATCCCGATGCGACGGCGCACCTCGACGCGATTTGTCGCTGCCGCATAGATGTCATGCCCGTGGTAGAGGACCTGGCCTTCGAGGCGGAAGCCGCGGATCGCATCGTTCAGGCGGTTCAGACTGCGGATGAAGGTGGATTTCCCGCAGCCAGAGGGCCCGATCACCGCTGTCACAAGGTTGCGGTAGATCTTCATCGAGGTCCAGCCGAGGGCCTGGTTGCTGCCGTAGAACACCGACATGTTGCTGATGTCGAACACGGTCTCGCGCAGCGGCTGCGCGACTGGTGCAGCCCCTGGCGGAGGAGGCGCCGGCTGCGCCTGTGCCCCGGTGTGCAGCCGCACGCGCTGCGCCACCACGCCCTCGTCTCCAGGCGGTGTCGATTCCACCGTCATGCTGACATCCTTGCACGGGAGCGGGCGAGCAGAACGCGTGCCCCGATGTTCGCTAGGAGGATGAAGGTGAGCAGGACGAGCGCCGCGCCCCACGCGCTCGTCAGCGCCGACGGCGACGGCAGGTCGTAGGTCGTGAAGATGTAGATCGGGATGCTCGGCACGCCATGGCCGAACAACATGAGCTCCGTGCTCGTCGGGTTATAGATGCTGTTGACGAACAACAGGGGCGCTGTTTCGCCGGCCGCGCGCGCGATCGAGAGGATCGCGCCGGTAGCGATACCGCCCATCGCGGCGGGCAGGATCACACCGAGAACCGAGCGCCAGCGCTCGACCCCAAGCGCGTCGGCGCCCTCACGCAGGGTGTTCGGCACCAGCATCAGGACCTCCTGGCTCGAGCGAGCGATCAGCGGCAGCATCACGATCGCCAGCGCAACCGATCCGGCAAAGCCTGACTCGCGGTGAGTCGGGACGACGATCAGGCCGTACACGACGACACCGACGATGATCGTCGGGACACCTTGGAGCAGGTCGAGCATCAGTTTCAGTGTCCGTGCGGCACGCGAATGTGGGCCGGCGAACTCCGTCAGATAAATGCCGGTGAGCACACCGACGGGGAGCGCGATCAGCGCGGCGAAGAGCACGAGCAGCCCGGTCCCGATCAACGCGTTGGCGATGCCCCCGCCGCCGAGCCCGGTCGGGTTCTTGGTCAGGAAGTCGAGATTGATCGCCGCGGCGCCGCGGCTGATCACCGTGTAGGCGACGTCAACGAGCAGCGCCACCGCCACGACCGCGGAGGTGGCCGCCGCGATGTCGGTGAAGCGACTGATGAACGCGCGCCGGCGCAGGTTCCCGGACGCAGTGAGCGGCCGAGCCGGGTCGAGCTCGGGCGGCATCTCGCCGACGCCGGTCGACGAGGCGATCATCGCGCCAACCCTTGTCGCACGTCAAACCGGGTGGAGATCATTCTCGCGAGAACGCTCGTCAGCAGGCCGATCACGAGCAGGATCAGCGCGAGGTAGAAGAGCGACGGAATGTGGAACTTGTTCTCCGGCGTGTTGAACTCCGTCGCGATTCGGCTCGCCAAACTGTTACCGGGGAGGAACAGCGATCCATGGATGCCGGCGCCGTCGCCGATCATCTGGGTGACGGCGATCGCTTCGCCAAGTGCGCGCCCCAGGCCGAGCACCGTCGCCGCTGCGAGCCCCGAGAAGGTCGTTGGGAGCATCACCCCACGGATGATCTCCCACCGCGTGGCCCCGAGTGCAGCGGCGCCGTCCTTCAGTTCCACGGGAACGGTGAGGAACAGATCGCGGCTCAGTGCCGCGATGATCGGCAGCACCATCACCGTCAGGCCGAGCCCCGCGGTGAAGATGCTGAGTCCAGTCGTTTGCGGTGGCCCGAACAACGGGATGAAACCAAGCACGTCGTTCAGAACCGGCTCTAGATGGTTGGCAACGAACGGAGCCAGCACGACGACGCCCCAGAAACCAACGATGACGCTCGGGATCGCCGCCAGCATTTCCACGAGTGGTCCAACGATTGACCTCACAGCCGGCGGCGCCATCATGCTGAGGTAGAGACCGATCGCGATCCCGAGCGGGGCGGCCAGGGCCAACGCCATCAAGGCGCTGACGACGGTCCCATAGATCGCCGCGGCCGCACCGTAAACGCCGAAGTTGGGAGCCCAGACGGAGCGGCCGACGAATCCGATTCCGAACCTGGAGATCGCCGGGCGCGCTCCATCGACCACCTGGTAAACGACTTCGCCCAGCACGAATACACAGAGCAGTCCGGCGAGTGCACACAAGCCGTAGAGAACCCGGTCGCCAAGGCTGCGGCCGGTGCGGGCCCGAGTAGGGGGCACGGCGCGCCCACCACGCGCGCGCAAGCCAGATCGTATGCCGCTGCTCCATGACACGGCGCGGCAGCGTAGACAAAAGTCTCCGCTCTACGCTCGACTCCCGCGGCGATAACGACAATTACAAATGTCAGTCACAACTCGGCAACAGGTCGGCAATTCGCCACCACGATGCTTCCCACCGGGGTCACGACACGGCGGCCGGGCCGCTGCGAGCCCGAGAAGTCACGTCTCCGATTGGAAAGGAAGTTGCTGTGCTATCGAAGAAGCTGACCGGCATCACCTGTGCGGTGGTGCTGGTTGCCGTCTCAGGTCTGACGGCGAGCGTCGCTTCGGCGGCAGCCACGCTGCAGGGCGCGGGATCAACCCTGGTGGCGCCGATTGAAGCCGAATGGGCCGCTGCGTGGGCAAACCAGACGGGAAATCCTGCACCTACCTACCAGGCCGTCGGGTCGGGCACAGGGCTGAAGGACATCGGAAGCGGTCTCGTCGACTTTGGGGCGTCCGACGCTCCGATCTCGGCGTCGACGACGCCGTGCCCGGGCTGCTTCCAGATCCCTTGGGCGCTGTCGGCGACCGGCCTGACCTACAACATCCCCGGCGTCCACCGACTGCACCTGACGGGCTCAGTCATCGCGGCGATCTACCTCGGGCAGATAACGAAGTGGAATGACAGCCGGATCACGGCCCTCAACAAGGGCACGCACCTCCCGAATCTCGCGATCACCCCGGTCCACCGGGCCGACGGGTCAGGTGACTCCTACGCGTTCACCGACTACGAGTCCGCCGTCAGCGGTGGGTTCAAGGGCCGGATCGGTCGCGCGACCAAGCCGACGTTCCCCGTCGGGCCTGGCGCGACCGGCAACAGCGGGATGGTCACCGTCACCGAGGGCACTCGCGGCGCGATCGCGTACGTAGCGGTCTCGTATCTGATCGCTCACCAGCTTCCCGCGGTCGCCGTCAAGAACCAGGCCGGAAACTACGAGGTCCCGAACCTGAAGAACATCTCGAATGCCGCATCGATCGTCCGGAGTGTCCCGTCGAGCAACGAGCTGCACATCGTCAATGCGCCGCGCCGGGCTCGGATCGCGTATCCGATCTCAACGTTCACGTACGCGATCCTTCGGTCGCCAGATCCACTCAGCAACGGCGCACTCCTCAAGTCGTTCGTCGGCTACGCCCTGACGAGCGGTCAGCAGTTCGGGCCGTCGCTCGACTTCGTGCCGCTGCCAAAGAACGTCAAACGTGCGGCACAGGCCACCCTTGCCCGGGTCCGCTGATTGAGCCCGCGGCAACACGCTGCTGCACCCCGTCCGGATCTGTGCGCAATCCGGACCGGGTGCAGGGGCCAGCAATGTGTCGGTGGCTCGCGAGTCACCGAGGACCCTGATCGTTCCAATTACCCGAGAACCGGGAGGTCGTCGTGAAACGTGTTATCCGCGTCGCGGGAGTCGCATCCAGCGCGGCTGCGCTGATGATCGGAGCTACCGCTGCGGCGGCAGCGGTGCACAAGTCAAAGCCGGCGAAGCCGAGCGCTGTCAGTGTCAAGTGCACGACGAAAGTCGGCGTCATGGTGGCCGATGGCGACTCGTCGGTAACTCCGCCCGTGCAGCAGGGAAGCGAGTACGGAACCGCACAGTGCGCAAAGCTGGGCACCGGAGTCCAGGGTGATAGCTTCACCGTCCCTGACAGTGGGAATACAGAAGCGAAGTTCACGTGGTACCTCCGGACGGGGACCGTGTCAGGAAAATACGAGCTGACGCCGCAGGAGGGCACGCTCAACTTCCTCAACGTGACGTATGACGGGACACTGACCGTGACCGGGGGCACCGGCATCTACCACGGCATCAAGGGCAGCGGCACGATGACGTGCGCGAGCCAGGATGGCATCCACACGAGCTGCACCGACAAGCTGAAGGTGAAGCTGCCGGCGTAACCAGCGAATGCCCGGCGTGGCGCACGCGTCACGCCGGCCCTCGCCTCGCGCCCGGAGGCTGATCGCCGCTGCAGCCGGTGAGGCGAGGGGCGTCAGTGGTTGACGCAGGCCGGGATCCCGAGCGACTGCCAGGCCCCGTTCTCCTGCTGGACGACGGGCGCGAGCTGCTGCTCGAGCGACTGCATGGTGCTCACCGGGTCATCACCCCGGGCGAGCAGCGCAGAGGCGGTGCGCAATAGCGCGAGCTTCTTCGCCGACGAGTTGACCGCGGTGCTGTAAACGTCCTGGGCGTCCTCCGGCGGGCGCAGCTTGCGCAGCTGGGCGACCTCGGGGGTCAGCGCGGTGATCCCCTGGCGCAGGAACACCGCGGAGCCGGCGGGGGAGGCGGGGGACTTGATCCGGTCGGTCTGCTTGCCCGTGAGCGCACAGATCTGCGTCGCCTGGTTGTGCAGGTCGGTACTGGACAGCCGGCCGCTCCCGCCGCACCCGGCGATCGCCGCGGCGGCCAGCACGGCCACCCCGGCCGCGAGTGGTCTCATCGCAACGGCACCCCGAGCAGCGCCTCGAGCTCGACGAGCGTCTCGTCGGCCCGGACGTGATGCACCGCGGCCATCCCCAGTGCCGAAGCGGGGTCGAGGTTGACGGGCATGTCGTCGACGAACACGCACTCCTCGGGGCTGAGGCCCGCGCGCTCGGCGCCAAGCCGGTAGATCTCGGGTGCGGGCTTGCGCATCCCGACCTCGCCGGAGATGACAACGCCGTCGAACAGCTCGGCGAGGAGCGCCCGGTCATACCGGCGCGTCCCCCACGAGTTGGAGATGAGACCGGTGCGGATGCCCGACGCCCGGGCGCGGGCCACTGCGGCGAGCATCGGCTCGTCCGGCTCGTAGTGGGCGAACAGCCGATCGATCAGCCCGTCCGGCGCAACCCCGAGCATCGCGGCGAAGCGGGCTTCGAAGTCTGGCTCGGGGAGCTCTCCGGTCTCGAGCGCGATGACGAGCTCCCGCGCCGAGGCGTCGGCACGGAGCCGTGTCAGGATCGCGTTCTCGTCGAGACCTTCGGCCGTGCAGAACTGGCGGAAGGACGCGAACGGGCTGCTCGTCAGCACACCGCCGTAGTCCACGAGCAGACCACGCCGGTGCCCGTTCTCAGAACCCATTCCGCGTGACCTCGAGCGCCCGCTCGGCGAGCTCGACGACGCCCTCGCCGAACGTCTTCAGGTAGGGGTCGTCGGTCGCGCCGGTCACGGCTCGCTTGTAGTTGCCCTCCATGAACACGACGGCCTTCCAGATCGCGAGCGTCACGTACCAGTCGAGCGCCCGCATCGAGCGCCCCGAGCGCTCCTCGTACCGCGCGATCATCTGCTGCCGCGTCGGGAACCCCGGTCGGACGGTGACCGCCTGGAGGTTGAACCGCCCGACCTTGTCGTTCGGTTCGATCCAGTGGACCATCATGTAGCCGATGTCGGCGAGCGGATCGCCGATCGTCGCCATCTCCCAGTCAAAGATCGACTTCAGCCGCGCCGGCGCGGTGCCGGCGAACATCGTGTTCCCGAGCCGGTAGTCGCCGTGGACGATCGTCGCCGGCGGCGAGTCGGGCAGGTTGGCGGCCAGCCACTGACCGACCTCCTCCACCTGCGGCAACTCGCGCGTGCGGTTGTGCTCCCACAGGCCGGTGAAGCGGCGCAGCTGGCGCTCGAGGTACCCGCTCGGTTTCCCGAATCCATCGAGGCCGATTGCCGTGAAGTCGACGGCGTGGAGCTCGACGAGGGCGTCGATCAGCTCATCGGCGATCCGCCCCCGCTCCACCTCGTTGTCGAGCGGATCGGGAATCGTGTCCGTGATGACGTACCCCTCGACCTTCTCCATCACGTAGAACGGCGCGCCGATCACCGACTCGTCGTCGCAGACGGCGAGCACGCGTGGGGTGCGGACCGGCGTCGGCTCGAGCGCTCGCAGCAGCCGCGCCTCACGCAGCACGTCGTGGGCGCTCGGCGGCAGGGGACCGCGCGGCGGGCGCCGCAGGATGACGTTTGTCGAGAGCGCGAAAGTGACGTTCGAATGACCGTCGCCGACCGGCTCAGCGCTCAGGTCCGCCGGTGCCTCGAGCCCGCCTGCAATCAGGAATGCGATCAGCGGCTCGAGGACGAGCAGCGGCTCGCGTGCATTCGCCGCCCCTTCGGCGTGCGTACGGACGACGTCATCTGGCGCCAGCGTCGCGCTCATCGTGGGTGAGCAGGGTACCGGCGAGCGCGGGTGCGCGTCAGGCGGACCCGCGCCATCGAGTGGTCGTTCCCGTAATGACGGGAGCGGCCACTAGTCATGCGTGAGGCGGCAGGTCAGGCCGCGAGCGCAGCGCGGGCGCCGACCACTCGGTCGAACCTCCACCCGCGCAACTGCTCAAGGTTGCCTGCAGTGCCGACGACGATCGCGCCGGTTCGACGCTCGATCTTCGCCAGCAGTCGCGCAATGCGATCACGAACGGCCCGGGCCGGCTCGGACTCGTCCGTGCCCCAGTCGGTGTCGGTGGTCTCGACGAGCACCGTCACCCTGTCCGGCCGTGCGTATGCGATCTCCTCGAGCAGCTCCTCCTCGGACTCAATGGGTCCGACAATTGCCAGTAGATCGCTCATGGCCGACATCCTTTTCCTCGTCCGTAAAGAGATCCTGAACCGACGCGAATGATTCCGTCAAAGACGTTCTGAGCTCGGCATTTGGGCAGGCGCGAAGTACGCTCGTAGGAGCATGCCTGAGCTACCAGAGGTCGAGATCACCGCGCGTCTCATCGGCGACGGGATCGCTGGTGCCCGCATCGAGTCCTCGCTCGCCCCGGGCGTCAATGCGCTGAAGACCTACGACCCACCGCTGAGTGCGCTTGACGGCCGGACGTTCACGGGCGTGCGCCGCCGCGGAAAGCTGTTCGTGGCCTCGGTCGAGGACGATCTGGCGCTCGTCATCCACCTCATGTCCGCGGGTCGCCTGCAGCTGTTCGACACGCGGGCGTCCCTCCGTGACAAGGCCTCCCGGCTGCTCGTCCGGCTCGACGACGGGCGCGAGCTGCGCCTGCGGGAGTTCGGCACCAAGCAGCGGGCGTGGGTCAAGCTCCTGCGCGCCGAGGACGTCGAGTCCGAGGAGACGATCGCCGCGCTCGGTCCCGAAGCATGGCCCGATCCACCCCCGCTCGAGGATCTGCTCGACGCGCCGCGGCCGCTCTACGCGCTGCTGCGCGACCAGCATGTGATCGCCGGCATCGGCCGATCATGGGTCGACGAGATCCTCCACACCGCGATGATCTCGCCGTTCAAGCGCGGCTCGGATCTCGAGCCCGACGAAGCGGAACGTCTGCGCGAGGCGGTCGTGGAGCGGCTCGGCGGTGTCATCGAGCATTACGAGCACACGATCACGCTGCCGATTCCGGACAAGCTCCCGATGCCGCTGACCGTCCACCGGCACAACGGCAAGCCGTGCCCGCGGTGCGGCGATCAGATCGAAGCCGTCTTCTACGAGGACTACGTCATGTGTTACTGCCCGACGTGCCAGACCGACGGCAAGCTGATGAAGGACCGCCGGCTGTCCCGGCTGCTCAAGTAGCCTTCACGACCATGGCACCCGAGGTAGGCGACACCGCTCCCGACTTCACCCTGCCCGACCAGGACGGCAACCAGGTCTCCCTATCCGGCCTGCGCGGCAAGCGAGTCGTTCTCTACTTCTACCCGAAGGCCGACACGCCCGGCTGCACAACCCAGGCGTGCGGCATCCGTGACCACCGGGCCGACTATGCCGATGCCGACGCGGTCGTGCTCGGGGTCTCGCCGGACGCGCCGAAGAAGATCGCCAAGTTCGATCAGAAGTTCTCGCTCGGCTTCCCGCTGCTCGGCGACGAGGATCACTCGGTCGCCGAGGCGTACGGCGTCTGGGTGGAGAAGTCGATGTACGGCAAGACGTACATGGGCATGGAGCGCTCGACCTTCGTGATCGGGCCGGACGGCGTCGTGACGGACGTCTTCCGCAAGGTCAAGCCCGCCGAGCACGACGACCTCGTCCTCGGCGCCCTCGGGGCGTCGTCGAGCTAGGCCTGCCGGCCCGCGCCCGCGCGGCCGACGCAGCGTCGACTTACTGCAGGCGGTCGACTACTGCAGGCCCTCGCGCGCTTCGCGCACGAGCGTGACGGCTTCCGGGAACACCGTTGCCATCACCGAGCGCAGCTGCTCTGCCTGCTGCTCGGTTGTGCCCTGGATGTTCGCTCGGTTCATCGCCGCGACCGTGAGGTCGACCGCGAGCTTGATCGCGTTGTCCGCCCAGGCGAGTCGCTGTGCTCCCTGCATCTGCTCGGCGAATTCGCCAAGCCGGCGCTGGAGCTCGTCCGGATCTCCGAATAGTCCGCCGAATCCGCTTCCTTCCATACTTCAATGCTACTCGGCCGCGAGCTGCGAGCCCATACCCGCCCGCGGGACGCGCCTCAAACGGCGCGCGACGGTACAGTGGCTCGTCGATAGCCATGCCTGGATCGACGACCAATCCCGTGCTCCGGGCGCGCATTGAAACGATGATCCGGATCGCGTCGCCATTGCTCAATCTCGTCCTGCTCGTCGGCGACCGCGTCTCCCGCGTGCTCGAGCCGGACGATCCCACGTATGTCCCGGCCCGCATGCCGCACGAGGGCGAATCGGCCCCTCGGGGCCTGAGACCGCGCCCGACCCGGACGTCCGGTCCTCATCGGTAGCGGGCTACTAGCATTCCCGAGCCAATGAACCCCGAAGAACGAGTGGCGTACGAGCGCCGTGTGGGCATCCGACAGGCCGTGATCGCCGCGTTGGCGGGGATCCTCCTCGTCGCCGCCGTCGCCGTCCAGCTCGGTGGTGCCCACGCCAAGGTCGACGAGCAGACGCTCGGCCTGATCACCGAGAACAAGCGGCTCACCCGGGACATCGTCGGGTCGGTGCTGGACGCGCTCGGGTACTTCTCGCTCGCCGCAACGTTGTGGTACCTGTGGAGCTGCATCCGGGCCCGCAATCCTGAGGTCAAGCCCGGCTTCGTCGGCATCCTCGGCGTCGTCGGCGGTGTCATCACCGGCATCAGCATCCCCGCCTACGTGATCCTCTACGGCGCCAAGGCGCACGACTTCGTCGGCCTCGCCGCCCAGACCTATCCGCAGGCGAACCACCTCATCAGCTCGACGGTGCTTGTCTTCCCTCAGCTCGGGAACTACCTCGGCGTCCTGCTCACCGCCATGGCTACCGTGCTGGTGTCGCTCAACGCGATGCGCGTCGGGCTGCTCACCCGGTTCATGGGCTTTTTGGGGATCTTCGCCGGCGTGCTCGTGATCTTCCCGCTCGTTCCGATCCCGATCGTCGAGGGCTTCTGGCTCGTCGCGCTCGCCTACCTGTTCACCGGACGCTGGCCGAACGGTGTGCCGCCGGCGTGGCGGAGCGGTCAGGCCGAGCCGTGGCCGTCCTCGCAGGAGCTGCGCGAGCAGCGCGCGGCCCGTGGCGGTGGGGGTGGCGGTAGCCGCGGCGGCGGGGCGGTGGCGGCGGTGGCGGCGGCGGACTGTTCGGCGGCGCAGCCGGCGGTCTCTTCGGCGGCGGACGCGCAAAGCCCGCTGCCACTCCCGCGCCGGAGCCCGTCGGTGCACCCACGCCGGCCCGCACGCGGTCGAACACCTCGAAGCGCAAACGCAAGCGCCGTCACTAGACAGCGCCGGTCGGACATCTGTCCGTCAGGCCTCTCGGGGTCGCTGCCGCGATCCGATCATGGCCGTGGCCTCATCGTTACGTCGCCGGCGCCGCTCCGACGGTCTCGACCGCATCGGAAGTCCTTCGCGCCGGGCGAGTAGCGCCCCGGCCGAGACGGCCCTGGCCCCTGTCCACGCCGGGGGCCGGGGCCGCGGGGGCCGCCTCACGGTGACCGCTCACCGTTCCCCGGCAACCGTTCGGCGCAGGTGAACGGCCGCTGAGCGATTGCGCGCTTGTGAGCGGATCACACGGCGCGAAGGTATGCGCGCACTCTGCACTCGAGGGAGAAGGAGGTAGTTCATGGAAGCGAGTCGCACTCCGCGAGAGGCGGACGTGGCGCCGGCCCCGTCGGCCGTTGAGCCGACAGGGGGCGTCACAGCAGGGTGGACACCGGCGGACCCTGGTCCGCTTGGGCTGGCTGCATTCGCTGCGACGACGTTCGGGCTCAGCATGTGGAATGCGACCCTGGTCAACCCAGGTGCAGTCGAGATGGTGATAGTCCTGGCGCTGGTCTATGGCGGGATCATCCAGGTGATCGCCGGGATCTGGGAGTTCCGCACCGGCAACACGTTCGGCGCGGTCGCGTTCTGCTCGTACGGGGCGTTCTGGATTTCGTTCTACTTCCTCGTGCACCAGCAGCTACCGATCATCATCTCGGTCTCCCACCGCAGTCATCGTGAGTCACGTCCACAGCGATATCGGACTGTACCTCTGGGTGTGGTCGATCTTCACGATCTACATGTTCATCTCGTCGCTGCGGACGTCGGGTGCGGTCGCACTGACGTTCGGCCTGCTAACGATCACGTTTGTCCTCCTGGCGATCGGGAACTCGGCCCTCGCCGGCAGCACTGCCGCGACGAACAACACGATCAAGCTCGGCGGCTATTTCGGCATCGCGACGGCGATTGCCGCGTGGTACGCATCATTTGCGGCCGTGATCAACTCCACCTTCGGCCGGGTCGTCTTGCCGGTGGTGCCGCTCCGGCGCTGAGAAGGAATCGCGACAAACCCTGCGGGGTCGGGTACAACTTCCCGTACACGATCGCCGCACAGTTTCTGAGCTCGGGCGCCGGCGACGCAGCCGGCGCCCGCGCTTTGAGGGATGTGAGACGCAAGAGCGACAGAAGGAGAGGGTCTTATGGCAGACACTGCCACTTCGACCAGCGAGGGGACGCTCGAGTCGAAACTCGAGGAGATGCTCGACATCGAGAAGTTCGAGCCGCCTGAAGACTTCAAGAAGCACGCGCTGCTGAGCGATCCGTCGGTCTACGAGGAGGCCGAGAAGGACTGGCAGGGCTGGTGGCTGAGACAGGCCAAGGAGCTGCACTGGTTCACGGAGCCGACGGAGATCCTCGACGACTCCAACCCGCCGTTCTATAAGTGGTTCAGCGACGGCAAGATCAACGCGTCATATAACTGCCTGGATCGGCACGTCGAGGCCGGCAACGGGGACCGGATCGCGTTCCACTGGCGCGGTGAGGAGGGCGAGGAGCGCGACCTCTCCTACGCCGAGCTCCACCGTGAGGTGCAGAAGTTCGCCAACGCGCTCAAGGATCTCGGGATCGAGAAGGGCGACATCGTCGGGATCTTCCTGCCGATGATCCCGGAGGTCGTCGTCTCGATGCTCGCCTGCGCCCGGATCGGTGCGCCGCACAACGTCGTGTTCGGCGGCTTCTCCGCCGACTCGGTCAAGGAGCGGATGGAGTTCTCCGAGGCGAAGGCGCTGATCACCGTCGACGGTGCCCGGCGCAAGGGGAAGACCGCCCCGATCAAAGAGCAGGTCGACGCCGTCATGGCCGGCCTGGAGACGCTCGAGCACATCATCGTCGTCCAGCACACCGGCATTGAGTGCGAGATGAAGGATGGGCGTGACGTCTTCTACAAGGACATCGTGGAGAAGGCGGCCGACGAGTGCCCCGCCGAGGAGCTCGACGCCGAGCATCCGCTGTTCGTGCTCTACACGAGCGGTTCGACGGCGAAGCCGAAGGGCGTGCTGCACACGACCGGCGGCTACCTGACCGGCGTCTCGGCGACCCACAAGTACGTGTTCGACCTCAGGGCCGACAAGGACGTCTTCTGGTGCTCGGCCGACGTCGGCTGGGTCACCGGCCACTCGTACATCGTGTACGGGCCGATGGCCAACGGTGCCACGAGCGTGATGTACGAGGGCGCGCCGGACTACCCGCACAAGGGCATCTGGTGGGAGCTGTGCGAGCGCTACAAGGTGACGCAGTTCTACACCGCTCCGACCGCGATTCGTGCCTGCATGAAGTGGGGCGTCGAGCACGTCAAGAAGGCCGATCTGTCGAAGCTGCGTCTGCTTGGCACGGTTGGTGAGCCGATCAATCCGAAGGCGTGGCTCTGGTACTACATCGTCGTCGGCGGCGAGCGCTGTCCGGTCGTCGATACCTGGTGGCAGACCGAGACCGGCGCGATCATGATCACGCCGCTGCCCGGCATCGTCTCCGCCAAGCCGGGGTCAGCGACGCGAGCCTTCCCCGGCGTTCTGGCGGATGTCGTGGACGAGCGGGACGGCAACCCGCTCGCCGAAGGCCAGGGTCTGCTCGTGCTGCAACGGCCGTGGCCGTCGATGCTCCGCACGCTGTACAAGGAGGACGACCGCTTCGTCGAGACGTACTTCTCGCGCTTCGGCAAGAAGACGTATCTCGTCGGCGACGCGGCCCGCAAGGACAAGGACGGCTACTTCTGGATCATCGGGCGCATCGACGACGTCGTCAACGTCTCCGGGCACCGGCTCTCGACGGCCGAGGTCGAGTCCGCGATCGTCTCTCACCGCAAGGTTGCGGAGGCCGCGGTCATCGGTCAGACCGACGAGGACACCGGGCAGTCGATCTGCGCCTTCGTCACGCTCGAGGGCGACGACGCCGAGGGTTCGGATGCGCTGATCGATGAGATCCGCGCCCACGTCGGCGACCGGATCGGAAAGTTCGCCCGGCCGAAGCGGATCGTCTGGGCCGACGATCTGCCGAAGACACGCTCGGGCAAGATCATGCGCCGGCTGCTCCGCGACATCGCCGAGGGCCGCGCGCTCGGCGACGTGACCACGCTGCGGGACCCGAACGTGATGTCACAGCTCGAGGGGAAGATCCAGGAAGAGCAGGCGGCCGACGCCGGCTAGCGCCGGGTGGGCGGAGCGCACGGCCTTGGCGCGCTCCGCCCGTCCGCGGCGATCTCGGTCGAGCTCGAGGCGCTGCCGACCTGGTCGAAGTCGCCGGCCGCTACGTCTGAGGCGGCCAGGCGTCGGCGATCCGCTGGTGCTCGGTGAGCCCGTTGCTCACCGCGGTGCCCTGAGCGCGCTCGATGGCGGCGGCGAGGACGTCCTGCCAAGCGTGCTCGATGAGGACGGCGAGGATCGCGGCACCCGGCTCAAGTCCCTCGGTCAGCGTGTTGATGAGCGGCCCGGACGGGCCCTCCATCGCCTCGCGCGTCGTCTTCGCCCGCTCCCGCGCCTCGAGTCGGAACGTGATCAGGCGGGACACCAGCCCGGCGGTGCCGCCGGACATCGCGACGGCGATCGTCTCGCCGGCGGCATCGCGGCCGGCGAAGACCGCGTCCCGGATGCGCAGCGTCCCGCCGCTCTCGATCCGCTCCAGCGCTCCGACAAGCTGTCCCTCGTAGGGCGATCCGGCCGGGAACTCGTAGACCAGCAATTGCCGCGTCGGTCCGTCAGGCATGAGCGAAAGATACGCCTGTTGGCCGGACACGCATCACCCGAATCGAGTGACCCGGCGCAGCGGCGCGCCCTACACCCCGAGCCGCCGACCGAGATCCGCGACGTGCCGGCGCGCGATCGGGATCGTCTGACCGTCCCCGAATGCCAGCTCGGCGGTCGATCCGAACCGCGGCCGCAACTCCACGGCACGCAACAGGTTCGCGATGAACTGCCGGTGCACACGGACGAACCCGTACGGCTCCCACCGCCGTTCGAGCTCGCCGAGCGTCGCGCGGAGCAGGTACCGGCCGTCCTCGGTCACGATCCGGACGAAGTCGCCGTGGGATTGGGCGAACAGGATCGAGCTGCGGGAGATGAGCCGGGTGGTGCCGTTGCGGACGTTCGCCACGGCGATCATCTCGCTGTCCGCGGAGGACGGCCCGCCGACGGTGCCACCTCCCGGTGACGTGGCCGCGCCGTCCTGCGCGCCGCGGGCATCGACCGCCGCCAGCACCCGGGCCACCGCCTGTTCCAGCCGTCCCCGTCCGACCGGTTTGCGCAGGTAGTCGAGCGCGCCGAGCTCGAATGCGTCGACGGCGGCGTGGTCGTAGGCGCTGACGAACACGAGCACCGGTGGTTCCGCGAACCGGCGCAGCACGCGCCCGAGCTCGACGCCGTCCAGATCGGGCATGCGGACGTCGAGGAAGATTGCGTCGTACTCCTGGGTCGAGGCCTGGACCAGGGCGTCGTGGCCGTTGGACACACACTCGACGTCCTCCACGTCGGGAAAGCTCCGCAGCATCCGCGCGAGGTCGTCTAGAGGGGTGGGCTCGTCGTCGACCGCGAGGATCGTCAGCCCGTCGTCGCTCATGCGCTCGCCACCACCGACGGCTGAGATCGGGCGGCCGCGCCCGGAACCCCGGGCAGGTCCGGCACGGTCATGACGACCGTCGTCCCCCGTCCGACGCGCGAGTCGATGCGCAGCGCATACCGATCGCCGAACGTCGCCCGCAGCCGAGCGTCGACGTTGGAGAGCCCGATTCCCCCACCGGTGCCCGCGAGCACCACCGGCACCCGCTCCGGCGAGATGCCGGCGCCGTTGTCGGTGACCGACAGCTGCACGTCACCACCGCGGGTCCGCGCCCGGATCGACACGCGCCCCGAGCCGCCGCGGCGCTCGACACCGTGGCGCACCGCGTTCTCGACGAGCGGCTGCACAGACATCGACGGAACGACCGCGGCGAGCGTCTCCGGCGGGGCGTCGATCGTCACGCGCAGGCCGCGGAAGCGAGCCTGTTCGAGGCGCAGGTAACGCTCGACGTGCTCGAGCTCCTCGCCGAGCAGCACGTAGGAGCGGCCGTCACGGAACAGATAGCGGGTGAACTCCGCGAAGTCGATCAGCAGTTCGCGGGCCGCCTCGGGCCGGGCGTGGATTTCGCCCGCCACGGCGGCGAGCGCGTTGTAGATGAAGTGGGGCGAGATCTGCGCCCGCAGCGCTCGCAATTCGGCACGGGCGAGGCGCTGCTCCTGCTCGGCGATGACCGACAGCTCGACCTGCGCGGAGACGAGGCTCGCCGCCTCCTTGACGACGCGCAGCTCCGGCTGGCTCGGCTCACCGATACCGCGGTAGAACGTGATCAGGGTCCCGGCTCGCTTGCCCTGCACGGTGAGGGGCGCGAGCGCGGCCGAGCGCAGCGGGCAGCGCGGGTCGGACGAGATCAGCCGCGGCACGATGTGCATCTCGCCGTCCGGCGTGGCGGCGAGGAGCGAGGAGAGCAGATCGCCGGGGCGGACCTGCTCGCGCCCCTGGCCGTCGATCGCGAGCACCGCTCGTGTGTCCGCGAGCGCGACCGCGGCGGCACCGGTCAGCTCGCGCAGGTACGGGGCAGCGGCCTCGGCGGCGCGTGAGGTGAGCCCGCCTCGCAGGTGCGGCAGCGTCGCGGTCGCGGCATGGAGCGCGGACTGCATGCCCGCCGCCTTCGGTGTCCGCGTCGCGCGTGAGAACGGCAGCCAGCGCCACGCCGCAAACATGACCGCGGCGATCCCGATCCCCACGAGTACGCCTAGTGCTGGATTCATGTCCACCGATGACGGGGCTACCCAACGGCCCCGAGCTTACTCCTGCACCGCCGAGCACGACAGCGAGAACTCGCGAACGAGATCAAGACATCTGCGCGCGATCACCTCTCGGACGCGACATCCGTCGAGCTTCCAGCTACGGTGTGAATCGGCGTTTGCCCGCCGCCCACGTCGGGCACTCCCACACAAGAGGAGTTCTCCCGTTCGAGGAGAGAGGAGAGGCATGGCCGACGAGCGACACCCGAGTCCGGCCGAGGAGACCCGCCGACTTTACGAGGACGCGGAGTCTCGGACAGCGCGCGCGTTTGAGCAGTTAGTCGCGCGTGACAGCTTCGGCGAGCTACTCGCCAAGGCAACCGAAAACGTCGTCGGGATCACGAAGATCTCGACGGACGTCTTCGATCTGATCCTGCGCAACCTGCGCCTCGCAGGTCGTCAGGACATCGTGCGGCTGTCCCGACAGCTCGCGCGGACGGAGGACAAGCTCGAACGGCTCCTCCAAGAGGTCGAGCGACTCCAGGAGGCGAGCACGCCTCGACGCTCTGCGGGCTCGAACCGCCCGGCGTCGTCGAACGGCGGCGGCAGCGGCAGCGGGACCCGGCGGCGACCGCGAAGTGGCGGGAGCCGATCGTGAACACGCTCGAGCGCATCGCGCGGACTCCGCTCGCGGCGTTCGAGTTCACGAACATCCTGCTCACGCAGGGTGACGCGAAGGTTGGGGTCACGCCCAAGGACGTCGTCTGGACGCACCGCAAGGTGACGCTGTACCGCTATCGGTCGAGCGATCGTCGGCATCCGATTCCGGTGCTGTTGGTGTTCGCCCTCATCAATCGGCCGGACATCTTCGACCTGCGGCCGGGTTCGTCGTTCGTCGAGTACCTCCTGAATGAGGGCTACGACGTGTTCCTGATCGACTGGGGCTACCCGGACGAAGAGGACGCCGACGTCGGTCTCGAGCAGTACGTCTGCGAAGAGCTTGAGTCCGGGATCCGGGAGGTCCTACGGGCGAGCGGGCAGGACGAGCTGACGCTGCTCGGATGGTGCATCGGCGGGGCGCTGTGCCTGCTCTACCGCGGTCTGCACGAGTCCAGTCCGGTCCGGAACATGGTCCTGCTGACCACGCCCGTCGACACGCGCGGGTCGCTGTACGCGAGCTGGGTCGGGCGAGAGTCGTTCGACGTCGACTACGTCGCCGAGGGCTACGGCGCCGTGCCCGGCGCCGCGATCGACTGGGCGAACAAGATGATGAAGCCGGTCACGAACTACTTCACGACCTACCGGCGGCTATGGGAGGCTGTGCTTGAGGGTGAGGCGCGGCGTGACGCGTATCAGCCGATGGCCAGCTGGATCGCGGACAACCCGCCGTTTCCGGCTCGCGCGTATCGCGACTGGATCACCTGGATGTACAAGGAGAATCGGCTCGTGCGGGGGCGCATGCGGCTTCGCGGGGAGCGCGTCGACCTGTCGCGGATCGATGAGAGCCTGCTCATCGTCACCGCAGGCGCCGACCACATCGCGCCGGCGGAAGGCACGCGCCCGCTGCTCGAGCTCGTCTCGAGCGAGGATGTCACGTGGGTTGACCGACCGGGGGGCCACATTGGCCTGATGGCCGGATCCCGGGCGCGCAAGGAGATCTGGCCGGAGATCTCCCAGTGGCTCCAGGACAGATCGGCAAATCACGAGGAGAGGTAGCACAGATGGCAACCGTGCAAGCACGTGAGGGCACCCCGCAGGTCGCGGGGGAGAAGCTGAAGGGGAGGGTCGCGCTCGTCACCGGCGGCACGCGCGGCATCGGCGCGGCGATCGGCCGCAGCCTGGCGGCTCAGCAGGCCACCGTCGCGGCCGGCTACAGCCGCGATGAGGAGAAGGCGCGATCGTTCATGCGCGAGCTCGAGGAGCACGGCGCAGACGCGAGCATCCACCAGGGGAACGTCGCCTCCGCCGAGGACTGCCAGCGCACCGTCCAGGAGGTCATCGACCGGCACGGCCGCCTCGACATCCTCATCAACAACGCCGGCATCACCGCCGACAAGTCGATCCTCAAGATGGGCCAGGACGACTGGTACAAGGTGCTCGCGGTCAACCTGTCGGGCGCGTTCTTCATGTCGCAGGCGGCGCTCCAGCACATGCTCGAGCGGGGGACCGGTCGGATCGTCAACATCTCCTCGATCGTCGGCCAGATCGGCAACATCGGCCAGACGAATTACGCGGCGTCAAAGTCCGGCATGTTCGGTCTGACAACGTCGCTCGCCCGGGAAGCCGCGTCGAACCTCCAGCGCTCCGGCAAGGCCGATCCCACCGGCATCGGCCTCACCGTCAACGCTGTCGCCCCGGGCTTCATCGAGACCGAGATGCTCGCGACGATCCCGGAGAAGGTGCTCGACAAGATTCGCGCCCAGATCCCGCTCGGTCGCCTCGGCCGGCCGGAGGAGGTCGCCCGCGTCGTGCACTTCCTCAGCGCCGACGCCTCCTCCTACATCACCGGGCAGGTGTGGGCGGTCAACGGCGGCCAGGAGATGTGACCCCGACCCCGGCTGGCCGCCACACCCCGCGACCGCGCCGGGGCGGAAGGCACCGAAACGCACGTGAGCGCCGCCGGATTGGCCGAAACGCACGTGAGCGCCGCCGGATTAGCCGAAACGCACGTCAGCGCCGGCCGATCTCGCCGCTTTCGTGCGTTCGGGTCGATATCCCGCCAAAACGCATGAAAGCGGCTGAAACGCGTGCCGCTCACATGCGTTGAGGTCGTTTTCGTCGAGCTTTCTTGCGAATTGGTCGTCCGTCGGTCAGCGACCGCGAAATCGCCATCGCGGCCGTCGATCGCCGCTGGGCTACCCGACCCGGTGGCCCTTGGCGTCGACGCCGTGCCAGGTGCCGCCCAAGGCGTTGAAGCCGAGGTAGTCGGTCTGCCGCGGGCCGGAGTCGCCGCTGTACTTGTACAGCGGATGACCCGCGTAGGTGACCTGCCGCGAGCCGTTCGGAAGCTTGATCGTGCCGAGCAGCTTGGCGTTCACGCCCTTCGTGGCGACCGGCTTGGCCTTCGTCGTCACTGGGGGCCAGATGGCCATACAGCCGCTGATCTTCACGCACTGATCCTTATTGCGGCTGTCGCGGCTGAACTGGTACAGCGTGAACCCGTTGTTGGCGGTCAGCAGCTTCCCGGCGCTCGTTTTCTCCAGTCGGATCGTCGTCCCGCGCTGGGCCGCCGTGGATGCGGTGGCCGCAGACGCGGTGGCCGCCGAGACGGTCGCGATCAGTGCGACCGTGGCCGCGGCCAGCGCGATGAGCGCGGTCAGCAGGCTTCGATAAGGCTTCATGTTTCCTCCTCCGGTTCGAGAGCGTTCTTACGAGGCCATCTCAGAACCCCCTGCGCACGCGGAGTTCTGAGACGACCTCTAACGAGAGGGACGCCGATCGACCCCTCGGCCTTCCCGGACGAAGTCCGGCGCTGACAGACCGGTTACTTGATCAAGCGTCCCGCGGCGTTCACCGGCCTGCGCGCGTATGCGAACGCATCTCGGACAGGATCCGCTCGAGCCGCGGCTCGGTCTCCGCGTCGACGTGCGTCATCGCGGCGGCGACCGTCGGATGGACGGAGGCGATCTGGGCGTGCATCTCGTGGGCGACGGCGCGGTAGCTCGGATGCCCCTCGCGGCCTGAGCGCAGCTCGATCAGCTGCATCGCCTCACGCGCGTTGAGGTCGAGCACGAAGCGGATCCGGTAGCCGAGGCACAGCGCGTAGGGAGCCATCCGCGGCCGGCCCTGGGCGGCGAGGCGCGCGTATTCCGCGGCCGACAGCTCAAGCGCCCGGCGGTACTCGCCGCCACAGCCGGCAAGCTCGACCTGCTCCGGCACGTCGGCCCCAAGGTCCGGGGTCAGGGACTGCCACTGGATCGTGAGCATGCGGTGGCGCTGGAGGTCACGAAACGCGCCATAGTCGGCGACGATCTCAAACCGGTATCGAACGGCCTCAAACCCGCGTCCGGGGCGGTGACGGCGATTGGCGCGCGACCCGACGAGATCGGCGAGGAGCGCCTGGCGATCGCCGTCGTCGAGCCGGCCGACCGCGTCTCGGATCTCGTCCTCGCTCGCCGCCGTCGACTCAAACAACAGCGCGGTCAGCAGGTCATCCTCGTCACCGTCGACGTGGAGCAGCCGCACCGATGGGCCGTCCGCGTCCGCGGTCGCTGCGGCCGCATCGCCGAACCGGAGGCCGGGCCCGAGCCCGAGCCCGAGCCGTTCGGCCCACCGTTCGCCGGCGCGAGCGCGGGACTCGAGGTAGGCGATCCACTCGCCGCCCCGCTCGGGCCGCTCGACCCGGGAGACGAAGCTCGGCATCACCGCCTTGATCTCGTCAAGGATCATCCGCCCGTACTGCTGAGCCTCCGGCAGCGGATGCGCCAGCAGGTGGAGGATCAGCTGCTCGTAGGTCTGGCCGCTCGCGAAGATGCCCATGTGCGAGAGCGAGCTCGCCGGGAGCAGGCCCCGCAGCAGGTCAAGCGCCTTGGCCTTGATTGCCCGCTCATACGCGACCGGCGCCTCGCCCTCGGTGCGCGGGAACTCGCGCTCTGCCCACGCCACGACCCGGGGCAGCGACGACGCGTAGATCCCAAACAGCTCGTCCATCGCGGCCGTGTACTGCGGTCCGAGCTCGGCGTCGCGGTAATACCGGTAGCTCGGGCGGGCGGGATCCGGTGAGGGCATCGGGGCGTCGTAGGCGATGTACCGCGTCGACTGCTCGAGGTACGCGCCGAGGCGCGGCCGCTGGAGCACCTTGGTCAGCACGTTGGAGACCCACTCGCAGGCGATGTGGGCGCCCCCGAGCTGCGCGACCGAGTCATCTCCATAGCCGAGGAAGATCCGCTCGTACAGCTTCGCCGCCCGCTCGCCCTCGTCCCCGTCGGGGCGGATCGGCACGCCGCTGACGTCATCGGCGAACTCGTCGAGGAACAGCCGCCGGAGCGTCCCCTGATAGCGCGAATACCGCGCGAACAGCGCCCCCTTGACCGTCTCCGGAAGGTTGACGAGCGCGAACACCGGCCGGTCGAGATTGGAGAAATGCGGAAGCAGGCGTTCCTGTTCCTGCGCGGTGAAGCTCTCGACCGGGTAATCCACGGACGGCGGATCGTAGCGCCGCCGTCGGCGGGTCCGGAGCCGGCGTCAGCCGGCGCTGCGGAGGCCGGTCGCCGCGTGCTCGGGCGTCGTCCGGATCGCAAGCGGAACGAATTCGCCAAACTCGGTTCCGCGCTCAGCGGATTCGGGTGCGAAATGCACCGTGAGCGCAAGTCTTTCGCGCCAGATCCGTCCGCGGCGCGGCAGGTCTGGCGGCATTGCATGTCCCCGGGTCAACGGGCGCGCGAGCCCGTCGACCGTAGACGCTAGAACAGCCCGCTCAGTGCGTGCCCGGCGTGGGCGACGAGATTGAACAGCGGTGAGGGGAAGATCCCAAAGAACACGCTCGCGGCGCTGAACACGACGGCGACGAGGACGACCTCCGGCCGCGCCGCCGACTCGGCGGAACGCGGCCAGTTCGCAGCCGCCCCGCCCGCCGCAGCCGCCCCGCCCGCCGCAGCCGCGCCGCCCGCCTCGGTCGCACCCGGCTCCGCCTCGCCTGACGCCCCCGCGATCGGCGGCAAGGCGCCGCCACCCGCCGCCGCACCCGCCGCCGCACTCGCCATGGCCGGTGTCCCGACCCGGGCAACCGCACCCGGCCGCATCCACATCGCCGCGACCACCCGCAGGTAGTACCCGAGCGAGATCATCGAGCCGATCACGAGCACGATCGCGAGCCACGTGTAGTCGCCGTTGACGAGCGCGTGGATGAGCTGGAACTTGCCGATGAACCCGACGGTCGCCGGAATGCCCGCGAGCGACAGCATCGCGATCGTCATCGGCCAGGCGAGCCACGGCTTTCGGGCGCCGAGCCCGGCGAGCGACGAGATGTCATCGCCACTCGGCGCGTCCTCGTCATCCTCCGGTCCGGCGAGCTCGTCCTCCTGCGCCACGATCACCGCGAACGCGGCGAGGTTCATGAACAGGTAAACGCCGAGGTACAGGACCGTTGCCTGGACGCCGAGCTGGGTCCCGACGACGACCCCGCCGAGCATGTAGCCGGCCTGGGCGACGCCGGAGTAGCCGAGCATGCGCTTCAGCGAGGACTGGCCGAGCGCACCGACGTTGCCGACGATGATCGTGATCGCCGCGATCGTCGCGATCGCCGGGGCCCAGTTGTTCTGGTCGGCGATCGCCGCGACATCGAAGAACCGGATGAACACGCCGAGCGCGGCCGCCTTGGTGGCGGTCGCCATGAACGCGGTGATCGGCGTCGGGGCCCCCTCGTAGACGTCCGGCGTCCACTGGTGAAACGGCGCGACGGACGCCTTGAACGCGAACCCGACGAGCACGAACGCAAAGCCCGTCAGCAGCAGCGGGTCGCCGAGCACGCCGCCGGCGAGCGAACCACTCGAGATCGCACGCGCGATCCCGGAGAAGTCAGTGGAGCCGGTCGCGCCGTAGACCATCGCGAGCCCGTAGACGAGCGTCGCCGAGCCCACCGAGCCGATCACCAGGTACTTCAGGCCGGACTCGAGTGAGGCCTCGCGACGGAACTCCGAGGCGCACAGCACGTACAGCGGGATCGACAGCAGCTCAAACCCGATGAACAGCGTGACCAGGTTCTGTGAGGAGACGAGGATCGCCATCCCGAGCACGCTGAACAGCAGCAGCGAGAAGAACTCGCCCTGACCGGCCTGGCGAGGCGCGCGCCCGCGCCAGGCGAGCAATACGGTGGCGAGGGCCGCGACGGCGAAGATGAGGTCGAGCACGAGCGCGAGGTCGTCGATCCGCAGGGCGCCGGCGATGATCGAGCGCGGGTGGTCGAAGCGGGCGATCTCGAACGCGATCGTGAATCCGAGCGAGATGAGGGTGACGAGCGGCACGACGCGCTCGCGCACGAAGTCGGCGCGGATCAGGCCGAGCATCAACACCACGACGGCGCCGATCGTGAGCGCCATGATCGGCGACAGGCTCGCCCAGTCGATGTGCGGGCCCTTGATGTGGGCCGTGGTGGCGGCGGTGACGACGTTCATGGCCCGCTCGCAGTCTTGAGCGGGGGGTAGCGATCCACCAGCGACCCGCCGCGTACGCGCTCGACGGGCTCTGCGACTCCACTTGGGCGGTCGCGATCGCCGCCCGGACGCTCGGTTCACTGCGCTTGAGCACGAACTGGGGATAGAACGCGAACACGATGAGCACGAGCACGAGCGGTACGAGGGCGACGAGCTCAGCCCGCGTGATCTCGCGCGAGTCGACCGTCGGTTTCACGCGGTTGTGCATCGCGCCGATGAACAGGCGCAGCGCGTAATACCCCGCCCCGATGACGCCGACGGAGGCGATGAACGCGATCGCGATCTTCGACTGGAACGTCCCGAGCAGGATCAGAAATTCCCCGACGAAGTTCGGCGAGCCTGGCATCGCCAGCCACGCGAACGCGACGATCAAGAACAGCGTCGCCAGCAGCGGCGCCCGGAACGCCATCCCGCCCATGTCGCGCAACGACTCGGACCCGCCCGCGGTCCGCGCCGCCAGTGCCGCGACGATGAAGAACGCAGGCGCGGTCACGAGACCGTGGTTGACCATCTGGATGATCGCGCCCTGCGCGCCCTGGGGCCGCAGCGAGAAGATCCCGAGCGTGATGAAGCCGAGCTGGGCGACACTCGAGTAGGCGACGACGAGCCGCGCGTCCGGCGTCGTGAACGCGACCGCGGTCGCCCACAGGATCGAGAGCAGCGCGATCAGCAGCAGCAGCATCTGGAAGTGGACGGTCGCGAACGGGAACAGCGGTAGCACGATCCGCAAAAAGCCGTACGCGGCGACCTTCGACAGCACGCCGGAGAACACGGCCACGGCCGGAATCGGCATCGCCTTGTAGCCGTCGGCGAGCCAGCCGTGGAACGGCACGAGCGGCATCTTCACGAGGAACGCCGCGGCGAAGCAGAGGAAGATCCATTCCTGGGAGGCGTGCGAGAGCGGCAGCGCCCTCAGTGCCGAGAGGACAAACGTGAGGTTCGTCCCGTGCTGCGAGGAGGCGAGCACACCGGTCGCGATCGCCGCGACGAGCATCAGGAACGATCCGATCAGGGTGTAGATGACGAGCTTCGTCGTCGCCCGGACCCGGTTGGGGCCGGTGCCGAACATCCCGGTCAGGAAGTAGAACGGGATCAGCATCAGGTCGAAGAACACGACGAACAGCGCGAGGTCCTGAGCGCAGAAGGCGCCAAGGACGGCGCTCTCGGCGAGCCCGAGATGGAAGTAGAAGACGCGTGGGCGGTCCCACTCGCGCAGCGATGACCAGATCATCGAGCCGCTGAACAGGATCGTCGTCAGCAGGATGAGCGCGATGTTGAGGCCGTCAACCCCGAGCTTGTAATGGATCCCGAGCGCCGAGATCCACACCTTGTCGGTGACGAACTGCAGCCCGGCGCGCCCGGTCGAGAACCGCGCGAGGAACGAGATCGCGATCCCGAGCGTGACGAGGCTGCCGACGGCCGACACACGCCCTGCGAACCCGCGCGGGAGCAGCGCGGCGAGGAGCGCCACGGCGAGCGGCAGCCAGATGAGAATCGACAGCGTCACGTGCTCGAGATCAGGAAGTAGAGGGTCATGGCGGAGATGCCGACGATCAGGGCGGCGGCGTAGTAACGCAGATAGCCGGTCTGCAGGCGGCGCACGGCCGCCGAGCCGGCGCGGACGACGCCGACGGTCCCGCCGGTGATCGTGCCGCCGATCACGATCCGCTCGAGCACGCCGTCGGCGAAGCGGCCCAACCACAGCGCCGGGCGGACGACGACGAAGTCGAGCAGCTCATCGAAGTACCACTTGTTGACGAGCAGCGTGTGGATCGCCGAGAACCGCGTCTGGAGCGTCCGCGCCGTCTGCGGCGAGCGGACATAGATCAGGAAGGCGATCGAGATGCCGGCGATCGCGATCGCCGCGCCGATGATCAGCCCGACCCAGTCCGAGCGCGTCGATCCCGCCAGCGCGTACAGGCGTGAGTCGGCGAACGTTGGGTCGAGGAACCGTTCGATCCCGCTGTCGACGCCCGGAATCTGAAGCACCCCGCCGACGATCGCTCCGAACGCCAGCACCGACATCGCGATCTTCATTGGCCACTCGCGCTCGGCGATGTAGTGGCCCGCTCCAGGGAACCCGACATCGGTGTCCTCCTCTTCGCCGTTCATCGGGTTGGTCGGCACCTCGGCGTGGGCAAGGTGCCCATGCTCGAGTTCGACCGCCTCCGGGACGGGTTCGCCCCAGAACGCGCGGAAGATCATCCGGAACGTGTAGATCCCGGTCAGGAACGCCCCGACGTACCCGGCGATCCCGAGGATCAAGAAGCCGCCGCCGCGATTGTCGAGGTAGGCGAGGATGTCGTCCTTCGACAGCCAGCCGGAGAATGGCGGCATCCCGGACAGGGCGAGGCCGCCGATGATGAAGCAGGCGAGTGTGAACGGCAGCGCGCGGCGAAAGCCGCCCATCCGGTCGAGCGACTGGGCGCCCGCCATCGCGCCGATGATCGAGCCCGCCGCCATGAACAGCAGCGCCTTGAAGAACGAGTGCGTCATCAGGTGGAACAGGCCGGCCGAGTACGCGCCCACCGAGACGCCCATGATCATGTAGCCGATCTGGGACATCGTCGAGTAGGCGATCACGCGCTTGATGTCGGTCTGCACGATCGCGATCGTCGCCGCGACGAGCAGCGTCGTGCAGCCCACGATCGCGCCGATGTCCTGGGCCGTCGGCGCCTGCTCAAACAGCGGATGCATGCGTGCAATCAGGTAGACGCCGGCGGTCACCATCGTCGCGGCGTGGATCAGCGAGGAGACTGGCGTCGGCCCCTCCATCGCGTCCGGGAGCCACGTGTGCAGCGGGACCTGGGCGGACTTGGCGAACGCACCCACGAGCAGCAACAGACAGCCGGCGACGATGTCCGGCGAGTTGTGCGCGAACACGTGATGGGCGGCATTGAACGTCGTGGTGTAGTCGACGCTGCCGGTGTGACGGAAGATGAAGAACGTCCCGAGCACGAGGCCGACGTCGCCGAACACGTTGATCAGGAACGCCTTCAGCCCCGCGCTCGTGGCCGTCGTGCGCCGGTACCAGAACGAGATCAGCAGGTACGAGGCGGCGCCGACGAACGCCCAGCCGACGATCAGCAGCACGAAGTTCCCGGCGAGCACGAGCAGGAGCATCGAGAACACGAAGTAGTTGAGGTACGCGAAGTACCGGCGCACGCCGACGTCGCTCTTCATGTACGAGACCGAGTACAGGTGGATCATCGTCGAGACACCGGAGACGATCAGCGCCATGAACACCGACAGCGGGTCGACGTAGATCGAGAGCTTCGCGTCGACTCCCGCGGTGACCGCGTAGTCCCACAGCGTCGAGGTGAACTTCCGGTGCTCGGGGCTGTGGCCCATCAGCGACACCAGCATCGCGACGGCGAACGCAAACGCCAGCGCGATCGCGAGCGTGCCGATCCATCCGGCGGCCCGGGCCGGGATCACCCGCCATCCGAGCGAGAGCACGAGCATGCCCACGAATGGGCAGAGCAGCACGAGCCACCCAAACGTTGTCGCCGACGAACTCATCCGTTCAGCTCGCTGAGCTCATCGACGTCAATCGGCAGGCGGCGGCGATACAGCGCGACGATCAGCCCGAGGCCGACCGTCACCTCGCAGGCGGCGATCACCATCACGATGAGGGCGAAGATCTGGCCGTCCTCGCCGCCCCACATCCGGGCGAACGCGACGAGCGCCAGGTTCGCGGCGTTGAGCATCAGCTCGAGGCAGAGCAGGATCACGAGCGGGTTGCGCCGCGCGAGCACGCCGCCGGCGCCGATGCAGAAGATGAGCGCGGAGACGACGAGATACCAACCGATCGCCATTACCAGCCGCCTCCCCGCTCGCTCGGCGGTGGCGTGCCGGCCGTCTCCGCGTGCGGCTCGAACTCGGCCTGCTCGGCGGCGACGGCCTGCCGGATCCCGCCGGCCTCGGCCATCGTCCCCGTCCACGTCGGCGGGCGCCGCGGGATCTGGACCTCCTGATCCTCATCGATCGGGCCGAGACCGCGCCGGCGGCGGGCGAGCATCACGGCGCCGATCGCGGCCACGAGCAGCAGCAGCGACGCGACCTCGAACGGGAACAGATACTTCGTCAAGAACAGCGTGCCGATGTGCTTCGGGGTGCCGAAGCCGGGGGCGTACGGCGCGCCCTTGCTGGAGATCCCCTTGAGCGCGGAGCCGAGCATCGCGATGCAGAGCTCGACCGCGAGCGCGAACGCGAACAGCGGCCCGAGAATCCGCAGCGTGCTCCCGGCGGCGATCTCCTCCCCGCCGCCGATGTAGGCGACGACGAACACGTAGAGCACCATCACCGCGCCGGCGTACACGACGACCTGCGCGGCGGCGACGAACTCGGCGCGGAGCAGCAGGAACAGCATCGCGAGCGCGATCAGATGCCCGACGAGCGCGAGCACGCAGTAGAACGGGTTGCGCAGCATCACGACCCCGAGCGCGCCGGTGATCGCCAGGATCGCGGCGATGAAGAAGAGAACCGCGCTCATCGGGCGCTCACGGCTACTCGCCCTCCGCCCGCAGCGGAGTCCGCTCGATCGCCTCGGCGAGCAGCATCTCCTTGGTGAAGATGAGGTCTGAGCGCAGGTAGTCGGACAACTCGTAGTCGTGCCCCATCGTGATCGCGTCGAACGGGCACGCGACCTCGCAGTAGCCGCAGAAGATGCACCGCGACAGGTTGATCTCGTACACGGCCGCGTAGCGCTCGCCGGCGGAGACGCGATTCTCCGGCGTGTTCTCGGCCGCGACGACACGGATGCAGTCGGCGGGGCAGGCGGCGGCGCACAGCGAGCAGCCGACGCACTTCTCGAGGCCGGTGTCTTCAAAGCGGTGGAGCTTGTGCCGGCCGCGGAAGCGCGGGTAGACCGGCGTCTTCTCCTCCGGGTACTGGATCGTCACGGGACCCTCGACGACCCGCGCAAACGTCGTCTTCAGGCCGCGGAGCGTCTCACCGAACGCGCGGTACGTTCCCGCGAACTTGCTCGGCGACGGCGACCGCATGACCTGGATGACGTCGGGACCGGGGTCGTAGGGCATCAGGACACCACCAGGATCGCGGTTACAAGCAGGTTGAGCGTGGCGAGGGGCAACAGCACCTTCCACCCGAACGACATCAGCTGGTCGTAGCGCAGCCGCGGCAGCGTCGCGCGAATCCAGATGAAGAAGGTGATGAAAAAGAACATCTTCACGATCACGACGATCGGGTCGACCCAGCCGGGCGGGTGGATGCCGAACGGCAACAGCCAGCCGCCGAAGAACACCGTCACGGCGAGGCCGGAGACCACCGCCATGTTCATGTACTCGGCGAACAGGTAGGCGACGAACGCCGTGCCGCCGTACTCGGTGAAGTACCCGCCGACAAGCTCGGCGTCCGCCTCGACGAGGTCGAACGGCGCCCGGTTCGTCTCGGCGAACGACGCCACCATGAAGATCAGGAAGCCGACGAACTGCGGGATGAAGTACCAGAGGTGGCCGGCCTGAGCGTGAACGATGCCGGTGAGCGACAGCGTCTGCGCCATGATGATGACGCCGACGAGCGAGAGTGCCTGCGCGACCTCGTAGGAGATCAGCTGGGCGGCGCCGCGCATCGCGCCGAGGAACGAGTACTTCGAGCCTGAGGCCCAGCCACCGAGCATGATCCCGTAGAACGAGATCCCGGCGAGCGCGAACGCGTACAGGGGGCCGATCGAGACGTCGATCCCATAGATGCCGACCTGGCGGCCGAAGATGTTGAGTGTGTCCCCGAACGGGATCAGCGCGAGCGCGCCGATCGCAGTGAGGATCGCGATGATCGGCGCGATCCGGTACAGGAAGCCGACGGACGTCGAGGTGCGGAACGGCTCCTTGGTCGCGAACTTGACGATCTCCGCGATCGGCTGTCCGAGCCCGAACGGGCCGACGCGGTTCGGCCCGTAACGGGCCTGGAAGCGGCCGAGCAGCTTGCGCTCGTAGACGACGAGCACCGGCAGGATCGCGAATGCGACCGCGAAGATCACCAGCGACTTGATGATCTGGATCCACCACGGCTCGAAGTAGTTGACGTTCGCGAACGTGATCACGTCTTGGTGACCTCGACGAACGGCTCGGTCAGCTCGTTGGCGGAGTCCTCGGCGATGCCCGTGGCAAGGAACGCGGTGCCGGCCGGCACGCCGGAGCGGACCGCCGCCGTCGCCCGCAGCCGCGTTCCGTTCTGCGCCACCTGGACGGTCTCACCGCTGGCGATCCCGAGCCGCTGCGCATCCGCCGGCGAGAGCTCGATCTGCTGGTGGGCGATCGTGTAGTGCAGCGCGGGCGAGATCTCGACCTCGGGTGCCGCCCAGATCGGGCGGTAGGTCCCCACGCGCAGGCCGCCGTTCGAACCGTTTTGGGGTGGGGCGGCCAAGGCTGGGGCTTGCCGGTCGTGCGCGGGGCCGCCGTCGGCGGTCAGAGCGCCGCGCTCAAGCCGCGACGCCGCTTCGCGCTCGGGCCAGCGGACGCCGCGGCCGCCGATCTCCTCGAGCGTGATGCCCTCGTAGAACGGAACCGCCTGGACGAGCTGGGCGAACGCCATCGAGCTCGTGAGCACGCCCAGGTCAAGCCCGGAGCCCTTGGCGATATCGGCGATCACCGACCAGCCGGCACGGACGCCGTCCGGGTGGGCGATCGCGATCCGCATGCGCTGGAGGCGGCCGTCCGGGTGCACGACCGTGCCCTCCTTCTCGGCGTGCGACTCGGCGGGGAAGATGACATTGGCGTGCTCCCGCAGGCCGTCGGTCAGCACCGACGCGTGCGCGACCACGAGGCCGGCGCGATGCATCGCGTCCTCCCACAGCGCACGGTTCGGCTGGTCGCGGACCGGATCGGTCTGGAGCAGATAGAGCGCCGTGATCTCGCCGTCGACGGTCGCCTGGGCGATCTCGCCGGCGCCGCGGCCGGGCGTGGCGACGTCGAGGTAGCCCGGACCCGCGTTCGGCAGTACGCCGGCCTCGCGCAGGCCGCGTCCGTTCGAGCCCGATGGGATCTCGAGCAGGCCGGCACCGGCGTGGTCTGCGAGGTGCAGGAGCTCGGCGATGCGCAGCAGCACGGCGGCGGCCTCGGCGCCGATCCGCTCGCCCCAGACGATCACCACGTCCTCGCCGCCGTCCCGGAGGAGCTTGGCCAGTCCGGACTCGGCCTCGCCCGCGAGCTCATCGGCGAGCGCGGTCAGGAACGCCACCGCGTCGCCGGGGGCATACCGGGCGATCCGCTGGGCGTTCGAGTCGAGCGCGCTCGGCCGCTCGGTCGCGATCGCGAGCTGCACGCCGCGGCGGCGGACGCCCTTGCGGATCCGCAGGTCAAGGATCGGCGCGTCGTCGACCGGGTCGCATCCGAGGAGCAGCACCGTGTGGGCGAACTCGAGGTCGGACACGTTCGCTTGGAGGGCCGGCGCGGCAAGCGCCCGGGCGGTGTCGTTCGGCACGTCGCCGTACTGGCGCGAGTCAAGATCATGGGAGTCGAGGCCTTCGCGCAGCAGGCGCTGGAGCAGAAAGCCCTCCTCGTTCGTCGCCTGGCCGCCGACGAGCGCGGCGACGCGGCCGCGATGCTTGGCCAGGCCGGCCGCCGTCTCGAGCGCGCGCTCCCAGGAGACCTCGCGGAGCTCGCCGCCGTCGCGCACGAGCGGCTGGCGGATGCGCTCATCGACGTGGATCGCCTGGTAGGCGAACCGGCCCTTGTCGCACAGCCAGCCGTCGTCGACCTCGACATGGTCACGCGCGAGCACGCGCATGACGCGCTCGTCCCGCACGGTGAAGGTCACGTTGCACTGCGACGGGCACAGCGTGCAGATGCCACCGGCGCTCTCGATGTCCCACGGCCGGGCGCGGAAGCGGTACGGCCGGGAGGTGAGCGCCCCGACCGGGCACAGCTCGATGATGTTGCCGCTGAACGGCGCGACATACGGATGACCGTCGTAGGTCGAGACGAACGTGTGCGCGCCACGCTCGGCGAAGATCAGCTGGTAGTCCTCGGCGATCTCCTGGGAGAAGCGCACGCAGCGGTAGCAGAGGATGCAGCGCTCGCGGTCGATCGCGATCAGCGGACTGAGCGCGAGCGGCTTCTCGAAATGCCGCTTCGGCTCGATCATCCGGCTGCGGCCGAGACCCCAGCCGAACGTGATGTCCTGGAGCGGGCACTCGCCGCCCTTGTCACACACCGGACAGTCGAGCGGGTGGTTGACGAGCAGGAACTCGACGACCGAGTTCTGAGCGTGGCGGACGCGATCGGTCTGGGTGTGGACGACCATCCCGTCCTTGACCGGCGTCGAGCACGACGTCTGCAGCTTGGGGATGCCCTCGATCTCGACGAGGCACATCCGGCAGGCGCCGACCGGATTGCCGAGCTTCGGCTCGTAACAGAAGAACGGGATCTCGACGTCGCCCTGCTTGGCGGCATCGACGAGCATCGTGCCCTCGATCGCCTCGACCTCGCGGCCGTCGATCGTCAGCGTGATCGTCTTGGTTTCTGGACGTGGCATGGGGTTGCTGACGCCGTGGCATGGGGTTGCTGGACGCTAGTGAACCGGCAGGGGGCCGGCCTGCTCGTCGGCCACACCGAGAGGGATGACGTCTTCCAGTGCGCCTGTCCCAGCACGCATGCGTGCCGCCTCGATCTCCGCCTCGAGCTCACCCCGGAACTTCTGCACCATCGAGCCGATCGGCATCGCCATCGCGTCGCCGAGGACGCACAGGCAGTTGCCGATGATCTGCTCCTGCACGGACGCCATGATGTCGAGATCCATCGGCGTCGCCTCACCGGAGGAGATCCGGTCGAGCATCTTCACCGTCCAGTTCGTGCCCTCCCGGCACGGGACGCACTTGCCGCACGACTCGTGGGCGTAGAACTTGGCCGTCTTCTTGGCGACCTCGAGCACGGTGTGCGAGTCGTCGACGACGATGATCGCGCCGGAACCGAGCATCGTCCCGGCCTTCGCCATCGAGTCGAAGTCGTAGGGGATGTCGAGATCGTCCTTGGTCAGCACCGGCGAGCTCGAGCCGCCGGGGAACCACAGCTTGATCTCCCGGCCGTCGAACGGTCCGCCGGCGAGGTCATAGATGAGCTCGCGCGATGGGATCCCGAGCTCGATCTCGTAGTTGCCGGGGCGCCGGACGTCGCCGGAGACCGAGACGAGCTTCGTGCCCGTCGAGTTCTCGGTGCCGAGCTTCGCGTACTCGTCGCCGCCCATCCTGATGATGGCGGGCACGGTCGACAGCGTCTCGACGTTGTTGATCAGCGTCGGGCCGTGGTACAGGCCCTCGATCGCCGGGAACGGAGGCTTCAGGCGCGGGTTGCCGCGCTTGCCCTCGAGGGAGTCGAGCAGGCCCGTCTCCTCGCCACAGATGTACGCGCCCGCGCCGCGGTGCAGAACGAGACTGAAGGAGTGCTCGGAGCCGAGGACGTGCTCGCCGACGAACCCGGCCGCCTCGGCCTCGGCGATCGCCGCCTCCAGGATCTCGGCCTGGAGCTCGTACTCGCCGCGGATGTAGATGAACGCGCGGTTGATCCCGGCCGCGAACGTCGCGATCGCGATCCCCTCGATCAGCATGTGCGGGTTCTTCTGCATGATCTCCCGGTCCTTGAACGTCCCGGGCTCGGACTCGTCCGCGTTGCACACGAGGTACTTGTTCATGTGCCCGCGGGGCAGGAACGACGCCTTGCGACCCATCGGGAAGCCGGCCCCGCCGCGGCCGCGGATCGCCGACTCGTTGAGGTTCTCCAGGACCTCGTCGGCGGTCATCGACAGGGCGCTGCGCAGCGACTCATAGCCGCCGCGACGCTGATAGACGTCGATCGTGTTGAGGCCCGGCTCGTCAATCCGGTCGAACAGCAGCTTCTTCACGCGTC
>CAVZZH010000042.1:0-197949 GCA_963779695.1 uncultured Solirubrobacterales bacterium
TCGAGCATCATGCTCCGGCTAAGGCTCCCGACGGCACCCGCTCGTCAAACTCCTCCAATGACCGCCCCTTGGGCTCGATTGCGAGCAGCGCGGTCACGATCAAACCGACGAGGCAGGCACCAGCGATGATGTAGAGAAGCGCGCTCGTCCCGATGTCGCCTTGGATGATCGGGAACAGGAATACGCCGAGCGTCGCACCCAGCTTGCCGCATCCCGCGGCGAAACCGTGGCCCGCAGCACGGACGTCGGAAGGGAACACCTCGGCAGGTAGGGCGTAGGTGGTGGAGTTCGGCCCTGCGTTCATGAACGTGTTGAAGAAGGCGAAGCCGACGATGACCATGCCGAGATGCGCACTGCCTCCGCCCGGTAGCCCTTCCGCAAGACCGAGGATCGCGAGCGCGAGTGCCATCACGGCGAAGCCGGTGAGCTGCAGCGGGACGCGCCCGACGCGATCGACGAGTGAGATGGCGATCGCGAAGCCGACAATGAGGAACACGTCGAGCACGGCGGTTCCTTTCGCTGCGGCGATGTCGTCGGCGAGGAACGACGTATTCGCGCCGTGGACGACGATCGCAGCGAGCAGCGTCGGCGTGAAGATGCCGACGCCGTAGGTCGCGATGTCCATGAGGAACCAGGGCACGGACGTGAACACCGTCCTCCGGATCAGGTCACGACGGAAGAGGCGCGGTTGAAACAGCGCCCCGAGCCCTTTCGGGGCCTCCGGCCCTCGGACCGAATCGGCGGCGGTGACGATCACCGGAACAGGCGATAGCAGCTCTGCAACCTCCCGAGCCTCCTGCTCGTGACCGTTGCGCGCGAGCCACCGGGGGCTCTCCGGGATGCCTCGTCGCAGCACGACGATGATGAGCGCTGGGATCGCGCCGAAGCCAAGCATCACGCGCCACGCATATAGGTGCGGCAGCGCCTCCAGAATCACCACGCCGACACACGCCCCGAGCACGATGCCAGCTGCCTGAAGGCTGAACGCCGCCGCCAGCCATCTCCCGCGGCCCTTTGCCGGCAGCACCTCCGCGAGGTAGCTGGCAGCGATCGGGTAGTCAAGCCCGATCGCCAGCCCCAGCAGGAAACGGAAAGCGATCAGCGCGGCGAGGTTCCAGGCGGCGGCGCAAAGCAACGAGCCGACCACGAACAGGATCAGATCGAACTTGAAGATGCGTCTGCGCCCGAAGCGATCACCGAGCGGGCCGAGGAGAGAGGCGCCGAACACAGCGCCGATGATGGCTGCCGCCGACACGAGACCAACCTGTGCGGCTGAGGCATGGAAGTCCTTCTTGATCAGTGGATTCGCCACTCCGATGATGAACAAGTCGAAGCCGTCGAGCAGGATGCCAAGCCCGGCGAGCAGCCAGAAGCGCACGTGTAACGCCGTCATCGGTGCGCTGTCGAGCGCACGGCCAAGCGGCAACGAAGACGGTTGCGCGGTGTCGTCGGGAAGATGCGTGCCAGTCGCCATCGAACGCGGCGCGACCATATACGGCCCGGCCCGCCGGAAGCGAGCGCGATAACCGCTTGCTCACATCGTGAACACTGATTCAGTGCTGGATGGAGGCGCTCGGCAGGCGCATCGATGCCCCAGTGATGGCCCGAACATCCGCTTTCTGACCGTCACTTGGCCTCCAGCGTGTCGTCGCCGCTCTCGGGAGTCAGCCCACGGCCCCTCAGCCAAAGCTCGAACATCGGATCGGTGAGCCGCAGCCGGTCCCCGCCTTGGATGACGTCGGCGTTGTTGACGAGGCTCTCGATCGCCCGCCCGATGCTGGCCCGCTTGATCCCGACGGCCGCGGCCGTCTCCTCGCCGTAGAGCGGGGTCGTCGTCACTGCGAGCGCGCGCACCATCCGCCGCTCGTTCGCCGTCAACGCCCGCCAGATCGCACGCATCAGCGGCGCCGAGTCCGCCGCCGCCTGATCGAGTGCCGCGACCCAGGTTCCTTCGTCGGCCGTGGCGCCGCGGGGCGTGCGCTGCCACAGGTAGTGCGCGAGCATCATGCTCCGCTGCGGGTGACCGCGTGTGAACTCGAGCATCGGGGTCAGCGCGGTGCCGACATCGCGCCGGGTCTGCTCGAACCGGCGGGCGACGTAGTCGGCGACCGCGTCGAGCGGCAACGGCGCGAGGTTCTTCGGGACAGCCTGATCGAGCAGTGGGCGCTTCGGGTCGGCGAACAGCTGCTGCATGACGCCTGGCGCGGATCCGGCGAACGCGTAGGTCGCGGCGTCCGTCTGATGCTGGATGACGCTTCGGATCTTGCCGTCGGCCCCGCTAACGGCCAGCACGTCCTGGATCTCATCGAACACGATCAGGCTGGCCGTTCCCGCCCGGTCGAACAGGGCCGCCGGCAGCTCGAGTAGCCGCAGGAGCACAGACTCGGCGTCGACGTTCGGGGTGCGCTGCAGGGTCGCGGTGAAGCCGCCTCCACCGAGCGCGAGCCCGATGTTCCAGCTCCGGAACAGGGCATCGACGTTGCGCCGGATCGGTCCCTTCAGCCGGTCGTACGCGCGCTCGATCCGGACCACGATCTCCCCGATCGAGAGCACGTCCTGGAGGTCGACGAGCACCGTCGCCATCCCCTCCCGATCGGCCGCCTCGAGCACGCGCCGCAGCAGCGTCGTCTTGCCGTAGCGGCGCGGACCGACCAAGCGGAAGGAGTGGCCACCCTCGGCGAGCGCCAGCAGCTCCTCGGCCTCCGGGTCACGGTCGATCATGTCCTCGGAGGCGAGTGGTCCGGAGAACCGGAACGGATTCAGATCACGGGGCGTTGCCATCGGCCCAGACGATACCAGACTGCATGCACGTCGCATGCGATATCGCATGCTTCTTGTATGCGGATTCGCAGACTTACCGCATGCGGTCGCAACCGTCGCTCGGACAAGAGCCCGGGTTCCGGCCAGACCGCCAGAGGGCCCCTACGGAGCCGTCCGCACGATCACGCTCCCATCGCCGAACACCGCCCTGACCTCGAGCCGCCCGCCCAACGCTGCGACGTACGCCCCCAGCGACGCGAGATACAGATCTTCGCGCCGCTGCTGCTCGGAGATGCCCGTCTCGGCCGCGTCGAGCGCGGCGACAACCGTGGCGTCAGCCACCCCGCGGGCGTAGCGCGCCTGGGCGATCCGCTCCTGCGCCTCCATCAACTGTTCATAGAGCCTCACGCGCATCTCGTTCACCGGCTCCTCGCGGCGGACCTCGTCGCCGTCCTCGGTCGACTCAGACATGGATCCTCCTTTCCGATGCTGCGCAGGTGCTTGCCGTACAGACGCTCGGCCACCGGGATGAACTGGCGGTACCACCGGTCCCAGCGGCCGGTCTTGTTGCCGCCCACCAGCATGACGGCCCGGCGGTTGGGATCGAACGCGAACAGGATCCGCACGCCGTCGTGGATCCGCAGCTCCTTGAGATTGTGGACGCGCGAGCCCTGGATCGAGTCGACGTGTGGTCGTCCCAGCAGCGGCCCGACGGTCTCGACGCGGCGGATCGCAGCCTCGACCTGAGCGCCTCGCTCCGCACTCAGTCCACCGACCCAGTGGCGGAACTCATCGGTCCGCACGACCTTCCAGGCGGCGGGACGCTCCGGGCCAGCGTCAGCCATACCCTCGCCGCGTGCCGCCGGCGCCATCCATCCGGCGCCTCAGTGCGAGCGCGAGATGAAGGTGCTCGATGACCCGATCGGCCGCCTCCCGCATGAGCTCGACGGCACGTTGCACATCGCTCTGATCGGCCTCGACGAGGGCAGTGCGGATCGAGCCGGTGATCATCTCCATGACCACCGCCGCCGGCTTCTCTCCCGGGTACGCCTCGGCCGGCAGCGCCTCGACGAGATCCATCGCCAGCCCGGCGAGCATGTCGCCTGTGCGCAACAGCTCCAGGGCGAAGTCGTCGATCGCGTCCTGTGTGTTCGCAGATCCCATACCTCATAGAGGCGTGGGAGCCGCCGATTCACCCCCCGTCAAACGCGATCAAACGCTCGCGCGGTCTTAAACGACGAAACCTCCGATCTCTCGGAGGTCTCGATTTCCAGGCCTTTTGTAGTAGCGGGGGCGGGATTCGAACCCGCGACCTTCGCGTTTATGAGGGGCAGGTTCTGAGATGATCACAATCCGCCTCCGCTCTATTCACAATCGGGCCAGCAGGCAATTCATAATCCGTCCGATCTCAGTGCGGCGCACGGCAGGTGGGCAGGAGCACGCTCGTAGCCGACCTAGCAGCCACCGACTACCGGGCGCGCTACGTGAACCTCGACGACGAAGCAACCGCGAACGCGACCCGGGCCGACCCGACCGGCCTGATCGCCGGGATATCGGAGCCTGCGGTGATCGACGAGATCCAGCGTGCCCCTGGGCTGCTGCTCGCGATCAAGCAGCGCCTCGACAGCAATCGCTCCCGCGGCCAATTCCTGCTCACCGGCTCGGCCAACATCCTCACCCTCCCTACCGTCACGGACGCGCTACCCGGCCGCATCGAGTACCTCAACCTCTGGCCCCTATCCCAGGGGGAGCTCCGCGATCGTCGCGAGACGTTCATCGACGACCTGTTCGAGGGACGCTTCCCGGAGGTGACGGATGCGCCGGTCGGTCGCGACGCCGTCGCCCAGACGTTGGCGATTGGTGGCTATCCCGAGCTTCAGGAACGCAGCCCGCGTGGACGATCGCGGTTCTTCTCAAGCTACGTCGCGTCGATCATCGGCCGTGACCTCGATGATGTGGCCAACGTTCGCAACGTCGAGAACGTCGAGCGACTGCTGTTCGTCATCGCCGCACGCTCAGGCGGGCTGACAAGCTTTCACGGCATGGCCGGCGACCTCGGCCTCGACACGAACACGGTCCGCGCCCACACCAAGATCCTGGAGGATCTATTCATGGTCCACCAGCTCGAGGCCGTGGCACGTCAGAGCTTCGTCGCGATGGAATTGCTGCGCCAAGCAGGCTGGACCCGGGAGCCCGTTCAGCTCTTCCATTACCGCGATAAGCAACAGCGCGAGGTCGACGTGATCCTCGAACGCCACAGCGGCGAGATCATCGGCATCGAGGCCAAGGCCAGCGCCACCCCCGCGCCCAACGACTTCGCCGGGCTGCGGTACCTCCGCGACAAGCTCGGCTCCCGCTTCAAGGGCGGTGCCGTCCTATACGTCGGAGCCAACGCCCTCCCGTTCGGCGATCGCCTGACGGCAGTTCCGGTCAGTGGAATCTGGAGCTGAGCGCTCTCAGACACGCGCCGGCGCGGGACTCGTTCGTCGAGGAAGCCAACCTGTGCGATCGTGCGGACTAATTCACGCAAAGTGCGACCTTCGGGCCCGTTCCGTCCGACCCGCCACCGATCCTGAGCGACGATGGGTGAGCTGTCAGGCAACGCGAGTCAGGAGTTCGAGTCCTTTGCGCGCGCCTCACTGCCAACCCTTGTGGCGGTGATCGTACGGGTGGTCCACGATGCCGCACTCGCCTACGACCTCGCCACCGAGACGCTCGCGGGCGCGCGCAGGCGCTGGGAGTCGCCCCTGGCCGCTGGAGACGATCGCTTCGCCTGGCTGATCGAGCTCGGCGGCGCGGTGGTGGCGGACGCCGCGGAACGCAGGCGCGTCCCGTCCGTCGAGCGTCGCCGTCGAACCTGCGCACCGCTGTCGCACACGCTGACGATCGCCGACCAGCAGCAGATCGCGCGGCTCGCCGAGGCCCGTCTCGAACTCACTCCCGCCGCCCACGAAGCCGCGGAGCGCCTCGCCCGCTCTTCCCCGCCGTGCCTCACCCTCCGTGAGATCGACCTCTCAGGGCTGGTCGACACCCAGTCGCTCCCTAGTCACGAGCGGGACCGGTATGAATCCTGAGCTGTCTCCGACGCTGCTGCGCGCAGGCCTCGAGCTCGCCGGCGCCGTGCGGGTCGATGGTAAGTCGAGCGGAGCCGGCTCCCTCGCACCCGCGTCCGAGCGACTCGGCGCCCACCACGTGGTCCGTTACGCGACCGCCGAGGATGCAGAGTCCTACCGCCGGATCATGCGCGTGCTGTACGACGAGCATCAGGCATTCGGGCTGCGACTGCGGCCCGCCCAGGTAGCCGACCGCCTGCGCGAGCGCTACGCCTGGCCGGTCGACCTCGACTGGCTCGAGGACCGGCTCAAGGCGCTCGACGGGTGGGGCGCGGTCGAGGCCGACCACGACGCGAGCCTCGCGTCGACGGCGGCCGAATGGCGACGCAACCGCTATACGTTCGACGTCACGCCCGCCGGCCGCATGACCGAGGAGCTGCTCGCCAAGCTCGACGCGCTCGGCGCGGAGATCGGCCGGCTCGACACGGCGCGGCTGCCGGCGATCCGCGACGCGCTGGCCCTGCTCGTCGGGGAGCTCGACCAGCCCGACCCCGACGGCACGCAGCTGCGGCAGCTGTTCGAGCGGGTGCTGGCCGAAGTCGAGGCGCTGCACACGGGCGCGCTCGCTTTCATGCGCTCGCTATCAGCCCTGATGCGGACCGTCGAACAGGTGGGCGAGGCCGACTTCGAGCGCAGCAAGGGCGCGCTGCTCGAGCATCTCCAGGGCTTTCGGCGCAGCCGCAGCCACTATTCGGCCGAGATCCTTACATTGCTCGATCGAATCGACGGAACCGGCGCGCAGCTGCTCGTCGCCGAGATCGTCGACGCCGAGCAGTTCGTCGCTCTGCCTGGGGGCGCGACCGTCGAGGCGCAGCGCTCGCGCCGGTCGGCGGAGCTGCTGATGCGCTGGAAGGGATTGCGCGCTTGGTTCGTCGGCGACGACGACGTCGGCTCCCCGTGGCGCACGCTCAACGATCAGGTCGTCGACGGTATCCGGGCGGTGCTGGCGATCGCCGAGCGGCTGATCGAGCGGCGCTCGCTGCGCGTCGACCGCAGCGGAGTGCTGCTGGCGCTCGCGGCGCGGGTCGCGGCGGCCCCGCCGGGCGTGGCGGGCGCGTGGCTCCGCGCCGCGTTCGGGGTGCGCACCCCGCGCCATGTCGGCGTCCCCGACCCGGATCCGGAGCAGATCTCCGAGCGGGGGCGCACGTCGTGGCACGAGGCGCCGCCGGCGCCGGTGGTCGCCCATCTGCGCGTGCCCGGCATCCGCAAGCCCGGAGGTGGCCGCGGCGCGCCGATCGCTGACCTGACCGAGGGCCGCCGCCGGATCGAGCACTGCCGCGTGCAGGAGCGCCGGGAGCTGGGCGAGCTGCTGGCGCGGATGAGCGCCCGCGGGCCGATCAGGCTGTCGACGCTCGAGCGTGTCGACGCCCACGAGTTCCGCCACCTGCTGGCGTGGATCGGCCGCGCCTACGAGGCGCCCCCCGGACCCGACGGCGCGCGCCGGGCCGGCTCCAGCGACGGTCGCGCGACGATCCTCCTGCGACCGCCCGCCGATCCCGGCCGCGAGCGCACCCGCCTGCGCGCTCCGCATGGCACCCTCGACCTGCCCGACTTCGAGATCGAGGTGGCGAGCCGGTGAGCGTCCGCGAGCTCGACGACCGCGCCGAGCGTACCGAGGCGCTGCGCGCGCTGCTGGCGGCGCCGTTCGTCGACGCCGCCGACCCCGCCTACTCCCTGATCCGCCGCCACGAGCGGGAGCTCGCGACCACGCTGCAGACGAGCTTCGGCTACCAGCTCGAGGTCGGCAGCACCGCAGCGCGTGCGTCGGGCCTACCAACAGCGGACGGCCTGAGCCGCCCGCTGCGGATCCGCCCGGCCAGCATCAGCGGGCGGCAGAAGCCGCCCGACGAGTGGCCGGCGCTGAGCGACCGCGGCTGCGTGTTGCTGCTACTGACGCTGACCGCGCTGGAGCGCGGCGGCGCCCAGACGGCACTCGCGGACCTGGCGCGAGAGGTCGAGCTCGCTGGCGCCGACGTCGAGCCGCCGATTACGGTCGCCTTCCGTGAGCGCGCCGAGCGACTCGCGTTCGCCGATGGTCTCGACCTGCTGTGCTGGTGGGGCGTGCTCGAGCACACGTCCGGATCGCACGAGAGCTACGCGCGCGGTGAGCAGCGCGAGGACGAGGCGCTGTTCACCGTGGACCGCCGCCGGCTGGCGCTGCTGATGCGGGACCCGGCCGCCGCCCTGGAGGCGGCGTCGCTGGCGCAGCTGATCGACGAGTCCGCGCGCTACGCGCCGACCCCGGAGGGGGAGAACCGCGCGCGGTTCGAGCGGCTCGCGCGGCGCCTGGTCGAGGATCCGGCCTTGCTCCTCGACGACCTCACCGACGACGAGCGCGGCTACTTCCTCGGCCAGCGCGCGCGGATCGAGACCGCCGTCGCGGACGCGACCGGTTACCAGGTCGAGCGGCGGTCCGAGGGCAGCGCGCTGATCGTCGAGGGCCGGGGGTTCACCGACGTGCCGTTTCCGACCAACTCGACGACCAAGCAGGTCGCGCTGCTGCTGTGCGACACGCTCGCCGCGACCACGCGGGGCGCGATCGTGAGCGACGAGGCGCTGCGTGCCGCGGTCGCCGAGCTGATCGCCAAGCACGGCGATCACTGGCGCCGTGACCGGGACGATCCCGCCCAGATCGCACATCTGGCCGCCGCCGCCGGCGACGTGCTGGTCGCCGCCGGCTTGGCCCGGCGCACCGACGCCGGCGGCCTTCAACCAACGCCACTCGCCGCCCGCTTTCGCGAGCCCGCAGTGCGCTCAGGCGGAATCACTTGAGTCCCAGCTCGAACCGCTGGCGCCCGCGGCGCGCCGGGATCATCAACCTCTACGAGTACGCCAACCAGGTGTTCGACTTCGCGGGCGGGCGGCTGCTGCTGCGTGGCCACAACACCTCCGGGAAGACGAAGGCGCTGGAGCTGCTGCTTCCGTTCTGCCTCGACGGCGACATCCGGCCGACGAAGCTCGACCCGTTCGCGTCCGGCGCCAAGGACATGCGCTGGAACCTCGTCGGGTGCATCGAACAGGAGCAGCGCGACGGCTACGTGTGGCTGGAGTTCGAGCGGATCGACGAGACGGGCGTGACGCGGAGGCTGACGGCGGGGATCGGGATGCACGCGCAGCAAGCAGCTGCCGAAGGTGACCCGCTGGTACTTCGTCGCGCGCGAGCGGCGCGTCGGCGCCGACCTGCAGTTGACCCGCGGCGACAATCCGATCGGCAAGGCCGAGCTCGCAGCCGCGCTCGGCGACGACGGCGAGGTGCTCGACAGCCCACGCGACTACCGCGCGCGTCTCGGCGACCTGCTGTTCGGCTTCCACGGCGAGGAGCAGTACCAGACGATGCTGCGGCTGATGTTGGACCTGCGCCGTCCGCACCTGTCGAAGACGTTGGACCCGGACGGCGTCGCCGAGCAGCTGTCCGCCGGGCTGCCGGAGATCGACGACGACCTGATGCGCCGCCTCGCCGGCGGGCTCGAGCAGCTCGAGACGCTCGAGCGCGGCCTCGCGCGGCTACGCGACGTGCGCGAGCGCGTGCGCCGCTTTCACCAGCGCACCTACAGCGCCTATGTGCGCGCGGTGGTCCGCGAGCGTGCCGACGACCTGCGGCGCGCGCAAACCGCAGTCGAGAAGGCGGCTGAGCAGTTGCGCTCGACGCAGGCGTCGCTCGACGCCGAGCGCGAGCGAGCCGAGCGCGCCGGCGCCGAACGCGACGCGGCCGAGTCCGCGGTCGAGCGGCTCGGGGCCGAGGAGCGCGCGCTGACCAGCTCGGAGGCGTGGTCGTCGGTCGCGGAGGTCGAAGCGCTGGGAGGGCAGGCGTCGGCCCAGCGCAACGCTGCGCGCACCGCGCGCGAGCATGCCGACAGCACCGCGGACAGCGCCGGCGCGCTCGAGGCGGAGCTGATCACCGCGCGTGCGGTCGCGACCGATCAGCGAGAGCGGGCGGAGGGCGACCTCGGGGACGCGCTCGCGCTGGCGGAGCGCGCCGGACTCGTGAAGCGTGCCGAGCCACTGGCGGCGCAGCTGCGCGACGGCACCCTCGCGCCCGATACGTGGGGATCGGCGCTGCGAGACCTCGCGTCCGATTGGCGCGACGTGCTCCATCGCCACCGGGAGCTGCTCGACGCCGCGCGGCGCGCCACCGTCGCAGCCGACCAGGCTCGGATCGCCGAGCGGGAGTCCGCCGACCGGGTCGAGCAGCTCACCGCGCGATGTGTCGCCTGCGAGGAGCAGCTCGAGCACGGCCGCGCTGAGCTCTTCCAGCAGCTTGCCCGCTGGCGTCAGGCGCTCGTGGAGCTGCCGGTCGACGAACAGGCGTTCGCGGCGGCAGTGGAGCTTGGGCACGCCGGGCAGGCGCCCGCGCCCGGCCTTGCCGGCTGCGTGGAGCGCGCACGGACCTTACTCGCGGACGAGCGCTCCGCGCTGCTGAGCGCACGCCGGGCTGCGGCCGAGGCCGTGGCCAGCACCGAGGCGGAGATCGAACGGCTGCGGGCCGAGCACGACGACGGCCCGCCGGCGCCGGCCTGGGCCCGCAGCGAACGGGATCAGCGCGCCGGTGCGCCGTTCTGGCGCCTGGTCGACTTCACCGCGCGAATCGGGGATCGACAACGGCCGGCGCTCGAGGCGGCACTCGAGGCGTCCGGGCTGCTCGACGCCTGGGTCACCCCCAGCGGCGGGCTCGACGAGCCCGCGCTCGCCGACGTCGTGCTGTCCGACGGGACCGCGGCCTCTGGAGAGACGCTCGCCGGCGTGCTGGCGCCCGTCGCCGGCCAGCCCGTCGCCGAGCCGATCGTCGCCGGATTGCTCGCCCGGATCGGACTCGGGGAGCGCCCCGCAGGCCCGTGGGTCGAGCTCGACGGGCGGTTCGCCCTCGGCCCGCTCACCGGCCGCGGCGCCAAGCCGCACGCCGAGCACATCGGCGCGGCTGCACGCGAGGCGCGTCGCGCGCGCCGGATCGCCGAGCTCAGCGCCCGCATCGCCGAGCTTCGGACGGAGATCGCCGCTCACGACAGCGGGCTGGCGGTGACGGAGCGACGGCGCGCGACGCTCGACGCCGAGCTTGCGGCGGTGCCCGTAGCCGACGAGGTCAGAGCCGCGCTCGACGCGGAGCGCGTCGTGGCGGCGATGCAGACCGATGCCGCGCGCGTGCACGAGCACGCGATCGCGGCGGCTCGGGCCGCCGCCGACTCCGAGCTCTCCGCCGTCGCGACGCGGCGCGAGCACGCAGCATCGCACGGGCTGCCCGCGACCCTGGACGCGCAGGCGCTCGATCGCCTGCGCGAGGCCGGCGCCGAGCTGGCGGGGAGCGTCGGCGCGGTGTCACGCTCATGGGTACTTGCAGCGCGGGAGGCCGACGGCGCCGCAGTGCTGGCCGCGAAGCTCTCCAAAACCCAGGCGCTGGCGGCCGACCAGGACCGCCGCGCCCGCGACGAGCAGACCGAGGCCGACCGGCTGACCGCCGAGCACACCGCCCGCGAGCAGGCGCTCGGCACCACCGGAGAGGAGCTCCGCCGCAGGTACGCGGTGGTCGTCTCCGAGCTGAAGTCGGCCCGCGAAACCCACCGGCATGCCAACACCGAGAGTCAGGACGCACTCGTCGCCGCTGCGGCGCTCGAGCGCGACGCCGTCGCCAGCGCCGGCGAGCACGACGGCGCTCGCGCCCAGCGCGAGGAGAGCAGCCGCGCATTCGCCCAGCTCGCGCGCGGCGGGATTATGCAGCTGGCGCTCGGCGACGCCGCACCCGCGGACGCCGATCGCCCTCACGCGTGGACATTCACGCGCACGCTCGACGTCGTGAGGGCGCTGCCCGACGAGCTGCTGTCGGTGCGGAGCTCCGCCGGCGCGCTGGCCGTCGAGGTGGGCCGCAACGTCCAGCTGCTCGATCGCGAGCTTGCCGAAGCCGACATGGGCGCGTACGCCAGCCGCGGCGAGGACGGACTGCTGCTGGTGCGGGTGACCGAGACCGGAAGCGAGCAGACGCTGGCCGAAGTGCTCGATACTTTGGACGCCGAGATCGCTGATCGCGAGCAGATCCTGACCGCCGAGGAGCGGCGCGTGTTCAGCGATGCGCTCGTCGAGGAGATCGCAGACCACCTGCGCCAGCGGATGCACGAGGTGCGCGGCCGCGTCGAGCAGATGAACGCCGTACTGCGGCGCAGCCCGACGGCCGCGGGGAAGGTCGTCGAGCTCGAGTGGCAGCCGCTCGATGACGACGAGGGCATACAGCGGACCGCACTCGCGCTGCTGCGGCGCGACGTCCATCGCCTGAGCGGCGAGTCGCGGACCGAGCTGGTCACGTTCTTCCGGCGGCGGATCGAGGCCGCCCGCCGCGAGCATGCCTTCGGCGCCGAGCCGCGACCGATGGCGGATACGCTGATGGGCGCGTTCGACTACCGGCGGTGGTTCGCGTTCGGTCTTCACGAGCGCAGCGATGCGGGCCGCGTGCGGCTAACCAAGCGCCGTCACGCCGTCGGCTCGGGCGGCGAGCAGTCGGTGCTGATCCATCTGCCGCTGTTCGCCGCCGCAGCAGCGCTCTATGGCGACTCGCGGGCGCCCCGGTTCGTGATGCTCGACGAAGCCTTGTCGGGGATCGACGACGACACCCGCGAACGCGTGCTGGAGGCGACCGTCGCATTCGACCTCGATGTGGTCATGACCTCGCACGAGCTGTGGGGGACATACCGATCCGTTCCCCAGCTGGCGATCTACCAGCTACACCGCGAAAACGGGACCTTCGGCGTCCACGCGATCCCGTTCATCTGGGACGGCGACGTGCTACGCGAGCTGGAGCAGGGCGAGCTGCGGGTGTGAGCGAGCACGGGCGCGACGCGGCGCTGGAGCGCACGCTGCTCGCCGCGCGCGACAAGCGCGAGCGAATCGGGGCGGGCCGCGACGGAACGCTGACGTTGACGCGGTTGGGAGCCGAGGAGGCGCTGGCGCTCGACGGCCTGCTCGCTCCGCGCAAGCCGATTCTCGCTGGCCAGACACGGCGGATCCCGCTGTCGCAACTCGAGGCGGCGCTGCGTGCGGATGGGATCGAGCCGAGACTCGCTTACGAGCGCGTCGGCGGCCGGCCGCTACGTGACCTGCCGGCCGAGCGGGCCGCGGCGAGGTTGACGCAATCGCAGTTCCGGGCATGGTTGAGCGAGCACTCGGTCGCGACGCAGCGGCCCGCGGTCGCCGCCTGGCTCGAGGCGGCGGCGCGCCAGGGACAGGTGCATGCCGGGATGCGGCCGGCGATCGAGCGTGCATTGCGGATCGTGGCGGCGCTGCCGTCTGCCGAGCCGATCCAGCGGACCGTGCTGGCCGCCCGAATGCTCGACGCCGACCCGCACGGGCTGGACGTCGACACGCCCCTGCACCGGCTGACGGTGGCGCTGCTCGCAGCCGCTGCGGGCCTCGACCGGGGTGCTCCGGCACGCACTGTCTGGGGTGCGTGGAACGTGATCGTCGACCCGGTCTCGTCCAACGTTGCCGTGCTCAACCTGCCGCCGCAGCCCCCAGACGTCGACGGCGGAAGGCTCCCACCCACGATCCAGGGCACGCATATGGTCCTGACGTACGGGCAGCTGTCCGCGAACGTCCTGCGGTGGGCGCCCGGAGCGACGTGCTTCAGCTGCGAGAACCCGTCGGTGCTGATCGCCGCCGAGAATGCTCTCGGCACGGACTGCCCGCCGCTGGTCTGCACCGGCGGTCGCCCGTCGGACGCGGTGCAGTTGCTCTTCTCCTCAGTGCGCGACGCAGGCGGCTCGATTCGTCATCACGGCGATTACGACAGCGCCGGGGTGCAGATCCTCCGCGACCTCGAGGCGCGGCATAGCGCCACGCCGTGGCGATTCGACGGACCGTCAATGTGCACGGCGCTGCGCCGCCTCGGCCGGATCGCCCCCGATCCGGCGCCGGCGACGCTCGAGGATGCTGTCCGCACGTTGGACGGCGGACTCCCCGAGGAACTCGTCATCGACGAACTGCTTGACGACCTACGCGCCGCGTTCTGTAACGAGAGACCGCAAAATCTCTGTGACGACTCAGTGCGACGGTTGGGGCGGTGTAAGAGTCCTGGTGCGCCACTGTGACCAAGCCGGAGATCATCGAGCTCACTTGAATCGGCTTTCCTGCCGGCTCATGTTCAGCCAGCTCGCTCACCGCACCGCTCATCTCCGTCCCGTGCGCGCCCAGCAACGTCGCCTCGACCCGAGGGCGTTCGGGACAAAAATCGGGAACAAACCCTCGCTCGCCTGAACCCTGGCAAACTAAAAGCCCTGGATGTCCGGGGCTTTCATTGAGTAGCGGGGGCGGGATTCGAACCCGCGACCTTCGGGTTATGAGCCCGACGAGCTACCAGACTGCTCCACCCCGCGGCGGACGTACGATGATAGCCGAACTTCGACGAACTTGGGGATGGGTTTAGTGACTACGGGTAGGGTGCGGACATGTCTCTGACGAACGGTGCTGGGCCCACGATCGGCGACCTGCGACGCGTCGGCGTCGTCGTGCATCCCACGCGCAACGTTGCCGAGCCGATTGGCGAGGTGCTCGATTGGGCGCGAGCCAGGGACGTGGAGGTCGGGCAGATCGCGTTCGGGAACAGCGGCCGCAGCGTCGCAGAACCGGTCGACCCGGACGAGCAGGATCTGATCATCGCGATCGGCGGTGACGGGACGACGCTCCATGCGATTCGGAGCGGCGCGCGCATGGAGCGGCCGGTGCTCGGGGTGGCGTGCGGCAGCCTCGGCGCGCTGACGACGGTTCCGGAGCATCACATCGGCCAAGCTCTTGACCGGTTCGCGAAGGGCGACTGGGTCGTGAAGAAGCTGCCGGCACTCGCGATCTGGGTGGATGGCGACGCGGTGGATCAGGCATTCAATGACCTCGTGCTCGTCCGTCAGGGCGAGGGGCAGCTACGCGTCAGCGCCAGCGTTGACGGAACGCTGTTTGCACGGTTCGCCGGAGACGGTTGCATCGTGAGCACGCCGGTCGGGTCGAGCGCGTACACGATCGCGGCCGGTGGTCCGCTGCTCCCCGTCGGACTCCAGGCGTTTGCGCTGACGCCGCTGTCGACGCACGGAGGCTTTCGGCCGCCGCTCGTCATCCATGGCGAGTCGGAGCTCGAGCTCGAGGTGGTCTCCGGCTTTGGCGGATCGCGGCTGGAGATTGACGGTCAGATCCGCCAGCTCAACGCGGAGAGGCTGTCGATCCGCTTTTCGGAGAACGCCGCGACGGTCGTGAGCTTCACGGACCAGGGCCCGTTCCTGACGCAGCTCCGCAACCGGGGGATCATCTCTGACAGCCCGCGGATCATCGCGGACGACGAACGGGACGGTGTCGCAGTTCCGTAACGGACCCGTGACGATTCGGCACAGAGTTGGTGCTGAATTGACACGTCTACGTCTAGATCCGTAACACGGTTCTGGCGCATGCTTCTGGCATGGCAACGCTAAAGCAGAAGATCCAGTGCGAGATGAAGGTGCGGGAGATGCTTGACGGCGCCGACGTCCCGCCACCGGACCACATCGAGTACGGCCACTGCTGCATTCGGGTGTTCTGGATCGAGCCGAAGGTCGTGCTCGTCGTCGACATCGACGACGTCCCTGAGAACCTCGCGTCGCTCGGGGTCGAGGGGGTCGACTTTGGTGGGCGGGGGTGACCGCGTGTAACGCGAGCCATAGACATGGCCGGCGCAAGAGGATAGGTTTGGCCAGCCAACCAGGCGAGGCGCAGGTGAGCGCTCGGGGCCAGTGTGGTCCCGGAGCGCCTCTGATGGGGGCCTGGCGCACTCGAGGCTGATGACCGCGAGCGAACCGCTCGGTCTGACGACGGGAGCGCCAGGCTCTTTCCTGGCCACCCGTGGGGCCGGCCAGCCGGGGCGGCTCGACCGCTCGGGCGCTCGACCGCTCGGGGGCTCGACCGCTCGGGCTCGAGCACCCCCTCGCGTGGATTTGGCTTTGGGCGTTTGGTTGAACTATTCACCCAAAGGCCCGAAGCCAACCTCGGGTCCGTGTCGGTTTGGCTTTGGGCCTTGACCCCAATAGTTGGGGTGAACGCCCAAGACCAACGACCGACCCGCAACTCGCAACCCGCAACCCGCAACCGCGCAACCCGCGACCCGCAACCCGCGAACCGGCGACCGCGACCGCACGGGTCGGCGCCCCGCCGGCCGACCGCACCCCGCCGGCGCCGGGTAGCGTCTGCGCCGATGCTGTTCTACGAGCCAGACAAGCGGGATCGGGGCGTGCTGCCCCACGATCCGTTCAAGTCGCTGGTGGCGCCGCGGCCGATCGGGTGGATCTCGACGCTGAGCGCGGACGGCGCGGTCAACCTGGCCCCGTACAGCTTCTTCAATGCGATCGGGGAGGGTCCGCCGATGCTGGCGTTCTCCAGCCATGGCGCCAAGCACTCGGCGACGTTCGCCGGCGAGGTGCGGGAGTTCGTGTGGAACCTCGTGACCTACGAGCTGCGCGAGCAGATGAACGCGAGCTCGGCGCCGCTGCCGCGTGGGGAGAGCGAGTTTGAGCGGGCGGGGCTCCAGATGGCGCCGTCGCGGATCGTCGCGCCGCCGCGGGTGGCGGACGCGCGCTGCGCGATGGAGTGTCAGGTCGTCCACGCGGTCCAGCTCCATGACATCCATGACGAGCCGGTCGATCAGTATCTGGTGATCGGGCAGGTCGTCGGGGTGCATCTCGACGAGTCGGCGATCGGCGAGGACGGGATCGTGCGAACGCTGGGGCTCAGACCGATCGCGCGGCTCGGTGGCCCGGCCGATTACGCGGTCGTCGACAACGTGTTTCAGATGCGCCGGCCGAGCCGGTAGCTCACCGCGCCGTCGGTCTCGTCGGCGACGACTCGCCCGCCCTCGGCGAGGACCGGCGAGTCGGGCCCGCCCTCGGCGAGGAGGTCGAGGTGGCCCTGCACGTTCGCCAGCCCCATGATCAGCCGCGCGCCCTGCGGCTGCCACTGGAGGCGCCGGGCGATGTCGTACGGGGTCACCGGTCCGTCGGACTCCGACAGGATCGCGGCGATGTCCTCGGCGCGGCTGCGGCCGTGGGAGCGCAATCGGTCGACGAGCAGATCGACGTCGGTGAACGGGCTGCCGTGGCCGGGGAGGAGCATCTCCGGCTGGAGCGCGACGAACCGCTCCAGGCTGGCGAGGTACTCGACGAACGGGCGGCGGCGCGTCGTTTCGTCGCCGTCGACGAGCGAGGGAACCGGGATGATCCGGGGGAGTAGGTGATCGCCGGTGATCAGGAAGCCGTCGCGCGGGTCCCACAGCAACAGGTGCCCGTCGGCGTGGCCGGAGCTGAGCAGGCAGACGAACTCGCGGCCACCGGCGAGCAGGCGATCGTTCTCGTAGACCGGAAACAGCGTGGCGGGGTCGGCGAACTTGACGACCCGGGCGAGGACGGTGTTACCGGAAGCGACGAGCCCGGCGGCAACCGCCTCGGGGACGCCGAGCCGACGGAGGAGCACGTACGCGGCGCCGGCGTCCCGCGCGCTCGCCAGGCTCTCGCGCTCGGGGGCGCCGCACACGATCCGCGCCCCGGAGCGGGCGGCGACGACCGCGGCCGCCCCAAAGTGGTCCGGGTGCGCGTGGGTGATCACCACCTGCTCGACGTCGGTGAAGCCGAGACCGTGCTCACGCAGGAACGCGGCGAGGGACTCGAGTGAGCCCGGCTCGAGCGTGCCGGGATCGATCAGCGTCACCGGCGGGTCGGTGAGCAGATAGCAGTTCACGTGGCCGACGCGGAACGGCGTCGGCAGGTCTGAGCGGTGAACGCCGTCGGGGAGCGTCGAGAGGAGCCGGGGCAGCATCGCGTCCATCGCGACGCAGTATCGCGCCGGGCGAGAGCACGTTCGACGCCGCCGCGGCAACGACCCGCCCCCGTCCCGTCGTCCCAGCGGATCGGCGTGGAGACGGTCCGGGAAGCCGCACCGCCGAGAGATTTGAAATCAGACAACGCTGTCTGATATCTTAACTCAGACAGCGCTGTCTGACTTCATCACATCGACCGCCCCTAGAGGTTTCGTCATGAACCACCGCAAATCGTCGTCCACAACCGCCACAACCGCCACAACCGCCACGCCGCCGCCCGCTCGCCCGGGCCGCCGCGGACTCCTCGCGCTGCTGGCGCTCGCCCAGCTCATGGTCATCCTCGACATCTCGGCGGTGAACGTCGCGCTCCCCGATCTCGCGCGCGACCTCCGCCTCGGCCCCACCGAGCTGAGCTGGACGATCACGAGCTACTCGGTGATGTTCGGCAGCCTGTTGCTGCTCGGCGGTCGGGCCGCCGATCTGCTCGGCCGGCGGCGCATGTTCCTGACCGGGCTGGGCGTGTTCACGGTCGCGTCAGCCGCGTCGGCGCTGGCCGGCAGCGCGGCATCGCTGTTCGCGGCCCGCGCCGGTCAGGGCGTCGGCGCGGCGATGCTCTCCCCCGCCGCGCTCTCGATCATCACCGCCTCATTCGATCCCGGCCCCGACCGCACACGGGCGCTCGGCGTCTGGGGCGCGGTGGGCGGTGCGGGCGCGGCCGTCGGCGTCCTCGTCGGCGGCGTCCTCACGGAGCTCGTCGACTGGCGCGCGATCTTCCTCATCAACCTCCCGATCGGGCTGTTCGTCGGGGCACGGATCGTCGCGACGCTCGACGCGGACGGCCGGCGGCCACACTGGCGCCAGGTCGATCTTCCCGGCGCGCTCGTGGCGACACTGAGCGTCGGCGCGATCGTCTTCGCGCTCTCCCAGGCGCAGTCGGCGGGCTGGCTGTCGGCGCAGACGCTCGGCGTCGCGGCGGCCGGACTCGTAGGGCTGCTCGTGTTCGCGGTCTACGAAGCCCGCACCTCGCACCCGCTCCTCAACGTTCGGCGGCTCGCCGACCGAGCGATCGGCGGTGGGTTTGTGCTGATGCTCGCGGGCGCCGCCGTCCTGTTCGGCTCGTTCCTGCTCACCTCCCTGTACCTCCAGACCGTCCTCGGCGCAAACGCGCTCGAGACCGGACTCGGGTTCCTTCCATTCGCCGTTGTCACGGGCGGCGGAGTCCACGCCGGGACGCACGCCATCAACCACTACGGCCCGCGGGTGCCACTGGCGATCGGCTTCGCGCTGACGGCTGGCGGCATGCTGCTCCTCACCGGCGTCAGCGGCACCGGCAACTACATCACCGACGTCATGCCCGGGATGCTGATCGCGGGGGTCGGACTCGGGATGGTGCTCGTGTCGGTTGCGGTGTCGGTGCTCGCGGGTGCAAAGAACGAGGAAAGTGGAATGCTCTCCGGCCTGAACACGACCGGACATGAGATCGGCGGCTCGATCGGGCTCGCGGTGTTAACGAGCATCGCGGTGACGGGAGTCGCTCCGGGGCCCGCCGGTGCCGCCGCGGGAATCGCGGATGCGTTTCTCGCCGCCGGCGTGATCGCAGCCGCAGCCGGGCTGCTCGCGCTGGTTGTCCTGCCGGGCGCGCAGGCGTTCGCACCCAAGCTCGCCGCCTCTCGGCCGGTGTCGATTCACTAAGCCAGCATCCGCCATGCCGCCGACGCGCAAACGCACGGACACGACACGCCCGCCCAGGCGGCGGGCGGATGCCGAGCGGAGCGTGGCGGCGATCCTCGACGCGGCCGTCGAGGCGCTCGCCTCCGATCCCGACGCGAGCGTCTCGGCGATCGCCGCGCGCGCCGGGGTCGTGCGGGCGACGGTCTACGTCCACTTTCCCACCCGTGAGGATCTGATCCAGGCCGTCACCGAGCGGGCAATCACCGAGACGACCGCCGCGCTTCAGGCGGCGGCGCCGGACGAGGGGGAGCCGCGGGCCGCACTCGAGCGGGTCCTCGCGACAAGCTGGGAGAGCCTCGGCCGCTATCACGCGCTCGTCGAGATCAACACTCGGCTCGGCCACGATCACCTCCGCCAACTGCACGAGCCGGTCTTCCGCCTCATCACGCCGCTGCTCGTCCGCGGCCGGAAAAGCGGCGCGTTCAACAAGGAGCTGCCGATCGAGTGGATGCTGACCGTCCTGCTCGAGCTCATCCACGCCGCGAGCCTGAGCGTCACGAGCGGGACGCTCGCGGATCACCAAGCCGAGCGCGCCCTCATCGACACGACGCTCGGCGCGCTCTCGCCCCCGTGAGAGCTCAGCTCGCGGGGAACCGGGTGATAGGCTCGGCGCGCTGATGGAGAGGGGCCTCAGAAGGATTCTCCGCGCGCGCCGGCTCCCGCTGGCGACGGCGCTCACGACGTTCGTCGCCGTCCCGGCGACGGCGCTCACGACGCTCGCGACGCTCACGACGCTCGTCACCGTCCCGGCGACGGCGCTCGCGGCGGTTCCGCGCCAGCTCGTCGTGGTCGGCCACGGTGCCACCGCCACCGTCCAGACGAACCCGTTTCGCCTGGAGATCTCCGCGAACCGCGGCGACCGGCTGTCCGAGATCGCGAACACGCGTCCCGGCCCGACCGCGATGCCGCCGACCGCCGACCCGATCGCGCCCGGTACCGACGCGCCGACCAGCCACCAGCTGTATGCGCCGCTCTCCTACCTCGTCGGCACCGAGACGATTGACCAGTACGCCGGCGGCGTGTGGGCGGGGAACCTCAAGAGCGGCATCCGTCAGGGCACTCAGTACGCCGCGCGCCGCGTCACCGCGGTGCGCCACACCACGCGCGGCGCGGTCCTGACCGTGTCGACGAATGATCCGTCGCGCCGCACCCTCACGGTGACGATCGCCCCGGCCGGCTCCGGTCTCATCCGCGTCTCCGCCACCCCCCACCCCGCCCTCGGCGTCGCGATGATGAGCGACTCGTTCGTCTCGACACGGTCCGAGGCGTTTCACGGCTTCGGAGGTCCCCACAACGCGATCGACCAGCACGGCGTCGCGCTCTCGACGTTCGACAACGAGGAGAACATCGCCGGGCTCCCCGGGACGACGGGACCGTCGTCGATCCTGTACCCGAACGGTCCGACCGGCGTCTTCTACAGCCAGGCGCAGTTCATCTCCTCAAACGGCTACGGCTTCCTGCTCGATCAGCCGCAACTGGCGCGCTTCCGGCTCGATTCCGATCGGCCGAACGCGTGGAGCGTGGCGGTCTCGGCACCCTCCATCAGCTACGTCGTCGCCCCGGGCGCACCCGCACGAGCGATGACCGATCTCACGAAGCGCACCGGCCGCCAGCCGACCCCGCCCGCGTGGGCGCTCGGGCCGATGCTCGACCGCCTCGTCAAGAACGGCGGCACGACGATGGCCCAGTACGAGGCGAGCCTCAATCAGGACATCGCGAACATCGACCGCTACCACCTGCCTCTCACCGCATACCGGATCGAGGGGTGGAACATGGAGAACGACGACAACGACGGACTCGTCATCTACCACCCGCGGGTGACGAGCTTCGCGACCCAGCAGAAGATCATCCGCGAGCTCCACGCGCGTCACATCCACGTGATCGCGTACCTGCGGCCGTTTATCACGCCGGGCTCGAGACCGGACCTCGAGCACCTCACCATCCGCAAAGCGGACGGCACCACGTACACGACGACCGGAACCCTCGGGCAGCAGATCGCGCTCCTGGACTTCTCCAACCCGCGCGCGGTCGCGTTCTGGACGCGGGAGCTCGCGAAGGTCTTCAACTACGGGTTCGACGGCTTCCACGCCGACTTCGGCGAGGAGGTCGTGTTCGACATGCACTTCGCCAACGGACAGACCGGCCGGACGATGCACAACGAGTACCCGGTGCTCTACCAGAAGGCGAACCGAGCGGCGATCCTCGCCTACGAGAAGACCCACCCGCACCGGCAGCTGTGGTTCTTCAACCGGACCGGGTACTCGGGGAGCCCCGGGTCGGCCGCGTACGAGTACGCGAACATCCCGGGTGACGAGGCGACGAACTGGGGGCAGGCGGCCGGCCTGCAGTCGCTCGCGCCGGACATGCTCAACCGGGCCGTCGGTGGCGCCTACGGGTTCGCGACCGATATCGGCGGCTACTACGACTACACGACGCCGCCGACCACCAAGGAGCTCCTGCTGCGCTGGGCCGAATGGTCAGCGCTCAGTCCGGTGTTCCGCCTCCATGGCTCGGGCAGGGCAGGCACGCACACGCCGTGGTCCTATGACCCGCAGACGGTCCAGATCTACAACGCGATCTCGCGTCTGCACGAGCGCGCCGCGCCGCTCGTCCTCAGGTTGTGGCAGCAGGCCGACCGGTCCGGGATCCCGCCGACGCGGCCGCTGTGGCTCGCGTTCGGTGGTGACCAGCGCGCGGCGGCCCAGGAGCAGGAGTGGATGCTCGGCCCGGACCTCCTTGTGGCCCCCGTCGTCACGCAGGGAGCAACGAGTCGAAGCGTCTACTTTCCGAGTGGTTGCTGGCTGGATCCGCAGACCCACCGCACGTACCACGGTCGGCGAAGCACCACCGTCACGGCGCCGCTGGCGAAGCTGCCGTACTTCTTCCGCTGCGGCACGCGGCCGTTCTAGAGTCGCCGGGGGCGCGCGTCTCAGACGTGCGTGACGGCGTTCGAGTAGCTGCGGAAGTCGGCCTCGAACTTGTCCCAGTCGATGCTGAGGCCGCCGAGCGGCGGCGGCTCCTGATCCTTCGGCGGGCTCCACCAACCACCGCCGCCGCCATCCTCAGGGGGCGGACCGTCGTCGTCGGTGTTGGTCGCGAACGCGATCGCGAGCGAGAGGAGGCCAAACGGGAGCATGATCGCGGCGATCGCGTCGAACGCGACGGCGAGCGGTGTGATCCTGCCGATCGTGATCAACTGGATGACCGTAAGGACGACCGCGGGAACGAGCCATGCGAATGCGAACTTCGCGAGCACGGTGTCGCGCTTGGGCGGATGGCTCCCGGCGTTGAAATCCCGGTCATTCATTCGACACTCCCACGGGCTGAATCCAAAGCTTCGTGTCGCCTCCCCGGAACACATAGGAAGTCTCGACATTCCCGGGCGGACCGACATCCGCCCGAATCGCCAGTCGGACCGCGTAGTTCGCCGCAGGCGGGATGCCGGGCGGCCACCGGATGGCTCAGTGACGAGCGGCCGCGCAGTCAGAGCAGGCGATGCCCGGCGGGCGCCAGTGCCGCTCGACGACCGCGCGCGTCGGTACATAGAGCCGCAACACGACGATGAAGTGCCCAGCCGGGGCAGGCAACCAGTTGCTCCGCCCGTGCTGCGGAGCGCTGTGCCGCAGCGCGATCGTGAACGAGCCGCCCGGGCCCGGCGTCAGGTTGCGGTCGCCAAGCGCGTAGCGGTGGAGCGGGTTGGCGAACAGGTGGCGGCCCGCGTCGTACATCGTCACCGACCAGAACGCCCGTGCCGGGAGCCGGTGGGCGAAGCGGAGCACGTATCGGTGGCGACCGCTCAATGACCGGCTCAGACCGTCACGTTCGGTCATGAAGTACACGGCCTCGTCGGGGGTATTCGCCCACAATGCGTCGTGCGCGGTCGCGGCGCGCTGGTTCCAATCCGAGCCGAATCGCCCGACGTCGGCGGCGGGGATCTCCCACCCCGCGTGCTCGTGCCGCGGACCGGTCTGGAGCTGCTTCGCGAGCGCGGCGACGCGGGCGGGTCCGGCGTTGACGCCGCTGATCAGCGCGGCGCGGACGTCGGCCGGCAGCTCCGCCACCGCGCTGAGGCGCCCGGCACCGATCCCGAACCGCTTCAACCCGGCAAGAACGGCACGCTCCGCCGCGCCCGGCGGATCGGCGGCGAGCAGATCGTCGAACCTGCCGAGGAACGCCGTGCCGCCGACCAACGGCGGCGTTGCACCGCGGGCCCCCGACGTGATGACGAGCGAGTGATGCGGGGCGCCGCCGCCCGCGAGTGCCGACAGCGGCGTCATCGTGTAGGAGGCGAGGACCGCGGAGATCGCGCTCGTCGACTCGCCCGGCTTGACGAGTGTGCGCCCAACGAGCAGCGCGTCCGGCGTCGGGCTGTGGATCGTCCGGTAGCCGGGGACGGCGCCGGGGTGCGAGGGGCCGACGATCGCGTAGGAGCCGCCCCGCGTCCCGGTCGTCCGGGTCCCGATGTAGCCGAACACGTTCGTGTACGCGTCCATGAACTGGAACACGTAGTACCGGCGCGGCGAGGCGGGAACGCCGATGATCAGCGGCCCAGATCGCAGGTCGAGGCGCGACACGGTGTAGACCGTGTCGACGTTCGGCAGCACGACGATCTTGTTCGCGGGGGTGCTCAAGCCGGCCACGCCGATGAGCGCGTTGACCGGGAAGATCGCCTGAGAGGCCCGGCTGATGAGCGGCGGAAAGCCGTGGACATAGGCGGCGATCCCGGCGTCGTACGCGGCCTGCCGCTCGGACTTCGACGATCCAGCCGCAACCGTCACGCACATCAGTGCGACGGCAGCGACGACACCCGAGATGGCTGCTCCCCGCTTCAGCATCGAGCACCGGAAGCTACACGCGGCGCGCCGATCTGTCTCAGTGGGCTCGCCCAACGGGCGCTTGCGGCGGTTGCGTGTGGGGAATGACCGAAACGCACGAGAGCGAGGCCTGCATCGACCACAACGCACGTGAGCTCCGGCGATCTGGCGAGCTTTCGTGCGTTGCGGCGATCTAACGACCGGATCGCAAGAAAGCGCCGAAAACGCCCGCCGCTCACATGCGTTTTGGCCGTTCACCCGCGGCTCACATGCGTTTTGGCCGCTCACCCGCCGCCACGTGCGTTTCGGCCGTTCGTCCGCCACTCACATGCGAAACAGTCGACCACACGAGGCCCCGTCAGGCGATAACACCGCGGCGGACAAAGCGACTTCTCTCACTCGGACGGCAGGCCGCCGCCGTGGACCTCGCCTTCGCCGAGCTCACCGTAGTAGTCGCCCGGCTCGTCGGTGTGGACCTGCGCGATCGTCTTCAGGCCGGTCGGCTCGTCGAGGGTGCCAGCGGCGATCGAGACCGTCGGGCGGTCGAACGCCTGCCAGAACAGGCTCGCGCCGCAGCGGTTGCAGAAGCCGCGGGCGCGACCGTCGGCCTGGTACCACGAAAGCGTGGTGTCGGCGATGACGTCAAGGTCCTTCGCCGCGCACGCCGCATAGGCGCCGACGTGACCGTGGGTGCGCCGGCAGCGCGAGCAGTGGCAGACGACGACGTCACGGAGCGGGCCGTTGACGACATACCGCACGCCGCCGCACAAGCACTCACCGGAATGGAGCTTCACGGACACGTCACGCCAACCCTAAATGTCGATGACGAGCCCCGGGTCGAATTTCGCGACCGGCTGCTCCGGATACCCGCGCGGGTTGCTGAGTACGCGTGTGCCGTTGACGTCGACGTCGGCGGCTCGGTGGGTGTGCCCGTAGATCCATAGCTGAGCCCGGTCGCCGGCCATCAACTCGGTGACATCGCTGGCGAACGCGCCCGCGAGCGTGCGGAGCAGCCGGTTCTCCGGCTTGCTGTGGATCACCGGTTGGTGGTGGGTGACGACGACCGTCGTCCCGTCGAAGTCCTGCGTGAGCCGGTCGGCGAGCCACGCCCGCGAGGAAACGTGGAGCATCCGGGTGTCCGCCGGGGTGAGCGTCCGCCCAGCGGGGCCGAACGTGATGTGCGAATAGTCGTTGACGACGCGCTCGGACAGCCGCATCGATGCGTGCCGGGCCTCGGGACCGTCGAAATCAAAGTCGCTCCACAGCGTGCAACCGAGGAAGCGCACGCCGTCGAGCACGACCTCGTCGTTTTCCAGGATGTGGATCGGCGAATCGCCGGTCGCGGCACGCAGCTCATCGATGACCCCGGGCAGCGAGCCCCCGTAGAACTCGTGGTTGCCGGCGACGTAGACCAGCGGCCTCCCGTCGGCGAGCTCGCGCGCCCAGTCGACGCCGCGGGTGCCGATGTGGGTGTCGCCGGCGAGGATGAGGACGTCTGCGTCGACCCCATCGGCGTCGAACGGCGCCTTCTCCAGGTGCAGGTCGCTGAGAACGTGGAGCCGCATATTCAGACGTTCGGCACCAGGCATGGCTGATGGAGGCACACGACTAGTCCCTACTGTCCGGCGGTCCGGCGGTACCGCGCCACGGCGAGCGGTGCGAACACGGCGATGATCGCGATCGTCCACACGATCGCGCCCCACACGTAGTTGCGGGCGGGCGCCCCGAGCCACAGCGCGCGAATCGCGTCGACCATGATCGTGAACGGGTTGACCTCCGCGAACGACTTGAGCGGTTCCGGCATCGACACGACAGGGACGAACGCCGAGGAGATGAAGGTCAGCGGGAACACGGCGATGAAGCCGACCGAGTTCGCGGCCTCCGGCGAGGAGACGAGCAGCCCGATGAGCGCGAAGAACCACGAGAACGCGTAGCCGAAGAACAGCAGCAGAAGGAACCCGGCGGCCGCGTGCCAGAAGTCGGTGTGGAACGAGAACCCGACGATGATCCCGGTCACCAGGAGCACGGTCACCGACAGCGTGTTGGTGACGATGTCGGCGGTCGTCCGGCCGGCGAGCACGGCGGCGCGCGACATCGGCAGCGAGCGGAACCGGTCGATGAGGCCCTTGTGGACATCCTCGTTGAGCCCGAGCGCGGTCACGAACCCGCCGAAGGCGATGTTCTGGACGATAATCCCCGGAATCAGGAAGTCGACGTAGGTGTAACCCGGCGTCTTGATCGCGCCGCCGAACACGTAGCGGAACAGCAGCACGAACATGATCGGCTGGATCGTGAACGCGAGCAGCAGATCCGGCGCGCGCGGGAGACGCACGAGGTTGCGCTCGGCGATGATCAGCGTGTCGGTGACGAGGCGTCTCATGCCGCCTGCTCGGTGTCGCCGACGGTGTCCCCTGCACCATCGGCCCCAGGTTCCTCGGCGGCGTGGCCGGTCAGCGTCAGGAACACGTCGTCGAGCGTTGGACGGCGGACGACGAGATCGTCGACGTCGACACCGGCCTCGCTCAGCCGCCGGACGGCCTCGACGATGCTCCCCTTGCGCGACCGGAGGCTGACCCGGACGACGTGATCCTCGGCGCTCGGCGCCTCCTCGGACATCGGGGCGAGCACCCGGACGGCGGCCTCGGGATCGGCGTCGTGCTCGAGCGTCACCTCGAGTCGCTCGCCCCCAACCTGGGCCTTGAGCTCGTCCGACGTCCCCTTGGCGATCACGCGCCCGTGGTCGATGACCGCGATCTCGTCGGCGAGCCGGTCGGCCTCGTCGAGGTACTGCGTCGTGAGCAGCACGGTCCGGCCCTCATGCACGAGCTCCTCGATCACCTCCCAGAGCGACAGGCGGCTGCGCGGGTCAAGTCCGGTCGTCGGCTCGTCGAGGAACAGGACCGGGGGGCGGGCGACGAGCGCGTCGGCGAGGTCGAGCCGGCGGCGCATCCCGCCCGAGTAGCCCTTGACCGGTCGCCCGGCCGCCTCATCCAGATCGAAGCGCTCGAGCAGCTCGTTGCCCCGCGCTTTGGCGTCCGCGCGGCTCATCCCGTAGAGCCGCCCGACCATCGTCAGGTTCTCGAGACCGGTGAGGTTCTCGTCAACCGCGGCGTACTGCCCGGCGAGCCCGATCTGAGCGCGGAGCTTCGCCGCGTCGTGGATGACGTCGAGCCCCGCAACCTGCGCCGTCCCCGCGTCGGGCTTGAGCAGCGTCGTCAGGATCCGCACGACCGTCGTCTTCCCGGCGCCGTTCGGACCGAGCAGCCCGAGCACCGATCCGCGCGCGGCGTCGATGTCGACGCCGTCGAGCGCCTGGACGTCACCGTAGGCCTTGCGCAGCCCTCGCGTGCTGATCGCGAACTCCTCCGTCACGCACTTCACAGTACGCGACGGCGAATCAGACCTGGCGTGAGGACCAGAGAATCGCGGAGAGGACGACGGTCACGATCGAGACGACGAGCCCCGTGACCCAGCCCTGCGACTTGCTCGAGACCATGATCGCCGCGATCACGACACCGATGCCGACGATGCCGCACGTGGCGATGAGGCGGACGAGCACCCGCTCAGCCCCGAGACGCCGACGACCACGGGCCGGGAGCATGTTCCGCTGGGGTGGAGCGGTGTCGGCCGCCGCGGCGGGCCGCGTGTCGGCCGTAGCGGCGGGGGTTTTGGGCTCGGCGGCGGCAGGAGTGGGATCCACCCGCCCGGCGGGTTCGTCCGGCGTGTCACCGGCGGCAGGAAGGTCCCGAAAGCTCATATCACAGGCTATTCCCGCAGCGCCCCTCGCCCAACCGCGCGAAGCTAGACACCGCACCGCGCTGCGAAGTAGCATGGCCGCGTCGTGTGCCACCCGGAGGGGAGTTCCAAGCTCGCGGTCGAGCCGGTATGACGCCGCCGTCCGTCGCCGATGTCGTCGGCCTGACGATCGCCGCGCAGGGGGTGCAGGACGCGTTCGGCGTGCTCGGCAGCGGCAACCTCGTCGTCACGAACGCGCTCTGCCGGGGCGGCGCCCACTTCCACCACGCCCGCCACGAGGGCGGCGCCGTCTGCATGGCCGACGGATACGCCCGGACCACAGGGCGAGTGGGTGTCTGCACTGTTCACCAGGGCCCCGGGCTCACGAACACGATGACCGGCCTCACCGAGGCGGCGAAGAGCCGGACGCCGCTGCTCGTGATCTCCGGTGAGACGCCGGCCGCGGCGCTCACGAGCAACTTCCGGATCGACCAGCACGACCTCGTCGAGTCGGTCGGGGCGATCGCCGACCGCGTGTTCAGCCCGCGGACCGCGGCGGACGACGCCCAGCGCGCGTATCACCGGGCGATCACCGAGCGCCGGCCGGTGGTCCTGATGCTGCCGATCGATCTCCAGCCCCAGCCGGCGGCGAACGCCGAACCCCAGCAGCCCGCCCCGCCCGATCTTCCCTTGCCCGAGCCGTCGATGCGTGCCGTGATGGAGGTCGCCGAGCACATCGCCCGCGCGGAGCGGCCCGCGATCATCGCCGGCCGCGGCGCGGTCCTCGCCGACGCCGGGGCCGAACTCGAGGCGCTCGGCGAGCGGATCGGCGCGATCCTCGCCACCTCGGCGCCGGCGAACGGGCTGTTCGCCGGGCTGCCGTACGCGCTCGGGATCTCCGGCGGGTTCTGCTCGCCGTTCGCCGCCGAGCTGCTTCCCCAGGCCGATCTCGTGATCGTCGCCGGGGCGTCGGTCAACCACTGGACGACGCGCCACGGCGCGCTCATCAACACGGACGCGACCGTCGTCCAGATCGACATCGAGCCGCGGGCGATCGCCCGCAACCGACCCGTCGACCACGCGCTCGTCGGCGACGTCCACGCGACCACGCTCGCGCTGCTCGAGGAACTCGCGGCGCGGGAGCATCGGAACATCGGGTTCCGAACCAAGGCGCTCGCCGAGCAGATCGCGTCCCGCCGCTGGCGCGACGAGCCGTACGAGGACGCCTCGACCGATGAGTTCATCGATCCGCGGACGCTCAGCATCGCGCTCGACGAGCGCCTTCCGCGCGATCGCGCGGTCGCCGTCGACTCCGGTCACTTCCTCGGCTATCCGTCGATGTACCTCGAGGTCCCCGACGCGCGCGCGTGGATCTTCCCGAACGGGTTTCAGGCGGTCGGGCTCGGCCTCGGCAACGCGATCGGCGCTGCGATCGCCAACCCGGAGCGGCTGACGGTGGCGGCGATCGGCGACGGCGGCGCGTTCATGGCGCTCGCCGAACTCGAGACGGCCGCCCGGCTGAAGCTCGACCGGCTGCTCGTGGTCGTCTACGACGACAGCGCGTACGGCGCCGAGGTCCACCACTTCGCGCCGATGGGCCACGACGTCTCCCGGGTGCGCTTCCCGGACGCGCACATCGCAGCGATCGCGACCGCGTCCGGCGCCCACGGCCAGGTCGTGCGCGACGTCGGCGACCTCGACGTCATCGCCACCTGGCTGTCCGAGCGCCGCGGTCATCCGCTCGTGCTCGATGCCAAGGTCAACCCCACGATCTGCGCGGAGTGGCTCGAGGAAGCCTTCCGCGCCGGATAACCCGGATCCCCTAAGGAGAGAACATGACCCAGGTAACCGACCTCGTTTCCGGCCTCGCCGACGGGAGCGTCGAGATCGTCGACCTCACCCAGCCGCTGACCGAGTCGACGCCGGTGATCAAGCTGCCGCCGCCGTTCGCGAACACGCCCGGTCTCACGCGTGAGGAGATCAGCCACTACGACGACCGCGGTCCGGCGTGGGCGTGGTACACGCTGACGATCGGCGAGCACGTCGGCACTCACCTCGACGCGCCGATCCACTGGGTCACCGGCCAGGACGGCAACGACATCTCCTCGATCGACGCGGCGCAGCTGATCGGACCGGCCTGCGTGATCGACAAGACGGCGGAGACCGAGGCCGACCCCGGCTACCTGCTGACGATCGATGACATCAAGGCCTGGGAGCAGGAGAACGGCGAGTTCCCGGACCGCGCGTGGGTGCTGCTGCGCACCGGCTGGCAGTCACGCGCCCAGGATGAGACCGCGTTCCTGAACGCCGGCGAGCAGGGACCCGTGACGCCGGGGCCGGACGTCGAGGCGTCAAGGTGGCTCGCGAACGAACGGAATCTGTCCGGGTTCGGGGTCGAGACGGTCGGGATCGACGCCGGCGCCGCGGGCGGGTTCGATCCGCCGTTCCCGGTCCACAACTTCGTCCTCGGCGCCGGGCGGCTCGGCCTGACTCAGCTCGCGAACCTCGATCGGCTCCCGATCACCGGCGCAATGATCGTGGTCTCACCGTTGAAGCTGGTGGGCGGTACCGGGAGCCCGAGTCGGGTGTTCGCGTTCGTGCCCAAGGACTGAGCCGCTGGTGGTGACGGCGTCGAAGTGGCGCTGTGACGGCTCCGCAAGGCGGTCGAACACCTCACGGAACACGGCGACCGCAGCGTCGCGCGGGCGTGACACCGGCGCCAGCTCCTCAGGGAGCTCCGGGTCAAGGAACGGGAAGCCGCGGAACATGTGCATGAGCCGGGTCCGGACGAGGAACGCCGCATCGTCGTCGACCGGCCGGCGCACGTACGGCGTGAACTCGGAGACGAACGCCTCGTAGCGATCGACGAGCCCGGTGAGATCCCAGGCGCGGCCGACGAGCGCGGGCAGGCCGTGCATCGAGCCCACCGACGCGAGGAACACCGCGGTCACGGAGGCCACGTCGAGATCGACGACGAGCTTCTCGACCTCGCCGGCGTGGTCGTGCGGCGAGACCCACACGCTGTCCTGCAACGACCCGAAGCCCAGGAAGCGCAGCCGTCGGGCGAGCCGGGATCGCTCGAGCCGGCGGTCCTCAGGAATCTGGTGCCAGACGACGGTCCACCAATCGCCGGTGGCCAGCGCCGAGCCGAGCGAGAAGATTCGTCCGTCGCCCTCGGCGAGCAGCCGATCGCAGCGCGCCGTGACCCGGTAGTGGACGAAACGCCCCGACCGCACCCGCTCGAGTAGACCGCGGCGCACGAGTCGCGTCAGCGCGACCCGAGCGGCCCCGTGCGAGAACCCGAACTCCCCCAGCAGCGACACGAGTCCGCCTGACCACACCGGCCCGCCGCCGAGCGGCCGGACGTACGTGCCGAGCACCGTGATGACGAGGTCCTGCGGCTGGAGGCCCTCCGGTGTGCCGAGACTCATCGCGCCAGGCTGGCCGGAGACACCGCCTCGAACGTCCGCCCGAGCTCCTTGCCGACCGTGTCGCGGCCATCAGGCGGCTTGCGCGAGCCGGCGTCGTACTGCGGGATCCAACTGACGCCCGTGTATCCCTGCTCGGCCGCGGCATGCAGCGTCCAGTGCGGGTCGTACAGATGCGGGCGCGCGAGCGCACAGAGATCGGCCCGTCCCGCGCACACGATCGTGTTCACGTCGTCATACGAGGAGATCGCGCCGACGGCGATCGTCGGGACCCCAACCTCGTGGCGGATCCGATCCGCGAACGGCGTCTGGAACGAGCGACCGAACGCCGGGCGCTCCTCCGGCGAGACCTGACCGGAGGACACGTCCACGATGTCGGCGCCGTGCTCGACGAGCATCTGCGCGAACGCGACGGCGTCGTCGGCGTCGAACCCGCCCGGCACCCAGTCGACCGCCGAGATCCGGACGCTCATCGGCTTGTGCGAGGGCCAGATCGCGCGGCACGCGTCGAACACCTCGAGCGGGTACCGCGCCCGGTTCTGCAGCGAGCCGCCGTACTCGTCAGACCGGACATTTGTGAGCGGCGAGAGGAACGACGAGAGCAGATACCCGTGCGCACAGTGGAGCTCGAGCAGGTCGAACCCGGCCTCGACCGCGCCGAACGTCGCCCGCGCGAACTGGCCGCGGACCGCCTCGAGATCCGAGGCGGTCATCTCCCGGGGCACCTGGTTGCGCGGGCTGTACGGGATCGGGGACGGCGCGATCACCTCCCAGTTGCCGTCGGGCAGTGGTTCGTCGATCCCCTCCCACATGAGCTTCGTCGATCCCTTGCGACCGGAGTGGCCGATCTGGGCGCCGAATGCGCAGCCGCCGTGGGCGTGGACGAACTCGACGATCCGCTTCCACGCCGCCACGTGCTCGTCGCACCAGATGCCCGCGCAGCCCGGCGTGATCCGGCCGGTGTCCGAGACACAGATCATCTCGGTCATGAGCAACCCCGCGCCACCAAGCGCCCGGGAGCCGAGGTGGACGAGGTGGAAGTCACCGACCGTTCCATCGACGGCCGAGTACATATCCATCGGTGAGACCACGACCCGGTTGGCGAGCGTCAGGCCGCGCAGCGTGAGCGGCGTGAACATCGGCGGGGCATCGGGTTGGTGGACGGCGCCGACGAAGTCCGGATCGCGCAGACGCAGGTTGTCGTAGGTGACTCGCCGCGAGCGGGTGAGCAGGTTGAACGCGAACTGCAGTCGCGGCTGCTCGACATACCGGCCGATGCCCTCGAACCACTCGAGCGACGCCTGGGCCGCCCGCTGCGTCGACTCGACGATCGTCCGCCGCTCGGCTTCGTAGGCGGAACTCGCGGCGGCGATGTCCTCGCCGTGCGTCTTGAACGCCCACGCCAACGCGACCGCGTCCTCCATCGCGAGCTTCGTCCCGGACCCGATCGAAAAGTGGGCGGTATGGGCGGCGTCGCCGACGAGCACGACGTTGTCGGTGCACCAGCGCCGGCAGCGGACGGTGATGAAGTTCATCCACTTGGAGTTGTTGGCGAGCAGCGGCCGGCCCTCAAGCTCCTCGGAGAACAGCGAGGCGCAGAACTCGACGCTCGCGTCGTCGGAAACGCCGGGCGGAAGCGGTCCGGGTGCCGTGGCGTCAAGCCCGGCACGGCGCCACGTGTCCTCGTGGGTCTCGACGATGAACGTGCTCATCCGCGCGTCGTAGGGATACGCGTGCGCCTGGAACACGCCGTCGGGTGTCTCGCGGATGAAGAACTTGAACGCGTCGAACGGCTTCTCGACGCCCATCCACATGTACCGGCAGTGCCGTGGCTCCAGGGTCGGGGCGAACTCCTTGGACAGCGCGCGCCGCACCCCGCTCGCCGCGCCGTCAGCGCCGACGATCAGGTCGGCCCAGCCGAGCTCCGACAGCGGTGGTGCCTCGGACGAGAAGCGCACATCGGCGCCCAACGCGAGCGCGCGGTCCTGCAGGATCCCGAGCAGCTCGCGTCGGCCGAGCGCCGAGAATCCGTGTCCGCCGGACCGCGTCGTCTCTCCGCGGAACCGGATGTCGATGTCGGTCCACCGGGCGAAGCGCTCGGTGATGGCGGCGTAGGACTCGGGGTCGGCGTGCTCGAACACCGAGAGCGTCTCGTCGGAGAAGACGACACCGAAGCCGAACGCGTCGCTCGCCCGATTGCGCTCGTAGACGACGATCTCCGAGTCCGGCGCGATCTTGCGCATGAGGATCGCGAAGTACAGCCCTCCGGGCCCCCCACCGACGACCGCAACACGCATGACTCGCTTAGACGCCCAGGTCGGTGAGGTGCTCGTACGCCAGGCCCATGCCGCCGACGACGTTGTGCATGAGCGCGAGCGCGGCGCGGCAGTTGGCCGCGGCGTTCGGGGGCAGCGACTCGTCGGCGCACAGCGCCTTCAGCTCCTCGTAGACCCCGAGCAGTCGCTCCTCGTTGGCGGTCATCGGGTCGCCGAGCAGGTCGGTGCTCATCGATTGACTCCGGCGGTCACCGCGGGCGTGCCCACCGGCTCGCGCTTGTCGACGGTTCGCTTGGCCTTGAGCTCGAACCGCGGCAGCTCGCCGGGGCCGGTGCGCTCGATCCGGAAGTTGAGCCCCTCATGGGCGTGCGCGAGTTGCTTGTGGAGCGCGCCGGAAAGCGCGTCCCAGGCCTCTTCGGACCAGTGCGGCTTGAGCTCAACGCGCAACGTGATCTCGTCTCGGATCCCCTCGTGCGTGATCACCGTCTGGAACTCGTCGACCTCCGGGAACTCGCGGACGATCGCCTCGATCGCGCGCGGGTAGACGTTGGTGCCGCGGACGATCTTCATGTCGTCGACGCGGCCGAGGATGCCGCCCTCGTAGATGTCGAACCCACGTCCGCACGAGCACGTCGAGGCCGGAACGCGACACACAAGGTCGCCCGTCCGATAACGGATGAGCGGAATCGCGCCCCGGCCAAACGACGTGACGACGCGCTCGCCGCGTGACCCGTACACCACGGGCTCGAGCGTCACCGGGTCAAGTACCTCCTCGATCAGGTGGTCTTCGATGATGTGGGTGCCACCGGGCTGCTCGGTGCACTCGAACACCATGATCGTGCCGATCTCGGTCATGCCGGCGGTGTCGAACGCCTTCGCGCCCCACTGCTCCTCGATCAGCGCCTTCGTCTGGGGAATCGAACCCGCCGGCTCTCCGGACAGGATCAGCCGCTGCACCGCAGAGCCGGGCAGGTCGATCCCCAGCTGCGACGCCTCCTGCGCAAGTCGAAGCGCATAGGTCGGCGTCGAGGCGACGACCGTGGCACCGAAGTCGATGATCTGGCGCACCCGCTCCTCCGTCGGTTGCGCACCGCCCGGCACGTTCAACACGCCGACCTTCTCCATCGCGTAGTGGAGACCCCAGAAGCCGATGAACGAGCCGTACCCGAAGGCGATGTAGGCGGTGTCGCCCGGTCGCACGCCGCAGCCCCACAATGCGTAGGACCACATCTCGGCGATCCACGCCCAGTCCTTGCGCGAGTCGAGTGCGCGGAGCGGCCCGCGGCCGGTCGTGCCCGACGTCGTGTGGACGCGAATCGCGCCGTCTCCGGCGATCGTCGGGATCTCGCCGTAGGGCGGATGTTCGGCCTGCGAGGTCATCCACTCGTCGCGTGTCAGCGGCGGTAGCCGGCGCAGATCGTCGAGCGTCCGCAGTTGCGAGGGATCGAATCCCTCTTCCGCGAACCGGCGCCGGTACCACGGGCTTCGCGCCATTGCCCACTGGCACTGGTAGCGAAGTTTCGCGAGCTGAAGCACGGCGAGACGCTCACGCGTGAGCGTCTCGGTCTTCGGGTTCCAATACGGGCTTTCGCCGAGCAACTCTCCTCGGCGGCGATGATACTGCACATTGCTCCGGACTTCTATGTCGAGTATGGTCGCGGACGAGCGTATTGCGGGAGTCGCCACCAGTGAGTGAGGAGTTCGATTTCGAGGTCGAGAACGGGGTCGCGACGGTGACCCTCAACCGTCCCGACAAGCTCAACGCGCTCACGTTTGGGGTGTACGCGTCGCTCCGCGATCTCGTCATCGGTCTGCCTGGGCGGGGTGATGTGAAGGTGCTCGTGATCACCGGGCGCGGGCGCGGGTTCTGTTCCGGCGGTGACGTCGAGGAGATCATCGGCGAACTGGTGAAGTTCCCGACGACGCAGCTGCTCGAGTTCACCCGGATGACCGGCGCGCTCGTCAAGGCACTGCGCGAGTGCCCGCTGCCGGTGATCGCAGCGGTCAACGGGATCGCGGCCGGCGCGGGCTCGGTGATCGCGCTCGCCGCCGACTTCCGCCTGCTCGCCCAGTCGGCCAGTTTCGCCTTTCTGTTCACGCGCGTCGGCCTCGCGGGCGCCGATATGGGGAGCGCGTACCTGCTCCCGCGAGTGATCGGATTGGGCCGCGCCACCGAGTTGCTGATGATCGGGGAGAAGATCACCGCCGACCGGGCGTACGAGATCGGCCTCGCCAACCAGGTTGTCGCTGATGAGGAGCTCGCCGATACCGCCCGCGCGCTCGCCGAGCGCCTCGCCACCGGCCCGGCGTTCGCCTACTCGGCGACCAAGGTCCTGCTCACCCGCGAGCTCGACATGGACCTCGGCGGCGCGATCGAGATGGAGGCGATGACCCAGGCGCTGCTCATGCACTCCGACGACTTCCGCGAGTTCTACGCCGCCTGGAGCGAAGGGCGCAAACCAGACTGGAAGGGGAGCTGACGAGGCATGCCATCCGAGATCATCAACGCCCCCGAGCTGCCCGCGCCACGGGGCTTCAGCCACGCCGTCAGGGCTGGGGACACCGTCTACCTCGCCGGTCAGATCGGCGACGGGGCGACGCTCGCCGAGCAGTTCGACGCTGCCGCGGCGGCGCTCATCACCGCGCTGCGCGCCGCGGGCGGGACGCCGCAGGATCTCGTCTCGCTCCAGATCTTCGTCACGAGCGTCGACGACTACCGCACCTCGCAGCACGATCTCGGCGAGGTGTGGCGCAAGCACTTCGACCGCCACTACCCGGCGATGGGCCTGTTCGGGGTCACCGGGCTCGCGGTGCCCGAGGCGATGGTCGAGCTGATGGGGATCGCGGTGGTCGGATCGTGAGCGCCGATCCCGCCGACGCGCTCGACAGTCACCTCACCGACGAGCAGCGCTCGCTGTACGCGCGCACGCACGAGCTGGCACGGACGGAACTGGCGCCGATCGCCGAAGCCGGTGACCCCAACCACGTCAACCGGGAGCTCCTGCGCGCCCTCGCCGAGCACGGTCTGCTGCCGCGGCTGTTTGAGCGGGCCCGCGCGATCGAGCTGTGTCTCATCCGCGAGGCGCTCGCGCGCGCGTGCACCGAGGCCGAGACGACGTTTGGGACGCAGGGACTCGGCGCTTACCCGATTCTCCAGTCCGGGAACGACGAGCTGAAGGCCGAGTGGATCCCGCAGGTGGCGGCCGGCCGCGCGGTCGCCGGATTCGCGTTGACCGAGCCCGACGCCGGCTCGGACGTGAGCGCGCTCGCGCTGGCCGCCGAGCCGGATGGCGGCGGGTCCGGGTACCGCCTCACCGGCGAGAAGCTGTGGATCTCCCATGCGCCCGAAGCCGACATCTACACCGTCTTCGCGCGAGGTCCCGAGGGCATCACCGCGTTCGCCGTCCCCGGGAGCGCCGACGGCCTGACCGGCGAGCACAAGGACCTGCTCTCGCCGCACGCGATCGGAAGCCTCGAGTTCGACGGCGTGTACGTCCCGCGGGAGCACATGCTCGGTGAGCCCGGCCAGGGGTTCAAGGTGGCGATGCGGACGCTCGACCTGTTCCGGCCGAGCGTCGGCGCGTTCGCGATCGGCATGGCGCGGACGGCGCTGGAGCTGACGATTGCCTACGCCGGCCAGCGCTCGACGTTCGGGCAGCCCCTGCGCCGCTACCAGTCCGTCTCGCACCGGGTTGCCGACATCGCCGCGCGCGTTCACGCGGCGCGTCTCGTCGTCCACCAGGCGGCCAACGCGCACGATGCGGGCGTCGGCGATCGCATGCTCGCCGCGATGGCGAAGCTGCTCGCCACCGAGGTCGCGCAGGAAGCGGTTGACGCCGCGGTCCAATTCCACGGTGCCCGCGGGCTCGAGCGAGGCCATCCGCTCGAGCATCTCTATCGCGAGGTCCGCGCCCCGCGGATCTACGAGGGCGCCTCCGAGATCCAGCGGGAGATCATCGCCCGCCGGCTGTTCGCGGCAAGCGGATGACCCGAACGGTGGTCGTCACCGGCGGGGCGAAGGGGATCGGCCGGGCGGTCGTCATGAAGTTCGCGGCACTCGGCGATCAGGTCGTCGCGCTCGGACGCGACGAGACCGCCCTTCGGCGCCTCGGCGGCGACGGGATCCGGACCGTCGTCTGCGACATCACCGATGAGGACGCGGTCACGCAGACGTTCGCCGAGATCGAGACGGTCGACGTGCTCGTCAACAATGCCGGCATCGCGGAGAGCGCGCCGCTGGCACGGACGAGCCTCAGCTCCTGGCTGGCCCACTTCGACGTCAACGTCACCGGTGCGTTCCTCTGCATGCGCGCGGTTGTCCCCGGGATGCGCGAGCGCGGCCACGGCGTGATCGTCACCATCGCCTCCACGAACGGCCGCATCGGTACGCCCTACACGAGTGCGTACACCGCCTCCAAGCACGCCGCCGTCGGGCTGACGCGGGCGGTCGCGAGCGAACTCGCGGGGACGGGCGTCCGCGTCAACGCCGTCTGCCCGACGTTCGTGCGCACCGACATGACGCGTCGCTCGATCGAGCGGATCGTCGAGTCGACGGGACGGACGCCCGAGGAGAGCGAGGACGCGCTCGCCCACCTGTCTCCCCTCGGCCGCCTGCTCGAGCCCGAGGAGATCGCCGACACGATCGCCTACCTCGCCTCCGACGCCGCCGCGTCCATCACCGGTCAGACCGTCGTGATGGACGGCGGCGGCGTCCAGACGTAGCGCGGGCGCGCTGGCCGGCTAGGAGGCGGCGACGCCGACGACGTGGCCCTGGGCATCGGCGAACACCCCGAACGTCACCCCTGGTACCTCTTGCGTCGGTTGGACGACGCGTCCACCGAGCTCTTCGGCTCGGCGCAGCGTCGCGGCGACATCCTCGACGCCGACGAAGAACAGGACGCTGTCCTCTCCACCCTGCAGCGGACCGACCGCGGTCGGGAGCGCCCCCTCGACGCCGACATCGACGAACGAGTAGCCGGGCATTGGGGCGTCGGAGTAACCCCAGCCGAACAGCTGGGCGAAGAACTCCCGCGTGGCGTCCGGGTCGGTCGAGCGAATCTCTGCGTGGACAACTGGATGCGGCATGGTGATCCCTTCGTCGATGTGTCAGCCGTTCGGGCTGCTCGTCTCTCCGACGAACTCGAGGCGGAGAAATCGACATCGATCCAGCGTCGCGATCGCGCGAGTGTCGCTAGCGCGCTGATCAACCAGTTCGGGTCGGCCTGGCCCTCGAGCACCTGTGCGTCGGGGTGGGGATCGGTGGACCCGACGACCGCGCACACTCGCACGCGCCGGCCGTACGGCGCGGGGCCGGCTGGGAAGACCGTCCCGGTCCGGATCCGATAGGTGCGCGCCGGCCCGAGCTTGATCCGGTACGGGTCGCTGATACCGGCGTGGGCCGTGTGCAGGTCTGCCGTGCAGGGGCGCGGCTTCCCGGGCGGGTCGATCCCCACAGTGACCGTCCGCAGCGGCACCTCCGAGCTGGCGCGGACGACAAACGTCACCGTCGCGATCGCGCGTCCTTCCAGATCGAATGGAACCTGACGTGCCGAGGCATGCTGCTCACGCGGATGCTGACGTGCGCCTTGCGAACGGTGAAGTCCTCCTGCCCGAAATCGGTGACCGCGTTGCTCTCCCGATCCTGGAGGTACACGCACTCGCGCCAGGCGCCGGCCACCAGCCCCTCCGGGCTGTCGCCCGTCGGCTTGACCACCGCGTGCACATCGAACGGCCCGATGGGGAACGCGTTGAACGTGGTGAGGACTGCGTTGGGGATGCTGCCGAACTCGTCGGCGCCGCCGGGAGGACACGTGGCGCTGCGCCGGATGACCGCGCCGGCCAGGAAATCGGTGCTCTCTCCGTCGGACACCGGGCCGGCCGCCACCCCGCTGGCCGTGAACGTGATTGGCGCCACCTCGATGCGTGGGCTCGAGATCGACAGCGACAGCTGGGCGTCAGCCGCCGCCGCGCCGGTTAGCACCCCCGCGGTCACCATCCCGACCGCCATGCCCCAACGCGCCCGGATCACGCGGTAGATCCTACGCCCGGGTCAACGTTTTCTCCAGTGCTGCGCGGCCCCCGGACGACTAGAGTCCGCAGCCTGGCGATGTCTGGAGCGGGTGTCACGTTGATGGATTTCATGCGGGCGATCGCACGGGACGATCAGCCACGTCAGTCGGTGCTGCTCGCCGGCGCCCCCGAGCTGGCGCTGGGACGCCTCGAGGTGGGCGCGACCAGGCAGGACAGCGACGAGTATTTCCTCGACGAGATCGACCACCACGTGTACGCCGGCGACACCGCGCTGCACATCGCCGCGGCTGCGCACCAAGCGGCTGTCGCTTGCGAATTGCTTGACGCCGGGGCGGCGATCGCGGCAGCGAACCGCCGCGGCGCCCAGCCGCTTCATTACGCGGTCGATGGCAGCCCGGGTTCCGCACGTTGGGATCCCGTCGCGCAACGGGACACGGTGATCTGCCTCGTCGAGCGCGGAGCGGACCCCAACGCTGTCGACGCGAACGGGACGCCCCCGCTGCACCGCGCCGTGCGCAACCGGTGCGCGGCGGCCGTCGAGGTGTTACTCGACGCGGGCGCGGATCCTCAGGCCACCAACCGACGCGGCTCGACCGCGATCCAGCTCGCGGGCTGGACGACCGGACGCGGCGGAAGCGGGTCGCCTGAGGCGAGGTCGCAGCAACAGCAGATCCTCCGGCTCTTGCACGCCTCTAGCGGCGTCTGACGTTCAGGTCAGCGTGAAGCTCTTGGTGGTGCTGACGCCGCGCGCGCCGCTCGGCGTATACACACCTTTGGAAGTCAGCTTGACCCTGTGGGCGTGCTTGAGCAGGGACCGTCCCTTGGCCGTCAGCTTGACCGTGAGCTTCACGGTGCCGGCACTGTGCGAACTCGTCTTCCCGCTCGCGACGAGCGTCGCCTTCGCCTTGGCCTTGGCCTTGGCAAGGTGGGCGCCCTTCGGTACGAAGAACCAGGACACGCTGAGCGCGCCGCGACCCGGAGCACGGAACGACACGGTGTAGCTACCGTGCTTGAGGAGCGCCGAGATCCGCGCCAGCTTGCCGCTCGGCACGAGAATCTTCGCCAGCAGCGACTTGATCGCAGCCGGGCTCGGGGCGCTCGCTGCGACCGGTCCAACCTGCGTCGAACTGGCGGCGGCAGCCCCGGCGCTGTTACTCGCGGTCACGACAACCCGCAGCTTCGCGCCCTGGTCGGCACCGGAGGGCGTGAACGAACTTGCGCTCGCCCCGACGATGTTGACGCAGCCCGGTTTACACCGCTGCCATTGGTAGGCGTAACGGAGCGGCGCCGTCCCGGTCCAGACGCCGGTTGACGCCGACAGCTTCTGCCCCACCTTGGCCGCCCCAGACACCTTGGGCAACGTTGTGTTCGCCGGCTTGCCGCCGGTCGCCGCGCAGCCCGTGGTGGTCGAGGTGAACAGGCCGTCGTGGTTATCGGTATTGACCGAGTCCGCGATGCCGACGATCAGCGCCCCGTCGCCGCAGCTGTTGAGCGCCATCATCGGGGCATAGCCGCCGGTGTAGCCGTTTCCGTACGTGTTCGGGTCCGGGGGTGGCGGGTATGCCGGCGGCGTTTCGGTGTAGATCGGAAGCAGCGCGCCGCCCAGGGTTCCGGCGTCGATGTGGTAGGAGTCGGTCTTCCCGCACAGCGCGGCGTCTGATCTCGTGTCGACCGACCAGGCGACATCGATCCGGCTTCCGGGGCCGCCCGCGATCGCCGGATGGGCGACGCTGTTGCCGTCGGTGCCACCGAACACGCCGGCGGCGGTCCACGTGGTCGCGCCCGCCGCGAGCCGGTACGCCTGCAAGCTGAAGAATCGTCCTCCGCAACCCGGGGCGACGGCCGAGTCGCTCACCAGCGCGGCCGCGCTGCCGTCGGCCGCCACCGCGGCGACGCTCGTGGCGGGCAACGGGGTCACAGCGCCGGTGATGGCGACCGGCGCGCCGAATGCACCGCCCGGCGAACGGATCGCAGCGCTGTACCCGCTTCCGTCGTAGTAGACCAGCACCGCCCGTCCGGCGGCGTTCGAGCCCTGCGACGCGCCGGCGTCGAAGTTCGCCGCGATCTGCGTGGGGGCGCCGAACGGTGACGATGCGCCGGGCGCCCGCGTGGATTGGTACAGCGTCGACCCTGCGGCGAACGTCAGGACGGCGGCTCCGTTCGGATCGACGACGAGCCCGACCACCGTCATCGTCGAGGGAAAGGACGAGGACATCAGCGGGGTCGGCGCTTCCGTGAACGACGTTGCGGCGAACGCGCGCGTGCTCACAAACAGGTGATATGAGCCGTCGTTGGTCACGCCGGCGGCGGTCGCGTTTCCGGCCGAATCGACCTTCAGCGCGTCGGCCGGTATGGATTGCGGCGAGCCAACGAGTGTTCCGTTCGGCGCGCGAGCCTGCACGCTGCCCAGCCAGTCGACCAGCGACCGGCCGTCCGGGAGCCAGACAGCTTGCGCCACGAGCGGCTGCGACGGCGACGGAAACACTCCTCCCGCCGAACCTGTGGTGGAACCGGCCCCCGCCGGCGAGCTGTAGAAGTTTGAGTAACCGGACAGCAGAAACCTGCCGTCCGGCTGCGCAAACGCGCCGACCGCCAAGGCGACATCGGGCGGACCGGATGTCGTCAGCCGAGTGACAGTTGACCAGCCCGAGGCCGCAGCAGCACCGGGGATGACTCCCACTGTCACGACCGCCCCCAGTGCCGCACCGACCATCCAATGCCGGACGCGGCTCGCTATCCGATCCACAATTTCGACTCTACTCAACGCACCCACCAGCAACCACTCCGCCGTACGCAGTTTTCGGCACATGCCCGCCGGGGACCGCAGTCCTACAACCGGCGACGCTTCTGGAACAGGCAACCACTCCGCTGTACGCAGTTTCGGCACATGCCGACCGGGACCGCAGTCGGAGAACCGGCGACGCTTCTGGAACGCGTCGCTGCTCAGCGGGCGATCGCCAGCTGCACGATCAGCACAGCGGCGATCGCGCTGATGCAGAACAGGTGGTCCCGATAGACGGATCGCGCGAGCCGGCTCTGGACCTCGATCGTGTCGTCGCGGGCCCCGAGGCGCACCGCATTCGGCACCGTGCGGACGGCGGCGAGCAGGATCGCGGCGCCAGCGAGTCCGAGCGAGACCCATCCGACCCACCGAGGTGAGCGACCGTTCGCGAGCTCGACGATGATGGCGACGATCGTCGCCAGCATCGCCACCGCGATCAGACGGTTCATCGGCCGCGCCGCGGTCGTGACCCGCGCGTAGTAGTTCGAGATCGACGCGAGCACATCCTCGGGCAGGTCACCTCGGCGGTGAGCAATGACCTGGACGTCGAACATCAGGTCAAACCAGAGCACGGCCAAGAGGAATCCGGCGCCACCGGTCACGAGCGCCCTCACGGAACGACAGCCGACCTCAGCGGGTGCTGACCTCGGACAGATCCATCGTGCTCGCGATGGTGTGGAACTTGACATCCGGAGGGGCGACCACCGTCGCCGGGATCGCCCGCATGAACGCTGCAATGTGGGACGTGGCGAAGTGGCGCTGAAGCGCTTCGCCGCTCTCCCATTCTTCGACGAAAACGAACTCGTTCGCGAGCTCGGTGTCCTCATACACGCGGTAGCTGATGCAGCCGTCTTCCTCCCTTGACGCTGCCGCGACCGCCTGCCCAATCCGTACGAGCTCGTCGCGCTTACCTTCATCCGTCTTCACCCGTCCAACGACCACGACCATCACGTCTCCTCTCGAGGGCTGGGCCACTCCGGCGGCCAAGCCCAGCCTATTCGTCGTGAACGCATGGAGGGGGCTCGCTGTCGAGACGTTCGGAGGCCTGTCTCTGTCCGTGAGGAGCACCCGGCTCGCAGGCGCTTATCCCGGTGTCCAGAATTTCGCCGAAGGGTTGTATTTTTGGCTGCAAATAGCCGTAATGTCTGGTTATGCATCTGACCATCCGCCTGATTGCGACCGGCACGGACCCGTCCGCAGCGCAGCGGCAGCTCGCTGCCCTGCTGGCGGGCCGGCCGGAGTTGGGGGAGCCGATGGCGCGTTGCGGGGGCATCGTCTGGGAACGTCCCGGTCGTCCACCGATTCACGTCGCCACCGCGTTCTTCACCGCTGGCTGACCCGCATTTGGATTCGACCAGACCGCGGATGATCCGCTGCGGTGTTACTTACGAGACGAGGACTCGTTCAGGCTGACGGCAGCCTGGATGAGCGCCACGAAGGCCTGCTCGTCGATGTCGTCGTCCTCGTGGACATCAATCGCGCGGCGGACCTTGCCGTCAAGGCTTGAGTTGAACAATCCCGCCGGGTCCTCGAGCGAGGCTCCCTTGAAGAACGTGAGTTTCACGACGCTCTTGTACGTCTCGCCGGTGCAGACCGGTCCCTGGTGAGACCACACCGGAACGCCCGGATTCGTCGCCTTCTTCCACTTCCACTCCTCGACGACGTCAGGGTCGGCCTGTTTGATGAGGGCGCGAAGCCGCGAGAGCGTCTTGCCCCGCCAGTCGCCCAGTTCGCTGATCCTCGCGTCGATGTTTTGAGATGCGGACTCGACCTGCTCCGCGGAGCTTTTCGCCATAGCCGGGACGTTACCGCGCCGCCGCGGCGGCCCACGCAGCCGGCGCCGTGGGCGCTACATCGGGACGGTGCGCGGCAGGCCGAACGCCGGCAGGAAGCCGGTGTCGGCGAAGCGGGTGAGCGCGACGATCTCGCCGTCTCGGAGCGTCATCACGATCACGCCGAGGCAGTGGCCGACACGGTCGTGGGCGTCGGCGAGGTAGTACGCGAACGCGGGCTGGCCGTTGGCATTGGTCATGATCAGTTTGCGCCGGCGGTTTGAGCCGACGAGTCGGTCCCGAAGGAACGCGTCGGCCGCCGCGACGCCCTCGTAGACGAGCGGCTCGGGCGGCATCGTGATCGAGATCTCGTCGCTGAGCATCGTCACGAGCGTGTCGACGTCCCCCTGCTCAAACGCCTCCGCGAACCGTCCCGCGAGCGCCCGCTCGTCGCCGCCTGCCGGCAGCGCGGCCCGGTCGCGCGGGACCGCGCCGCGGGACTCAAGCGCCGCCCGAGCTCGCTGGAGCGTGCTGTTGACCGAGGCCGGCGAGGTGTCGAGCATCTCCGCGACCTCGGCGGCCTGGAAGCCGAGGACCTCGCGCAGAACGATGACGGCCCGCTGGCTCGGAGGCAGGTGCTGGAGCCCGGCCACGAACGCGAGCGCGATCGATTCCTTGAGCTCGTACGACGCATCGGGCCCCGGGGCGACGTCGGGCACTCCATCGAGCAGCGCATCGGGGTACGGCTCGAGCCACAGGGGCTCCGCCATCCGGGTCGGCTTCGGCATGTCCGGGAACTCCATCGGAACCTCCGTAGGGCGCCGGGCGCTGTCGCGACGGGCATTGAGACAGCGGTTGGTGGCGATCCGGTACAGCCAGGCCCGCAGCGATGCCCGCTCCTCGAATCCGCCGAGCCCCCGCCAGGCGGCGAGCAAGGTCTCCTGGAGCAGGTCCTCGGCATCTTGCAGCGAGCCGAGGATCCGGTAGCAATGCAGTTGGAGCTCGCGGCGATAGGGCGCGGTGAGCTCCTCGAACGCGGCCTGGTCGCCGGCGCGGGCACGGGTGAGGGTGGCTTCAGTCATCACCCGTTGCGACACCGTGCCGCAGCGAAATTCATCGGTCAGTTGTACCGCAGGGCCGTGTCTCATCGAGCACCTGAACCAATTGGAGGCTCGATGACCAACAAACAGAAGTGGGTTCTCGCGCTGACCTCGATCTCGTCGTTGATGGTCGCGCTCGACGTGACGGTCGTTTCGACCGCGCTCAGCTCGATGCGGGTCCATCTCCACGCATCGATCGAACAGCTCGAATGGACCGTCAACGCCTACGGGCTCAGCTTTGCCGTACTGCTGATGACGGCGTCGGTGATTGGCGACCGCATCGGCCGGCGGACGATGTATGCCGCCGGGATGGCGTTGTTCGTGCTCGCGTCGATCGGCTGCGCGCTCTCACCGACCGTCGGCTGGCTGATCGCGGCACGGACCGTGCAGGGCGTCGGCGCGGCGATCGTCGCCCCGATGAGCCTGTCGCTCCTCTCCGCGGCGTTCCCGCCGGAACGACGCGGCACTGCCCTCGGGATCTTCGGCGGGATCACCGGAGTCGCCGTCCTCGCCGGACCGGTACTCGGCGGCGCGGTCACGCAGGGACTCGCGTGGCAGTGGATCTTCTGGCTCAACGTCCCGATCGGCCTGGCCGCGATTCCGCTCGTGCTGCGACGGATCGACGAATCCTTCGGCCCGCGCGTGAAGATGGATATCCCCGGACTGGCGCTCGTCACGGTCGCCGCGTTCGGGCTCGTGTGGGGTCTGGTGCGCGGGAACACGGCAGGCTGGGGCAGCGCCGAAGTGCTCGGCACCCTCGGTGGCGGCGTCGTCCTCGCGATCGGGTTCGTGGTGTGGGAGCTGCGGACGGCGCAGCCGATGCTGCCGATGCGCCTGTTCGCCAACCGGTCGTTCGCGTTCGGGAACGCAGCGATGTTCCTCATGTTCGGCTCGCTGTTCAGCGCCGTGTTCTTCATGGCGCAGTTCCAGCAGAGCGTGCTCGGCGCGTCGCCCCTTGATGCCGGCGTCCGGTTGCTCCCGTGGACCGGCACGGTGTTCTTCGTCACGCCGCTCTCCGGCGCGCTCGTCGACCGAATCGGGGAGCGACCGTTGCTGACGGCAGGGTTGCTGCTGCAGGGCATCGGGTTTGGCGTGATCGCGCTCACGGCGGGGCCGCACATGTCGTACGGGACGTTCGTCGCCCCGATGCTCGCCGCCGGGGCCGGCGTATCGCTCGCTCTGCCGGCGGCGCAGAACGCCATCTTCCGCGCGGTCGGGCCCGACGAGATCGGGACCGCCTCCGGGACGATGAGCACGATGCGCCAGCTCGGTGGCTCGTTCGGCCTGGCGATCGTCGTCGCGGCGTTCACCGGAGCGGGCAACTACGCCTCACCCGGCGCCTTCAGCGACGGCTTCGTCGCGGCGATCAGCCTGTCGGCGATCCTGTCCCTGATCGGGGTCCTCGCCGCGGTCGGACTCCCGAGCCGGCGTGCCGCGACGGCAGGGGCCACCGGCGCGGCACCGGCACCGGCTCAGGCGGCGAGCAGCTGAACGAGCGCGTCGACCCCGTCGTGAACGTCGGCGAACCGCGTGGTCAGCGGACTGAGGCCGAACCGGATGACATCCGGCCGGCGGAAGTCCGGGACCACGCGGCGCTCGATCAGCCCGGCGGTGAGGTCCGCCGCCCGGGGATGCGCGAGTGCGACATGGCTGCCACGGCGCTCGGGCTCCCGCGGCGACGCGACGCTCACCCCCAGCCTCGCCAGACGCGCGTCCGCGAGTTCGATCGCGTATTCGGTGAGCGCGATCCCCTTCGTCCTGATCGCGTCGATCCCCGCCTCGGCGACGACCTCGACCCCCGCGTCGACGGCGCCCAACGCAATCACCGGCGGCGTCCCCGACAGGAACGAACGGATCCCTGCCGCCGGCTCATAGCCGGCCGCCATCGCGAACGGATCACTCCGCCCCAGCCATCCCCAGATCGGCTGGCGGAGCGCGGGTTGCAGCTCCCGGCGCACGTAGATGAATGCCGGGGCACCAGGGCCGCCGTTCAGATACTTGTACGTGCAGCCGACGGCGAGGTCGGTGCCGTCCACGTCGAGCGCGAGCGGGACCGAGCCGACGCTGTGGCTGAGGTCCCACAGCGTGAGCGCGCCAGCGTCATGAGCGAGTGCGTTGATCGCGGTCGCCTCGGCGATGTGCGCGGACCGGTAAGAGACGTGCGAGAACGTGACGAGCGCGGTGCGCTCGGTGATCGCGTCGGCGACACGGTCCGCTGTGGGGCCGCCGGCGCGGTCGAACTCGAGCCAGCGGATCGTGAGGCCGCGGGCGGCGGCGAGGCCCTCGAGCACGTACCGGTCGGTCGGGAAGTTGTCGACGTCCGTGACGATCTCGGTCCGGTGAGGCCGCGCGTCGAGCGCCGCGGCGACGAGCTTGTAGAAGCACACCGTCGTCGAGTCGGCGACCGCGACCTGCCCAGCGCCAGCGCCGAGTGCGGCGTCGCCGAGCCGGTCACCGACCTCGATCGGCAACTCGAGCCAGCCCTCCTCCCAGCCCTCGACGACCCGCTCCCCCCACTGTTCGACGACGGTGGTCAGTCGCTCACGCGCGGCATGCGGCAAACGCCCGAGCGAGTTGCCATCGAGGTAGACGAGCGCCGGATCGGCGATCTCGAACCGCTCGCGGAACGACGCCAGCGGGTCCTCCGCGTCGAGCGCGAGCGCGCGGTCCCGCCCCATCGCCGCACCTCGACGTTCGATCATCGGTTTCGATCCTAACCGCGGTGGCTAGTGTCTCCGCCATGGCTACCGATCCAACGGCCCGCCCGATCCTGTATGTCTGCCACGGTGACAACGGCGGCCCCCGAATTCATCCGTGCCGCCGTGTCCAGGAAGCGCTCCGCGCCAAGGGCATCGCCTACGAGAAGGTCGTCGCGGCGCACGGAAGTCCGATTCCGTTCCTGCGCAAGGGCTCGCGCGATGACCTCAAGGCGGCGACCGGCGAGACGAAGCTGCCGGCGCTGAAGCTCCCTGACGGGAACGTGATCACCCCTTCGCGCGCGATTCTCGAGTGGATCCAGGCCCAGTAGCGGCTCTCGCCGCGACGCGGCCAATTCCTAGCCAGGCTGCTGGGTCGATGAGTTTGGCGACCGGTCCTGGTCCTATTGTCGATAGCTATTGCGGAAGATGCATAGAGACATCACTGACGGGCTGATCGCAGCAAACGACGACAGAGCGGGTGTTCGACACGTTGACGACATGCCCGGCGAGGTCGTGGACGAGGTCCTCAGGTGGACTCGCGCTGCGGCGGGCGGCGCGGTGGTGATGGGCAACGTCTTCGTCCATACGATGACGTCACTCGACGGGTTCATCGCGGGCCCAAACGACGACATGAGCTGGGTCTTTCGGCACGTTGACGACATGCCCGGCAAGGTCGTGGACGAGGTCATCGGGAGGACTGGGGCGGTGCTGGCCGGGCGGCGGGTCTACGAGGTCGGCCGGCGAGTGCAGCGACCCGAGGCGCGCGGGCTGTTCGACGGACGCTGGAGGGGTCCGCATTTGATCCTGACTCACGTGCCGCCGACCGACGAGACCGACCCGATCTTCCGCTTCCTTTCCGGTGATGTCCGGGACGCGGTGACGACCGCGCTGACGGCTGCGGGCGGCCGCGACGTGCTCCTGCTCGGGGCAAACGTGTCGACGGGGCAAACGTTGTTAATCAGTGCCTCGAGGCGGGGCTCGTCGATGAGATCCTCATGCACGTCGTGCCGGAGCTCATCGGGAGGACGGGGTGCGGTTGTTCGATGCCTCGACGCTTCGTGCTTCGCTCACGACGCTCGACGTGTCGGCATCCGGTCAGGTCGCGAACCTGCGATTGCGAGTTGATAAGGCGGTCGCGTGACCCGGACGCGTACCGGCGGCTGCTGGGTCGAGCATGCCCGCAACGGTAACCTCGGCCGCGGTGTTCGATCATGTCGGAATCCACAACGCGGACCTCGCCGCGTCCGAGCGCTTCTACCGCACGGTCCTCTCCGTGCTCGGCGCCGAGCCGAGTTATGCGGACGCCGAGATCGTCGGGTGGGACGACTGGTGGATCGGGGTGACGGACCGCGAGCACCCCGTGACGCGCGGCCTGCACGTCGGCTTCCGCGCGCCGTCCCGCGAGGCCGTGGACGCCTTCTGGCAGGCGGGGATCGACGCGGGCTACCGCGACGACGGCGCGCCGGGCCCGGACCCGGTGTACGGCCCGGACTACTACGGCGGCTTCCTGCTCGACCCGGACGGCAACAGCGCGGGGGCGGTGCACACGGAACGCGAGGACCCCGTGCGCGACGCCTGGATCGACCACCTCTGGATCCGCGTCCGCGACCCCGCCGCGTCCAAGCGCTTCTACATGACGATCGCCCCGCACGCCGGGCTGCGGATCGGCGTGGACAAGCCGGACCACGTCCAGATGGTCGGCGAGAACTTCAGCCTCTCGCTGATCGACGACGGGCGGCCGCTCACCGAGCACGTCCACCTCGCGTTCCCGGCGCCCGACGACGCGACCGTGCGGGCATTCCACGCCGCCGCGATCGCCGCGGGCTACGAGGACCACGGCGGTCCCGGCGAGCGCGCCGTCTACCACCCGGGCTACTACGGCGCGTTCGTCCTGGACCCCGACGGGCACAACGTCGAGGTCGTCAACCACAACCGCTAGTACACGCGGCCGCGTCTACTAGCTCGCCGGCTCGGTTTCGACGATCCAGATCGGCGCGTCGGCGCATTGCATCGGGACGCCACCCTGCGTGTCGTCGAGCCGCGCTTGCAGCACCCGTACACGGGTGCCGGCGATCGTCGTCAGCGCGCCGTGATTCCCCGGCCGGATCGCCGCCACGCGCCAGGCCAGGATTTGGCGACGGACCTCGTCGGCGGTGTGCGACCAGTCGATCTCGGCGTAGGAGGCCTCGAAGAACCCGGCGTAGCTCGCGCCATCGGCGGGCTGCGGGTCCCCGGCGTCACCGGCCGCGACGCGGGCGAGCGCCTCGGGCAGCAGCCGGCCAACGAGTTCGATCATGGCTCCGAAGAGCTCTTCGGGCCGCTCGATATCCGCGAGCGGCATCGTGCCCTGAGCAAGGATCGCACCGGTGTCGAAGTCGGCGTCCATGCGGTGGACCGTGTAGCCAAGTTCCGGATCGCCGTTGCGCACGGCCCACGCCATCGGGTTCGGGCCGCGGTAGCGGGGCAGAAGCGCCGGGTGCGTGTTGATGATGCCCAGTCGCGGTACCTCGAGCGCGTCGACCGGGATCCGGAGCGGGAAGGCAGCGCTGACCGCCACGTCGGCGTCGAGCACCGCGAGCAGTGGCGCGATCCGCGAGGGGTGACCGGCGACCAGGACATCGAGCCCGGTCGCGGCCTCGAGCGCGATCGCTCCGAGCGACTCAGCGCCGTAGCGGTCGCCCTCCAGAGGGCTTGTGACGACGCCGACCACGTCATGACCGAGGGCGCGGAGCATCGCGCCGATTCCGGCGACCGCCATGTCAACACGAGAGATCAGCGCGACGCGCACGGCCTGGAAGTATGCGACGTCGATGCCGCGCCAGCCGCTGACCCGGCTCAGCGGCCGAGGTACGCCCGCTTGAGGTCCTCGCTGGCGAGCAGTTCGGACGCGGGTCCCTCGAGCACGATCTCGCCGGTCGAGAGCACGTAACCCCGGTCGGCGATCGACAGCGCCATCGTCGCGTTCTGCTCGACCATGAGCACGGCGACGCCGGACTCGTGGACCTCCTTGATGATGCGGAAGTTCTGCTGGACGAGCGCCGGTGAGAGCCCCATCGATGGCTCATCCATGAGGAGCAGGCGCGGCCGGGACATGAGCGCCCGTCCCATCGCGACCATCTGCTGCTCGCCGCCCGACAGCGTCCCGGCGAGCTGTTCCTCGCGCTCGAGCAGACGCGGGAACAGCGTGTGGACGCGATCGAAGTCGTCGTGGAGCGTCTCCCCCTGGCGGAGCACCGCCCCGAGCTCGAGATTCTCCCGGACGGTCATGTCGCCAAACAGGCGACGGTTCTCGGGGACGATCGCGATCCCGTGCGCGATCCGCCGCGCGACCGGCCAGCGGCTGACGTCGTCGCCGTCAAGCAGCACCCGCCCCGAGCGCGGCTGGACGATGCCGAGGATCGTCTTGAGCGTCGTCGACTTGCCGCTGGCGTTGCCGCCGAGCAGACAGACGAGTTCGCCGGCCCCGACGCGAAGCGAGATCCCCTCCAGGATCCGCATCTGCGCGTAGTACGTGGTCACGTCCTCGAGGTGCAGCAGGGAGCCGTTCACGCTCATGCCTCCGCCAGCGCCTCCGGATCGCGCCCCAGGTACGCCTCGACGACCGCCGGGTGATTTGCCACCGCGTCGAAGCTCCCCTCGGCGATCTTCACGCCGTGGTCAAGCGCGATCACCCGGTCAGAGCAGTTGGCGACGACGTGCATGTCGTGCTCGATCACGAGGATCGCGATCCCGAGCTCTTCCCGCAGGCGTGAGATCACCTCGGTCACCTCGCCCGTCTCCTTCGGATTCATCCCGGCGGCCGGCTCGTCGAGCAGCAGCACCTTCGGCCGCGTCGCGAGGGCCCGGGCGATCTCGAGGCGGCGCCGATTCGCGTAGGAGAGCGAGTAGGCCGGCTGGTCCCACCGGTAGCCGGCGAGGCGCTGACCGAAGAACGACAGGACCTGCTCGGCGAGCTCGCGGACCTCGCGCTCCTCGCGGCGGGCTCGCGGCAGCCTGAGGATCGACTCCCAGGGCATCGCCTTCGTATGGCCGTAGGTCGCGGACATCACGTTCTCGATCACCGACATGTTGAGGAACAGCCGCAGGCTCTGGAACGTGCGGGCGATCCCCGTCTGCGTGATCCGGTGCGGTGACTTACCGACGAGCGACTGACCGGCGAGGCGAATATCGCCGCCGCTTGGCTCGTAGACGCCGGTGATGACGTTGAACACCGTCGACTTGCCCGCGCCGTTGGGGCCGATGATGCTCACGACCTCGCGGTCGGCGAGGTGGACCTCGAGCTCGGTCAGCGCCTTCAGGCCACCGAACGAGAGTGACACGGAATCGACGTCGAGCAGCGGCCGGCTGGTGGCGTCGTCAGCCATCACATGACCTCGACGCGCCGGGACCCGAGCAGTCCCTGCGGTCGCGCGTTCATCATCACGATCAGGATCGCGCCGATCAGGATCTGCCGCGTGATCGCGGTCTCCACGACGAGCCGTCCCTCCCACACGCAGGCGGCAAGCCAGATCGTCGGAGGAATGAGGATCGTCCGCCAGCGACCGTGCAACTGGACGATGGCGATCAGCAGACAGATGAGCACGACGAAGCCGATGTTGCCGGCGGTCTTGGGGTTCGACGGGACGACGACCCAGTCCCGGACCGCGTCGGCGATCCAGCCGTTTGACTGGGGGCCTCCCGCAACCGCACTCGCGGAGATCGCCTTGACGATCGCGTGCATCGCGAACCCGAACGCCACCGTCGCGACCACGATCCCAGCGAGCTTTCGCCACGGCCGCACCTTGACGACGAGCGTCAACAGGATGATCCCGTAGAACAGGTAGCCGGACTCAGTCGGGCTGCGCAGGAAGCCGTCGAGCATGATCGACACGACCAGCCCGCCGAGCACGGCGCCGCCGATGCTGCCGGCGCCGCCGAGGATGAGCGCGGCGTAGATGAAGATCAGGAACGGCGTGTCGAAATCCGTTGGAAACACGCTGATCTGCTGCGCGGCGAACACGGTTCCGGCGAGCGCCGCGACGACCGCGCCGAAGCTGAACGCCATCAGCTTCACCCGGTTGACGGGGATCGTCATCATGCCCGCGGCGAGCGGGTCCTCCCGGACGGCGCGCCACGCCCGGCCCGTGCGCGAGGTGTCGAGCAGGTGGAGCACCGCGATCGAGATGACGAGCAGCGCGAGCAGCAGGTAGAAGTACTGCTTGTTCGTCGTCAGCTGCCCGACGATCGGGAGCTTGTACGGATCGATCCCGGTGATCCCGTTCGGGCCGCCGAGCTTGCTCGGGGCGACGTTGTTCGTGAACTCGACGAACGCCTCGCCGAAGAACAGCGTGATGATCGCGAGGTAGTCACCGATCAATCGACGCGACGGCAGCCCGACGACGAGCCCGAGCACCGCCGCCGCGACCATCACGATCGGTACCGACACGAGCGCGTCGAGATGAATCCCCGTCGGGGAATTGAGCTGGTTGGAGGAGAGCAGCGCGAACCCGTAGGCGCCGAAGCCGTAGAAGGCGATGTAGCCGAGATCGAGCAGGCCGGCCCAGCCGACGGCGACGTTGAGCCCGAGCGCGAGGAGCGCGAGGAGCAGCGCGTTGATCCCGACCTGGAGCTGGAAGTCGTTGACCGTCAGGAAGGGGACGAGCACACCGAAGACCGCGGCGATCGCGAGCCGCTGCCACCACCCGACCCGCTCGAACAGCCGCTCCGCGTCGCCGCGCCAGCCGGGCGCGTACTCGCGGCGGTGGCCGCTGCGGGCGACCCACTCATCGACCCCAACTTGCGCGCTCGTCGGCTGGTCGATCTCCGGCGAGGGCGGCGGCGTCATACCTTCTGGAGCTGGGGCTTGCCGAGCAGGCCGCTCGGGCGCACGAGCAGGACGATGAAGAGGATCCCGAACACCATCAGGTTCGTATACGTCGAATTGACGTCGGCGGTGAAGAACGATTCGGCGAGCCCGATGAGCATGCCGCCGAGCATCGCGCCCGGGATCGAGCCGATTCCGCCGACGACGGCCGCGGTGAACGCCTTCAGGCCGGCGATGAAGCCGATCTGGTTGTAGACCTGGTTGAAGACGAGCCCGCCCATGACGCCGGCGATGCCGGCCATCGCCGAGCCGATGAAGAACGTGTACGCGATCGTCCGATCGACGTTGATCCCGAGCATCTCGGCCGCCTCGCGGTCGGATGCGACGGCCCGCATCGACTTGCCGAGCGTTGTCAGATGGATGAGGCGGTTCAGGCCGAACATCATGATCAGGCTCAGCCCGATGACCATGATGCGGACGAGGCTGATATCGAACGACCCGATATGGATCCCGGTCGAGAGCGAGATGAAATCCGACGTGTTGTAGATCCGCGTCTGGGATCCGAACAGGAGCAGGACCGCGTTCTCCAGGAAGAACGAGATCCCGAGCGCCGTGATCAGCGGCGCGATCCGGGGCGCGTTCCGGAGCGGCCGGTAGGCGAACCGCTCGATCGCCACGCCGAGGAACCCGACGCCCACCCCGGCGAGCACGAACATGATCACCAAGAGGAGCGGCACCGGGATGCTGAGATGCTTCGAGCCGCCGAACCACTGGACCACGAAGTAGCCGACGAACGCGCCGACCATGTACAGGTCGCCGTGGGCGAAGTTGAGCAGCTTCAGGATTCCGTACACCATCGTGTAGCCGAGCGCGATCAGCGCGTACAGGCTGCCGGTGGTGAGACCGGCGACGAGCTGCTGCCAAAACGCGTGCATGGTGGACGGATGGATTGTGCGGCACCGGCCCGGCCGCCGCTCCACTGGAGTGGAGCGGCGGCGCGGGCCTCAGGCCGCAGTCAGCCGGTCACTGGACCAGGACGTACTTGCCCTTCGCGTCGATCTTGTTGATAAAGAACTTCGCGTTGTTGAGCGCGCCGGTCGAGGAGAAGCTGATCGGCTGCCCCAGGATCGACGTCGGCTCGTTCGTCGCCTTGATCGCGGCCAGCACGTTGGCGCGACTCGGCGTCTGACCGTTCTTGCACACGGTCGCGATCGCGTCGTCGACGACGTGCTGAGCGGCGTACACGGGCGGTCCGAACGTGCCGAACGTCCCGTATTTCGCCTTCGCCTCAGCGGCGATCGCCTTGTCGGCCGCGATCGCGTTGATGTCCGGCCCAAACGAGGACACGTACGAGCCCCCGATCGTGAACTGTCCCGGCGAGTAGAGACCGTCGGTGCCGAAGATCACGGCGTTCTTCTTCTGCTCGGCGAGGTTCTTGCCGAGCTGCTGCGCGTTCGCCGCGACCTGCCACGGCAGCACGACCACGGTCGTCTGCGCGTCGACCTTGGAGATCAGCGACGAGAAGTCGGTGACCTTCTGGCTGACCGACTCGTGGTCGACCTTGATCCCGGCTTTCGTCAGCGCCGGAATGATGACGCCGGCGAGACCGGTCGAGTAGGACTCCTGGTCATCGACGAGCAAGACCTTCTTCGGCTTGAGCTTCGTGATGATGTACTGCGCATCCGAGTTGCCCTGATCGGTGTCGCCGCCAACGACGCGGAAGAACGTCGGGTACTTCCCGCTCGTGAGCGTCGCGTTCGTCGCCGAGCCGGTGATGAACGCAAGGCCGGCGCGGCCCATGAGCGGACCGACCGCCTCGACCTCCTGGCTGCCGGCGGGGCCGACGATCGCCACGATCTTGGAGTTCGAGATCGCCTGCTGGGTCGCGGTCGTCGCCTGAGCGGGCTGGAGCTGGGTATCCAGCGGGACGAGCGTGATGTTCGTGTGGTTCGCGGCGTTGTCCTGCGACAGCGCGAGCTGGGCGAAGTGCTGCTGCTCGGCGCCGAGCTGGGCGACCGGACCGGTGATCGGACCCTCGAACCCGGTCGACGCGACGCAAGTCTTGCTTGCGCTCCCGCCGCCGCTCGAGGCGCTCGACGAGCTGCTCGAACTGCTGCTCGAGCTGCTCCCGCAACCGGCGACAAACGCGCCGGCGGCGAGCACCGCGATGATCGTGCGTGGCTTCACTACCTGTGACCTCCTCCTCGGGGACCTTCTGTTGTCATGAGACGGTGAGCGGCGGCGTCCCGGCGTAGGCCGGAGTCCCGTCCGGGTAATACGCCGCCGCCGGCGAACCGGCCGGGCGAAACACGGCGACGACCCGCATCACCTCGCTGCCGGTGTTCTCAAGGCAGTGCACGGTCCGCGCCGGCAGCGTGATGCGCGAACCTGGGCGAAGCGGCTCGTGCGTCTCGCCGGCATGGAACGTGCCCTCGCCATCGAGCACGTAGATGACCTCGTCGTAGGTGTGAAAGTGAAATGGCGCCTTGCTCGTCGGGATGTAGCCGACGAAGTGCGTCGCCGACTGGAGGCCGCCGTGGTCGGGGTCGGCGACGATCCGGAACTCGCGGTCTGTCGTCGCCGCCTGCGCCTCCTGCTCTGCGAGGTGACGGACGTTGATCGACCGCGGCGTACCGGCCGGCGCGGCGACCGGATCGGGCAGGCGGACGGAGACGATCCGCAGCGCCGCGTCGTCCGTGTTGGCCAGCTCATAGTCGGTGCCTGGCGGCAGAAAGACACCCGATTCGGACTCGAGATCGTGGGGCTCCTCTCGATCGCCTCGGCTGAGCGATCCGGCCCCCGAGAGCACGAACAGAACCTCCTCGGCGTCTGCCGTGGCGCGGGTGCTCCGTTCGGCCGGCGCGAGGTCGAGCACGGTCTGCTCAAGCGGCACGGTCCCGGTGTCGATCAGGGTCGGATCAGGCATGGAGGCGTTCGACCCTCCCACATTCGCTTCGGATGGGTCAACCACCTGCAAGCGTCGCCGTGACCGAGATCTCGGTTCCGGACAGCGCCCGGGAGACCGGGCACGTCGCCTTCGCGCGTTCGGCGAGCTCGGCGAACGTCTGCGCATCGACGCCCGGCACCTGCCCGACCGTCTGCAGCTCGATCGCCGTGATCGCAAAGCGTCCGTCGCCGACCTGCTCGAGGCGGACGCTCGCCGTCGTCGTCAGGTCGTCCGGCGGATGGCCCTCGCTCGAGAGCAGATTCGCGAGCGACATCGTGTAGCAACCCGCCTCCGCGGCACCGAGCAGCTCCTCCGGATTCGTCGTGCGCTGCCCCTCCTCGACGCGCGCCTTCAGCGAGTAGGGACCCGTGAACGCGCCACTGCCGAGCGCGATGCTGCCACCGCCGTCGGCGTCGGTGCCCTGCCATCTCGCCTCGGAGCGTCGAACGATCCTGAAGCTCACACCGTCTCCTCTCTCCACCCTCGTGCGACCGTCGCTTTGTATCGTGATCAAATCACCCAGGGCATCGAGCGCGCAAGCGAGGCGCCCTTGTGATTGGGTTAGCCCACCATGGCGGACGTGCTCAACACGCTTTTCGACATCGACGCAGTCCGTCGCCGGTTCAGCTCGCTCCAGGACGGCTTTGCGTTCCTCGACGCCCCCGGCGGCTCCCAGGTCCCCGACGAGGTCGGCGACGCGATCGCACGGGCGTTGCGCGAGGCGAGCGCCAACCTCGGTGCGGGCTACGCGACCTCGCTGCGGGTCAAGGAGATTCTCGAGGGCGCCGAAGCCCGTGCGGCCCGGTTCCTCGGCTGCGACACCGAGGAGATCATCTTCGGCCCGAACATGACCTCGCTCGATTTCACGCTGTCACGGACGGCGGGACGCGAGTTCGCCCCGGGCGACGAGATCATCGTCTCCTCGCTGGACCATGACGGCGGCGTGGCGCCGTGGCTCGAGCTCGCGCACGACCGCGAACTCGTCGTCAAGCAGGTCGAGCTCCGGGACGACACAACGTTCGACTACGACGATCTGCGGTCGAAGCTGAGTGAGCGCACGCGCGTCGTCGCGTTCGCCTGGGCGTCGAATGCGGTCGGCACGATCGTCGACGCCCGGCGGGTGTGCGAGCTCGCGCATTCGGTCGGCGCGCTCGCGTGGATCGATGCGGTCCACTACGCCGCGCACGAGCCGATCGACGTGCGCGCGGTCGATGCCGACGTGCTCATCTGCTCGCCGTACAAGTTCTGCGGACCGCACATGGGGATCGCCTACGGCCGCGCGTCGGTGATCGAACGCTGGCGGCCATATAAGGCGCGGCCGGCGCCGACGACCCCCTTGGGGCGCCGCTTCGAGACCGGAACCCAGCCGTACGAGCTGCTGGCGGGCTTCAGCGCGGCGATCGACTACCTCGACTCGATCGGCCGCTTTGAGGCGATCGTGCCGTACGAGCGAGCGCTCGGCCAGCACTTCGTCGAGACGATCTCCGACGCGGTGACGATCTACGGCCTCCCGAGCATGGAGGGCCGCGTGCCGACGTTCCTCGTCAACGTCGATGGCGTTCCCGCGCCGGATGTCGCCGCCGCCCTCGCGGCCGAGCAGATCGGTGTGTGGGCCCACGATTCGTGGTATTCGCTCGGGCTCTACAAGCGGCTCGGGTATACCGACGCGGCCGTCCGCATCGGATTCATTCACTACAACACGCTCGACGAGGTCGACCGACTCGTGGCCGCCCTCGAGGCGACGCGCGGATAGTGTCCCGCCAGCCACAGGAGGTTTCCAGTGCCGCTTCACCCCCAGGCCCGGCAGCTGATCGACACATTGGAGGCGGCCGGCCTCCCGACCCTGCCGGAGCTCAGCCCGCCGGCCGCCCGCGAGCAGGCAACGCTGCTCAACCAGATCGTCGGACCCGGGCCCGAGGTGGCGATCGTCGAGGACTTCACGATCCCGGTCACCGGCGCGTCGATCGCCGCGCGGCTGTACGAGCCGACCGACATCGCGGCCACGGTCTTCTACATCCACGGCGGCGGATGGACGATCTGCGACCTCGATAGCCACGATGCGATGTGCCGGGTCCTCGCCAACAGCTCCGGTTGTCGCGTCGTCGCGATCGACTACCGGCTCGCGCCCGAGCATCCGTTCCCAACGCCGCTGGAGGATTCGTGGGACGCGTTGTGCTGGGTGGCCTCCAAATACCCGAACGAGCCGCTCGTGATCGGCGGCGACAGCGCCGGCGGCAACATGACCGCGGTGTGCGCGCTGCGTGCCCGGGACCGCGGTGGTCCGGCACTCGCGCTCCAGGTGCTCGTGTATCCCGCGACCGACTTCACGATGCATGACTCGCCGTCGATGCGGGCGTACGGCAGCGGTCCCGACACGTTCCTCACCGAGGCCGAGATGACGTGGTTCGAGGCCAACTACGTGCCCGACCCGGCGCTGCGCGAGAACCCGGAGATCTCACCGCTGAAGGCGCAGTCGCTCGCGGGTCTGCCGCCGGCGATCGTCGTCACCGCGAAGTACGACCCGCTGTGCGACCAGGGGGTCGCGTACGCGGAGCGGCTCGCGGCCGAGGGCGTGCCGGTCACCCACCACCACTACGACGATCAGATCCACGCGTTCTTCACGCTCGTCAACATCTTCGACAGCGCCAACGAGGCGGTGCCGAAGGTCGGCGCGGAGATCCGGGACGCGATCGCGTCAGCCGTCGCCTGACGCCGCGCGCTCGGCGTCGAACAGCTCGACGAGCCGACTGCGGGTCTGCCACAGCTTTGGCATCTGCCGCTGGGCGATCAGCTTGCCGAGCACCTGCACCGGGGTGCCCTGGGTTCCGATCGCCTCCTCGCCGAGCGCCCGCGCGACGATCGTGTAGTGGCGAAAGCGCCACACCCAGATCCGCTCGTCCCACTCCGTGAGCAGCTCGGCGAGCTGGAAGAGGTCCTCGTGCTCCCGGCCGTGCTGGTAGAGCTCGGTGAGCGTGAGAGCGGCACGCGTGAGCGCGGCGTCAAAGGCCTTCCAGAGCCGCTGGGTGACGTGCGGCACGCGGCGAAACCCCGGGGAATCAAAGCCGCTGCCATGGCCGAGCACGACGCGGATCTGCTGGTACTCCCACGGATCCATCTGGTTGAGCATGTCGAGGCCCGTCGTGACGTACTGGAGCGCGAGGATCGCCCGGCGGAGCAGGCGGATCGCGGCGCCCGGCGCGCCGCGCTCGATCGCGGCCGCGGCCTCGTCGACCTCGGTGCCCGCAAGCTTCAGCCACAACTCGGAGGTCTGGTGGACAGTCTGGAACAGGAGCTCGTCGTGGTGGACGCGTTCCTCAGCCGTCTTCTGGAGTTCAAGCAGCTCGTCGGTGCGTAGATAGCGCTCGTAGTCGCTGGCCCCGCGTCCGGGCAGCACCGGGGTGCTCATGTCGGTCATCCCCCACCTCCTCTGAGGATCTCGGCCACCGTGGCCGGATTGATGTTGCCGCCCGAGACGATGCACACGACCTTCCCGGCGCCCGCCTCACCCGCCAGCGCCACGGCGGTGGCGAGCGCGCCGGCGCCCTCGGCAATCACGTGCGCGCGCTCGGCAAGCAAGCGCACGGCCGCCGCGGCGTCGGCGATCGGCACGGGTACGGCGCCGTCGACGAGCGGCTGCACCCGTGGCCACATCGTGTCGAGCACGCGGCGGCTGCCGGACCCGTCGACGAACGATGGCTCGTAGTCGACCTCGGTCGGGGTCCCGGCCTCGAGCGCGGCGTGGAGCGCAGCGCCCGTCGCCGGCTCGGCGACGATGATCTTCGTCTCGGGCCGGAGTGCCTTGATCGCGCTCGCGATGCCCACCGTGAGGCCGCCGCCGCCATACGGGATGACGATCGCGTCCGGATCCGGCAGATCCTCCAGGACCTCGAGCCCGATCGTCCCGTTGCCGGCCATCACGCCCTCGTCCTGGACCGGGTGTACGAACAGGCCGTCGACGCCCTCGACCCGGCTCGTGACGATCACGTTCCACCAGTCGTCGTAGGGCAGCTTCAGCACCCGGCCGCCGAGGCGGGCGATCGCCGCGAGCTTCGCCTCCGGCGCATGCTCGGGCACGGCGATCGTTGCCGGAACGCCGAGCTCGCGCGCCGCCCAGGCGACGCCCTGGGCCATGTTCCCAGCGCTGGCCGTGACGAGTCCCTGCCGCACGCGCTCGGGCGGTGCCAGGCGGATCGCGTTGGTCGCGCCACGGATCTTGAACGAGCCGATCGGCTGGAGCAGCTCAAGCTTCAGATAGATCTCGGCCGGCGCGTCGTCCGCGTACAGGCGGACGAGCGGGGTGCGGACCGCCGCGCCGTCGATCCGTTCCCGCGCAGCCTCAATTTCAGCCAGCGGAATCACAGCTCGACCTCGGTCCCGACCCCGAGGCGCCGCGCCGACGCGACCGCGTGTTCGGCGGCGGCGAGATCCTCGACCGCAAGGCCGAGGGAGCGGAACAGCGTCAGCTCGGCGTCGTCCGGCGCCCCGGGGCAGTTCCCGCAAGCACCTCGCCGAGCTCGGCGCGGACGTGGTCCCCACCGGCGATCGCGCCCTGCTCGATCGCGCGCTGAAACTCGCCGGCCTCGTTGTGAAGCGACTCGCGACTGTCCGGGAACAGCGCGCTCGCGGCGACCGTCTCGACTTCGATCTCCCAGGTCGCGCGGCGAGCTCGCGCCGACGGCGTTGACGTGCGACGCCCGGCGAGAGCCAGGCGTGCTGCGAGCACCGGGCGACGCGAATTCGTCGCCGATGACGACGACGTCGGCGCCGCGGACCGCCTCCTCCCGCTCGGCGACCGCGGTGACGCTGGCCGCCGCGCCGGCGTGACGCTCGGCGAGCGCCGCGCGCGTGTTCGGCGGTCGGGCTGTAGATGCGGATCTGCTTCGAACGGACGCACGAGCGTCAGCGCCTCGATGTGCGAGCCGCGCCTGAACGCCGGAGCCGAGAATCGCCAGGATCTCGTGCGTCGGTGCGGGCAAGCACGCCGGTCGCGACCGCGCGTCACGGCCGCGGTCCGAATCTCGGTGATCGCTGAGGCGTCGAGGATCGCCGTCGGCTGCCCGGTCTCGCCGTCGAACAGGGTCACGATCCCCTGGTGGGCGTCGAGCCCGCGGGCCGGGTTGCCGGGCATCACGCACACCGTCTTGAGGCTGAACACGGGGTCGCGCCACCGCGCCACGCCGGCATCAGCCCCATGAAGCCCGCCGCGCCCGGGGGCCATCATCACCGAGCGCAGCGGCATGTAGGTCTCGCCGCGCGCGTGTGCGGCGAGCACCGCGGCCATCGCCTCGGCGCACTCGCCGGGCGGCAGCGCCTGGACGACGTCACCGTGGCTGAGGACGAGCACCCGCATCAGCGGAAGGCCTTCGTCAACTCGGTCCGCTCGGCCAGCGACACTGGGTTCTCGAGCGCTTCACGGATCGGCGTGAGGTGCTCGGGCCGGCCCGGCCCAAGGACGATCTGGGTGACGCGATCGTCGGCGAGCAGCCAGGCGAGGGCGAGGCCGGCGAGACTGATGCCGCGGGCGTCCGCCCGCTCCTGCAGCGCCTCAAGTCCGTCGAAGGTCTTCTCCGCGACGAGCGGCTCGTAGGGCTCGGGACGCTGAGTCATCCGCGAGCCCGCCGGGAACGGCTGGCCACGACGGTACTTCCCGGTGAGCCAGCCGCCGGCGAGCGGGCTGAAGGCGCAGTACGCCACCCGCTGAGCGGCGCAGATCGGCAGGACGTCGGCCTCATCGGCGCGGTCGAGCAGGGAGTGGCTGTTCTGGATCGCGGCCGGGGCACCCGTCTTGAGCGCGGCGACGAGCTGGGTGGCGTCAAAGTTGCTGACCCCATAGGCGCCGATCCGCCGCTTCTGGCGCGCCTGGGCCAAGACGCCGAGCGTCTCGTCCAGCGGGACGTCGGGATCGAACTCGTGAGCCAGGTACAGGTCGACGCGCTCGACGCCGAGGCGCTCGAGGCTTGAGCGGAGCTGGCGCTCGAGCCGGTGCGCGCCGAGACCGCGGTCGGCGCCCTCCGCCATCGGGTTGTACGTCTTGGTCGTCAACTGCGGGACCACCCCACGCGACTCGATCCAGTGCCCGATCATCGTCTCGCTGCGGCCCCCGCCGTACGCATCGGCGGTATCGAAGTGGGTGATGCCGAGCTCCCACGCCGCGTCCATGAGCGCGAACGCCTCGTCCTCGTTCAGACCCTGACCGAAAAACGCAGGCGCCGAGCCGACGCCGCCGAAGTTGCCGCACCCGAGCGCGACGCGCGGAATTGTCAGCGGCGTCGCACCGAGCGGCCGGCGCTCGAACTCGAGCGTCGGGGTCATCGGCGCTGGGGCAGCAGCGGCGGCACGTTCGGTAGTTGACCAGACGCTGACGTTGCCGGTCAACCTTTGCGGCCAGCTGCCGACCTCCTGAGGATGGGGAACGTGCCGACAATCGTCCGGAAGTGGCTCACCCGTGCTCCCGTCCGAGCGCGGATGATTTTCCTCCCGCGACCTGCGGCAATTGCGTGATCGTGCCGGCGGCTGCGGCCGCCGGCACGGTCACGTGTTCAACGCGACGAGCGCAGCCGGCGGCGCCGAATCACGCGAGCGCCGGCTCGAGCGCGGGCTCGAACGTCGGCTCGAGTTCCCGAGCGATCCGTCCGACGGCACTCGACAGCGCGCCCGCGGCGAGCAGCGCGTCGGTTGCCTGCGCGAGCAGGCGCCCCATCAACCCCTTGCCGGTGACCGCCACCGTGGCGCGGACGTCGCTGCCGTCCTCGTTGGCGATGGCGACGTACTCGACGTCCAGCCGGATCGGGCCTGTCGCGGCGAGCGCGAGGTACCCGTCCTCGGCCTCGGAGACATCAACCGCAAACTCGAGTGAGCGGCCGGCGAGTGCGCCCCGGACACGGACCCGGTCGCCGGAGCGCAGTCGTTCGCCGTCGAACTCGATGACGTCAAAGCTGATCGGCGCCCAGCGCGCGATCGCCTGCGGCTCGGTGAGCAGCGCCAGGACCTCGTCCGGAAGTCCCGCCACGCGGGTTTGAGCAGTCCACGTTCCCATGGCGTGCACTGTCGCGCACACACACGGGCGTTCCTTGTGACAAATGTCGTCAGGCTGACGGAGGCTCGACCACCGCGGGCACGGCCACCGCGGGCACGGCCACCGCGGGCACGGCCGCCGCGGCGAGGACCGCGTCGACGAGACCCGGAAACCGCGTGTCAAGGTCGGCGCGGCGCAGCGAGTTCATTCGCGTCGTGCCCTCAAGGCGCTGGCGGATGACGCCCGCTTCCCGGAGCACCCGGAAGTGATGCGTGCACGTCGACTTGACGACGGGCAGCTCGAAGCTGCCGCACGTGCGCTCGTCCCCGAGGGCCAGCTTGGCGACGATCCTCAGCCGCATTGGATCGGACAGCGCGTGGAGGACGGCGGGCAGCTGGATCTCCTCACGGGACGGATGGGCGAGCGCTTCGGCGGCGGTGGCCGCTTCTGGCGTTGGCGCCGCGCCTGACGCGGCTTCGGAGATCAGTGCACCCATGTGGTCAGATTGTACGAAGGTCATCGAACCCTTGCTACGGTGTTCTTTACCGATCGTAGCCATCCGAGCGGAAGGGAAACCCCGTGTCGTCCGAAAACGGGCACCAGGCAAGGCCACATCTACGCGCGACGCTGCTGCTCTCGTGCCTCGCGCAGTTCATGGTGATCCTCGACGTGTCCGTCGTGAACGTCGCGCTGCCGTCGATCCGGACCGCCCTTCACTTCTCCGAGCAGGACCTGCAGTGGGTCGTCAACGCGTACACCGTGACGTTCGCCGGCTTCATGCTGCTCGGCGGCCGCGCGGCTGACCTGCTCGGACGCCGGCGCGTGTTCGTCGCGGGACTTCTCCTGTTCGGACTCGCCTCCCTGGCGGGCGGCTTCGCCCAGAGCCAGGGCACGCTGATCGCCGCTCGCGCGGTGCAGGGGCTTGGTGGCGCGGTGATCGCACCCGCGTCGCTGTCGATCCTGACCGCAACCTTCGAGGAGGGCGCGGCGCGTAACCGCGCGATCGGGATCTGGGGCGCGATGGGCGCCGCCGGCGGCTCGGCGGGCGTGCTGCTCGGCGGGATGCTGACCGAGTGGCTCAACTGGCGCTGGATCCTGTTCATCAACGTCCCGATCGGCGTGATCGCGGCGATCGCGGCGCAGCGATACATCGCCGAGGGCCGCAATCCGGAGCGTGTCCGCGGCTTCGATCTTCCTGGTGCCGTGACGGCGACGGCCGGCCTCTCACTGCTCGTGCTCGGCATCGTCCGCACGTCGGTGACCGGGTGGGGCTCGGCGTCAACCCTGGCCCTGATGGCGGGCGGGATCGTCCTCTTGCTCGTGTTCGTGGCGATCGAGGGCCGCTTTGCCAAGGCGCCGCTGATGCCGCTTCAGATCTTCAAGTCGCGGACGTTGAGCGCCGCGAACCTCGTCGTGCTGATGCTCGGCGCGGCGATGTTCGCGATGTGGTTCTTCGTCTCGCTCTACCTCCAACAGGTGCTCCACTTCTCACCGATCGAGGCCGGGCTGTCGTTCCTGCCGATGACGTTCCTGCTGGCGACGTGCTCGACGCTGTCCTCGCGGATGGTCCAGCGCTTCGGCGCCAAGAGGCTGCTCGTCACCGGGATGCTGCTCCTCTCGGTCGGGCTTCTGTGGTTCACGAACCTGCCGGCCGGCGGAAGCTACGCCGGCAACGTGCTCGCGCCGTCGCTGATCGTCGCCATCGGCATGGGGCTCGCGTTCGTACCGGTCACGCTCGCGGCGGTCTCCGGCGTCGCCCGGCACGAGGCGGGGCTGGCGTCCGGCATCGTCAACACCTCGCGGCTGTTCGGCGGAGCGCTCGGTCTGGCGATTCTCGCCACGATCGCGACGTCGACGACGAACAGCGACCTGCATCGTCATGTCGCGACCGGTGTGGCGCTGAGCGACGGCTTCGAGGTCGCGTTCGTCGTCGCGTGCCGCGTTCGCCTTCATCGGCGCGGTGATCGCGTTCGTCGGGCTGCCGCGGATCCCGGCGCGCGGCCAGGCCCCCGCCGAGCCCGCCGAGGCCGATACGGCCGGCGCTGAAGAGCGCGCGCTCGTCACCGATCAGGCCTGACCGATACGAACCGAGCGCGCGTCCGGGGTCCGCTCGGGTCGACGGGCGTTGTGGGCAACGAAGAGGACGGGGATGTGGGGCTTCGGGAGGGCCGCGCGCCGGTCGGTTATAGACGCGCGCGCTGCAGTCGACCGTTTCGCACGTGAGCGGCGGGCGAACGACCGAAACGCACGTGAGCGGCGGGCGAGCGACCGAAACGCACGTGAGCGGCGGGCGATCTCGGCGCTTTCTTGCGATCCGGTCGTTAGATCGCCGAAACGCACGAAAGCTCGCCGGATCGCCGGAGCTCACGTGCGTTGTGGTCGACGCACGCCCCGCTCTCGTGCGTTTCGGTCATTCCCTCACGCCGGCGATCGCTCAGCCGCTGATCAGGGCTGCGCGCCGGGGGGCGCGGGCGGCGTTGAGGCGCGGGCCGGGTAGAGGTACTGGCCGATGCCGTCGAGCGGCTGGCCGGGGTCACGGGGCGAGAAGCGCCGGAGCTCGGAGTTGACGCTGAACCGCGGTCCGAGCAGCACGCGATCGTTCTGGATCAGCGTGTAGAAGCGATCGAGCGGGCGCGGCGGAGGACCGCCGGTGCGGCGGCCGAGGAAGTCGTAGACGCCGCCGTGGCAGGGGCAGACGAACGAGCCCGCGTAGGCCACGAACCGGACCGGGCAGCCGACGTGGGCACAGCGCGACGAGATCGCGACGATGTGGTCGTATTTGTCCTTCGGCGGCCCGTCGGTGCGATCGCTGTGCAGACGCACGTAGGCGAGCGACTTGCCCGCCTCGCCGATCGTCGGGTCAAGCGTGATCACGACCGGCGTGTAGTCCCCGGCGCTGAACCGGGAAACCGGCCCGATGTCCTGCCAGGTGTCCGGCTGGCTGTCGAACACGGGGCCGAGGGCGAATCCGAGCGCCGGGAGGGTGAACGCGGCCGCGGCGATGACGCCGGCGGCATTGGTCGTGAGGCCCATGAAGCGGCGTCGGGAGACGGTCTCGCCTTCGAACGATCCGGGGAGGTGCTCGGTGCTGCGGTGACGCTCAGCGGCAGACATCTCTGACGCCGCATAGTACTATCTTGCATCGTAGCTACGCAAGCCGGCGAGCTTCTCGATCGCGACGCTAGTAGAGCCGCACCTTGATCGTCCGCATGTTGCAGATCGTGCTGTTGCACACCCCGGCGAGTCGCAGGTGGGCGATCAGCCTGCCTGACTGGATCACCTTGACCTCGTAGCCGAGCGGCACGTCCCGCGGTGAGGGGATGCCCTGCTCGTCACCATCGACGTAGAAGGCGCTTTCATCGCCGGCGGTCGTGACCAGCCACCGCGGCAGGCTGATGTGGTGCTGCCCCGTATGGCTCAGGCCCCGATCCCCGAGGCGAAGCGCGACGGTGACGCTCCTGAACCGCACGTGCGGGCCGGGGAGCCGAGGCTGGCTGACGCCGCGCGCCATGACCGTGACGGGATCGAGATCCACGCGTCGACCGAGATCGACGCCGAACCGCCACAGCAGATCCCATCTGAGGTTCGGGTGCAGATGCTCGTCGGCGCGGACATTGCGTAACCGGGGCATCCGCGTCGCCGCCTCGACTCGGAGCGTCGTGGCTCCAGCTGCCTCGGCACGTCGCGCCCGTGCCGTCGTCCTGGGTCCAGGTCGCCGCGATCGCCACCGGTCCCGTCCTGTGAGCTACGAAGATCACACCGTCCTGTCCGGCATTGACGTCGCCGTGAGGACGGACCACGGTGGCGCCAGACGGGAGCGAGAACTTGACGCCGTCGTTGGCGAGCGTGTCGCCGAGATCGGCCGTCACCCGGAGCGTGTGGGTGGCAATGAGCCGACTGCTCTGCAGCTCATCCAGGTCGACAGCCGAGAACACTGGTTTGCCCATGACCGCGGCCGAGCACGCCGGTGGCGTCGACTGCCCGGCCGACACCGACGTCGCGCCGAGCGCGACGGCCACGACCATGCCGACCATGCCGACCATGCCGATGCCAGAGAGGCGCCCGGTCACGGCCATATCCTCCTCGATCTCGTGTCCTGCGGGGAACGAATGTTCAGTTGGGCACGCCACCCGAGCGAATGAGACAGAATGCCCGGCGCCCATGTCCCGCGTGTTCGTTGCTCGTCAACTTCCCGGCCCGGCCCTCGACCGGCTGGCCGCGGCCCACGATGTCGAGATCTGGCCCGAGCGCCTGCCGCCGCCAGCCGGAACGCTGCGCGAGCGCTGCGCCGATGCCGAGGGCGTCCTCAGCCTGCTCACCGACCGGCTCGACACCGGCTTCATCGACGCCTGCCCGCGCCTGACGGCGATCTCCAACTACGCGGTTGGCTACGACAACGTCGACGTCGACGCCGCGACGGCGCGCGGGATCCGGATCGGCAACACGCCAGACGTGCTCACCGACGCGACCGCCGACCTGGCGTTCGCGCTGCTGCTCGCTGCTGCACGCAAGATCCCGGAGGCGGTGGCGTCGGTCTATGACGGCGACTGGCTCACGTGGGAACCGGGGCGCTACCTCGGCGCCTCCGTGCAGGGAGCGACGCTCGGGATCATCGGGTTCGGGAGGATCGGTCAGGCCGTGGCACACCGGGCGCAGGGCTTCGACATGCGCGTGATCCACGCTGATACGCGAGGCGCGGACGCCGCCGACGCACTCGGGACGCTGCTCGCGGAGTCAGACTTCGTGTCGATCCACTGCCCGCTCACGCCTGAGACCCACCACCTCATCGACGACCGCGCGCTCGCCCAGATGCGACCGGGCGCGATCCTCATCAACACCGCCCGCGGTCCGATTGTCGACCAGGTCGCGCTCCGTCACGCGCTCGTCGACGGCGTGATCGCCGGCGCCGCCCTCGACGTCACCGACCCCGAGCCACTCCCTCCGGACGACCCGCTGCTCAGCGCCCCGAACCTGATTGTCGTTCCCCACATCGGCTCGGCGACGAACGCCGCCCGGCAACGAAATGGCAAACCTCGCGGTCGACAACCTGCTCGCCGGGCTCGCCGGGCGCGACATGCCCCACCAGGTCAACTCGCTGGCCCCACGTTGATGCGCACGGCGATCGTCGACATCGGCTCGAACACGACGCGGCTGTATATCGCCGACGTCGAGGAGGGCCGGATCACGCAGGAGCTCGAGCGCCACACACACGTGACCCGGCTCGGCGCGGGCGTCGACAAGGACGGGCGCCTCAGCGAGGACGCGATGCAGCGGGTCTACGAGACCCTCGACCGCTACAAGCAGCTGATCGATGAGCACGGCGCCCAGCGGGCGATCGCGGTGCTGACGAGCGCGACTCGCGACGCCGCCAACGGCGCGGAATTCGCCGCCACGGTGCGCGACCGTTACGGACTCGATCCGCACGTCCTCAAGGGTGAGGAAGAGGCCCGGCTGTCGTTCCTGGGCGCGACCAGCGACCGTGACCCGGACTCCGCCACGCCGACCCTCGTGATCGACATCGGGGGCGGCTCAACCGAGCTCATCATCGGCCGGGGCCGGACGGCCGAGTTCTTCGTCTCGACTCAGGCCGGCGTCGTGCGCCAGACCGAGCGACACATCGACTCCGATCCGCCGACCTCCGACGAGCTCGCCGCCGTCTCCGAGGACGCGCACGCGATTCTCGGCGCCGCGGTCCCGGAGGACCGACGTCGCGCCGTCCAGCACGCGATCGCCGTCGCCGGCACGGCCACCTCACTCGCCGCCATCGCTCAGGACCTCGACCCGTATGACCCGACGAAGGTCCACGGCTATGTGCTCACCGCCGCGCAACGCGACGCGCTGAAGGATCGCCTGGCCTCGATGACGCTCGAACAGCGCCGCCATGTCAACGGTCTCGATCCCGCGCGAGCGCCGACGATCGTCGCCGGAACCGTGATCCTCACCGAGGTGATGCACCTGTTCGGAGTCGAACAGGTCGAGGTGTCCGAGCACGACATCCTGCGCGGCGCGGCGCTCGGGCTGTGAACTTCCCCGAATAGCTTCCGGCGACCGCGGGTACTCCCGCGGCGTCCACATTCACCGCCCGCCCGGCGGGCGGCAACAGAGCCGGAGGTAGGAGATGGGGAAGCTACGTCGCCGCACGCTCGGCGGCCTGGTCACTGCGCTCATGCTGGGTCTGATCGCTACTGGGGTCGCGGTCGCCGGTAAGTCGCACCGCAGCGGGCCGTTCGCGGCCACCGGCCGCATAAGGGCCGCGCGAACAGTCCGGCGCTCGGGCACGCGGCGGTGCGGTGGACGCTCACGGGTCGATCGTGATCTCGAGCACGCTGGACCTCGGCGGCGAGCTCGTGGCACCGGCCGTACGAGCACACGGACGTCGACGCCCGGCGGGTCAGCCGGGAGCAGAGCGTCGGCGCCGGTCTCGCCAACGATCTGGGCACGCCGGTGTCGGCGCGCTGATCGATCCGAGCGCGGAACGAGGTCACCGGCGACACGAACGCCCAACCGACGCGAACGGCGTCGGCACACCGATGCGGCGTGGAGACATACGTGCCGTCACCGCGTCCGGGCCGTTGACGGTCGTGTCGACGTCCAGAACCCGGACGGCGGGAGTGTCCTGTCGGCTCCGTACCGCGGTCAGATCGGCTTCACGCCCCGGCGTGCAGGCGCCGACGCTGCCGATGCAGCGCTTCGACGCAACTCCCGGCCGGCAAGCCGGCGACATTCGCGGTGACGGTGCGCAACACCGGCGTCGGCACCCAGAACGTGTTCCTCGACCCGCGGACGGCCGGACGGCAGTCGTTCTCGCTGCTCTCGCTCACGCCGGACGCGAACATCGCTCTGCCGGTCCCGTCGAACGCGTTCCCGCCGCTGTATCTCGTCCCGACCGAGACGAACAGCCTCGACGCGTTCGCCCAGGCGAGCGAGCCGGTGACGTTCGACTTCGGCTGGGGTGACCCGGATCTCGCCGCGGTGAGCTCCGGCAACAGCGCCGCCGCCCACTACGCATCACGGGTGGCGACACCGGGGCTGTGGTCGATCGCTCCGGACCCGATCGGGCCGTTCACCGGCCCGGCGCCGAAGGGGACGGTGTCGACGGCGCTCGTCGCGCACACGCGGGGCTTCGACCTCGATGCGAGCTCCTCGACGGGTGACCTCTGGGAGGAGACGGTCGACCCGAACGCTCCGGCGTTCACGCCGGTGACGCTCGCGCCGGGTGGCCAGGGCCGGCTGACGATCACGCTCACCCCGTCCGGACGGACGGGACGGACGGTGCGCGGGACGCTCTACGTCGATGTGTTCTCGAGCACGCTGGACCTCGGCGGCGAGCTCGTGGCACTGCCGTACGAGTACACGGTGTCGTAGCCGGTCGACCCCGGGAGGAGGCGAGCGCCGGTCTCAGCGCGAGGATCTGGGACCGGCGTTTCGTCGTCTCTTACACGGTGCGTTCGACGAGGCGCCGGATCGCGTCGAGCGTGCCCATCACTTCCGTGTCTGGGGCGTCGCCGTGGGCGGTGGCGAGGAACAGCGTGAGCCGCGAGCCGTCGCCGTCCGCATCGACCTGCATCCACCCGTGGTAGTCCGAGGAGCGCGAGCCCCACTCGATCCGCCGGCTGTCCAGATCGTGCCGGAACCAGCCTTCGCCGTGCTGCGTATGGCCCTCGTACCGCGCGTCGACGGTGACCCCGTCGCCGTCGCCGGCCTGGGCCGAGGTCATCTGAGGCACGAACTCCGGCAGCCGCTTCACATCGGCGAGGACGGAGAAGACCTGATCAGGCGCTGCGGCGATGTGCTGGGTGTGTTCGTGTTCCATGGGCCGATCTTCCCACACGGCCCTCCCCGGACGCGAACGACGTGACGAGCGGGGGTCGTGGTGTTAGGACGCTGAGCGCGCCCAGCGCAGCGTGATGTCGGCGCACTCCTCGCACACCGACTGCGGCACGACGCCGGTGCGCATCAGCAACCCGAAGATCTTGCAGCCGAGGCACAGGCCAACGATCGACTCGAGGCCGGCGGCCAGGAGGAACAGCACGAGCACGACGTCGGCCGCGGTGTGGCTTCCGACGACGAGCGCCAGGACCAGTGCCGTGGTCGACATGACCGCTCCCATCCCCTGGGCAAACCGTTTCGGCGGGCCTGGGGTCGGCCGCTTCGGTCCGAGGCGGGGGGCGATCACGTTCTGCGCCGTCCAGCCGAGCGGGCTGAGCGTCGGTCCGGTGAGGACGCGTGCCCAGAACCCATAGGCGAGCGGAATCAGCAGCCAATACCACCCGGTGGCCAGGATCACGATGACGGTCGCAAAGACAACTCCCGCGACGACGCGCGCGGCCTTTTCGTTGACCGGGTTGGGGAATGAGAACAACTCCCGCATTACTTCGATCATAGCCAGGCGAGACCGTCCTTCTCCACTAACTCAGTTGAGGTGCTGAGCGGTCGCGTGGCCAGATTTCCGATTGACATGTGACTATTTAGTCACCTATTATCGACGGCATGGAACCCGACGATGGTGATGCCGTGTTCAAGGCGCTCGCCGATCCAACCCGCCGGCACCTCCTCGACCGACTGTTCGAGCGCGACGGGCGAACGCTCACGGAGCTCGAGTCGGAGCTGGCGATGACACGCTTCGGCGTGATGAAGCACCTCAGAGTGCTCGAGGACGCGGGGCTCATCGTGAGCCGGCGCAACGGCCGGGAGAAGCTCCACCACCTCAACCCGGTCCCGATTCGACTGATCCACGACCGCTGGATCGACAAGTTCACCGAGCACCACGTCGCGGCACTCAGCGACCTCAAACACGACCTGGAGGCGAGATCCGCATGACGACCCCAACCCGCACCGAGACGGTCCAGGTGTACCGGGTGACGATTCAGGCCACCCCGGAGCAGATCTGGGAGGCCATCACCACCCCGGCGTTCACGGCGCGGTACTTCCACGGCGCGCGCATCACCGTGACCCCGGAGCGGTACCTCTCGATAGGCACCGACGATTCAATCTGGGGCGACGCCGCGGTGCTCGAGTTCGATCCCCCGCACCGCCTCGTCCATGGCTGGGACTCGCGTTACGACGCGGAATTGGCGCAGGAGCCGACGAGCCGCGTCACCTGGGAGATCGCCCCCCGGTCCGATCGCGAGACGGACCTGACCGTCACGCACGATCAGCTCGAGCAGTCACCGAAGACCGCCGCGAGCGTCTCCGGCCCCGGCTGGACCGGCGTGCTCGCCGGGCTCAAGGCGCTACTCGAGAGCCCCGGCTCCGACGGAGCGCAGCCGTGACGGTGCACTACGTCTTTCGACTGATCCCGCCCCGCCCAACGTTCGCAGAGGACATGACCGACGAAGAGCGCGCCATCATGGGCCGGCATGCGGCGCATTGGCAGGCCCAGATCGACGCGGGCAAGATGGTCGTCTTCGGCCCGGTGGCGGGGGAGTCCGGCTCCTGGGGTCTCGGCGTGTTGGAGGCCGACGACGAAGCGACGGCGCTCGAGCTGACCCGAACGGACCCTGTGGTCGTGGCCGGGATCGGGCGCTACGAGGTAGCTCGGATGCTCGCCGGGTTTGTCCGTCCGGCGTAGGCGCCGTCTGCGGGGCGCCGTGCAGTGTGGCGTCGGGGGATTCGATTCTCGGTCTCGTGGGTACCCCCGGCCAGGATGATTCTCAGCATCACGCGCAGGTACCTCTGGCTCGTCGCCCTGTCCGGTGTCGCCTCCCTGGCGGCCGGAATTGCGGTCGGCGCCGGAAGTTGACGGGCCGGTTGTTCTGACCGGCGCGTCGACAGGACCAGACCTAGACCACCAGGCAGCGTCCAGTCCGCGTCCAGGCGTATGCGTGTCGCTGACTCTCGACGACGACAAGACCGGACGAGATGATTATCCTGGAAAGTGCGATTTACCAGGAAAAAGCTAGCCTCGGTCGCCTCAACGCAGTGATCGAAAGTGTCCAGGGTGGCTAAAGCCCTGTCTGGACGAATGTACGATTGCGGTCACCCTGGGCGCACCGCATTATTCTTGCGGGGTGAAGGAACGCGTAGCGCTTCTGATCCCTTCATAGGTTCGGGCGAAGCCGCAGACATCGGCGCCTCCCGCCGCCCGAGCCACTCTAACCGGCCCTTTCTGGCACGTACCCCTGCCCGTCCCGATTGGGCCAAACCTGGATCGGAAGCCGCCCGCGTAACAGCGGGCGGTTTTCGTTAAGGGGGTCTTCGGCACGTTGCGGGTCTGGGGGCGTGCCACCTCCTGGGCAACGTGCGCCTGGCTCGGGCATGCAGCGTCGCTCGCAGGCTCGCGCGAGTTGCCCGGGAGGCGGTCCCGCCCCCAGCCTCGCTCGGCGACCCGCCTCGGTCAAACCTTGGGCCGGGGGATGGACGGTGCGTCAGAAACTCGCCAAAGCCGGTCCTGGAGCGGATCGCGTTGCATTCCTTGCGTGAGCGCAAGGAATACACCTGGATCCGATTCAGGCGTCGGGTTTGGCGCATTTCTTTCGCCGGGCGAGGGGCGAGGGGCGAGGGGCGAGGGGCGACCGGATCCCCGGGGGCGCGGGGCGTGCCGTGCGCGAGGCCCGGGGGGCACGGGGGCGAGCCCGGGGTGCGCTAGGCCAGGTTCGACCGGCGGGGGTAGGCGACCGACGGGTCCGTGAGGACGTTGATCAGCGTCGGGCGGGTCGCGCCGAGTCCACGCTCGAGGGCCGGGCGGAGCTCGGCGGCGGTGCGGACGAGGATCCCGTCGGCGCCGAGCGCTTCGGCGACCGTGTCGTAACGGGTCTCGGGCCGGAGCTCGGCGGCCACGGAGTAGCCGTAGAGCGCCTCCATCGGGTGCTTCTCAAGCGCCCAGATGCCGTTGTTGCCGACGACGCCCATCACCGCGACGCCGTGACGGGCGAGGGTGTCGAACTCCATCCCGGAGAAGCCGAGGGCGCCGTCGCCGAGGAGCAGCACGACCGGCTGCTCGGGCCGGGCGAGCTTGGCGGCGAGCGCGTATCCGGGGCCGGAGCCGAGGCACCCGTAGGGCCCCGGGTCAAGCCAGCAGCCGGGCTGGAAGGAGTCGATCAACCGGCCGGCGTAGGAGACGAAGTCGCCGCCATCGCCAATCACGATCGCGTCACGAGGGAGGACCCGCGCGAGCTCGCCGTAGATCCGCATCGGGTGAAGCGGGGTGCGGTCATCGGTCAGCTCGGCCGCCTCCGCGTCCCGCTTCTCGGTCTCGATCGAGCGCAGCGAGCCGACCCAGGCGTCCCGCTCGCTCCGGAGGTCGGCCCCGTTCGCCCCCGCGCGCAGGGCGGCCAGCGTCGCCGGGAGCGCGCCGTAGAGCTCGGCGGCGACGGCGCGCGGATGCTCGCGCTCGGGCTCGGCGAGGTCGATCACGATGATCTCGGCGTCGGGCGCGAACGCGGCGCCGAATCCGAGGCGGAAGTCAAGCGGCACGCCGATGACGATCGCGACGTCCGCGCCGGACAGCCCCGCCCCGCGAGCGCGGGACAAGAAGAGCTCATGATCGGCGGGCACGCATCCGCGCGCGAGACCGTTGAGGAACACGGGCACGCGCAGCTCCCCAGCCAGCGCGAGCAGCTCGTTCTCGGCGCGGCCCCAGTAGAGCCCGGTGCCGGCCATGATCACCGGCCGCTCGGCGTCGCGGAGCAGGGCCGAGGCGCGATCAAGCGCGCGCCCGTCGGCCGCGGGCCCCTCCCATGGCTGCGGCAGTGGGCGCGGTGGATCATCCGGCGCCGGTGCCTCCATGAACACCTGGTCCAGCGGGAAGTCGACGAACGTCGGCCCGTACCGCGGTGTCGCGGCGGTCCGCATCGCCTCGTCGACGAGCGCGGGGATCTCGGCGGTGCTCTCCGCGGTCGCGGCCATCTTCACCAGCGGGCGGACGAACGGCACGTGATCGATCTCCTGGAGCGATCCCTGACCCCAGCGGAACGCCGGAGCGCGGCCCCCGAGCACGAACATCGGAGAGTTGTTCTGGCTCGCGGACGCGATCGCGCTCATGCCATTCGTGACTCCCGGCCCGGCGGTCAGCGCGCACACGCCCGGCTCACGGGTCACCTTGGACCAGCCCTCGGCGGCGAACGCCGCGGTCTGCTCGTGGCGCACGTCGACGAGGTCGATTCCTTCCTCGCGACAGCCGTCGTAGATCGAGAACAGATGGCCGCCGGACAGCGTGAACAGCTTTGAGACGCCGTGCGCCTTCAACGTCTGCGCGACGAGTCGTCCTCCGTGGACCTGGGTCGTCGTGTCCGTCGCCACCCGCGCAACCTAACACGCCCGCTCACGTCGTTATGGCCTGACCGGGTCGCGGACTGGCTCGGGGAGCGGGTCAGGCTCGGCGGCGATCGCCGCCGCCGCATCGGCAGCGGATTGGAGGCGCAGCGCGTTGATGACGGCGCCGCCGAGGATGATCGCCGCCAGCAGGTAGAACCAGCCGAGCACGATCAGCACGAACACGATCGTCGTGCCGAACCGGGCAATGGTCGAGATGTGCGTCAGATAGGCGGGAAACACGACGCTGACGACCGGGACCGCGATCGCCGCGCTCAGCGCGCCAGGCCATACCGCCCGCCACGGGACCGGCCGGTTGGGGACCCGCGCGTAGATGATCGTGAGGCAGCCGAACAGCAGCATCGCGCTGATGAGGAGCGAGAGGACATAGACGAACCCGGCGACCCGGGCGAGGTCAAACGGCAGCGCGCGGGTGCCCGCGTTGATGAAGCTCTGGGCGGTGGGAACGGTGACCGTCGCCACCATGAACAGCAGGACGACGAACACCATCGCGAACCCGAAACGCTTCTGCTCAAGCCACCTCCGAGACGGGCAGCCATAGATCCGGCTGAATGACGTGTCGAGCGCGCCCCAGAACGAGCCCGCGAGCCATAGGCTCGCGATGAGGGCGAGGACGCCGGTCGTCGCCGTCGAGGACTTGATCTGGCCGAGCAACTGGTTGAGCGTGTGCTCGGTCGTGCCCGGGAACACCTCGCGCAGATCGCCGAGGACGCTCGTCTCGACCTTCTCGCTCGAGAGCACCTGCCCAGCCACGAACAGCGACAGCAGCGCCACCGGGATCACCCCGATCAGCATGTTGTAGGCGAGCATCGCCGCGTTGCCGGTGAGACCCGCCCCGTCGGCGAGCTTCCAGAACCGCTTCACGGCGCGTCCGATGCGGCGGAGCACGGTCAATCCGCCACCGGGAGGACCGACGCGCGGCGCCCACAGGTCGACCGGCGCCCGCTTGCCCTTGAGCGCCACCGGCGGGCGTCCCTGGAGCTCGAGCGTGTCGCCGTCGAGCAGGCGGCGGGTCGCATCGGTGATGAGGAGGTCGTCGCCCGTCTCTCGCGTCGCCGCCTCGACGCGCGCCGCGGTGTTGACGGTGTCGCCGATGACGGTGAACTCGACTCGTCCCCCACCTCCGACCGTCCCGGCGATCACCGGACCCGAGTTGACGCCGATGCCGACCTCGACGCGACCGGCGTAACGCTCGCGGACGAGTTGTGTGATCTCGAGCGCGGCGGTGACGGCGCGCGCGGCGTGATCGTCGAGTCGTTCGGGAGCGCCGAACACGGCGAGGAGGCCGTCCCCGATGAACTTGTTCGCGTGGCCCCCGGTGGCGGAGCAGCGCCGGGACGACGAGCTCCCAGAAACCGCTCAGCATCGTCACCACCTCTGCCGGCTCGGCGCGCTCGGCGAACGCGGTGAAGTCGCGGATGTCGAGGAACAGGACGGTGACCTCGACCTGCTCGCCGACGAAATCGGGGCCCTCGCGCAGCACGCGCTCGGCAAGCCCGGGGTCGACGTAGGCGCCGAACGCTTCGCGGAGCTGCTCGCGTTCGTGGAGTCCAACGACCATCGTGTTGAACGACTGCGCCAGGCGTCCGGTCTCGTCTGTCGCGACGACCGGGACGCGCGCCGTGTAGTCGCCGGCGCGCACCTGCTCGGTCGCGTGCTGAAGCTCGTTCAGCGAGCGCCCAAGCGAGCGGGTGACGAGCACGACGAGCTCGAGCGAGATCGTGAACGAGACGAGCACGGCGACGAGCACCGACAGGCCGAGGTCGGACAGGCGCGCGTGGTGGCCCTCGGTCGAGAGTCCGGCGACGACGACGCCGGTGATGATGGTGATGATCGGCGCGGCCGCGAACAGACGCCAGCGCAGCGGCAGGCCCGGAGCCTGGATCTCGAAGTCGGCGGGCAGCCCCTTGGCGATCTCCTCAAGCACCCATACCGGCCGCCACATCCGGCGAGTCAGCTTGATCGAGATGAGGTTGTCGATCGCGATCAGCACCTGTGAGACGACGATCAGCGTCCATAGGTCGCTCGTCGACATCGGCTGGTACAGGCGCAACAGCCCGATCCCGCCGAGCGCGATCAGATGCGAGACCCCGAACTGCAGCCATACCAAGGCGTAGGAGTTCCGGCGCGCGATCGCGCGCACCACCCGGTCAGCCGGATCGATCATCCCGGAAACAGTATGAACCGGGGACCGGGGACCGCGGAGCCGGGGACCTAGTGTCGGCCGCGTCTCAGCTCGCCGGCGCGAGGGGACGCCCGATCCCCTGACGCGCGCGGATCATCGCGCCCGCCTCGGCGACCGCCTGCTGGCCGCTGAACCAGCTGCGATGGACGCGGACGGCCGGAAGTTCGCGGACGCCCCGAGACCGCAGGCCACGGGCCGTCGCGTGCGCTGCGCCGTCACGCGACACCTCGCCCGCGGCATCGAGGCACTCGTTGAGGGGCACGCCTGCGGCCGCGGCGGCCTCGGCGAGGATCTCCGGATCCTCGAGGTCGAAGCCGCCACAGAACGCGAGCCGGCTCGCGGCGAGCGCGAACTGCGCTCCCGCGCCGCGCTCCGAGGCGTACATCGCGGCGCGTAGCGCCGACGGTGCCTCGGCCCGGATCTGGTCTGGCCAGACGAGGGGGAGTCGAAGCTCGGCGGCCATCCGCTCGGCCGCGGTCCGCGCGGCGACGGAATGCGCCGGATGACCCTTGCCGTGCAGCGTCATCCCGGCCGCGGGGATCCAGTCGACGTTGCCGAGCTCGCGCTCGATGCGCTCCGCCGCCAGATACGAGAACGGGCAGACGAGATCGAAGAAGAAGGCCGCCTCAGTGCCGGCGACCGCGCGCGATCGGTCTGCGAGTCGTTCGGCGAGCACGATCAGTTCTCCCACACCTCTCCAAACGACCGCCGAGCGAAAAACTGGCGGAAAAATCGCGCGCCTCGGAGAAGAAATATTCCGACCAGGTTTAGCCGAACGTGATGAACTGTCACCTCCCGAGTGTTCGCTGCTTTACACTCGAACTTAGTAGGCAGGTCCGTCCACCGCAGGGAGCGTCCTTATTCCTCAGGCTCCACCCCCCAAACGCCACCCCTACGATCAGTGGTCCCCCGATGCGCGCGCGCTCGACCTTGTCGGAGACAAGTGGACCCTCCTGATCGTCCGTGATCTCGCGGCCGGCCCGCGCCGGTTCGTCGAGCTCCAACGTGTGCTGCCCGGAATCTCCACCGAGCAGTTGCGCTCGCGGCTGAACCGCATGGTCGCCGACGGGATGCTCACCCGGAAGCGCTATCGCGAGGTACCGCCGCGCGTCGACTACGAGTTGACCGAACGTGCCCGCGCGCTGATGCCGATCCTCGGCGAGCTTGCGCGCTGGGGCTACGAGTGGGCCTGGAGCCCACCCCGCTCCACTGAGGCGATCGACATCGGAGCGATCTTCCGGCTCGCGCCGGGTCTCATGTCCACGCACGGTCGCGGCGGTGTCGTCGAGCTGACGGTCGAGTCCGGCAGCGAAAGCGCGTCGTACGCGATCACGCTCGCCGACGGGACCGCGACGATCCGCGAGGACGCGCCAACGAGCGCCGATGCGCGGGTCCGAGGCTCCATCGCCGCCTGGGTCAACGCGTTCTCGCCGGAGCGCGATCGTCACGGGCTTCAGATCACTGGGGAGACCTCGCTCGCCGAATCCCTCCTCGACGGGCTCTGCGACATCCCGGGCCGGACGAACGCCGGCACCGCCAGCTTCGCCGCATAGTTCAGTCAGTTCGCTGGATAGGACTTCTTGAGGATGTGCGGGATCTGACCCGGCTTCGCGCCCGGGAGCGTCGGCGCAATCCAGCACGCCTGCTGGGAGCCGATCCCGCCGATCGGACCGACCGGGCCCGGGACCGCCGGGACGGGACCGCCCGTGGAGGTGTTCTTGCAGTCCCACGACGGGAAGTTGCCCTTCTGCAGGTTCTCCGGGTTGGCGAGCCACAGCGGCGCGGGGTAGGTGTTGCCGCGATTGCCCGAGTCGCGGTTCGGATAGATGCCGAGCGTCTCGGCGCCGATCGGGGAGAACTGGCGCAGGTAGTGGCCGATACCGCCGCCGCCGACCGAGGTCGTCTTCGCCGCGATGCCGGCGGCGCCGTTGGAGATGAAATCGGAGATCAGCTGCTGGTGCTGTCCGAGCCAGTCGAAGATCGGGTTGAGCTCCTCCAGGAACGGACCGAGTTGGTCGAGCAGCGGCGACGCGCCGCGGAGCACGTCGCGGATTCCCGGCAGCCCGGTCTGCGAGACCGTGATCAACGGGCCGAGGTTCGCGAATAGGCGCCGCAGGTCGGGCGACAGGGCGCGGACGGCACGGAGCGTCGGGCCAAGCTGCGCCGCGACCGGACTCAGCTCGCGGACGAGTGGATCGGTGTTGATCGCGAAGCGCTTCAGCCGCTGCATCGTCAGCTTCGTCTCGTTCTCAAACGTCGGGAACACGGCGAACGTCTGCGCGAGCGCGTTCTGCACCGACGCGGTGGTGGCGAACGTCGTCTCGCCGCTCGTGATCAGGTTGCGCAGCGTCGCCGGGTCGCGGCCGATCGCCTGGAACACGGTGCCGCCGTTCTGCACGAGCCGGACGACGGAGCCGTGCTCGACGTCGAGCACGCGGAGGATGTCGGTCGCGTCGGCGGCGAACGTCGGCAGGTTGCCGATCACGCTGTTGAGGTTCTGATCGTTGCCCGCGATCGCCTTGGAGAGCTGTTGCTGCCATTGCTGGAACGCGCGCCGGGTCGTCGGGTCGAGCGCGTTGAACACCTCGTCGAGCTGGACCGCGTGCTCGACCTGGCCGCGCGGCAGCAACCCACCGTCCGGGACCGGTTTCGCGTTGGGGGTGCCGGGCGTGATCTCGACGTAGGTCTCGCCGATGATCGTCTTCTCCCGGAGGATCGCGCGCGCGTTCTGACGGATCGGGGCGTACTTGCGATCGAGCTCGATCGTCGCGACCGTGCGGTTGCCCTGGGGGTCAAGCGACTTGTCGATCACCTTGCCGACGCTCACGCCGGAGATCCGGACGTCGGCCTGGGTGGCGAGCTGGCCGGCGTTCTGGAAGGAGATCTTGACCCGGTAGCCCTGCGGGTTGAACGGGATCGTCCCGCCGAACGAGAGCCACAGGAACAGAAGCAGCCCGACGCAGGAGAGCGCGAACAGGACCATCGTGAACACGCGGGTGACTGAGGGAGTTCCGGTTTCCATCTACTTGGTCGGCAGTTGCGGGAGGAAGGTCGGGGCGGGGACGTTCGGGATGCTGGGGGAGCTGTTCGCTGCACCCGGTGTGCCCTGCGATCCGGCCGAGTCGGCGGCGGCACCACGCGTGCTCCGGGCCGCGGACTGACCGGCCGCGGACTGACCGGCCGCGGACTGACCGCTCGCGGACTGACCGGCCTGGTACTGGCGGTACGCCCGGATGTCCGCCGACGCCTGCTTCGGGCACAGGTTGAGGCTGGTGAGGATCGGCGTGAGGTTCAGCACCGTCTCGGCGCCCGGCACCGAGTTGACGATCTGGGCGAGCGTCGCGCAGCTCGCCTGCAGGAAGAGCGGGCGGTAGTCCCCGTTGGCGTCCTGGATCGAGAACACGGTGCGCGCGTTGTGGTCAAGCCACGCCAGCCACCACAGGTAGCTGTGCTGATCGCCGGCGCCGTTCGGGTTGAAACCGAGCATGTTCACGAGGTGGTTGAGCACGACGAACGTCTTTGAGATGTTGGGCGTCGCCTTGGCGAGATTCACCGACGCGGGCCGCAGGTTGCGCACGACCGGCCGGGCCGCGATCACGAACGGTCGGATCTGGTTACGCACGATCGGCGTACTCGGCTTCGCGAGCGCGGTCAGCGCCGCATTGGCGGCCGGCAGTGCCGCAGCCGCCGGGAGCAGCTTCGTCGCCGTCGGGCCGAGCAGCTGCGCGAACGTCTGCACCTTGGCGAGCGTCTGCTCGGTCTGGGTGAGCGTCGCCGGCAGATCACCGATGGCGCGGCTCACGTTCTGGTTCTCCGAGGCGAACGCGCGGAACACCCGCGAGCTGGCATCGACGAGCGAGACGATCTGGGTCTGCTTCGTCGCGAGCGCCGTGTTGAGGCGCTGCAGCGAGTTGACGAGCCGTCGCAGGTTCGCACCGCGCTGCGCCACGGCGCCGTTCAGCCGGGCGAGGTCGCGATGGGTCGGCTCGAAGCGCTGGAGCACCTGCGCGAGCTGGTTGCCGCCGTTCTGCTTGAGGCCCTGGCCGCCGCCGTTGACGAGCAGGTTGAGATACGCGCGGGTGTCGGAATCCAGCGAGGACAGGACCTCGTCGAGGTTGATGTCGGGGAGCGTGTTGCTCGCCGGGATCGTGTAGCCCGGCTTGGCGATCGGCGCGTGCGTCGAGCCGGGGTTGAGCTCGACGAACATGTCCTTCAGTCCGGTCCGCGGTCGGAGCAGCGCGTACGCGTCGGTGTGGATCAGATGCTTGTACTTCTGGTCGATGTCCATCTGGACGATCGCGATGCCGTTCTTCAGCGAGACCTTGCCGATCTCGCCGATCTGCACGCCGGAGACGCGGACGGTCTGTCCCTGGCCGGGCGTGACCGCCTGAGCGGTCGAGAACTCGGCGCTCACGGTGAACGGTGAGGACTCGATGAACGGGAAGCGCAGCCGCTCGTGGGAGAGGATGTAGCCGGCCACGGCGACCGACAGGACGAGCAGCACGAGGATCGCCGCGAAGTCGAAGAGATGGGTCTTGATCGCGCGGGCCATCTACTTGCCGGAGAAGAGGTTCTTGGGGACGTTCACCTTGAGGCCCTGCTGTTCGGCCTGTTTGCTGAACAGGTCGATCGCCGACGCGGCTGCCGAGCGCGAGCGCAGCGAGGCGCCCGGGGCGGACAGGTCGCTGGCGATCTGGGTCGGCGGGGCCGCCACCGGGGTACTGAGGTCGGTGATTTGCGGCTGGGTCTCGCAGGCTGTCTTGGGATGGAGCGCCGGCCGCTTGCCGCCGGGCGGCAGGCCGGGTTGGGTGCCGACGATCTTCGTCAGCGACTGACCGAACAGGCCGGGCTGGAGTGAGTACGTGAGCGTGCCGCCGTTACCGAGGACGCGGATGTACGGCCCGTTGGCGTCGAAGTTGCGGGACTCGCCGGCGAGACCGGGCAGGAAGTCAACGGCCTCGACGTACACCGGCCGCGGCGGGAAGCCGTTCTTGGCGTCGAAGTTCGAGTCGTCCAGTGTCAGCCTCGACCACGGGAGGATGTTGTTGGCGACGCAGCTCGAGAGCGGGCGGACCTGATCACGCATGAGCGGGATCGTCGCCTTCGTCAGCTTGGCGAGCGCCGGCACCGTGACCGACAGATCTGACGTCAATCCGCGGAGCTCCTGCGGGCGGACGAGCAGCCGCAGCTGCTCGATGAACGGCAGGCTCGCATCGACCGTGGGTCCGGTGGAGACGACGCCCGGCGTCAGCGTGCGGGCGAGCTGGCGGAGCGGCGGGAACGCCGCGTTCAGCGCGTTGAACGCGGGGATCGCGGTCGACAGCGTGCGCGGCAGCTCGGCGATCGAGCGCTGCAACGCGCCGCTCTGGCGGGCGAACGACAGCGCCGTCGTGTTGAAGTCGGTGATCAGGTTCTGGAGGTTCTGCGGGTGGGCATCGATCGCGCCGGCGACGGGACCCTGCTCCGCGATCCAGTTCGACAGGTCGTGGGGCTGGATGCCGAGCGCGTCGTGAGCGACGATCGAGGAGTACTTGTAGGCGGGCAACCACTGCGGGATCGAGGCGTTGTACGCGGCGCCACCCTTCTTGACGGCGATCCCGTACTGCGCGAGCAGCAGCTGGAGGTTGTGCCGCGTATCACCCTGCAGCGAGCTCAGCACCTGGTCGACCTGCACCGGCTCGGTCCCCTGCGAGACCGGGAACGTGTGGCCGTCACCGACCGCCGGCGCGGAGGGGGTTCCCGGCTTGACGTCGACGAAGAAGTTGCCCTCCAGGAAGATCCGCGGGCGAATCGCGAACGTGGCGTCAGAGTGCAGCGGCAGGCCGACGTCATCGATCTCCATCGTGACGTCGGCCATCTGGCACTTCTGCTCGGTCCCGGCGGTCAGCTTGCAGCCCTTCACCGGGGCGACGTCGGTGACCATGCCGACGTTGACGCCGGCGATCCGGACGAACGACTGCGGCCGGAGACCGTTCGCGTTCGAGAACAGCGCGTGGACGGTGAACTTGCTCGCGAACGGGTTCGCGAACTTCGTGTACGCGAGGTACGAGATGAGCACGATGACGACCGCGCCGAGCGCGCCCGCCGTCATCCGGCTCATCCCGTCTCTCTTTCTACGCTTGCGTCTCAATTGTTTCCAGGGACCGGGGCCAGCTGCGGGCCGAATTGCGGATTGCGGCTGAACGTCTCGCCGGCGGGCACGTGGGCGCGGCCCTTGAACGTCGTGCCCTGATCGCCGGGCGTGTGCGGGTCGCTCTGCAAGTTGCGGCCCTGGGGGTCGTAGTGGTTGAGCTTCTTCGGGTAGCCGCGCTGCCCGATCTCGCAGTCGGCGTTGCCCTGGTTGTCAACCGCCGCCCCGTACGCGGGACCGTGGAGGAACGCGTTGCCACCGAGCGGGCTGTCGGCGATCCCGCCGTTCACCGGGGCATAGGCGCCGGCGCTGCCGACGTTGTTCGCCTGAGCCGGATTCGGCTGGTTGAACATCGCCCGCTGCGCGAACCCGAACGTCGTCTCCTCCGAGATGTGCTCGGAGAGGAACGTCCACCAGTAGTTCCAGCTGTTGCACACCGTCACATACGGACCGAGGTAACGGAGCATCGGGTTAAGGGTTCCCGTCGTGTCGACGAGGCTGTTGAGGGCGATGTTCGTCCCCGGGTTCCGTGCGAGATCCTTGAGCGCCGTCCATCACCTGCTGGAGCTTGTCGTTGAGCGACGGCGTGCGCTTCAGCGTCCGGGTGCCGTCCTCGATCGCCGGATTGATTTCCGGCAGCGCGGCCCCGAGCTCCGCGGTCGGCGAGACGAGGTTGTGACCGAGCGTTTCGAGATCGACGAGGAACGGCTGCTGGGTGCGCAAGCTGTTCGTCGACACGCTGAGCGTCGACGGTGCCCGGGCGATCGTCTGCTCGTAGGCGTTCGGATCCCGGGTGATCGCGGAGAACGTCGTCGCCGAGTTCCCGAGCAGCTGCACGTTCGTCTGCGCCACCGGCGCCACCGCGCCCATCAGCGAGTTCAGTGTGTCGATGAACCGCGTCAGCTCGGTCGAGGGCGCGGCGAGATACGCGGTCACCGGCTGGAGATGCGCGAGCAGCTCGGGGAGACTTGAGATCGTGTCGTTCAGATCGGACCCGCGACCGGTGAGGATGTTGCCGGACACGCGCAGGTCGTTCTCGATCCCCTGCCGGGTCTTCGCGTCGAACGCGTTGAAGACGTCGTCGAGCTGAACCGGGATCGTCGTGTGCGAGAGCGGCAGCGTGCCGCCGTCGGCGATGATCGTCTTCGAGGTCCCCTTCTCGATCTCGACGAACTTCAGACCGAGAAGCGACCGGGGCACGACCGAGGCCTTTGAGTCGACCGGGATCGAGCCGTTCGACTTGTCGAGGCGGAGCGTGAGTACCGCGCCCACCTGCCCGTTGGGAAGCTCGGTCGGCTTCATGTCCGAGACGAGCCCGATCCGAAACCCGCCCTCGCGCACGTCGTTGCCGATCACGAGGTTCGAGGCGTCCGAGACGTCGACCTTGAGCTCCCGCGTCGGCACAAACGGCAGCCCCTGGTTGGCGTTGTAGGCCAGGAAGACGGCGACCATGATGATCAGCACGGTGACCGCGCCGACGAGCACGGGACTCGTGAATGCGTTGGCTTGCGCGCGTCTCATGGGGCGAGCAGGTAGTTGAGGAGCTGCTGGGCCTGGTTGCCGGACCCGCCCGACCCGGACGTCCCGGACCCAGAGGACCCGGACGATCCGGCTGTCGACCCGCCATCGGTCGCGGTCCCGTTCGAGGCGCCGCCCGACGACTGCGCGCCGCCACCAAGGGCACCGAGGATCTGCCCAAGCGTCTGCTGCAGCCCGGAGACCGGCCCGGGCGAGGTCGTACCGCCACCCGGCGCGCTCGTCGTCCCGCCGCCGCTCGTCCCGCCGCCGCTCGTCCCGCCGGCGGCCGGGGTCGACGCGCCCGTTGATGGCGCCGCCGGCTGGGTCGTCCCGTTGGCCGCCTGGGTCGTGCTGCGCGCCTGCTTGCCGCCGGCCGTTGCGGCGCGCGCGACATCCGCGGCCTTCGACTTGCAGACCGTTGCCGGCAGGCCGGTCTGGCCCGGCGGGGCACCGCCCGGATCCGGCACGCAGGCGCTCGGGTTCGAGGGGTCGGTCGTCGTGACGCCGGCCTGGTTCGGCCCCAGCCAGGAATAGCAGCTGCGGTACGCCGAGCCGAAGCTCTTCAGGTTCTGGGCGATCGTGCCCGGCGTCGCGTACGGCGTGCACATCGCGCTCACGAAGCCGTCGACCGCGAGCTGGTGACCGAAGGGCCCGAACGTATTGATCGCGAGCGTCTGGTTGAACACGTACTGGAGCACTGCCTCGAGTCCCGTGTAGCCCTGGCCGTGCGGGCTGCGCGGATCCGCCTCGACCGCGCGACTGCGGTCGTCAAGGTCGTGGCCGACGATCGCGAGGTTCTGCGCCAGCTCGGGTGCCGGCTTGGCGAACTGGTTGAGGTGGGCGATCGTTGGCTGCGCCGCCTGGACCGCGACCTTGCCCGTCACCGACGCCTGTCCGAGCGTCTTGATCGCCGGGCGCGCGGAGCGGGAGAAGCCCGGCAGGTCGGTCAGGAACCGACCCAGCTGGCTGGCGTCGTTACCGAGATTGACGAGCACCGGCAGGTTGGCGTCGGTTGTCGCTCCGAGCTGTTTGAGGCTCGGGCGCAGCTGCTCGAGGAACGTCGGGAGCTGCTGCAGCGATCCTCGCAGCGCGGTCTGCTGGTTGGCGGTGTGAATCGCGATCCGGTTGGCCTCATCGATGAACCGCTCCACGGTCGTCGTGTTGTTGGCGAGCGCCGTCACCACGGCGTCGGAGTTCGCGGTGAGCTGCTCGATGTTGTTCGAGTCGTTGGCCAGCAGGTTGAGGAGGTTGTCGGTCTCGGTCAGCGCCGGGACCGCCCGGCGCAGCGCCGCCGCCAGGTCGCCGGAGCGTCCCGCGACCGCGGCCCCGAGCTCGTTGATGATCAGGGTGAGCCGCTCGCGGTACGGCATCCGCATGATGTTCGCCAGCAGGTCCGCGGGGATCGTCGACTGCGTGCGGCTGACCGGGATCGTGCTCCCGGGCGCCAGCACCTTGCCCTTGGTCCCGGGCTCGCACTCGACGAAGTACTCGCCGATCAGCGACTGCGGGCGGGACTGGCAGAACGCGTCGGAGCGAAACGAGCCGAGGCCGGGTTGGCTCACCTGCACGGTGATGAGCGCGTGGCACTTCTCGACGTCGCCGTTGATGCACCCCTGCGGAAGGCCGATGTTCTCGATCGTCCCCGCCCTGACGCCGGCGACCTTGAAGTCCGCCCCGCTCGTCAGGCCGAACGCGTTGTCGAGTTCGATCTTGTAGGTCCCGTTCGCGTTGCCGCGGTTCGACGCCGCCGTGCTGAGGACGAGAAACGCGCCGACCGCGATGAGGATGGCGCCGCTCAGGAGGATCCGCTTCATTTGCCGGTCGGCACCTGACTCGGATTGCAGGGGTAGCCACTCTCCGGATACCAGATCGAGCCGCGTTCCATGGAGCCCGGGCAGCGGTCGCCCTGGCCGGAGGTGAGGAGCCCGCCTGAGGTGCTCCCCCCGCTCCCGGTGCCTCCGAACGCGGTGATGACCCGCAGCGCGGCGTTGAGGAAGTCCGGCAGGAAGTTGAGCGTGCCGTTCTGGATCGAGGCGACGCCGACGACCGGGGCGACACGGCTGTAGCCGCCGTTCGCGTCGTAGCCGCCCGGATGCGAGTACCCCTCGAACCAGCCGGTGAGATCGACCGCGTACGGCCGCGCGAACGCGAGCTCCGGCGTCGACTGGTTGAGCGCGATCGTCGACTGCGGGAACGCCCCGAGTCGCTGCTTGCCGTTCGCGTTGATGTTGCGGACCGTGACCGCCGCCAGCGGCTGGCCGAGGCTGGTGAGCTCGATCAGGTCGTTGTCGGGTCCGGGACGCCGCACGATGTTGGCGAGGTCACGGACCGTCGGGACGGACTCGATCGCGAGTGGCCGCAGCTTGACGAGCAGCTGCTGGAGCTTCGGGGCGACCGGCTTGGACGCGTTGACGAGTGGAGTGAGGTCGTCAAGCGCGCTGCGCAGGTTGACGAACGTGGTGTTCGCGAGGCGCATGAATGGCGGCAGCTCGGTGATCGACTGTGCGAGCGCGGTGCGCTGGCTGGCGAGCGCCTCCGTCGTCGACGCGAGGTTGTGGATGAGGCCGCTCAGGTCGGACTGGCGTTGCGCGATGTCCGAGACGAGGTTGCCGGACTTGACGATGAAGTTCGTGAACCTGCCGGTGTCGCGGTTGATCTCTCGGAACAGCACGCTGGAGGACGCGATTGCCGGGTTGAGGTACTGAAACGCCGCCTGGGCCTCATCGGCGTGCTTGGCCCACTGGGAGGCCGATCCCTGGATGACGTCCTGCAGCGCCTTGCGGGTCGGCGTGTTGAGCGTGTTGAGCAGCTGGTCGAGATCGACCGCGCTCGTCGTGTCGGTCGTCGGGATGACCCCGCCGTTCCGGATCGCCGCGCCGCTCGCCGGCCCGAGCCGGAGGTCGATGTAGCGGTTCGCGATGCCGGACAGCGACGCCTCACGGACCGTCGCCTGCGTGCCGTCGCGGAGCGGCTCGTACTGGCTGCTCTTGATGTTGAGCGTCAGCTGCGCCTGACCGTCCGGCGTCAGCGAGATGTCCGAGACGGTGCCGATGCTGTTCCCCGACACCTCCACGAGGTCGCCGGGGACGATCTGACTCGCGTTCTGGAAGACCACCCTGACCTTGTAGCTGCTGCCCGACGAGAGCAGGATCAGGGCCACGGCGGCAACCGCGATCACGACCGCGGCAGCCGCCGCGATCCTGCCGATCACACTGGAATTACGCACCGACCCGCCCTGCTCGACATCGAGTCCTCCCGGGCGGGGACTGGATCGGTCCCCGCCGCTGACAGATTTTCGACGCTAGCAAGGGGGTTACTAGGGTGTCAATTTCGAACCGACGCGGGAATTTCCCGTTTTCAGGAGATCGATTTCGGGTATTGCAGAGCGTCGGTTTTCGGGCGCTGATACCCGGGGCGGGGCTCGAACCCGCAAGCTCTTTCGAGCAGCGCTTTTTAAGAGCGCCGACTTTGCCAGTTTGTCCACCCGGGCGCGCGCGGGATGTTAGTCCCGGCGGAGGCGTGGCCAAAGCGACCAACTGGAGCGATTTCTTCGGAAATCCCTAGGCTAGTGCGCAACTATCACGTTGCTAGCGTGTCCTTTTCTACGAGGAACCTCGCTCGAGCCAGATGGAAGTCTCCGCTCTCAAATACTCAGGGGGAATCGGCCTGCATGCCCGCTCGCCGTTGCTCCGCTTGCAGTCGGACGAACGCCTCGTCGCGCTCGTGCGCCGCGGCAGCCCCCCCGCGTTCGAGGTCCTCGTCTCCCGGTACGAATCGCGACTGCTCGCGTTCTGCCGGCATCTGCTCGGTTCCCGTGAAGATGCCGAGGACGTGCTCCAGGAGGTGTTCGCCGCCGCATTCAACGCGATGAACGCCGACGACCGGCCGATCAACGTGCGGCCGTGGCTGTACCGGATCGCGCGCAACCGCAGCCTCAACCATCTCCGCCGCGCGACCGCCGTCGGCGTCGACTCGATGGACATCCACTTCTCCGACAATGGCGCCAGCACTGCCGACAGGGTCCACGAGCGGGAGGAGTTCCTGCTCCTCGTCGGCGACATCCACGAACTGCCGGAGACGCAGAAGACCGCGCTCGTCCTGCGCGAGATGGACGCGCTCTCCTACGAGCAGATCGCGGAAGCGATGGAGACGACGGTACCGAGCGTCAAGTCGCTGCTCGTACGCGCGCGCGTTTCTCTTGCCGAGGCGGCCGAGGCACGCTTGCTGTCATGCGACGAGGTCCGGATCGAACTCGGCGAGGTCGCCGAGGGGATCAAGCGCCGTCCGACTCCGCTCGTCCGCCGCCACCTGCGCGCGTGCAAGCGCTGCTCGGCGTTCAAGGTCCAGCTCAAGCAGAACAACCGCGCCCTCGCCGCGATCATGCCACTCGGGCCCCTCGTGTTGCTGAAGAAGTTTGTGATCGCCCATCTTGGTCACTCCGCCGGCTCGAGCGCGACAGGCGCCGGCGCCAGCGCGAGTGGTGCAGGCAGCGCCGCCGGTGCTGGTGGCGCCGCGGCCGCCGGCTCATCGATCGTCGCCGGATCGACCGCCGGGGGCTTCGTCTCGGCCGGGATGGGCGCGATCGCGACGAAGGCGGCCGCCGGCCTGGCCGCCGCCGCGCTCGTCACCGGTGCGGCCGTCGAGGTCGACCACTCGAGTCGGACCCGGTCGCATCGGCACACCGCCGCGCTGCCGGTCGTCACCCATGCCGCTCCGACGACGCATGCGGCCGCGACGACATGGCATACGGCACCGCGGCCCGCGTCCGATGTCAAGACCCGGCGCGTGCCGCTCGCTCACAAGGCCAAGGCCGCTCACAAGGCGATGCTCATCGCCTCGACCGCCGTCAAGGCCACGAGCGCGAAGGCGACGACGAAGACGACGGCCACGCAGACGACGAGCACGACGTCGACGAGCGCCGCAACGCCGACAAGTCCCCCTGGCCGGACGCAGACTCAGAGCGACCCGACGATCCTGTCGCCGTCGCAGGCGACGAGCACCACTGCGTCGACCCCGCCGACGACGACCACGACCGCCCCCCCGCCGCCGACCGCGCTGGCACCGGTCACGCCGTCGGACCCGTCGACGACGCCGCCGACGACCACGACCACCACGACGACCACCACCACGACCACGACGCCGCCGAGCGATCCTGGTCAGGGTGGCGCACCGCCCGCCAGCACCGGCACCACGACCGAGCCGGCGCAGGACTCGCCCAGCGGGCCGTAACACGCCGAGTGGCCGACGCGGCACCGCCAGAGATCGATTTCGATCACTTCCTTGGCGTCGACATGCGTGTCGGGCGGATCGTCGCGGTCGAGGATTTCCCGGAGGCCCGCCGGCCCGCCTGGAAACTGCGCATCGACTTCGGCCCCGAGATTGGGATCAGACGCTCCTCTGCACAGATCACGAACTACACGCGGGAGCAGCTTGAGGGGACGCTCGTCGTCGGTGTCGTCAATTTCCCGCCCCGCCAGATCGGACCGGTCCGCTCCGAGGTGCTCGTGCTCGGCGCGCTCGACGACGATCTTGGGGTCGTGCTGCTGCGGCCCGACCAGGACGCGGCGCTCGGGTCGCGGATTGGGTGAACGCCGGCCGGGGTCCAGACGTCTACGGGTCCCGGCTCGCCGCCAATCGTCAGCGTGCCGCCCGGTTTCCCGTCGACGTCGATCTGGTAGTTCCCCGCCCGCAGGCCGGGGATGAGGATCGATTTGCGCCCGTGCGCCGGCACGGCGAGCGTGTGCGGCGTCGGGGTCTTGACGAGCACCCTGTGCGAACTGCCATCGGCGGAGGCGATCGAGAGCTGCACCGCGAGGAACGCCGGAACGGACACGACCGGCGGGTTGAGCCTGCCACCGGCGCGGATCACGTACGTCGCGGGGACGCGCACGTTGGTCGAGCCGCCGGCCGACTTCGAGCCGCCCCGCGCGGTTCCGGATCCTGACGGCGCGCTCGTGCTCGAGGAGCCGGTCTGAGTTCCCGAGCCCGAGCCGGACCCGCCTGAGACGCCGCTCGCGCTCGATGACGTCGCCGTCGCCGCAGTCGTGCTGGACGTCGTCGCCGTCGCCGCCGACGTGGTCGAACTCCCGCTCGCGGACGCCGACGACGACGAGGAGTGATGGCTGGATCCGCCGCACGCGGCGAGCAGCAGCGCAATCGGCAGGGCAACGAAGAATCGGGCGCGGGGACTCACGGTTTCCAGAATAGATGCCGATCACCGGCGGAGCGCTCAGGCCGGAAGGACCACTCGATCTGGCGGGCGGGCGCGGACGCAGCCGTAGCCCGGGCATGGCAACGTCCCGTTCGTGACCGTCGCGCTGCTGACGACCTACCTCTCGCCCTACCGGGTCCCGCTGTACACGCGCCTGGCCGAGGACTACGGCGTCGAGGTCCTCTGCTTCGGCGGCGGCGAGCGGTATGTCCCACCATGGTTCGCCGACCTCGACGAGCAGCTCGCGGCGGCACCGTTCCCGGCGCGCCGCGCCGATGGACCGCGCGACGCGTTCGACGCAGCTCGGCGGTACGACGCGGTCATCGCGCCGTTCGCCGGGGGCGCAATCATGCCGGCCGCATACGCGGGCGCGGCGCTGGCGCGGCGACCGTTCGTGCTGTGGGCGTCGGTGTGGGCACAACCCCGCTCACGTGGCCACCTGCTGACCCTCCCGGCGATCCGGCACATCTATCGCCACGCCGGCGCGGTGGTGACCTACGGCTCGCACGTCAGCCGGTTCGTGGCCGGCATCCGGGGGCGGGACGACGACGTGTTCGTCGCCCCTCAGGCGGTTGAGCCGGAACTGTTCGCGCGGGCGGTTGACGCCGAGGAGATCGCCGCGTTTCGCGGCGAGCACGAGCTCGGTGACGGCCCGCTCGCGCTCTACGTCGGTCGCTTCGTCGCCGAGAAGGGCGTCGAGGTGATGCTCGAGGCGTGGCGGTCGGTGGCGGCGTCGGCCGAACCCGCCGCAACCCTCGTGCTCGTCGGTGACGGGCCGCTCGCCGCCCGGGCAGCGGGGGTGCCCGGCGTGCGGCTGATCGGGACCGTTACCCGCGATCGGCTCGCCGCGGCGTACGCGAGCGCCGAGTTCGCCCTGCTGCCCTCGATTCCGACCCCCCGCTTCCGGGAGCCGTGGGGGCTCGTGTGCAATGAGGCGATGCACCAGGCGCGGCCGATGGTCGTCACCGACGCGGTCGGCGCGGCGGCCGGCGGACTCGTCCGCGACGGCGTGACCGGCCTCGTCGTCCCTGCCGGTGACGCGCACGCGCTCGCAGCCGCGATCACCCAACTGCTCGCCGACGCGGCCCTCCGGGCGCGGCTGGGGAGCGCGGCGCGTGCGGCGGTGGCGGCGTACACGCCGGACGCGATGGCGGCGGCGTTCGGCCGGGCACTCGCCGCCGCCGGCTTCGTCGCGCGCTGAATCACTCGAGCGCGACGTCGACGCTCACTGACCGACCGAGAACAGCGCCTCGAGATCGTGGCGCGAGTACACCTCGAACGCCACCATCGTCGAGGTGCGAGTCACTCCCTGGATTTGCGAGATCCCGCCGGTGACGATCTGGGCGAGCTCGTCCGGATGGCGCAGGCGCAGAATCGCGGCGAAGTCCCACTCGCCGGTCACCGAGTACGCCTCGGCGACGCCCTCGAGGTCGGCGAGCTCGCCACCGAGGGTGGCAAGCACCGAGCGGTCAGCCTGAATGAGGACGATCGCGTGCGTCACGTCGAGTGGGTCTCCCCCGGCTCGAGCACGACGACGTTCGATCCGGTCGCGGACTCGACGTCGGACTTGAACGCCTGCGCGTCGGTCTCGATCGGCGGGAACGTGTTGTAGTGGCACGGGATCACGGTCTTGGCGCCGACGAGCTCGGCGGCGTCGACGCCGTCGACCCGATCCATCGTGTAGTGGCCGCCGATGCACATCAGCGCAACGTCGATCGGGTGGCGCTTGCCGACGAGCTGCAGGTCACTGAACAGGCACGTGTCGCCGAGGTGGTAGACGATCGTGTCGTTGAAGTTGATGAGCAAGCCGGCCGGCGTGTTGACCGTGCCCTTCGGCGTCGTCGAGGTGTGCCAGGCGGGGACGAGCTTGACCCAACCCCAGTCGAACTTCACCGTCCCGCCGAGGTTCGGGTCCCGGACGTCGATTCCGTCCTCGCCGAGCTCGTTTGCGATCTCGACGATCGCGACCGTCGGCGCGCCGGTCCGCTGGGCAATCGACACGGTGTCGCCGATGTGGTCGCCGTGGCCGTGGGTGACCAGGATCGTCGTCGGCGTGACGTCGTCCGCCGCGATCGCGGCCTTGGGGTTGCCGGTCAGAAACGGGTCGATCAGGACCGTCGTGTCGCCATCCGACAGCGTGAAGCAGGCATGTCCGAGAAACTGCACGTCCGTCATCGATTACGTCTCCTCTGTCGTTGGCTCGGACGTCAGGCGCCCGAGTTCTCTTGCCAGCTCGAAACCAACCGCTACCCCGACGAGCATGCCGAGACGCGTTTCTTCGGTCAGCAGCGACTGCACGACGCGGATCCGATCCTGGGGGTCCGCCTGGACGACCGCCTCGCGGATCGCCTGGTCGTGCCCGCTGTCGAACCATCCGCCCTCCTCAAGCGCGCCTGCCAACACGTTCTGCAGCGACGGCGCGACCCGCATCACGAGGTCCTGCGCATCCTGCAGCCGGCCCGGATCGGTGATCGCGGCAACGGCGGCATCGATGTCTGCGTCGGTGTAGGCGCGGTCCGGCACTCGCCTGAGAGATCATAGATAGATGGTCGTTCCGCTGACCTCCCTCTCGCACGGCGCCGGGTGCGGCTGCAAGCTGCCCGCGGCGGCGATCGGGCCGCTGCTCGCTCGCGTCCCGCGCGGCCCGGCCGACCCGAACGTGCTGGTCGGGTTCGATCTCGCCGATGACGCCGGCGTCTACCGCCTGCGTGACGACCTCGCGCTCGTCCATACCGTCGACTTCTTCACCCCGATCGTCGATGACCCCTATGACTTTGGCCGGATCGCGGCGACGAACGCGCTGTCGGACATCTACGCGATGGGCGCCCAGCCGGTCAGCGCGCTGAACCTCGTCGCGTTCTCACTCGCGTCGCTCGGCGAGGACGTCCTCGTCGAGATCCTCCGCGGGGGTGCCGACGTGGCCGCCGCAGCGGGCGTCGCCGTGCTCGGCGGGCACTCGATCGAGGACGCGGAGCCGAAGTTCGGGATGGCGGTCACCGGTGTCGTCCATCCCGACGAGGTGCTCACGAACGCGGGCGGCCGGGCCGGGGACGCGCTTGTGCTGACCAAGCCGCTTGGGGCGGGCGCCGTGTCGACCGCGTTGAAGCGAGGCGTCCCAGGGGTTGACCTCGCCCCCGCGGTCGCCGTGATGACGACCTTGAACCGCGACGGCGCCGCCGCGGCGCGGGCCGGCGGAGCCCATGCGATGACCGACGTCACCGGCTTCGGGCTGCTCGGCCACCTTCACGAGCTGGCGTCGGCGAGCGGGGTGGCGGCCGAGCTCGAGGCCGCTGCCGTTCCGGCGATCGAGGGTGTGCGGGCGCTGCTGGCCGACGAGGCCGGCTCGGCGGTCGCGGGCGGAACGCGCCGCAACCGGGACCACGCGGCGGAGTTCGCGTCGTTTGCGGAAGGCGTCGAGGAGGCGGCGCGGTGGCTCGTGTGCGACGCGATGACCTCTGGCGGGCTGCTCGTGGCGCTGGACGCAGCGCGGGCGGCCGAGGTCCCGGGGGCCGTCATCGGTCGGCTCGTGGCGCCGACGGCCGACCGCGCTCCGGGCACGATCCGGGTCAGCTGACGGTCGAGCCACCGCGCCGGTGCCGGCGCGCGACCCCGAGTGGGGGCGCCCTACCGCGTGGTGACGCGCGCGAGCGGCAGCCCGACGAACAGCCCCACGAGCACGCCGACGCCACCGGCGACCCAGCTTGCCTCGCGAACGGCGAGCGGCATCAGCGCGACGACGATCCCGATCACAAGCGTTCCGAGCAGGTCACCCTCGATCTCCTCGCCCGCCTGGAGCGAGAGCAGGTCCGGAATCGCCCACGCCACGAGCATCGCGAGCGCGGCGCCGTTCGCGCCCTCGACGATCGGGAACGCGGAGACCGCCGACGCGGCCGCGATCCCGCCGACGCCGCCGAGCAGATACAGACCGACGATCGCGAGCGGACCGTGGCGGCGCTCGAGCAGCCACCCGTAGAGGGCGATCGTGCCGAGCGTGACGAACGCGAACCCGGTGTTGCTGTAGGTGAACGTCGCCGTGATCAGCCGCCACCAGTGCGAGCCGGGCTTGCCGACGATGGCGACGTCGGTGAAGCTGACGAGGCCCGTCCTCCAGAGCAGGCTGCCGACGAGACCGGCGAAGACGAGCACCAGCGTCGCGTACGGGCGCGACTCGGGCCGGATCCCTGGGATCTCGCCCGGCCGCAGCCGTGGTAGGGACGCTGTCGGGGTCTTGCGCCGGCGGCGCTCCGCGATCCGGCCGTCGCGATCGAGCTTCGGCGCGCGCTTGCGCAGCCGGTTGCCGCAGTACGGGCACTCGGTGATGTACGGGCTCACCTCTGACCCGCAGCTCTTACAGATGACAAAGAGGTCCGGGCCGCCGGTGCTCACGAACCGATTGTAGAGCGGTGCGAAAGGCCATTTTTGACCAATTCGCTGATCGCGCGGCGCCGTGACCGCGAGAGGGCGCGTTTCGTCAGACCGCGGTCGCCGCGACGATCTCGGCCATCACCTCGTGGAGGTCGTGATTCGCCTCGTAGACAACGACCTGTCGCGAGGCGCCGTTGCCGCGCTCGAGCAGGTCTTCGACCGCTTCGAGATCGCCGACGGAGCCGAGGTCCTTGCAGTGGTCACGCATGCGGTCGATGAGCCGGCGCGCGAGCGTCCGCATCGGGATCCGCTCGGAGTGCGGGAGGTCGACAATCTCGCCCTCGAGCCCGTGGCGCGCGGCGAGCCACTTGTTCTCGTCGAGCATCTCGAAGGGGTACTTCGAGAGCTGCTGGCCGGCGTCGTAGTGCTCGCACAGCTCGCGCACGAGCGCCTGGGTGAGGGCCGCCAGCCCGAGCGTATGCTCGATGTGGGTCTGGGAGTCCATCACCCGCACCTCAACCGTTCCGAACCGCGGGTGCGGGCGCACGTCGTGCCACAGATACGTGTAGTCCTCGATCACCTTGGCGCGGATCATGAACTCGATCCGTCGCTCGTAGTCGTCCCAGTCCTTGTAGGTCGGCGGGATCCCGACGCGCGGGAAGGCGCGGAAGATCGGCGTCCGGGTGGAGGCGAGACCGGTCGCGTCAGCTCGCCAGAACGGGGAGTTCGCGCTCAGGCCAAGGAGCACGGGCACGTGGACACGCATCCCGTTGGCGACGTGGATCGCCTTGTCCGGATCGTCGACGCCGACGTGGACGTGCATTCCGAAGATGAGCTCCTGGCGGGCAACGAACCGCAGGGCCGAAATGAGGTCGCGGTAGCGCGGCCGGGCGACGATCCGCTGGTCCTCCCACATCGCGAACGGATGGGTGCCGGCGGAGCCGATCGCGAGGCTCTTCTCAGCCGCCGTCTGGGTCACCTGACGGCGCAGCGCGCGGAGCTGCTCGGCCGCTTGAGCGGTGTTCGGACAGGGGTCGGTGGAGACCTCGAGCACCGATTCCATCAGCTCAGGCTTGATCTCGCCGGACGGCGCGTCCTCAAGCAGTGACTCGATTGCGTTGACGAGTTCAAGCGTCTCGGCATCGAGGATCATCAATTCCTCTTCGATGCCGATCGTGAAGGGTGGGCCCTCGAATCGGTGTTCCACCGGAGGGAGCCTAACGGGGGAAATACCCGGATACGCGACCGCTCGGGCGCGCCTAGACTTCGATCACACAAAACAAGTACAGAAGGAGACGAAAGATGGCTCTCGGATACGACGGGAAGCTGTACATCCTCGCCTTCGATCACCGAGGGTCTTTCCAGAAGAAGATGTTCGGAATCGAAGGGGAGCCGACGTCGGAGGAGACGGCGACGATCGCCGACGCCAAGCACCTCATCTATGAGGGCATGCTCGAGGCGGTCAAGCGCGGCGCCGAGGCGAGCGCGACCGGCGTTCTGGTCGACGAGCAGTTCGGCGGCGATATCCCGCGGGACGCCAAGGCGAAGAGCCTGGAGCTTGCGATGCCGGTCGAGAAGTCCGGCCAGAACGAGTTCGATTTCGACTACGGCGCTGACTTCGGCGCCCACATCGAGAAGTTCGACCCGAATTTCTCCAAGGTGCTCGTCCGCTTCAACTCGGAGGACGACGCCACGATGAACGAGCGTCAGCTCGGGCGGCTCAAGGAGCTCGCCGACTGGCTGCACGGACATGACCGCAAGTTCCTGTTCGAGCTCCTCGTGCCGGCCACCGAGGCGCAGCTCGCCTCCGTCGGCGGCGACACCGACCGTTACGACGCCGAGCTCCGTCCGGAGCTGATGCGCCGCGCGATCGAGGACATCCAGAACTACGGCATCGAGGTCGACGTGTGGAAGATCGAGGGCGTCGATGAGCGCAGCGACGCCGAGATGATCGCCCAGCAGACGCGTTCCGGCGAGGGCCGCGAGAACGTGACGTGCGTGCTGCTCGGCCGTGGCGCCTCGACCGAGAAGGTCGAGCACTGGCTCGAGCAGGCGTCCGGGGTCGACGGCTTCATCGGCTTCGCGATCGGCCGCTCGATCTGGTGGGACGCGCTCAAGGGCTTCCTGGGCAAGGAGCTTGAGCGTGACGTCGCAGCGTCCCAGATCGCCGATAACTACCTGCATTTCGTGCAGGTTTACGAAGGTGAGAAGGTCGCTTAGCGACCCCTCAGACGGTGAGCGCGGGCCGGGCCTCCCGGCCCGCGACTCCGATCGACGTCTGTCGCGTCGACATAACGTTTGGCAGGTTTGGATGGTAGGCTCGGGCCCGTGGCGATGAAGATGCGCCAAAGTCTCGCGCAGCTGGAGCAGGAGTTCCGGCACGAGATGCAGCTCGATCGCAGCCGCAGGGAGAACCTGCGGCGGCGTGCGGTCGTGCGCTCACGCAAGCGCACTCATGAGCGTGAGGTGAAGCGCAGTTCGATGCGCTTCTGGGTGCTCGTGTTCTCGCTCATCGCCACAGCGGTCATCGTCACCGTGGCGATGTTCGAGACTTTGTATTACCTGCTCGGCTGAACCCGCGACTGCTTCCCCTGGTGGATTCGCCCGAGTAGGCCCTGCCCGCCTGCTCGCATCCGGGCACCTGGATAACGGCCCGGAAGCGGCGTCTTAATTCTTGTCGCTCAGCCCGCGCAGAGCCGCGTCAACTTCCTCACGCGCGCCCTTGGACGTCCCAACCTGCTCCTGCTGGATCTCGAGATACACCTCCTTGCGGAACACCGGAATGTCCCGAGGAGCCTGAATGCCAATCCGAACCTTCTCGCCCATGATGGCCAGGACCGACACCTCGATGTCGTCTCCGATCATGATGCTTTGGTTCGACTTGCGCGTTAGTACCAACATGGGGAGTGCCTCCCTGCTAGCCGATGTCGTGGCGGGCCCGCCGGACCACTTCCGTCTCGCCAAAACAGCCGGCTCGCCCGCAGGCCAGCATAGCGGCAAGCTCCGGCCTTACACAAGCGCTGACCAGGGGGTCCAACCGTCGCCTGTACTAGTCTCCGCAGCCTATGGCACGTCGATCGTTGCGACCCGAGTTGAACCGGATCCGCGCCTGGGTGCGTCAAGGACGCACGGATGCGTGGATCGCGCACCAGCTCGAGGTCACCGTTCAACAGATCCAGGCGTTTAAGCGTGAGCAGGGACTCGAAGCCGGCAGCGATGCTGAAACCGCCGGCACATTCACCGACTACGACGATGAGATCGATCTGCGCGCCGAAGATGACGCGCTGATCGCCGCAGAGCTGGAGGCCGCTGAGGCCGAAGCGGCCGAAGAAGAGGCGGCCGATGGCGATGCGGATTCCGATTCCGAGGATGACGAGGACCGGCCGTCGCGTCGCCGGCGCGGCCGCCGTGGTGGCCGGGGCGGACGCCGACGCGGTCGTTCCTCAGGCGCCCTTGAGGCCACGTTCGATCACGGCGACGAGGGCTACGGTCTGTGGCTCGACCCCGCGGTGCAGGACGATCCGGTCTACGCCGAGTACTGGGCTGGCCACCGGCCGGTCGAGGTCACGATCGAAGAAGATCAGATCGTGATTCGGCGTTCCGGCGGCGACGATTCGGACGACTCAGAGTAGTGGCCGCTCACGCAAGTGAACGACCGCTAGTGGTCTAAAACGCGGGGTGCGCGTCGCCGGGGGTCACTCCTCGGCGACGCGCCGCCCCCCGCCGCCGTAGTCACTGGCCTCACGCAGGTAGCGCGCAAACGCCGCCCCGGAAATCGTGGTGAGATCCCACGCCTCCGGGTTCGTGGGGGCGACTCGTGTGGCGATGTCGAAACACCAGTCGATCCCGTCGCGCTCATACAGCCGCGCGAGCTCGTCCGCGGTGAACGGTCCGCCCAACCGCCGGCGGAGCTCGACGACGAGCGCGTCGACGACCCGCTCGAGCGCCGGCCGCACGCGGGGATCGGCCTGCAGCAGTCGGCGCGCACCCTCCCGCCAGAGGCCGATGACATCTTCGTAGCGCAGCGGCACCGTGGCTCGGCTACCCGCGCTCGACGGGCTCGGCGGGAGTGCTCCCCCGCCCGTGGGTTAGTGGTTGCCGACGCCGGGCAGCCCGGTGACGACGTACGGGCGCTCGCCGGGTCGCACCATGCCGAGGGCACGGGCGTCCCGCTCGATCGTCGCCGGGTCCTTGAGCGAGCGCTGCTGACGCTCGAGCGCCCGGTTGTCCCGCGCGATCCGGCGCACGATCGCGAGCTGCTGAGCGGCCTGCGAGTGCGTGGTGAGCAGCGTCAGCCCCTGCTGGATGTAGAGCGCGGCGACGACCGCGAACACGACCAGCAGTCCGACCCGCCCGACCCGATCCCAGCGCACGCGCATCGCCGGGGCGCGCATGGCGGTGACCCGCCGCGGGCGGCTGGCAGCAGGGCGCGCGGCGCGGGCTCGGCGTGTGGCGGCAGTTGCGGAGCGTCCCGAGGGCATCCCGTGAGCGCTTCGTTCGCCACGGGTGCTCTCCTTCCTGCTGCAAGCCGGCGCCCGGCGCCTGCAAGACGGCGCCCACGCGCAGCGCCGCCGCCGGCGCGCTCGCCACGCGCGCGCTCACGATCGGAACGCGCGCCTGCCCGGGTACTCGGCCTCGGGGCCGAGCGCCTCCTCGATCCGCAGCAGCTGGTTGTACTTGGCGACCCGATCGGTCCGTGACGGCGCTCCGGTCTTGATCTGGCCAACGCCGGTCGCGACCGCGAGGTCGGCGATCGTGACGTCCTCGGTCTCCCCCGAGCGGTGGGACATGACCGCGGTGTAGCCCGCCTCCCGCGCCATCCGGATCGCCGCCAGCGTCTCAGTCAGGGTTCCGATCTGGTTGACCTTGATCAGGATCGAATTCCCGACGCCGGAGTCGATGCCGCGCTTGAGCCGTTCGGTATTCGTCACGAACACGTCGTCGCCGACGAGCTGCATCCGGTTGCCGAGCTTGTCGGTGAGCGTGCTCCAGCCGGCCCAGTCCTCTTCCGCCATCCCATCCTCCAGCGAGATGATCGGGTAGCGAGCGGCGAGATCGACCCAGTAGTCGGCCAGCTCGTCGGCGCTGAGCGAGCGATGCTCGTGCTCGAGCACGTACGCGCCGTCCTGGTAGATCTCGGACACCGCCGGGTCGAGCGCGATCGCGACCTGGTCGCCGGGCACGTAGCCGGCGGCGCTAATGCCGTTCATCAGCACGTCGAGTGCCTCGGCGTTGGAGCCGAGATCGGGCGCAAAGCCGCCCTCGTCGCCGACCGCGGTGCCGTGCCCCTCGTCGTGCAGGATCTTCTTGAGGCTGTGGAACACCTCGACTGCCATCCGCAGTCCCTCGCCGAACGTCCGCGCCCCGATCGGCACGATCATGAACTCCTGGAAGTCGACCGCGTTGTCGGCGTGGGCACCGCCGTTGAGCACGTTCATCATCGGTACGGGCAGGATGTGGGCGCTCTCCCCGCCGAGGTATCGCCACAGCGGCTGGCGCTCCTCGGCGGCCGACGCGTGGGCCGCGGCGAGCGACACCGCCAGGATCGCGTTCGCGCCCAGCCGGGACTTGTTCGGGGTGCCGTCGAGGGAGATCAGCATCCGATCGAGCGCCGCCTGGGCGCTCGCGTCCTGACCCCGGACGGCGGTCGCGATCTCGCCGTTGACGTTGTCGACCGCCTTGGTGACACCCTTGCCCATCCAGTCCGACCCTCCGTCCCGGAGCTCGGTGGCCTCGAACTCCCCGGTCGACGCCCCGGACGGGACGGCGGCGCGGCCCCAGGCACCCGAGCGAACGCTCAGTTCCACCTCGACCGTCGGATTGCCGCGGCTGTCAAGGATCTGTCTGGCGTGAACGTGTTCGATTTGGCTCATGTCTGCTCGGGACCTCCTGGGGTAACACGCGCGCGGGCACGGGCGTAATAGGCGAGCTGCTCGTCTGGACCGAGATCGTTCCAGCTTCGCGATTCCGCTGCAGCGAGGTCACTGGCCGCCGTCACCCGATCACGGAAGCGGTCGGAGGCCGCCCGCAGCGCGAGCTCGGGATCGACTTTCAGCTTGCGGGCCACGTTGACCGCGGCGAACAGCACGTCGCCGAGCTCGTGAAAGCGATCCGTCGGGGGTCTCGGCCGCCTCGAGCTCGGTCAGCTCCTCTCGCACCGATTGGAGCGGGCCCTCCACGCTGGGGAAGTCAAAGCCGCTCGTGGCGGCCCGGCGCTGCACCTTGCGGGCATAGAGCGGCCCGGGGAGGTTCTCAGGCACCTCGCCGAAGAGGCCAGGCTCCCGGCCGGGCTCCCCCTGCTTGATCTGATCCCAGTTGCGCAGTACCTCCTGCGCGGTGCGCGCCTCCACCTCGCCGAACACGTGCGGGTGGCGACGGATCAGCTTCTCGGTGCAGTGCTCCGCGACCTGGGCGAGGTCGCCGGCGCCGCGCTCCTCGAGCAGCAGCGACAGGAAATGCACCTGGAAAAGGACGTCACCGAGCTCATCGAGGAGCTTGGCATCGTCGTAGCGATATGCCGCATCGGCGAGCTCGTAGGACTCCTCGACGGTATGCGGGACGATCGTGCGCTCGTTCTGCTCGCGATCCCACGGGCATTCCTTACGCAGCCGCCGGGTGATCGCATCGAGCCGCGCCAGCGCCTGTTCGATCTCCGGCGCGCCGTCGCGCACGGGCGCTACTTCTTCGTCGTCGAGGTCGACGGCGGCGTCTGCGCCGCCGAGCCCGTCGAGCCGGCCGACCCCGCCGCGCCGGTCGAACCCGCCGCGCCGGTGGCACCGGTCGCCGGAGCCGTGGTCGAGCTCGTCTTCGGCGCCTTGTATCCGGAACAGTCGGCCATCGCGTACGTGCTGCGGCACTTCGTCTTCGACAGCCAGGCCTTCTTGGCCTGGTTGTCGACAGCCGTCTGGGCGCTGGTCTGCGTCTGGCCCTGGAGGATCTGCTTGATCAGCGGCGTCGCCTGGTCAAGGGTCTGTTGGGTCGACTTCTTGATCGAGGTGACCTCAAAGACGTAGTAGCCAAACGTGCCGTGGATCGGACCGATCACCTTGTTGACCGGCGCCGAGAAGGCGGCGGTGTCAAGTGCCTGCTCCTCCTGGCCCTTGGTCACGCCGACGAGCAGACCGCCCTTGTTCTTCGTTGCGGTGTCGACGGAGTACTTCTTGGCGACGACGGCGAAGCTCTGGCCGCTTTCGAGCGCCTTCTTGGCGGCAGCGGCGGTCTTGGCGTCGTTCGTCCGGACGATCCGGATGCTGCGCGACGCCGGCGTGCCGAACTGCGAGGTGTGGCCCGTGTAGTAGGCCTGGATCTGGGCGGCGGTGACCGTCGACGGATGCTTGGCGCGGAGCCGCTTGACGAGTTCGGAGACGCGGACGCGGTAAAGGATGTCCTGGAGCGTCTGGCCGGACTGGGTGAGGAAGGTCTGGAAGTCGGCCTGCGACTTGAACTGCTGGTTCTTCTCGGCGTTGAAGATCTTCTGAACCTGAGCGTCGGTGAGCGTGATGTGCTGCTTGGCCGCCTCTGCCTGGTACCAGTACGAGGTGATCAGGAACTCCATCACCTTTGAGGAGAGCGACTGGAACAGCTGGTTGCAATCCTTCTTCAGCTGGGCCGCCGGCGTCTTGGCGAGCGTCGGGATCTCCTTACGCGCCTGCGCGATGCAGCTCTTGAACTCCGGTGGGTCGTTGGGGACGATCACCGGCGCGCCTGGGGTCTGAACCGCGTTGCTCTTGGCGGCGACGTACATCCAGTGATTGAACGCGGCGGTCGAAATCGGGTTGCCGGACATGTCGGCGACGGAGTCCCCGGGGACACCGCTACCGCAAGCGGCGAGGCCCGCTGCGAGCACAAAAAAGGCGCCGAGCGCCGCGATCAAACGAGAGAGCTTCATGAACGACGGCTGATGGTAGCGAGCCTGAGCGCTCCGCGACGGGGGACTTACGGAGTTCTTCACGCGACGGTCAGGCGGCCTGTCGCGTGTCGCCGTCCGCCTCGCGCATGACGGACAGCAGCACGTCGGCGGCTTTGACGACGGCGGGGAACCGCTTCGCCGGATCATCGGGCACGCGCATCGAGAGCTGAGACTTTCCGGATTCGTACAACGCCTCCGGGATCTCGGCCCGGATCTTCTTCGCGCGGACGGAGTCGAGTTCGATCGGCGTCACGGCGAGCCGGCCGCCGCGGAAAGTGACTGACCTGCGCCCCCGCCTGACCGAGCTTGATCCGGGCCTGCTGGAGCGCGATCAGATTGGTGAGGGGATCCGGGATGTCGCCGAAGCGATCCTCGAGTTCCTCCTTGAGCAGGACGAGGTCGGCAACCTCCCGCGAGCCCGCGATCCGACGGTGGACGTCGACCTTTGCCTGCTCGTAGGGGATGTAGCCGGCCGGCACGTAGGCGTCGACGTTGACGTCGAGGCGGACCGGCTCCCATTCCTCGGTGTCGGCGTCCTCTGCGGACGCCGCCTCGACTGCCTCGTCCAGCATCTGCATGTACAGCTCGAACCCGAGCGCGGCGACGTGGCCGGACTGCTCGTCGCCGAGCAAGTTGCCGGCGCCGCGGATCTCGAGGTCGCGCATCGCGATCTTGAAGCCGGCGCCGAGCTCGGTGTAGTCGGACAGGGCGGAGAGGCGCTGCGCCGCTTCCGGGGTGAGCGCCGCGGCACTCGGATACAGGAGGTAGGCGTAGGCGCGTTCGCGGCTGCGGCCGACCCGCCCGCGGATCTGGTAGAGCTGGGCGAGGCCGAATGCGTCGGCGCGCTCGACGATCAGGGTGTTCGCCTGCGGGATGTCGATCCCGGACTCGATGATGCTCGTACACACGAGCACGTCCGCGTCCCCGCGCAGGAAGCGCAGCATCCGCTGCTCGAGTGTCTTCTCGTCCATCTGGCCGTGCGCGACCTCGAAGCGCATCTTGGGACACAGCGCGCGCAGCCGCTCGGCGGTCTCGTCGATCGTCTCGACCCGGTTGTGGAGGAAGAACGCCTGGCCCTGGCGAGCGTGCTCGCGCATGAGCGCCTGTTTGACGAGTTCCTCGTCGTACTCGCCGACGTACGTCTTGACCGGCCGGCGGCCCTCCGGCGGAGTCTCGATCACGCTGATGTCTCGCACTCCGGCGAGCGACATCTGCAGCGTCCGCGGGATCGGGGTGGCGCTCATCGAGATGACGTCGACTCGCAGCTTGAGCTGGCGCAGCAGCTCCTTCTGCTTGACGCCGAAGCGCTGCTCCTCATCGACGATCAGGAGCCCGAGGTCCTTAGCGCGGACGTCGCGGCTGAGCAGCCGGTGGGTCCCGATGAGGATGTCGACCTCGCCCTTGCTGAACCGGGCGACGGCCGCGCGCTGCTCGGCGGCGGGGCGGAACCGGGAAACCTGTTCGATCGTCACCGGGTAATCCTTGAGCCGCTCGGAGAACGTGCCGTAGTGCTGCTGGGCGAGGATCGTCGTCGGGACGAGCAGCAGCACCTGCTTGCCGTCCTGGACCGACTTGAACGCCGCCCGCAGCGCGACCTCGGTCTTGCCGTAGCCCACGTCGCCGCAGATGAGCCGGTCCATCGGCCGCGGAGCCTCCATATCGGTCTTGACGAACTCGATCGCGTCACGCTGGTCCGGGGTCTCGGTGAACGGGAACGCGTCCTCGAACTCCCGCTGCCAGTCGGTGTCCGTCGGGAATGCGTAGCCCTCCCGGCGCTTGCGCTCGGCGTAGAGGTTGAGCAGCTCACCCGCGAGTTCCTGGGCGGCGTGCCGCGCGCGGGCTTTGATCGTGTCCCAGCGGGTGCCGCCGAGCTTCGACAGCGGTGGGTGGGCGCCGCCGGCGCCGACGTAGCGGCTGATCTTGGCGAGCTGGTCGACGGGGACGAACACGCGGTCCGAGCCCGCGTATTCGAGGTACAGGTAGTCCCGCGTCACATCCGCCACCGTCTTGGTGTCAAAGCCCGCGAACCGGGCGATCCCGTGATCCTCGTGGACGACGATGTCGCCGGTGCGCAGGTCGGCGAAGCTGCGCAGGACGCCGCGGCGGCGCTCGGGACGCCGGTCGGATGCCGGCCGCCGGCGCCGGAACAAGCGGTGCTCGGGGATGACCGCGAGGTGGAACTGCGGCGCGATGAAGCCGGTCTGCAGACGGGCCTCGGCGAACGTCATCATCCCGTCGCCCGTGCTCGGCGGCGTGCCGTTCAGCCAGCGGACCTTGAGCCGCCCGAGGTTGTAGGCGGCGCGCTCGCCCTCCCCCTTGCGCGCGAACGCGACGATCGTCCGGTACCCGGAGCGGACGAGCTTCTCAAGTTCCGGCTCGGCCTCCTTCAGGCCACGGGCGGCGATGTCGGGGCTCTGGGCGCGGAAGATCAGTCCCTGATCGCCCTCGATGCTGGAGAGACGGATCCGCGCCCGTTCGGCGAGCTGGGCGTTGATCGCGTCGGCGGCGACATACAGGGCGCGGGCATCGACGTCGGGGAACGCCGCGGTGACGTCCTGCCAGTGGTCGGCGAGCGCCGGCGCGACGTCCTCCTCACCGGCGATCAGCACCTGAGCGCTTCCGGGGGCGAGCGTCAGGAAGGGATGGAAATTCTCGATCGGGAGGAGCTCCCGAACGTCCGGGCGGTCCTCGGCCTCCTCGAGCGCCGCGATCTCAGCGAGTTCCCGGTACTCCTCGGCGAGCTCGGCGGCGGGCGCGACCTCGACGAGCTCCGCATCGCCGAGCGAGCGCTGGGTGAACGTCGAGAACCAGCGCAGCGACTCGATCTCATCGCCGAACAGGTCAACGCGGACCGCGCGGTCCTCGGTCGCCGGGAACAGGTCGAGCAGGCCGCCCCGGATCGCGAACTGGCCTCGGTCCTCGACCTGATCGACGCGCTCGTAGCCGGCGGCGACGAGCTCCTGCGCCGTCTCGTCGAGGTCCATGAGCTCGCCGGTCCTCAGGACGAAGCCGTGCGGCCGGAGCTCCGGATCGGGCACCTTCTCGGACAGCGCGACCGCGCTGACGACGACGACCGGCGCCTCGCTGTCCGGCGCGGGCTCGTCCCGGAGCGCGTCGAGCGCCGCGATCCGCAGTCCGACAAGGTGCGGCGGCGGCGCCAGGTGCGACTGGTAGGTGACGCCGCGGCTCGGGTAATAGCGGACGGTTCGCGGCTCGAGCCAGCTGCGGAGCGCCGCGGCGAGATCTCGAGCGGCTCGGTCATCGCCGGCGACGACGATCGCGGGCCGGGTCGGCTCGCGCTGCAGGAGCGCGGCGACGAGGTACGGGCGCAGCGCCTGGGAGACGAACGCGCGGCCGCCGTCGCGCTCGAGCGCAGCGGTCTGCGGATCGTCTTCGGCATGCGTGAGGAGGGTGCGGAGCATCCTCATTCTCAGTCTACGAACCCGCCGCGAAAGCGCCGGCCAGCGACGCTCAGGTCAGACTGGTCTCGCCGAGGACGATCCGCTCGGCCGTGTCGGCGGCGTCCTGGACGAGCGCGGTGACGGTCTCGCGGGGCTCGGAGAAGCGGCCGAGCACGTACGCCGCCACGCGTTCGGGATCGGTCGTCGGCGGGCGGCCCACCCCGATCCGGACGCGGCCGAAATCGGCGGACCCGAGACCGGTTTTGAGGGACTTCAGGCCGTTGTGCCCGGCGAGCCCGCCGCCGATGCGGGCGCGGATGTCGCCGAACGGCAGGTCGATCTCGTCGTGGACGACGAGCACGCGGTCAAGTGGCACCTTGAGCGCACCGCGCGCGGGTCCGACCGATGTGCCCGAGTCGTTCATGTGCGTCTGGGGCAGGAGCACGGCGACCCGCGGCCCGCCGGGTCCGGTCCGGCCTTCGGTGAGCAGGCCCTTGTATTTCGATTTCGCCCGCGGGAGACCCCAGCGCGCCGCGAGCATGTTCGCGACCTCGAATCCGATGTTGTGCCGGGTGCCCGCGTACTCGGTGCCCGGATTGCCGAGCCCGACCAGCAGCCAGTCAACGGGGGCGCCGCGGCGGCCCGGAAGTGGCATCTCGCCGACTCCGGACTACGCGCCGGCGGAGTCGCCGTCGCCCTGCGAGCCGGCGTCGGCGGAGTCGCCGCCCTCGCCCTCGGCGGGAGCCTCGCCCTCGCCGACGACCTCGGTCTCAGCTTCGATCTCCGTCTCGTCCTCGACCTGGAGGCGCGGGGGCGTGACCGTGGCGATCGTCGTCTCGGGATCGTCGACGAGCGTGACGCCACTCGGCGCACTGATCGCCGCGAGCGTCAACGTGTCGTTGATCTGCATTGCCGAGACGTCGTGCTGGATCGAGTCCGGGATGTCGGTCGGGAGCGCTTCGATCGTCAGCTCGCGTGTGACCTGCTCGAGCACGCCACCCTCCTTGACACCGGGAGCGTCCTCGGCACCGGTGAGCTCGAGCACGACCGTTGCCTGAATCGCCTGGTCGAGGCGAACGCGGAGCAGGTCGACGTGCATCGTGTGGCCGCTGACCGGGTGACGGACGATCTCCTTGAGCACGACCGGCGTCGCCGAGGCGCCACCGACGCTCAGATCGAGCAGCGCACCGGCATGGGCGAGCGCGTTGCGAAGCTCGCGCGCATCGACCGAGAACGCGACCGGATCCTCGCCGCCGCCGTAGACGATGCCGGGAACCTGACCCTCACGGCGCAAGCGTCGCGTCGCTCGCGATCCCGCGGGCTCGCGTGGTGCGACATTGAGGGCTGTCGTCTCGGTCCGGGCCATTGGCTCGACGCGATGGTAGCGAGCGGCGCGCTGAGTTGGCCTGCTCATGGGTCTGCGAGGTTGAGACGAGCGTTGGAGGTGCGCATGGCCGCTCGCGTGCGCGCTAGGCTTCTACGTATGTCGGGCGAGGCTCAGCTCATGCTGATGATCGCCGGAGTTCACCTTGTGGGTCTGGCGTGTGTTGCCGTGCTAATGGTTCCCGCGTTGCGGGATGCACCAGACCCCTCGCCGCGGCCGCCGGAGGATGGATCCGACGACGGTTGGGGCAACCACCCACGTCAGCCGCCCCGGCCGAAGGGCGGTCCGGGCGGTGGCTTGCCGCTTCCGGATGCGCAACCGGCCCGGGTTCGCCTGCGCGACCACCGGCGGATGCGTGATCTCGTGCCTCGGCCGGAACGCCGGCCCACGCGCGAACCAAAGCGGACGCCGGTCAGAACCGAACACAACTGAGACGGCGGGTGGCGTCGGGCGTCAGGGCCCGGATGACCCGCACGTCGCGTCGCCCTTGAGGGGTGCGCTCACCGCGAGCAGCTCGATCCGCAGCCCGGAGACGACGTTGCCGGCGCGGCGGACTCGGATGCACTGGACGATCGGCAGCGACCCGCCGACCCGGAACGCGACCCGCGCGCTTCCGAGCGTGCTCCCGAGCGAGAAGCTCGTCGAGGGCTCCAGCTGGAGCACCTGGACGCCGCCGGCATGGTGGATCGTCTCCACGTTGCTGGCGATGCGCGCGTGGCAGCCGGTGGTCGAGGCGCATTTCTGTAGCCGGCCCGCCGCCCCGGCGATGTCTCCGCGGGCCTCGGCCTTGACGAGGTCGGTCACGGCAGCGCGTTCGGAGCTCTCGGCGTTGAACGCGCGGGCGAGCATCACGCTGATCGCGACGAACACGACGATGCCGAGCACCACGGAGGTGATGATGAGGCGGCGGCGCATCGCCGGGCAAGGCTAGTGGTCGCCCCCGCAAATACGCTCGCATTCGAGGCCCGCGCGCGGCCCCGGCCGCGGTCGCCCCGGCTGCGTTACTCGCTGATCTCCAGGAAGCGCTCGACCGAGGCCTCCTGGTGATCGAGCCGCTCGGCGAGCGCACGGGCGTGCTCGGCGGCCACCTCAATGAAATCCTCAACGCAGCGCTCGGGGTCGTCCGCGAGCGGATACACGCGCGTGAAGTCCTGCTGCGTGCACGCGATCCCGAGCGGCGGCCGACCCTCGGCGAGCGTCCGCGCGCCGCACACCGGCGTGACCACGAGATGTGAGTCCCGGGCGACGAGCGCGGTCGGGAGCAGCCGCGGCGCCGGCAGCCGGACGGACAGCGCGACCGAGTGATCGATCGTCACGCCGGAATGGGCGAGGTCGCTGAGTGGCTCGCGCCAGACGTCGAGCACCACGTCGGCGCCGACGAGCGCGTCGCGGAACACCCGGGCCTGCTCGACGTACAGCCGTTCGGCCTGCTCCCGGTCCTCCGCGTCGGCGAGATCAAGATCGCAGGGCACCCGCAGCAGCTCGCTCGCGGACACGGTGGCGCCGGCCCCGCGGCTCCCGTAGGCGACGTAGGTCTGAAGCGTTCCGAGGTCGCGGCGGGCGTGGAAGATCACCGTGACCGCGTCGCTGACGGGCAGACCATCGACCCTAAGCGAGACGGCGACGGCCGAGGAATCGTCGAGCAGCGCGCGCCGGAGCAGCTCGTCTGCGGCACCGTCTTGGGAACTGTGATCCTCGTCGAGCATATGCCCTTTCAGATCGGCCGGTAAGGCCCAATATTTACCCATATCGCGAGGCGGCGAGCCACCTCCGGATGGCGGAACTGCGCTTTCGGCGACCCTCCACGGGGAGCAACGGCCACTCGGCGGGTAGGCTGCCCCCAATGAAGATTCTGTACAAGCCGTTCGCGATCGTCGCCGGAGTGGTGGCGGCGCGCGTCGGGCGTGAGACGTTCAGGCGGATCTGGGGCAAGATCGACGAGCAGGATCCGCCGGATCCCTCGACGCAGGACGCGTCACTGGGCAAGGTCGTCGGCGCCGCCGCGCTGGAGGCAGCGACGATGGCGGCCGTGGCCGCAGCCGCAAGCCGCGTGAGCGCTCAGGCGTTCCACCATCTGTTCGGGATCTGGCCCGGGAAGAAGCAGCCCGAGCAGCTCCCCGAGCAGACCGACTGAGCGGGCTGCCGGCCGGCCCGGCGGGGTCGGCTACCGCTCGACGGGGGCCGGCGCCTCGAGCCAACGCTCGAGCCCGGCCCTCAGCCAATCCGGGATCGGCGCCTTGGCATACGCGTCGCGCGAGACGACCACGTGGCGGATCTCGACCTCGACCAGCAGATCGGTCCCGCGGCAGATCCGGTGCCGGGTGACGATGCTCGTCGTGCCGAGGTGAGTCACGACGACCTCGATCCGGAGCAGGTCGTCGAACCGGGCCGAGCTCCTGAACTGAAGGTGGGCCTCGGCGACGACGACGTCGACGTCGCGGTCCAGCATGGCGTTGTAGCCGCCGGGGAGCGCCTCGCGCCACAGCTCGGTGATCCCGAGGTCGACAAACGCGAGGTAGTGCGAGTTGAACACCACTCCTTGGACGTCGCACTCCGAGTAGCGAACCCGGAACTCGTGGATGAAGGGCTCAGTGGGGGCGCCGGCGCTCACGGCTTGCCGCCTCCCCCGCGCAGGACGAAGCCGCGGTGGGCGAGCTCGGCGACGGCGTCCTCGAACGTCTCGAAATCACGGGCGAGCAGCGCATCGATCGGGCGGCCGTGCGGGCCGCTGGCCCGCACCCACCGGGTGAGGACCGCCGGTCCCGCCTGCACGGAGGCCTCGTCGAGCAGCGTCAGGAGGATCGGCAGCTCGGCGCTGTGGTCGAGCTGACCGGAGAGCAGCGTCAGCGGATCGACGGCGAGCGTCCGGCACAGCTCGTCCTCACCGAGGCCGAGCAGCTCCATCAGCCGGACGGCGCGGTCGGACTGGACACGGCGTCCGAACTGAGGATCGTCGCGCTCCCCCATCGTCGCCTGTGCGTGACCGGGTGCCGGTTCGCTCAGAAGAGCTGGTTCTCGCCGCCGAACACGTCGCTCACCGACCCGTCGGTGAAGATCTGGCGGATCGAGTTCGTGAGCAGGTCGGCGCAGGAGAGGACGGTGACGTTGTCCGGCGCGCCCGGGGGCAGCGGCAGCGTGTCGGTCACGACGACCCGCTCGAAGTGCGCCGCGGCGAGGTTCGTCCACGCGTTCCCGGAGAACACGCCGTGGGTGGCGGCCGCATAGACCCGCTTGGCGCCGGCGTCGCTCACCGCCTGGGCCGCCGCCTTCAACGTGCCCGCGGTGTCGATGAGGTCGTCGACGATGACCGCCGTCTTGCCCGCCACGTCACCGATGACGTAGCCGATCTCGGCGACCTGCTGGGCCGGGCGCTCCTTGTTGAGGATCGCGAGGTCGGCACCGATCTTCGACGCGAACTTCTTGTTCAGCTTCACGCGGCCGGCGTCCGGAGCGACGACGACGAGATCTTCCAGGCCCGAGGTCCGCGAAGTACTGGGTGAGCATGAACAGCGCGGTCATGTGGTCGCACGGCTTCTGGAAGAAGCCCTGGATCTGCCCGGAGTGCAGGTCCATCGTGAGGATCCGGTCGATCCCGGCGGACTCCAGCATGCGGGCCACGAGCCGCGCGGTGATCGGCTCCCGCGGCGCGGACTTCTTGTCCTGGCGCGAGTACCCGTACCACGGCGTCACCGCGATCACGCGGTGCGCCGAGCCGCCGACGGCGGCGTCGACCATCGCGAGCAGTTCCATCACCGCATCGTTGGTCGTCAGCCCGGCGTCCGGGTTGGAGCACGTCGGCTGGACGATGAACACGTCGGCGCCGCGGACCGACTCTTCGTACCGGCAGTAGACCTCGCCGTTGGAGAACGTCTTCAGCGTGACGTCGCTCACCGCGACCCCGAGCTTGGCGCCGATCTTCGCCGCCAGCTCCGGGTTCGCCCGCCCGGAGACGAGCATCAGCCGCTTGTCGTACTCGACGCGAAGATCGGTTGACCGGGCCGAACTCGGGTGCGTCTCCAGGAGGCTCATCCGGTTTGCGAGTGTACGCCGGGTCGGGGACGTGATCGTGATTTCACTCCGAGGCCCGTTCGCGCCGTTCGGCGTAGCCCTCGATGTTGCGCTGGCGCTCCCGGGCGATGCCAAGCGCGCCATCGGGAATGTCGTCGGTGATGACCGAGCCGGCGCCGGTGTAGACGTCATCGCCGAGCGTCACCGGAGCGACGAGCGTCGTGTCGACGGAGGTCTTCACGCGGGAGCCGATCGTCGTGCGGTGCTTCTTCTTGCCGTCGTAATTCGCGGTGATCGTCGCCGCGCCAAGGTTGGACTTCTCGCCGATATCGGCGTCGCCGATGTACGAGAGGTGGGGCACCTTCGAGCCCGGGCCGACGTCGGAGTTCTTGATCTCGACGAACGTGCCCACCTTGGATCCCTCGCGGAGGATCGCCCCGGGTCGCAGGTACGCAAACGGCCCGACGCTGACACGATCGCCGACGTCGGCCTCCTTGAGGAAGGAGTGCAGGACGGTGCTGCCGTCCCCGATGCTCGAGTCGTGAACGGTCGTGTGCGGGCCGACCGTGCTGCCGGCGCCGATCCGGGTGTCGCCATGGAGGCTCGTGAACGGCGCGATCACCGAGTCTTGGCCGATCTCGACCCCGGCGTCGATGATCGTCGCGTCAGGGAGGACGATCGTCACGCCGGCGCGCATGTGGCGTTCGTGGATCCGCCGCTGGGCGATCTGGGTGACGCTCGCCAGCGCGACCCGGTCGTTGATCCCGAGCGTCTCCGTCGGGTCGGGAAGTTCGTGGGCGATGACGGTGCGCTCGTGGTCGCGGAGGATCGGGAGCACGTCCGGGAGGTAGAACTCGCCCTGGGCGTTGTCGCCGCGGACCCGCTCGAGCGCGTCGAGCAGCGCCGCGCCGTCGAACGCGAAGATGCCCGTGTTGACCTCCCGGATGTGGAGCTCGAGCTCGGTCGCGTCGCCGGGGGCCTTCGTCTCGACGACCCGCTCGACCGTGCCGTCCGGAGCCCGGATCACGCGGCCGTACCCGGAGGGGTCATCAAGCAGGGCGGTTGCCATCGTCGCCGCCGCGCCCTGGTGCTCGTGCGTCGCGACGAGGGCACGCAGGGTCTCGCCCGTGATCAGCGGGATATCTCCCGCAAGGATCACGACGGGGGCATTCGGGTCGATGTGCTCGGCGGCCGCCTTGACCGCGTCGGCGGTGCCCCGCGCCTGAGCCTGGATCGCGAACGTCACCGCACCATTGAGCGCGGCCTGGAGCGGCTGCTCAGGGCTGTCGACAACAACGACCTTGGCGGCGCCGGCATCCTGAGCGGCCGCGACCGGCCATGCGATCATCGGCCGTCCGCACAGCGGATGGAGAAGCTTCGGCGTCGCGGAGCGCATACGCGTCCCTTGCCCCGCGGCGAGAATTACGACAACGGGTGCCGTCACGACGAACGGATCGTAGGGGATCTTGCGGCCGAAGCGGTGAACGGTGCCTCCGGGCCTGGGCTCCGGGCGGCGCCAAACGTCAACACCGCCCGGCCCAAGGAGACGAACCTGACCGGTGACCGCTCGTCTACTTCGGTCATCAGCCCCTGGTTCGTGTCGGTCAGGGTGCTACACGGCGATATCCATGTTGCGCAATCGGCGGGCGTGGTCCATCCGGGAAACGGCACACCGCGCCGGTGGGAAAGTACGGACTCGCGCCGGCCGGGGGACGAGCGTGCCGCGGGACGAGCGTGCAGCGGGAGCGAGCGTGCGGCAGGACGAGCGTGCCTGGCTAGGCCGCGGCCGCAGCCGGTTGGCCGAGCTGTGCCCACAGGTGCAGCATCGCGTAGGCCCGGTACGGTCGCCACGGTTCCGCGACCGCCAGCGCTGACCGCGGGTCGCCGGCCCGGCCGAGCGCGACGAGCGCGTGACGCACGCCCAGGTCGGTCGCCAGATACGCGTCCGGGTCCCGAAGCGCCCGCATCGCGACGTACTCGGCGGTCCACGGTCCGATGCCCGGCAGCTCCTGGAGTCGACGCCGCGCCTGGAGCCGGTCCGCGCCGGGATGCAGCTCCAGCTCACCGGCCGCGAGCGCCCCGGCGAGGCCGAGCAGCGCTCGCTTGCGGGCGGCCGGCATCGGCAGGGTCTCCGGATCGGCGCCGGCGAGCGCGTCCGCCGACGGGAACAGATGCGTGACCGTCCCGCGCGGCCGCGCGAGCGGCTCGCCATAGGCGACGACGAGACGCCGCGCGAGTGTCGCGGCGGCGCTCAGCGACACCTGTTGCCCGAGCACCGCCCGGACGGCCAACTCGTCGCCGTCGACGTGGCCCGGCACCCTCCGCCCCGGTGAGGCCGCGAGCAGCGCCGCCAGCAGCGGGTCGTCGCTGAGGTGGGCCTGGACCGCGAGCGGATCCGAGTCGAGGTCGAGCAGCGCCCGCGAGCGCTGGACCGCGGTGCCGAGGTCACGAAGGTCCTCAAGCCAGTAGCGGGCGAGGATCCGGTCCCCGTCCGGCGTCAGCTCCACGATCCCGGCGCGCGAACGGCAGCCGGAGGCTGCGGCGGTACGTCCGGTCGATGACCTCCTCGATGCCGGGCACCGCCCGACGGCCGAGGAAGCTGATGAGTGCGTCGGCGTCGATCGGGGTGCGGTACGGCAGGCGCAGCGTGATTCCGTCACCGGCCGATGTCCCTGGGGTCGCGGGCACGGCCGGCAATGGTGCGGTCGCCGAACGGCGCGCCGATGACCGCAGCTGCGACGGCGTGGTCGCGAACACCTCACGAATCGTGTCGTTGAACTGCCGCACGCTGCTGAAGCCAGCGGCAAACGCGACCTGGGCGACCGCCAACGACGTCGTTTCCAGCAGCACCCTGGCCGTCTGCGCGCGCTGCGCCCGGGCGAGCGCCAGCGGACCCGCCCCGACGACCGCCACGAGCTGGCGGTGCAGATGTCGTTCGGTGTAGCCGAGCCTCTGCGCAAGGCCGGGCACGCCCTCCCGGTCGACGACGCCGTCCGCGAGCAGCCGCATCGCCCGGCCGACCAGGTCGGCGCGCAGATCCCACTCCGGCGACCCCGGGGTCGCATCCGGCCGACACCGTTTGCAGGCCCGGAGCCCGGCCCCCTGCGCCGCAGCGGCGGTGGCGAAGAACCGGACGTTCTCCCGCTTCGGCGTCCGCGCCGGGCAGCTCGGCCGGCAGTAGATGCCGGTCGTCTTCACACCACAGAAGAACCACCCGTCGAACCGAGCATCACCGGTCTCGAGCGCGCGCCACAGACGGTCCGGGTCACTCAGAACCCCCCCGAGCTCACCCGTCGACGACAGCCACGAATGTGTTGAGTTGGTCATCACTGAAGTCGAGAATGGCACGCTCCAGCCACTGTGTCTGGCGGAAATCGGACATCGGAGACGGTCCGTGTCCGATTACCGCTTTCGACCGCGCTGGTACGCGTAGGAACGCATCCACTTGCGGACGGCGTTGTCCGACACCCCGTACTTCCGGCCGACGGCGAGCACGCTCATCTGATCGAGGTCAGCGACCAACTGCTCGTACGAGGGACGTGTGACCTTCCGGGCTTCCGGCCGCGGATCGCGGGGTCCGCGGCTGCGGGACCCGCACGCCTGCGAGCAATAGCGATGTGACCGGTACCTCGGCGTGAACTCCGCGCCGCACACCGGGCAGAAGCGCGGGCTGACGTCCAGCCGGTTCTTTCTCCCGCAATGCGTCTCGAGCGTCGCTGCACAGTTCGGGCACACGATCCTCAGGTTCTCCAGCCGGTTGTCGGTGGGGCATCCGTTGACGTGATCAAGGATCAGCGACATCGGCTGCCCTCGCCACTCCTCGCCCTGTCCGCACAGCTCGCATCGGCGCTGCTTGAGCCCCTCGCCGTATAGGCGTTGCTTGAGCTTGCCACGGTTATAGGTCGACCCGTCGACCAGAATCTGCTCGAGCGGCGTCGCCGTCCGCGGACGGACGCAGCGGTTCGCCCAATTCGGATCCATGTGATCGGTGGAGATCTGGTAGTCGTGGATCAGCTTCCGGATCGTGCGGTGGTTGCCGCCGGCCGGGCGCAGTCCGAGCTTGCGTAGCGCCGCTGAGAGACTCGGTGACGCGGCAACCGCCTCTCGTACCTCACGTTCGCTGAACGGACGATGCGCCATACGCGAACACTAGTTCGTTTGGCGGACGGAAAAACTCTCCACTTACAGCGCATTTACCAAGACTGGGGAGCCAGGGCTCGAACCTGGGCTTGATCATCCAAAGTGATCTGTGCTGCCGCTACACCACTCCCCATCGGCGCAGGAACGGCGCGTTCGTCAACGTTATCCCATGGACGCCGACGGTCAGGGCGCACGCGTCCGGCTGCGCGACGGCGCCTCAGACTACGGACAGCTTGTCGTCCCGCGTGCGCACTCCGTCTCACGCTGGATGCGCCACGCCGCCTGGATCGGGTTGAGGAAGTGCGGCGGCTCCTGCTCGCGCAGGCGGTCGTCGTAGACGTAGTTCTTGAGGTAGCCGGTCGAGCCGATCGTGCCGACCGGGCCGCGGTAGACCTGGGCGATCGCGCCGAAGACGGAGAGGTTGCCGAGCTGACCCTGGGAGCCACAGTCGTAGTTGTCGACGATGAACGAGCCGGTGACGGCGAGGATCGCGGCGTCGATCGAGGGGTTCGCCAGATAGCCGGCCTGGTTGCTGCCGCCGGTGCCCGAGCACGGGTGGTAGACGCGGACGTAGTTCTGGGCGATCAGCCCGAGCAGCGCGTTACCGGTGTGGCGTGATGTTGCCGTCGATGACGATGTCGTTGTCGCTGGCGAGCGTCAGTGAGTTGTTGTACGTGCCGTCGACGGTGATCGTGCCGCAGCCGGAGCCGCCGTAGGTCGGGAACCCGAGCGATGATGGAATACGTGACGTTGAACGGCGTGTACACGGTCGAGCAGGTGGAGCTCGGACACGTACACGACGCCGTTGCTCGGGAACGGCAGGGTCTGTCGTCGTGCCGCCGTTGATGACGGTCATGTTCGAGCCGTTGAGCGTGATGTGCGTCTGACCTGTCGAACTGGTAGGACGGGCCGCGAGATCGGTTTGAGCTGGGCGTTCGTCGGGGGCGGCTCGATGCTGTTCGCCCCGGCCGTGTAGGTGCCGACGAAGTTCGGGTTGTTCGAACACCCGGAGTTGCCCTGGTTGGAGTACCCCGGCGATGGCGCGACGACCTCGATCGCGTCCTGAGAGTTGCGTCCGAACGTCGGCGTGCCGCAGATCGCGAGCTGATCCTCGGTGTGGAGCGGGCCCTTGATGAAGTCGCCGCTGGCGAAGAAGATCTGGGAGCAGTAGTTACGCCCGCTGGTGGGCGGCTGGCGTCCGTCGCGCCAGAAGATGTGGCACGCCGTCGCGGCGGCGGTGCGGTCCGACGAGGAGGAATATGCGCTCGGATCCAGCGTCTCGTAGATCGTGTAGTAGATGAAGTCGACGAAGCTGCGGCGGCGGAACGTGGCAACGATCGACCGCTGCACCGGGTTCGTGCACACCGTGCCCGTGTATCCGCCCGCTGGACAGGCGTAGCCGGTTGAGCGGATCCGGAACGTGCCGGATGCCGATCCCGTGGGCTCGATCATCGTGCCGATCGGATCGGCCGTACTGCACGCGCTCTGCCCGGTTGCCGGGAGCAGTTCGATCGCGTAGGTCTCGGTTGTCGAGCCGGGGACGCTCCGCCGTTTCGCGGTCGAGCCGACCTGATTGACCGCGGTCGGCGCGGGCACGGTCGTGCAGTAGGTCCAGAAGTTGACGTCCTGGTTGAGGTGGAACGCGTAGTCACTGATGCCGGCTTGGGCGGCGTAGTACGCCTTCTTCTGGGTGAGGTCGTTGTTGATGAGGTGGAAGTCACCCGAGGCGCTCGAGAGTGCCGCCGCGACGAGGACGGCCGAGATCATCATCGTGATGACGGCGAGGATCATCGTGAACCCATCTTCGGAGTCCCGCAGCCGAGCGGCAATCGCCTTGACGTTCACTGACATGGCAGGTTCACCACCGTCTGGTCTCCGGACGCCGGGATGTAGCGGAGCACCACGGCGTCAGTGAGGTTGGTGATCCGCCGGAAGTCCGTCGAGCCGTCGGTCGGGCCGACCGCGATGCTCACGTTCACCTGGACGGCGCTCGCAGCATCGGTCGCGCTGAGCGGCGTCGTGAGCGGCGTCGTCGAGATCGCGCCGTTCGCGTAGCTGAAGTACTGGAAGTACGGCTGGACCGCGCCGTTGACGGTCGCCTGGGTGACGTTCTCGGCGAGCGTCTTGGTGGCCGTCGGCGTCGTCGAGAACGTCCAGTTCGGCGAGCTGCCACCGGTGGCTAGATACACCTTGTCGACGAGATCGTTGTACGGCTTGATCGGGTCAGGCTGGATCGTCACAACGTGCTGGTCCGGAGTCAGCACCGGCGTCGATCCGAACTGACTGACGAATTTCAGCGTCGTGTTGTCGCTCGTGGCGAGCACCGGTGCCACCGACGCGGCGACACAACTGGAGTGCAGCTCCTGGATGAGCTGCTCCATCGCCGTGCGCCCTCGCTGGCTCGACTCGACGCGGTCGATCGACCGTGCCGACTGCACGACCGCGATGTCAAACACCGCGAACAGGGCGAGCACCAGGACGAGGCCCGCCGAGAGCGAGACGAGCAACTCGGCGAGCGTGAACCCGTGCTCGTCGCCGGCGCGGGTACGCGCAGTCTCGGCGGCGCGGCGGTACCGACCTAGGGACATGCGCCCGTCCCCCAGGTCAGACCCGGTGGCCGGAGTGGTGTTCGTCAGATACAGATTCTGCCGTCGTCCCGGCCATGTTCGAGTTCGCGATGCCGGCTAGGCTCATGTATCGCCTGGTCGAGGAGATCAGCGCGTCCGCGCAGACCGTGTACGTCCCGTACGGGAGCGAGGGGTTCGTGAGGCGACCCGAGGAGTCGGTCGAGAAGGTCCGCTTGACGTTCGGGGTGCACCCCGTGTCAGTGATGACGACGTGGGCGCCGCTCAGCAGGCTGCCCGGCGAGGAGGTGCCGGTGCCGCCGTGGACCACGAGGTTGATCGCCGGCAGGTTGATCGGCAGGGTGCCAGGCGGGTTCGGACTGGCGCCGCCGAACGTGACGGTCTGGCCGGGGTTGACGGTGCACTCGTCAGGTCGGTGCCGCCAAGCGCACTCGGCGCGTCGGCGGGGCACGACCCGGCGTACACGGTGTACGTCGACGGGAAGGGGAAGATGTTTGGGGCGACGAGCGGCGGCGTGTCCGGCGTCCCGGCAGCGCCGAAATAGCGATATCCGGGGTACGTCATGTTGTTGTTGAACACGACGAGCGTGTCCCCCGTGACGTTGTTGTTCGTCGCGCCGCCGTACTGCTTGGAGGTGAAGTAGACCTGCATCGCCCCGGCCTGGTCGAAATAGAACGTCTTGGTCGCGCTGGAGCCGGGGATGACGGTGACGGCCTGCTGGCTGACCGGCGGAGTCGTGTTGCCGTCCTTGTCGACGTACCCGGACTGCGACACCGCCACGTTGTAGGAACCGGGGTTGAGGCCGCCGAAGATGACGCAGCCGTCGACACCGGTCGTCCCGCTCAGCGTGCCGGCGCCGCTGCCGGTGACCGCCATGCCCGAGACCGGGTCGCCCGCCGCGTCGACCACCTGCACGATCAGCGATCCACCGGCCGGTGGCGTGATGACGCTCTCGGCGACGACCGGCGGGGTGGCGCCCATCGCCGGCCACGTGACCGTCGAGGTCGTCTTGATGTAGTCGGCGGTGCCGGACCCGCCGCAACTCGACGTGCCCGAAGCGTCGCTCTGGAACTGTCCGGTCGAGGTGACCGTGAACGTCGTCCCGTTGAGCGTGACGGTGCGGGTCGCGTTCAGGGTCGAGAGCTGGCTGACCTGGAGCCCGCGGAGGCGATCTTCGTCTTGCTGAGCGAGGCTTGAGGCCTGGGAGCGGTCCTGCTCATTGGCGGTGTACCGGTTGCTCGAGTCGAACGCGGTGAACGTGCCAATGACGATCAGCGCCAGGAGGATGGAGCTGACGAGCACTTCGATGATCGCGAATCCATGCTCGGACGCTGCCCGGCATGCGATCCGCCGCGCCGGCGGCTCGCCGGTGGCACGTGAAGCACGTATTCGGTTTTTGCCGCGAACCGGGCCTCTCGCCTGGACATTCGATCGAGACGCCGAGCACCGAGAAAGAAGCCGCATGGGGCGGACGCTCCACTCGTAGCCTGTATGTATGAGTCGGCCAAACCGCGGCCTCCCCCCTCGTCTGTCGAACAGGCTGGACGTCCGGTTGAATGGTTCGGACAGATATACGGCGAATTACCGACCACGACTGCGGTAAATCCGCGGTTGAGCTTCGGGTTTCTACGGACTGCTGCGCCCGGCGAGGAGCACACGCCGGATCGCCTCCGGCAGCGTCGGATCGGCGAGCGCGGCCCGGACGTCGGCTGGCCGATGGAGCGCGCGCTCGGCACGAAGCAGCCCGATCTCGAGCCCCGCCTCCCGCACGGCGGCGACGCTCATCGCCATCACGTCCGGATTGCGCCAGAGCGGCTCGGGCAGCGTGAACAGGCTCGGGAGCGGCTTCGAGAAGCCGATCAGGTAGAGCCCGCCATCGATCACCGGACCGAGCACCAGATCACAACCGGCGTGGAGGTCATCGAGCGCGGCGAACGCGTGCGCCGGCCGGAACGCCGGGAGGTCGGGCCACACGATCAGCAGCGGACCGCTGCTCCGCGAGAACACGCGCGCGGCGGCGTCCGCGATCCGGCCGGTGATGCCGTCTCCGTTTTGCGGAAAGAGGGCGCTGTCGGCGCCGGCGAGCGCACGCAGCTCACGGCCGGCGTCCGGGGGATCGTGGGCGACATGGATCGAGCCGGGCGCGACGACGTGCGCCCAGCGGACAGCCTCGGTGATCAGCGCGGACTGGAGCGCCACGCAGCCGTCGGCGCCGAGCAGCGGCTCCAGCGCGCGCAGAACCTCGCCCCGGCGCGGCGCTCGCGCCATGATGAGTACCGCCGGGCGAGTGTCCGCATCCTGCTGCAGCCACCGCTGTTCAGATCCGGGATCGCGCCAAGAACTCACTCCGGCAGTTTTCGTCGCGGTCACCCTGCGTGACCCCCTTGCTGTCAGCCCTGTTCGAAGCGATACACGGTACCGGCCGCCCCCGGCGGTGTGTTAACAATTCGGGTTAGGCCCCCCCGGAGGACGTCGGCAAAGATCGCCGGACTGCGTCCCATCAGCTCGATCAGAGTCGCCACCGGCGTCGGCTCGCCGGGCACGACCTCGTTGGCGTAGTCGGTGACGAACCCCATGAGCGCGAACGGCAACTCGAGCTCACCGCAGAGCACCGTCTCTGGACCCGCCGTCTGGCTGACGGCCGCGACGCCGCAGGCGGCGAGCTGCGCGATCTCGGACGGCGTGTTGAAGCGGGGGCCGTCGACGTGACCGTAGGCACCCCCGTCGCGAGCGGCGTGACCGGCGCGCGCCGCCGCCTCGAGGAGCGCGGCGCGGAGATCGGGCGAGAACGGCCCGCCGTGCAGGATCCAGTGGGCGCGCTCGCGATCGCCCGGCTCGACGAAGAACGTGCATAGCGATCCGTCCGGCAGCCGGTTGGCGATGAAATGCAGATCGTCGAAGATGACGAGCGACCCGAGTTCGAGCGTCGGGTCGACGGCTCCGCAGGCCGTGCAGCCGATGACCGCGCTCACGCCGAGCTCCTTGAGCGCCCAGATGTTCGCGCGGTGGTTGACGTGGTTTGAGAGGCGCACGTGACCGGCACCGTGGCGAGAGACGTGCAGGATCGGAACGTCGGCATAGGTTCCACGGGTCACGCTCGTCTCGCCGAAGGGCGTCGTCACGGACACGGACTCGCCGTCTGCAAACCCCGGGAGCGCGTGCGTGCCGGAGCCAGTGATGATCCCGACCGACATCAGCGCGCGATCCTACTGCGGGAAAGATTCGGTCGGACTGGCGGCCATCAGCGCACGGCCGCGACGGGCTGGTTGCGCTCGAGCCACTCGTCGAGGGCCTTGCTGCGCTGCGTGTCCTCGTAGACCTCGTACTCCTTCAGCCGCCCCCAGACGAGTCGGCCCCACATCACGTATCGGTTCTCGTAGACGTTCCCGCCGTCCGGGCCGGGCAGGTGGTCGGTGCCGCGGACGCACATGGTCTGGCGCCACGGGAAGCCTTTGACGATGACCTCGTCCGGATGGATCTGCAGGCCGACGTCGACGAACCGGCGCAGCCAGCGCTCATGGTCGGCCTTGCCGCGCGCGCCCGGCGCCCACGAGTTCTCGCCCGGGAAATCGAGGCGTACATCGGGCGCGTCCATCATCAGGACGGGCCGCAGATCGCCGTCGCGAAGCCGGGCCATCTGGAAGGACACGATGCGATGCGCGAGCCATGAGAACATCCGCCACCTCGATTAAATTGAACGTTCATTCAAGAGGTGAGCTAGAGTAGCCCCGACGCGCCGGCGGCGCAAGGCCGCAGACACGACCCGGCACCGGGAGAGACGATGGCGGTGGACAACACGAAGGATCGAATCGTTCACGCGACGAGCGAGTTGTTCCGCGAGCAGGGCTATAACGCGACGAGCGTCAAGCAGATCGTCAACCAGGCCGAGGCGCAGCTCGGCTCGGTGTACCACTACTTCCCGCTCGGCAAGCAGGAGCTCGGCGCGGAGGCGATCCGGGTCTCCGGCGCGTTGTACGAGCAGCTGATCCCGGCGGTGTTCGACGCGGCGCCGGACGTCGTCAGCGGCGTGCGGGACTTCTTCGACGGCGCAGGCGAGCACCTCGTGCAGACCGACTACGCCGATGCGTGCCCGATCGCAACGGTCGCGCTCGAGGTGTCCAGCACTTCGCAGCAGATGCGGATCGCGTGCGCCGAGGTGTTCGAGCGCTGGATCGCGGCCGGCGCGGCGCGGTTCCACGCGGCGGGCGTCACGGAATCGACGGCGCGGGAGCTGACGATCGGAATGCTGTGCGCGCTTGAGGGCGCGTTCGTGCTCGCGCGGGCAGCCCGGAGCACCGAGCCGCTGCGGATCGCGGGCGAGATGACCGCGCGCACAGTCGAGCGCGCGCTCGCCGAAGCCTGACCGTTCGCGCGCCCGCTCGGTGGCTCCGGGGTCCCGGCCGCGCGGCGGCTACCGGGGAACCCGGCCGCCCTCGGCGCCCGGCTCGGAGGCCGGTCCGCGGGGCGCGGCGATGCCGAGGACGCGCATCGCCTTCAGTCCAAGCGAGAGCTTCTCCCGGCCGTCGGTCGAGGAGACGTCAAGGCCGGTGAGCTCACGGACGCGCTCAAAGCGGTAGCGCACCGTGTGGCGGTGGGTGATGAGCCGGGCCGCGGTGGCGTTGACGTTCGCGTCGCAATCGAGGAACGTCGCGAGCGTGCCGAGCAGATCGGTCTCGTACTGCTCGTCGTAGGAGACGAGCGGGCGGACGGTCTCGGCGTAGAAGCGCTTGAGCTCGGCCGGATCCTTCATGTACGGCAGCAGCAGCTGGTAGGTGCCGGTCTCCTCGAACGCGAGCTCGGCGCGCTCGGCGTCGCCCTCGACGACGTTGACCGCGAGGAGCGCCTCATTGCCGGCGCGGTGCAGGTTGACCGGGTCGCCGGCGTGGCGACTGCGACCGATCGCGAACGCGAACCCCGGGAGGCCGGACTCGAGCTCGCGGTGCACCGCCGAGGAGACGCGGCGGCCGGTCTCGCCGTCGGCGTCCGGGACGATCACGACGACCTCTCCCGGATCATCGGTCGTCGGCGCGGCGATCGAGCCGGGCGCGATCGACCGGGCGCCCCGGCCGGCGACGGCGAGCAGGCGGCGGCGCCAGTCGTCCTCGGTCGGATTGCGGGGATGGGCGCGGACGACGACGACGGTGCCGCCGGACGACAGGTCGGTGCCGAGTTCCTTGCCGCGGGCGACGAGATCGTCACGGTCCTTGATCGTGTGGTCGAGCACGGCGCGCTGGAAGCTCGTCGCGGCCTCCTCGGAGGCGCGCTCGGGCGCGCGGACCCGCTCGACCTCGGAGGCGATCAGCGTCGTCACGAGCCGGAGCACCGACGCGTCGGGCGCGCCTTCACGGGAGCGCATCCGCAGCCGGCCGACATCCGCTTCGGCGACCTTCAGCTCGATCGTCGTCACGTCCTCGGTGTCACGCATGAGCGAGCGCTCGTCGGCAGGCGAGCGGGCGGCCACGGCGAGGACCGACGCCGAGCGGTCCATCAGGATCAGGCTCGCGTCGAGCGCGCGGGCGGCGGCGCGGAGGATCTCCGGCAGACCGGCGCCGGCCTCGACCGCGTCGGTGATCGCGGCGAGCGCGCCCAGGTCAGGGCCGGTGCGCGCGGTGGTGCCGTCGCGAGGGGTGCTCTCGGCCACGTCCGTCACGCTCGCGGACTCGACTCGGACACGGTAGCCGCCATCAGAAGAGGCGCGGCCACTCGAAGACGATCAGAGCGCCGGCGAGGATGCCGATCCCGATCAGCGCCGCGAGCACGTACAGCGACAGGATGACTGCGCCGATCCGCTCGAGCGGCCGCCGATAGGACGTCACCGCGGGCACGACCACGAGCGCGCAGAACGCCGCGACGCCGATCACACCGAGAACGCCGCCGACGAGGTACGTGATGGTCTGGTTGCTCATGATCGTTCACCGGAATTGTGGCGCACGCTGGGGATGTTGGCTGGCAGCGGCCGCGCAGCCGACTACGCAAACTGCGGCAATCCGAATTCAGCGCTCACCGGGACCGCGGATACGGCGTCCGGATACGTGGCGCTCAATTCAACAGCCGCTGCGCCTGCACGGTCGGGCCCGTCCGGACCCCAGAATAGCCCAGCGACCGTCGGGCCTGAGCCTGACACGAGCACGTGGTCCGCTCCGGCCGCGCGGGCGCCGGCGAGCGCGTCGTCGATCGGCGGGCACAGCGACAGCGCCGCCGGCTCTAGATCGTTGACGATCAGCTCGTCCGGGAGCCGCGCACCGTCCCGAAGGACGGCGACGCACCGCTCGTAGGCCGCTTGCAGCTCGTCGGCGCTCCGAGGCAGTCCCAGCCGGTCGGCCTCGCGGTAGACGTCGGCCGTCGAGAGGGCGACCGGCAGCGGGACGATCAGGAGACCGTGCGACGCGAGCGGCCCGTAGGGCTCGATCACGTCGCCGGCACCGGTTCCGAGCACGAGCCCGGGGACGATCTGGCTCGGGACGTCGGCGCCGAGCGTGGCGGCGAGCGTCATCACCTCCTCGGGTCGGCCGGGCGCGAGCTCGACGGCCATCCGGAGGGCGGCGGCCGCGTCGGCCGAGCCCCCGCCCATTCCGGCGGCGACCGGGATCCGCTTATCGACGTCGATCCGCACCGGCGCCGCGTCCCAGCCGCGTTTCCGGAGGGCGGCGAGCGCGCGAGCGACGAGATTCTCACCCTCGATCCCCGGGCATACGACCTCGTCCGGGGTCATCGCCGGCGCCGATTCCAGCGTCTCGAGCACGAGCTCGTCGGCGAGCGACAGAGACTCGAGCAGGGTGACGAGCTCGTGCCGGCCGTCGTCCCGCGTCGGTCCCAGGAACAGGGCGAGGTTCACCTTGCCCGGAGCGAGTGCGCGCAGCCTCACGGCCCGAGCCGCCCCGCGAGCGCCCGGAAGTCCTCCGGCGAAAGACGTTCGGCGCGAACGTCCGCCGGGAAGCCAAGCTCGCCGAGCGCCTCCCGCGCGCGCTCGCGCATCACCGGGCGCCGCGCCCGGAGCGAGCGCGAGCGATCCGGCGAGCGCCTTGCGCCGGTGGGCGAACGCGTCGTGGACGAGGCGGCGCACGGCTGGATCAACCGCGGTCGGGATCCCGGGCGCGGCGCCACTGGGACGACGGGTCAACCCGAGGAGCACCGAGTCGACGTTCGGCACGGGACGGAACACCGTCCGCGCGATCGGGCGTAACACCCGGACATCGCACGCGAGCTGGGCGAGCACCGACGGGATGCCGTAGGCACGGTCGCCGGGGGCGGCGGCGAGCCGCTCCCCCACCTCGCGCTGCACCATCACGACCCACTGCCCGACGCTCGGCAGCTCGTCGATCGTCTGCAGCACGACGGTCGCGGCGACGGAGTAGGGCAGGTTCGCGACGACCTTCGTCGGCGCCGGATCGAGCGCCGCGTAGTCGAACTCGACCGCGTCTCCCGCGTGCAGGAGCGCCCGCGGGAACGGCGCGAGGGTCGCGCCGAGGTCGGAGAGCAACCGCTCGTCCACCTCGATCACGTGCAGCCACCCGGCAGCCGAGGCCAGGCGCTCGGAGAGCACCCCAAGTCCGCCCCCGATCTCAAGCACGACGTCGTCGGCGGACAGCGCCGCGAGACGTTCGATGACGCCGAGGATGTTCCGGTCGACGAGGAAGTTCTGGCCGAGCGACCGCGGACCGACCCGGCGGCGCGGCGCCTTCACCACCCGAACACCGCCGCGGCGGCCGCGTGCACACCCGCCTCAAACTCGTCGTAGGCCACCCGCCGCTCGACCGCGAGCGCCTGCGCGGTCATCACGACGTTCGCCGGTTGGTTGGGCTTGCCGCGCACCGGCTGGGGCGACAGGTAGGGCGCGTCGGTCTCGACGAGCAGCCGCTCGGCAGGAACGCGGAGGGCGGCCTCGCGGAGCGGCGCTGCGGATGGGTATGTGACGTTGCCGGCGAACGAGATCCACCAGTCAGGGTTCGCCACGCACTCCCCAATCCGGTCCGCCATCGAGAAGCAATGGAGGATCACCCGGAGACCCTCCGCCTCCGCCGACAACATGGCGAGCGTGTCGTCGTCGGCGGCGCGCGTGTGGATGACGAGCGGCTTGCCGGTCTCCCGGGCGAGGCCGATCTGAGCCCGGAAGGCGCGCTCCTGGTCGGCGCGGGGGGCGTAGTCACGGTAGTAGTCGAGTCCGGTCTCGCCGATCGCGACGCATTTCTCATGCGCGGCGAGCGCGGCGAGCTCGGCGAGGTCGTTGTCGTCGAAGCCGGTCGCCGAGTTCGGGTGGCGGCCGATCGCTGCGAACACCTGCGGAAAGTCCTCGGCGGCGGCGAGCGCGGCCCGGCACGACGCGCCGTCGGTGCCAACGGTCACGATCCGCTCGACCCCGGCGTCGACTGCCGCCGCCACGAGTTCCGCATCCGGCGGCTCGGACAGCGACAGATGGGTGTGGCTGTCGATCACGGTCGCGGCCTCGGTCAGGTCCGCTTCGGGAACAGCGGATCCAGCGGCGTCACCGTGGCCCCGCTCGAGTGGCTGCGGAACGCGGCGTGATCGAATCCGACATCGGGGCTGCCGAGCGCCGCGAGCAGCTTGTCGGTCGAGGACGGCATGTACGGGTGCAGGAGCACGCTGATCGCGCGAACGCCCTCGGCGAGCGACCCGAGCGTCATGTCGAGCTCTTCTGCACGCGCCGGATCCTTGGCGAGCTGCCATGGCGCGCGCTCCTCGACGTAGCGGTTGAGCCGGCGCACCCGCACCCAGATCTGCTCGAGCGCCTGGGTGGCCTCGGCGCGGTCGAGCAGCGCGCAGACGTGCTGCGGGAGCTTGTGGAAATCGTGTGCGAGCTCGGGATCGAGGTGGCCGGCGGGGATGACTCCGTCGCGGTAGCGGGTGAGCATCGCGATCGTGCGACTCGCGAGGTTGCCGTATTCGTTGGCGAGCTCGGATTCGTAGCGCGTACGCACCGCGTCCATCCCGACCGCACCGTCGCCACCGAAGGCGACGTCCCGCAGCAGGTAGAAGCGCAACGCATCGGTGCCGTACTCGTCGATCACCTCGAACGGGTCGAGCACGTTGCCGAGCGACTTGCTCATCTTGCGCCCGTCAGAGCCGAGCAGGAAGCCGTGGACGAACACGTGGTGCGGGACCGGCAGCTCGGCGGCCATCAGCATCGCCGGCCAGAACACGGTGTGGAACTTGAGGATGTCCTTGCCGATCAGGTGGAACGTCGCCGGCCAGAAGCGGTCGGTCAGGTCCTCGCCGGGCCGCGCGTAGGAGAGCGCCGTGTAGTAGTTGAGCAGCGCGTCGAACCACACGTAGAACACATGCTCGGGATCCCACGGCACAGTGACGCCCCACTTCAGCCGCTTGCGCGACAGGGAGATGTCCTGGAGCCCCTGGCTGATGAATGACCGCGCCTCGTTGAAGTGGTGTGAGGGCATGACGAAATCCGGGTGCTCCGCATACAGGCGCTCAAGCGGCTCCTGGAACGCCGACAGGCGGAAGAACCAGTTCTCCTCGGAGTGGCGCTCGAGCGGGATCTCGTGGATCGGGCACAGGTTTCCTTCCAGGATCTCGTTCTCGACCTTGAAGTCGGCGCACCGCGGGCAGTACCAACCCTCGTACAGGCCCTTGTGCGTAAAGCCGTTGTCGTGGACGCGCTGGAGCACCTCCTGGACCTTCGCCTTGTGCTCCTCGTCCGAGGTGCGGATGAAGAAGTCGTTGGACGCGTCGAGCTGCGGGGCGAGTGCCTTGAAGCGCTCGGCGTTGCGATCCGCGAGCTCCTTCGGCTCGAGTCCTTGGGCGTGGGCGGCGTCGGCGACGGGCTCGCCGTGCTCGTCGGTGCCGGTGAGAAAGAACACGTCCTCCCCGCGCTGGCGCATGTGGCGCGCGAGCACGTCGGCGGCGATCGTCGTGTACGCGTGGCCGAGATGCGGCTGCGCGTTGACGTAATAGATCGGAGTTGTGATGTAGAAGGACATTTGCCTGAGAGGCTACTTCGGCCAGTGGTACTGTGCGCGCGTCCAACGAGGGGGTCACCACTCATGTCGAGAGGCTCAGGTCGTCACTGGTGGATCGTCGCGGCGCTGTGCGCGTTGCTCTGCGCTCCTGGCGCAGCACAGGCGAGGCCGGCAGCCCCCGGCTACACGCTCATCTTCGCCGACGTCTCGGTGGCGATTTCCGGCCACCTGGGTGTCCAGGCGCACAACGATTGCGGCGGCTGTGCCCAGGGCGCGTTCCTGAACGGGTCGTTCAACGCCGGGTTTTCGTCCGAGGTGCATTGGAAGAACGTGCCGCTGCTGCTGAAAGGCTCGCTTCCCGGGATCCCGAGCCCTGACGGCTACCCGGCGCAGGACGCGATCACGGGGACGTGGAGCGCGACCGGCCAGGACTTTGGCGGCGACGGCTCACCACCAACGTCGTTCACGTGCAACGGCGCCGTCCGCGATGACCCTGGGAACCCGAGCGCCGCGGCACAGACGCTGATCGATCAGCGGATCGGCAACCGGCATCTGCTCCAGATGACGGTGGCCGGTGACCCGGCGGCCCTCGGTTCGCACTGCGACATGGCGACGATCGGGGCACTGATGGCCAACTACTACAACAACGACAACACGAACGCGACCGGCCCGTTCTCCGGATCGGTCAATCTGACGCAGGCCGACTTCGACCAGGACGTCATCTACAAGTCGATCTCTCCGCAGCGCGCGGACCTGCCACCGGCCGACTGCACCTGGATGGGCTCGAGCTGGTTCGGCGCGGATCACTGCAGCGACACGTTCAGCTGGAGCGGGAACGTCGTCATCAAGCCCAACTGCGAGCGGATCGACACCGGGCCCGGATACGACGGCCTGAGCGCGAAGATGAAGGCCGGCCTGACGAAGCTCTACGCGAACCTCAAGGCGAAGAGCGGCTGCTGGCACTTCACGATCGGCTATCGCAGTACCACGGTCCAGCAGGACCTCTATAACCGCTGGCACAAGATCGCCGACGGCAGCAAGGGCAACACCGCTGTCTGCAAGCAGCTGCACAGCGCCGGCTTCAAGCAATGCCCGAAGGGCTACAACCCAAACGGGACCGCCCAGGGCGGCCCGGCGAAGCCCGGCACCTCACGGCACGAGCGCGGCGAGGCGGCTGACATCACCGTGGTGTTCAAGCCGTCGCTCGAGGAGAACCTGGGCAAGTTCCGCGCCGCGGCAAGTGACGCCGGGCTATGTCCACCTCCGCCGAGCGACGCGGTTCACGTCGAGCTGCCGCGCGGCCACAAGAAGAACGGCAACCCGATCTGCAATTTCAAGAAGTGAGCGCGCGGTACAGCTCGTTCGCGGGGATGCCGGTGAGATCCGACACGGCGGCGGCCGCGGCGCGCGGCTTCGCCCCTGCCTCGACGATCTTCCGCAGGGCATCGAGCGCCGGGCCGGAGTCGACCCCGCGACGCTTGGGGGCGCCACCGACGACGAGCACGACCTCGCCCCGCGGCGGGTCGGACGCGTAGCGCTCGGCGAGCTCACCGGCGCTCCCGCGGATGACCTCTTCGTGGACCTTGGTCAGCTCGCGGCAGACCGCGACCGGGCGGCCCGGGTCGAGCGCGGCGAGCGCGGCGAGCGACGCGGCGACGCGCCGTGGCGACTCGAACGCGACGAGCGTTTCGGGCGCCGCGAACGTCTCCGTCAGCTCCTTGGCCTTGCGCGGCAGGAACCCGACGAACCGCCACCGGTCCGCGGGAAGCGCGCTGGCGACGAGCGCGGCGAGCGCCGCCGACGGTCCCGGCAGCACCTCGACGGCGAGGCCGGCAGCGACCGACGCCTGCACGAGCACGTAGCCGGGGTCGGAGACGAGCGGCATGCCGGCGTCCGAGACAAGGGCGACGTTCGCGCCCTGGCGCATCCGCTCGACGAGCTCGCTCGCCCGCTCGACCTCGTTGTGCTCGTGATAGCTGACGAGCGTCGCGCTGACGCCGTACCGGTCAAGCAGGATCCGGGTGCGGCGGGTGTCCTCGCAGGCGACGACGTCGGCGTCGCGCAACGCGGCGAGCACCCGGAGGGTGACGTCCTCCAGGTTGCCGATCGGCGTCGGGCAGACGATCAGGTGGCCGCTCACGGTCGCGACCTCACAGGGCCTCGCCCCGCACCGGGATCCCGTCGAAGGCAATCGCGGCGGCGCCGATCATCCCCGCCTCGACCCCGAAGTGCGCGGCGACGATCTTGACCTGATCGCGTCCCGGTTGGAGCGCCCGTCTGGCGACCTCCCGGCGGGCCGGCTCGAGCAGCAGCTCCCCGGCCGCGATCACGCCGCCGCCGATCACGATCACCTGGGGGTTGAAGATGTTCACGTAGTTGGCGAGGCCGACGCCGAGGCGGGACCCGATCAGCGTCAGCACCTCGAGCGCCGCCTCATCGCCGTCGTGAGCGAGCTCGGTGACGAGCGGGCCGACCATCTCCCGCCCACGCGCGAGCGCCTGACCGAGGGCGCTCTCCTGGCGCTCGCTGGCGATCCGCAGCGCCTCGCGCGCGAGGGCGGTCCCGGAGGCGAGCGACTCGAGGCAGCCCCGGTTGGGGCAGTTGCCCTGGCACGGCGGGCCATCGAGGTCGATCACGACGTGGCCGAGCTCTGCGGCGGCGCCGATCGCTCCCCGGTATGGCTGTCCGCGGAGGATGAGACCGCCGCCGATGCCGGTGCCGAGCGTGAGCAGCACGACCTCGCTCGCACCCTTGGCCGCACCCGCCCGGTGCTCGGCGATCGCGGCGACGTTGCCGTCGTTGTCGACGAACACCGGCAGGTCGAGCCGCTCGGCCATGATGTCGGCGAACGGGACGCTCGCGAGGTTGAGGTTGACCGCCTGAACCGCGATTCCGGTGCGGAAATCGAACGTGCAGGGGATGCCGAAGCCGACCGCGACGACCTCGCCACCGGCGCCGTCGCGCGCTTCGTTGACAGCATCAACTGCAATTTCGATCACGGTCGCCTGGTCGAGACCCGCTACCGTGCGCTGGGTCCGGTGGTGTACACCGAGGCCCTCGTCCACCGCGCCGGCAAGCAGCTTGGTCCCGCCCATGTCGACGCCGATGGTTCGACGGGCCGGCATGGCCGTCACTATATGAACTCCCGGATGCCCAACGAGCCTGACAACCCAGCGCTGTCCGAGGATCGCCCGTATCGGGTGTATCGCGGAGGTTCCGACGAGGGATCTCCAGGTGGTTCCGGCAGCCGCTCTGGCGGCGGCCGGTCCGGCGGCGGCCGGTCCGGTGGCGGCCGGTCCGGCGGCGGGGGCGGCGATCGCCCGTACACCGTGTATCGCGCGCGGCCAAAGGGGCTGCGGGCACGGCTGCGCGGCGAGGAGGACGCGGAGCTCCCCGAGCCTCGCGATCCCGACCACCGAGACGGACGACCGTCGGGGCCGCGGACACCGGGCCAGATCGCCAAGCGCGTGCTCAAGTACGTGGCGATCGCGGTCGCAGCGTGGCTGCTGTTGTCGCTCGTGCTCTTCATCGTCAGCGCCCAGATCGAGACCTCGAAGTTGCCGAGCTCGGTGAGCGACCAGCTCAGCTCCGGCGGGAACATGCTGTTCTCGGCGAACAACGTGCTGATCATCGGCACCGACCAGCGGCCGAAGGGCACCCATGAGGCGGGCGCGAACACGAACGACGCGGGGAGCCGCTCGGACACGCTGATGCTGTGGCGAGTCGGCGGCGGCACGTCGCGGCGGCTCTCGATTCCGCGGGACACGGTCGTGCCGATCCCCGGTCACGGACAGCAGAAGATCAACGCCGCCTACGCCTACGGCGGCCCGGGGCTCACGATCCGGACCGTGGAGGCGTTCACCGGGGTGAAGATCAACCACGTGATCATCATCAACCTGGCGGCGTTTCCGCAGTTCATCGATGCGATCGGCGGGATCGACATCCGCACCGGCCGGATCTGCTCGGACATCAGCGGCGGCGTCAAGAACGGCGGCTTCTCGCTGAACCTCAGGCCCGGGGTCCATCACCTCAGCGGTCGGGACGCGCTGACCCTGGCCCGAACGCGGGAGAACAAGTGCAACCCGGCCGAGAACGACCTCACCCGGGTGCGCCGCCAGCAGCAGATCCTCAACGCGGTCAAGTCACAGCTCACGTCCGCGGGCACGTTCTTCCGACTGCCATGGGTGTCATGGGACGCCCCGAAGGTGCTGCGCACGGATATGGGCGCGATTCACGCTGCTGTCGATGTTCGGAGCGGCCGAGATCGGCGGCACGGCCCCGCCGCAGGTGCTCAAGCCGAGCGGGGTGACGACGCTGCCGGACGGCGAGTCGGGGTTGACGGTGTCGCCGTCGGCGGTGCAGTCGGCGGTCGCCAAGCTCCAGAACGGCTGAGCGCCGCTCGCGTCCGCGGCGAGCGCGCGAGACGAGTTCGAGACCCGGCCGGTACTGACTCCGCGCGCGCGTGCGCATACGGTCCACCCATCGTCTACGAGAGGGGTTAAAGACATGTTCGGCGGCAAGAAGAAGAAGATCCTGTCCGAGGGCGTCCAGGCGCGCGCGATCGTGCTCAGCGTCGCGGACACCGGGATGACGATCAACGACAACCCGCGCGTCAAGCTGATGCTTCAGGTGCAGCCGGAGGGACAACCGCCGTTCCAGGCGGAGAAGAAGGTCACCGTGTCACGGGTGTCGATCCCGAGTCCGGGCGACGAGTTCATCGTCCGATACAACCCGGCCGATCCAAGCAACGTCGAGTTCGACACGGCGGCGGCCGCCGAAGAGAACGCGGCCGTGCAGTCGAAGCTCGCCGAGGCTGCGGCGGCACAGGTCCCGTCGGATCTGGCGGCGACCGGCATCCTCGGTCGCGGCGCGTGCGTCGACGTCCAGAAGACGCCGATCGGCCAACTCGTCGACTGCGCGATGACCGTCGGGGTGCGGCTGATCGACGGGAGCCCGTCGTACCGCGCGCAGTGCCGGGTGTCGCTGTCGGCCGAGAACGCGGCGCGGATCATTCCGCAGCAGACGCTGTTCACCGTGCGCGCGGATCCGCAGAACCGCGAGCGGATCGCGGTCTCCCTGAGCGAGCCGACACCGGTGGTGCAGATCGACGAGCCTTCGGTCGTCGACCCGCCGGCGCGGGCGCTCGCCCAGGGCACACCCTGCCGGGTCGAGATCGTCGCCCACGGTCAGCAGTTCCTTCGCCTTCCGACGGGCGAGGAGCTGTTTGCGACCAAGGTTCGCGTGCTCGACGACGGCTCGGAGACCCAGATCTTCCTGCCGGTGCCGGCGAACGCGATGGCGCTGCTCCAGGACGGCAAGCAGCTCCCCGCCAAGCGGGTGCTCGGCGAGCCGAACGTGCTCACGGTCGACTGGGCGGCGGCGCAGGCCGAGGCTGGAGTGCTCGCCTGACCGAGGCCGGCGTGCTCGTCTGACCGAGGCGGGCCGCTCGTCTGACCGAGGCCGGCGCGCTGCCAACGATGGCAGCGCGCTGCGCCGGGCCGGTATAAACGCCCTATGGCAGAAAGCTTGGGACCGGGGCTGACGTTCGCGGGGTGCCACATCGAGAGGGTCGCCGGCCGCGGCGGCATGGGCGTGGTGTTCGAGGCGACGCAGCTGGCCCTCCAGCGTCCGGTCGCGCTGAAGGCGATCGCGCCCGCGCTTGCCGCGGACCCGGACTTCCGGGCTCGCTTCGAGCGCGAGTCCCATCTCACGGCGTCGATCGATCACCCGAACGTCATCCCGGTCTACGACGCCGGCGAGCTCGACGGCACGCTGTACCTGGTCATGCGCTGGGTCGACGGCACCGACCTGCGAACGCTGCTTGACAGCACCGGACCGCTGCCGCCGGAACGCGCGATCAAGCTGCTGCAGCCCGTGGCGGCCGCGCTCGCGGCTGCGCACCGGCGTGGCCTGGTGCACCGCGACGTCAAGCCGGCCAACGTCCTTGTCGCGCGCGGCGAGGAGGGTGAGGACGGCCACGTCTACCTGACCGACTTTGGGATCGCGCGCCGAACCGACGGCGAGTCAGTCACCCGCACGGGCGTGTTCGTCGGCACCGTCGACTACGCCGCTCCGGAACGTTTCCAGCGCGGCAAGGGCGACGCGGCGTCCGACATCTACTCACTCGGCTGCGTGCTGTTTGAAGCGGTGACCGGGAAGGTGCCCTACGAGCGGCCGTCGACGATCTCCACGATCCACGCCCACATGACTGAGCCCGTGCCGTCAGCACGGGCCATCGCGTCCGAGGTTCCCGAGCAGCTCGACGCGATCGTGGCCACGGCGATGGCAAAGCGGCCCGAGGATCGTTATCGGTCGGCGGCCGACTTTGCGGCTGCGCTCGGACAGGCGTTGTTCGCGCTCGAAGGCGCCAGCGAGCTGGACGCCGCGGCGGCATCGCCCGAGACGCCCGCGCCCACAGTCGTGACCGACGAGACCCCGACGCGGATCGAGCCCGCTTCCCCGAGCGGCGGGTCCGGCGGGGGCGCGGCAGATCCACCCGTCGCGGTAGATCCACCCGTCGCGTCGGATCCACCCGTCGCGGCAGATCCACCCGTCGCGGCAGATCCACCCGTCGCGGCGCGATCGACGGCGCCGCCGCGCCGGCGCGGGTCGCTGATGATATGGGTGGCGCCGGTGATCGTGCTCTCGCTGATCGGGGTGCTCATCGCCACGTTCTCAGATAACCCGCCCACGTCCGGGAAGGCCTCCGGGACGGCGGCGTCCACGGCCGCCCAGGGCACCGCCGCGGTCAGGCTTCAGGGCAGCGGTCTCCGGCTCGGAACGACGATCAAGCTCGCGGGTCTCCCCGGCGGGGTCTCGATCGGCAAGCGGAACGTCTGGACGTCGCTGCCCGACGCTGGTCAGCTCGTCCGCTGGACCCTGAGCTCGGGTGCCCACGCAACCTTCCCAGCGACCGGCGGACCGACGTCCCTCAGCGCCGGGTTCCGCGCCCTCTGGGTCGCTCAGTCGCGTGCCGCTGGCCTGGCGCAATTCAACGGCGACGCCGGCACTCAGGTCGCGATGACGAAGCTTCCGGGCAGTCCGGTCGCGACCGTGTTTGATCAACACGACAGCTCGGCCTGGGTCGCGGACAAGAGCGGGGCCATCAGCCACGTGGCGGTCGGCGGTCAGCTCGTCGGAACGGCGGCCCACAGCGACCCGGCGGCGACGGGCATCGCGTGGGGCGAGGGCTGGCTGTGGGCCGCAAACGGCGCTGCCAACGGCCTGGTCCGCGTGAGCCTCGACGGCAGCGGCTCGAGCACGGCGTTCCCGGCCGGTCAGCATCCGGTTGCCGTCACGGTCAACAGCGGCGTGTGGGTCGCAAACGCGAACGGCCACGTGACCCGGTTCAGTCCCCAGGCGCTCAAACTCACCGCCGATGTTCCCGTCGCGCCGGAGCTCGATGCGATCGCCGCGACCGATCCCAGCGGATTCGTCTGGGCGCTCAGCAAGGGCAGCAAGGCCGTCTACCGGATCACGAGCACTGGCACGCCGTCCGTAACCGGCACGATCACGTTCCCCGCAGCGCCGGTCGCGCTCGCGGTCAACGCCAACTCGGTGTGGGTGGCGACTCAGGATCAGAAGGTCATCGAGATCCAGTTCTGAGCCGTGGCGATATCCGGCCATCAGTGACCGGCGACCGTCGAGACGTAGCTCGCCACGGCTGCGATCTCAGCGTCGCTGAGCTTGCCCGGAAAACGAGGGCATGCTCCCGGCGCCGGACTTGACGGTCTCGCTGACCTGTGTCGCACTCGGTGCGAGCTGGTCGAGGTCGGGGCCGATCGACCCGGTCGTGTGGGCGGCCTTGAGCGTGTGGCAGCCGCCACACCCGGCGCTCGCGAACACGGCGGCACCGGAGACCTGTGGGCTCGACCCGCCCCCCGAGCCCTTGCTCGCGGGTGTCGCGGTCGACTTCTTCGCCCCCACCAGGCTCGGACCGGCGAACAGCAGCACGACGACCAGGGCAGCGGCAACCCAGCTGATGACCATCAGGCCGCGATCGACGAGCCGCAGCATCAGGGCGAGGGGAAGCCGAACTGATCGATGTACCAGAGCCCGGAGAGCAGCCAGATGTAGACCAGCAGGACGAACACCAGACCCCCGGCGAGCGGCAGGGCGGTGCCCGGCAAGCCTCGGGAGCGGACGATCAGCACCTTCGCGGCGAACGCCCCGTAGAACAGGCAGCCGAGGATCGAGTGGAGCAGCACCCGGACGCTCGAATGCTGGAACCCAAGCTGGTACAGGCAGTGGTAGGCGACCGGCAGGCTGAGGAGGAACGCGAGCCGGCCGGAGATGCGGTGGACATCTCCGAGCCATGTCGGCGCGGCCCCGAGCGGCAGCCGGCCGTACATCCATAGCGCCGAGACGAGCTGGACGACCGCGAAGCAGAGCGCGATGGTCGTCAGCCACACCTTCATCGTGATCGTGTTCGTGAACCCGAGCGTGATGACGAGGTCCGACGAGGGGCTGTGCGCGTTCGCGTAGATGCCGAGGGTCAGAGCGATCGCCGCCCCCACCAGCCCGATGATCAACAACCGCCGGAGGGCAGGGTCCGGCGCCGGCACAACCCCGGGATCAGGCTCGGATAGCGTCACTGAAGGTTCTGTCATGCCCGGCGCACGCTCGGTCACGCTCCAGGACGATCCTATTCTCAGAACGCGCGCTTGGGGAAATTCGGCTTGACAAAGCGGAGGATGCCTCCGCTATAGTTCTTGTTGCGGAGGTTGCCTCCACTTAATGCCGGAGGCCCGCCACCACCTCGCAAGGAGCCACATGTCAAGCGTTGTCACAACTTATCCCGCACGCGCACGCCACGCGCATCGCGCGCAGCGCGTCGCCGACGCGGTCGTTTCCGCCTACATCCGCGAGATCACCCCGACCGCCCCTCGATCAGAGCGGCCCGACCAGCCCGAGCCGGCGGCGCCGAGCGTCCCTGCCTGGGCAGACGCTCCGGCGGCGAGCCTGGCGATCAGTCCGAGGAGGACTTGGACGAGGAGGACTTGGACGAGGAGGACTTCGACGACGCCGTCGACTCGGACGAACTCGAGGAGGACGAGCCTGAGGAACCCGAGTCCGAGTTTGAGCTGCTCGAGCTAGTCGAGGAGTCCTTCTTGTCGTGGCGCTTGCTCGGGCCCTCGGCGGAGTCCTTGAGCTCGCGCGCCCGCTTACGAGTGCCGTAGTCGGTGTTGTAGAAGCCGGAGCCTTTGAAGTGCACCGCGATCGGGTGGAACACACGCTGGACGGGCGACTCGCAGGTCTCGCACGCGGTGACCGGATCGTCACTCATGCGCTGCATTACTTCGAAGGTGTGACCCTGCTGACAGCGGTACTCGTAGATCGGCATTGCTTCTCAAAGTATAGCCCGGGACTTGGCACTCCCAAGACGAGAGTGCCAAGTCCCGCTGGGCGTCCACCTCCTCGCGGATCGGTGGCCCGGCGCCTGCGCCGCTAGGGTGCTGCGGGCGTCTGCTCGGTGATCGGGTTGCCGGCGGACGCGGCCTGGGAGCGCACCGAGTCGATCAGGCTGTTGGCCGAATCGAACTGCGACGTGTCGACGTTGCCGGTGCGGATGGCGCTGCCGGCGCCGCTCAGCTTGTTCTGGATTGCGGTGATCGGAGCCGTGAACTTGGAGAGCGTTGGGTCGGCTTGGGCGTCGGTGAGAGCGAGCTTCAGCTCGTGCGCGACGAACCCGGCCGCGAGGGCCGCCTTGACGATCGTGAGCTTGTGGCTGAACGGGTGGCTGAAGTTGCCCGCCTTCAGAGGCTTGTAGATCCACCGATGAAAGGCGCCGAACGCGAGTCCGGCGTGCAGGACGAACTTTGCCTTGGTGTGCGAGATGGTCGGGCTGCCGTTCGTTGCGCTCGCCGACGCTGTGCCGCTCGACGAGGAACTCGAGCTGCCACAGCCGACGACCGCGAGGCTGAACGCGCCGAGCACGCACAGCAGCGCCGCGAGGCGCGTGATCCTGAACCCCTGTGTCATCCGGGTTTCCTCCGGTCTTTGGTCATCGTCAGACGATCCAGAAGACCGGGTTGCAGTACAAGTGGAAAGGGGTTGCGACCGCTTAACGGCCGCGGGTCGCAATACCGGTAGGTTGATCGGGAGCGCCCCGCAACCCCCAGTCCTAGCCGGCCAGATCGAGCGCTCAGCGCGCGATCGGGTGCCGGCGCGCCCGCCCGAGTAGTGCGACAGCTCGGTCGTCAGCTGCCTGAGCTCGGTGGCCCGCGCGGGGTTCGTCAGCGGCGCGATCAGGACCGGCCCCGAGGCCGAGGTCACGGTCTGACCGAGGACGCCGGTTCGCAGGTGCGCAAGGTCGGACGCGGCCACTCCCAAGCCGCCCGAGCGCCGGACGCAGGGAGGCCGGAATGCCGCCGGACCGCACGCTGGCGATGAACGCAGCGACCTCGGCGTCGGACGCGAACACCTCGACGACGCCGCGAGCGGTCAGCGTGCGGGCGGCGGCGGCGCGGAGCGCCGGGACGCGCTTCAGCGCACTCGCGGCCTGACCGGCGAACATCGCGGACGCGCGCAGCTGACGCCTGGCGGCCACACGGTCGTGCTTGGCGTGCGCCGCCCTGGATCGCCACAGGGCCTTTGCCATCGCCGCGATCAGTGCGTTGGCCCTGGCCTCGGCGGCCAGCAGCTTGTTCAGCGAGGCGGCGGATTGCACGTCGAGACCCGCGGCCGCGGTGACGGTCGGCGGCTGGGCACGGAAGACGGTGACCCTGTGCTTGAAGGCGGGATCGCGATTGCCGCCGCGGATCGCGAGCAGCGCTGCCGCGCCCTGCCCGTTGACGGCGGCGAGCGCGACCAGCGCCCCGTCGACACCGGCGATCCCGGTCTGGGCGAGGCCCGCGAGCAGGGAGTCAGCGCTGCGGCCACCGTGCGAGGCCGCGGACTCCCCCATCATGTTGAACATGCTGCGGAAGGGGTTCCAGCCCGGATGCGGATCGCCCGGGTCATCCTTCGGCAGGCAGCACCTCCCGGCCCCGCAGCTCACGTAGCCCGCATTGCATGAGCAGCCGAAGAACGTGCAGTGCTCCAGACCGGTGCAGCAGACTCCGTTGCAGGGTTTGCTGCCGCCGGGGCAGAGCTTCAGGCACACCGATTCGCTGATGAAGCCCGACTCGCAGTACTCCTTCTCGCCGCAGCACGAGTTGCCGCAGGTCACCCCGCTACTGCACTCGCAGTCGCCGAGCGACGCGCCGCACTTCATGCCCTTACCACAGCACCAACCGTAGGTCAGCGTACGGGCGTCGTGGCAGATGCCGGCCTGCGAGGACAGCCGCACGGAACAGAACTTTGGACTTGACCCGTCGGCGACTCTCGGGTCGGTGCACAGGGCCGGTGTGTCGTCGCAGCCCGATTGCGGGCTGCCAAAGTTGCTGCACTTCTCCCACGGCTTGCACGCTCCGGCGCACACCGGGTTGCTGCAGCAGTGCCAGTCGGCTGGTGCGCAGAGCGCGGCGTCGCCGACCGTCGACTGGCATCTCAGGGTGGCGGTCGGGTCGCTTGAGGGAGGACACGTAAGCCCGGTGGCGCGCGCCCCGGGCGGACGCAGTGCGCTGCCGGCGAGCAGGCTGCCGGAGATGACGCCGATCGCGCGCCGGCGCGACATCGGTGTGGCGAGCGCACGGGCGAGCGTGTCAATCGCGAAGGTAGGGCGTCCGGCGCTCTTGGTCCTCACTTCGAGGTCGGGAGCGCGGCGCCAGGCCATCCGCCAAGTGACCCTACTCGTGCGAGATGTAACAAGCAACCCCGGGTTGCTCGAATGCCGGTCAGACGGAAGGGTGTCCCGGCCGAAGATGCCGGGTAAGGAACTCGGTCTGGTCGGCGACCGCCTGCTCGAACGGCGCGCCGAGGTAGATCTCAAAATGGCCGATCGGATAGCGCTTGATCTCGCCCCGGGGCGCGGCCGAGACGAGCCGGTCGCTGCGGTCGGCTGGGGCCACCGTGTCCTTGTCGCAGATGCAGAACAGGGCCGGGCAGCGCAGCCGCGCGGCGGCACGGCCCGGCCGGTAGCCGACGACCTGGAGGGCGATCCGCGCCGCGACGCGGTTCTCCCACGGAGAATCCGGCGCCGTCATCGCCCTAAACCCGACCTCCGCGTCCGGGGTGCTCATCACCGCGAAGCTTCCCGGAGGGCCGACGGGCGGGATGTACGCGGGCGCACGCCACGTGCGCGTTCGGACCTCGTCCCGCAGACCCGCGAGCGTGGCCCGCACCGCATTGGCCGGGCCGAGCTTCGGCAAGGAGGCGAAGGAGTCGGTGAACGGACATTGCGAGACGACCGCGGCGATGCTGTGGTCGGCCGCGGCGAGCGCGATCACGTGCCCGCCGGAGAACGACGAGCCGAACAGCGCGACGCGCCCACCATCGACCCACGGCAGCGTCCGGGCGAAGGCGATCGCGGCGCGGTAGTCGGCGTGCTGACGGCGGATGTCGAGCAGCTGACGGGGCTCGCCCCCGCTCGCGCCGAAGTGGCGATAGTCGAACAGGAGCACGCCGAGCCCGGCGGCGGCAAAGCGCTCAGCGTACGCGTCGAGGCGCTGGTCCCGGGTCGCCGAGAAGCCGTGGGCCATGACCACGATCGGTGCCGCCCCGGCCGCCTCGCCTGCCGGGTGGTAGAGCCAGGCGGCGCACTCCACCCCGTCTGAGATGAAGGTGACGTCCGAGCGCTCCATGGGCGCGCCAGCCTAATCCATGAACGTCCCGGCGCTGATGTCGATGTGCGCGGCGGTCACCGCGCGGGCCCGGTCAGACGCGGCGAAGGCGGCCGCGTTGCCGACGTCCTCAAGCGTCGCCGCGCGTCCGAGCAACGTCGCGCCGACGATGCCGGGCTCGATCCGCTCCCGGAGCGATTGATCCCGGATCGACTCGACGATGCCGCCGGTGCGCAGCGTCACGACGCGCACACCGTCGACCCCGAGCTCGGCGGACAACTGACGCCGCATCGCCTCGAGCGCGTGAAACGCGGTCTGGAGACCGCCGAGGTGGACCCCGCCGCGCGGCGGGTCGGCAGCACCGCCGAACATGAGAATGACCCCGCCGCGGGGCTGCCGACGCATCTGGCGCGCTGCGGCGGTGGCGGTGAGGAACGTCGTGCGCACGGCGGTCGCGACCGGACGCAGATAGTCCTCGACGTCCATCTCGACCATCGGCGTGCCCTGCACGTCGCCATGGGCGATGAGGTTGAACGAGATGTCGATGCCGCCCGCCTCGGCGATCACCGAATCCGCGTGGGCGTTGACCGACCCGGCGTCGAGGGCGTCGACCTCGGCGACGGAGACCGAGGCGCCTGAACCCAGCGACTGCGCAACCGCCTCCAGCTTGGACCGCGTCCGTCCGGCAAGGAACAGCCGCGCCCCCTCTTGCGCGAACACCCGGGCCACTCCGCCACCAATCGCTCCCCCGCCGCCATAGACGACCGCGGTCTTGTCCTCGAGCAGCATGCCTGACCTCCTGGATCGGATTGCGGTGCTGGTTAGCGACCTCACCGACGGGCGGAACTCATCGCTCACAGCGGGAGCACTACCATCGAGCGCCGGATGAGCACCCCTGACGCCGTCACCATGGACAAGATCGTCTCGCTGTGCAAGCGCCGCGGGTTCGTGTTCCCGAGCAGCGAGATCTACGGCGGCCTCGGTTCGAGCTACGACTACGGCCATTACGGCGTGCTGCTCAAGAACAACGTCAAGGGGCAGTGGTGGCGCGCGATGCTGCAGCAGCGCGATGACATCGTCGCGCTCGACTCGGCGATCATCCAGCACCCGCGGACGTGGGAGGCCAGCGGTCACCTCGCCGGCTTCACCGACCCGCTGATCGACTGCCGGACATGCAAGCTCCGCTTCCGCGCCGATCACCTCGACCAGGCCCAGTGCGGACGCAAGCCGTCGAAGCGACCGGGCGAGACGCCGGACTGCGACCTCACCGAGGCGCGCGAGTTCAATCTCATGTTCGAGACGACGGTCGGGCCGGTCAAGGAGGAGGGGTCGACCGTCTACCTCCGCCCCGAGACCGCCCAGGGCATCTTCCTCAACTTCAAGAACTACCTCCAGTTCAGCCGCAAGAAGCCCCCGTTCGGGATCGCCCAGATTGGCAAGAGCTTCCGCAACGAGATCACGCCGGGCAACTTCATCTTCCGGACGCGCGAGTTCGAGCAGATGGAGATGGAGTTCTTCGTCCCGCCGCCGGATGCGCCGCGCTGGTTTGACCACTGGCTCGAGCAGCGGCTCGACTGGTACACCCACCTCGGGGTCCGGCCGGATCACCTACGCCTGCGGGCCCACGAGGCGGACGAGCTGAGCCACTACTCGAGCGCGACGAGCGACGTCGAGTACCTGTTCCCGATCGGCTGGTCCGAGCTTGAGGGCATCGCCAATCGGGGTGACTACGACCTCAAGGCGCATGCCGCGCACTCCGGTCAGAAGCTCGAGTACGTCGACACGGCGAGCGGCGACCGCTACGTCCCCCACGTGATCGAGCCGGCCGCGGGCGTCGACCGCGCGATGCTCGCGTTCCTGGTCGATGCCTATGACGAGGACGAGATCGAGGGCGAGAAGCGGACCGTGCTGCGGCTCCACCCGCGGCTCGCGCCGGTCAAGGTCGCGGTGCTGCCACTCGTCCGCAAGGACGGGCAGCCGGAGCTGGCAACGAACATCTACCGCGATCTGCGAGATCGAGTGCAGGCCGAGTACGACGAGGGTGGCGCGATCGGCCGCCGCTACCGTCGCCAGGACGAGATCGGGACGCCGTGGGCGGTGACGATCGACCACCAGTCGCTCGAGGACCACACGGTGACCCTGCGCGACCGGGACAGCCTCACCCAGGACCGGATCGCGATCGCCGAGATCGGCGATGAGATCGAGCGCCGGCTCCGCCAGACGTGGCGCTCACCGAAGCTCGGCGCGTAGGCCGCTCAGCGGCGGCGCAAGCCCCAGGCGTAGCCGATCCCGAGGACCACCAGCACCGCAAGCGCGATCAGCCCGGTGACGGCGATGCCCGGCGAGACGACGAAGACGATCACGGCGATGACGACGGCGATCGCGACGTCGACGACGATGACATTGCCCGGATACCTCACAGCGGCAGCCTCCGGTAGATCGAGCGCGGGAGGTGCCGCAGGACGGCGAAGACGAACCGCAGCACGCCGGGCACCCACACGGTGTCAGCGCGGCCGTCGAGCCCGCGGGCAGTGGCTTCGGCTACCGCCTCGGCGCTCGTGGCGAACGGCGCGGCCGGCAGCCCAGCGGTCATCCGGGTGTGCACGAACCCGGGCCGGACAACGAGCACGCGCGGGCCGGTGGCCGCGGTGGCGTCCGCGAGTCCCTGGGCGAGCGCGTCGAACCCCGCCTTGGCCGCCCCGTAGATCGCGTTCCCGGCCCGTGGGCGCTCGGCGGCGACGCTGGAGAGCACCACAACCGTCCCCGGACGCGACTGCGCCCGGAGCGCGCGCATCGCCGCGAGGAGCAGCGATCCGCAGCCGACGAAGTTGACCCGCATCACGTCGTTCGCGAGGGCCGGATCGGCGTCGAGGCCCTCCTGAGCGCCGAGCAGCCCGACGGCCACGATCACGATGTCGAACCCCCCGGCGCGCTCGAACGCGCGGTCGATGATCGCCGCGTGCGTGTCGACCGCGTCGGCGTCGAGCACGTCGGCCTCGCCGACGGACTCGCCCCCGAGCGAGGCGAGCGAGGCCGCCAGCTGCGCGGAGTCGCGACCGAGCAGGAACGGCTGCACGGGGGTGTCCTGGGCGAGGCGGCGGACGATGGCCAGCCCGATCTCCGAGGTGCCGCCGATCAGCAGCACCCGGCGCGGCGCGGCGGTGCTCATCGCGTGACGAGCCCGGTACGGACGGCGAGGTCGGATTGCCAGCGCCCGTCGGGGTCCGCGGCGTCACGGGCGGCGCGCCATTCGGCGAGGCGCGGATACATCGCGGCGATCGCGTCTGGGCGCGTCCGGGCGTCCTTGGTCAGGTAGATGCGCCCACCGGCCTCGGCGATGAGATCATCGAGATCGTCCAGCGTCGGCGCGAGCAGCGGGGCGCTGCGCGGTAGGTCGAGCGCCAGCGTCCACCCTTGCACCGGGAAGGACAGCGGCGCGTCATTGGCCGGTCCGAAGTCCTTGAGCACGGCGAGGTAGCAGGGCACCCGGGCCGTCCGCAGGTGCTCGATGGCGCGCTCGAGCATCGCCTCGGCGCCAGGCGGCACGACGAACTGGTACTGGACGAACCCAGCCGGGCCGTACAGGCGCGGCCAGTGTTCGAGCGCGTCCAGCGGGAACATGTGCGCCCCCAGCGTCTCCGGCACGCCGCGAGCGCGACGGGGCGCGCTGCGGAATCGGAGTTCGTTGAACGCCCGGATGGTCGACGGCCGCAGAGCGCCGGCCGGCCAGCGGGCGGGAACGGTCGCCCGCGAACGCACGACCGCGCCGGGCACGGGTCCGTCCGCGGCGGGCTCGGCGCGGGTCACGACCCCACGTCCCGGCTGCGGCCCGAGCAGATCAAGCCAGGCGACGCGGTACTTGCCGCCGGGCGCCGCGAGCAGCGCGAGGACGTCATCAAGGCTGTCCGCTCGATCGGTATCGACCGACACCATCCCGCTCGTCGCGGGCGCGAGTCCGATCCGGGCCGACACGATCACGCCGGTCAGGCCCATCCCTCCGAGCGTTGCCGCGAACAGGTCCGAGCCGGGCTCGAGCGTCACCAGCTCGCCGCCGGCGGTCATCAGCTCGAGCGAGCGGACGTGGCTGCCAAAGGTCCCGTCGACCCCGTGGCTCTTGCCGTGGATGTCGCTGGCGATCGCGCCCCCGACGGTCACGTGCTGCGTGCCCGGGAGGACCGGGAGCATCCAGCCGCGCGGGACGAGCAGCCCGAGCAGCGTGCCGAGGGTGATGCCGGCCTGCGCCGTCACCTCACCGCGCTCGGCGTCGAGCTCCCATCCGGTCATGCGCGTGAGGTCGAGGACGAGCCCGCCGTCACGCTGGGCGGCGTCGCCGTAGCTGCGGCCCATCCCGCGGGCGATCGCCCCGTACGGACCGACCGCCGCAAGCGCCTCACGCAGCGCATCGACGCCGGTCGCCGAGACGAGCGTCGCGCCCGTGCCGGGGCCCCCGCCCCATCCGGTCAGGGTCACCGGCGTGGTCCCGGCCGCGCCCGTGGCCGGTGGCGTCGCAGTTATCGCGGGCATCGTGTCAGGTCGAGACTTGGACGCCGATCGCAAACACGATCAGCCAGGCGATGACGGCGAGCGCGAGCCAGCGATCGCGGAGCGCGAGCTCTTCCGGCGCTTCGCCCTCACCGCGGAGGACGAGCTGGCCGTAGCGCAGGAGCGCCATGGCGAACGGAATGATCGTCAGGGGCCGCCAGGGAACGCCATCGACCGTCGGCAGTTCGAACGCCCACACGCAATACGCGAACAGCGCGCCGGCGCCGCTGCCGGCGAGGATCACGCGCAGACGCGACGGCGTGTAGAAGTGGAGCACCCGTCGCTTGACGAGACCCGCCGCGTCGGTGCGCGTCAACTCGGCGTATCGCTTGCCGGCCGCGACGAGAACCGCGGCGAACGTGATCACGAGGATGAACCAGCGGGAGAGGGTGACGGGGGCGGCGACGCCGCCGGCCACGGCACGGAGCACGAAGCCGCCCGCGATCGCGATGATGTCGAGGATCACGATGCGCCGCCACAGCACCGCGTAGCTGAGCGTGAGCGCCACGTATCCCGCGCCGACGAGGCCGAGCAGTGGACGGATCGCGACGCACAGCGCCAGCCCGGCGACCATCAGCGCGGCACCGAGGCGCAGTGCCGGACCCGGGGCGAGCTCGCCGGCGGCGACCGGCCGGGTGCATTTGCGGGGATGGAGCCGGTCCTCCTCGGCGTCGCGGACGTCGTTGACCGCGTAGATCCCGGCGGCGAGGAAGCAGAACGCGAGGAACGCGAGGCCGACGCGGAGCGGCACATCGTCGTGACCGAGCGCACCGGCAGCACCGGCGGCGGCGATCACGAGCAGGTTCTTGGTCCACTGCAGCGGGCGGACCGTCACGATCGCGGCGTGCAGGCGGCCACGGCGCGGCCTCAGGGGCAGCGCCGGCGCAGCACTGGTGGCGCCACCTAGGCCTGACATCGGGGGCAAGGTATGAGTCATAACTGAAGCGTCGTTATCGGAATGATGAGGACGCTCTCAGCATCCGTTTAGGCTTTTCTGCAACTTCCACGCCAAGGTGTAGCGCGATGCTCTCTTCCACGAAAGAGCCAATTTCGCGTGTCCGCCTTCAGGGGACAAGGATTCCGACGGGTCGTAGACGCCCACCGCAGCCGACGCACCGTATCCGCCGCATCGCTCTGGTCGCCGCGATCATCTGGGCGATCCCGGCGGCGATCTCGTTCCTCGGCGCGATCACCGGACCGTCGAATTCCGGGATCGGGATCCGCGCCGTCGAGTGGCTGCGCGACCACGGCGCGCGCGGACTCGTCAACAAGGTCGAGAACATCTACTACTCCCTGAACGCGCCGTCGACCGGCGGTCCCGGGCTCAAGGCGCTGCCGACTCAGGCGGGCACCGCGCTGGCCCCGAACCTGCACGTTCGGCGCCACCGCGCCTATCGGCCACCCGCGATCGCGCCGGTGATGTCCCCCGCCCTCCCCGGCGAGGGGCAGTGGCGCGCGACGTTCGCGCACGGCGGCACCCGGCCACCGGTGCTCGTGACGAGCTTCCGCCCGGACCCGAACTACCCGCGGCTCGTGGCCGGGGTCGCGTGGATCGATCACACCCGGACGACGACGTGGCTGTACCCCGGGCGCCAGGAGCCGGCGGTCAACCTCGCCTCCCGGGGGCCGATGGAGGTCCCTGACCGGATGCGATCCCAGCTCGTGGCGACGTTCAACAGCGGCTTCAAGATGAAGGATTCCGGCGGTGGCTTTGCCACGGGCGGTCATACCTACGCGCCGATGAAGCAGGGCATCGGGACGATCATCCGCTACCGCGACGGACATGTCGACGTGATCGCCTGGCCGGGCGGCCCCGACGTCGCCGCCAACGTCCAGTACGCCCGGCAGAACCTGCCGCTGATCGTCAACCACGGGCGCCCGAATCCGAACCTGTCGGACGGGCCGGAGTGGGGCTTCACGCTCGGCAACAAGATCCGGGTGTGGCGCTCGGCGGTCGGGATCGATCGGCGGGGGAACCTCATCTACGTCGCAGCGCCGGCTCAGACGGTGGGCTCGCTCGCCGCGATTATGATCCGGGCCCGGGCCGTCCGCGCGATGGAGCTCGACATCAACACCTACTGGACGACGTTCATCCACTACCGGCATCCGGGCGCGGTCGGAGCAGCGAACCTACTCGCGAGCATGGACCGCCCATCCGACCGTTACCTGACCCCTGACGATCGCGATTTCTTCGCGGTGTATCTGCGTTAGCGCCGCGCTGGCGCTGTCCGTCGCCGCGTGTGGCGGTGGGAGCCACGGCGCCCTGACCACCACGGTGCACGCGACGAGCGCGCTGACCGCCACGACCGTGGCGCGCCCGGCGACGCCGACGACGAGCACGGCCACGACGAGCACGGCCACGACGAGCACCTCGACGACGGCGCTCCGGCCCCCGCGCCGGCCCCCGTTCGCCGTCGCGCAGCGCACGATCACGCTGATCGACCGCTCACGTACGATCCGGTACCCGGACGGCTCGGTCAGACCGCGGGTTCTGGTCACGATCGTGCGCTATCCGCTGCGAGCGCCGTGCCCGTGTCCGCTCATCGTCTTCGGCCACGGGTTCGCGGTGACGCCGGCGCCGTACGCCGCGCTGCTGCGCGCCTGGGCGCGCGCGGGGTACGTCGTCGCCGCCCCCGTCTTCCCGCTTGAGAACGCGCACGCCCCCGGCGGGCCGAACGAGTCCGATCTCATCAACCAGCCGCGCGACATGAGCGTCGTCATCACCCAGCTGAGCCGCCGTCTGCGTCAACTCGTCGACGGCCGCCGGATCGCCGTCAGCGGTCAGTCCGACGGCGGCGAGACCGCCCTCGCCGTCGCCTATGACGTCCACTTCCGTGACCGGCGAGTCCGCGCGGCGATCATCCTCTCCGGCGCCAAGATCCCCAACGTCGGCGGCTTCACGTTCCCGGCGCCGAGCCCGCCGCTGCTCGCCACCCAGGGCACCGCGGACCCGATCAACCCGCCGCAGTTCACCCGTGCGTTCTTCGACGTCGCGCCCCGCCCGAAGTACCTGCTGTGGCTGCTCGGGGCGGGCCACCTGCCGCCGTACACAGCCCAGCAGCCGCAGCTGCGCATCGTCGAGGCAGTGACGATCACGTTTCTCGGCCGCTACGTGCGCGGCGATCGAGTCGCGTCGAGCGCGATCGCCACGGCCGGCGATGTTCCGGGCGTCGCGCGGTTAACGAGTCTGCCTTGACACCTAGTCGTCCTATGCCTAGTCTGTCTAGGTATGAGAGGCGAACCGCTCAAGGGACACTTGGACACGCTGCTGCTGGCGATCGTCGCCGACGGCCCGGTCCATGGCTACGGGATCGTCGAGCAACTGCGCGAACGCAGCGGCGGCCAGTTTGAGCTCCCGGAGGGGACGATCTACCCCGCGCTGCACCGGCTCGAGGGCGACGGTCTGCTCCGCAGCGAATGGACCGTCATCGGCGGACGTCGCCGTCGCCAGTACGAGCTGACCGACCGGGGCGGAGCGGCGCTCGGCGAGCGATCGCATGAGTGGCGTCGGTTCGCCGGAGCCGTTGAACGGGTGCTCGCCACCACCACGCTGACGCCGAAGGGAGACACGGCATGATCACCGACTACCTGATCGAGCTGAGCGGCTCGCTCGACGTTCCCGCCGCTCGCCGGCGGCGGATCATCGCGGAGGTCGAGGATCACCTCCAGAGCACGGCCGCCGAGCTGCACGCCAGCGGGTACGGCACCGACGCCGCCGAACGTGAAGCGGTCCGGCGCTTCGGCTCGGCGCAGGCGCTGGCCCAGACATTTCACGAGGACCAGGCGGCGCGTGCCGCTCGGACGGCCGGGCGCGCGTCGGTCCTCCTCGCCGCGCTGCTCGTCTTGATCGAGGTCACTCCGCCCGGGATCCTCACGTGGGGTCGGGCCGGGTTCCCGGCGGGCGTGCTCGGGTTCGTCTTCGGCCAGATCGCGCTCGTCGCCGGCGGCCTGACCGTCGTCCGGCTGTACCGCGCGCGGGAGACCCGCGGACCCCGGGGTATGCGGCTCACGCTCGTGCTGCGCGGGGCCCGCGTCGTCACGGCGTGCGCCTGGGTGACCCTGCTCTGCGGTCTCACGGTCGTCCACGACGCTCACGGCACGCCGCCACCCGCGAGCACCATCTCGCTCGCCGGTCTCGCGGCGATGGTCGTCTTCCTCACCGGAGCGCTGCGGCGGAGCCGGCGCCGCGCGTCGGCGGCGGGTGTCGACCCGGCGGCCGTGCCGACGCCCGACGAGGATGCGCTCGCCGATCTGACGGCGATCGGGACCGGCCTGCTGGCGCGGTTCGGACACCGCGCCCCGTCCGCGCGCCGTGCTCCCTGGCTGTCCGCCGCGCGGTACGTGCGGCGCCATCCGTGGCGCCTCGCCCTGGTCGTGGCGCTCGCCGCCGGGCTGGCGCTCGGTGTCGCGCATGGCGTCGGCGAGGGCGGCCTCCCGCCGGTGCACCGGCTGCCGCTTGCGGTGCTCGCCAGTCTGATCATCGCGACGGTCGAGGGCAGCGCCGTGCTCGTCAGCTACCTCGCGCTCGGGGGGTATCTCGGGATCCGAGGCCGGTCCGATGCCGAGGATCGTCACCGGCCTACTGGCAGCGGCGGGCGGAGCGACGAGAACGTTGGCGTCATCCGCGGGCGGCCCAGGTTGGTCACGCTCGGACGGCGGCCCGCGCCGCCGCTCCCGCCCTCACGAGAGCAACCGGCTGGCATCCGGGCACCCCTGGGGCTCCCCACCTATACCGGGCGTTCGCCCCACCGCTCCCCGGCAAGCGCCCCATCCCGATCCCCGATGCGCCTTCGGGCGCCGGCAAGCCGATCGGCCCCTAGTGCAGACGGGCCGTCGCTGACACCGTGAACCCCCCGGCGGCCGGGGACGCGCCCACGTCCTCGATCGCCAGGTGCGGATCGTCGAACAGCGTCAGCGTGGCGAGCCCGCCGAACGGGACGTTCGGCGCGACGACGAGCTTGCCGTCCTGAGCGGCGACGGTCGCATCGGCGGTCGCGGTCACACCGAACAGCGTCGCCGAGCCGCGCAGCGTCAACGCCCCGCTCCCGGACGCGACCGGCCGGACGTTGTCGAGGAACGGGACGGCGCCGCGCAGGTCCTGCTCGGTCACGGTCGCCGTCCCGGTGAGCTGATCGCCGTGCTTGTGCAGGCTCGCGTTGCGCAGGGTGAGCAGGCCGCTACGGAACACCTGGGTCGACGCATCGAGCGTGCCGACGCCGCCGGCCTCGTCGAGCTGACCGCCGAGCGTGCCGGAGGCGGACTCGTAGGACGCCATCCGGATGACGACCTTGTCGGCGTGGTGCCAGAGCAGCGTGATCGCCGGAAACGCACTCACCTTCACGCTGAGGACGGTGCCGTTGTGCGACAGACGGTCACGGAGCCGCTGCTCCGCGATCCCTGGCAGCACGAGCTGCCCGACGACGAGCACGAGCAGCACGACGCCGATGAAGACGAGGACGGCGATCCGGCGCACGCCCGCGCTGGTGACCGTTAGTTGGGGCCCACGACGAAGTCGCGGCCCCTCAGCGGAGCAGCGCTCGGGTGGCCGCGACCGCCTGCGCGATGACACCCGAGATGTCGTGGTCGGGCTCGATCAGCAGGCGCAACGTCATCCCGTCGGCGAGCGCGAACAGCCACATCGCGATGTCGTCGGGATCGGCCCGCAGGCTGAGCACCCCGGCCTCGCTCCCCGCGCGCAGGGCGTCGGCGAGATGGGACCGCGTACGGCGCGCGAGCTCGGCGAGCTCGGTCGCGATCTCCACGTTGCGCTGGGCGAGCGTCGCCATCTCGTAGAACATGACGGCGGTGGCCGATCCCTTGCCGCTGAACTCCTCAAAGCTCTCGAGCAGGGTCTCGATCACCTCGTCGGCGCTCCGGGCGCCGGCGATCCCGGTCTCGAGTTGCTCGATCCGAACGTCGCTCTCCCGGCGCACGACCTCGACGAGCAACCGCTCCTTGGTGCCGAAGTAGTAGTGGAGGAGGCCGCGGGAGACGCCCGCCTCGCGCGCGACGTGGTCAAACGTCGCGCCGGCGATGCCGCGCGCCCCGACGCTGATCCGCATCGCCTCGACGATCCGCGCGGCCTTGTCGCTGGGCAGTTCCGCCGGGACCGCTGAGCGGAGCGTGGTTGCCGCCTCCATGTGGCGCGATTCTAGGGTTTCCCGGTCCCGAGTGCTATTCGTGGCGGTGTGGAATTCGACCCCACCGAGGAGGCTCGCGGACTCGAGCGCCATCTCCGAGAGCTCGGCGAGCCGGAACGAGCGGCCGGACAGAAGCGGTATCTGAAGAGCGAACGTGAGCATCTCGGGGTCACGGTTCCGGACAATCGACGCGCCGTCCGCCGGGTTGTCGTCCGTCGCCCGGAGCTCACGCACGATGCGCTCGTCGCATTCGTGGCAGCGCTGTGGCGCGCCGGTCCGTTCGACTGCCGGCTCGCCGCGGTGCTCGCGCTCGAGGCTCGCCCCGATCTCCTGGGGCCGAGCGACCTGCCGCTCGTGCGACGGCTCGTCGGCGACGCCGAAACGTGGGCCCTTGTCGACCCGCTCGCCGGCGGTGTCCTCGGGCGGCTGATCCTCGCTCATCCGGAGATCGCCGGCGAGCTTGACGGCTGGGCGAGCGACCCGAACTTCTGGGTGCGCCGTGCCGCGCTCCTGTCCCAGTTGGCGCCGCTGCGCGCAGGTCACGACTTTGCCCGGTTTGCCGCGTACGCCGACGCGATGCTCGACGAGCGCGAGTTCTTTATCCGCAAGGCGATCGGCTGGGTGCTCCGAGACCACGGCAAGACGCATCCGGACACGGTGACGGCCTGGCTGGAGCCACGGCGCGGCCGTGCCTCCGGAGTGACGATGCGCGAGGCGGTCAAATACCTCCCAGAAGACGCCAAAGGCGCCCTGAGGGCGCCCTTGGACGACACGGATGTGACTGCGACTACGCCGCGCTGACCGGGGTCGCGGGCGGCGTCGTGCCAGCCGTTGCCGGAGGCGTGTACTCGAACTCCTCCTCAGCGCCGAACAGCGTGTCAAGCACCTTGGAGCGGAGCTTCTCGCTTCCGACGAGCGCGAGGCCGGCTCCGAGGCTGATGATCACGATCCGCCGACCGAACCGACGGCCCTTCTTGGCCTGCCTCTTCGGCGCCTCGTTGAGGGCGACGGTCGCATCGCGGAGTGCCTCGAGGGCGTCATGCAGATCCCTCTGCAGCTTCTTGTCCTCGAGCAGCGCCTTGTGCGGTGCCTTGCCGTTCGACAGACGGCCGTATGCGCTTCTGCTCGACTCGATCGCCTTCTGCACGTTGTCGCGCAGGCTGGCGTCGTCGATCAGGCGCTGGATGTACGGATTTGACTTGGCGATGGAGGCGACGTCGCCCGGATTGAACGGGACCGCCGCCTTGACCTTCTTACGTCGTGATGCCATGAATCTCCCTCGGGTGCGTGGGCCGGTGCTCTGAGAATAACCCGTCAGCTCAGGCCGGGTGAAGCCGGGTCATGGTGATTCTTACCTGCGTGCACCGGGGGAAACCCCGCGTCTACCAGCAGGCGCTCAATCCGGCGAACGGAAGGCTTGGCCTGCGCGTCCGGGCGCTTAGGCCGCGAGTTTGCGCACTGGCCGGCGCTGCAGGGCCACCTCGAGGACCTCGTCGACGGTCGAGACGAACCGGAAGTCGAGGTCCTGGCGCAGGTGCTCGGGGATCTCGTCGATGTCCTGCTCGTTGAGTTCGGGCGCGATCACGCAGCGCAGCTTGTTGCGCTGGGCGGCGAGCGCCTTCTCCTTGAGACCGCCGATCGGCAACACCTGTCCGGTGAGCGTGATCTCACCGGTCATCGCGACATCGGCGCGGACGAGCCGCCCAGAGAGCAGAGAGGCGAGGGCGGTGACCAGCGCCACGCCCGCGCTGGGGCCGTCCTTCGGCGTCGCTCCGGCGGGCACATGAATGTGGAGGTCGTGGGTGGCGAACCAGTCGGCCGGCACATCGGGCAGGACGTCGGAGACGTTGGAGCGCACGTAGGACACGGCCGCCTGCGCGGACTCCCGCATCACGTCGCCGAGCTGACCGGTGATCGTCAGCTTCCCCTGGCCGGGCATCGCGGTCGCCTCGATGAACAGCACCTCGCCGCCGTACGGGGTCCACGCGAGGCCGGTCGCCACCCCCGGACGGGAGGTCCGGCGCCGGGTCTCGGAGTAGAACCGGCGCTTGCCGAGCAGCTCGCGCACGCGCGGTTCGGTGAGCGTGATCTTGCGCTTCAGCGTGCCCTCGGCGGTCTGGCGGGCGACCTTCCGGCAGACGCTGCCGATCTCCCGCTCGAGCTGGCGCACCCCCGCCTCGCGCGTGTAGTCGGCGACGATCGCGCGCAGGCCGGTCTCGGTGAAGGCGATCTTCGCCGGCTTCAGGCCATTGCGCTCGATCTGCCGCGGCACGAGATAGCGCTTGGCGATCTCCAGCTTCTCCTCCTCGGTGTAGCCGGCGAGCTGGATCACCTCCATCCGGTCACGGAGCGGCCCCGGGATCGTGTCGAGCGTGTTCCCGGTCGTCACGAACATGACGTTCGAGAGGTCAAACGGGAGGTCGAGGTAGTGGTCGCGAAAGCTCTCGTTCTGCTCGGGATCGAGCACCTCGAGCATCGCGCTCGACGGGTCGCCACGGAAGTCGGCGCCCATCTTGTCGATCTCGTCGATCATCAGCAGCGGGTTGTTGGCGCCGGCATCGCGGAGCGCCCGGATGATGACCCCGGGCATGGCGCCGATATAGGTACGGCGGTGGCCGCGGATCTCGGCCTCGTCGCGGACCCCGCCGACGCTGATCCGCTCGAACGTACGCCCCAGAGCGCGCGCGATCGAGCGACCGAGCGAGGTCTTGCCGACGCCCGGCGGCCCGACGAAGCACAGGATCCCGCCGCGCGCGTCGGGCTTGAGCGAGCGGACAGCGAGGAACTCGAGGATCCGGCCCTTGACCTGCTCGATGTCGTAGTGATCCTCGTCGAGCACCGTCGCCGCGTGTCCGAGGTCGAGGTTGTCCTCGGTCGACGTGTCCCACGGCAGCGACGCGATCCATTCCAGGTAGCTGCGGACGACCCCGTACTCGGCCATCGCGGGCTGGAGGCGCTCGAGCCGCGCCAGCTCGCGGTCGACCTGCTTGCGGACCTCGTCGGGGAGCGTGATCGCCTCGAGCTGCGTGCGGAGCTCGTTCGCCTCCGCCTGCACCTCGTCGCCTTCGCCGAGCTCCTCCTGGATCGCCTTGAGCTGCTGGCGCAGGACGTATTCACGCTGCCCCTTCTCCAGCTCGGATTGGACCTGCGACTGGATCTTGGAGCCGATCTCGACGACCTCGAGCTCGCGGGCGAGGATCTCCGACAAGCGGCGAAGTCGCTTGGCGACGTCGACCTCCTCCAGAAGCGCCTGCCTGTCGTCGGTCTTCAGCCGGAGCGCTCCCCCGATCAGGTGGGTGAGCAGACTCGGGTCGTCGACGTTGGCCACCATGATCTGGAGCTCGTCGGGCAGGTAGGGGACGTCGCCGGCGATGGTCGTGAACGTCTGCTGAACGTTGCGCATCAGCGCGGTCAGTTCCGGACTGGTGACGACGACGTCCGGCCGCTCGGAGACCTCCGCCACGAGATACGGGTCGCTCGCGACCCAGCGGTCGAAGTGGACTCGCTGTCCGCCCTGGATGAGCACCCGCAGGGTGCCGTCGGGAACCCGGATCATCCGCGCGATGACGCCGATCACGCCGACGTCGTACAGATCCTGCGGGCCGGGGGTCTCGAGCTCGGGGGTTCGGCTCGCGACCATCGCGATCGTGCGGTCACCCCGGAGCGCCTCGTTGATCAGCTCGATGCTTCGCTCCTGACCGACGTTGAGCGGGATCAGCATCTCCGGAAACGTGACCGTGTCCCGGAGGGGCAGCACCCCGACCTGACTCGGGAGCGCGCGCGAGCCGTCGACGGAGACGTCGCGCCCGCCGGCTTCCGGGATGCCGATCTCGATCACCGCTGCGACGAGGATTCGCTGCGGATCGGGACGGAATAGACGTGCGTCTCGGTCTGAGCGAGCGGCAGCTCCACGCGCAACATCCCATCCTCGTAGCGCGCCCGGGCTTCGTCGGCGACCACGTCCGCGCCGAGCTCGACCACCCGGCGGAACGAGCCGCGCTCGATCTCCACCTGCTGATAGACGTCGCGCTCGACGGCCGGCGGCTCGCGACGGCCGGACAGGATCAACTTGCGACCCTGGACCTCGAGCTCGAGGCTCTCGGCGTCGACACCGGCGAGTTCGGCGGTGACGACCGCCCGTGGGGGATCGGCCGTGTAGGCGACGTCGACGGCGGGGACGAACCCGAGGCGGCGGCGCGAGAGGCCGGTCCGCTCGAGCACGTCGCCGAACAGCTCGTCCATGTCCCGGCGCATCCGGTCGAAGTTCGCAAAGAGGTCACGCTCGCGCATTCGGAGCCGATCTTAGAGGTCGTGCTCTTAGACCGTGTAGGTGGTGCCCTCGTGGGCGAGTTCAACCTCGCCGCCGTACGCCTCACGCGCGTCGGCCAGGGCCCGCTCCGGGTCAAGCTCGTCGGAGAAATGGGTGAGCACGATCCGCCGGGCGCCGGCGCGCCGGCCGTGCTCGCCGGCTTCGCGCGGGGTGAGATGCCCCCGCTCGCCTGTGCGCTCCGCGCGCGGCAGCGTCGCCTCGATCAACAGCAAGTCGGTGTCCCGGGCAAACTCCGGCAGCTCGTCGTTGGGGCTGCAGTCGGCGCTATAGGTCATCCGCCGGCCGGCGGGAGTGGTGATGTCGACGGCGTTGGTGAGCGTGTAGTGCGGCACCTCGCAGAAGCGGGCGGCGAGTGGCCCGAGCGTGAGCTCGTCCTCGGCCGCGTACTCGTGGAGGGAGAACGCGTTCTCGATCAGCTCCTCGCTGCCCCAGCAGCCGACGACGCGGCGAAAGAAATCCTGGGCGCCGGCCGGCGCGTACAGCTGCGGGCGCGCCGGGCGCTCGGTCCCGGGCCACCCCGCCACCGGCACGGGCTGCTGACGCGGCGCGTAGGACAGCGCGTAGCTGAACGGGACGAGGTCGAGGACGTGGTCGGCGTGGAGGTGGCTGATCAGCACCGCTGAGACGTCGACGTAGTCGACGAGCTCGCGGAGCTTGGCGAACACGCCGTTGCCGCAGTCGAGCAGCAGCACGAAGTCGCCCTCGCGGACGAGATACCCACTGCATGCGCCTCCGACGTCCTGCCACGACGGTGACTTGCCCAGAACCGTGATCTCCACGCCGCTCCTCTCCGAGGTCTGACACTCTAATCGCGTGGCCGTAGCCCACGTGCAGATGCCGTTGCTGCTCGCGGCCGAAAGCACGCGCTTCGACGCGTCGCTGCTGGCACTCGGGTGTCTGCTCGTCATCGGCGCGCTCGTGTCGGGAGTCGCGGGCCGAAGCTTCCTGTCGCTGACCGCGCTGTTCGTCGTGATCGGCTTCGGTCTCGGCCCCGGCGGCACCGACGTCATCCACCTCGACGCGCGGTCGTCGTTCGTCGGCGGCCTCGCCACCGTCGCCCTGATCGTGATCTTGTTCCGGGACGGCCTCGAGGTCGACGGTGAGATGCTCCAGCAGCACTGGCGGCTGCCGCTGCGCAAGCTCGTCCTGGCGATGCCGCTGACGGCGATCATCGTCGCCGTCGGCGCACACGTGATGACCGACCTCACGTGGACGGAGTCGTTTCTGCTCGGAGCGCTGCTCTCCCCGACCGACCCGGTCCTGTCGTCGAGCGTCGTCACCAACCCCCGCGTCCCCGCCATCATCCGCCACTCGCTCAATCTCGAGTCGGGCCTCAACGACGGCCTCGCGCTCCCGGCGGTGCTCGCGTTCGCGGCGGCGCTCTCGCTCAACCGGCACTTCGTCTGGTGGCGATTCGTGCTCGAGGACGTGACGATCGGGTTCGTGACCGGTCTGCTCGTCGCGCTCGTCGCCGCGTGGCTGATGCCGCGTGACCGTGACCTTGACAGTGGGATTCCCGCCCACCAGCGGTCCCTCTATGCGCTCGGCGTTGCGTTCGCGACGTACGGGATCGCCGTGCTGCCGCCACACGGCAACGGCCTGATCGCCGTGTTCGTCGCCGCGATCACGCTCGGGATCCGGCGCCCCGACCTCCGCTACTACTTCGAGCGTCAGGCCGCGGATCTCGTCGAGATCGTCAAGCTCGGGATCTTCGTCGTGTTCGGTTCGCTGCTCACCCTGCACGGACTGTTCGGCGACGGCTGGGCGGCGGTGGGGATCGTCGCCGTCACGCTGCTGGTCGCCCGGCCGGTCGCCGTGTTCGCGGCGCTCGCCGGCACGCGCGTCGACGTCGCGACCAAGGCGTTCATGTCGTGGTTCGGCCCCAAGGGCGTCGCGACGATGACCTTCTCCCTGCTCGTGCTCTCACAGCACATCGCCGCCGGGCCGGAGATCTACAACCTCGCGGCGCTCGTCGTCTTCTGCTCGATCATCCTCCACGGGTTGACCGACCATCCAGGTGCGGAATGGATCGCGCGGCGCTCCGAGCACCCGCGTGAGGTCCGTCAGGAAGGCGTGGAGGTAACGGCTACCGGCGCCGGTCCGGATCCATGATCCGGCCGAGGACGATCGCGATGAGCACGAAGGCGATGAATCCGCCGATCAGGGGCCAGTACACGGATCGAACCATATAGGCCCCGGTCGGACGATGCCTCCTGGCTGACCTACGCGTGAAGGGCGACCTGTTCGCTCGCCGACGGGAACGCGTAGGCGACCTGGAGGCGGCGTTCCTGGCGGAACACGAAGCGCATCTGGCGCGGTGGCCGCAGCCCGTCCGGATGGGCCGGACGGAAGGTTGCGCACGGCCCGCTCTCCGACACCGCGCACAGCGAATTCTCATGAAAAAAGCACGTCTCACAGCTCGGCTTCGCCGGGTTTGCCCGCCTGTCTGCCATCTCTCTCCAGCACCCCGTAGTGGTCGGTCGCCGCAACTGCGGCGTCGCTCATCAAAGCGAACTTCACCCCCCTTGTGCAACGCCGATTCCCGGAAAACGCAGAAAACTCTCGCGGAGGGAAATACCTGCAAATAGCGGGCCTTTAAAAAGCCGCACCGAGAACCTCCCGCATTTTCCGTAGCTTTCCGGACCGATGACGCTCGACGGCCCGACGCTGATCTCGCTCGCCGATTTCGAGCGCGTGGCGGAGGAGGTGCTCGGGCCCGGCGCGCTCGCCTACTACGCCGGCGGCGCGACCGACGAGGTGACGATGCGCGACAACATCGCGGCGTGGCAGCGGATCCCGATCGTGCCCCGCGTGCTCGTCGGCGCCGAGCAGCGAGACCCGAGCGTGACCTTCCTCGGCCGCCGTCGCCCCCACCCGCTGATCCTGGCGCCGACGGCCTCTCAGCGTCTCGCCCACCCGGACGGTGAGCTCGCCGCCGCCCAGGCCGCGGCGGCGACCGGGGCTGTGGTGACGCTCTCGACGTTCGCGTCGGCGACGCTGCCGGAGGTCGCGCAGGCCGCCCCGGACGCGACCCGGTGGTTTCAGCTCTACGTGTTCCGCGATCGCGGGATCAGCCGCGAGCTGATCGCCCAGGCGATCGCGCACGGGTACGAGGCGCTCGTCATCACGGTCGACCTCCCCGTCATCGGCGTGCGCGAGCGTGAGCTGCGCTGGCCGGTCGAGGCCGAGGTCACGGCGCCGATGGCCAAGCCGTGGCTGACCGGGGCCAGTGGGTACTCGCCGACCCTTTCGGAGATCGCCTCGGGCACCGACGCGGGGTTGACGTGGGCGGACATCGAGGCGTTCGCCGCCGAGAGCACGATCCCGGTGATCGTCAAGGGGATCCTCGCGCCCGAGGATGCGGTGCTCGCCGCCGAGCACGGGGCGCGAGCGGTCGTCGTCTCCAACCATGGCGGACGACAGCTGGACACGGTCCTCGCCAGCGCGGACGCGCTCGGCCCGATCGTCGAGGCCGCGGAGGACCGGGTCGAGGTGCTCGTCGACGGCGGGATTCGTCGCGGAACCGATGTCTTCAAGGCGCTCGCGCTCGGGGCGCGGGGGGTGCTCGTCGGCCGCCCGATCCTCTGGGGGCTGGCCGCCGGCGGCGCGGCCGGCGCCGCCCAGGTGCTCGCGATCCTGCTCGCGGAGTTCGACACCGCGCTCGCGCTGAGCGGCGCGCTGCGGGCGGACGCGGTCGACATGCGCTTTATCGCGCCGCGCCGCCGGGTAGGCCCGGGGTCGTGAATACGCTCGTCACCGGCGTCAGCGGCTACGTCGGGTCACGCCTGGTCCCTCGGCTGCGCCACGACGGACACGCCGTGCGCGGCCTCACCCGCGGCCGGCGTGATCCAGGTCTCGACATCCCGATGGTGACCGGCGACGCCGTCACCGGGACCGGCCTCGCCGAGGCCCTTGACGGGATCGACGTCGCCTATTTCCTGATCCACTCGATGGAGCAGGCGCCGAACGGCGAGGCCACGTTCGCCGCCCGCGAGGCCGCCGCCGCCGAGAACTTCGCCCGGGAGGCCCGCGCCGCCGGGGTCAGCCGGATCATCTACCTCGGAGGACTCGTCCCGGCGAGCATCGCGCCGTCCGCGCATCTCGCCAGCCGGCTCGCCGTCGAGGAGGCGCTGCTGCAGCACTCGGACTGCGCGGTCGCATTCCGGGCCTCGATCGTGATCGGCGCCGGCTCCCGCTCGTTTCGCTTCCTCGTGCGGCTCGTTGAGCGCCTCCCGGTGCTCGCCGTGCCGGGGTGGGGCGGCAACCGCACGCGCCCGATCGACGAGCGCGACGTGATCGAGGTCCTCGCCCGCGCGGCCACGGCCGATGGCATCTGCGGGGAGTCGTTCGACATCGGCGGCCCGGACGTCGTGACCTACGCCGAGTTGATCGACCGCATCCGCCACCACATGCTCGTCGATCGGCCCACGATCGGTCTCGGCCGCCTGACGCTGACGCCGATCGCGAGCCGGGTCGCGTCGGTGATCGCCGGCGAGGACCACGAGCTGATCGGTCCGCTGATGGAGGGTCTCGGAACCGATCTGTTGCCCCGAGATGACCGGGCAGCGGACGTGCTCGGAGTGCGCATGCACTCGCTGGACCGTGCGATCGAGCGCGCCCTGCGCGAGTGGGAGGCGGGTGAGTCCCTCGCAGCACGGTGACGAAATGAATAGTGTCTGGCGCCGATGAGCCGGGTGACGACCGATATCGAGATCGACGCGCCGATCGAACAGGTCTGGGAAACGATCATGGATCCGCGACGTCTGGGCGATTGGGTCACCATCCACCGCGAGCTCGGAAAGGTTTCCGACCGGCCACTCGTCCAGGGGTCAACGATGGAGCAGGTCCTCCACATGCGCGGGTTTTCGTTCCACGTCACGTGGAAGCTGGTTGATGTCAGCGAGCCGCACACCGCCCAGTGGGAAGGGCACGGGCCCGCACACTCCAAGGCGCTCATCCGGTACGAACTTGAGAACAGCGAGAACGGCCGGACGCACTTTCACTACACGAACGAGTTCCAGCCGCCAGGCGGCCGTATCGGAAACGTCGCGAGCCGCTTCATCGTCGGCGCCGCCTCCGAGCGCGAAGCGTCGAAGTCACTGTCCCGGCTGAAGTCGCTGCTCGAGCGCCACTAACCCCTTTTCAGGAGTATTGCGCCTGACACAACGGCGCAAGCGACTGTGCAGAACCGTGCGGTTTGGCGCATATCACCGGAACTCTTATGTTTGCGTGTGTAAGGTGTCTGTTGCCCTATCAGTCAAATCCCTTGGAGGGAGCACCCGTTGGCAGAATTCGTTGACAGTACGGTGAAGGAGATTGACGGCCGGCTGAGCGAGCTCAAGGAAGAGGTCGCGAAGCTTGAGGCCGCGCGTGCCGCACTCGTCGGCCCTCGCCGTGGACCGGGCCGTCCCCCGGGCTCCGGGACACGCACGGTGCGGCGACGCACCGGCCGCGGCCCCGGCCGTCCGCGCGGCCGCCGTAGTGGCGGCACGCGTGCCGCCCAGGCGCTCGACCTTGTCCGCACCAAACCCGGGATCACGATCCCGCAGATCGCCGAAGCGTTGAAGATCGAGCCGAACTACCTGTACCGCGTGATGCCCAAGCTCGTCAGTGACGGCGAGGTCAAGCGCGACGGTCAGGGTTGGCACCCGGCCGATCAGTCCTAGCGACGCCGGCCGCCGCATGGCGGCCCCACATAGGTTGCCAGGGTCACCCGCCGTGAACCACGGTGAGTGACCCTTTGACCGTTAAACGAGACCGAGCTGCTTGACGGCGTCGCGCTCTTCCTTGAGCTCGCCTACCGTCGCGTCGATTCGCCCTTGGGAGAAATCGCTGATCTCGAGCCCTTGGACGATCTCGTAGGTGCCGCCCGAGCAGGTCACCGGGAAGCTTGAGATCACACCCTCCTCGACGCCGTAGGAGCCGTCGGAGGGGATTGCCATGGATACCCAATCACCGCTGGGCGTGCCGAGAACCCAGTCGTGCACGTGGTCGACGGCTGCGTTCGCGGCGGATGCCGCGCTTGAGGCGCCCCGCGCCTCGATGATCGCCGCCCCGCGCTTCTGCACGGTCGGGATGAAATCGTTCTCCAGCCACGCCTGATCGTTGACGAGTTCGGCGGCGTCCTGAGCACCCACCTTCGCGTGGAAGATATCCGGGTACTGGGTTGCCGAATGGTTGCCCCAGATGGTCATATTGGTGATATCGGCGATCTGGGCGTTCGCCTTCTTGGCGAGTTGCGCAATCGCCCGGTTGTGATCAAGCCGCGTCATCGCGGTGAACCTCTCACCGGGAATGTCGGGAGCGTTGCTCTGAGCGATCAGGCAGTTCGTGTTCGCGGGGTTGCCCACGACGAGCACCTTGATGTCAGCGGCGGCGCCCGCGTTCAGGGCCTCACCCTGCGGCTTGAAAATGCCGCCGTTGGCCTCGAGCAGATCGCCGCGCTCCATCCCCTTCGAGCGAGGACGCGCGCCGACGAGCAGCGCGATGTTGACGCCGTCAAACGCCGCCTTGGGATCGTCATGGATGTCGATGCCGTGCAGCAGCGGGAAGGCGCAGTCATCAAGCTCCATCGCCGTGCCTTCGGCGGCCTTGACGGCGGCGGGAATCTCGAGCAGGGACAGATGTACGGGGGTGTCAGGGCCGAGCAACTGGCCGCTGGCGATCCGGAACAGAATCGCGTAGCCGATCTGACCGGCGGCGCCGGTCACCGCTACGCGGACGGGGGTGTCAGTCAATCGTTCATCTCCTGGAGCCGGTCGGAGAACACAGTGACTCGACTGTATACCCGGGCGGTTCACAACGTCGCCAGGCCGGGGCGCGCCCTCGGGGAATCAATCATCAGATGATTGATCCCGCGGGGGTGGGGTTCGGAAGTGCGTGGCTCGCGAGCGCCGGGCGCCGACCGCTGAAGAGGCACAGTGGCAGCGCCACGGGCCTCTTCAGTGGGGGCGATCCGGTGCCGCGAGACGCGTACAGACGAACCGCGCCCTCGTGGAATCAATCATCTAGGGTGAAAGCGCCCATGAAGATCGTCTACACCCACACCGACGAGGCCCCCGCGCTCGCCACCGCATCGCTGCTCCCGATCCTCCGAGCCTTCGCCGGCGCCGCCGACATCGAGATCGAGCTGCGCGACATCTCGCTGACGGGACGGATCCTTGCCCTGTTCCCCGACCGCCTCTCCGAGGACGAGCGGATCGCCGACGCGCTCGCCGAACTTGGCGAGCTCGCCACGACGCCCGAGGCGAACATCATCAAGCTGCCGAACATCAGCGCGTCGGTGCCGCAGCTCAAGGCGGCGATCGACGAGCTCCAACAGCAGGGCTACGACGTTCCCGATTACCCGGAGGACCCCGCCGACGACACGCAGCGTGACATCCGCAACCGGTACGACAGGGTCAAGGGCAGCGCGGTCAACCCGGTGCTTCGCCAGGGCAATTCCGACCGCCGCGCCCCCGCGTCGGTCAAGGCGTTCGCGCGGCACCATCCGCACTCGATGGGTGCGTGGTCGCGTGACTCCGCCTCGCACGTGTCGACGATGAGCGACGGTGACTTCTTTAGCACCGAGCAGTCCGTGACCGTGCCGGAGGCGACGACCGTGCGGATCGAGCACGCCGCGGCCGACGGCACGACGACCGTGCTCAGGGACGGGCTGTCGCTCCAGACCGGCGAGGTGATCGACGCGTCGGTGATGCGCGCGGCGGCACTGAAGGCGTTCCTGTCCGAGCAGATCGCGGAGGCCAAGGACCAGGGGGTCCTGTTTTCCGTGCACCTCAAGGCGACGATGATGAAGGTCTCTGACCCGGTCATCTTCGGCTACGCCGTCGAGGCGTACTTCCCCGAGGTGTTCGCCGATCACGGCGAGGCGCTGCGCTCGGTCGGCGTCAACCCGGACGACGGCCTCGGCGCGTTGCTGCGCGCGATCGAGAAGCTTCCGGCGGATCAGCGCGATGCGATTGGCACCGCGATCGAAGCCGCCTACAGGACGGGTCCGCGGCTCGCGATGGTCGACTCCGATCGCGGCATCACGAACCTCCACGTGCCGAGCGACGTGATCATCGACGCGTCGATGCCGGCGGCGATTCGCACGTCGGGCCAGATGTGGAATGCCGCCGGCGAGCTCCAGGACACGAATTTCGTGATCCCAGATCACTCCTACGCTCCGCTCTACGCGGAGACCGTCGAGCACTGCCGCGAGCACGGCGCCTTCGATCCGGCGACGATGGGCTCGACGCCGAACGTCGGCCTGATGGCACAGGCCGCCGAGGAGTACGGCTCGCACGACAAGACGTTCCAGATCAGCGGGCCCGGCACGGTCCGCGTCGTCGACACCGCCGGTGAGACGCTGATGGAGCACGACGTCGACACGGGTGACATCTGGCGGATGTGCCAGACCACGGACGTCGCGATCCAGGACTGGGTCCGGCTTGCCGTGGGACGCGCGCGTGAGACCGGGGCGCCCGCGGTGTTCTGGCTTGACGAGACACGGGCCCACGACGCCGAGTTGCTCGCCAAGGTCCGCCCCGCGCTCGCGGCACTCGATACGGACGGGCTGGCGATCGAGATCCTCGACGTCGGCGCGGCGGCGCGGTTCACGCTCGAGCGGGCCCGTCGCGGCGAGGACACGATCTCCGTCACCGGCAACGTCCTGCGCGACTACCTCACCGACCTGTTCCCGATTCTCGAGCTCGGGACGAGCGCGAAGATGCAGTCGATCGTCCCGCTGATCGAGGGCGGTGGACTGTTCGAGACGGGCGCCGGCGGATCGGCGCCCAAGCACGTCCAGCAGCTGCTGCGCGAGAACCATCTGCGCTGGGATTCGCTTGGTGAGTTCCTGGCGTTGCCGCCGTCATTCGAGCTGCTCGCCAAGACCGACGACAAGCCGAAGGCCCGGCTTCTCGGCGAGACGCTTGACCGCGCGACCGGCCGGCTGCTCGAGGAGAACAAGTCGCCCTCGCGCAAGACCGGCGAGCTGGACAACCGGGGCAGCCACTTCTACCTCGCGCTCTACTGGGCGCACGAGCTCGCCGAGCAGGACGACGATCGTGCGCTCGCCGAGCGATTCGCGCCGCTCGCAGCCCGGCTGCGCGACGCCGAGGCGACGATCGTCGAGGAGCTCGGCGCGGTCCAGGGCGAGCCGGTCGACATCGGCGGCTACTTCCGCCCCGACCCCGAGCGGGTGGTCGCGGTGATGCGACCGAGCGCGACGTTCAACGAGGCACTGGCATCGCTATAGCGGCTCTACAGCGCGACGCCGTAGACGTCGGAGAGCTTCGCCTTCAGGTAGCTGACGAACGGCCCGACCGCGATCGGTCCGCCGACGACGCGCTCGAGCAGCTCCGGCGTCGAGAACTTCGCCCCGTGCCGGTGAACGTTCTCCCGCAGCCACTCACGCAGCGGTGAGAGCTCGCCGTCGGCGATGCGATCGTCGAGGTCCGGTATCTCACTGTGCACGGCGTCCCATAGCTGCCCGGCGATCAGGTTCCCGAGCGCGTAGGTGGGGAAGTAGCCGATCATCCCGCCGGACCAGTGGACGTCCTGGAGGACCCCGTGGGCGTCGTCGGTGACCTCGAGGCCGAGATAGTCCATGACGCGGGCGTTCCACGCCTCGGGAAGATCCGCGACCGCGAGCCGGCCTTCGATCAGCTCCTGCTCGAGCTCGAACCGCAGCACGATGTGCAGTCCGTAGGTCGCCTCGTCGGCCTCGACGCGGATGAACGTCGGCTCGATGAAGTTGACCGCGCGATACAGAGCGTCCGGCTCCGCCGAGGTGCCGAACAGCGCGTTGATCCGCGGCGCGAGAACGCCGCTGAAGGCGCGTCCGCGACCGACCATGTTCTCCCACATCCGGCTCTGTGACTCGTGGAGTCCCAGCGACTCGCCGTGACCGAGCGGCGTGCGCCGCAGCGACTGGGCGATCCCGTCCTCGTAGAGCCCGTGACCGCACTCGTGCATCGCGCCGTACAGACCGGAGGCGTAGTACGGCTCCTCCCAGCGCGTCGTGATCCGCACGTCGCCGGCGCCGATCCCGGTTGCGAACGGGTGCACGGTGTCGTCCATCCGCCAGCCGGTGCGGTCAAAGCCCATCAGCCCCAACACCTGCGCGACGAGTTCGCGCTGGCGGTCGATTGGGAACGTGCCGTGGAGAATCGAGGGATCGACGCTGGCGCGGTGCTCGGCGAGCGTCGCGATCAGCGGCACCAGCTCGCGCTTGAGCTCGTCGAAGAGCGCACGCACCTGCGCGGACTTCATGCCCGGCTCGAAGTCGTCCAGCAGCACGTCGTACGGGACCTCGAACCCGTCAAAGCAGTCGACGTACTGGCGAGCGAGGTCGAGGTTGTGGGTGAGATACGGCACGAACGCCGCAAAATCCGAGTTCTGACGGGCCACCACCCACGCCTCCTGGCCGAGCGAGGCCGCCCGCGCGATGTCGGCCGCGAGCTGGGTGGGGACCCGGCGCGCCTTCTCGTAGTGGCGGCGCGTGACCCGGATCAGGCTCGCGTCATCGCTCTCCGGCGAGGCGCCGTCCAGCTCGGCCGCCGCCGCGTCGAGCAGCTGCCCGGTCTCGTCGGCGACGAACAGCTCGTGACGGATCCGCTCGACCGTCGCCATCGACTCGGCGCGTGACGCCCCGCCGCGCGGCGGCATCATCGTCTGCTGGTCCCAGCCGAGCAGGCCGGCGGTGTTACGAAGGTCCTCAAGCTCACCGAGGCGAGCTCGAAGCTGCTGCAGGGAATCACTCACGGGGTCTGTCTCCAGGGAGGGGCGCTTGCATCGTTATATCCGGCCGGGGCTGCTGTGACACCATTGCAGCATGTTCCGACGTACCGGCTCGATCAAGCTGATGGACGTGGCGGGAATCCGCATCGGGGTGGATCTCGGATGGCTGCTGACGCTGTTCATCGTCATCATCTACCTGTCACCGTCGTTCCGCGCCACGCTGCACAGCTCCGACGGGGTCGCGTATCTGACGACGGTCGTGAGTGCGCTGCTGTTCTTCTTCTCGCTGATCGTGCACGAACTCGGCCACGCGATCGTCGCGCGGCGCCAGGGGATCGAGGTCAAGAACATCCAGCTGTTCCTGTTCGGCGGGCTGACCCAGATGTCGCGGGACGCCAATACCCCGGGCGAGGAGTTCAAGATCGCCGCCGCCGGCCCGGCCGCCACCGCCCTGATGGTCGTCGTGTTCGCCGCGATCGACCTGGCGATCGTCGGCCCGCATCGGCTATGGCACGCGTTCCTGCTCGACAGCGACATCCAGGTCACACCGGTGCTGTTGTCGCTCAGCTGGCTCCTGTTGATGAACGTGATCGTGCTCATCTTCAACCTCGTGCCCGCATTCCCGCTCGACGGCGGCCGGATCGCCCGCGCGATCGTATGGAAGACGACCGGCGACAAGCGCAAGGGAACCCGCGCCGCGGCGATGGCCGGCCAGGGGTTCGCGGTCGTGCTCGGCGGCCTGGGGATCTTCCTGCTCCTCCACGGGTCCGGGCTCGGCGGTCTGTGGTTGATCATGCTCGCCTTCCTGCTCTACCAGGCGGCGCGCGCCGCGCTCGTGCAGACCGCGATCACCGCGCGCATCGAGGGCGTGCGCGTGGCCGACATCATGGACCGCCAGCCGGTGGCGCTCCCGTCCCGCACCGCGGCGACCCAGGCGATCGACGAGTACTTCCTGCGCTACGGGTGGTCGTGGTTCCCGGTGGTCGACGACACCGACCACTTCGTCGGGATCGCGCGTCAGGAGCGGGTGCAGAGCGCCATCGACGGCGGTGAGGGGTGGCTGACCGTCGATTCGATGCTCGAGTCAGAGGAGGGCGGCAAGTGGTGGGTCAACGAGGACCGGCCGCTCACCGAAGTGCTCGCCTCCGAGGCGCTCGGGCGGCTCGGAGCCCTGATGGCCGTCGACGGTGAGGGTGTCCTCCAGGGCGTGGTCACCGTCGAGCAGGTGCGCCGGGCGTTGCAGTCCGCGGTCGGCACGCCGGTCGCCTGAGCGCGGCCGGCACGCCGGTTTGTGCGTGTCGAGTTCGAGCGCTTCCATTCGTCACATGGATGTGTCGCAATCGATCGAGACGGTGTTCCGTCAGGAGCGGGCACGGGTGCTCGCGGCGCTCGTGCGCAGCCTGCGAGACGTCGAGCTCGCCGAGGATTGCCTCCAGGAGGCATTCGCCGCGGCACTCGTCACCTGGGAGCGGCGCGGCGTGCCCGAGGCGCCCGCGGCATGGCTGATGACCGTGGCCCGCAACCGGGCGATCGACCGCCTGCGCCATCAGCGCACCGGCGAGGCGAAGCTCTCGGCGCTCGGTGCCGCCACCCAGACGGAGGTCACGATGAACGAGCCGTTCGCTGACGCGCTCGCCGAGGTCGGCGACGAGCGACTCAGTCTGCTCTTCACCTGCTGCCATCCCGCGCTCGCGCCCGACGCCCGGGTCGCGCTCACGCTCCAGGTCGTCGGCGGACTCACCGCCGCCGAGATCGCCCGGGCATTCCTCGTCCCCGAGACGCGGATGTCCCAGCGGCTGGTGCGCGCCAAGCGCAAGATCCGCGACGCCGCGATCGCGCTCGAGGTCCCCGCGGACGCGGCGCTGCCGGACCGGCTCGCCGGGGTGCTGTCGGTGATCTATCTCATCTTCAACGAGGGCTACGCGGCGACGGCCGGCGACGGGCTTCTCCGCGACGAGCTGTGCGCCGAGGCGATCCGGCTCGGCAAGCTCCTCGCCGCCCTGATGCCCGACGAACCCGAGGCCCTCGGCCTCGTCGCGCTCATGCTCCTCCAGGACTCCCGCCGCGCCGTGCGTATTGATCCCGCTTCTGGATCACTCGTGCGGCTGGCCGACCAGAACCGATCGCGCTGGGACGGCCGCGCGATCGACGAGGGCATCCGGGTGCTCACCGCCGCATTGCGCCGACGGCGTCCGGGGGTGTACCAGCTCCAGGCCGCGATCGCCGCCGAGCACGCCCGGGCGCCGTCGGCGGCCGCGACCGACTGGGACGAGATCGCCCGGCTCTACGAGGCCCTGTACGCGGTCTCGCCGTCGCCGATCGTGCTGTTGAACCGAGCGGTCGCGGTCGGCGAGGCGGGCGATGTGGCCGACGCGTTGGCGATCGTCGACGGTCTCGACGGCCTCGAGGACTACCACCTGTTCCACGCCACCCGGGGCGAGCTCCTGGCGCGGCTCGGGGACCGGACCGCGGCTGCGGCCGCTCTTGAACGAGCGTTCAATTTAACGCGCAACACGGGGGAGCGGGCGTTCCTGGAGGGGCGGCTGCGGGAGCTCGGCGGCTGACCGCTTCGGGCGGCTGGCGTCGGCGCGGGCGGCCGCGGCTCGCCGGCGCGGCCGTCACCGACGGGGCGAACAGCGCATCGAGGGGGCCGGGGACGCGGGTCGTTGGGCCAGTCTGTTCCGTGACAGGGGAACGCCGAGCCAATGACACCCGGTGTCGTCGGGCCTCATGGGTGCCATAGCACCCGTACGGCCCATCGACCCTCCGCAGGCGGTCGATCAGCGCCGCTCACCTGTGAGGTTGATCGCCGAATGCCGGCGTTGATGCCGTGTGCTCCGACGCTCTTCGCTCGACGGGGGACCGCGTGGTTGCAGCGCCCCCTGCTAACGCCGCGCGCCACGAGCGGCGGCGGTTGATCTCGGCCGACGATCTGTTGCGCGAGCGCGACCGGCGGGGTCGCGTCGGCGACCTTCAGGCCGCGCAGCCGGGCGACGATGGAGAAGACGAGCGGCACGACCGCGGACGACGGGTCAAAGACGGGCCGCGGCGCGGTCTCCGCCGTGAGCCGCAGGATGTCGGCCTGCCGCGCCTCGAGGCGTTGCTCGACGAACATGACCGGCCAGTACAGCACCAGCCCCACCGCGCCTTCGGCCAGGCGCCCGTAGCGCTCGCGGCACGTCTCCGCACCGAACAGCGCAGCGGCCCGGAGCACGAGGAGCGCGATCTGAGTCGACCAGCCGACCGGCGCCCGCAGATCACGTTGCGAGCGCCGGGACATCGCACCGTCGCGGAGCGCGCGCCGCTCGTCGGGACCCCACGACGCCAGCTCGGGCGGAAACGGCTGCCCAGGATTGAACGGCGCCCGGCCGCGCTCCCACGCGCGTCCGCAGCCGCGGATCCTCCGGCGGCGGCGTCATGGGCGCGTACCGGGGTCCCCGGTACACCAGGAACGGCATCCGGACCGTCCGCCGGTCCGCCTTACCGCGCGCTCGAAGCTTCACGCGGGCGAGCCTAACCGCGGGGCCGAAAGCTCGCCCACATCCGACGGACGCCACAACGCTGGGCCCGGGCGACGAGGCACCGCAAGGCGGCCAACAGGCCGCCTTCCATAGAATCGCCGTTCGTGCCTTCCCATGACGTCTTGATCATCGGTGCCGGCCTTGCCGGCCAGAGAGCCGCACTCGCTGCGGCCCAGTCCGGTGCGACGGTGGCGATCATCTCGAAGGTCCACCCCGTCCGTTCGCACTCGGTCGCCGCCGCCGGCGGCATCAACGCCGCCCTCAATCCGGAGGACACGTGGGAGTCTCACGCGTTCGACACCGTCAAGGGCTCGGACTACCTCGGGGATCAGGACGCAATCGAGATCATGTGCCGCGAAGCGCCGAACGAGATTCTCTGGCTCGAGCACGCTGGTGTCACCTTCCACCGCAACGAGAACGGAAATCTCGGAACCCGCGCGTTCGGCGGAGCCTCGGCCGCCCGCACCTACTACGTCGCGGACATCACCGGCCACGCCATCCTCCACGTGCTCTACGAGCAGCTGATGAAGTACAGCGACTCGATCGACCGCTACGAGGAGTGGTTCACCACCGACCTCGTCCAGAACGACGAGGGTCGCTGCATCGGCGCGATCGGGCGCAACCTGCGCGACGGCCACCTCGAGGTCTTCAACGCCAAGGCGACGATTCTCGCGACGGGTGGCGCCGGGCAGGCGTACAAGCCGACGACCAACGGACTGATCGTCACCGGCGACGGGCTCGCGCAGGCCTACCGACTCGGCGCGAAGCTGATGGACATGGAGATGGTCCAGTACCACCCGACGTGCCTCGCCGGCAACGGAATCCTGATCACCGAGGGCGCCCGTGGCGAGGGCGCCTGGCTGCTGAACGCCAAGGGTGAGCGGTTCATGGAGAAGTACGCGCCGAACAAGCTCGAGCTGGCCTCCAGAGACGTGGTGTCAAGAGCCGAGCAGACCGAGATCAACGAGGGCCGCGGTTTCCCAGACGGCACGGTTGCGCTCGACGTCACGAAAGTCCCCCGCAGACGAACGCTCGAGGCGCTCAGAGAAATCGTCAACATCGGCCGCGACTTCGCCGGCACCGACATCACCCGCGAGCCGATCCACATCCGGCCCGGCCAGCACTACTTCATGGGCGGGATCAAAACCGACGTCGACGGCGAGACGACGATCCCTGGGCTGTACGCGGCCGGCGAGGCCGCCTGCGTGTCGGTCCACGGCGGCAACCGCCTCGGCGCCAACAGCCTCCTTGACACGCTGATCTTCGGCCGGCGCTCGGGTGAGCACGCCGCCTCCCGCGCGATCCACATGCCGATGCCGAGCACGCCCAGCGCGAAGATCTCCGACACCGAGAAGGACATCAACGCGATCATCAGCCGGGACCCGCAGGGCGGCCGCCGCGTCGCGGCGATCAAGAACGAGCTCGGCGAGACGATGAACGAGCACGTCGCGGTGTTCCGCGAGGCAGACGGACTCGCGAAAGCGCACGAGATCGTCCGCCGGCTCAAGGAGGAGGCAACCACGGCCGTGATCGACGACCGGGGCAAGATCTTCAACCAGGACGTGATCGGCGCGATCGAGCTCGGGTACATGCTGGATGTGGCCGAGGCGATCGTCGTCGCCGCGCAGGAGCGCAAGGAGTCCCGCGGCGCGCAGTTCCGCACCGACTTCCCGCGGCGCAACGATGACGAATGGCTCAAGCACATCGACGTTTCCGTCAACGGCGCCGACGTGCCGACGGTGAGCTACTCGCCGGTGACGATCACCAAGTGGGAACCGCAGGAAAGGACGTACTGACCCCGCCATGCCGGAATACACGATCAGGATCCGCCGTTTCGACCCCCAGTCCGGCGAGGCCGCGTACTGGGACGAGCACACGGTCGACATGCCGGAGACGCAGTCGGTGCTCGACGCGATCCTCAAGATTCGCGACGAACAGGACGGGTCGGTCGGTATCCGCTGCTCATGCCAGCAGGCGATCTGCGGCTCGTGCGGCGTGCGAATGAACGGTAAGCCGGGGCTCGCGTGTAACACCCACCTCAAGGAGGCCGCCGACCGCGCCTACCGGGTGGCGGCCACGACCGGCGGGAACGGCGACAGCGCTGAGAACGGCGCGGTCATCACCGTCGAGCCGATGGGCAACATGCCGGTGATCCGAGACCTGATCGTCGACATGGACGCGGTCCACTGGAAGAAGATCCAGCGCGTGACGCCGTGGCTGCTGGCGAAGCAGCCGGTGCCCGAGCGCGAGTACATCGTCCCCCACGACAACATGGTCGACGTCACGCAGACGATGGCGTGCATCCAGTGCGGCGCCTGCGTGTCGGACTGCCTCTCGATGGAGATCGACCCGCTGTTCGTCGGCCCGGCGGCGCTCGCCAAGGCCTACCGGTTCGTCGGTGACCCTCGTGATGCGGAGCACTTCAGCCGGCTCAAGGACCTCAGCGAGGACGAGCACGGGATCTACGACTGCACCCACTGCTTCAACTGCATCGACGCGTGCCCCAAGGGCGTCGACCCGATGAGCCAGATCATGCGTCTGCGCCGCAAGTCCGGGTCGGACTTCGAGATCAAGGACGGCAACAACGGCTATCGCCATGAGCACGCGTTCGTCAAGAACATCCGGCGCAACGGCATCCTCCACGAGGCCGACCTGCTGCCCGACTCCTACGGCGGGAAGTTCCATCCCCGTGCCGTCCCCGAGCTGATCAGCTCGCTACCGACGGCGGCGAAGGGAATGGCGCGGGGGAAGATGACGCCGGCCAAGGCGCTGCTGCATCAGCACAAGGCGCCGAAAGAGGTCAAGCAGATCTTCGACACGATCGAGGGTCGCAACGAGCGCGTCGAGCTCAACCTGTACGTCGTCGGCTACGAGGACGACCCGACGCTCACCCACGCGCCGCACACCGACGAGCCGACGCCGCTGCATCCGGAGGCCGAGGCCTCCGACGGCGCGTCGGCCTAGCGTCCGGCGTCGGCCGAGCGTCCGGCGTCAGCCGAGCGTCCCGCGTCGGCCGAGCGCCCGGCTCGGCCGCGGCCGAACAGCCGCCCGAGCTTCGCCAGCGGGTCGTACCGGCGATCGACGAGCCGCTCCTTGAGCGGGATGATCGCGTTGTCGGTGATGTGGATCCCCTCGGGGCAGACCTCGCTGCAGCATTTCGTGATGTTGCACAGCCCGAGCCCACCCTCGTCGGCGACGAGATCGGTCCGGTCGGCCGTGTCAAGCGGGTGCATCTCGAGGCTCGCCACCCGCACGAGGAAGCGCGGACCGAAGTAGCGGTCGCGCATCCGATGGTCACGCAGGATGTGACACACGTCCTGGCACAGGAAGCACTCGATGCACTTGCGAAACTCGGCGACGCGGTCGACGTCCTCCTGGCCGATCAACCATTCCGTGTCCGGCGCCGGGGTGAACGGCGGGATCCGTTTGTTCACCTCGTAGTTCCACGAGACGTCGGTGACGAGGTCGCGGATGAGCGGAAACGCCTTGAGCGGATCGACCAAGATCGGCTGATCCTCCGGCAGGTGGTCGAGCCGGGTCTTGCACATCAGGCGCGGTGAGCCGTTGATCTCCGCGCTGCACGACCCGCACTTGGCGGCCTTGCAGTTCCAGCGCACGGCGAGGTCCCCCGCCTGATGGCGCTGGATCTCGAGCACCGCGTCGAGGACGACCATGCCGGTCTCGGCCTCGACCTCGTAGTCGACGTGCTCGCCGTCGGTGCCACCCCGCCACACGCGCAGCGTCCGTTTGCTCATCGGCGTTCGGCCTCCTTCCGCTGGTCCACAAGCGCCTTGAGGGGCGCGACCGTGATGACCGGACGGGGCTCGGCCTCCATCCCGTCGGCCGCCTTGCGCACGACGATGTTGTGCTCACCCCAGTAGTCGTCGAAGTCCGGAAAGTCGAGCCGTGAGTGGGCGCCGCGGCTCTCGTGCCGCAGCTGCGCGGCGCGGGCGACCGCCTCGGAGACGATCAGCATGTTGCGCAGATCGCGGCACAGCTGCCAGCCGTTGTTGTAGACACGCTCGGGTGAGGAGGCGCGGATGGTCGCCGCGCGGTCGCCCAGCCCGTCGATGACCGCGAGCGCCGTGCTGAGCGTCTCCGCATCGCGGAAGATGCCGCAGTCGGCCTGCATCGTGGCCTGGAGCTCGGCGTGGAGCGCGTACGGGTCCTCCCCGGCCGGCCCCTCGAGGTAGCCGACCAGCTCGGCCTCGGCGTCGGCAATCGCCGCGTCGTCGACCGCCGGCTCGGGTGCTCCCGCCGCGTGGGCGGCCGCCCCTTCACCGGCCCGCTTGCCGAACACGAGGATGTCCGAGAGCGAATTGCCGCCGAGGCGGTTTGCGCCGTTCATGCCGCCGGTGCACTCGCCGGTCGCGAACAGACCGGGGACCCGGCTCGCGCCGGTCTCACCGTCGACGCTCACCCCGCCCATCATGTAGTGGCAAGTCGGGCCCACCTCCATCGGCTCACGCGTGATGTCGACGCCCGCGAGCTCCAGGAACTGGTCGTACATGCTCGGCAGCCTGGTCTTGACCGTGTCTGCCGGAAGGTGGGAGACGTCGAGGAACACGCCGCCATGGGGTGTTCCCCGACCCTCGCGCACCTCGGTGTAGATCGCGCGGGCGACGACATCGCGGGTGGAGAGCTCGAGTCGCTTGGGGTCATAGCGTTCCATGAACCGCTCGCCCTCGGCGTTGCGGAGGACCCCACCCTCCCCTCGCACCGCCTCGGTGACGAGCAGCCCGATCACCCCCGGCGGCCACACCATCCCGGTCGGGTGGAATTGGACGAACTCCATGTCGATCAGCTCGGCGCCGGCCTCGTACGCGAGGGCGTGGCCGTCGCCGGCGTTCTCGCCGGAGTTCGAGGTGATCTTCCAGCAGCGCCCGGCGCCGCCCGTCGCGAGGATCACCGCCTTGGCCTCGAACACGATGAACGTCCCGGTCGCGCGGCGGTAACCGAACGCGCCACAGACACGGCCACCGTTCCTCAGCAAACGGGTGATCGTGCACTCCATGAACACGTCGACGCCGGAGTGCACCGTCTTGTCCTGGAGCGTGCGGATGAGCTCGAGGCCGGTTCGGTCACCGATGTGCACCAACCGCCTGTGCGTGTGACCGCCGAACGCGCGCTGATCCATTCGCCGGTCCGGGGTCCGATCGAAGATCCCGCCCCAGTGCTCGAGCTCGGCCACCCGGTCGGGCGCCTCTTTGGCATGCAGTTCCGCCATGTGCCAGTTGTTGATGTACTTCGCGCTGAACATCGTGTCCTGGAAATGGACCTGCCAGTTGTCCTCGGGCGCGACGTTCCCGAGCGCCGCGGCGACCCCGCCCTCGGCCATCACCGTGTGAGCCTTGCCGAGCAGTGACTTGCACACGAGGCCGGTCCGGGCGCCGTGCTCGGCGGCCGCGATCGCGGCGCGCAGTCCGGCACCACCGGCTCCGATCACCAGCACGTCGTATGTGTGGCGCTCGATCGGCACCTCAGAAGATCCTCGGGTCATGGAACACGCCCGACGCGGCGAGCCGGATGTACAGGTCGGTGACGGCCACGCTCGTGAGGCTGAACCACGCCCACTGCATGTGATGGCCGTTGAGGACACTGACGCCACGCCACAGCTTGTGCCGCGTGCGCGCCGACGCCGAGCACGTGAAGCAGTCAAGCCGTCCGCCGATCAGGTGACGGACGGAGTTGCACCCGAACGTGAACAGCGAGAGGAGCACGACGTTGGCGAGCATGATCAGCGATCCGAGCCCGACGCCGAACTCGAGCGAGCCGCCGGCGCCCTTGAACAGAAACGCGCGGCCGGTGTCAAACCACAGGAACCCGAGCACGATCACGGACAGGTACATGAAGTACCGGTGGAGGTTCTGCAGGATGAACGGGAACTTCGTCTCGCCGCGGTACGGACGTCGGCGCGGAACCGCGACCGCGCACGCCGGAGGGGAGCGGAAGAACGCGCGGTAGTACGCCTTGCGGTAGTAGTAACACGTGGTCCGGAAGCCGAGCGGGACCCACACGACGAAGAACGCGTACGTGAACGAGATGTGCAGGCCGAAGCTCTTCAGGTCCGGCGAGTAGAACGGCGACAGGTAGCGGGCACCGCCGCCGGTGTAGAGATAGTCGGTCCCCATCGCGGCGACGACGATCGAGTAGATCCCGAACGCGCCGAGCCCGACCGCTGTCGCCACCGGTGCCGCCCACCAACGGTCGGTCCTGGCTGTGGCGCCCAGTCGCGGGGGGGTGACGGCGCCAGCGCTCATCCAGGCAAGCTATCGAAGGGCTCGGTTCGCACCCTCCGTACGCACTACGGAGGCCGTCCGCGGGGAATCGCGCGCGACCGCCGCGGGGTAAGATGGGCTGCCAGGACGGCGCTCCGCTCCTGGAGGACCTGTCGCCTTCGGAGCGGCGTCAGGCTGCCCGAAGAAAGCGAGAATTTGATGAAGGTTGCCTATTGGCCCGGCTGTGTCAGCCGGGGATTCACCCCGGAGTTGCACGGCTCGATGGCGAAGGTCGCGCCGCTGCTCGACCTCGAGCTGATCGAGCTTGACCGCGCCGCGTGCTGTGGTGCCGGCGTGATCGCCGAGCACAACCAGGAACTCGCCGACACGCTCAACGCGCGCACGTTCGCGCTCGCCCAGAAGACGGACGGAGAGCTGATGATGAACATCTGCTCGACGTGCCAGGGCGCCCAGTCGGAGTGCCAGGAGCGGCTCGACGCGAACACTGATTACCGCGATCAGATCAACCAGACCCTGTCCGAGGAGGGCCTCGTCTACGAGAAGGGTCTGACGAACAAGAACTTCCTGTGGCTGCTCGTCGAGGAGATCGGGCTCGACAACCTGAAGTCGAAGGTCAAGCGGCCCCTCACCGATCTGCGCGTCGGCCCGTTCTACGGCTGCTACATCATCCGGCCGGTGACCCGGCTCGGCATCGATGAGGAGCACCCGCGCGACCGCTATCTGCATATGGTGATCGAAGCCCTCGGCGGCACGGTCATCAACTACGCCGGCGTCTATAAGTGCTGCGGCTTCCCGATCATCACGATGAACAAGGAAGCGTCGCTCAAGCAGGCCGGTCGGCATCTCGGAGACGCGATCGACGCCGAGGCGGACTGCCTCGTCGTGCCGTGCCCGCTGTGTCACCTCAATCTCGATCTGCAGCAGCCGACCGCGGCGAAGGTGGCCGGGCGCGAGCTCGGGATGCCGGTGCTCCACCTGCCCCAGCTCGTCGGGCTGGCGCTCGGGCTCTCGCCGAAGGAGCTCGGGATGAACAAGCACATCGTGCGCCCGACCTCGGTGATCGATTGGTCGACGTCCGTGGTGGCCGGGGCCACCGCCGACAGCGGCTAGTTAGTGTCTCGTGATCCGGCCGCTCCGGCGCGTCCTCTCCCTCGCTCGCGGCCGCCACGGCGGGCCGACCGATGCGCGGCGCGCGTTGACGGATCCGCACGCGGCCGATGATCCGGCGCGCCGGATCGAGGCCGCCCGCCGGCGGCTGAAGGCGACGATCCCGCCGCCCGAGGATTAACGAACGCGCCGCGGACTCCGGCGTCGGCGGCCTCAGACAAAACGAAGGGCGAGGTTCCCTGCAACCTCGCCCTTCAAACCCTGCCGGTCAAACCCTGCCGGTCAAAACCCTTCCCATGCGCCCGGTCCCATGGGTTGCTGCGTGAACATCCGGATGGATCGGAAGCGCACCGGAATAATGACCCATGCAGACCCAAATGTCATCCCGCCAGGGGTGATCTTGGGGTGACCCCGACGGCTCGAAAAGGGTGATATGCCCCTCACCCTTTCGCCGCAGATGCCGGTACCCTACTGTCGGTCGGGCGGAGAGGTGCCGACAAGGACTTCATGGCCAAGCCCTCCATCTCAGTCGCCATCGCTCGCTTCGAGGACATCGTCGGCCGCGGCCTGCGCTCGCTCGTCGACGACGATGAGGCGCTCGAACTCGTCGCCCATGACGTGCCGCACGACGACGTTCCGGCGATGCTGGAGGCGCTTGAGCCGCTCGTCGCGATCCTCAACTTCGGTTCGCTGGCGAACGCTGCGGAGCTCCGCGACCTGCACCGCGCCTTCCCCCACACACGGCTGATGGTGCTGGCGAACCGGCCCACCGCGGCCGAATGCCGCCAGATGGTCGCCTTCGGAGCGACGGCTTGCCTGTCGAAGTCGACGCAGGCGCGGGACGTCCTGCATGCGATCCACCTCGCGTCACGCGGCATGCACGTGCTGCCGCCGGCGGTGATCGAGGAGGATGAGCGTGCGGGGCCGGATCTGCTGACCCCGCGGGAGTCTGACGTGCTGGAGTTGCTCCAGGCCGGACGTTCCAACGCGGAGATCGCGCAGGCGCTCCACGTCAGCGTCGAGACGGTGCGGACCCATGCCCGGCGGGTGTACCGCAAGCTCGGGGTGCGCACCCGGCGCGAGCTGCGGGCTGGGCGGTAGGCGCGCGGGGCCGGCTACCAGGCGTCGCCGTAGCGCTCGGCGAACGCGAACTCGCCAACCGGCTTACGGGACAGCTTGGCGGGCCACGGGTCCGCCCGGTGGCCGACCGAGATGTGCCCGGCGACGGCGATCCCGCCAGGGATGCTCAGGAGCTCTTGCACCTGCGGCTCGGCCGGCGCGAGCAGCGTGGTGAACGCGGCGCCCAGCCCCTCGGCCCGGAGCCCGAGGAGCACGTTCTGGACGAACGGGTAGACCGAGGCGCCGCCGACGATGCTCGGGCGCTCGAGCGCCTGGTCTGTGATCGCGAGCGCGTCGATGTCGACGCACGGGACGAGGTGGACCGGGACCTCGTCGAAGGTGTGGGCGAACTCGTCGGCGCCCTTCAGCATCCTCCACCGGCCCGCGGGGACGCCCTCGGGGGGCTCGCTTGCGTCGAGCATGGCCCGCACGCCCATCTGCTTGGTGTACTCGACCCACGCCGGTTCGTAGAGCTCGCGGAGCTGGCGGCGGGTGTCCCGGTCGGTGATCACGATCACGCGCCACCCCTGTCGGTTGCCTCCGGATGGCGCGAACCGGGCGTTGTCGAGCACGCGATGGAGCGTCTCCTTGGGCACCGGTTCGTCGGTGAAGTAGCGCGTGGAGGGCGCGCAGCGCATCACTTCGTACAGATCGGTCATCGCGCTTCCTGGCCGATCGGGCGCTCCTGCTGGACGGCCGAGGCCTCGAGCCCGAAGGCGGTGTGCAGCGCGCGGACCGCGTCGGGCACACGCTCGGAGCGGATCACGCACGAGATCTTGATCGGCGAGGTTGAGATCATCTCGATGTTGATCTCAGCCACAGCGAGCGTGTCGAACACCTTCGCCGCGACCCCCGGATGCGAGCGCATGCCGGCGCCAACGATCGAGACCTTCCCGATGTCCGGGTCGGTGTCGACGCGGGCGACGTCAAGCTCGGACACGATCGGCTCGAGCGCGATCTCGGCGGCGCGGAGGTCCTCGGTCGCGATCGTGAATGAGACCTCGGCGTCACGGCCCTCCCCGAGGGGCTCGTTCTGGATGATCGTGTCGACGTTGCAGCCGGCGTCGGCGAGCGCGGTGAAGATCGCCGCTGCCGCGCCCGGACGGTCCGGGACGCCGAGCAGCGTGATCCGCGCCTCCTCGGTCGAGTGAGTGACCGCGGTGATCAGGGGATGTTCCATCGTCTCGTCTTCTCCTAGGACAACCGTACCGGGGGCATCTTCAAAGCTCGATCGGCAATGGATCCGTACGCCGTGGGTCCGCGCGTACTCGACTGAGCGCAGCTGGAGCACCTTGGCGCCGGAGGCGGCCATCTCGAGCATCTCCTCAAAGGAGACAAAGGGCAACTTGCGGGCGCGCGGGACGATCCGCGGGTCCGCGGTGAAGACGCCTGCGACATCGGTGTAGATCTCGCACTCCTCGGCGTCGATCGCAGCGGCGAGCGCAACCGCGGTCGTGTCCGACCCGCCGCGCCCGAGCGTCGTCACGTCGCGACTCGTCGAGACGCCTTGGAAGCCGGCGACGAGGACGATCAGGTCGTCTTTCAGTGCCTCGCGGATACGGTCGGCGCGCACGTCGAGGATCCGAGCCTTTGTGTGCGAGGTGTCAGTGACGATCCCGGCCTGGGAGCCCGTCAGCGAGATCGCCCGGTGGCCGAGGTCGTTGATCGCCATCGCGCACAGCGCGCACGAGATCCGCTCGCCTGTCGAGAGGAGCATGTCCATCTCCCGCGGATCCGGGGTGCCCGAGACCTCCTCGGCCATCGCGATCAGCTCGTCGGTCGTCTTGCCGCGGGCGGAGAGCACGGCGACGACCTTGCGGCCGGCCTCTCGGGCGGCGACGATCCGCCGGGCGGCGCGCTTGATCCGCTCCGCGTCGGCGACCGACGTGCCGCCGAATTTCATGACCACTGTGTTGGGCACGGGTCTGGACTTTACGGGGTGGCCGTCGATGCTTATTTGGAGCCGACGACGACTTCGCCGGTGCGTGGCAGGTGCTTCCACCCCGAGCGCACGCCCTGGAGCGCGCTCACGGACGACTCGATGATCACGAGATACATGAGCTGCCGGTAGACGAACTGCTGGAGCGGAAGCGCCCACAGGGGTTTCAGCGACTCACGGTCGAGACGGAAGCCGTAGACCGCGATGAGCATCTGGACGACGTTGAAGACGATCCACACGATCAGGGTTCGCGTTGCGCCCGTGAAGACGAGCCCGTACAGCGCGAACAGGTCGATCAGCGGAGCGACCGCCGGCAGCAGGATCTGGAACAGCAACATGTACGGCAGCGCGCGACGCCCGATCCGCCGCTGGCGACGGTCGCGGGAAACGGCCGCGCCGCGGTGCTTCCACACCGCCTGCATCGTCCCGAACGACCACCGGTACCGCTGCCGCCAGAGGGCGTTCAGGCTCGAGGGCGCCTCGGTCCACGCTCGCGCGTCCTCGGCGTAGACGACGCGCCGACCCGTCCGCCCGATGGCGAGGGTCAGATCGGTGTCCTCAGCGAGCGTGTCGCCCGGGACGCCTCCGACCTCGGCGAGCACGTCGCGTCGGAACGCCCCGATCGCGCCCGGCACGGTGGGCGTGCACTGAAGCACGTCGTACATCCGACGGTCGAGGTTGAACCCGATCACGTACTCAATGTGCTGCCAGCGTCCGAGCAGGCCGCCACGGTTGCCGACCTTGGTGTTGCCGGACACGGCCGCGATCTCCGGGTCGGCGAGCGGCGCGACGAGCCGCCGCAGCGTGCCCGGCTCGAACAGCGTGTCGCCATCGACCATCACGATGACCTCTGAATCCGTCATCTCGATGCCGGTATTCAGCGCCGCTGCCTTGCCGCCGTTGTCCTGGCGGATGAGACGGACACGGTCGAGGTCAAGGCGGGCGACGATGTCCGCGGTGTCATCGGCCGAGCCGTCGTCGACGACGATCACCTGGAAGTCGTCGTACTCACTCGCCGCGAGCGAGCGGACGGCGCGCTCGATCCCGACCGCCTCGTTGTAGGCGGGCACGACGATCGCCACGCTCGGCGTGTGATCCGCAGCGGCCCGGCCGCGCGTGAGCCGGACGTGGTGTGCCGCGAGGGCGAACAGGAGCAATGCCCGGAGCGCGACGAGCGCCACGACGACGAGCAGCACAACCGAGATCACCGTCGTCAGCGCATAGGCCACGCGCACGCTCGTCACGAAGATCGTGCCTCGGCTCTGTGACCAGCCGTGGGCGCTCGGTTCCGTGACCGACCGCGGCAGACCCGCGAGTTGGGACGCGGTGACAAACCGGAAGCCGCGGGCGCGCAGCCGCGTGATCAGCTGCCGCACGGCGGCAACGGTCTGGGAGCGATCTCCCCCGCCGTCATGGAGCATGATGATTCCGCCGGCGCGCCCCGGCGGGGTCGCGTTGGCAATGATCCGGGCAACCCCGGGGCGCTGCCAGTCGTTGCTGTCGTAGTTGGCGAGGACGACGAAGTAGCGCCGTCCCGCGAGGGTCGCCAGCTCGCGCTCGTCCTGCGGCGTCACGGCGTCGGTCGTGGCGGAATACGGGGGTCGGATGAGCCGCGCGTAGTGTCCGGTGATGCCGGCGATCGCCGCCTCGGTGAGGTCGATCTGCATGCGCCGCTCCCACGGCGGCACTCCGGCGAGCAGGACGTGCGTGAACGTGTGGTTGCCGATCTCGTTCCCGTCACGGACAAGCCGCCGGACGATTCCGGGATACCGGGCGGCCTCGCTCCCGATCTCGAAGAACGTCGCGTGGACCCCGGCGGCGTGCAGCTCGTCCGCAATGCGGTTCGTCCACCTGGGGTCAGGACCGTCGTCGAACGTGAGCGCGATCCGCCGGCCCGGCGGTGGCTCGACCGACACGAGGCGGTCACCCTGGGCGCGAAACACCGGACGGTCGTGGATGAGCGGCGAGGCTGCCTGGGTCGCATGCGGCTCCGAGGTGGCGCCGATCGTGTGGGTCGCGAAGCCCTGGAACGCGATCACCGCGAGCATCACGACGAGGCAGAACGCGAGCAGGCGCCAGTGGCCGGGCGGATTCCAGATCCGTGTCGGGACACGGATCCGGCGAGCCCGCGGGCGGGAGCGCGGCGGGGCGACCGTCGCGACCGCGCCGTCGTCCTCGGGCGTCGTCTCGGGTGCGGGTTCGTCAGCTGTTGTTGCCATGGCCGTTGCCGTGCGTGGCGGTCTGGCCTGGGGCTGAGCTGGACTGTCCCGGCGTGGTCACGGTCCCTGTGGACGTTTTCGTCTGTCCGGGCGCCGCGCCCGAGCTGCCGGGCGCCGTCGTGGCGGGAGTGCTGTGGCCCGGGCTGGACTGTTTGACCGTCTGTCCGGGGGCGCTCGTCTGCCCGGGGGCACTCGTCTTCCCGGAGCCATGAGCCTGAGCTCGCGCCGGCGCCGGTCGTGCTGTTGCCTGCGCCGGTCGCGGCGCCCGTCGTGCTCGCCGCTGGCGCTCCGGTCACAGGCTGGCTGGAGGTCACCGGCGTCGTCGAATGTGTGGCGCCGCCGGGCGACCCCGTACCCGCGCCGGTCTGCGTGGGTGAACCGTGCGATCCGCGACTGGAGCTCGAGTGTCTCGCGGTGCCCCGGCCGTTTGCCGGTGCGCCGATCCCGTGAACGGACCCGGCGGTGACCGACGACCGTCCGGTGATCGATCCTGAGGCCGCACTCAGGGCGCCACCGCGCGCGCTCGTTACGCCGGGCACCCCATCGCGCGTCGCCGGCGTGATGACGGGAGGCGCGGCCTGGCCACCGATCGCGCCGCCGAGCGGAACGAACCCGGCCGGGAGGATGCCGAGACCGGCGAGCCCGAGACCAGTGATCCAGAGCAGGAACAGGAGTCCGATCACGCGCCCGATGCGCGCGAGCACGCGGGCGCGCCGACCCGACGGATCCGCGAGGATGGGCGGCCCCGCCGGTATCGCCTGACGGCCCCGAAGATCAACGATCTCTGCCATGTACCGGAGATAGGCGTGGGTTAAGTGGTCCCTGAACTGGATCCAGGGTACCCACCGCGACCGGTTTTTGAGCCGGTTTCTTCTACAGCGCGCGGCGGCCGGCGAGCGCTCGGCCGAGGGTCAGCTCGTCGGCGTACTCGAGGTCGGCACCCACCGGCAGACCGCTCGCGAGCCGGGTGACCGATGTGTCCGGCGCGACCTGCCGGATGCCGGCCGCGATATGGAGCGCGGTTGCCTCGCCGGTCGTCGTCGGGTTCGTGGCGACGACGACCTCACGAACGGCGTCGTCCTTGACGCGCGTGTAGAGCTCAGCGATCTTGAGGTCCTCCGGATCGACGCCGTCGATCGGCGACAGCGCGCCGCCGAGGACGTGGTAGCGGCCGCGGAACTCATGGGTGCGCTCGATCGAGATGACGTCGGAGGGCTCCTCGACGACGCAGATGAGCTCGGGGTCCCGGCGCTCGTCGGCGCAGATCCGGCACAGCGGCGCGTCCGCGAGGTTGAAGCACACCTCGCACAGCCCGATCCGCTCCTTGACCTCCCGGATCGCATCGGCGAGCGCGGCCGCGTCCTCATCGCTCGCGCGGAGCAGGTGGAACGCCAACCGCTGGGCGGTACGGCCGCCGACCCCCGGAAGCTTGGAGAGCTCGGTGATCAGGCGCTGGACGGGTGGGGCGTACACGCGTGTCGGGGTGCGCGGCCCTTAGAGGCCGGGGATCCCAAGCCCACCGAGGCCGCCGGGGCCGCCGAGACCGCCGGCAATCCCGCCGAGCTTCGATTCGGCGAGCTCCTGCGCCGAGCGCAGTCCCTCGTTGACAGCCGCGAGCACCATGTCCTGGAGCAGCTCGACGTCGTCCGGGTCAACCGCCTGGGGGTCGATCGTGATCGCCTTGACATGCAGATCGCCGGTCACTTGGACGGTGACCATGCCGCCGCCGGCCGAGGCGTCAACGACCTCGTCCTTGAGCGACTCCTGCGCGGCCATCATGTCCTGCTGCATCTTCTGGACCTGCTTGAGCATCTGCTGCATGTTCGGCTGTGGTGGCATTTCTAGTCCTCGCCTCCGCCCTACTGGGCCTCGCGGTGTTCGGTCTCGGTCTCGAGCTCGTCGTCGAGGATCTCCTCGGCGTCGAACTCCTCCAGGAAGCGGCGGACGAGCTCCTCGCCGGAGAGCGTGTGCTCGCCGTTCGTCGCGGCGGGCGTCTCCTCCACCTCGCGCAGTTCGTAGCGCAGGGCGAGCGACTGCCCCATGACCTTGCGGAACGCCTCGCCGGCCACGCGCCGGTGGTCATCCTGCTCGGCCTTGCGCTTGAGGAAGGCGGCGCCGGGCGGGAACGCCAGCGTCAGCTCACGATCGTTGATCTCGACCGCGCGGGCGTCGTTCAGCAGGGCGGCGAGCATCGCGTTCGACTGCTTGACGATCTCGATGACGGCCGGCCACGCCTCCGCCGCCGACTGCAGTGTGAGCGCACCGGGGGGAGCCTGGGGCGCCGGCGCGGGTTGAGGCGTTTGGGGGGTGACGACCTCGGCCGGCGGCGCAGGTTCGCGCGGCGCCTCCGCCACGGACGCGGACGGGTCCGGGGCGGCGGGTGGCGGGGGCGGCGCCTGGAGCGGCCGGGGCGGGAGTCGTGGCCCTCGGGGCGCCCTTCTCGAGCCGCTCGATCCGGGCCAGGAGCGCCGACATCGACGGATCGACCTCGGGGGCGGCGGCTTTGATCAGGACGAGCTCCAGCTGGATCCGAGCCTGGGCGCCGTTCGTCGTCGCCTCCAGCGCGGTCGCGACGAGGTCGAGCAGCCGGACGGCGTCCGTTTCGGGCAGCGCGTTCGCCTGCTCGAGCAGCCGCGTGTCGCGCTCCGGGGTGACGCGGAGCTCGGTCGGGACCTCATGGAGTACCTGCACGGTGAGCAGCTCGCGCCCGTGAACCTCAAGGTCGCGGAGCACCTGGCCGGGGTCGCGGCCGGACTCGGCGAGGGTTGCGGCGGCGCGAAGGGCGGCGGCGGGATCCCGGGCGACGATCGCGTCGACGGCGCCGAACAGTTGCTCGGCGTCGGCGACGCCCAGGACCTGGAGGACGGCGTGGGGCTCAATCCGCTCACCGCCGGCGTAGGTGACGAGCTGCTCGAGCGTGCCGAGCGCGTCCCGGAAAGAGCCCGTCGCGTTGCGGGCGATGAGCGCGATCGCGGCCGGATCGATGTCGATCGACTCCTGCTCGACAACCCGCGAGAGCACCTTGGCGACCTGCTCGACCGTCGGGCGGCCGAAGTCGAAGCGGTGGCAGCGGTCGACGACCGTCGGCAGCACCTTCTGGGCCTCGGTCGTGGCGAGCACGAAGATCGTCCGCGGTGGGGGCTCCTCCAGCGTTTTCAGGAACGCGTTCCAGGCCTGCTGCGAGAGCATGTGGGCCTCGTCCAGGATGTACACCTTGTGCCGTCCGGAGACCGGGGCGTACGCGACCTTCTCCCGGAGATCGCGGATGTCATCGACCGAGTTGTTGGAGGCGGCGTCCATCTCGATCACGTCCAACGAGGTCGCGCTGGCGATCGAGACGCACGATTCACAGTGGCCGCACGGGCTGACGGTCGGTCCGTTCTCGCAGTTCAGGCAGGCCGCCAGGATCTTCGCCATGCTCGTCTTGCCCGTCCCCCGCGAGCCGACGAACAGGTACGCGTGGTGGACCTTCTCCTGCGTGACGGCGTTCGACAGCGTCCGGACAACATGCTCCTGTCCGACAACGTCGGCGAACGTCCGGGGACGGTGGCGGCGGTAGAGAGACGGGCCGGTCGACACGGGCTTCCGAGTCTAGTGGTCGGTCATGCGGCCGCCGATACCGGCGGCCGGTGGTCGAACGGAGGCGGTGGGATCCCGCTCCGGTCGTGGACGGGCGTCCCGCTCCGGTCGTGTCGGCCGTCCCGCTCCGGCCGGAGATCTGGCTTAGGGCGTTGTGGTGAATAGTTCACCCAAACTCCCAAAACCAACCTCAGCGAGTCAGGCGGCGGCGCGGCGGCGCGGCGGCGCAGCGGCGGCGGGCGGCAGTGGGCGCAATGCGGCAGGCGAAAACGGATCGTGCACCCTCCTTCGAAGCCAAACACCGAGGCGCGGCCGCCGCTTCATGACTCCGGTCCAGCGCTCCCGCTGCGCCTGAAGGTGACCGCTTAAGGCTGCTTCCTTCCGGACCTGACCTGGTTCACGGGTCTCCATCGCGGCGGGACCGGACCATCACCGCCACAAGCAGGGCGCTGACCCCGGGCTTGAACCCCTCGAGAGGGAATTCAGCCCCGCTAGAGCGGATTGCGGGTTACAGGGCACCGCTAGCACCTCGCCTAGCACGATCCGTCGCCCATCGTAGAGGGTCACGGACGTGTACGACTCGACCGCGCCGACATCCGGGCGGGCCGTGGTCCATCACGCGGCGGCGATCCGCGTCGCAAGCGACCGGGTCCCGGCCGTAGAATCTCCGACGCCGGGCGCGTAGCTCAGTGGGAGAGCGCTCGCTTCACACGCGAGAGGTCGGTGGTTCGAAACCACCCGTGCCCATTCAGAAAAGCCCTGGTAATCCGGGGCTTTCTGCGCGTGTGGGGGGAGTTGGTGTTCATCCTCGGGGGGTTGTACGTGCGTTTCGGGCCCACTATTGGGGACCAGCGGCCCTCCGGGCCGTACTCCGAGCGCGATTCTTCGCGCCTCCAACACTTCGGCCGGACATGTTCGCGCGAGCCTCGGCCGGAACGCCGTGGCGGCTGAGATCGCTCCGCGCGAGGAGGTCCTCAAAGGCGCGCTTGACCTGCGGGCGATTCAGCCGCTTCTGCACAGTGGCGTAGATCTCGAGCGTCGTCTTTGAGTCTTCGTGGCCTACCTGATCCATCACGTAATGCAGCGGTGCACCGGCCTCCAGCATCAGGCTGATGTATGTCCGCCGGAGGGTGTGCGGCACCACCGGCGGCAGCGGCGCAAGTCCACGGATTGCGCGTCGCTCGTTCGCCTTCGCGACGACTCGCGAGAGGATCGTCCGGATGTTGTTCCGATCCCGCGGCCTCCCGCTCGCCGTCGCGAACACAAAGCCGTCGAGCTCGACGTCCCCGCGTTCGGCGCGCCATGCATTCAGCTCTTCGATCACGTCGAGCGTGAGATCAACCTGACGCCTGCCGGCGTCGGTCTTCGCCTGCTCGACGATCAGGCGCTCATGGTGGACATCAACGGCACGCCAGCGCAGCTGGCAGAGCTCCGTCACACGCAGTCCAGCCTGGGCCATCACGACGATCATCGGTCAGCAGGACCAGCGTCTTGATGCTCTCGTTGCTGAGGGGGACTCGTCGCTGCCCACCCCGCACCGCCTCAAGCAGCCGATCCAACGCGCCGCGCTCGACGCGCCGGCCGTGCAGCACCTCCGCTGGCCCCTAGGTGACCATGCCAAACCGACCATATCGCCGCCCAACGCTGCCGTCGACACCCCTCCGGGTTGCCGGACGTCGCCGCCGGTCCGCCGTTCTGCCCCCACCGCGGCTACGCAGTTTCCTGTTGAAGACTACGCGTTGCGTGATTCGTTCACCGCTGGTCGGTGCGACTGTCGATCGCCCCTAACCGAAGGAGTGACATGACTAGCAGCAGACCAGCCACCTTCCTCGCAAGCGAACGCCCCGACGCTCCTCCGGCGCCGCGCCGGAGGAGGTTGCTCGAGCTGCGGGGACACCGGTGGACGCCCGCGGAGCGGGCGATCTTGATTTCACTGGTGGCGATCGCGATGGGGTCATTGTTCGTGACCACATACTCGCTCACGCTCGGCGACCCGATCCCCCGCCACATCAACGTCGCGATCGTTGGCGCCGGGAGCGCTCACCCCGGTACAGTCGACTCCACCGAGCGGGTCGCCGGAGGCAAGCTCGACTTCCACCCGTACCCGTCGCTTCCGGCCGCGCTTCGCGCGATCGACTCGCAGAACGTCTACGCCGCTCTCGACGTAGCCTCGCAGCGACCAACGCTGTACCTGGCCAGCGCGGCGGGAGCGTCGGTCGCGCGTGTCCTCGATAGGACCGCCACGGTCGACCCAGGGGTCCGGGTCCGCGACACCCACCCTTTGTCCGTGCACGACCCCAACGGCCTGAACATCTTCTACCTGATGCTCGTTACAACGATCGTGGGGTTCCTCACCATCTTCCAGGTGCGGGCGAACGCGGGTGAGCTGCGTCGGCGCCACCAGATCGCGTTCGTGGTGGGGCTCGCCTTCACCGCGTCACTCGTCCTGACCCTGATCGACGGGCCGCTGTTGAACCGCCTCACCCTGCCCGTGCCCGAGACCTGGGGGATCCTCGCGCTCAATCTCCTGGCGGCCGCCTCGTTCACCTCGCTGATGGCGGTTCTGATCGGCCGCTGGGCGATCCTCCCGACGTTCCTGTTCGTCGTCGTGCTCGGCAACGCGTCCTCGGGCGGCGCCGTCTCGCCGCCGCTGCTCCCGCCGGCGTTCGCGTTCTTCTCCCAGTGGCTTCCCGCCGGCTCGACCGTCACGGCACTGCGCGACGCGATCTACTTCACCCACCACCAGCACGCCCGGCCGATCATCGTCCTCGCAACGTGGGCGATCGTGCTGTTCGCCGCGTGGCTCTGGGTCTCACGCCCGCGTGAAGCCAGGGTGACGCAAACGGCAAAGGAGCCCCTTCCGCGGACGGTGGCTGCGGTTTAGACCGCCTGGACACCAGTGCTCAGCGGGCCGCCCGGAACACGGCGGCCCGCAGCCTTACCTGCCGCACGCATGGGAGGGCCCCGCGCGAAACGAGCCGAGACCTGTTTCCGAAAAGAGAAAGCCGTAGGAGCTCTCCTGGGCCATCACTGGCGCAGGCCCGCAGTCGCGAGAAAACACCTCCCGGGACTCACGACCGCGTCACACCCAGGTACGCCGCACTCGGTCACCAGTTTGGCGACTTGCGAGAGTCACGGCGCTCGACGGCCGAGACCTGCGTTCCCGCTGGAGCTGGCCTGCAGGAACACCCGCGCGACGTGGTGACGCCGAAGGCAGGCCTGGCCGCTGGCAGGGCGAGCTCGTTCCGGCTCCGGTCACGTCGCGGGATGCGGCAGCAGGCGTCATGTGCATGCGTCTGGGCCGCGGAATGTTCCGGCTCTCAATCACACCGCGCGCGAACCGCTCCGGGGAAGACGCCACCATCCCGTGCGGCGGACGGCAACAACGTGGCCGGCAGATTGCCGAGGTCGGGTATCGCTGGCTCGGCGGGATCGATCAACGGGTGATGATCCCGCAGCGAGAGCGTCGCGAACCCGCCGTTGATCATGCCCACGGCCGGGGCGGTCAGGTGCGAGCATCGTGTGACTCGTGGGCTAGCGCTCGTTTAGCGCGCGGTGCAGCTCATGCGCGGCCGACGAATCCGGCAGGGTGTCCGCTGGAGGCGCCTCGCCGAAGATGTTGGCACCGGTCGGGGCGGAGGCGAAGAACTCGCTCGCGGCGCGGTGGCCGGCCTGCCAGAGCGCGCGTTTCTGGGCATCTCCCATTGTGAACTGGAGCGTCGCGACCGTGCCGGTTTTGATCACGATCGTGCGCTGGGAAAACGAGGCGGCCTCGAGGTGATCGTGGACGCCGATGCTCGTCTCGACGAGCGCCCGCACCATTCCCACGGGCCAGCGGTAACCGGCGATCGGGCGGCCCTGCACCTGCTCGCCGTCGAGGCGGAATCCCCAGGTCGGGTGGCACGGCTGAGCGCGGTCGAACAGGAACACGGGATAGCCGCTGACGATCCCGCCGTCCACGAGCGCGCCCATGCGGCCGCTGACCGCATCCCGAAGCGGCCAGGGCGCGAACATGAATGGGTAGCCGGCGCTCATCCGCACCGCGTCGGCGATCGGGAACGCGTCCGGCTTCCAGGGGTTGCCGTCCCGGTCGAGGTACTTCGGCGCGTCGTCGGGGAAGACGACCATGCGGTGGTGGACGAGATCCGTGGCCACGACGCGCAGACGGCAGGAGAGCTCGCCAAACGTCCGCGCCGGACGCGGCGCCTGCTCCAGCAGCTCACTTATCCAGCCGTGCAGGGTCAGGCCGCGCGCGATCGCGTGGTGGCGCATCAGGTTCCGGACCTGCGCGATGCGTCGCGGCCACCCTATGTCGGCCACCGTGGCGAGATCGAACGTCATCAGGCGGTCGGTGAGCGCATTCGCGTCGTAGCCGACCGCGACCGCGGCCGCCGTGATCGCTCCCGCGGACGTGCCGGCCAGCCCCTCCCAGTGTCCGTATCCCGCCTCCTCGGCGGCCGCGAGCGCGCCGGCGTACGCGATCGCCTTGACCCCTCCGCCCGAGAACACTCCGTCGGCGCGCTTGTCGGTCACCGCGCCTCCCCCGCCGGCTCGGCGGCGGCGGGAGATCCGCCGCGGGAGGCTGATCGCGCCGCACAGCTGGCGCTCGAGGCTGAGCAGCTCGTCCTCGTCGGCGCGCCCGAGGTGCGCCATTACGACGTTCACCCGCCGGAAGTCCGCCAGCCAGACGTGGTCGGCGCCGCCCCACTGCCGGACGGGCGCCGGGATCATCGGGTCGAGACGCACGGGCGGGACGTCGTGCGGCGCGGGGTCTGCGTGGACGGATGGCTGTCCCGGCTCGAGGACTCTTTGCAGCTCAGCCCGACCGTCGGGCGTGTCGCGGAGGAGCGCTCGGTGTTTGACCAGCGCGGCGGCGTCTGCCGAGACCAGGACGGATCCGGCGGCGGCGTCACGCTCGCACCCGACGACGTCGGCGGCGGCCTGGCCGCGGGCGTCACGTGCCACCGAGAGCGGACGCCTCCGACGATCCCGACCTCGACCGGGCCCGCGGCGAGCTCCCGATCGTCCTCGGCGGCCCAGAAGCAGAGGAACGAATCGCCGGTCGTGTCGAGGATGTCCTCGCCGAACTGTGCGACCGTGTCGGCGACCGCGCAGAAGTACCGGTTGAAGCTGCTGATCACCTGCTCCAGGCCCTCGGGGCCCGTGCTCACGAGACGCTCGACCTGCGCCGTGAACGACTCGACGTCGCTTACGAGCAGCGCGCCGTTGAGGGCGTGACGCTCAACGCCGAGCGGCTCCGGCCGGGCCATCCGCCGAAGCAGAAAGCCCGACACGAAGCTGCGCGCCGTCGGCCAGTCGATGGCCGGCGCAGTCCGACTAGAGCTTTCCGTGGAGATCGACACTTCGCCCCAGCGTCCCCGTCAGCGTCCGGGTGGACGCGGCCGAGGCTCGAAAGGATACGCGTGTGCGCTGGCGGCAGGAAAACGGGGTTCGATGGGTTACATCGGTTTCCGGGTCTTGAGACGGTTGGCGGCGAGTCGGTCGAGGAGCGACGTCCGATCTCGGGCACGCGCGACGCTTCCCGGTTGGTCCGGCCGAAGCTCAGAGCGCTAACTGAAAGTTCGATGGCCGCAAGCACCAGAGCGGTGACGACGACCGAGACCCCCGCTGCCGCCTGAGGCGTGGCGGCAGTACGCCTACCCTGGTCATGAAGCCCGTCCGAGCCCTGCTCTTGTCATCGCACAGGCTTCCCCCAACCTCAGAGCCGACTCCAGGTTCTCCCTGTTGGTCCCCCACAGGGAGCGACTTTGGATCGGATGGGCGAACGGACCGGCGCAGCCACACAAGGCAGTGGTTGTTCGCGGATGCGCGAGCGCGTCGGAGGCCCGCTCTGACTGGCTCGCCTACCCTGGCGGCTTCTGGGTTCAGGCGGTGGGGTGTTACTCGCTAATCGTCAAGTCGAGCGGTCGCGAACAGCGCATGCGGCTCGGGCTGGGCGCTCCATGCTCGGGGCAGAAGCCACCCGAAGGCCCGACCGAGCGCTGAGCCCAACGGCACGCCCGGAAGCGCCCGCGGCGCCGGCCATGAGCCGTGAATCAGCGCCTGCCAATCGCGATCTCGCGGACACCCGCTTCGCTCGCGACGGAGACATACCCGGGTGTGGCCGCCTTCCCTGCTCAGCGCGGCACGGGGGAAACTCCGTGCGTACGCTCCGTGAGTGGAACTGCCTATGCACTCGGCTCAGAGTCCGCGCTGGTCGAACCGTCTGCGTCTGCGCCTGGCACCCTCGCCGCTGGGCCTAGCGAACCCGACCCACGCTGCTTCGCAGCACAGGGGTCAGTCGATCATCGAGATCACGAGCACGCCGTGCTCAACCCGCTCGACGCCACGCGGGCGAAAAGAGACCACCCGCACGGCGCCGCGACGACACCACCGCCGACGCCGGCGCGAGAGCCAGGCACGCTGCCTGTTCGTTCACCCGAGCCAGATGACGACCGTCGTAAGGAGCGACGCAACCATCGCCCAGCGGACAACTACGGAGGAACGCCGCGGGGGTATGCGGACCGGGATACCGCCGAACCGCTCCGATATGGAGGTCATGGGCGAGGGGTCCTCTTCGCGTCTTCCGCAGAACCACGGGAATCCTCCACCGCAATCGTCGTTGGCCGGATATGACATCGAGCGGTTGTGCCTTCGCAACCTGATTGCCTCCACTGAGGAGCGCGTGTTCTTCAAAGACCGAGACAGCCGGTTCGTGCTCGTCAGCCGGGGGTTCGTCAAAGCGCTCGCTGACAGCGATTCCCCGAAGTCGCTCGTCGGCAAGTCCGACTTCGACCTGTTCACCGCGCCGCACGCCACCGAAGCGTTTGAAGATGAGCAGCACATCATCCGGACCGGCGAGCCGATCGTCGGCAAAATCGAACGGGAGACGTTCGAGGACCGCAGCGACCGCTGGGTTGCCACGACCAAGCTCCCGCTGCGCGGAGACAACGGCGAGATCGTCGGCACGTTCGGCATCTCACGCGATGTCACAACTCAAGTGGAAGCGCAAAGCGCGCTGGCGCGCCAAGCGCTGGAGGACCCCGTCACCGGCGTCGCGAACCGTCTCGCCTTAATGGATCGCCTCACCCAGGCGCTCGCAGCGTTCGCGCGCACCCCCGGTCAACTCGCCGTCCTGTTCGTCGATCTCGACCATTTCAAGACGGTCAACGACAACCTCGGCCATGACGCCGGCGATCGCGTGCTCGCAGCCGTTGCCCATCGATTCGCGCGACTGGCGCGCACGACCGACACCGTTGCGCGCTTCGGCGGTGATGAGTTCGTGCTGCTCCTCACCGGCTTGCGATCCGCCGATGAGCTCCACGTCATCTGTGACCGGCTCCTGGACGCGCTGCGCGAACCTTTAGAGGTCGATCAAGGCACGACGATCACGGGCAGCGTCGGCGTCGTCGTCTCGTCTGACCCAGACGCCAATCCTGCGGAACTCGTTCAGCAGGCAGACCTCGCCATGTACAACGCGAAGCGAACAGGACGCGACCGCGTCGAGTTCTACACCCCCGCCATGCAAGCTCTCGGCGTGAGGGTCACGAGTAGTTTGTAACACCCTCCTTCGGAGGATCACTGACGAACTGCGGCAAGCGATCGGCATGCCGAAGCTCATTCCGGACGCGGGCTCGCGGAGACAGCGGAGCGCCAGAAATAGCGCGCGTCACGGGCTGGCGAGCTCGTGGACCAGCCCTGCATTCGCGGTCGCAGGAGCATCCTAGAGCTGGCGCCGACAGTTCGCGGAGTCAGGGCCGAAGGCTTCGGCAGAGGCGCGCCTGCTCTGTCGGCGGGGCGCCGACGGTTGCAGCGGCGGCTGGTGAGACGATTCTGGTGTGAGTTCCGTTAGCCGATGTGTTCTCGCCGGGCTCTTGGCGATTCTCGCTGGCGGCTGTGGTGCGGCCACGAATCATTCGAATCCAAGTGGGAACGAGCAGGCCAGCGCCGTCGCAGCCTACGGGCAGGCAGCGGAAACCAGCTGCACGACCGGCCAAGCGAAGGGGAAGCCGCTCACCGCTTCGTGCGTGTTCGTCCTCGCGGACGGTCGGCGTTTCACCTGCCCGGAGCGCTTCGCCGACGCGGTTCAAACGGCGAGCTCGCTCGAGCGCTCCACGGCGTGCCGGGCGATTGCGCCGTTGCACCTGAGCGCAGGCGTCCGGGGAGTGACCGCGGCGATCGAATCGGCGCAGGCATGCTTGACCTCGCACAAGGTGCGGGCAATCGGCAACGCGGTCCTGCCGCCACTGGCCGCCCCGGAGCAGCCCCGACGGTGAGTTGATCGTCGGGTACCTGCCCAACGGGGCACTGATCGCCTTCTACCGCGATAGCGAGAAGGCCACGCGCCTCGAGCCCGCAGTGCTGAGAAATGCTCGCCAGATCCACGCGCAAGTGGAACGCCGCGGCAGCGCGACGATCTTCTGGTGGCGACCGCCGACCCCAACGCTTCGTGTTGCGGCACAGGACTGCCTACCAGCTGCCTAATGAATGCCGCGTCCTCATCGCATCGCACACCTGCTTCCGCCCTCCGGCATGTATCCGGAGTCAGCCCCGGCCCACCTGCGTTGCGCGGGAAGCGTGCATCTGCTGGTGGAAGGTCTGAAGGTCGCCTCGCCGTCCGCTGGGTCAGTTGGTCGTGTGCGTTCTCAGATCCACGGAGTGACGAGACTCGCGAGATCGATGACGAACAACACGATCACGATGTCGTTGAGCAGCGCGTTGCCGGGGAGTCCGGGCGCGATCTGCACGATTCCCCAGAGCGCGAAGACTGTGACGAGGATCGATCGTGTCAATAGCTCACGCGGGGCGTTGTGGTGCGCGAGCACGTGCGCGAGATACGCCCCGGCGGCCAGGAACAACGTCGCTCCCTCGAAGGCCCGGACGGACGATCCGCCCATCCGGCACGCGCGGAGATCGCGAGGATCCCGGCGACCACGCTGGCCGCGATCAGCCCGCCCGCCAGATGTCGTAGCTTCGTCGGACGAGTTCTCACGGTCCGAGCGGGCCCGGCTGTTGGCTACCGGCGCTTGTAGTAGTCGGCGTTGATCTGGATGTACTGCTGCCACTCCTCAGGCAGCTGGTCCTCGGCGAAGCACGCGTCGACCGGGCACGCCTCGACGCACGCGTCGCAGTCGATGCACTCCTCGGGATCGATGTACAGCTGCGGCTCATCGTCGAACCCTTGCTCGTCCTGGGTGGGGTGGATGCAGTCGACCGGGCAGACCTCGACGCATGAGAGATCCTTGGTCCCGATGCACGGCTCGGCGATCACGTACGCCATTGGCGATTTCTCCTGAGAGGCTCGGCCAGCACCAACTGACGAAACTGTTGCACTTCAACCAAGGTTGAAGTCAAGCGCGGGCGGCCACTCGGCGTCGGGCACGCCTCGCGGCCGTTGTGCCGGTGTGCTCGTGAAGTGGCGGCACCCCATCGTCGAACATGCGGCACACGTCGATTGATTCGCAGTCACAGCGGCTGCACATCTTCAGCACACGGCGCACCGCCGTCGCGCGATCGATCAGATCGTCGAGCTCCGGTAGCTTCAAGACCGCGAGCTGACGCAGTCGTTCGTGGGCGGGCTGGTCCGGGACCCGAGCAAGTCGCGGATCTCCTCGAGCGTAAACCCGACCCGCTGGGCGGCGTCGATGATCGCCAGTCGGCGAAGGACGTCCTCGGTGTAGCGGCGTTTCCCCGCCGCGCGCTCCGGTTCGGGAAGCAGGCCGCGGGCCTCGTAGTAGCGGATCCGCGACGTGCTCATCCCAGCCCGCTCTGCCACCTCGCCAATCGCCAACGGTCGCAGAAGCTCGCTCAACATTTGACCTTCAGTTGACCTCAACCTAGCTTCAAGTGCAAGCCTATCGGTCTGAGCAGCGCATCCGATCCCGGTGCTCTCAACTCGCACATGGTGTAGCCGGTCGCGCTCGTGGCGCGAGGAGCAGGGTAGGCGTCCTGGCTCGCCTGTGACCCGCTTCACTGTCAAGACAG
>CAVZZH010000043.1:0-13347 GCA_963779695.1 uncultured Solirubrobacterales bacterium
GTTGAAGCCGGTGTGTGGGAGCGTGCCTGACTGCGTCGTGCCCGTGCCGGTGCTCGTGCCTGCTGACGAGGTGGAGCTCAGGGTGCCGGTCGAGCCCGTCGAGGAGGCCACGGTGGCGGACGAGCTCGAGCCGGAGGACGTTGACCCGGAGGAACTGGAGCCCGACGAGCCCGACGAGCCGGACGAGCCCGAGGAGCCACTCGAACTGCCGCTGCCGCCGCCGCCGTTGTTGTTCCCACCGCTGAGCGGGTCGACGTACTGTTGGTCTCCGGCGGACGGTCCGCTGGCGAGCGCAGCGACCGGTGCGAGCAGCCCGACCGCGAACGCGGCGAGCAGCGCAACGAGCGTGATTCGGCGCAAAGTCACGCCGCGAGTATTGCAAGCCTTGAGGCTGGCCGCGTTCAGTACCCCCCACCGGCACCTCCATCCGGAGCTGTGACGCCAAGCCTCCAAACGCGGCGTTTTGCAGGATTTATTGCAGAGGTAGGGTCACGGGACCCACGCGCGACGGAGCGTGTTAGGGTGCTCGCCGCCCCGCCGTAACGACCGTTCAGACCGGGACCGACGCCGCCACCCGGAGCGTCTGTCGCGGCGCTGGCCGGTGCCTCCGACTGCCATGTTCTCGATCGCATTCACGAAGACACGTCTGTTCCGCGCCACCGCCATCACCGCTGCCGCGGCGAGCGCGATGCTCGGCACGAGCCTCGTGCCGATGAGCTCGGGCGACCTACAGAGCCAGATCGACGCGAGCCGGTCGAGCGCCGACTCGCTGCGCTCCCAGATCAACGCCGAAACCGCCCGCATCCAGCAGACCGCCGGGGGGATCGCCGACGCCGAACGGCGCCTGAACGCCGTCCAGGCCGAGCTGTCGGCCCGCGAGGCGCAGCTGCGCCAGGTGCAGGATCAACTGATCGCCGCCCGCGACCATCTCGTCCAACTCGAGAATCGTCTCCAGCAGGCGAGTCGGGCGCTCGCCGCCAACCTCGTCGCGTCCTACGAGAACAACCCGCCTGACCTCATCAGCGTGATCCTCAATGCGCACGGCTTCAAGGACCTGCTGGAAAAGGTCAACTTCATGAAGCGCATCGGACATCAGGACGCCCAGATCGTCGGCACGACGCGCGCCGCGCGCGCCGAGGTCTTCCAGGAGGCGAAGCGTCTCGCCTCGCTCGAGCAGCGTGATCGCACGCTCACCGACCAGGTGCTCGCGCAGCGCAACCAAGTCGCGGCGATCCGCGCCGCCCTGCTCAACCGGCAGATCCAGCAGCTCGGCGCGCGCTCGGCCAATTCCTCAAAGCTGCACGACCTCAACGGTCGGCTGCACAAGCTCGAGGCCCGCGCCGCCGCCGAGGCCCGCGCGGCCGCCGCATCGGGCAACGCCGCTGTCGGCGGGATCGCGGTCAACACGCACGGCATGGTCCAGCCGCCCGCGGGCGCACCAGCCGCCGTCGCCCAGGTGATCGCCGCCGGCAACGCGATCGCCACGCTCCCGTACATCTGGGGCGGCGGCCACGGCTCGTTCCAGGCGAGCGGCTACGACTGCTCGGGATCGGTGAGCTATGCGCTCGCCGCCGCCGGGCTGCTCTCCTCGCCGCTGGACTCGACCGGTTTCGAGAGCTGGGGCGCCCCCGGACCCGGCCGCTGGATCACCATCTACGCCAACGCCGACCACGCGTGGATGCAGGTCGCGGGTTGGCGCTTTGACACCGTCGCGCTCGCGTCCGGCGGAACGCGGTGGTCCCAGGGCGGCGGCGAGTTCTCCGGATTCGTCGTCCGGCACCCGCCTGGTCTCTGAGCGAAGGGCTCGTAGGCCGTAGGGCGTAGTTCTCACTGATCGGCTCTACGGTGCGTTCCGCTCGTGAGAGCTCGCGCGCGGCCGAGGTTAAGACAGACCGGTGTGGACCGGGCCGTCGTCCCCTCGCAGAGGAGCACTGTCTCACGTCGATCATGTACCGAGCACGCGCACGTTCCGGACCACCCGGGCGATAAACGTCGTGTTCGGGCTGCTGCTCGTCACCTTCGTGCTGCTCGGAATCGGCAACGCGGGCGGCCATGAGACCGTGATCCATTGGGGTGGATACATCGGTCTGGCAACCGCCGCCGCCGCCGCGTATACGGCGCTCGCGGAGGTCACGAACGACACGTTCGATCGCTCCGTTCTACCGCTCGGCAAGCTGTAGATCGCTCTCACATGTATGGCGGGCGCCGCGTGTGCGACGCCCGCCATCGAGAGCCCGTAGCTACCCGCCAGGGCTTGGCTACAGGAGTGTTCGTGCCGGCGCCCGCCGCGGCGGGACAACGCCACGCGCCGGCAGGCTCGGGCGTGACTCGGACGGCACCGTGTCGACCGGGCGTCCGCCGCCGGCCGGTCGCGGCGCCGGCGCCGCACCGGCGCCACTGAGGCGCAGGATCAGGAGGGCAAGGGCCGGGATCGCGACGATGCCGATCATCGCCAGGAACCAGAGCTGGCCGGCGTCGGTCCCCATGCCAACCGCATGGACGAGCCCGGCGAGCCACGCGAGCGCCGTGAACCGGTGCAGCTTGCGCCACCGCTTGGCGCCGATCGTGCGGCGAGCGTAGTAGGAGATGCCGAGGAGAGTCAGGCCCCAGCCGCCGATGATGCCAAGCGACATCCAGGCGGTCTTGTAGCTCGAGGCGAACGGGACCGTGATGTCGAGCACCGACGGATGCAGGAACTTGTCGCCGAGGAGCGTGACCGCATGGACGACGATCGCGGCGAGCGTCGAGAGGGACAGGATCTCGTGCGTCACACGCAGGTCCGCCGCGCGGCCGCGCAGCAGCTTTGTGCTCATCAGCAGGCCGAGCGAGACGGCCAGGCTCGCCAGGACGAGCGCGGCAATACCCGCGGCGCGGCTCGTGATCCAGAACAGGTGGGGCGTCGGATCTATGTGCATGACCCCAGCATCGAGGTCCTGCGCGAGAGATTCGTAGGCGAGGCCTAAGAGGAACGTCTGAGCCAGTGCGCTCCGGCCGGCCGTGAGTCAGCGGCGGGCGCCGTGCACGATGTAGCCGCCGGGCACCGCCGCCGCGGCCGCGCGCACGATCCGGCTCGCCTGAATCGAGGCGGTCTGGAACGTGACCTTGAACGCGCTGCCGCCGCTGCTCAGCCCGGACGGGGTCGCGGCGCCTTCGCTCGCGCCGCCACCGTTGACGACGAACCGGCGGCCGCTCGGGGACAGATTGATCCTCGTCGTATCCCAGGAGCGATCGCTGATCGAGCCGTTGCGGCCGCTCGTCGTCTGCGTCCCGGCGAGCGCGAACTTCGTGGAGCCGAAATCGGCGAGCGGCAGCGTGCGGCAGGTATTCGCACTGACGCACTCCGACGGCGCCTCGACGATCCATTCCGCCGAGGACAGGTCGATCGGCGAGACGCGGAGCGTCTTACGGAAGGTCGTGTGACGGGTCTCGTCCTCGAGCACGAGCGTCACCCGCTGACCGGACACGGTCACGCTGGCGAACATCGTGTCCCCGGGGTTGACCCGCATCCGGACTCCCCGCGACGGGGCCGGGACGAGCTCGTACCACGCGCTCGAGACGGCCCGGCCCGCGCTCGTGCAGTCGCTCTCGGTGCCGATCTGCTCCAGCGCCTGGGAGCTGGCGCTGAAACCGCCAAGCCCAACCCACACCGCCGAGTAGCCGGGGCTGTACTGAGAGCAGTCGACGCGCGGCTGCTTCCAGGCAGCGACGACCTTCTTGAACCGGACCCCGGAGCGGTGAGTCGCATAGCCGGCCCAGTTGGAGCTCTGCACGGTGTCCGCGAACGCCGACGGTGCGCCGACGGCCAGAACCGCGGACACGGCCAGAGCTACACGCAGCACAAGGCGCACTTCTCTCCGTTTCGGTGTTCCAGGGGAAAACTTGAGCATCTGGTGCGCCTAGGCCGTCGCCCTACCAGCTCGTAGGATGGCAGCTCCGCGACCGGCGCAGTCATACATTGTTGACGTTTGACCGCCCGTGGAACTCACGGTGACGGCTTTGCACGCCTTGGCCGCAGCGCTGAACGCCGATTGACTGCCCGTCCGGGTGTCGCCCGGGAGCCGACCGCCCGCCGTCCCGTCGGTGACGATCCACCGCAGATGCCCGGCGCGTGACCTCGTGGGCGAGCCAGGCCACCGAGATCGTGCTCTCCCGCCCGGAGAATCCGCCGAGGCCGGCGATGTTCGCGCCTGACTGGACGATCGCCGCTGCAGCGCTGCTCTGGCTCATGACGCCGACCGTGCCGCCGCCATGGGCCTTGGCGTAGCGGAGCACTGCCTGGAGGCTCGCACTGTCGCCGCCGAACATGCCACCGCCGGGACCGCCGCCGACAGCCGCCGCCCGGGAGCGAAGCCACCCGATGCGCCGCCGCCGGGTACGAAGCCACCGGATGCGCCACCGCCTGGGGCCCCGCCGCCGCCGGGAGCGAACCCGGGTGAGCCTCCGGCGCCGGTGATCCCGAGGCTGCCGGCCCCGCTTGGCGGCCGGGAGCCCGAGGCCGACCCGGACCCGCCCAGGAGCGCCGAAGCGACCACCGAAGCCACCTCGCAGTCCGCCCGGCCCTCCGCCCATCGCGGCGCTCGCCGGGCCGCCCGTCGGGAAGGTCCCGTTCGTCGCGTGGCCGATCGTCTCGGCCGCCCATGTCGCCGGCGCTGCCGTGAGCGCCGCGAGCGCGACCCCGGCCACGGCCAGACGGACCCGGCCGTGAATCCCAAAGGCGAGCGCGACTGCGGAGCCGCCGGCGAGCACGATCACGAGCGGCACCGCCCACGCGAGCGATCCGTTGATCGTGCCGAGTACGACGAGCTCAGTGATGATCCCGGCACCGATCACGAGCGGCGCGACGATCCGCGCGCTGCGCGGCGAGTCGGCCCGGCCCCACGGTTCGGGGAGCATCAGCGCGACGCCGGCACCGACGAGCAGCGCGGAGAACGGCGCGAGCAGTGAGACGTAGTACGGGTGGAAGATGCCGCTGGCCAAGCTGAACACGACCGCGGTCGTGAGGAATGCGCCGCCGACGACGATCAGCCAGCCGGTGCGCGGATCACGACGGCGCAAGCGGGTGAGGACGAGCAGCGCGACGCCTGCGGCGAGCGCAAAGCCGAGCAGCCAGCCAGCCTGGTCGCCGAGTCCGGACTGGAGCAGCCGGAAGACGCCGGTGGGGCCGCCGAACATCGTGCCGCCGCCTCCCCCGGGGCCGCCCCCACCGCCGGGGCCGCCGGTCTGTCCGGCGACGCGACCGAGCCCGTTGTAGCCGAACATCAGCGACCAGATGCTGTTGTCCGAGGTGCCCGAGATCCACGGTCGGTCGGCCGCGGGGGTGAGGGTCACGAGCACTGGCCAGGCGAGTCCGCTCACCGCGAGCGCGGCGCCGCCGGCCAGCAACTGGCGCAGCATGCGCAGCCGACCACCCGGGGCGTCCCAGCGCATCCACACCCAGGCGAGCGCGATGCCCGGCACAACGAAGAGCGCCACACCCATCTTCGTCTCGAACCCGAGCCCAACGGCGATCCCGCTGAGGACGAGCCACTTCGTCCGACCGGTGTCAAGCGCGCGGACCGCGAACCACAGCGCCGCGACGCAGCAGAGCACGAGGAGTTCGTCCGGGTTGTTATGCCGGGAGACAGCGACCGCGGTCGGCGTGACCGCGAGCGTCAAGCCGCCGACGAAGCCGGCGAGCCGGCCGAACCGCCGCCGGACAAGGTCATACACGAGCACCGCGGCCGCGACGCCCATGAGCGCCTGAGGCACGAGCACGCTCAGGGGGTGATAGCCGAAGATGCGCGCCGAGAGCGCCTGGACCCAGAGGCTGAGTGGCGGCTTGTCGACGGTCATGAGACCGCTCGGGTCCATCGAGGCGAACAGGAAGTTGTGCCAGCTCGAGCTCATCGAGCGCACGGCAGCGCTGTAGTACGTGTTGGCCCAGCCGTTGATGCTGAGTCCCCACAGGTTGAGCACGGCCGCGACCCCGATCAGCCCGACGACCTCGGGCTTGGCCAGGCGCAGCGCGCGAATCCGCTCCAGACGCGTGGACGCGGGACCCGCGCTCCGGGCAGGGTACGAGAGCGAGTCCGAGCTCATGGGGCCAGCATCGGATGCTTGGGTGAGAGCAACGTAGGAGTCTGCGAAGACGCGTCGGTGAACGAGCAGCCGGGCGACGCCACGCAGGTCGGCCAGGGCCGTCGGGATCACCTGGACGCGGGTGTCGGTGTCCTCCACCCAGTCGACGGGAACCTCGTGTATCCGCAGCCCGGCTCGCTCGGCGAGGACGAGCAACTCTGTGTCGAAGAACCACTCCTCATCCTTGATCTGAGGGAGCAACGCCGCCGCGACGTCGCGGCGGACCGCCTTGAAGCCGCACTGCGCGTCGCTGAAGCGGGATCTGAGAACGAGATGCAGCAGGCGGTTATACGTCCGGGAGATGAACTCGCGCCGGAAACCGCGCGTCACATGTGCGCCGCGCGCGAGCCGGGTGCCGATGGCGACGTCGCTGTGGCCGGAGACGAGCGGCGCGACGAGCGGGAGCAGCGCTGTGAGGTCGGTCGAGAGGTCGACATCCATGTAACAGACGACGCGGGCGTCCGCTTCCGACCACGCCGCTCGCAGCGCCCGGCCGCGACCCTTCTCCGGCAGGCGCTGAGCGTCGACGCGGTCCAGTTCGTAGGTGAGCCGCCGCGCGATCTGATGCGTGCCATCGATGCTCGCGTTGTCGACGATCAGGATCTGCCACGAGAACGGGAATGAGCGCTCGAGGAAGCCGTGGATCCGGCGGACCGACCCCTCGAGCGCGATCCGCTCGTTGTAGACCGGGATGACGATGAGCACATCGGTCATGGTTGACCCGGCACGCGGTGGGTCTCGGCGTACGCGCCCGCCGCGAGGACGGCGCCCAGCGCTCCGATCGCGCAGCTCCGCAGTGCACGCCGCACTCGTCTCATGACTTGCCTCCTGATTTGGTGAGACGGTTCTCATTTGCACGATGAGAATCGCCCCTCGCCGCAAGACGGCGCGAAGACGTGTCTAAGAGCCGCGTAGGAGCGGGCAGCCTTCTACCAGAGCGGGCAGACTCCTACAGTAGAAGGCACTGCTCTTTGAAACAGGAGATCCGAGATGGAAACCAACAGCTTCGACGCCAGGGCCACGCTTCAGGTCGGCGACCGCAGCTATGACATCTTCCGCCTCGATGCACTGCAGTCGAAATTCGACGTCGCCCGTCTGCCGTTCTCGCTGAAGATCCTGCTGGAGAACCTTCTGCGAAACGAGGACGGTGAGTCGATCCGCGCACAGGACATCGAGGCGATCGCGACCTGGAACGCGAAGGACGAGCCGAGCAAGGAGATCGCGTTCACGCCCGCTCGCGTCGTGATGCAGGACTTCACCGGCGTCCCCGCGGTCGTCGATCTCGCCGCGATGCGCGACGCGATGGCCGACATGGGCGGCGACCCGGAGATGATCAACCCGCTGGTGCCGGCCGAGCTCGTGATCGACCACTCCGTCCAGGTCGACGAGTTCGGCACGTCACGCGCTTTCCAGCGCAACGCCGAGCTCGAGTTCGAGCGCAACAAGGAGCGCTATGCGTTCCTGCGCTGGGGGCAGGGCGCGTTTCACAACTTCGCGGTCGTCCCGCCGGACACCGGGATCGTGCACCAGGTCAACCTTGAGTACCTCGGCCGGGTCGTGTTCATCGATGAGGGAAACGGATCCCGCCGACCGCTCGCGTATCCCGACACGCTCGTCGGGACCGACTCGCATACCACGATGATCAACGGCCTTGGCGTACTCGGCTGGGGCGTCGGCGGGATCGAGGCCGAGGCGGCGATGCTCGGGCAGCCGATGTCGATGCTGATCCCGCAGGTCCTCGGCTTCAAGCTGACCGGCGAGCTGAACGAGGGAGCGACGGCGACGGACCTCGTGCTCACCGTTACCGAGCTGCTGCGCGAGAAGGGCGTCGTCGGCAAGTTCGTCGAGTTCTACGGCGCCGGACTGGCGAACCTACCGCTCGCCGACCGGGCGACGATCGGCAACATGTCGCCGGAGTTCGGCTCGACGTGCGCGATCTTCCCGATCGACCGCGAGACGCTCTCCTATCTCGAGTTCACGGGACGACCGAAGGAGCTGATCGAGCTCGTCGAGGCGTACACGAAGGAGCAGGGCCTGTGGCATGACGAGGACTCCGAGGAGCCGACGTTCACGGACACGGTCGAACTCGACCTCGGCGACGTCGTGCCGAGTATCGCCGGACCCAAGCGGCCCCAGGACCGCGTCTCGCTGACCGAGTCGAAGGGCGCTTTCCGGATGGCGCTCGAGGGGTTCCTGCCCGAGGAGAGCAGTGAGGACGAGGCGGGCGAGGAGAGCTTCCCCGCGAGCGACCCGATCTCGACCCACACGCCCAACGGGGTCGGCCATGAACCGGCCGGTGGGTCGGGCGGAGCCCAGGTCGCCGATCGCGTCGAGACGCACGCGCCCGTGACGCTTGCGGATGGAACCGAGACCGACCTCGACCACGGTGACGTCGTGATCGCCGCGATCACGAGCTGCACGAATACGTCGAACCCGTCGGTCATGCTCGGAGCGGGCATCCTGGCGCGCAATGCCGTCCAGAAGGGCCTGGTCGTCAAGCCGTGGGTGAAAACCTCGCTGGCGCCGGGCTCCAAGGTCGTCACCGAGTACCTCGACCGGGCCGGCCTGACCGAGTACCTCGACGAGCTGGGGTTCAACCTCGTCGGCTACGGCTGTACGACGTGCATCGGGAACAGCGGGCCGCTGCCGGAGGAGGTCTCCGACGTCGTCAACGCGGAGGACCTCGCGGTCGTCTCGGTGCTGTCGGGCAACCGCAACTTCGAGGGTCGGATCAACCCGGACGTGAAGATGAACTACCTCGCGTCCCCACCGCTTGTCGTCGCCTACGCGCTCGCCGGGACGATGGACATCGACCTCTACGACGAGCCGCTCGGCGAGGACTCCCACGGGGAGCCGGTGTATCTGAAGGACATCTGGCCGAGCGCGGCCGAGGTCGCGGAGATGGTCGGCGAGGCGGTGCAGTCGGACATGTTCCACAAGAGCTACGGCGAGGTGTTCGACGGCGACGAGCGATGGAACTCACTCGAGGTGCCGAGCGGGGAGCGGTTCGCGTGGGCCGATGACTCGACGTACGTGCGTCAGCCGCCGTTCTTCGTCGACCTGCCGACGGAGCCGACGCCGATCACCGACGTCGAGGGCGCGCGGGTGTTGGCGCGGCTCGGCGACAGCGTGACCACGGACCACATCTCCCCCGCCGGGTCGATCAAGCGTGACAGTCCGGCGGGTGCCTACCTGATGGAGCACGGCGTTGTGCCGAAGGAGTTCAACTCGTACGGGTCGCGGCGCGGCAACCACGAGGTGATGATGCGCGGCACGTTCGCGAACATTCGTCTGCGCAACCAACTGGCTCCGCGGCACAGAGGGTGGCGTCACGGTGTACTTCGGCGACGGCGGCGAGGAGCAGATGCCGATCTACGACGCCGCGATGAAGTACATCGATGCTGGCGTGCCGCTCGTCGTGCTCGCCGGCAAGGAGTACGGCTCTGGCTCCTCGCGCGACTGGGCAGCGAAGGGCACGCGGCTGCTCGGCGTGCGCGCGGTGATCGCGGAGAGCTTTGAGCGGATCCACCGCTCGAACCTCGTCGGGATGGGCGTGCTGCCGCTTCAGTTCGCCGACGGCGAGTCGGCCGAGTCACTCGGGCTGACCGGCAAGGAGACGTTCACGATCGCCGGCCTCGCCGATCTCGACGAGATTCCCCGGGAAGTGACGGTCAAGGCCGACGACAAGGAGTTCACCGTCCGGGTCCGGATCGACACGCCGAAGGAGCAGCAGTACTACCGCCACGGCGGGATCCTGCAGTTCGTGCTCCGGGGTCTGCTCGCGCGCGACTGAGAGCAGGTTGAGACCCGGCCGATATTGCCGGGCGCATCCGATAGGCAGAGAATCCCTCCTCGTCCACGCGAGGAGGTTTCTCTTGTCACGCATGTTCCGTACAGCGGGGTCTTGGCGGTCGCGAGTCTGGATCGGAGTCGGCCTGTGTGCGTTTGCGCTCGGCGCCGCCGGAATCGGCTGGGCGGCGAGCCGGGCGACGGATTCGAACGTAGTGACCGCGTGCCTGACGCCGGCAAGCGGCAACACCCTCATGTACAGCGCCTCCGGGAGCTGTGCGGCTGGTGATACGACCGTGCAGTGGGACAAGCAGGGGCCGCCCGGGCCTCCGGGGTCGCCCGGGGCGAACGGCGCTGCGGGGGCGTCCGCGACGCAGGCCGTCGCGTTCGGACCGGCCAAGTACACGAACGGCTTCACGATCTCGAGCACCGTGACCACGCGCGGCAACTATGCGTTCGAGGGGACGATCGAACGGGAGCAGGCGATCGCGTACGGTCCCCGGAGAACGTTCAACGTGACGTGTTCATTGCTGTCCGGCCCGCCGAACGGTTCCGCCACAGTCCTCACGACGACGACGCAGACGTTCCTCTACAACCGGCACACCAAGACCTACCAGCCGAACGGATTCGACGGTCCGGCAGGTCTCGACGTCGCCCAGTTCGTCCAAGCCAGTCAGGTTCCGCTCGTCGTGTACTACACGTGCAAGAAGGTCGGCGTCGGCGGCCGGGCGTACTACACCCATCCGGCGCTGGCGCTCGTGATCGCCCAGTCGCTACACCTCCGGGTCGGGCCGGCGCTGCCCGTGCAGCACATCGTCGGTCCCGGTCCGCTCAGCAAGGTGGGCGGCGGTGGGTGACCGACGCCAGGGTCGCCCGCCAGCTAGATTTGGCGCGTGGCCATACCTGAGTTCTTCCAGAAGCTGATCAGCACCGCCGGCCCGTCCGGACACGAGACCGGGCCGGCCGCCGTCTGGCGCGAGCACTGCGCGACGTTCGCCGACGAGGTCGGCGGGGATGTCGTCGGGTCGTCGTTCGCCCGCGTCCGGGGAAGCGCTGACGGCCGCTCCGTGGCGATCGTCGGGCATATCGACGAGATCGGCCTTCACATCTCTCACGTCGACGACAACGGCTTTCTCAAGTTCGGTCAGGTCGGCGGCTGGGATCCGGTCGTGCTCGTCGGCCAGCGAGTGTCGATCAGCACGCGCACCGGTCCCGTCCGCGGCGTCATCGCCCGCCAGCCGATTCACCTGCTCAAGGACGAGGCTCGCAAGAAGGTGCCCGAGCTCAAGGACCTCCACATCGACATCGGGACCAAGGACGCCGATGAGTCACGTGAGGTGGTGAGGATCGGCGACGTCGCCGTCATCGATGTCGCGCCGATCGAGCTGCGCCACGACCGGATCGTCTCGCGTTCGCTCGACAATCGCGTTGGTTGCTACGTCGCCGCCGAGGCCGCCCGGCTTGTCGCCGAAGCCGGTCGCGCGGCGGGCGATGTGATCGCGCTCGCGGTCGCCCAGGAAGAGACGACATTCGCCGGTTCCCGGACCTCGGCCTACCGCCACCGGCCCGATGTGGCGATCGCGGTCGACGTGACGTTCGCGACCGACCAGCCTGGGGTCGAGCTCGGCGAGATCACCAAACATGAGTTCGGCAGCGGACCGGTGATCGCGCGGGGGACGACATTGCACCCGCTGGTGTTCGAGTTGCTCCACGAAGCCGCCGAGGCGGAGAAGATCCCGTTCACCGTCGAGTCGCTCGGCCGTGGCACCGGCACCGACGCCGACGCGATCCACCTCAGCCGCACCGGCATCCCGACCGGACTCATCTCGGTGCCACTGCGCTACATGCACTCGCCGGTCGAACTCGTGTCGCTCGGCGACGTCGACGCGGCGGCCCGGCTGATCGCCGCCTTCGCCACCCGGCTGGCGAGCGATACCTCGTTCGAACGCTGAGGCACGTCCAGCGTGCTGTTTCTGTTCGATATCGACGGCACGCTCGTCGCCGGCGCCACTGACGCCCACCGCGATGCCCTCCATGCCGCCCTGCGCGAGGTGCATGGCGTCGACGCGACCAAGGCTCGCTGGCCGGTCGCGCCCGCGGGACGGACCGACGGGGAGATCGCGCGGGCGCTCCTGCTCTGCGCCGGCGTCTCGGCGGAGCGGATCGATGACCGCGCCGACCTCGTGCGGGAGGCGTGCTGCCGGGAGTACACGCAGCGGGCCACCGACGATCTGTCGCACACCGTCCTGCCGGGCATCAACTCGCTGCTCGAGTGGCTCGGCTCGCTCGACGGGGTGACGCTCGGGCTCGTCACCGGCAACTACGAATGTGTCGCCCGGCGCAAGCTGAGCCGCGCCGGTCTCGGGGCGGTGTTCCCGTCCGGGCTCGGTGGCTTCGGCTCGGACCACGAGGACCGGAGCGCGCTCCCGACGATCGCGCGGCGCCGCGCCGGCGAGCGGGGCCGGCCCTATCCGCGCTCGCAGACGATCGTCATCGGCGACACGCCGCGCGACATCGCGTGCGCTCGCGCCGACGATCTGCGGTGCTTCGCTGTCGCGACTGGGCCGTTCGGAGCCGAGGAGCTGGCGGGCGCCGACGTCGTCGCCGCCGATGCCGACGAGTTGCGCGCGGCGATCGAAGCGGCGTTGGTCTAGGCGGTCGTCATCGCCTTCAGCCGCTCGCGCGCGCTTGAGGATTCGGCGACCGGGACGAGCCGCCCCGCCTTGCCGAGGCCGCGCGCCCGCGTGTTGCCGTAGACCGCCTCGTACTCGCCGGCCCGCACGAGGAACGTCTCGTGCCAGATCCCGGTTCGGCCGCTGCGCCCGACACGGCGCCAGTAGTTGCGCCACACCTCGAGGTGCGGATCGTCCTTGTCCTTGGCGAACGCCTCGAGATGCTCGAACGATCGCCAGTACTGGACGATCGTGGGAAATCCCATCTCGTAGGCGAGCAGCCCCTTCTCCGGGTGCTCGACGAGATAGTCGAGCATGTGCTCATCCCACGGCGCCCGCCGAGATCCATGAAGCTGCGCAGGAGGTGCAGCTTGCTGTTGAGCGTCGCGCCGATGAGAAAGACGACGAAGTCGCCCTCGATCTCGGCCGTCATCCGCCGTCCGGCAATCTCCGCCACGGTTCGCTCCTCAGATCGTTGGGGGTGGCGCGATCCTAATCGGAGCGCGTGGCGTCTTGTGCACAACTGTCGTGCACAATCCACCAAGCGCTCGTCGCAGTACTAGACCGTCTAGTCCAGACGGGTGGGGCCGGCGCCCGTCTTGTCGTGACCTCAGCGCTTCGGCGTCGGGAACTGGGCGCGCATCATCAGATCCCAGAGCCGGTCCGGGGTGAACTTGCGCTGATTGATCATCAGGTGGGCGCTCGCGGTGACCGGGTAGCGGTCCTGGGTCGTGACGCGGTGATCGCCTTGGCGATCGTGTCGGCGACC